>NZ_SSOD01000014.1 GCF_004801305.1 Pseudothauera rhizosphaerae | reverse complement strand
GGTCATCCGCAAACACGATGACTTCAGGCGTCGCTACAACACGCTGTGCGAGCGCGGCAAGTGCCCCAAGGTCGCCCTCGTCGCCTGCATGCGCGTCCTCCTCATTCGTCTGAACGCCATGATCCGCGACCAGACCACATGGAGAACGGGCGACCCCCTGTAAGCCTGAACGACAAATCTGCTGCAGACAGTTGCTCCCACCCACAACAGGGCGCCTACATCAGGTGTTCGATGACCTGTTTGTGGGGGCGCGGGATGACCACGCGATGGACGAGCATGCCCTTGTCGCCGGCCACCTCGCTGCCGACGCGCACGCCGGCCTCCACGTCGGCCACCTCGCCGCTGATCACCACGTAGCTCTTGCCGCCGATGCCGAAGGCCAGATGCATGCGCACCGGCTCCACCTTGGCCGCCTTCACCGCCGCGTCCGCCGCCTCTATCGTCGATGCCACCGAGTAGGTTTCGATGACGCCGAGTGCCTGCACGTCCACGACGGAATTGCCGCCGGCGATGGCCGGCAGCACCGAGGGATGGATGTTGGGGATCAGGAAGTGGTCGACCATGTTCGACTCGTCCAGCGCGCGCGCGGCCTTCACCGACTGCGTCACCGAGGCGATGTCGCCGCCCACCAGCACGATGTACTTGCCGGGGCAGATGGTCTTGGAGACGAGAATCTGCACTTCCGCCGTCTTCGCCATCAGGTCGCTCGCCTCGATGCCGCGCGCGATGCTGAGGAATTCGACCAGTCCGATTGCATGGAGCATGCTCGCCTCCGAGCTGTCAGGTTGGGGCTGCAATGGTGACGTGTTCCGGCGTCACCCCGGTCACGCGGCCGGCGATGCTGGCGTGCACGCGGGCGCCCAGCACGCCTTCGGCGATGTCGCCGACCAGGTCGCCGCGGGCCACCTCGTCGCCTTCGGCCACCACCGCCTGGGCGGGTTGGCCGATGTGTTGCCTGAGCGGGATCCTGACCTGATTCGGGCGATACACCTCGGACTGCAGCGGTGCCGGCACGTTGTATGCGCTGATGCCCAGGCGCGCGATCAGGCGCAGCGAAGGCACCAGGCGGAATTCGGCCATGGGGTCGAGGGGGCGCAGTTCGCCTTCGTAGCGCAGTCCCTGGGCGCGCATCTCCGCCTTCAGCGCGGCGTTGATGCGCATGGGGGAGATGTCCACCGGACAGGCCCAGAACTCGCAGATCGCGCATTCCGAACAGGTCAGCGCGGCGAGCAGCGTTGAGGGCGTGGCCACGTGGCGGTAGCCCAGGGAGCGCACGATGAGGTGGGGCGGCAGTTCGTGGCCCATCAGGTGGCGCGGGCACAGCTCTGTGCACAGGTTGCACTGCTCGCAACCGATGGCGACCCGCAGGTCGTCCGCCATGGTACGGCGGTGGCGGCGCACGACGATGTTGTCGTCGGGCAGCGCGATCAGCGCGCCGGTGGTCTTGGTCACCGGGGTGTCCAGGTCGTGCACCAGGTGGCCCATCATGGGGCCGCCCTCGACGATGGAGATGCCGGGGCCGGTGGGCCCGCCGGACAGGGCCAGCGCGTCACGATAGGAAGTGCCGATGGGCACCGTGACCGTCACCGGACGCTGCACGGCGCCGGTAATGGTGAGCGTGCGCAGGGTCACCGGCCATTCCCGTTCGACGGCCCGCACCACGTTGAGCAGGGTCTGCACGTTGCTGACCACCACGCCCACGTCCAGCGGCAGCTTCGCCGGCGGTACGCGGCGCCCGGTGGCCATCCAGATGGTGATGACCTCGTCGCCGGCCGGGTACACGTCCTTCAGGATGTGGATGCGCATGTCCGGCGGCAGCCGCGGTTCCAGGGCGGCGATGGCCGGCTTGTACTTGGCCTTCAGGGCGATGATGCCCTCCCGCGCGCCGGTCGCCTGCATGCCGTAGCGCACGCCGCGGATCAGCTCTGCCGCGTGCAGGGCCATCAGTTGCTGGTCCACGCGCAGCAGGGGTTCGCACTCGGCGCCGTTGACGATGAAGATCTCCGCCTGCGCCGCCAGCTTGACGTGGGTCGGGAAGCCGGCACCGCCGGCGCCGACGATGCCCGCTGCGCGGATCTTGTCGATGATGGCATTCATCGCTTCGTCCTCATCGTGCCGCAGCGCCACCAGCCGCCAGGTAGCGGGTTCCGGCCCGCCGCAGGCGGCCGGCCGCGACCAGCCGGTCGAGCTGCGCGCGCACGGCGGCTGTTTCGCGCTTGAAGTGGCGCGCCACCCCCTGCGCCGTGCGCCCACGCGCCACCGTGGCCACGTAGGCGAGCAGTTCTTCCGCCTCGTCCGGCGGCCTGCGCTCGTCCTCGCTTTCCCACAGCAGGGGGCCGACCAGTTCCCAGGTATCCCGATCCGGCCGGCCGATGACGAACTGGGCCAGCGCGCCGCCGAAGCGTTGCACGGCCGCCACGCCGGCGTCCACCGCGGCGCGGCAGGAGGCGAGGTCGCCTTCGACGACGACGGTCACCAGGCCGGGCGAGATCGAATGCCGGCGGAAAGCGGTCACGCTGGCCGCCTTGAGCATGGCGTCGGCCGCCTCGACGGCGGCCACCAAGCCGCGCACCTCGATCAGGCCGATGGCGTTCGGGTTCATGGCATCAGCCGGTGCGGATCGGGCTTGCGGCCACTTCGAGCACCGCCTGAGTGAAGGCGTCGCAGGCGGCCTTGCACGCCGCCTGGCTGCCGCTCAGGAAGGCGCCCGAGTAGTTGGTTTCCGACGGCGGCGGCACGTAGGTGACGAAGTCCACTTCCGCCGCCTTCAGCGCCGCGTCGATGCCGTAGGTGGCTTCCAGCGGCGGGGCGATCAGGTAGGCGATCGGGGTGCCGATGCCGATGCCGGCGGCGGCGGACAGGTAGCTGCCGGTGCGCGACACCACGTGGGCGAGGAAGGCGATGGAGCCGTCCTCGTTGGCGCAGCGGAAGGCCGGCCCGTCCTCGATGGTGGCGATGGCAGCTTCCAGTCCGGAACGCACCTCGCCGGGGCTGGGGCCGCCGAACATGATGAGCACCTCGCCCGCGGTGGGTGACGAGCTGTGGGCGGCGCCCGCATACAGGGAGCGGCCGTAGACCACTTCGACGCGCGCCTGCTTGGTGGCTTCGTCGGCGGCGATGTAGGTGACGTCGTCCGAGTCGGCGGTGAGCAGGCCCAGAGAGTTGATGTGCTCGCCGAGCTTGAGCTGCTTCTTGAAGTCCGAATGCAGCGAGGCGATCAGGCGCACCGCCCGCACCGAAGGCTTGATGATGTCCAGGACAGCCATGAGATTTCTCCTTAGGCGCGGTTCAGGTTGATGCCGCTGGCCTGCTTCTGCAGCATCTGCTTCGCCAGGTCGACAATGACGGCGGCGGCCTCCACCGGCGGCGTGCCGGCGCGGTGGATGTTGGAGATGCAGGAGCGGTCCGATTCCACCGTGGTGGCCAGCGACGGGCTGTAGATCATGTAGCAGGACATGCTTTCCGACTGGCCTAGGCCCGGGCGTTCGCCGATGAGCAGGATGACGACCTTGGCGCCCAGCAGCTCGCCGATCTGGTCCTCCACCTTGACGCGGCCGTGGCGCACGAAGAAGGGCGTGCCCACGTCCAGCCCGGCGCTCTGCAGGCCCTTGATCAGCGGCGGCAGGATTTCGTCGAAGTTGGCGGTGATGGCGTCCGTCGACAAGCCGTCCGAGACCACCACCTGGACCTGCGGATTCTTCTTGCACTTGGCGAGCACCGTGTCGATCGCCTCCTGGCTCAGGCGCCGGCCCTTGTCCGGGCGGGTCAGGTACTCGTCCTTGTCGGCGATCTCCGTGTGCACCTCGAACAGGCCGCTCTTCTCCACCCATTCGGCGGGGATTTCCTTGATCACGGTATCTTTGGAGCGGGAGTGGTCCGCGAGGAAGCGCAGCAGCGCCACCGTGCGCGGGCGCGGCCCGCAGCGCCCGCCCGCGACCCGCGCGGCGGTACTGCGACGCAGGTCTTCCAGCACTTCCTTGCGGTGCGGGTTGGTGACGCCGATGCGGGTGCGGAACTCCTCGCTGCCGAGATCGGGCAGGCTGCCCCCCTCGCCCGCCGGCTGCGCCGCTGCGCCGCCGGATGCGGACGCCGCCGCGGCGGCGGGACGCGGTGCCGCGGTGCCGGTGCCGAGCTGGCGGATGACGGCCTGAACGATGTCTTCGATCTGTTTCTGGTCCATGTCCGTTTCCCCTCAGAAGAACACCGATGCGTCGCCCGCCTTCGCGGTCAGGAAGCCGTTTTCCATCAGCCCCATGCGCTCCAGCCAGGCCTCGAACTCGGGTGCCGGGCGCAGGTTCAGGAGCTGGCGGATGGTCGCGGTGTCGTGATAGCCGGTGGTCTGGTAGTTGAGCATGATGTCGTCGCCCATGGGCAGGCCCATGATGTAGTTGCAGCCGGCGGCGGCGAGCAGGATCATCAGGTTCTCGTTGGAATTCTGGTTGGCTTCCGCGTGGTTGGTGTAGCAGCAGTCGCAGCCCATGGAGATGCCGGAGAACTTGCCCATGAAGTGGTCCTCCAGGCCGGCACGCAGAATCTGGCGGTCGTTGTAGAGGTACTCGGGGCCGATGAAGCCCACCACGGTATTGACCAGCATGGGGTCGTAGCGCCGCGCCAGGCCGTAGTTGCGCGCTTCCATGGTGAGTTGGTCGGCGCCGTTGTGGGCGTTGGCGGACAGGGCCGAGCCCTGCCCGGTCTCGAAGTACATGACGTTGGGCCCGGCCACGCGGTTGTAGGTGCGCGCCACCTGGTAGGCCTCGTCCAGCATCTCGATGCTGATGCCGAATTCGGCCAGGCCCTTCTCGCTGCCGCAGATGCTCTGGAAGATCAACCCGGCCGGCGCGCCCTGGCGGATGGCCTCCATTTGCGTGGAGACGTGGGCGAGCACGCAGCCCTGCGTGGGCACGCCGTACTTGTCGATGACCTCGTAGATCTGGCCGAGCAGACGCTTGACGTTCTCCACGCTGTCGATCACCGGGTTGATGCCGATCACCGCGTCGCCCACGCCGTAGGACAGGCCCTCGTAGATCTGCGCGGAGATGCTCTTCAGGTCGTCCCGGGTGTCGTTGGGCTGCAGGCGGGCGCTGAAGGTACCGGGACGGCCGAGGGTGGTGTTGGCCTTCTTGACCACCGGCATGCGCTTGGCACCGTAGATCAGGTCGGCGTTGGAACACAGCTTGGCGACCGCGGCGACCATCTCGGAGGTGATGCCCTTGCGCAGGTACTCGATCTCCTCCGCCGTGGTGGTGTCGGAGAGCACGCACTCGCGCAGCTCGCTCACCGTCCAGTTGCGGATCCTGGCGTAGGCGTTCTCGTGCACCGCATCCTGGATGACGCGGGTGACCGCGTCGTCCTCGTAGGGGATCACCGGGTTCTCGCGCAGGTCGGCGAGCGTCAGCTCGCTCAGCACATGCTTGGCGGCCACCCGCTCCTGGGCCGTTTCCGCGGCGATGCCGGCAAGCACGTCGCCCGAACGCAGGTCCCCGGCCTTGGCAAGGACGTCCTTGACGTCCTTGAAGCGGTAGCTCTTGCCGAACAGTTGGGTTGTGAGTTTCATCTCGTCTTCCTTTTCAAGAAGGAAATGCCAGGGACTTGATGGTGAGCGGCACGATGCCGCCGCCGAAGTAGCTCCTGCCGATATCCACGTAATCGCCCTCGCGCGTCTCCACTTCATCGATCACCGCCAGCTCGCGCTCGCGCAGGTGGGGTTGCAGCTCCATGCCCAGCGCCTTGCCGAAGTCCTGCCTGGAAACGACGATGAGCGGATGGGCGGGGTTGGGATGGCGTCCGGAAAACTCCCGCAGCGCATCGGCGCAGCCCAACACGCTGCGGTAGGACACCGGCAACGCGGGCGGAATCGCCAGGGCATAAAGATCGCCGCCCGGGTCGATGTCCATGCGCCGGGCCGACACTTCCCAGGCCGTGGCCAGTTGCGCGGGTTCGGCGTCCTGGGCGGCGAGCGACGGATGCATGACCGGCACGTTGCGGATGGGCAGGCGCTCGTAGTTGAGCCAGATGGTGCTGCCCGACAGGGACAGGGTGTAGGCGCCGGCGCCGATCACGGTGGCGCGCAGCGTCTGCCGGGGCACACGCACCGGCAGCGCGGCGAGGCCGGGGTGGCGGTGCAGGGCCACGGCGAAGAGCGGGCCGAGGTCGCCCCAGGCGAAGGTGTCGGCTGCGGACGGCGGGCGGTAGTAGCACTCGCCGACACCGCCCGACAGGTAGATCGCATCGTAGGCGTGGCCGGAGCGCAGGCAGTCGGTCATCAGCAGCGCGCGGGCGAGTTCGGACGGCCGCCCTTCGGCGACCTCGACGATCAGCGCCGCCATGCGCTCCGCCACCGCCTCGAGCTGCGCCCGCGTCAGCGCGGCCGGGTCGGCATTGCCGAACAGCTCGCCGACGATGCGCCGCCCCGGCTCGTGGGCGAACAGGACGCGGCCCGCCCCATCGGTTTCCAGCAGGTGGCCGCCCACGTTGAGGCAGGCGGTGTCGTCCACGCGCCCGCAGTCGAACACCACGTAGTTGGCCGTGCCGCCGCCGATGTCGATGTTGAGCACGCGCGCTGAATTGGCCTGCGAGTATTCGCCGGCCCCCGAACCGTGCCCGGCGATGATGGCCTCCAGGTGGGGCCCGGCGGTGGCGACGACGAAGTCGCCCAGCGTCTCGGCCAGCTCCATGACCGTCTGCCGCGCGTTGCGCGCCTTGGAGGTCTCGCCGGTGATGATGATGGCGCCGCTTTCCACCTGCGCCCGCGTGAGCCCGGCGGCCGCGTACTGGGCGTCGACGAAGGCGGCGAGTGCGGCGGCGTCGATGTGCCCGGCGTGATCCACCGGGGTGAACACCACCGGGCTGAGGTAGGTGATCTCGCGCTTGGAGAATTCGTAGCGCGGCACCTGGGAGGCGGGCGCGCGGTTGGTCAGTTCCAGCGCGGAAAAGATCACCTGCGTGGTCGTGGTACCCACGTCGATGCCCACGCTGTCGATGCGCCGCGTGCTCATGGCCGTATGCTCACTCCGCCTTGGCCGTCCGCTCGCCCGGCTTGGGCGCGATCAGCATGGCGAAGGCCAGCGCGGTGAAGCCGCCCACCAGCTTGCCGACGATGACCGCGAAGATCATGCCGGGCATGTTGGCCGCGGTAAAACCCAGGTGGTCGCCGAAGGTGAAGGCGGCGCTGACGCAGAAGGCCACGTTGAGCACCTTACCCCGGTCGTCCATCTTGTTCATCATGCCGAACATGGGGATGTTGTTGGCCAGCGTGGCCACCATACCGGCCGCCGCCTTCTCGTTGATCCTGAGCAGGCCACCCACGCTGAGCAGGGGCTTGGCGAACCAGCGCGTGAGCAGGAAGACCATGGGGTAGGCGCCGAGCAGCACGCAGGCGATGTAGCCGATGACCTCAATGGCGCGCATGGTGGCTCCGGGCTCGTCGCCGGTAACCATGAAGATGGGGTCCAGCCCCGGTATCGGCTCGAAGCCCAGGGTGGCCTTGAGCACGGCCAGGGTGAGGCCGACCGTGATCAGGCTGACCAGGATCTTGGCGAAGACCTGGAAGCCGCCGATCATCTTTTCCGGTATCCACCACAGGCCCAGGGCCACCAGCACGGAGAAGATCAGCACCGGGATCAGGTTGGTGAAGATCATCCCGAAGCTGAACACCACCGGCTGGCCGTCGATGACGATGCCCGAGTACATGGCCACCAGGCCGCCGGCGATGCAACCCAGCGGGATGGTGACGATGCCGGCGAGCACGCCCAGCGCGAGGAAGCGGCGGTCCTGCACGTCGATGATGCCGATCGCCACCGGGATGGAGAACACGATGGTCGGCCCCATCATGGCGCCGAGGATGAGCCCGGCGTAGAGCCAGGAGGCGGTGTCGATGACGCCGTTGGTGGTGGCCAGTTCCTTGGCCAGGAAGTAGCCGCCCATGTCGTTGGCAAGCAGCGTGGTGGCGAACATGGCCGGGCTCGCGCCCAGGGCCTCATACACGGGAATCACGAGCGGGCCGAGCAGTTGCGCCAGCAGCGGGGCCAGGGAGATGACGCCGACCATGGCGAGGCCCAGGGCCCCCATGGCCATGAAGCCTTCCTCGTACTGCCCGCCGGCGCCGGAGATGGAGCGGCCGACCGCGCCCAGCCCGATTTTCGACAGCACCGCCTCGGCACCGCCGAACTGGTTGAAGATGCGATCCAGGGCCGCGATCGCCATGAAGCTCATCATCACTATCATGATGATCTTGTTGATCATTTCCATTTTTGTTCTCCTGAAGTTCGTTCTGATCGGTAAGCGGCAATGGCGAGCGGAGTCAGGAACAGGGGCTGGCTCGGCAGATGCACGGCGAGTTGCGGAAAGGCTTCCGCGAACAGCCCGCGCACGCCGGGCAGCATGCAGGACCCGCCCGACAGATAAAGTTCGGGGACACGGTGCCCGCCCAGGTGGCGGCACACGATGTCGGTCATTTTTTCGAAAACCGGGCGCACCACGGGCCACACTTCCTCGCCCGCGCCGCGCTTGAGCCGTTCGGCCTCTTCCAGCCCGATGCGCCGGTTGCCGGCCAGGGTGAGGGAGACGTGGTGGCCGCCGGTGGGCTCGTCGCCCGAATAGACGATGGCGCCGTCGCGCACCACGGCGATGCCCGTGGTGCCGCCGCCGATGTCCACCACTACGGCGTCGGCGATGCCGAGCAGGCTGATCACCGCCGAGGGTTCGTCGATGATCTGCGCGACGCGCAGCCCGGCCGCTTCGATGACGTTGGCCGAGATGCGCGGGTCGGTGCCCGGCGGGAAGGACGTGCCGGCCTCCTCGAAGGCCATCCCCAGGCGGGCCTGCAGGCGTTCGAGCTGGCCGCGCACGATGTCTATGGCGCCGAAGTAGTCCCACACCACGCCGTCGCGCACCACGTCGGCCCAGTCCAGGCACACGGCGACCGGCCTGTCTTCCGCATCCACGACCATGGACACCACGTCGCTGGTGCCCAGGTCTATCCCTAGGCGCAGGGGCCCGGCCGCCCGCACCGGACGGCCGTCGTCCACCAGCGCGGCGGCCCGGTCGAGGCGGGGGTTGAGCCAGGTGTGGAGATCGCGTTGCGCCATGATGGTCACGTCAGACGATGCGGAAATGGTCCACCAGCACGCAGCGGCGCAGGCGGACGAAGGACGCGGCGGAGGTGACGCCTTCGCCGGTGGGCGTGGAAATGGTCATGGTGGTCCAGCCCTCGCCGCCGAAGCCCAGGCCGGCGAGGCAGGGGCCGTTCTTGACGAAGATGCTGGTGTTGATCTCGTTGGCCATGCGGTCCAGGTTGTCCAGGTTCTTGGAGTGCATGGCCGCGGTATGGCGGCAGCCGCCTTCCAGCCGCACGGCCAGGTCTATGGCCTCGTTGGCGTGGGCGGCGCGCACCAGGGGGATGATGGGCATCATCAGCTCGGTGAGCGCGAAGGGGTGTTCGGCGGGCGTCTCCACGAACAGCAGGCGCGTGTCGTCCGGCACCGAAAGGCCGATGGCGCGGGCGATCTTCGCGGCGTCCCGCCCCACCCAGTCGCGGCTGACGACACCCTTGCCGCAGTGTCCGGGCGTCGTGTCCATGCCGGTGAAGATCACGTCCTGCAACTGCCGGGCCTGGTCGGCGGTCAGCTCCACGGCCTTGTGCTTCTTCATCTCGGCCTTGAGGCCATCGGCCACCTGGTCCACGACGACGATTTCCTTCTCATCCACGCAGATGATGTTGTTGTCGAAGCTCGCCCCCCAGACGATGTCGCGCCCGGCCTGGGCGAGGTCGGCGGTCTCGTCCACCACCACCGGCGGGTTGCCGGCGCCGGCGGCGATCAGGCGCTTGTCGGTATGGCGCCGCGCCGCTTCCACCACCGCTTCGCCGCCGGTGACCACGAGCAGGTTGATGCCGGGATAGCGGAACAGCTTCTGCGCCACCTCGATGCTGGGCTCGGCCACCGTGGTGACCACGCCCTCGGGGCCGCCCGCGGCGACCACCGCCTCGTTGATCAGCGCGATGGCGCGCTGGGAGACCTTCTTGGCCGCCGGATGGGGTGCGAACACCACCGCGTTGCCAGCGGAGATCATGCTGATGGCGTTGTTGATGACGGTACACGCCGGGTTGGTCGACGGCGTCACCGAGGCGATCACGCCCCAGGCGGCGTTCTCGGTCAGGGTCAGGCCGTGGTCGCCGGTCAGCACCGCCGGGTGCAGGCATTCGATGCCCGGCGTCTGGCGGGCCTGGGAGAGGTTCTTGAGGATCTTGTCCTCCACCCGCCCCATGCCGGTCTCCGCCACCGCCAGTTCGGCCAGTTCGCGGGCATGCTCCTCGCCCGCCTTGCGGATGGCCGCGATCACCCTGGCCCGCGTGGCCAGACTGCGCAGCGCCCGGTAGGCCTTGTCCGCGGCGGCCACGGCGTCGTCCAGTTCCACGTACACGCCCGGCGCGGTCCTGCCGCCCACCGTCCGCGCCGCACCGGCCGCTACGCCGCCCGCCGCGCCGGACTCGACGGCCTGCAGCACCGCTCGCACGATGCGTTCAACCTGATTGGCATCCAGATCCACGATCTTCTCCCGTCCTCCGGGGCGGTCGGCGGCGGCACCCTGCCGCACGCCGGGAGCCGCGGCGGACTACTTGTGGTACGTGACGCGCTCGCCGACCACGACTTCGTCGACGATGCCGACCACGCTCATGTCCACCGGCACCTCGTCGCTCAGGGTCTTGCGCGCCGAGCTGCCCTGCACGATGAGCACCCATTCGCCGGTGCCGGCACCGATGCCGTCGGCCGCCACGTGGCGTATGCCCTGCGGCTTGCCGTCCTCATCGATGAAGTCCACCAGCAGCAGGCGGTCGCCCTGGAAGCCGGAACACTTGACCGTCGATACCACTTGCCCGACGACGACTGCGAGTTGCATTTCCTACCTCGTTTCAGTGATTGCGCCCGGACGGCAGGCCGAACGCTCCCGCCGGCCGCATGCGGCCGTGCGCGGAACGACAGTGCTTCGCCCTTCGTCCTCACGGCTGTTCCCGCTGGCCGACGTTCCGCCCGTGCGTTCGCCCGCGAGGGCACACGCGCCGGGAGATGCGTCCGCGGACCGGGGCGGCGCGGGCCGCCCCCGCGCCCGATCAGTCGTCCAGCGTGCCGGTCATCTTGATCGGGAACAGCTCTTCCAGATCGGCGTGGGGGCGCGGAATCACGTGCACCGACACCAGTTCACCGATACGTTGCGCCGCGGCGGCGCCGGCATCGGTGGCGGCCTTGCAGGCGGCCACGTCGCCACGCACCATGGCGGTCACCAGACCGCCGCCGATCTGCTTGTAGCCCACCAGCTTGACGCGGGCTGCCTTGACCATGGCGTCCGACGCTTCGATCAGCGCGACCAGGCCTTTGGTTTCGATCATGCCGAGTGCTTCCATTTTGCTTGCCTCCTGGGTGTTTTACGACAATGGGCGCAGGGCGGGCACGAGTCCGCCCGCCAGCGGTGGAACCGCTTGGGAGGGACGATCCGCACTGCGGGAAAGGGCCGTTGAATAAACCGGCGGTTGCAGCTTGCCGGAGCCATCGGGGCTCGCCATCTTCATGGCGAGCAGGGAAACGTCGATGATGTCGCCCACGCTGCAGCCGCGCGACAGGTCGTGCATGGACCGGCGCAGGCCCTGCAGCATGGGGCCCAGCGCGGTGTAGTGGCCGAGGCGCTCGGCGATCTTGTAGCCGATGTTGCCGGCGTTCAGCGAGGGGAAGATGAACACGTTGGCCTCGCCGGCCAGCGGGCTGTCCGGCACCTTGCGCAGCGCCACGGAGGGCACGTAGGCGGCGTCGAACTGCAGTTCGCCGTCCACGCGCAGTTGCGGAGCGCGCTCGCGCACCCGGCGCACCGCCTCCTGCACCTTTTCCACCGCCGGATGCTTCGCACTGCCGTGGCTGGAGAAGGACAGCAGGGCCACCCTGGGCTCGGTTCCGGTGACATTGCGGTAGCTCGCCGCCGCGCTCAGGGCGATGTCGGCGAGTTGTTCCGGGGTGGGGTCCGGCACCACGCCGCAGTCGGCGAAACCGAGGACGCGGCCGCCATCCGGGGCGATCATGAAGAAGATGCTCGACACCGTGCGGTTGCCCTCTTCCAGGCCGATCACGTTCAGCGCGGCGCGGATCACCGCCGAGGTGGAGGAGATGTTGCCGGCCACGCAGTAGTCGGCATCGCCGGCCATCACCATCATGGCGCCGAACCACAGGGGATCGGTGAGACGCTCACGGATCTGCGCGCGGGTGAGCTGCTTCTCCGCGATGGGTGCTTCCAGCAGGTCGGCGTAGCGGTCGAGCATCGTGGAACACGCCGGATCGATTACCGGAATGCCGCCCGTGGCCAGGCCGTGCCGGCGGCACAGGGCGCGCACCTCGAAGGGATTGCCCAGCAGCACCGGCAGCGCCAGCCCGCGCTGGGCGAGGCTGTTGGCGGCCTGGATGGCGCGGGCGTCGAGCGCGTCCGGGAAGACGACGCGGCCCGGATGCTGGCGGCACCAGTCGGCGCAGGCGCGGATCAGGTCCATGTGACGGGCTTCCCGAGATCGGCCGCCTGCCCGAGCGCAGCGACGCGGGCCAGCAGCATCAATACGTAGACGGCACTGCTCAGGCGGTTCAGCGCCTGCAGGATGTCCGGCCGGGCCACGGCGTAGTCCCGGTCGATGTAGAGCTCGGCGGCGGCCAGCTCCGCAGCACGGATCTGCGCCCGCAGCAGGTTCAGCCGCGCCACGGTGACGCCCTGCGCCGCATCCGGCACCAGGTGGTCGTGGCCGAAGTAGCGCAGCGGATCGTGGGACACGCGGTGGATGGCCTCGTCGTCCAGTTCCCCCATGCGCAGTTCCGACACCGGTTCGCCAGTGACTTCGCCGCGCAGCACGTTGCCCAGGCAGGAGCGCACGTCGGCGAGCCAGTGGCCCAGCGTGGTGTCGCGCTCTTCCGGCGGAAGCTCGGCCTGCACCCACACCGCCCAGGCGATGGCCGTGTCCAGCGCGCCGCGCAGGCGCAGGCGGGGGTCGTTCTTGGCCACCAGGCGGCGCTCGTCCAGGTGGGTCATGGCCTCCGGCTTGCGGGCCACCTCCTGTCCGCACAGGGCACACGCGGCGGGCTGCCTGCCGCTGCGGCCGGTGAGCGGGTGCACCTGCACGCGGGCGGGCTCGCCGGCTGCGGCCTGCGCGCCGCCGGCCTCCGCCGGTTCCACGTAGTTGCGCCCCGCCGCGTCCACATATCTCACGGCGACGTGGCGCTCGGCCAGCAGCGCATGGGCGGCGGGCGTCAGGCGCCCTTCGGCCGGGAGGTGCACCTCGGTCCCGGGCGCGAGGCTGAAGTGCTCGCGCAGCCAGGTTTCGGTGATGAAGGCGCTCATGGCGGCCGGCTCCGTTCGTCGCCTATCCCTGCCAGTCCGCGGGGTAGGTGACGTAGAGGAAGCGCACGCTGCTCGGCGTGCCGAACTCGATGGCCGAGCCGCGCGGGATGAAGATCACGTCCCCCGGCCGGCCCACCACCGTGCTGCCTGCGCTGCGGATGTGCAGTTCGCCCTCCAGGACGACGTCGATCTCGTCGTAGTTCAGCGTCCAGGGGAAGAAACACTTGCTCCAGGTCATGTAGCCGGCGGCCATGGGACTGCTGTCGGCGGAGGTCACCACGTCCGTGAGGCCGACCTGGCTGCCCGCGCCGGCGCCTTCGAAGCGCCCGAAGCGCACCGATGCGGCATCCACGTGCTTGATGCCGTCGGCGATGGTCTGGGCCGTGAACCCGCCCTGCCCTGCAGCCGAGGCGGCCGGTGCCGCGAACTGCTCGTCGACCGCCTTGCGGATCAACTGGTCCACCACGGCGTCGGAGACCGTTCCGGGCGGCAGCTTGGCGAGGATGGCGGCGCGTATGGCGGCGACGTCGTCGGAGCCCGGCTTCGCTGCCGGCGTGCGTGCGCCGCTTCCCGCCGGGGCCGGGGCGCCGACCTGCGGCACGACGCTTTCCTCGATGACCACCCCCAGCTTTTCCGCCGTCGCCCGCGCTTCGGCGGTGACGATGGTCTGCGGCAGCACGGCTTCGATGCGTTGCCGGCCGGCGGCGTGTTCCTGGCGGACCGTGTCCGCGCTGATCAGTTGTTTCATGGATGGGCCTCGTGCGTCCTGGTCCGGCCCGCCGCCCGCCGGCCGGTGGCCAGGGCGGCGCGGAGCGGTTCGAGGGTTGAAGGCTGGGCGACCGAGACGCGGAACACAGGTCCGGCGATGCCGCGCACGCGCAGCAGGGCCTCGACGCGGTCCGCGTCGGCCGTGGGCAGGTCGATCTTGGTGATGACGGCAATCAGGCGCTTGTGCCCGTAGACCTCCATGAGGCCCGGCGGCATGCGACAGTCGAAATCGTCGGCGCCCTGCACATAGACGAGGGTGCCCACGTCCGCGGCGGTACAGATCAGGGCGTGGTGCAGGCGCGGGTGGTCGAAGAACTCTCCCGGCGTGTCGACGCCCAGATCGGCCTCGTATTCCACCGCCTGGGTCTTGCGCGCCTCGCCGGGGCGCCCGAAGAGCGCGTTGAACAGCGTCGTCTTGCCCGCGCCGATCGGGCCGATCAGCATGAAGGCATGGGCACGGTCGATGATCAGGTCCGTGTGGTCCGACATACCGTGTACCCCAGCAGACGTTCGAGGGTAGCGACGACCTGGGCCAGCGCTTCCTCGACCGAACCGACCGAACCGTAGATGACCAGCGCGCCGCTGAAGCGGTCCAGGAAACCGATCTGGACACTGGCGGCCTTGGTGGCGATGTCGCCAGCGATCATCGCGGTCTCGCCGGGCGTGAGCGTCATGATCCCGATCGCTTCGGCACCGGGCACGCCGATCTTCTTCGACAGATCGTCGGCCGGATGCGCGATCAGGTGGGCCAGGGTGACCTGTTTTCCAGGTACGAACTCCTGGATGATGCGCTCTTTTTTTTCAGCTCCGTATCCTGAGTCCATGACCTTCAACACCCGAGTGCGAAGATGGCTCTACCGGTACTGCCTTATGCGCTGCTCCGAGAGCGGAACGGGGCTGGCGATGGCTTGCCCCGTATGTCCGTACAGTATTCCTATCGGCCGAAAGAAGCAACGCGGACAGGCCGCGGCAGGCTTGGCGCAGCCTGCCTATACTCAAGCCGACACCCCCATCCGGATACTGTAGACGCCCGCACGGGAAAGAACGAAAAATGAATCCGCCCAGGCCCCGGCATGCCGCCGGCGCGCAATCACAAAGCCGCCTTCGACGCGCCACCCAAGGATGGCTTGCCGCCCAGGCCCTGCTGCTCGCGGCCTGCGCCGGCGCGGGCGGAGGCGCCGGCCGCAGCGGTGAACTGCCCGCTTTCTACACGCCCGCGCCCGCCGAACTCGCCGGCCCGCCGGGTTCGATCATCCGCCACGAGGCCCTGCCCGGCCTGGTCGTTCCGGAGGGAACGGCCTATCGCCTGCTTTACCGCTCGACCGATCCACGAGATCGGCCGATCGCCGTGTCGGCCGTCCTGGTCGTGCCGGCGGCGCCCGCCCCCGCGGGCGGCCGGCCCGTCGTCGCCTGGGACCATCCCACCAGCGGCGTCGTGCGGCGCTGCGCGCCGTCCCTGTCGCCCGACGTGCCGAAGACGATACAGGGCCTCGCCGATTTGATCGCACGCGGCTACGCGGTGGTGGCGACCGACTACCCCGGCCTCGGCACACCCGGCCCCCATCCCTACCTGACGGGCGCCAGCGAGGGCCGCGCCGTGCTCGACGCGGTGCGCGCGGCCCATGCCTTCGCCCCGGCCCAGGCGGGCACGCGCTTCGTCGTCTGGGGCCACTCCCAGGGCGGCCACGCCTCCCTGTTCGCCGCCGCGCTGGCGCAAGACTACGCGCCCGAACTGCAATTGCAGGGGGTCGCCGTGGCCGCACCGGCGACGCGGCTGCGCGCCCTGCTGCATACCGTGCCGGGCACCACGATGAACGCCAGCATGGTGGCGATGCTGCTGCACTCCTGGTCCCGGGTGCTGGGCGCCTCCCTCGCCGACATGGTGCCCGAGGCCGACATCCCCCACGTGGAACGGCTCGCCGCCACCTGCATCCCGCCGCCCTGGTCCGGCGCCGAGCAGCCGGTGCTGGAACCCGATCCCGACCTCAGCTTCACCATCCTGCAGGACATCGCGGCCATTCCCCCGTGGGGCCCGTTCGTGACGGCCAACACCCCGGGGGCGCTGCCGCCCGCCATCCCGGTGTTCCTTGCCCAGGGCGAAGCCGACACGACCATCGCGCCGGCACTGACGGCGGCCTACATGTCCCGCCTGTGCGCCGCCGGCAGCTGGGTGCGCATGGTCACGCTGCCGGGCGTCGATCACCGCTTCATCGCCCGCGAGGCCGCACCGCTCGCGGCACGCTGGATCGGCGACCGTTTCGCCGGCCGTCCCGCCCCGGACGACTGCCCGCCACCGGTCCGCTGAATGCGGACGCAGAAAAGCACTTGGCCCGCATGAAGCGGGCCAAGTGCACGGGTGTTCCATGGTGGCCAGGGACGGAATCGAACCGCCGACACGCGGATTTTCAATCCGCTGCTCTACCAACTGAGCTACCTGGCCAAAGCGAAGAGCGCGCATTATAGCGGATGCCGCAGCGCAGTCAAACACCTCCGCACCGCCGCGCCGGATGGCCTATTCGCCCTCTGCCTGCACCGCTTCGCCACGGCCGGGAGGGGGCAGTGCGGGTACGTGGCCGCGCGGGAAGACGACCTGGGCCACGGTGCCCTGCCCGGCCGGATTCGGGTTCAGGCTGACGGTGGCGCGGTGCAGTTCGGCGATCTCCTGCACGATGGGCAGGCCCAGGCCGGAACCGTCCACGCCGCTGCCGAGCACGCGGAAGAAGCGCTCGAAGACGCGCTCCCGGTCGGCTTCCGGAATGCCGATGCCGGTGTCCTCCACTTCGAGGATAGGGGCGCCGGCGTGCCGGGTGCGGGCGGTGACGCTGCCGCCGCGCGGGGTGTACTTGATGGCGTTGTCCATCAGGTTCTTGATCATCTCCCGCAGCAGCACCGGATTGCCTTCCACCGGCAGCGGCCGGCCGGTGCCTTCCACGCCCAGATCGATGTTCTTGGCGAGCGCGCGCGGAAACAGATCCTGCGCCACTTCGCGCACGATGGCCTCCAGGTCCACGCGCTCTACCGCGTAGATCTTCTCGAAACTCGCCTCGGCGCGCGCGAGGGACAGCAACTGGTTGATCAGGTGGCTGGCACGGTCGGCGCTCTCGGCGATCTGGCGCAGGGATTCCCGCTGCAGATCGGGGTCGGTTTCCAGCAGCGCGAGGTCGGTCTGCATGCGCAGGCCGGTGAGCGGGGTGCGCATCTGGTGGGCAGCGTCGGCGATGAAGCGTTGCTGCGCCTGCAGGTTTTCCTCCAGCCGGCTCATCATGTCGTTGAAGGCCACGATGAGCGGGCGCACCTCCTCGGGCACGCTGGCGGGCTGGATGGGCGACAGGTCGGTGGGGCGGCGGCGGCGGATCAGGCTCTGCAGGCGGGCGAGCGGCGCGATGCCGCGCGTGAGCCCCACCCACACCAGCACCACCGCGAGCGGGATGATGGCGAACTGGGGCAGCAGCACGCCGGTGACCACGCGGGAGGCCAGCGCGGTGCGCTTGTTGCGCGTCTCGGCCACCTGCACCAGCAGCAGATGCTCGGCCTCCCCGGCCCGCGCCTCGACGAACTGGTAGGCGATGCGCACTTCCTCGCCGTGAATGACATCGTCGCGGAACAGCACTTCGTCCGGCAGCAGTTGCGCCGGTCGCGCCAGGGAGGGGATTTCCCCGTCGCCCACCACCACCTCGCCGCCGTGCTCGGCGACCTGGTAATAAACGGTGTCGTCCTGGTCCGCACGGAACAGCGCGCGCGGCGGCGCGGGGAAATCGATCACCACGCGGCCGTCGTCCAGCGCGACCATGCGCGCCAGCGCGCGGGTGCTCTCGGCCAGCGCGCGGTCGTAGGGCTCGTTGGCGATGTTGTCGGCGACGTTGTGGGTGACGATGATGGAGATCGGCCACAGGAACAGCAGTGGCGCGAGCATCCAGTCGAGGATCTCGCCGAACAGGGAGTTGGGCTGGCCGGGCGGACGGTTCGCCACGCCGGCCTTGCGGTCAGGCTTTCGCCGCCTGCTCAGCATCCGGGTTTTCCAGACAGTAGCCCAGCCCGCGCACGGTCACGATGCGCACGCCGCTGTCTTCCAGCTTCTTGCGCAGGCGATGCACGTAGACCTCGATGGCGTTGCTCGACACCTCGTCGCCCCAGCCGCACAGGTGGTCCACGAGCTGGTCCTTGCTGACCAGGCGGCCCACCCGCAGGATGAACACTTCCAGCAGGCCGATCTCGCGCGCCGACAGGTCCACCACCTGGCCGTTGATCTTCACCACGCGGTCGGCCTGGTCGTAGCTGAGCTTGCCGACCTCGATGCAGCGCGGCTGGCCCGTGCCGCGCCGGGTCAACGCGCGCACCCGGGCTTCCAGTTCGGGGAGCGCAAAGGGCTTGGTCAGGTAGTCGTCGGCCCCCGCGTCCAGCCCGCGCACGCGGTCCTCCACGCCGTCCTGGGCGGTGAGGATGAGCACCGGCATGGCCGACTTGCGCGCACGCAGGCGCTTCAGCACCTCGATGCCGGGCAGCTTGGGCAAGCCGAGGTCGAGGATCAGCAGGTCGTAGAACTGGGCCACCAGCGCCGCATCGGCTTCCGTGCCGTTGGCGACGTGGTCCACCGCATAGCCGGCGCGGCGCAAGGTGCGGACCAGACCGTCGGCGATAACCTTGTCATCTTCAGCCAGAAGAATGCGCATTGGATTCAGGATGTAAGTTACGTGTAAGCGCATGCCCCTAGAGTGGCACCCGCTGTTCTCCTTTACTCGGTCTTAGGGAATGGCTGCCGTTTCGGCGGTCATTCCGGGGAGCGTCCGGTTCCTGCAGCAGGTCGCTCCCTGCCGTCTTTTTCTTCTCCCCCGCAAAGCCGTTCGATTATCACACGCTTCCGTGCCCGTGGGCGCGGCAGCGGCGCATGTCCGTCCGCTCGGCGGCCGTAAACGCAATCGACCCCGCCGAAGCGGGGCCGATTCGTTCAGGCGGAAGCCCGGACGGGTCTTACATGCCCATGTCCATGCCGCCCATACCACCCATGCCGCCCATGCCCGGCATGCCGCCGGCCGGCTTGTCTTCGGCCAGTTCGCCGACCATGCAGTCGGTGGTGAGCATCAGGCCGGCCACGGAGGCGGCGTTCTGCAGCGCGGTGCGGGTGACCTTGGTCGGGTCCAGCACGCCCATCTCGACCATGTCGCCGTACTCGCCGGTGGCGGCGTTGTAGCCGAAGTTGCCCGTGCCTTCGGTGACCTTGTTGACCACCACCGAAGGTTCATCGCCGGCGTTGGCGACGATCTCGCGCAGGGGCTGTTCCATCGCGCGCAGCACGATCTTGATGCCGGCGTCCTGGTCGTGGTTGTCGCCCTTCAGGCTGCCGAGGCTGGCGCGGGCGCGCAGCAGCGCGACGCCGCCGCCGGCCACGATGCCCTCTTCAACGGCGGCACGGGTGGCGTGCAGCGCGTCTTCCACGCGGGCCTTCTTTTCCTTCATCTCGACTTCGGTCGCGGCACCGACCTTGATGACCGCCACGCCGCCGGCCAGCTTGGCCACGCGTTCCTGCAGCTTCTCGCGGTCGTAGTCGGAGGTGGCTTCCTCGATCTGCACGCGGATCTGCTTGACGCGGGCTTCGATGCGCTCGGCTTCGCCGGCGCCGTCGATGATGATGGTGTTTTCCTTGCCGATCTCGATGCGCTTGGCCTGGCCGAGGTCCTGCAGGCTAGCCTTCTCCAGAGTCAGGCCGACCTCCTCGGCGATGACCTGTCCGCCGGTGAGGATGGCGATATCTTCCAGCATGGCCTTGCGGCGGTCGCCGAAGCCCGGCGCCTTGACCGCGCAGGTCTTGAGGATGCCGCGGATGTTGTTCACCACCAGGGTGGCGAGCGCTTCGCCTTCCACGTCTTCGGCGATGATCAGCAGCGGACGGCCGGCCTTGGCCACCTGTTCCAGCACCGGCAGCAGGTCGCGGATGTTGGAAATCTTCTTGTCGAACAGCAGGACGAAGGGGTTGTCCAGGATGGCGACCTGCTTGTCCGGGTTGTTGATGAAGTAGGGCGACAGGTAGCCGCGGTCGAACTGCATGCCTTCGACCACGTCCAGTTCGTTCTGCAGGCTCTTGCCGTCTTCGACGGTGATCACGCCTTCCTTGCCCACCTTGTCCATGGCGTTGGCGATGATGTCGCCGATGTCGCTGTCGGAGTTGGCGGAAATGGAGCCGACCTGGGCGATTTCCTTGTTGGTCGAGCAGGGCTTGGACAGCTTCTTCAGTTCTTCCACGGTGGCGGCGACGGCCTTGTCGATGCCGCGCTTCAGATCCATCGGGTTCATGCCGGCGGCCACGTACTTCATGCCTTCGCGGACGATGGCCTGAGCGAGCACGGTGGCGGTGGTGGTGCCGTCACCGGCGATGTCGGAGGTCTTGGAGGCGACCTCCTTGACCATCTGCGCGCCCATGTTCTCGAACTTGTCCTTCAGTTCGATTTCCTTGGCCACGGAGACGCCGTCCTTGGTCACGGTGGGGGCGCCGAAGGAGCGCTCCAGCACCACGTTGCGGCCCTTCGGGCCCAGGGTCACCTTGACGGCGTTGGCCAGGATGTTGATGCCGGCGACCATGCGCTCGCGGGCGGAATCGCCAAACTTGACTTCTTTAGCAGCCATTCTTCAGAACTCCTTGAATTTCTGGGTGTGAATCACGAAAAAGCGGACGGAAACGCAGGAGGCTCAGGCCTCGACCACGCCCATGATGTCTTCTTCGCGCATGACGAGCAGTTCCTCGCCTTCGACCTTCACGGACTGGCCGGCGTACTTGCCGAACAGGACCTTGTCACCCACCTTGACGGCCATCGGGCGCACCTTGCCGTCGTCCAGGATCTTGCCGTTGCCGACGGCCAGCACTTCGCCCTGGTCGGGCTTCTCGCCGGCGGAGTCGGGGATCACGATGCCGCTGGCGGTCTTGCGTTCGGCTTCCAGACGCTTGACGATCACGCGATCATGCAAGGGACGAATCTTCATCGAGCACTCCTTTGTTTCGAATTGACACGGGGTCTGCGGCACGGGCCGCAAATCGGTAATTGGGGAATGCGCAGGGGCGGGTGCGGTCGGAATTCCATCCGCCATTAGCACTCACCTCCGGCGAGTGCTAATAATAGTGGCGCACCCGGCCCTTTTCAAGGCCGGCAATAAGCTTTGCAGAAAATATGGCCTTGCCGCGGGCGGGACACTACGGCGCGGCCGTGCTCAGAAGGCGATGGCAATGCCGAAATGCAGGCGCAGGCTGCGGTCCTCGTGCCCCCAGGCGAGATCAAGGGCGAGCGGCCCCGCCGGGCTGGCCCAGCGGGCGCCCAGGCCGTAGCCGACCTGGGGATCGAGATCGCGCCGGATGTCGGCCGCGTCGCCCGCATCCACGAAGGCCGCCACGCCCCACTGGGGGCGGAACCAGTGCACGTACTCCGCGCTGCCCACCGCCAGGTAGCGCCCACCCACGGTGGCGTCGCCCTCGCTCACCCCCAGGCTCTGGTAGGCGTAGCCGCGCACCGTCTGGGCGCCGCCGGTGCGGAACAGGAAGTCCTGGGGCACGCCCTCGCGGGAAGGCGCCAGCGTGGCGCCCAGTTCGGCGCGCAGGATCAGCACGTCGCGCCCGCGCACCGGCTGGTAATGCACATAGCGCCCGTACAGGCGCAGGAAGTCCTGGTCGGAGAGCACGGCGCGCGCGCCGCCGCCCACCTGCACCTCGAGCACGTAGCCGGCACGCGGATCGAGCAGATCGTCCACCGCGCGCCGCCGCCAGGTCCAGTTGGCGCTCAGGGTGTTGGCAGAGGTGGATTCGGCGCCGTCGGGATCGCGGCGCTCGTGCTGGTAGCGCAGCGCCACCTGGGTATCGATGTTGCCGCGGCTGGTGGCGCGCGCCACGCCCACCGCCTGCGTGGTCAGGCGCAGGCCCTGCAGGTCGCTGCGTTCGAGCGCCGCGCCGAAGCTGTCCCGGTAGCGCGCGCGCACCGGCGGCAGGAAGACATCGGCGTACAGCGACTGGCGGCGCTGCTCCAGGCGCAGGCCGCTGTAGAGCTCCCAGCCGCGCTTGAACAGATTCACGTCGGAGTAGCTCAGTTCGCCGCGGTAGCCGGTGTTGGTGGAATAGCCCGCGCCCAGCCCGGCCTTGCGTGGCAGCGCCTCGCTCACCTCCACGCGTACCGGTACGCTGTCGGCCAGCGCCGGATCGCGCTCGATGTCCACGATCACCGAACCGAACTGGGGCGCGTTCTGCAAGGTGCTCTGCAGATCGAGCAGGTGGTCGCGGTCGTAGCGGTCGCCCGGCTCCAGCGTGCTGTGGCGCTCCACCAGGTCCGCCGGCAGATGGTGCAGGCCGCTCACCGCCAGCGGCCCGAGGCGGAAAGGCGGGCCGGAATCCACCGTCACCGACAGGGCCACCGTGGCGCTTTCCGGGTCCACCTCTGCGCGCGAGGCGGCCAGGCGCGCCGCGGCATAGTCGCGCGCCGAGACATCGTCCAGCAGTCCGGTCTTGGCCTCGTCCCAGGCACCCTGGCGGAAAGGGGCGCCGGGCTGCAGCGCCCACGCGGCGCGCAGGGCCTCGCGGCGCGCCGGGCGCTCGCCCTCCTCGCCCGCCAGATCGCCTTCGAAATCCACGCGCACGCTGGCCACATGCGCCCGCTCGCCGGGTTCGACGACCAGCTTCCACGGCCCCGCGCCCGCGCGGCGTAGTTCGATGCGGGGGGAGAAATAGCCTTCGGTGGCGAGCAGATCGGCCACCTCGCGCCGGGTGCGGCGCGCCACCGCGCTGCGGTCGGCGGCGACTTCGGGCAGCACGGCATCCGCCTGCAAAATGCGCACGTGGCGCTGCAACAGCTCGCGCACGGCCTCCGGCGCTTCCAGTTCCGCCCGGGCAGCGGCCGCGGCCGACCACAGCAGGCCGGCGGCCGCCAGCGCCGCGACGGCGCAGCGGCACGCCGGGCGCGACTCAGGCCTCGCGGTGGTAGGCGACAACCCGCTCGACCTCGTTCAGCGAACCGAGGACCACCGGCACCCGCTGGTGCAGTTTCTGCGGCTGCAGGTCGAGGATGCGTTCGCGCCCGGTGGAGGCCGCGCCGCCGGCCTGCTCGATGATCATCGCCATCGGGTTGGCCTCGTACATCAGGCGCAGCTTGCCGCCCTTGCTGCGGCACTTTTCGTCCAGCGGATACATGAAGATGCCGCCGCGGATGAGGATGCGATGCACGTCGGCCACCATGGAGGCCACCCAGCGCATGTTGAAGTCGCGCCCGCGCGGCCCTTCCTTGCCCTGCCGCAGTTCGGCCACGTAGCGCTGCACGGGCGCTTCCCAGAAACGCTCATTGGAGGCGTTGATGGCGAACTCGCCGGTCTCCACCGGCACGGTCATGTAGGGATGGGTGTAGATGAAGCTGCCCATCTCCCGGTCCAGCGTGAAGCCGTGCACACCCTTGCCCACGGTGAGGACCAGCATCGTGGACGGTCCGTACAGGGCGTAGCCGGCCGCCACCTGCTCGCGCCCGGGCTGCAGGAAGCTCTGTTCGGTGGGGTCGGCGCCTTCGGTGGGCGAACGCAGCACCGAGAAGATCGTGCCCACGGAGATGTTCACGTCGATGTTGGACGAGCCGTCCAGCGGGTCGAACAGCAGCAGGTAGCCGCCTTTCGGGTAGTCGAAGGGGATCTGGTGCACCTCCTCGACCTCCTCCGAGGCCATCGCGGCCAGGTGGCCGCCCCATTCGTTGGCCTGCAGCAGGATCTCGTTGGCGATCACGTCGAGCTTCTTCTGCGCTTCGCCCTGCACGTTGTCGGTACCGGCCTCGCCCAGCACGCCCGCCAGCGCGCCCTTGGAGACGTTGACGGAAATGGCCTTCACGGCGCGGGCCACCACCTCGATCAGCAGGCGCAGATCGGCCGAAATGCGCCCGGCGCGCTGCTGTTCGATGAGAAACTGGGTCAAAGTGACGCGACGCATGCCTGGTTAACCTCTGGATCAATGTGCGAACGGGAGATTATCCCGTTTCCCGGCCGCATACGCACCACCGGCTCACACCTTGGTACTAATCCGGACGCCGACCGCGCCCGCCAGCGGGTATCATCGGCGCTCCCGTCACGCATCCCGCAAGCTGAACGTCATGCACGTCATGGTTCTCGGCGCCGGCGTCACCGGCATCACCACCGCCTGGTACCTGCGCAAGGCCGGCTTCGACGTCTCCGTGGTGGATCGCCAGCCGGCCGCTGGGCTGGAGACCAGCTATGCCAACGGCGGGCAGATCTCGGTCAGTCATCCCGAACCGTGGGCCAACCCGGCCGCCCCCCTGATCGCCCTGCGCTGGCTGGGACGCAGCGATGCGCCGCTGCGCTTCGTGCCGAGCCGCGATCCGGCCCAGTGGCGCTGGGCGCTCGCCTTCCTGTACGAATGCCTGCCGGCGCGCGCGCGCCGCAACACCGAAGCCATCGCTTCACTCGCCCTCTACAGCGCCACGCGCCTGCGCAGCCTGCGCGAGGAACTCGGCCTGGGCTACGAATTCCTCGGCCGCGGCATCCTGCATCTCTTCTTCGGCGAACAAGAGTTCCGCAAGGCCGCCGAGCGAGTGAAACTGCTCGCCGGCCACGGCATCCGCGCGCGGGTGGCGGGCCGCGAGGAAATGCTCGCCCTGGAACCCGCGCTGGCCGGCATGGCGGCGCGGCTGGCCGGCGGCCTCTACGCGCCGGACGACGAATCGGGCGACGCCTTCCGTTTCACCCAGGCGCTGGCGCAGAAATGCGCCGAGGCCGGCGTGCGCTTCTACTACGACACGCCCATCCGCCGCCTCGCCCACACCGGCGGGCTCGTGGAAGGCATCGAGGTGGAGGATGCGGCCGGGCGCAGCGGCCTGCTCAGCGCCGGCGCCTACGTGGTGTGCCTGGGCAGCTACGGCCCGGCGCTGGTGGCGCCGCTCGGCGAGCGCCTGCCGATCTATCCGGTCAAGGGCTATTCGATCACCGCGCCGGTGGCCGACCCGGCGCGCGCGCCCATGGTCAGCCTGACCGACGAATCGGCGCGCATCGTCTGTTCACGCCTGGGCAACCGCCTGCGGGTGGCCGGCACGGCCGAGCTGAACGGCTTCGACACCGCGCCGGACCCCGTGCGCGGCCAGGGCATCCTGCGCTGGCTGGAAGACCGCCTGCCCGGCGCGGTGGATCCGGCCAAGGCGCAATTGTGGGCCGGCCTGCGCCCGGCCACGCCCGGCAACGTGCCCGTCATCGGCAAGGGCGGCGGCGTGAATCTCTGGTACAACACCGGCCACGGCACCCTGGGCTGGACACTGGCCTGCGGATCGGCCGCCGCGCTCGCCGCGCTGATGAGCGGCGAGCGCCCGCCGGTACGCTTTCCCTTCCGGCCGGGCCGCTGAACTGGATGCCTACGCCGCCTCTTCCCGGCCGAGCGTGGCGCAGGCGCAGCCGCCGCCTTCCTGCTTGCTGCAGCCGCCCGTGGCCTCGCCGGGGAAGGTTTCGCTGTCCACGTCGAAACCCACCGTCTGCAGGTGGAAGGCGAGCGCCGCATCCATGCCGCTGGCGTGGTTCTCGAACCACGCCGGCAACTCCTCCACCAGGCGCCGGCCGAGAAAGGTGTCGCCGCGCGCGGCGCGCTCGCGCACGTCGCGCAGCACCATCATCACGCGGTCGTGCTCGGCCCGGTGGCAGCCGGGGAAGTTCACCGCCTCCATCCAGCGGTTTTCCTGCCCGAAGTGGCCTTCCGTGTGCTCGATGAAGGCGTCCAGCCGCGCGATGAAGTCCTCCGGCGCAGCAGCTTCCAGGGCGTTGTAGAGTTCGACGAACTCCCGGTGCGTGTCGTCCATGCGCGCCAGACCCAGCTCCAGCTTCTCGCTCCACTCCATTGCAGGCATCGTGATTCTCCGACTGCTCGTCAATATGTCCGATCCGGCCGCGGCCAGCGGCCGCACCCGGAAGAAAACGGCTTATAAGCCAAAAACCGCGCTGCCGGTCTGACCCGGATCAAACCCCAGGCACGCGCGCTGCAACGAAACGGTCACGCCCGTACCCTAGATTGCAGGGCTTGAACAACGGTCGGCCGGGCCATGCACATCCTGATGATCTCGGACGTGTTCTTCCCGCGTATCAACGGGGTGAGCACGTCCATCGAAAATTTTCGCCAGGCGCTCGCCGCCGCAGGCATCCGCAGCACGCTGATCGCACCGGCCTATCCCGGCGCCGCCGCCGACGACGACCCCGACATCCTGCGCATCCCCTCGCGCTACCTGCCGATGGACCCGGAGGACCGCCTGATGCGCCGCAGTGCGATCCGCGCGCTGCTGCCGGAACTGCGCCGGCGCGAGTTCACGCTGGTGCACATCCACACCCCCTTCGCCGCGCACTATGCCGGCCTCGATCTGGCGCGCGAACTGGGGCTGCCCTGCGTGGCCACCTACCATACCTTCTTCGAAGAGTATCTGTTCCACTACATCCCCTTCCTGCCGCAGGTCTGGCTACGCAGCGCCGCACGCCGCTTTTCATGCCGCCAGTGCAACGCGCTCGACGCGGTGATCGTGCCGTCCACGGCGATGGCCGACACGCTGCGCCGCTACGGCGTGACCCGCCCGCTGCACGTGCTGCCCACCGGCCTGCCGGAAAGCCGGTTCGCCGGCGGCGACGGCGGCTACTTCCGCAGCCGCTACGAGATCGCCGGGGAGCGCCCCCTGCTGCTCTTCGTCGGCCGGGTGGCCCACGAGAAGAACATCGGCTTCCTGCTCGGCGTCATCGACCGCGTGCGCCGCACCCATCCTTCGGCACTGCTGCTCGTCACCGGCGAAGGGCCGGCGCTGGCAGGCCTCGCCGCGACGGTGCAGGAACGCGGCTTGAACGAGCACGTGCGCTTTCTCGGCTACCTCGACCGCCACAGCGAACTGCACGACTGCTACCGCGCGGCCGACCTGTTCGTGTTCGCCTCGCGCACCGAAACCCAGGGGCTGGTGCTGCTGGAAGCGATGGCACTGGGCACGCCGGTGGTGGCGCTGGCGGAGATGGGCACGCGCGACATCCTCGGGCCACAGCGCGGCTGCCGCATCGCCCCGGACGACGAGGACGGCTTCGCCGAACTCGTCACCGGGCTACTCGACGAACCGGCGCGCCTGCAGGCCCTGGGCGTCGAGGCACGCCGCTATGCGCGGGAGTGGCAGGCCGACGAGATGGCGCGGCGGCTGGCGGCACTCTACCGTGGCTGGGCCCGCCCGGAAACGCGCCTACTTGATGACCTTCAGGTGGGCGCCACGTCCGCCGCCAGGGCGCCCTCCGCCGGGGCCCGTTGAATCGCCGTCGGGCGTACCGTCGGCAGCAGCGGGGGCTGTTCCCTCCTCCGCCGCCGGTTGCGGCGCTTCGGCATCGCCCGCCACCTCCGCAGCCTCGACCTCGAAGGCCATGCCCTGCCCGTTCTCGCGTGCATACACGGCCACGACGTTGCCGATCGGGATGGCGACCGAATGCACCACGCCGCCGAAGCGCGCCTGGAAGGTGATCACCTCGTTGCCGAGGACGAGATCGTGGGTGGCGTCGTAACCGACGTTGAGCACGATCTGCCCGTCACGTGCGCTGCCGGGCGGCACCAGCGTATTGGCATCGACCACGGCGGCCAGATAGGGCGTCAGCCCCTGGTCCACGCACCATTCGTGGATGGCGCGGATCAGGTAGGGCTTGGTGGAAACGGTGGTCATGGCGTGCAGCTCCGCCGTCAGCGGCGCATGACCTTTTCCGACGGCGTCAGCGCATCGATGAAGCCCTGGCGGCTGAAGATGCGCTCGGCGTACTTCATCAGCGGCGCGGCGGTCTTGGGCAGTTCGATGCCGTAGTGCTCCAGGCGCCACAGCAGCGGCGCGATCGCCACGTCCAGCATGGAGAATTCCTCACCCAGCATGAACTTCTGCTTGGAGAAGATGGGTGCCAGTTGCACCAGTTGGTCGCGCACGTGGGCGCGGCTCTTGTCGGCGCCCTTCTGGTTCTTCTCCAGCGCGTCGATGTGCGAGAACAGCTCCAGCTCGAAGGTGTGCAGCAACTGGCGGGCGCGGGCGCGCATGATCGGGTCGGGCGGCATCAACTGCGGATGCGGGAAGCGCTCGTCGATGTACTCGTTGATGATGTTGGGCTCGTACAGCACGAGGTCGCGATCCACCAGCACCGGCACGCGGTTGTATGGGTTGATGACGGCGATGTCCTCCGGCTTGTTGTAGAGGTCGACGTCGATCACCTCGAAGTCCATGCCCTTCTCGTAAAGCACGATCCGGCAACGGTGGCTGAACGGATCGGTGGTGCCGGAATAAAGGTTCATCATGATGCGTAAAGCTCCGGATACAAAAGCAAAGCGCACCACGCGGCGATTCGCGTGGTGCGTCTGGAAGGGCGGGGGCGAACTAGGCCTTGCGGCCGCTCACCCTTGCGCTCAATGAATGTCCTTCCAGTAGTTCTTCTTCAGCGCATAGCTCAGCACGAACAGGCCGGCCAGGAACAGCAGCACGAAGGCGCCGATGAGCTGGCGCTTCTCGGCCACCGGCTCGCCCATCCACACCAGGAAGGACACCAGATCGGCGACGGCCTTGTCGTAGTCCTCGGCGCTCAGTTTGCCCGGCTTGGCCAGCGACAGTTCGATGTGCTTGGTGCCGTCGGGGTTCTCGGACACCGCGGCCACCTGTTCGCCCTGCAGTTCCCACAGCACGTGCGGCATGCCCACGTTCTCGAACACCACGTTGTTCCAGCCGGTCGGACGGTTGTCGTCGCGGTAGAACTGGCGCAGATAGGTGTACAGCCAGTCGGCGCCGCTGCCGAACTCGGACGCGCGCTGGCGCGCGATCAGGGTCAGGTCCGGCGGCGTGGCGCCGAACCAGGCCTTGGACTCGGCCGGGCGCATGGCGACCTTCATCAGGTCGCCGATCTTTTCACCGGTAAACAAAAGATTGTCACGGATGAGCTGCTCGGACAGGCCGATGTTCTGCAACTGGTTGTAGCGCGTGAAGCTGGCGCTGTGGCAGTTCAAACAGTAGTTCACGAACAGCTTGGCGCCGTGCTGCAGCGCAGCCGGATCCTTGCTGACCGGGGCCTGGTCGAGATGCAGTTGCGCACCGGCGGCGAGGGCGAGCGCGGGGGCGAACAGCAGCGCCGCCGCAGCGCGCCTGATCAGATTGATTACACGCGTCTTCATTTGAAATTGACCCTTTCCGGTTCCGGTTTGCACTTGTCGATCTTGCTGTACCACGGCATCAGGAGGAAGAAGGCGAAGTACAGTACCGAGCAGATCTGCGCCACGGGTGCGCCCGGGATAACGCCGAAGAAGGCGTACTCGGGCGGCTTCACGCCGAGGAAGCCGAGCAGGGCGAAGGCGATGACGAAGATCGCGACCGCAATCTTGAACACCGGCCCCTTGTAGCGGATCGACTTCACCGGGCTGCGGTCCAGCCACGGCAGGAAGGCGATGATCACCACCGACGCGCCCATGGCCACCACGCCCCAGAACTTCGCATCCAGGCCGAACAGCGGATAGGTGACCGCGCGCAGGATGGAGTAGAAGGGGGTGAAGTACCACACTGGCGCGATGTGCGGCGGAGTCTTCAGCGGGTCGGCCGGGATGAAGTTGTTGTATTCCAGGAAGTAGCCGCCGGCTTCCGGCGCGAAGAACACCACCGCGCTGAAGAAGAACAGGAAGGCCACCACGCCGGCGATGTCCTTGACCGTGTAGTACGGGTGGAAGGGGATGCCGTCCAGCGGGATGCCGTTGGCGTCCTTCTTCTTCTTGATCTCGACGCCGTCCGGGTTGTTGGAGCCGACTTCGTGCAGCGCGATGATGTGCGCGGCGACGAGGCCGATCAGCACCAGCGGCACGGCGATGACGTGGAAGGAGAAGAAGCGGTTCAGCGTGGCGTCGGAGATGACGTAGTCGCCGCGGATGACCAGGGACAGGTCGGGACCGATCACCGGGATCGCGGAGAACAGGTTGATGATCACCTGCGCGCCCCAGTAGGACATCTGGCCCCAGGGCAGCAGGTAGCCCATGAAGGCTTCGGCCATCAGCGCCAGGAAGATCAGCGTGCCGAAGATCCAGATCAGTTCGCGCGGCTTGCGGTAGGAACCGTAGAGCAGGCCGCGGAACATGTGCAGATAGACGACGATGAAGAAGGCCGAGGCACCGGTGGAGTGCAGGTAGCGGATCAGCCAGCCGCCCGGCACTTCGCGCATGATGTACTCCACGCTGGCGAAGGCGACCGGGATGCCTGAGGCGTTCAGCGTGCCGTCCGGCTTGTAGTGCATCACCAGGAAGATGCCGGTGACGATCTGGATCACCAGCACCAGCAGCGCCAGCGAGCCGAAGAAGTACCAGAAGTTGAAGTTCTTGGGCGCGTAGTATTCCGACAGGTGCGCCTTCCAGGTGGACGTGAGCGGGAAGCGCTCGTCGATCCAGTTCAGCAAAGCCTGAGATTTGGTCGTCATCGCTTAGGCCTTTCCGTCGTCGCCGATGATGAGAAGGGTGTCCGCCAGGTACTGGTGGGGCGGCACTTCGAGGTTGTCCGGTGCAGGCATGCTGCTATAGACGCGACCGGCCAGATCGAACTTGGAGCCGTGGCAGGGGCACAGGAAGCCACCGGGCCAGTCGGCGCCCAGGCCGCTTTCGGCACCGGTCTTCAGGCGCTCCGACGGAGAACAGCCGAGGTGGGTACAGATGCCGACGGTCACCAGGTATTCCGGCTTGATGGAACGGTACTGGTTCTTGGCGTACTCCGGCTGCATCGGCCGGTCGGACGCCGGGTCGGACACCAGACCCTCGGTCTTTTCCAGCGACGCCAGCATCTCTTCGGTGCGGCGCAGGATCCACACCGGCTTGCCGCGCCACTCCACCGTCATCATCTCGCCCGGCGCGAGCTTGCTCACGTCGGCCTCGACCGGCGCACCCGCCGCCTTCGCGCGCTCGGACGGCGTCAGACTGGCGACAAACGGCACCGCCGTCGCCACAGCGGCCACACCGCCCGCGGCCGACGTCGCCAACAGCAGGTTGCGGCGGCCACTGTCCATCTTTTGATCAACGCTCATGACCTCTTCCCTGAAAGGAAACCAAAGACCCGGATTCAAAAAAACCGGGGAATTATAGCCAAAAGCCCGCAGCAGAAAAAGCGCATATGGCGGATTCCCGCGCAAATCAAGGCTTTGCGCGGCGGATTGCCGCACCCCGGACGGATGGCCGCAGGCAGAAATGCCGCGGCGCAACAGGGAGTTGCAGGAGGCTCAGAGCGCGCGGCGCTCGACCAGGGCCTGGGCGATGGTGCCGGAGTCGGTGTGCTCCAGCTCGCCGCCCACCGGCACGCCGCGCGACAGGCGGCTCACCCTGAGGCCGCGGGTGCGCAGCAGTTCGGCCACGGTGTGGGCGGTGGCCTCGCCCTCATTGGTGAAGTTGGTGGCCAGGATGACCTCGCCGACCTCGCCGTCGGTGGCGCGCGCAATTAGTCTGTCCAGCCCCAGTTCCCGCGGGCCGATGCCGTCCAGGGGCGACAACCGCCCCATCAGCACGTAGTAGAGGCCGTTGTAGGCGTGGGTCTGCTCCATCATCGCAAGGTCGGCGGGCATCTCCACCACGCACAGCAGGCTGCGGTCGCGCTGCGGGCTGGCGCAGCGCGCACAGACGTCGGTCTCGGAGAAGTTGTTGCAGCGCTCGCAGTGGCGCAGCACGTCCAGCGCATAGGCAAGCGCATGGGCCAGACGGGCGGCGCCGCGCTGATCGCGCTGCAGCAGATGGTAGGCCATGCGCTGGGCCGAACGCGGGCCCACGCCGGGCAGGCAGCGCAGGGCGTCGATCAGTTCGTCGAGGGTGGAGGGGGACATGGGAATATCTGCTGCGAATCAGGCCGCCGGAAGGTACATCGTAGGGTTCCTCCCCCTTCAAGGGGGAGGACAGGAGGGGGATGGGTTTCCGTCAGGATTGTCTGGCGTCCTTGCGAACCTGGGCCGAAACCCATCCCCCTCCCCGCCCCTCCCCCTTGAAGGGGGAGGGAGTGGTCAGCGCCCTGCGGGCGGCCGTTAGAACGGCAGCTTCATGCCCGGCGGCAGGTTGAGCCCGGCGGTGAAGCCGGCCATCTTCTCCTGGGTGGTCGTCTCGACCTTGCGCACCGCGTCGTTGAGCGCGGCGGCCACCAGGTCTTCGAGCATTTCCTTGTCGTCCATCACCGAGTCGTCGATGGTGACCCGGCGCACGTCGTGCTTGCAGGTCATCAGCACCTTGACCATGCCGGCGCCGGCCTGGCCCTCGACCTCGATGGAGCCGAGCTGGTCCTGCATCTTCTTCATGTTTTCCTGCATCTGCTGGGCCTGCTTCATCAGGCCAGCAATACCGCCTTTCATCATGGTGGGTTGCTCCGCAAGTGGGTATGTGGGGTAGGCTCAAAGCGGCCTGACGGAAGCTTCGAGCAGCGTGGCGTCGAAGCGTTCGATCAGCTCGCGCACGAAGGGGTCGGCTTCCAGCGCCGCCACCGCCTGGGCGTGGCGGGCTTCCTTCGCCGCCTGGTCGCGCTGGGCCGGGGTGGCGTCGGCGATCTCGCCGACCTCGATCTTCAGCCGCAGCGGACGGCCGAAATGGGCGCTCAACTGGTCCTGCAGGCGCTCCACGCCGCCCGCGTTCATGTCCAGCAGGTGGCGATGGGCGCTGGACAGGCGCAGGCGGACCTGGCCGTCCTGCTCGGCCAGCCACTCGCAGTGCTGGGCCAGTTCGCGCACCATGCCGCCCAGGCCGAGGGCGCGCAGCAGCGCGTGCCAGTCGTCGGTGCCGGACGGCATGCGGGTCTCGGCGGGCGCGCGCAGCGGGGTCGGTGGCGGGGGCTCGCTTGCCCGCGGTGCCGGAGCGCCCTCGAAGGCTTCCGGCGGCAGTTCTTCCCAGGGCGGCACGCTGGTATCCGCGGACGGCGCTGCGGTACTCGCAGCCGGCGTCTCCGCTGCCGCGGCCCACGCCGGTGCGGGCGCTTCGGCCACGGCCGGCGTGGGAGGCGCGGCGGCAGGTGTTTCACGCTCGGCGGCCGGCGGGGCAGCCGCCGGTTCCGGCGCGGACCGGGGCTGCGCTGCGGCCGGGCGGGCCGGTGCCGCTGGCAGGGCGCGCGCGCGCCCTGCCCCACCGCCGCCGGCCCCGCCCGCGCCGCCGAGCGGCGGCGGCGTTTCGGGACGGAAGGCGTGCAGGCGCAGCAGCGTCATGGTGAACCCGGCCTGCTCGTCGGGCGCCAGCGCCAGTTCGTCGCGCCCGTGGATGGCGATCTGGTAGGCCAGTTGCAGGTATTCGGCGTCGAAGCCGTCCGCGTAGGGCTGCAGGCGCGCTCGCTCGGTGTCGTCGACGATGGCCGCGGGGGCGAACTGCAGCACGGCGATGCGGTGCAGCAGGGAGGCCAGGGACTGCAGCGCGGCCTCGAACGACAGGCTGCGCGCGGCCATGCCGTCGGCCACCGCCAGCAGCGCGTCCACGTCGCCGGCCAGCAGCGCGTCGAACACCGCGTACAGGTGGTCGTCGCCCACCGTGCCCAGCATGTGGGTGACCTGCTCCTCCTCCACCTTGCCGGCGCCATGGGCGATGGCCTGGTCGAGCAGGGACAGGGCGTCGCGCATGGAACCGTGGGCGGCCTTGGCCAGGTGGCGCAGCGCCGGGGCCTCGAAGGGCACTCCCTCGGCCTGCAGGATGCGCGTCAGGTGGTCCACGATGTGGCCCGGCGGCATCTGCTTGAGGTTGAACTGCAGACAGCGCGAGAGCACCGTGACCGGAATCTTCTGCGGATCGGTGGTGGCGAGGATGAACTTGACGTGTTCGGGCGGCTCTTCCAGCGTCTTCAGCATGGCGTTGAAGGCGTGCCCGGTGAGCATGTGCACTTCGTCGATCATGTAGACCTTGTAGCGCCCCTGGGTGGGCGCATACACGGCCTTGTCCAGCAGCGCGGCCATGTCGTCCACGCCCCGGTTGGAGGCGGCGTCCATCTCCACGTAGTCGGGGAAGCGGTCGGCGTCGATGGCCAGACAGGCGGCGCACTGGCCGCAGGGCTCGGCGGTGACCCCGGTCTCGCAGTTGAGCGCCTTGGCGAGGATGCGGCTGATGGTGGTCTTGCCCACCCCGCGCGTGCCGGTGAACAGCCAGGCGTGGTGCAGGCGCCCGGTCGCCAGCGCGTGCGTGAGCGCCCGGACGACGTGCTCCTGGCCGACCAGCGTGCCGAAGGACTTCGGCCGCCACTTGCGCGCGAGAACCTGATAGCTCATGGCGGGCGATTCTAGCAGAGTGGGCTCCGCCGGCCGCGGCCGGATGGGGGCTATGGACGGGCACGAATCGATTGCCAGCCGCAATCGACGTCATACTGCCTATCAATTGGAGCTATCCGAAAACGGCGTCTATTCTTCGTGTGTCGGCCAGCGCCCATGCCGCCTGCAATTATGGCGACGGCGTGCGCTTTGCCCTTGGGCGCAACGCCGCGGGATCGTCTAGTCTGGATGGAACGGCGGGGCACAGAACCCGCCATGACAACGCGACAGAACAGGAGACCCTCGATGGAGCATACCCATTCCGGTTCCTCTTCTTCCCTCCGGGTGCGCCCGGACGGAGCGCAGCAGGCACGGCCGCGCAGCGCGCTGGAGGCCTTCGCCGGCCTGCTCGCCGAAGCCGGCATCGAGGTGGACGGCAAACGGCCCTGGGACATCCAGCTCCACAACCCGCAGACCGCCGAGCGCGTGCTGGCCGGCGGCAGCCTGGGCCTGGGCGAGAGCTATATGGACGGCTGGTGGGACTGCGAGCGGCTGGACGAATTCATCGCCCGCGTGCTGCGCGCCCGCCTGGACGAACGCGTGAGCGGCACCGCCATGCTGGTGCAGGGCCTGCGCGCCAAGCTGATGAACCTGCAGAGCCTCAAGCGCGCCTGGCACGTGGGCCAGGTGCACTACGACACCGGCAACACCTTCTTCGAGGCCATGCTCGACCCCCACATGGCCTACACCTGCGGCTACTGGAAGGACGCGTCCAGCCTGACCCAGGCGCAGGAAGCCAAGCTGGACCTGATCTGCCGCAAGCTCGACCTTCGCCCGGGCATGCGCCTGCTGGACATCGGCTGCGGCTGGGGCAGCCTGATGAAGTTCGCCGCCGAGCGCTACGGCGTGTCCTGCGTGGGGCTCACCATCTCGCGGGAGCAGGCCGAACACGGCGCCGCGCGCTGCGCCGGCCTGCCGGTGGAGTTCCGCCTGGAGGATTACCGGGAGTTCGGCGCCGACGGCCATCAGCGCTTCGACCGCATCGCCTCGGTGGGCATGTTCGAGCACGTGGGCCACAAGAACCACCGCCACTTCTTCAAGGTCGCGCGGCGCTGCCTGGCCGACGACGGGCTGTTCCTGCTGCACACCATCGGCAAGAACCTGCGCCGCACCCCCACCGACCCCTGGATAGACCGCTACATCTTCCCCAACGGCGACCTGCCCTCCCTGGGCCAGGTCGCCGAGGCCACGGAGAACCTCTTCATCACCGAGGACGTGCACAACTTCGGCGCCGACTACGACCGCACGCTGATGGCCTGGCACGCCAACTTCGAGGCCACGTGGCCCCACTTCGCCGCCAGCTACGGCGAACGCTTCCGCCGCATGTGGCGTTACTACCTGCTGGCCTGCGCCGGCACCTTCCGCGCGCGCACCACGCAACTGTGGCAGTTCGTGCTGTCGCCGCAGGGAGTCGTGGGCGGCTACCAGCGGTCTTCCTGACCATCGATTACAAATCTCTATTGAAGAATTCGGATCATTCAATTTGAGCTATACGCAGCCTTGATGGATCATTGACGCAACGGGACGCCTGCGGCGCCCATTGCAAGGACAAGGAGATCGATCATGGCCGCACGCATAGCTCGACTGCACCTCCAACCCCCCAACTCCGCCGGCTTCGCCCGTGCGATGGCCGGCTGGATGATCGCGCTGCTCGGCATCGCCCTCCTCGCCGTGCAAGCCGCAGGCGTCCTGCCCCGTATCGCCGGCACGCTGCACTACGCCATCGCCGGCGGCGCCATGGCGGCGCTGGCCACCGCGCTGGGCGCGCTGCCGGTGCTGGCCACGCGCCGCATCGGCCCCAGCGTGGAAAGCCTGCTGCTCGGCTTCGGCGCCGGCGTGATGCTCGCCGCCAGCGTGTTCTCCCTGCTGCTGCCCGGCTTCGAAGCCGCCCAGGCACTGGGCGCGAGCCGCAGCGACGCGGTCGTCACGGTGGCCATCGCCCTGGTCGGCGGCGCCCTCGCGCTCCTCGCGCTGGACCGGGCGCTCCCCCACGAGCACGTGCCGGACGGCGCGCGTTCGGCCAAGGCCGTGTGGCTGTTCGTGTTCGCCATCGCGGTGCACAACATCCCGGAAGGACTCGCCATCGGCGTGGCCGCCGGCCAGGCGAACGGCAACGCGGTGGCCACGGGCATCTCGCTGCAGAACGTGCCGGAAGGGCTGATCGTCGCCATCGCCCTCGCCGCCGCCGGCTACGGCCGCCTGTTCGCGGTCGCGGTGGCCACCGCCTCGGGCCTGGTGGAACCGGTGGCCGCGCTGGCCGGCTCGGCAGCGGTGGGCCAGTCCGCCGCCCTGCTGCCCTGGGGCCTGGGCGCGGCGGCCGGTGCCATGCTCTTCGTAGTCAGCCACGAGATCATCCCCGAATCCCACCGCCGCGGGCACGAGACCCTCGCCACCGGCGGACTGGTGGCCGGCTTCGTGGGCATGATGCTGATGGACAGCCTGCTCGTCTGAACCCCGCGCAAGGAGCAAGAAAGGCCCCCCACGCTTCACCGCTGCGCGGGTCGCTGCCCCCCCGAGGGGGCGCTTTTTGCCTTGGGGCGGCCCGGCGGCAAAAAAGGGCCGGTGTCAAGCCCTTCGTAAAATGCCTTGAAGGGAAAATCATATACGGGACAAGTGGTTAGCTCTACTTCTGGCCACTTTGCGGGGCTGCGGTATTGTCTTCCAGAACGAGGAACGCGCAGCCTTGGCTGTGCGTTCGAGGGATGGCTGCCAGCGGAACCAGCGTCGTCAACTTGGCTTCGGGACACGGCCTTGATCGCCTGGCGCAGACAGCCGTGCGGCGAGCAAGTCGGCCTGCTCGGCAAACTTCTTCGCATCGGCCTTCTGCAACTGGGCCAGGTTGTGCAACTTCCAGCGGATACCCGGCAGATGTTCGAGGTGCGCGATGCCCAGCAGCGACCACTCCGGCGTGCCAGTTGCCAGCGACAGCAGGAAGCGCCGCTCGTTATCGTCCAGGCCTTGCTGGATTTCGCGCACCATGCGTTCCCGCGCGGCGAGCAGCGCATCGAGCGGCACCGGCTCGGCCGTCATGCCCTGGAAGCTGTGCGCGTAGTCGTGCCGGATGTCTCGCAGCGGAGGGAACAGCACTTCATGGATAGGCCGGTTGCTGCTGGCCAGGTAGACCACGAAGGCACGCCGGATGCCGGGCGTGATGCCTTCGTGCGCAAAGAGCTGCATCACGTCGAACAGGTCGCGCGGATGCTGGCGGTCCAGCGCCGCCGCCAGCTTGCCGCCGTACACATCCTCCAGCGACACCACTGGAATCTCCAGATCAGCCAACAAGGTGTCGCGGGCGGACGGTGTGAGCGAAGCGCGACGCACCGGCTGCACCGTGCCGCGCATGACGAAATTGACTTCGACCTTGACCTGAATCGGGCCACGGCGCACCAGCAGCTTGGTCTCCCCTGCCGCTGCCGCCGCGTGCGTCTGGAAGCCGCGTTTCTTCAGCCGTTCGGCGGCCTGCCGGACAGCCGCGTTGATGCGCGCCAGCGCCTCGTCACGCGGCAGCGTGTGATCGGGAAAGACCAGATCGAGATAGACCGGGTTCATGGCTTGAGCACCAGCAGGCCATCGGCCGATCGGGATACCCAGGGGCGGTCGCTGCCCGTGGGCAACGTGGCCGGGTCGAGTTTGTCCACCCAAGGCAGCGAACCCTCGCGGCCGAGTTGCAGACACAGCCGCACGGTCTTGACGCTCGTGCAGTGCTGCAGCAGCTCGCGCAGCACGTCGGCGCGCAGGCTGTACGCACTTTCGATGAGTTCGCGGGCTTCCTGCAAGGACTGGCGCACGCCGACTTCGCTCAACAGCTCCAACAACGCACGCTCCGGCGCCGACACCTGCGGCGCCCCGCTGCGCTTCTCGAACGGGCCGACGTGCAGCAAGGCATCCGGCTGCTCGTCGAACAGGCGCTTGCGGCGGTACTCGGCCGGGAAGCGTTCGGTGAACCACTCCGGCAGACGGGCAGCCGTCCATCCATACAAGTGCAGTACCGGCTGATGCGACACGTACTGGCGCACGCCGTACCAGTCGAGCGCCGACTTGCCGCCAACGTGCAAGCCCTCGAATCTGCGCTGCAACAGCAGCAGGCTGGGATGCAGGGCCAGCGTGTCGTTTGGACGGGCGTACACCCCACGGGCCAGGCGCGTAAGCCAACCCGCCCGGACGTAATGAACGGCAAGATCGGCGGAGATGTCCAACCCCGCCAGGTCCTCCGAGGTCAGCGGCATTCCCGGTGCCAGTCGGGTGTAGAGCGAATTTAGCTTGCTTGAAGTAGTCGTAGCCATACTGCGATTTCTAAGACTTTTTCAAGGGCAAGCCAATTTGGTATGGTCTCTAGAGTCGTAGTTTGGGTACGATAATGACAACATATCCAAATGCTTACCCCTTCGGTATAGCCGCGCGGGAAGACAGCCGGTTGGCGTCTCTTCTGCCTCGCTTGAATCCCCGATCCCCCGCCATGAACGCTTCGAGCATGTGAAGGAGCCGAGGGAGCCGGGTCGAAGCACCGCGGGCTTGACCGAGCAGGGGTATTCACCGATTCGCCCTCACGCCGACTATCGAAAGCCGAAAAAAAACGCCGGATGCCCCTCAGGGCATCCGGCGTCTTCATGTCCGGGGTGGCGAGCCCGACCCCCGGCACTCACAGGGAACGGCTGTGGCTGCTGCCTTCCGGCCCTGACCAGGTTCACCGCGCTGCGATGCGGGGAGACCCGCCACGGCCGGCATTGTAGCAGCAGGCCGCCTATACTTGTCGCTTTCGTTCCCCCATGGAATCCGGATGAACGCCCGTGCCCAGCAGCTCCTGAACACCCGCTACGGCAGCGACGCCCTGCCCGCCCCGGCCGCTTGGTCGCCGGTCATCGACCACCTGCTCGGCCACCGCTCAGTGCGCCGCTACCTGCCCGACCCGGTCGGCGACGACCAGCTCACGGCCATCGTCGCCGCCGCGCAATCGGCCGCCACCTCGTCCAACCTGCAGGCCTGGAGCGTGGTGGCGGTGCGCAGTGCGGAGACCCGCGCGGCACTGGCCGAAGTCGCCGGCGGGCAGGCTCACGTGCGCGCGGCGCCGCTGCAACTAGTCTGGCTGGCCGACCTCGCCCGCCTCGCCCACGTGGCCGAAGGCGCCGGCCGCCCCCACGGCGCGCTGGATTACCTGGAGATGTTCGTCATCGGCGCGGTGGATGCCGCGCTGGCGGCGCAGAACGCGCTGGCCGCGGCCGAATCCCTGGGCCTGTCGGGCTGCTACATCGGCGGCCTGCGCAACCAGCCCGAGCGGGTGGCGGAACTCCTCGGCCTGCCGCCGCGCGTGTTCGCCGTGTTCGGCATGACCCTGGGCGTGGAAGACCCCGCCGCCCCGCCGGCCGCTGCCAAGCCGCGCCTGCCCCAGTCCGTGGTGCTGCACCGGGAGCGCTACCGGCCCGTGGCCGAGCAGCAGCCCGGCATCGAGGCCTACAACCAGGCCATGGCACGCTTCTACATCGAACAGAAAATGGACGTGCACGGCACCTGGGCGGTGCATTCGGCCAAGCGCATCGCCGGGCCGGAAGCCATGACCGGGCGCGGCCGCCTGGCCGAGGCCCTGCACGGGCTCGGCTTCCCGCTCAAGTAGGACGCCCCAGACTCCCTTCCCACCGGACACGGACACCGACCCGATGCGCACCCGCGACAACAGCCTGACCACCGACCAGAAAGCGCTGCAGATCAACCTGGACAAGTTCAAGTACGGCTCCATCGTGGAGATCGGCGCCGGCCAGGAGGTGGCGCGCCGCTTCTTCCACGTGGGTGCGGCCGCCGGCACCGTCGCCAAGACCATGTCGGCCTACGACATGGCGGTGAGCGACGCCATCTACGGCCAGGCCGACCGCTACGTGAGCCGCAACCGGCTGATGCAGATGCTGGAAAAGGAATTCGCCCAGGTGGTCGAGCGCCTGTCCCACCTGCGCCCGCGCAACACCACCTTCTTCGCCTACGCGGCCACCGTCACCGCGCGCAGCTACAGGCAGCAGAACGAATGCCACGGCTGGATCGGCATCCGCCTGCAACTGCATCCCGGCGCGGCGCCCAGCGACGTGATCCTGCACGTGCGCATGATGGACGCCACCAACGCGCAGCAGTCCGAGGCGCTCGGCATCCTCGGCGTGAACCTGATCCACGGCGCCTTCTTCCACCACGACCGCCCGGAATGGGTCATCGAGGGCCTGGCCGACGGCCTCGGCTCGGACCGCATCGAGGTGGACCTGATCCACTTCGCCGGCCCCTACTTCGAGGACGTGGAAAACCGGGTGATGAATCTGCACCTGATCCGCAGCTGGCTCACCCGCGCGGTGGTGTTCAACCCGGACGGCCAGGTGGTGGTGCCCGGCGAACTGTTCTACCGCAAGCCGGTGCTGGTGATGCGCGGCAGCTTCAAGCCGGTGACCTGCGTCAACGTGGACATGATGCACGCCGCGCAGCGCCGCTTCGCCGGACTGGAGGACGTGGAGCAGGACAAGCTGGTGGCGCTCGCCGAGATCACCATGAACACGCTGGTGAGCGGCGACAACGTGGACGGTGCGGACTTCCTCGCCCGCATCGACCTGCTCGCCTCCCAGGGCTACACGGTGATGATCTCCGACTACCTGCGCTTCTTCCGCCTGCGCGCCTACCTGCGGCGCTACACGCAGAAGCCCATCGGCATCGTGCTGTCCGTACGCGACTTCCAGTTCCTGTTCGACGAGAAATACTACGAGGGCCTGGAAGGCGGCATCCTGGAAGCCTTCGGCAAGCTCTTCCCGGACAACACCCACGTCTACGTCTACCCCTCGCGCCCGGCCACCGACGCGCCCCTGATCACGCTGGACAACGTTCAGGTGCCCGACCGGCAGCGCCACCTGCTCGCCTACCTGGTCGAGAACGACAAGCTCATCGCCGTGGACCCGGTGGACGACAGCCATCTGCACATCGACGGCGCTGCCGTGCTGGCCGACCTGCGCCGCGGCACGGGCGACTGGGAGCGCGAGGTGCCCGAGGCGGCCGCCCGCCTGATCGCCGAACGCCGGCTGCTGGGCTACGACAGCGAGTGATCGGAGGCGCGAGCGAGATCGCCGCCGTGGCGCGGTAGTTTCCTGCCCCCTTCCCCCCTCGTGGGGGAAGGGTCGGGGATGAGGGGGAGCGCCCGTCAGGGCGCATCGGCGGAAGGTGCTGCCACGGCCATGTCCCCCTCTCCCCCGGCCCCTCTCCCGCAAGGGGAGAGGGGAGGCGGGCCGGCCGCCAGCCTGCGCAGTTCCGGCAGGCAGGAGCCGCAGGCGGTGCCGCACTTGAGCCTGGCCTGCAACTGCGCCAGATCGGCGCCTGCTGTCAGCGCGTCCCGGATCTGCGCCTCGCTCACGCCGTGGCAGTTGCACACCGTCCGGCTCGCCGCAGCCAGCCCTTGCGGTGCCCCGGCGAGGGGGGCGAACAGCCAGGCACGCAAGCGTTCTGCCGGCTCCCCGGCGGCGATCGCCGCCACCAGCCAGTCGGCCGCGGCGGTCTCGCCCGCCAGGCGGATCGCCGCCAGCCGGCCCTCCTCCACCCACGCGCGCTTGGCGATGCCGCGGCGCCGGTCGGCGTAGGCCAGTGTGGCCTGCGGGGCGGCGCAGCCGAACAGGGCGTCGATGGGGTCGAGCAGGGCCTCGTCCGGCGCCGCGGCGTCCGCCACCCGCAGCACCAACACCGGCCGGCTACCGCCGGCCAGGGACTGGGCGGCGTAGGCGAAGCGCCCCAGGACGGGCTGCAATGCGGCCATGGGCGCGGCGGCATCCTCCACCGCCATGGCCCACACGGCGCGCCAGGGCAATTCCGCCGGTGCGATGCTCACCGCCGCCTGTTTGAGCGCCGGCTGTTTGGAGAGCGGATCGGTAGCCGGCGAAGTCAGCCCGTTGGCGCCCGGCCGGGCCAGGGTGGCCGCGCCCCAATGCATGGGTATCCATACTTGGCCGGGCGCCACCGTGGCATCGGCGGCCAGCGGCAGCACCACTTCGCCGCGCCGCCCGGCAACGCGCACCAGTTGCCCCGCGCGCAGGCCGCGGCGGGTGATGTCCACCGGGTTCAGGCCAGCCACCGCCTGGGGGGTGTGGCCCCACAGCCCGGCCACCTTGCCGGTGCGGCTCATGCCGTGCCAGTGGTCGCGCAGGCGGCCGCTGAGCAGCACGAAGGGGTGGCGTGCGTCGGTGGGTTCGGGCAGCAGGGCGTGGCGCCGAGGGAAGCCGGCCGGGTCAAAGCGGGCGCGGCCGTCCGGCGTGGGGAAGCGGCCGTCGGTGAAGAGGCGCGCGGTGCCGGTGGCAGCGCCCCGGGGGAAGGGCCACTGCTGCGGGCCTTGCGCGTCGAGCAGGGCGTGGGACAGGCCGCTCAGGTCGCAGTCGCGCCCGGCGGAGAGGGCCGCGTGTTCGGCGAACACCGCGGCTTCGTCGGCCCAGGCGAAGCCGTCCGCGGGCCGGCCCAGGCGCCGCGCCAGGCGGCGGGCGAAGTCGGCGGCGATGGCCCAGTCGGGGCGGGCCTCGCCCGGGGCGGGCACGGCGGCGCGCACGCGGCTGACGCGGCGTTCGGAGTTGGTCACGGTGCCGGACTTCTCGCCCCAGCTCGCGGCCGGCAGCAGCAGGTCGGCGAAGGGGGCGGTCTCGGTGCCGGCGAAGGCCTCCTGCAGCACGACGAACTCCGCCTTCTCCAGCGCCGCGCGCACGCGGGCCTGGTCGGGCAGGGAGTGGGCGGGGTTGGTGCAGGCGATCCACACCGCCTTCACCCTGCCGTCGGCCAGCGCGTCGAAGAGCTGCACGGCGGCCAGCCCCGGCGTTTCGGGCAATGCCGGCACACCCCACAGCCGCGCCAGTTCGGCCCGGTCGGCGGCGTCGGCCGGGTCGCGGTGGGCGGGCAGGATCGTGGCCATGGCACCGACTTCGCGACCGCCCATGGCGTTGGGCTGGCCGGTCAGGGAAAACGGCCCGGCGCCGGGGCGGCCGATCTGCCCGGTGGCGAGATGCAGGTGGATCAGCGCGGCGTTGCTGGCCGTGCCGTGGTGGGACTGGTTGAGGCCCATGCACCACAGGGACAGGGCCGCCCGCGCGCGGCCGAAGCGGTGCGCGGCCTCGACGATGCGCTCCGCCGGCAGGCCGCAGGCGGCGGCCACGTTGCCGGGGGAGCATTCGGCGAGTTGGGCGCGTAGCGCGTCGAAGCCGCTGGTGTGCTCGCGGATGAAGTCCCGGTCCACGAGGTCTTCCCACAGCAGCACGTGCAGCATGGCGTTGTAGAGCAGCACGTCGCTGCCGGGGGCGATCTGCAAATGCAGGTCGGCGAACTCGGCGGTTTCGGTGCGCCGGGGGTCCACCACGGTGATGGTCAGTTCCGGGTTGGCCCGCTTCGCGTCCTCGATGCGGCGGAACACGATGGGATGGGCCCAGGCCGGGTTGGCACCGGCGATGAGCAGGTGCGCGGCGACCGCGATGTCCTCGTAGCAGGCAGGCACGCTGTCCGCCCCCAGGGTGCCCTTGTAGCCGGCCACCGCGCTGGACATGCACAGGCGGGAGTTGGAATCGATGTTGTTGGTGCCCACCAGTGCGCGGGCGAGCTTGTTGAAGACGTGGTAGTCCTCGGTGAGCAACTGGCCGGAGACGTAGAAGGCCACTGCGTCCGGGCCGTGCTCGGCAATGATGGCGGCAAAGCGCTCGGCGGCGGCTTCCAGCGCGGTGTCCCAATCCACCTCGCGGCGCGGCTCGGTGCGGGTATTGCGCAGTTCCGGGAACAGGGCCCGCCCGCCGGGGGCAGCGGCCAGATGCAGGGTGGAACCCTTGGTGCACAGGCGGCCGAAGTTGGCCGGATGCACCGGGTCGCCGCGCACCGCGGTGATGCGGCGGCCATCGTGCTCGGCAATCACGCCGCAGCCGGTGCCGCAGTAGCAGCACACGGTGCGCACTTCCTGCGCGGCGGCGGGGCCGGTGTCGGCCAGGTTCATGTTTGGCTCCACACTCTTTCCAATCTCGTTCGGTCAAACCCGGCAAAGCCCCTCTCCCCTTGCGGGAGAGGGGTTGGGGAGAGGGGGCGGAGCAAGGCTCCGTGACATCCGGTTCCCGCTTGCGCCCCTGCGGGGCGCCCCCTCTCCCCAGCCCTCCCCCGCAAGGGGGGAGGGCGCAGGGTCATCCACCCGGCCTGACCGGGTCGGATTGTTCCTGGACCTCCAGCCACACCGCGCCGTCCTCGACCCGGACGGCGTGGCGCCGCGTGCAGCCCGCGTCCGGCGCGCAGGCGCTGCCGGTGGCGAGTTCCACATTCCAGCCGTGCAGCGGACAGGTCACCCGTGCCGACTCGCCGCTGCCATGCACGATGCCCTGGGACAGCGGACCGCCCTTGTGGGGGCAGGCATCCCGCAGGGCGAAGACGTGGTCGCCGTCGGCGCGGAATACCGCGATGGCGCCGCCCTCGTGGGCCACCACGCGGGCACCGAGCAGCGGGATGTCCTCAAGCGGACAGACTTTCTGCCAGGCCATGGCGGTCTCCTTGCGGTTCGGCTTTCAGTTCGATGGTCTTGTACTGGCGGGCGAGCGGCGCGGCCTGCTGCTCGGCCCAGGGGTCGGGGGCGTCCTTCAGCGCGTAGAGCAGGCGCTCGTACAGGGCGCGGCGGCTGGCGGCGTCCACCACCACCTGCCGCTTCACGTGCTCCAGGCCCACGCGCTCCACGTAGTGGCAGGTGCGCTCCAGGTAGAACCCCTCTTCCCGGTAGATCTGCAGGAAGGCGCCGGTGTATTCCATGACTTCCTCGTCGCCGCCCACCTTGCACAGGAACTGGGCCACCTCGGTCTTGATGCCGCCGTTGCCGGCCACGTAGATCTCGTAGCCGGAATCCACGCCGATCACGCCCACGTCCTTGATGCCGGCCTCGGCGCAGTTGCGCGGGCAGCCGGAGACGGCCAGCTTGACCTTGTGGGGCGACCACATGCCGAACAGCATCTTCTCCAGCTTCACCCCCATGTCCATCGCCATCTGGGTGCCGAAGCGGCAGTGCTCCATGCCGACGCAGGTCTTCACCGTGCGCAGGCTCTTGCCGTAGGCGTGGCCGGAGACCATGCCGGCGGCGTTGAGGTCCGCCCAGATCGCCGGCAGGTCGTCCTTCCTCACGCCCAGCAGGTCGATGCGCTGGCCGCCGGTGACCTTGACCGTGGGCACCTTGTACTTCTCCGCGGCATCGGCGATGGCGCGCAGCTCGGCCGGCGTGGTGAGCCCGCCCCACATGCGCGGCACCACGGAATAGCTGCCGTCCTTCTGGATGTTGGCGTGGGCGCGCTCGTTGATGAAGCGGCTCTGGGGGTCGTCCCGGACCTCGTGGGGCCAGGTGGAGATCAGGTAGTAGTTCAGCGCCGGGCGGCAGGTGGCGCAGCCGTTGGGCGTCTGCCAGTCCAGCGCCCGCAGGGTGTCCGGGATGGAAGTCAGGTGCTGCTCGCGGATGGCCGCGCGCACCTGGGCGTGGGTGTGATCGGTGCAGCCGCACACCGGCTTGGCGTGCTTGTCCACGGCCTGGTAGGCGCCGCCCAGCGTGGAGGCGAGGATCTGCTCCACCAGCCCGGTGCAGGAGCCGCAGGAGCTGGACGCCTTGGTGTGCTTGCGTACCTCGTCCAGCGTGAACAGGCCCTGCTCGCGGATGGCCTTGACGATGCTGCCCTTGCACACGCCGTTGCAGCCGCACACTTCGGCCGTGTCCGGCAGCAGCGCGGCCTGGTTCTGCCCCTGGTGGCCCGTGTCGCCGAGCTGCGACTGGGCGAAGCCCTGGCCGAACATCAGGTGGTCGCGCAGTCCGGCGACGTTCTTCCCCTCCCGAAGCAACTGGAAGTACCAGGCGCCGTCGGCCGTGTCGCCCACCATCACGGCGCCGGCCAGCCTGTCGTCCTTCAGCACCAGCTTCTTGTAGATGCCGCCGGCGCGGTCGTGGAGCACGATCTCGTCGCAGTCCTCGCCGCCCAGGAAGTCGCCGGCGGAGAACACGTCCACGCCGGTGACCTTGAGCTTGGTGGAGGTCACCGAGCCCTGGTAGCGGCCGATGCCGTGGCCGGCCAGGTGGTTGGCGCACACCCGGGCCTGCTCGAAGAGCGGCGCCACCAGGCCGTAGGCCACGCCCCGGTGGCTCACGCATTCGCCCACCGCGTAGATGCGCGGGTCGGTCACGGTCTGCAGGGTGTCGCTGACGACGATGCCGCGGGCGCAGTGCAGCCTGGCGGATTCGGCGAGCCCGGTGTTGGGGCGGATGCCGGCGGCCATGACGACCAGGTCGGCGGGAATCTCGCTGCCGTCCTTGAAGCACAGCGCCGCGACGCGGCCGCGCTCGCCGACGACCAGTGCGGCGGTGTGCGCTTCGAGGCGGAACGTCAGCCCCTTGGCTTCCAGCGACGCCTGCAGCAGTTCGGCGGCGGGCCGGTCGAGCTGGCGGTCCATGATCCACGCGCCGATGTGCACCACGGTCACGTCCATGCCGCGCAGGGCGAGGCCGTTGGCCGCTTCCAGGCCGAGGAGGCCCGCGCCGACGACCACCGCGTGGCGATGCTCGCGGGCGGCGGCGATCATGGCCTCGGTGTCGGCGATGTCCCGGTAGGCCAGCACGCCGGGCAGGTCCGCGCCACGCAGCGGCGGCATGAAGGGCAGCGAGCCGGTGGCGAGCAGCAGGCGGTCGTAGGGGGCCGCGCTGCCGTCGTCTGCGCGCACGAGGCGCCGGCTGCGGTCGATCTCCACCACCTTGCGCCCGGCGTGCAGGGTGATGCCCTTGTCCCGGTACCAGTCCAGGTCGTTGAGCATGATGTCCGGCAGGCCCATCTCCCCGGCCAGCACCGGCGACAGCAGGATGCGGTTGTAGTTGCCGTGGGGTTCGGCGCCGAACACGGTGATGTCGTAGCGCTCGGGGGCGTGCTTGAGCAGTTCTTCCAGGGTCTTGACCCCGGCCATGCCGTTGCCGACCACGACGAGCTTCTGTTTGCGCATGACGTTCTCCTTCAGGCGGCCAGCGCGCGGCCGGCCGGCAGGTCCAGCGATTCGACGCGGGCAAGAGCGGCCACCTCGCCGACCACGACGATGGCGGGCGAGGCCAGCCCTTCTGCCGCGACCAGGGCCGGCAGGTCCGCGAGCCGACCCTTGACCTGGCGCTGGGCGGCCAGGGTGCCGGAGGCGATGGCCGCGGCCGGCGTGTCCGGCGGCAGGCCGGCGGCGATCAGGCGGGCGACGATGTTGAGCAGGCGGGCGAGTCCCATGTAGATCACCAGCGTGGTGCCGCTCTGCGCCAGCGCCGCCCAGTTGGGCTCGCCGCAGCCGTCGCCGGCGGTGCCGGTGACCAGCGTGACGCCGTGGGTGTAAGCCCGGTGGGTGACCGGGATGCCGGCCGCCGCGGGCACCGCGATGCCGGCGGTGAGCCCCGGCACCACTTCGGCCTCCAGGCCGGCGGCGGCCAGGGCTTCCACCTCCTCGCCGCCGCGGCCGAACACGCAGGGATCGCCCCCCTTGAGCCGCACCACGGTGCGCCCGCGCCGGGCGTAGCGCACCATCAGGCGGTGGATGAAGTCCTGCGGGGTGTGGGGCCGGCCCGGCGCCTTGCCGCCGCGCTTGCCCACCTTCAGCACGCGGGCCGCGGGGCGCACCAGGGCGAGGATTTCGGCGGAAACCAGGTCGTCGGCCAGCACGATTTCGGCCTCGTCGGCGAGGATCTTCGCCGCGCGCAGGGTGAGCAGGTCCGCGGCGCCCGGTCCGGCGCCGATCAGATAGATCTTGGACATGGGGTTCTCCGGAGGCTAAGCCGCTACGCGCAACTGCTTCTGGTAGAGGAATTCCATGAGCGCGGCGCGGCATTCGCCGAACTGCGGGTCATGGGCCAGGGCCAGGCGGTCGCGGGGGCGCTCCAGCCCGACCTCCAGGATTTCGCCGATGGTGGCCGCCGGGCCGTTGGTGAGCATCACCACCCGGTCGGACAGCAGCACCGCCTCGTCCACGTCGTGGGTCACCATGACCATCGTCGCCCTGGTGGCGGCGAGGATCTTCATCAGCTCGTCCTGCAGGTTGGCGCGGGTGAGCGCGTCCAGGGCGCCGAAGGGCTCGTCCATGAGCAGGATGCGCGGCTGCATGGAGAGCGCCCGGGCGATGCCCACGCGCTGCTTCATGCCGCCGGAGATTTCGTGGGGGTACTTGCCTTCCGCGTGGGAGAGGCCCACCAGGGCCAGCGCGTCGCGGGTGCGCTGGCGCAGTTGCGCCCGCCCTTCGGTGGCGGCGAACACCCGCTCCACCGCCAGGTGGACATTGTCGAAGCAGGTCAGCCAGGGCAGCAGGGAGTGGTTCTGGAACACCACCGCCCGCTCCGGGCCGGGGCCGGCGATCTCGCGGCCGTTGCACAGCATGACCCCGGAAGTGGGCCGGGTCAGGCCGGCGATCAGGTTCAGCAGCGTGGACTTGCCGCAGCCGGAGTGGCCGATGAGGCTCACGCTCTCACCCTCGTGGATGTCCAGGCTGATGTCCCGCAGCGCGGTGAAGCGGCCTTTCTTTCGATTTTGGGTGACCTCGAAGGTCTGGCCGACGTTCTCGATCTGTACGATCTTCTTCATGGTCGTCTCCTCAACGGTTCTCGTAGCTGAAGCGGCGGGCGACCAGCATCAGCATCTGTTCCAGGATCAGGCCGACGATGCCGATCACGAAGATGGCGATGATGATGTGCTCCACCTTGAGGTTGTTCCATTCGTCCCACACCCAGAAGCCGATGCCGACGCCGCCGGTGAGCATTTCCGCGGCCACGATCACCAGCCAGGCGGTGCCGATGGAGAGCCGGATGCCGGTGAGCATGTAGGGCAGCACGGCCGGGAACAGGATCTTGGTGAAAACCTTCCACTCCGACAGGTTCAGCACGCGGGCCACGTTCAGGTAGTCCTGCGGCACGCGGGTCACGCCCTGGGCGGTGTTGAGGATCATCGGCCAGATGGAGCAGATGAAGATGGTCCAGGTGGCGGCCGGGTCGGCGCGCTGGAACACCAGCAGGCCGATGGGCAGCCAGGCCAGCGGCGAGACCGGGCGCAGCAGGCTGATGACCGGGTTCATCATCCGCGCCAGCAGCGCGAAGCGCCCCAGCAGGAAGCCGGCCGGGATGCCGATCAGCGCGGCGATGCCGAAGCCGATGCCCACCCGCTTGAGGGATTCCAGCACGTTCCAGCCTATGCCCTGGTCGTTGGGCCCTTCCCGGTAGAAGGGGTCGGAGAACAGCACCACCGCCGCGTCCCAGGTCTTGCCGGGACTGGGGATGCCGCCGCCGCCCAGAGTGGCCACGTGCCACACCCCGATCAGCAGCGCCACCCCGAGCAGGGGCGGCAGCACGGCGCGCACCAGCGCGCGCAGCCATTCGCCGGCGCGCCCGCCGCCATCGCTGCCGCCGGCCACGCTCACCGGCGCCCCGGCGGCCTTCTCCGGCTTCTTCGCTTCCATCGGCACCACGGTCGGCGCCTCGTCGGCCCCGGCGCTGCCGGAGCGGTTCATCGTCGCTGCCACGCTCATCGTCCCGTCCTCCCGCACGCTCACGCCCGGACCTTGAAGCCGCCGGCATACTTCGCCGGCTCGGAGCCGTCCCACACCACGCCGTCGATCAGCTTCGACGCGCGCATTTCACCCGCCGGCAGCGCCACGCCGGCCGCGGCCGCCGCCTGCCTGTAGATGTCGATGCGGTTGATCGCCCGCGCCACGCCCAGGTAGTCCGGTTCCTTGTCCAGCAGCCCCCAGCGGCGGTGCTGGGTGAGGAACCACATGCCGTCCGACAGCCAGGGGAAATTCACCGCCCCGTCATTGAAGAACTTCATGCTGTGGGCGTCCTGCCAGCTCTTGCCCAGGCCGTTCTCGTACTTGCCCAGCATGCGCCCCTCGATCACATCCACGTCGGTATTCACGTAGGAACGCGCGGCGATCACCTTCGCGGTCTCCCTGCGGTTGGCGTCCGAGGCGTCGATCCAGCGCGAGGCGTCCAGCACCGCGGCGGTCAGCGCGCGGGCCGCGTTGGGATTCTTCGCGACCCAGTCGGCACTGGTGCCGAGCACCTTCTCCGGGTGGTCGGTCCACACGTCCTGGCTGGTGGCCACCGAGAAGCCCACCCCGTCGATGATGGCGCGCTGGTTCCACGGCTCGCCGACGCAGTAGCCGTGCATGTTGCCCACGCGGGCGTTGGCCACCATCTGCGGCGGCGGCACGACGATGGACTTGACGTCGCGGAAGGGGTCGATGTCGTTGGCCGCCAGCCAGTAATACAGCCACATGGCGTGGGTGCCGGTGGGGAAGGTCTGGGCGAAGGTGTAGGTGCCCGGCGCGCTGGCGGCCACCACCTTCTTCAGCGAGGGACCGTCGATGGCGCCCTTGTCCTTCATCTGCGACGACAGCGTGATGCCCTGGCCGTTGTTGTTGAGCGTCATCAGCACGGCCATGTCCTTCTTCGGCCCGCTGACGCCCAGGTGCACGCCGTACACCAGGCCGTACAGCACGTGGGCGGCGTCCAGTTCGCCGGACACCAGCTTGTCGCGCACCGCGGCCCAGCTCGCCTCCTTGCTGGGGATGATCTTGATGCCGTACTTCTCGTCGAACTTCTTCACCGCGGCCATGACCACCGAGGCACAGTCGGTCAGGGGGATGAAGCCGACCCGGATCTCTTTCTTCTCCGGCGCGTCGGAACCGGCCGCCCAGGCCATGCCGGGCGCCAGCCCGCCCAGCATCGACGCGCCGCCCAGGGCCGCGCCGGCCTTGATGAAGCCGCGCCGCGACAGGCCGGGAAAGTCCTTGCTCTGCTTGCTCATGTTGAACTCCTGCAAAAGCGGTTCGGAAAAACAAAAAGGCGTCCATCTCCGCCCCCGCGTGATCGCAGGAGGGAAATGGACGCCGTTGTCCTTGATGTTCGGGTACTGCCGTGCTGCCTCGAACGCCGAACCGCCGTTGGTCCAGCCTCGCCCATCGTTTAGCAGGGGGCGTGCCAGAAATCAGGAATCCTTGTTTTGTGGGCCTTTACGGGAATTTCGAGGGCAGCGGACAGGCTGCGAGACATCCCTGGAATGCACTATTGCAGTGCAGCACGGAGCGTTCGCGCACGGTGGCGGTGCGGAGGGCCGCACCTCCCCTCTCCCCTCGCGGGAGAGGGGCCGGGGGAGAGGGGGCACGGCCGTGGCAACACCCGCCGCCGCTGCGCCCTGACGGGCGCCCCCCTCATCCCCAACCCTTCCCCCGCGAGGGGGGGAAGGGGGCAGGAAACCGCTGCGCCGCGGCAAACTGCCCGGCCGTTTCCCGGATTCCAGGCCGGGCTATTGCCCCGGCGGCAGAAAATCCGCCAGTGCCAGCGTGGCCTCGGCCACCTCCACCAGGCGGCGGTTCTGGTTCATGGCGGTCTGGCGCAGCAGCTTGTAGGCCTGGTCCTCCGTCAGCCCGCGGCGGGCCATCAGCAGGCCCTTGGCGCGCTCGATCAGCTTGCGCTCGTCGAGCGCGCCGCGCACCGTGTTCAGTTCGTCGCTCATGGCCTGCAGGCGCCGGGCCTGGGCCTGCAGCATGTCCAGCACGGAACGCCCGAGCTGGGGGCCGAGGCCGTCCGCGGCCAACACCTGGGCGCCGCCGGCCGGCTCCGGCGTGCGCTCGAAGAACACCGCCAGCGGCGCCGGCGCGCCGCGCAGGGCGTCCACCCGCAGCGCGTGGTCCTGCAGGTCGGCGCGCGCCTCGGCGATCTTGCGCTCGCACAACTGCTGCAGGCCGGCGGCGAGCATGTCCTCCATCTCGCGCATCTCGTCCAGGCGGCGGGTACAGCAGTCGAACCAGGCGTCGCTCAGGTCCGCATCCACCGCACCGTCGGGCGGCGCGGTGCACAGCACCCGGCGCAGGCGCTCCAGCTCGGCTACTACCGCGGCGCCCTGGGCCGCCCGCCAGCGCGCCAGCACCGGCACTTCGGCGAAACCGGCGAAGACCTGGAAGCAGCGCTCCTGCGCCTCGATCAGGTGCAGCAGGCGCTGCTGGGCCTCGGCACCGGCCCGCCCGGAGCCGAAGGCCGCGGCGCCGGTGGCGCGCTCCTGCCCGGCCAGCTCCTTGCCCTGCATGAAGTTGAACAGCGCCACCAGGGCGCGGGTGACCGCCGGATCGCCGGCCGTGTCGGCGGCCTCGAACACCACCGCGAGCAGCCCGCCGATCAGCTCGGAATACGCCGCGGTGGCCCGGGCGGGTTCGAAGGCCCGCGCGGCGATGCGTTCGCGCAGGGCCGGCAGCGCGTCCAGCCCGTGCAGCACCCAGGCGATGCGAGAGAACAGCCGCGCGCCGCCGGCCAGGGGGGCGGCCTCCGTATCGAAGCGGCCGAAGTGCTCCCGCACCTCGGCCTCGGCCGCCGCGCATTCGGCGACGATGCGCTCGCGCTGCTCCGCGAAGCGGGTGCCGCCGGAGGCCAGGTAGATGTTGGAAGCGCCGCGCTCCTTCTGCAGCAGATGCACCAGGCGGCCGATGCGGCCCACCAGTTCGGCGGTCAACGCGAGCTGTTCCAGGCCGTGGATCTCGCAGCGCTTGGCGGCGAGCAGGAAACCCGGCGCTGATTTCATGGCTTTCCTCCGTTTGCTCTCGGGCATGTCCGCGCCGGACCCGTGCCCGGCGCGTCACGGAGGTACGCAAATTCCGTGCACGGGCACGTTCAGCAGCGTTCCACGACCAGCGCGATGCCCTGGCCGACGCCGATGCACAGGCTGGCCACCGCGTAGCGCCCGCCCCGCCGGTGCAGTTCGCGCACCGCGGCGAAGGCGATGCGCGCGCCGGACGCGCCGAGGGGGTGGCCGACCGCGATGGCGCCGCCGTTGGGGTTGACGCGCGCGTCGTCGAAAGCCAAGCCGAGCAGCTTCAGGCAGCCGAGCACCTGCGGCGCGAAGGCCTCGTTGATCTCGATGACGTCCATCTCGGCCAGCGACAAACCCGCCCGTTGCAGTGCCTTCGGGATGGCGAAGGCCGGACCGATGCCCATGATGCGCGGCTCCACGCCGGCCACCGCGCCGGCCAGGATGCGTGCCATCGGCTTCGCCCCGGCGCGCTCGCCGGCCGCCGCGCTGCCCACCAGTACCGCCGCCGCGCCGTCGTTGATGCCCGATGCGTTGCCGGCGGTGACCACGCCGCCGAACAGCGGCTTCAACGCGGTGAGCGCGGCGAAGTCGGTGCCCGGGCGCGGGTGTTCGTCCGCGGCGACGACCAGCGGCGGCGTCTTGCGCCCGGTGGGTACGGCGACCGGCAGGATCTCGTCGGCGAAACGGCCCTGCACGCGCGCCGCCTCGTAGCGCGCCTGGGAGGCGGCGGCGAAGCGGTCGGCGTCCTCGCGCGTGATTTCCAGTTCGCGCGCGACGTTGTCGGCGGTCTCCGGCATGCTGTCGTTGCCGTAGCGGCCCACCAGTTCGGGGTTGGGAAAACGCGCGCCGATGGTGGTGTCGAACACCTTGAACTCGCGGCTCCACGCCGCTTCCGCCTTGGCGACGACGAAGGGCGCGCGGCTCATGCTCTCGACGCCGCCCGCCACGTACAGTTCGCCTTCGCCGCAACGGACCGCCCGCGCGCAGTCGAGGATGGCCGCCAAGCCGCTGCCGCACAGGCGGTTCACCGTCTGCCCCGGCACGGTGGGCGGCAGGCCGGCCAGCAGCGCCGCGTGGCGGGCCACGTTGCGGCCGTCCTCGCCGGACTGGGCGGCGCAGCCGAGCACCACATCCTCGATGGCCGCGGCGTCGAAGGCGGACTTCTCCACCAGGTGCCGGATCACCAGGGCGGCCAGGTCGTCGGGGCGCACGCCGGCCAGGGCGCCGCCATGGCGGCCGAAGGGCGAACGCAGTCCGGCATAGAGATAAGCGTCAAGCATGGAAAAACCTCCTGTCTATGTGTTCGTCACCCCGGCTCAGGGCTCGGGGGTCAGCAGCGACACGCCCAGGCGCGCGCGGCGGGTCAGCCACGGGCTGGGGCGATAGCGCGGGTCGCGGTAGAAGCCGTGCAGCGCATCGAGGATGGCGAGCACCGTGGCGCCGCCCAGCGCATCGCCCATGGCCAGCGGCCCCAGCGGATAGCCCAGGCCCAGGGTGACCGCGCGGTCGATGTCCTGCGGCGTGGCGATGCGCTGCTGGGCGATGTCGCAGCCGATGTTGACGATCATCGCCACCACGCGCTGGGCCACGAAGCCGGCGCTGTCGCGGATCACGGTGACCTCCGTGCCGCCGCCGGCCAGCGCCGCCCACACCGCGTCACGCGCCGATGCCGTGGTCAGCGGCGTGCCCATCAGCGTCGCGTACAGGTCGAGGAAGAGCGGATCGACGGCCACCGTGCGCGCGGGGTCAAGGCCCTCGTCGAGGGCCGCGGTGCTGGCGTCGCGGCCCACCGGCAGCACGATGCATACCGACTCGGGCGCCGGCCGGGTGCCGCGGTCCAGGCGCGCGCCGCCGGCTTCCAGGCGGCGCAGCAGCCCTTCGCGCGCGCCGCATCCCGGCGTGCCGACCCACAGCGGCAGCATGCTTGCCGGCGGGACCGGCGGCACCGCGGGGAACTGTGCGCGGCCGTCGGCATAGGCGTAGAAGCCCCGCCCGCTCTTGCGCCCGAGCAGGCCGGCCGCCAGGCGCTGGCGCAGCAGCGGCGACGGCCGGTAGCGCGGCTCCTCGTAATACTGGTGGTAGATCGTCTCCATGACCGGGCAGGAGACGTCCAGCCCGGTCAGGTCGAGCAGTTCGAAGGGGCCGAGGCGAAAGCCGGCCGCGCCGCGCAGGATGCGGTCGATCCGCGCGTGGTCGGCGATGCCTTCGCCGAGCACGCGCAGGGCCTCGGTGAGATAGCCCCGCCCGGCATGGTTGACGATGAAGCCCGGCGTGTCCTGCGCGCGCACCGGCGCATGCCCCATGCGCCGTGCCAGCGCCGTCAGCGCATCGCCGGCGGCCAGCGCGGTGAGCGCGCCGTCCACGACCTCCACGACCTTCATCAGCGGCACCGGGCTGAAGAAGTGGAAGCCCGCCACCCGCTGCGGCGCGCGGCAGGCCGCGGCGATGGCGGTGACCGACAGGGACGAGGTATTGGTGGCGAGCAGGCAGTCGTCGGCCACCACCGCTTCGAGCTGCCTGAACAGCTCGCGCTTGGCTTCCAGGCTCTCGACGATGGCCTCGACCACCACGTGGCAGCCGGCGAGTCCGTCCAGGCCGGCCGCGGCGCCGATGCGCGCGAGCGCCGCGCCGGCCGCCGCCTCGGTGATCTTCCCTTTCTGCGCCAGCATCGACAGGGTCCGCCCGAGTTCGTCGCGGGCCTCCGCGGCCGCTTCGGCGCGGCTGTCGAAAAGCAGCACCCTCACCCCGCCGAGGGCGGCGACCTGGGCGATGCCCCGGCCCATCAGCCCGGCGCCGACGATGCCGAGCAGGAAATCGTCACGATTCGCGTCCAGCATGTTCAGGCCCCCTTGAACGTGGCCGTGCGCTTGTCGAGGAAGGCCTGCATCCCTTCCTTCTTGTCCGCACTGGCGAGCAGCACCTGGAAGGCCTTGCGCTCCAGCATCAGCGCGGCCTCCAGCGGGGCATCCTGGCCCGCGAGCAGCACCTCCTTGATCTGGGCCGCGGCCAGCGGCGGCAGGGCGGCGATCTCCGCGGCCAGTTCCAGCGCCCGCGCCTGCACCCGGTCGTCGGCCACCACCTCGCTCGCCAGCCCCATGTCGAAGGCCTCCCGCCCGCTCACCGGCTGGCCGGTGAGCAGCATCCTGAACGCCTTGAACTTGCCCACCGCGCGCGCCAGGCGCTGGGTGCCGCCCGCGCCCGGGATGATGCCGACCCGGATCTCCGGCTGGCCGAACCGGGCCCCTTCCCCGGCGACGATGATGTCCGCGTGCATCGCCAGTTCGCAGCCGCCGCCCAGGGCGTAGCCGTTGACCGCGGCGATCACCGGCTTGGGGCAGGACGAGATCGCCTGCCACATGCGCTGGTTGTTGAGCAGCAGGGCTTCGATGGGGCCGCTGTCCACCAGGGCGCGCAGGTCGGCGCCCGCGGCGAAGACCTGCGCGCCGCCGGTCAGCACGATGCAGCGCACCGCGTCGTCCTGCCCCAGGGCGCCGAAATGCTCCGCCAGTTGCGCGCGCAGCGCCTGGCCGAGTGCGTTGCGCGCCTGGGGACGGTTCAGCCTGACCACGGCGATGTACGGCGCCGGGCGTTCGACGATCACTTCTTCCATGCTTGTTCTTCCGTTGTGAAAAAGGTCCGGCGCAATGCCCGTGCATCGCGCCGGACAAGACACCGACGACAACCAGAGGGAGAGGGAGACGGAGTCATCGCCGGGATCACGGCCAGCCTGCCGGCAGACGGGCAGGCAGCCGGAATCGATCGTCAGCCGAGCGCACCGGCCAGTTCCGGCACCACCTCGAACAGATCGCCCACCAGGCCGTAGTCGGCCACCTGGAAGATGGGCGCCTCCGGGTCCTTGTTGATCGCCACGATCACCCTGGAATCCTTCATGCCGGCCAGGTGCTGGATGGCACCCGAGATACCGATGGCGACGTAGAGCTGCGGCGCGACGATCTTGCCGGTCTGGCCCACCTGGTAGTCGTTGGGCACGTAGCCCGCATCCACCGCGGCACGGGAGGCGCCCAGCGCCGCGTCCAGCTTGTCGGCCAGCGGTTCGAGCAGCGCGCGGTAGTTCTCCCCGCTGCCCAGCCCGCGGCCGCCGGAGACGATGATCTTCGCGGCACCGAGTTCGGGACGCGCGCTCCGGGTGATCTCGCGGCCCACCAGGCTGGACTGGCCGGCATCCGTACCCGTCGCCACCGCTTCGACGGCAGCGCTGCCGCCTTCCGCCGCAGCGGCCTCGAAGGCGGTGGTGCGCACCGTGACGACCTTGATCGGGTCTACGCTCTTCACGGTCGCCAGCGCATTGCCGGCGTAGATCGGGCGCACGAAGGTGTCCGCGCTGTCCACGGCGACGATGTCGCTGATCTGCGCCACGTCGAGCAGCGCGGCGACGCGCGGCAGCACGTTCTTGCCCGCGGACGTCGCGGGGGCGAACACATGGCTGTAGTTCGGAGCCAGTTCCTTCACCAGCGCGGCGACGTTCTCGGCAAGCTGCGCGTCCAGGTGCGGGGCATCGGCCACCAGCACCCTGGCAACGCCCGCCACCCTGGCCGCGGCCTGCGCCACGGCAGCGGCGTTGCTGCCGGCGACGAGCACGTGGATGTCGCCGCCGATCCTGGCAGCGGCAGAGACGGTGTTGAGCGTTGCCGCCCTGAGGGTCTGGTTGTCGTGTTCGGCCAGGACAAGGGTCGCCATCACAGCACCTTCGCTTCGTTCTTGAGTTTGTCGACCAACTGGGCCACGTCGGCCACCCGCACCCCCGCGCTGCGCGCGGGCGGCTCGGCGACCTTGAGCGTGGCCAGCCGCGGCGCCACGTCCACGCCGAGCTCCGCCGGCTTCACCGTGTCGAGCGGCTTCTTCTTGGCCTTCATGATGTTGGGCAGCGTGGCGTAGCGCGGCTCGTTGAGGCGCAGGTCGGTGGTCACCACCGCCGGCAGGCTGATGGCGATGGTTTCCAGGCCGCCGTCGATCTCGCGGGTCACGGTGGCCCTCGGTTGCCCACCCTCGTCCGCGAGGGCGACCTTGGAAGCGAAGGTCGCCTGCGGCCAGCCCTTGAGCGCGGCCAGCATCTGGCCGGTCTGGTTGGCATCGTCGTCGATGGCCTGCTTGCCCAGGATCACCAGCGCGGGCGCTTCCCGGTCGGCCACGGCCTTCAGCAGCTTGGCCACCGCCAGCGGCTGCAGTTCCACGTCGGTTTCCACCAGGATGCCCCGGTCGGCGCCGATCGCCATGGCCGTGCGCAGCGTCTCCTGGCATGCCGCGACCCCGCAGCTCACCGCCACCACTTCGGTGGCCACGCCGGCTTCCTTCAGACGCACCGCCTCTTCAACGGCGATCTCGTCGAAGGGGTTCATGCTCATCTTCACGTTGGCCAGATCGACCCCGCTGCCGTCCGCCTTCACGCGGGCCTTCACGTTGTAGTCGATCACCCGTTTGACGGGCACCAGTATCTTCATGCTTTCGTCTCCGCTGGTTTCAGGAATGCTTCACCACGAACTCGTCGAGCGCCGCGCGCTCGCTGACCAGGCCGTTCTCCGCCGCGTCCGGGTCCGCATGGCCCAGCGCGATGCCGCACACCACCTGCTCGTGCGCCGGCAGCGCGAGCGTCTCTTCGATGATGCGGTGGTAGTCGATCCACGCCGCCTGGGCGCAGGTCGCCAAACCGCGCGCCTCGGCGGCCAGCATCAGGGTCTGCAGGAACATGCCGTAGTCCAGCCAGCTCCCCTGCGCCAAACGGCGGTCGATGGTGAACATCAGGCCCACGGGCGCGCCGAAGAAGTCGAAGTTGCGCCGCACCTGGGCCCGCATCCTTTCCGTGTCGCCCCGGGCTATGCCGAGCAGGCGGTACAGCTCCCAGCCCAGCTTGCGGCGGCGGCCGAGGTAGGGTTCGAAGAATTCGGCGGGGTAGTAGGCGTATTCGGGCCGGTGGCTGCCGTCGGCCCCATTGCCGTCGGCTCCATCGAAGGCGGCGCAGACGGCCTCCACCAGTCTCCGCAGGGTATCGCCGCGCAGCACGTGCACCCGCCAGGGCTGGATGTCGTTGCCCGAGGGCGCGCGCGCCGCCACGCGCAGGATGTCGTCCAGCACGCGCTCGTCCACCTCGCGCGGCAGGAAGGCGCGGATCGAGCGGCGCCCCGCGGCGATCCGGTCGAAGACCTCGGCATCGGTGAAACGGTCGGTGGCATTCATGCGGGATTCCTCGTGGGGGATGCTCTCGGTTCAGCGCGTCTTCACGCCTGTCATGCGGCGGTACAGGGCCACGGCCTCGCCGACGATGCCGCGGCGGAAGGCGAGCACGCAGAAGATGAAGATCAGCCCCATGACGACCGTCACCAGCGAGCCGGCCTTGTCCGCCAGTTCGGTCTGCAGCAGCACGATCACCGAGGCGCCGGCCACCGGCCCGAACACCGTGCCCATGCCGCCGAGCAGCGTCATCAGCACCACCTCGCCGGAGGTGTGCCAATGCACGTCGGTGAGGGTGGCGAAGCCGAACAGCAGGGTCTTGAGCGCGCCCGCCAGCCCGGCCAGGCCGGCGGACAGCACGAAGGCGAGCAGCTTGTAGCGGTCCACGTCGTAGCCCAGCGACAGCGCCCGCGCCTCGTTCTCGCGGATCGCCCGCAGGGTCTGGCCGAAGGGCGAATGGATGGTCCGCCGGATCAGCCAGAACGCGCAGACGAACACGGCGACGAAGGGGTAGTAGAGCGTGTGGTCGTCGGCCAGATCGAGGCCGAACAGGGTGCCGCGCGGCACGCCCTGCAGGCCGTTCTCGCCGCCGGTGAAAGGTGCGCGCAGGCAGATGAAGTACAGCAGTTGCGCCAGCGCCAGCGTGATCATGGCGAAGTAGATGCCCTGCCGGCGGATCGCCAGCGCGCCCACCGCCCAGCCCAGCGCGGCGGCGGCCAGCGTGCCGGCGGCGAGGCCGAGCAGCGGCGGCAGCGCCCACACCTTGATCGCGTGGCCGGCCACGAAGGCCGCCGCGCCGAAGAAGGCGGCGTGGCCGAAGGACAACAGGCCGGTGTAGCCCAGCAGCAGGTTGTAGGCGCAGGCGAAGAGCGCGAAGCACAGCACCTTCATGATCAGCACCGGATAGATCAGCGCGGGGGCGGCGAGCAGCGCGGCGAGCGCGAGCAGGTAGCCGATGCGGACGGGCGTGTTCTTCATCCTCACTTCTCCTTGCCGAACAGGCCGGCCGGGCGTAGCGCCAGAACGATGGCCATGACGACGAAGACCACGGTGGAACTGGCCTCCGCATAGACCACCTTGGTCAGCCCCTCGATCAGGCCCAGCCCCAGGCCGGTGAGCACGGCGCCGAGGATGGAGCCCATGCCGCCGATCACCACCACCGCGAACACGGTGATGATCATGTTGGAACTCATCAGCGGGCTGACCTGGGTGGTGGGCGCGGCCAGCACGCCGGCGAGCGCGGCCAGCGCCGCGCCGCAGCCGAAGGTCAGCATCACCATGATGGGCACGTTGATGCCGAAGGCCTGGGTCAGCTTCGGATTCTCGGTAGCCGCGCGCAGGTAGGCGCCCAGCCGCGTCTTCTCGATCACGTACCAGCTCGCCAGGCACACCGCCAGCGAGACGGCGATGACCCAGGCACGGTACTTGGGCAGGAACATGAAGCCGAGGTCGATGGCGCCCGCCAGTTGCGGCGGGATCGCGTAGGGCTGGCCGCCCGCGCCGAAGGCGTGGCGGAAGGCGCCGCCGGTCACCAGCGCCAGACCGAAGGTGAGCAGCAGGCCGTACAGCGGATCGAGCCGGTAGATGCGCCGCAGCAGCGTGCGCTCGACGGCGACGGCGAACGCCCCGACCAGCGGCGGCACCAGCACCAGCGCCTGCCAGTAGCCGAGGCCGAAATAGTGCAGCGCCATCCAGGCCAGCATCGCACCCATCATGTAGAGCGCGCCGTGGGCGAAGTTGATGATGTGCAGCATGCCGAAGATGATCGCCAGCCCGAGGCTGAGCAGCGCGTAGAAGGAGCCGTTGACCAGGCCCAGCACGAGCTGGCCGAGCAGCGCGGCGAGCGGGATGCCGAAGAGTTCGTTCATGGGTGGGAATCCTCGATGTGCGGGGACTGCGGGCGAGCGGACCGCATGGCCGTCACAGCCCCAGCAGTTCCTGCAGGTAGGGCATGCGCGCGGCCAGCTCGTGCTGGGCGATTTCGGCGGCGATCTGGCCGTGTTCGACGACGAACATGCGGTCGGCCAGCGGCGCGGCGAAGCGGAAGTTCTGCTCCACCAGCACGATGGTGTAGTCGCGCCGCTTCAGCTCGGCGATCACCTCGGCCAGGCGGGCGACGATCACCGGCGCCAGCCCCTCGGAGATTTCGTCCAGCAGCAGCAGGCGCGCGCCGGTGCGCAGGATGCGCGCCAGCGCCAGCATCTGCTGCTCGCCGCCCGACAGCCGCGTGCCCTGGCTGTGGCGGCGCTCGGCGAGATTGGGGAACATCTCGTAGAGCGCTGCCACGCTCATGCCGCCGCTGCCCACCTGCGGCAGCAGCAGCAGGTTCTCCTCGGCGCTGAGGCTGGCGTAGATGCCGCGCTCCTCCGGGCAGTAGCCGACGCCGAGCTGGGCGATGCGGTGCGGCGCCATGGCGATGGCCTCGCGGCCGTTGATCATGATCGAGCCGGTGCGCCGGCCGGTCAGCCCCATCAGCGCGCGCAGCGTGGTGGTGCGCCCGGCGCCGTTGCGCCCCAGCAGGGCCACGCACTCGCCGCGCCGCACGGTGAAGTCGATGCCGTGCAGGACGTGGGATTCGCCGTAGAAGGCGTGCAGGTCGGAGACCCGCAGGTACTCGGTGGCGGTCATGCGGGTGCCCCCGCCAGCGCTGCGCCCGAGCTGCCCATGTAGGCTTCGATCACCGCCTCGTTGGCCGATACCGCGGCGTAGTCGCCCTCGGCCAGCACCGCGCCGCGCGCGAGCACGGTGATGGCGTCGCAGATGCCGGACACCACCTTCATGTTGTGCTCCACCATCAGCACGGTGCGATCGGCCGCGACCTTGCGGATCAACTGCATCACCCGGTCCACGTCCTCGTGCCCCATGCCCTGGGTCGGCTCGTCCAGCAGCATCAGCTCGGGATCGAGCGCCAGCGTGGTGGCGATCTCCAGCGCGCGTTTGCGGCCGTAGGGCATCTCCACCGCCACCATGCCGGCATGCTCCGCCAGCCCGACTTCGGCCAGCAGCGCCAGCGCGCGTTCGTCGAGCGCGGCCAGGCTGCGTTCCGATTTCCAGAAGTGGAAGGTGGTGCCCAGCGCCCGCTGCAGGGCGATGCGCACGTTCTCCAGCACGGTGAGATGCGGGAACACCGCCGAGATCTGGAACGAGCGCACCAACCCCAAGCGGGCGATGCGCTGGGGCGCCTCGCGGGTGATGTCGCGGCCGTTGAAGCGGATGCTGCCGCGGGTGGGCTGCAGGAACTTGGTGAGCAGGTTGAAGCAGGTCGTCTTGCCGGCGCCGTTGGGGCCGATCAGGGCGTGGATGCTGCCGCGGCGGACCTTCAGATCCACCCCATCCACCGCCACGAAGCCGCGGAATTCCTTCATCAGCCCCGAGGTTTCGAGGATGTAGGGTGAAGGCTGGCCCGCGTCCGAAGCGCGCTGTGCCATGTGTCTCCTCCTTTGTTCTCGTGCGGCGGGGTCGTGTGGCGCCCCGCTCGTCGGCGGCGTCAGGCCGAAAAGGCCTGGATCGCCGTCTGGGCCCGGCCCAGGATCAGGGCGTGGATGTCGTGGGTGCCCTCGTAGGTATTCACCACCTCCAGGTTCACCACGTGGCGGATCACGCCGTACTCGTCGGAGATGCCGTTGCCGCCCAGCATGTCGCGCGCCGTGCGGGCGATCTCCAGCGCCTTGCCGCAACTGTTGCGCTTGATCAGCGAGGTGACCTCCACCGGGGCGATGCCCTCGTCCTTCATGCGGCCCACCCGCAGGCAGGCCTGCAGGCCCAGGGTGATTTCCGTCTGCATGTCGGCGAGTTTCTTCTGGACCAACTGGTTGGCGGCGAGCGGGCGGCCGAACTGGGCACGGTCGAGCACGTACTGGCGCGCGCGCGCCCAGCAGTCCTCGGCCGCGCCGAGCGCACCCCAGGCGATGCCGTAGCGGGCGGAATTGAGGCAGGTGAACGGGCCGCGCAGGCCGCTGACCTGCGGGAATTCGTTTTCGTCCGGCACGAACACGTCGTCCAGCACGATCTCGCCGGTGATCGAGGCGCGCAGGCCCACCTTGCCGTGAATGGCGGGCGCGGACAGGCCCTTCATCCCCTTTTCCAGGATGAAGCCGCGGATGGCGCCTTCATCATTCTTGGCCCAGACGACGAAGACGTCGGCGATGGGGCTGTTGGTGATCCACATCTTCGCGCCGGACAGCGAATAGCCGCCGGGGACCTTGCGGGCGCGGGTGATCATGGAGCCGGGGTCCGAGCCGTGGTTGGGCTCGGTGAGGCCGAAGCAGCCCACCCATTCGCCGGTCGCCAGCCTGGGCAGATACTTCCGCTTCTGCGCCTCGGTGCCGAACTCGAAGATGGGCACCATCACCAGCGAGGACTGCACGCTCATCATCGAGCGGTAGCCGGAATCGACCCGCTCCACTTCGCGCGCGATCAGGCCGTAGCTCACGTAGCTGAGGCCGGCACCGCCGTATTCCGACGGGATGGTCGGCCCGAGCAGCCCCATCTCACCCATTTCGCGGAAGATGGCCGGGTCGGTGCGCTCGCTGCGGAAGGCTTCCAGCACGCGCGGCGCCAACCTGCCCTGGCAGTAGTCGTGGGCGGCGTCGCGCAGCGCGCGCTCGTCGTCGGTGAGCTGGCGGTCGAGCAGCAGGGGGTCATTCCATACGAATTCCATCGCGGTCTCTCCATTCTTATGTAGTCGGGGCGCCTTCAGGCCGTCTCGGCGCGGATCATGTTGCGGGCGATCACCAGTTGCTGGATCTGGGTGGTGCCCTCGAAGATGCGGAACAGGCGCACGTCGCGGTAGAAGCGCTCGATGCCGTACTCGGCGAGGTAGCCGGCGCCGCCGAAGATCTGCACCGCGCGGTCGGCGACGCGGCCGCACATCTCGGAAGCGAACATCTTGGCGCAGGCCGCCTCGGTGCCCACGTCGCGGCCTTCGTCGCGGCGGCGCGCGGCGTCGATCACCATCGAACGCGCGGCGTAGATCTCCGCCTTGCTGTCGGCCAGCATGGCCTGGATCAACTGGAACTCGGCGATGGGCTTGCCGAACTGCCTGCGCTCGCAGGCATAGCGCAGCGCGTCGGCGAGCATGCGCTCGGCCACGCCGACGGAAATGGCGGCGATGTTGATGCGGCCCTTGTCCAGCACCTTCATCGCGGTCTTGAAGCCCACGCCTTCCTTGCCGCCGATCAGGTTGGCGGCGGGCACGCGGCAGTCCTCGAAGATCACGTCGCAGGTGTGCGAGCCCTTGTGGCCCATCTTCCCGTCCGGCGTGCCCAGGGACAGGCCCGGCGTGCCGCGCTCGACGATGAAGGCCGAGATGCCGTCGGCGCCCTTCTTCGCCGGGTCGGTGCGCGCCATCACGGTGAACACGCCCGCTTCCGGCGCGTTGGTGATGTAGCGCTTGGTGCCGTTGAGCACGTAGTGGTCGCCGTCTCCGCTGTTGTCACGAATCGCGCTGGTGCGCAGGCTGGCGGCGTCCGAACCGCTGTCCGGCTCGGTCAGCGCGAAGGAGCCGATGACCTCGCCGCTCACCAGCCGCGGCAGCCAGCGCGCCTTCTGCTCGGGCGTGCCGTCGATGACGATGCCCTGGCCGCCGATGCCGTTGTTGGTGGCGAAGAACGAACGGAAGGCCGGCGAGGTGCGGCCGATCTCGAAGGTGGCGAGCACCTCCTCCTCCATCGTCAGGCCCATGCCGCCGTGCTCTTCCGGGATGGACAGGCCGAACAGGCCGAGTTCGCGCATCTCGGCGACGATCTTGTCCGGGATGCGGTCGGTCTCGGCGACGGCCGCCTCGCTGGGCACGAGGCGCTCGCGCACGAAGCGCGAAAGGGTGTCGAGCAGGATGTTCAGCGTTTCCTGGTCTCTGATCATGGCTGCCTCCGGGCAGGAAAAATGGGTCGCCGCGGGCGCGGCCTGCGCACCCGCCGCCGCGCTTACTTCACGTACTTGAAGAACTCGGGCTTGCGCTTCTCGCGGAAGGCGTTGCCGCCCTCGGCCGACTCGGCGGTCTCGTAGTAGAGCTTGAGCGCGTGCATGGCCAGCCCGCCCATGCCGCGGATCATCTCGGTATCCACGTTGAAGGACTTCTTCGCCAGCGCGATCGCGGTGGGGCTTTTCTCGACGATCTCCTCGCACCACTTGCGCACCTCGGCGTCGAGCTGGTCCTGCGGCACCACGGCGTTGACCAGGCCCATCTCCAGCGCCTGCTGCGCGGTGTAGCGGCGGCACAGGTACCAGATCTCGCGCGCCTTCTTCTCGCCCACCACGCGCGCCAGCAGCGCGGTGCCGAAGCCGGGGTCCACCGAGCCGACGCGCGGGCCGGCCTGGCCGAGCTGGGCGTTGTCGGAGGCGATCGCCAGGTCGCAGATCGTCACCAGCACGTTGCCGCCGCCGATGGCGTAGCCATTCACGCGCGCGATGACCGGCTTGGAAAGGTCGCGGATGGCGCTCTGCACCTCCTCGATGGGCAGGCCGATCACGCCGCGCCCGCCGTAGCCGCCGTCCTGCGTGCCCTGGTCGCCGCCGGTGCAGAAAGCCTTTTCGCCGGCGCCGGTGAGCACCACCACGCCGATGTTCCTGTCCGCATCCGCGTCCTTGAAGGCGTGGATCAGTTCCTCGCAGGTCCGGGCGCGGAAGGCGTTGAACTGCTTGGGCCGGTTGATCGTGATGGTGGCGATGCGGTCGGCCTTGGTGTAGAGGATGTCCTGGTATTCCATGTCTGTCGTGCTCCTGTGTCGTGCTTCGCGGGTCAGCCGGCCATGGTCAGGCCGCCGGACACGCTGATGACCTGGCCGGTGATGAAGGACGCCTCGTCGCTGGCGAGGAAGGCGACGATGCCGGGCAGGTCTTCGGGCTGGCCGAGGCGGCCGAAGGGGATGGCCTTGGTCAGCGCGTCCCGCAGCTTCTCGCCCTGCTCGCCCTCGCCGGCGAAGTCGCGGAACAGCGCGGTGTCGGTGGGGCCGGGGCAGACCACGTTGACGTTGATGCGCTTCCTCGCCAGTTCGCGCGCCATGGTCTTGGAGAAGGCCACCAACCCGCCCTTGCAGAAGGCATACACGGCCTCGCCCGAGGAACCGACGCGGGCCGCGTCCGAGGCGACGTTGATGACCCGCCCCGCGCCGCGCGCGGCCATGCCGGCGAGCACGGCGTGGTGCATGTACAGCGCGCCGTACAGATTGACCGCGACGATCTTTTCCCACAGCGCCTTGTCGGTCTTCAGGAACGGCCCGGCCTGGTCCCAGCCGGCGTTGTTCACCAGCACGCCGGCCGGCCCCAGCTGCGCCTCGGCCGCCGCTACCGCGGCGATCACCGATTCCTGGCTGGTGAGATCCACCGCGAAGGCGCCCGCCTTGCCGCCGCCGTCGCGGATGCCCGCGGCCACGCCTTCCGCGGCATCCCTGGCGATGTCGAACACCGCCACCGCCGCGCCGTCCTCGGCGAAGCGCCGGCAGATCGCCGAGCCGATGCCGCCGCCGCCGCCGGTCACGATCACCGTCTTGCCCTTGATTCCCTTCATGCTCTTGCACTCCTTCACGTGTCATGCGCCCGGCCGTGCCGATTGCGTTGCGGCGCGGCTTTGCGCTTCAATGGGGATTCATTCGATCCCGTTCCAGCCAATGAAAGACCTGTCCACCGAAAAGAACCTGGCCTCCATCGAGATCAACAACCGCCTGTTCTTCCGCTTCTTCCAGGCCGCCAACACCCTGCACACCAAGGGCACCCAGGCGCTGGACGCCTTCGGCGTGACGACCCAGCAGTGGTCGGTGCTGGGCGCGCTGTCCCGCCCCAAGGCGGCCGGCGGCATGAGCGTCGGCGAACTCTCGCGCTACCTGCTGGTGAGCCGCCAGAACCTCTACGGCCTGCTCACCCGGCTCGAACGGGACGGCTACGTCGAACACGCCGCCGGCGAGGAAGACCGCCGCTCGCGCAAGGTGCGCCTGACCCCCAAAGGGGAAGCCCTGTGGGCGGCGCTGGCAGACCCGATCCATACCTTCTACGACCAGGCGCTCAAGGGCCTTTCCTTCGACGACCGCCTGGCCTTCATCCACTACATCAACCTGCTGCAGAGAAACATGTCGCAGCTCCAGGGGCCGGCCGACCCCTCCGCTACGGCCGAAACGCCGCCAGCTTCTGGCGGCCGATGATCATCTTCATGATGTTCGCGGTGCCGTCGCCGATCTGCAGGCCCATGACGTCGCGGTAGCGCTGGCCGAAGTCGTAGTCGCCGCCGTAGCCGCCGTGGCCGTGGGTGAGCAGGCACTGGTGGATGATTTCGCAGGCCAGCTTCGGCCCCCACCACTTGCACATCGCCGCCTCGGCGGTGTGCGGCAGATGCCGGTCCTTGAGCCATAGGGTGCGCAGGCACAGCAGCCGGCAGGCCTCGTACATCGTCTCGGCTTCGGCGAGCGGGAAGCTCACGCCCTGGAATTCGGCGATCGGCTTGCCGAAGGCCTCGCGCTCCTGCACGTAGCGCCAGGTCTCGTCGAGCGAGGCGCGCGCCACGCCCATGCACTGCAGGCCGATCAGCGCACGGCTGTAGTCGAAGCCCTGCATCACCTGGACGAAGCCCTGGCCTTCGTCGCCCAGCATCATGTCGCGGCCGATGCGCACGCCGTCGAAGAAGATCGAGCCGCGTCCCACCGGGCGCGTGCCGATGTCGTCGAAGGTGGTGCGGCTGACGCCGGGCAGGTCCATCGGCACCAGGAAGGCGCTGATGCCGCGCGCACCGTCGGCTTCAGAGCCGGTGCGGGCGAACACCACCGCCACGTCGGCCTGGGTCGCCAGCGAGATCGAGGTCTTCTCGCCCGACAGCACGAAGCCGTCGCCGTCCCGCGCCGCCTTGAGCCGCAGGCGTGCCGCGTCGGAACCGGCGCTCGGCTCGGTGAGGGCGATGGCGATGGCCTTGCGGCCGGCGAGCACCTCGGCCAGCCATTCGGCCGCACGGGCAGAGCGGCCGTGGGTCGCGACGATCTGCCCGCACAGGGAGGCCAGCAGGTTCACGTAGGACACGTTGAAGTCCCCGTAGGCGATCTGTTCGAGCAGCAGGCCACTGGTCACGCAGTCCAGCCCGAGGCCGCCGCGCGCCTCCGGCAGTTCGGCGCCGAGGAAGCCCATCCCGCCCATCTCGCGGATCAATTCCGGCTCGATGCGCTCCGCCTTCTCGCGCGCCCGGTAACCGGGCGCCAGACGGTTCTGCGCGAACTTGGCGGCCGTGTCGATCAAGGCCGACTGTTCGGCGCTAAGACTGAAATCCATGTCTCCCACTCCTTGTTCGATGTGAGCCCATTCTACGAAGCCGCTTTTATTTACGTCAAGATATTTACGTAATTAGAGAACGAAGCTCTGACCACATTGATGCAGAGCATACATAGAAACCCTTATTTCTACGTGAAATTTGCCGAATAATGCACGCCGCTTGACTAAGAATCTTCAGATTGTGCATCGCACTATATCAATGTGTTGACTTATATGATTTTGTAACTAGGATGGCGACGGGTGGCAGCAGACCACTCTGGACACGACAAGGAGCGAGACATGAAGATGGACAGGAACCCTGGAAAGGGGCGGCCGATTGCCGCCGCAACGAAGCTCGCCGTGGCCCGCTGCGCGTTCGCAGTAGGCATCCTCGGCACCGCGGCGGCGCAGGCCGCGATCACGGACGACGTCGTCAAGATCGGCGTGCTGACCGACATGTCGGGCACGTACGCCGACTTCACCGGGCAGGGCGCGGTCATCGCCGCCCGCATGGCGATCCAGGATTTCTCCGGGGATAGAACCGTTCTCGGCAAGAAGATCGAGCTGGTCTCGGCCGACCATCAGAACAAGGCCGACGTCGGCGCCGAACGCGCCCGCAGTTGGATCGACCGGGACAAGGTGGACGTGATCACCGAGCTGGTCACCACCAACGTCGCGCTGGCGGTCATGGACGTGGTCGCGCAGAAGGGCAAGGTGGCGCTGATCTCCGGCTCGGCCTCGCTGCCCATCACCAACGAGCGCTGCAACGCCAACACGGTGCACTGGGTGTACGACTCCTACGGCCTGGCGGCCGGCACCGCCAAGGCCGTGGTCGGCAGCGGCAAGAAGAACTGGTACTTCATCGCCGCCGACTACGCCGCCGGCGCCGCGATGATGGACGGCGCGGCCAAGGTCGTTGTCGCCAGCGGCGGCAAGGTGGTCGGTTCCAGCAAACACCCCTTCCCGAGTTCGGACTTCTCCTCCTTCCTGCTGAGCGCCCAGGCCTCGAAGGCCGACGTGATCGCGCTCGCCAACGGCGGGCAGGACACCATCACCGCGATCAAGCAGGCCGCCGAATTCGGCATCATCGGCTCGGCGCAGACCCTGGTGCCCATCGTGCTCTTCATCAACGACGTGCACGCGCTGGGCCTGCAGACCGCCCAGGGCCTGACCCTCACCGAGGGCTTCTACTGGAACCGCGACGACAAGACCCGCGCCTGGTCGCGGCGCTTCTACGAGCATGCGGGGACGATGCCGAGCATGGCCCACGCCGGCGTCTATTCCTCGGTACTGAACTACCTCAGGGCAGTGGAGAAGACCGGCTCGGACGAAGCCGGTGCGGTGATGCAGTACCTGAAGTCGACGCCCATCGACGACGGGCTGTTCAAGGGCGAGATCCGGGCCGACGGCAAGTTCGCCCACGAGATGCTGCTGCTGGAAGTGAAGAAGCCTGCCGAATCCGCCGAGCAGTGGGACTACTACCACGTGCGCGCGGTCATCCCGGCCGCCGATTCCGCCTTGCCGCTGGCGCAGTCCAAGTGCCCGCTGGTCAGGCAGTGAGGAGGACGGCATGAACTTCGATCCGATCCTGCTCGCCCCGCGCATGGCGCCGATGAAAGCCGCCGGCCTGTGGCGCGACCAGACCATCAACACCTTCATGGCGCGCGCCCTGGAAGACTGCCCGGACAAGCCGGCCATCGTCGCCTACCGGCAGGACGCCGAGGCGCCGGAGCGCCTGAGCTACCGGGAACTGGACCGGCGCGTCGAGCGCATCGCCCGCAACCTGGCGGCGCTGGGCGTCGGCCATGCCGACGTGGTGACCTTCCAGTTGCCCAACAGTTGGGAGTTCATCGCGCTGGCGCTGGCCTGCGCCCGCATCGGCGCGGTCGCCAACCCGGTGATGCCGATCTTCCGCCAGCATGAACTGAACTTCATGCTCAACTTCGGCGAATCCAAGGTCTTCATCGTGCCCAAGACCTTCCGCGGCTTCGATTACGAGGCCATGGCGCGCGAGATGCTGCCCGGCCTGCCCCATCTGCGGCGCATGGTCGTGCTCGGCGGCGACGGTGACGACGGCTTCGAACGCGTTCTGATGAAGGATTCCGCCGCTCCCCTGTCCGGTCCCGGCCTCGCCCCGGATGACGTGCTGCTGCTGATGTACACCTCGGGCACCACCGGCGAGCCCAAGGCGGTGATGCACACCTCCAACACGCTGTTCTCCAACCTGCACGCCTACATCGAGATCATGCAACTGGGCGCGCAGGACGTCGTGCTCGGCGCCTCGCCCATGGCCCACCTCACCGGCTACGGCTACCTGGCGATGATCCCGCTGATCCTCAATTCCACCACGGTGCTGCTCGACGTGTGGGATGCCAGACGGGCGCTGCAGATCGCACGGGCCGAATCGGTCACCTTCAGCATGGCCTCCTCCGCCTTCGTGGCGGACATGTGCCTCGCGGTCGAGAACGGCGAGCCCCCCTCGCCCACTTTCACCAAGTTCAACTGCGCGGGCGCGCCGATCCCGCCGGTGCTGATCGAGCGCGCCTGGCGCGCCATGGGCCTGCGCATCAGCTCGGCCTGGGGCATGACCGAGTGCGGCGCGGTGACCGTGACCGAGCCCGCGCGGGCACTGGAGAAATCCGGCGTCTCCGACGGCCGGCCGCTGCCGGGCATCGAGCTGAAAGTGGTGGACGCGAACGGCGCCGAACTGCCCGTGGGCGAAACCGGCGCGCTCAAGATCCGCGGCGCCTCGCTCTTCGGCGGCTATCTCAAGCGCCCCCAGCTCAACGCCACCACCGGGGACGGCTGGTTCGACACCGGCGACCTCGCCTTCATCGACGCCGAAGGCTACCTGCGCATCAACGGCCGCTCCAAGGACCTGGTCATCCGCGGCGGCGAGAACCTGCCGGTGATGGAGATCGAGAACCTGCTCTACGGCCATCCCGCGATCATGGCCTGCGCCGTCGTCGGCTACCCGGACAAGCGGCTGGGCGAGCGCGCCTGCGCCTTCGTGTCGCTCAAGCCGGGGACGCATTTCTCGCTGGAGGAGATGCGCGCCTGGTTCGAGGAACGCCAGGTCGCCAGGCAGTACTGCCCGGAGCGCCTGGAAATCGTCGATGCGCTGCCGGCCACCCCCAGCGGCAAGCTGCAGAAGTTCAAGCTCCGCGAGATCGCGCGCCAGTTCGCCGAGCTGGAGGAAATGGGGCGGGAGCGGCAGGCATGAGCATGTCCGTCCTGACCGAAACCCACGGCCGGGTCGTCCTGATCCGCCTGAACCGGCCCGAGGTGCTCAACGCCCTCGACGACGCACTGATGGACGCGCTCGGCGCCGCGCTCGACCGCTGCGAGGCGGACGAGAACGTCGCCTGCGTCGTCGTCACCGGTACGGAAAGGGCCTTTGCCGCCGGCGCCGACATCACGGCGATGAAGGCGTGGGACTACATGGACGTCTACAAGTCCAACTTCATCACGCGCAACTGGGAGCGCCTGAAGACCTTCCGCAAGCCGGTGGTCGCGGCCGTATCGGGCGTGGCCCTGGGCGGCGGCTGCGAACTGGCGATGATGTGCGACATCGTCATGGCGGCGGAAAATGCCCGCTTCGGCCTGCCCGAGGTGAAGATCGGCACCATTCCCGGCGCGGGCGGCACCCAGCGGCTGCCCCGCGCCGTGGGCAAGGCCAAGGCGATGGACCTGTGCCTGACCGGCCGCTTCATGGATGCCGCGGAAGCCGAACGCTGCGGCCTGGTGTCCCGCGTGCTGCCGGCCGACCGCCTGCTCGACGAAGCCCTGGCCACCGCCCAGGCCATCTCCGCCTATTCCCTGCCCGTGCTGATGATGCTCAAGGAGTCCATCAACCGCGCCTTCGAAGGGCCGCTGAACGAGGGCCTGCTGTTCGAGCGGCGCACCCTGCACGCCTCCTTCTCCCTGGCCGACCAGAAGGAAGGCATGGCGGCCTTCGCAGAGAAACGCAAGCCGGTCTTCCTGCACCGCTGACAGCGCGCGGCGCCAGCCGCTCTCCCCCCGTTTCGACCCTGTCCGCCGCCTGCCCCCGGCAGCGCGGCCGGGTACGGCCGTGCCCGCATTCGCCACCCACGCAAAGGAGGACGTCCACACCACGAACCACGTCATCGAGATGGAACACCGCACCAACCAGGACCTTTGACCAAAGCAACGGATGGAGACATACAAGATGACCCACACACACGAGGCCGCCCGCCGGCCCCGCATGACTGCCGCCGCACTCGCCATCGCCGCCGCGCTGGCTGCCCCCGCGGCCCATGCCGACACGCAGGACGAACTGAAGGTGCTGAAAGCGCAGATCGAAGCGCTGCAGAAAAGCCTTGCCGCCCTGGAGCAGAAACAGAACAGGATCGAGACCCAGGTCTCGCCGGCCAACGTGGTCACGGCCGGCGCCACCAAGGGCTCCTTCAAGCTGCCGGGCTCCGACACGTCCATCAAGATCGGCGGCTACGTCAAGCTCGACGCCATCCACAGCAGCCGCAGCGCCGGCGCCAACAGCCAGGCCGACCTGGTGCTGGTGCCGGGTTCCATCCCCGTGGGCAATGCCGCGGACAACGAAAAGCGCCAGACCAAGCTGCACGCCCGCCAGACCCGCCTGAACCTGGGCACCCACACGCCGACCGCGTGGGGCGATCTGACCACCTTCTTCGAGATCGACTTCTTCGGCGCCGACGGCAACGAGATCGTCAGCAACTCCAACAACGTGCGCCTGCGCCACGCGCTGGCCAGCCTGGGGCCGCTGAGCGTCGGGCAGACCTGGAGCACCTTCATGGACCCGGCCTCGCTGCCCGAGACGCTGGACTTCGGCGGACCGGTCGGCGAGGCCTTCATCCGCCAGGGACTGGTGCGCTGGACGCAGCCGTTCAGCGGCGGTTCCTGGTCGGTGGCGGCGGAAAATCCCGAGTCCTACCTGACCCGGCGCAACCTGGACGGCAGCTACGCCACCCTGGCGCCGGACGACGACCGCGTGCCCGACCTGGTCGCCAAGCTGAACCTGAACACCACGCTGGGCCGCTTCGCCATCGCCGGCATGGCGCGCAACCTGCGCGTCGATACCGCCGCCGTGGCAACTTCCGTGGAAGCGCGCGACAGCAAATGGGGCGGGGCGCTGGGTATCTACGGCGTGATTCCGAGCGTCGGCAAGGACGATTTCAGGTTCTCGCTCATCGGCGGCAACGCGCTCGGACGCTACATCGGCCAGGGCGTCTTCACGGATGCCGACGTGGATGCGGACGGCAGCATCCATCTCAACACCCAGTGGGGCACCATCCTGTCATACCGCCATTTCTGGGCCGACAACCTGCGCTCCACGCTGGCGCTGTCTGCGGCCGGGGCGGACAACCCGCGCGGGGCGGTCAACACCAACAAGGCTTCGCAGACCGCCCACCTGAACCTGCTGTGGAGTCCGGTGCCCCAGGCCACGCTGGGCGTCGAGTACATCTACGGCCGCCTGGAGAAGGAAGATGGACGGGACGGCCGCCTGAACCGCGTCCAGGCTTCCGCGCAATACGCCTTCTGATGCTGCGGGGCGCCGCCGCCGTTTCCCCAACGCGGGGGCGGCGGCGGTTTTTCGTCTGCCGCCGGCTCAGCCGCGCTGGCGGCGCGCCTCGAACAGGCAGATGCCGCTGGCCACCGACACGTTGAGGCTCTCCACGCTGCCGTACATGGGGATCTTCGCCAGTTCGTCGCAGGTCTCGCGGGTCAGGCGGCGCAGGCCGTCGCCTTCGGCGCCCAGCACCCAGGCCAGCGGGACTTTCTGGTCGATCTGGTAGAGGGATTTCTCCGCCTCGCCGGCCGCACCGATGACCCAGATGCCGGCTTCCTGCATCTCCCGCAGGGCGCGCGCGAGGTTGGTCACGGTGACGTAGGGCACGGTATCGGCGGCGCCGCTGGCGACCTTGACGGCGGTGGCGTTGAGGCCCACTGCCCGGTCCTTGGGCGCGACCACCGCGTGGGCGCCGGCGGCGTCGGCCACGCGCAGGCAGGCGCCCAGGTTGTGGGGGTCCTGCACGCCGTCGAGCACCAGGATCAGCGCGTTCTCGTCCAGGCTGTCGAGCACGTCGGCGAGCTTGAGTTCGCGGCGGCGGGCGTCGACGCGCGCCACCACGCCCTGGTGGCGGCGGGTGCCGACCATGCCGTCGAGACGGTCGCCGTCCACCTGGATCAGGCGCACGCCGGCCGTCTCGGCCAGCTTCACCGCGTCCTTCGCACGCACGTCCTGGCGCTGGGCGGAGACGTAGAGTTCGAACACGGATTCGGGATCGCGCCGCAGGCGGGCGAGCACGGCGTGGAAGCCGTAGATCAGTTTGCTGTCGGCACGGCCTTCGCCGGCCGCTGGGGCGTCCTGCCGCTCGCGCGGGGGACGCCGGGGGGGATTAGCCACGTTTTCTGCCTTTCTTGGGAGCGGCCGATGCGCGGGCGGTCTTCGCAGGCTTGGCGGACTTGGCCGCCTTGCCCCGCGCCGCCGTGCCGGCCGTCCTGGTTGTCGTATTGCCCTGCTTCGCCTTGCCGGCCTTCGCGGCGGTTGCCTTCTTCGCACCGCGCTCGGCGGCGGTCTTGCCGACGCGCTCCGTGGGCCGCTCGGGGCCTTCCACCAGGCGGAAGTCGATCTTGTTGGTCTCCAGGTCCGCGCGCATCACCTGCACCTTGACCCGGTCGGAGAGCCGGTAGCGGGTGTTGGTGCGCTCGCCGACCAGCTCGTGGCGGGCGTCGTCGAAGTGGAAGTAGTCGCTGCCCAGGTCGGAGATGTGTACCAGGCCTTCGATGAAGATGTCGTCCAGGGCCACGAAGAGGCCGAAGGGTACCACCGCCGAGATGCAGCCGGCGAATTCCTCGCCCACGCGGTCCTGCATGTAGTAGCACTTGAGCCAGGACACCACGTCGCGGGTGGCTTCGTCGGCGCGGCGCTCGGTCATGGAGCACTGCATGCCGATGGCCTCCCAGTCCCCCGGGCGGTACTGCCCGCCGGCCAGCGCGGCCTTGATGGCGCGATGCACGAGGAGGTCGGGATAGCGCCGGATGGGCGAGGTGAAGTGGGTGTAGGACTCGTAGGCGAGGCCGAAGTGGCCGACGTTCTCCGGGCTGTACACGGCCTGGCGCAGCGAACGCAGCATCACGGTCTGCAGCAGTTGCACGTCCGGACGGCCCTTGAGCTTGTCCAGCAGGCGGGCGTAGTCCCGCGCGTGGGGCTCGTCGCCGCCGGGCAGGTCGAAGCCGAACTCGGCCAGGAAGGCGCGCAGCTTCTCCAGCTTTTCTGGCGTGGGGCCTTCATGCACGCGGTACAGGGCCGGGTGCTTGCGCTTCTGCAGGAAGTCCGAGGCGCACACGTTGGCGGCCAGCATGCATTCCTCGATCAGGCGGTGGGCGTCGTTGCGCACCTCGGGGACGATCTGCGCGATCTTGCCGTTGTCGTCGAAGATCATGCGCGTCTCGGTGGTCTCGAAGTCGATCGCGCCGCGGGTGGCGCGCGCCTTGAGGAGCACGCGGAAGAGCTTGTCCAGGTTCTCCAGGTGGGGCAGCAGCCCGCCGAGTTCGGCGCGGGTTGCCTCGTCGCCGTCGTAGAGCGCCGCGGCCACCTTGGTGTACGTGAGCCGGGCGTGGGAGTACATCACCGCCGGGTAGAAGCGGTAGGCCTTGATCTCGCCACGCATGGAGATGCTCATGTCGGCGACCATGCACAGGCGCTCGACTTCCGGGTTCAGGGAACACAGGCCGTTGGAGAGCTTTTCCGGCAGCATGGGGATGACCCGGCGCGGGAAATACACCGAATTGCCCCGCTCCAGCGCGTCCTTGTCCAGCGCGCCGCCGGCGTCCACGTAATGGGAGACGTCGGCGATGGCCACCACCAGGCGGAAGCCGCGGCCCGCGCGCTCGCAATACACGGCGTCGTCGAAGTCCCTGGCGGTCTCGCCGTCTATGGTGACCAGCGGCAGATGGGTGATGTCCTCGCGCCCGAGCTTGTCCTTCTTGCGCACGGCGGCCGGCAGCTTGCGGGTTTCCGCCTTGGCCTCGGGGGAGAACTCGAAGGGCAGGTCGTGCTTGCGCAGCGCGATCTCGATCTCCATGCCCGGGTCGGCATAGTTGCCCAGCACTTCGACCACGCGGCCGATGGGCTGGGCGAACTTGGTGGGCTGCTCCACCAACTCCACGGTGACCACCTGGCCGGGCTGCGGCTTCTTGCCGCCCGGCGCGACCAGGATGTCCTGCGCCAGCCTGCGGTTCTCCGGCACCACGATGAGCACGCCGTGTTCGTTGAGCACGCGGCCGACGACGCGGGCATTGGCGCGCTCCAGCACTTCCACCAGCTTGCCTTCGGGGCGGCCGCGCCGGTCCACGCCGGCGATGCGCACGATGACGCGGTCGCCGTGCAGCACCTCGCGCATTTCCTTGGGGCCGAGGAAGATGTCCGGCCCGCCGTCGTCGCGCACCAGGAAGCCGAAGCCGTCCGGGTGGCCTTCCACGCGGCCGCGGATCAGGTCCGCCTTGTCCGGCAGCAGATAGGCGCCGCGGCGGTTGCGCATCACCTGGCCGTCGCGCTCCATGGCGCGCAGCCGGCGGTGGAAGTGCTCGAATTCGTGGGGCTGGATGTCCAGCGCGGCGGCCAGCGCGTCCAGCGTCAGGGGCACGCCCTGCTCGGCCAGCGTCTGGGTGACGTATTCGCGGCTGGGCAGCGGGTAGTCGTAGCTGGCCGATTCGCGTTCGAAGTAGGGGTCGGCGCGGCGTACGGCCGAGATCTTGGGGCCCTTCGCGGCCCCGGTTTTTCTTGTCTTGGCAGTCATTGACTTTAGTTTCTGCGTCCTTATAATGCGCGGCTCTTGCCCAGATGGCGGAATTGGTAGACGCGCTAGTTTCAGGTACTAGTGCCGCGAGGCGTGGAGGTTCGAGTCCTCTTCTGGGCACCAGTTTCAAGGAAGAGCCGGTCGAAAGACCGGCTTTTTCCGTTTACCGCCGTCCGCCGGGAGGGGTTTGACAAGCGGTCGGGCGGCGCTATAATCGCGCCTCTTGCCCAGATGGCGGAATTGGTAGACGCGCTAGTTTCAGGTACTAGTACCGCGAGGTGTGGAGGTTCGAGTCCTCTTCTGGGCACCAGATCGAATTGCAGAGACATCTGCTGGAGTTTATAGGTTGTTGAACAAGCCCGCGAAAGCGGGCTTTTTCGTTTCTGCGGATGCCCCGGGGCGGCGTCCGGATTCGGCCCAGGACGGAAAATCTTCCGTCTGCCGGCGAAGAACGCGGCGCAGTGTATCACGGGCGCGCCGGACTGCCCGCCATCCCCGGCCGGCGGACGGCAGGTCACGGTTCCGTCACAAACGCTTCATGGCCTCGTCACCTCTTCCCCGGATGATTCCGTCGATCTGTTGCCGGCCAAGGATCGACGACCATGCCCGAGACCCCCACCGTCATTGAAGTGCGCGCGCTGCACAAGCATTTCGGCGCGCAGGCTGCGTTGCGCGACGTGTCGCTCACGGTACGCCAGGGCGAGATGGTGGCGCTGCTGGGCGCCTCGGGCTCGGGCAAATCCACGCTGCTGCGGCACCTGAGCGGGCTGCACCATGCCGACGCGGGCAGCCCTTCCCGCGTGGACGTGCTGGGGCGCAACGTGCAGGCGGGCGGGCGGCTGTCGCCGCGGGTCCGGGCGCTGCGCGCCGAGGTGGCGACCATCTTCCAGCAGTTCAACCTGGTGGACCGGCTGCCGGTGATGACCAACGTGCTGGCCGGCGCGCTGCCGCGCCAGCCCCTGTGGCGCACGCTGTTCAAGCGCTTTCCGTGCTGCGAGGTGCAGCGCGCCTACGAGGCGCTCAGCCGCGTGGGCATCGAGTGCTGCGCCTGGCAGCGCGCCTCCACGCTCTCGGGTGGCCAGCAGCAGCGGGCGGCGATCTCCCGCGCGCTGGTGCAGGGCGCCAAGGTGATCCTGGCCGACGAGCCCATCGCCTCCCTGGACCCGGAATCCAGCCGCCGCGTGATGTCCCTGCTGGCCGACGTGAACCGCGAGCTGGGCGTGACGGTGCTGGTATCGCTGCACCAGGTGGACTACGCCTTCGCCTTCTGTCCGCGCACCGTGGCGCTGCGGGCCGGCGAGATCGTCTACGACGGCCCCACGCGGGAACTCGACGCCGAGCGCCTGCGCACGCTGTACGGCTCCCAGACCGACGAGCTGTTCGCCCCCGGCGGCCAGCCGGCCGACGACGGCCGCGCCGGCGCCACGCTGCGCGCCCTGTCCCCCCTTGCCGTGGGACAGGCGGCCTGAGCCGCCACGCCCGCCGTTTCCCCGCTCTCAACCAAAGGAGCTTCACCCATGAAGATCGACTTGCCCCGCCGCAACGCCATCGCGCGCATGCTCGCGGTCACCGCCGCTGCCTTCTCCATCGCCCTGCCCGCCCAGGCCCAGCAGGCCGGCGAGATCAACTTCGGGATCATCTCCACCGAATCGTCCAACAACCTCAAGACCGCCTGGCAGCCGCTGCTCGACGACATGCAGAAGGCCATCGGCCTGAAGGTCAACGCCTTCTTCGCCCCCGACTACGCGGGCGTGATCGAGGCCATGCGCTTCAACAAGGTGCAGATCGCCTGGTACGGCAACAAGTCGGCGATGGAAGCGGTGGATCGCGCCCAGGGCGAGGTGTTCGCCAAGGTGGTGAACAAGGACGGCTCGCAGGGCTACTGGAGCCTGATGCTGGTGCACAAGGACAGCCCGCTGAAGTCGCTGGACGACGTGCTGGCCAAGCGCAAGGAGCTGACCCTCTCCATGGGCGACCCCAACTCCACCAGCGGCACGCTGGTGCCCTGCTTCTACGCCTTCGCCGCCAACAAGGTGGACCCCACGCGCGAGTTCAAGCGCATGGCGCGCTCCAACCACGAGAGCAACATCATGGCGGTGGCCAACCGCCAGGTGGACGCCGCCACGGTGGCCAGCGACGTGGTCGACCGCATGAAGGTCAAGGTCCCCGAGAAGGCCGCCGAACTGCGCGAGGTGTGGCGCTCGCCGCTGATCGCCAGCGATCCGCTGGTGTGGCGCCAGGATCTCGACGCCGGCATCAAGCGCAAGGTGCGCGACTTCCTGCTCGGCTACGGCAAGGACGAGCGTGAAAAAGGTGTGCTGAACGCGCTCACCTGGTCGGCCTTCGTGGCGTCGGACAACTCCCAGCTCGTGCCCATCCGCCAGCTCGAACTGGCCAAGGACCGCGCCAAGGTGGAGGCGGACACTGCCCTGTCGGCGGACGAGAAGGCGAAGAAGCTCGCCGACATCGACCAGCGCCTGGCCGCCCTGGGCAAGCAGATCGCGAAGGCCGACTGAGCCGGCAAGCCGTCATTCCCGCACACGCGGGAATGGCGGCCAACAGTGGCCCATGCCCCGAACGACGATGACCGTACAGACCTTGACCACCGCCGGCCTCCCGCCGGCCCCGCGGCGCACGCCGCTGTCCACGCTGGCGATCTGGGGCGTGCTGCTGGCCCTGCTGGCGGGAAGCTGGACGGGTGCCGACATGCGCCCCCTCGACCTGCTGCGCGACGCCGGCAACATGGCCGCCTACGCCAACGGCTTCTTCCCGCCCGACTTCCACGACTGGCGCTACTACCTGGCCGAGATGGTCGTGACGCTGCAGATCGCCCTGTGGGGCACGGCGCTGGCCGTGGTGTGCTCGGTGCCGCTGGCGCTGCTGGCGGCGGGCAACATCACGCCCTGGTGGGTGCACCAGCCGGTGCGCCGCGTGCTCGACGCCTGCCGCTCCATCAACGAGATGGTGTTCGCGCTGCTCTTCGTCGTGGCCGTGGGCCTGGGGCCGTTCGCCGGCGTGCTGGCGCTGTGGGTGCACACCACCGGCGTGCTCGCCAAGCTGTTCAGCGAGGCGGTGGAGACCATAGACCCCCAGCCCGTCGAAGGCATACGCGCCACCGGCGCCCACCCGCTGGAAGAGATCGTCTACGGCGTGATCCCGCAAGTCACGCCGCTGTGGATTTCCTACGCCCTGTACCGCTTCGAGTCCAACGTGCGCTCGGCCTCGGTGGTGGGCATGGTGGGTGCGGGCGGCATCGGCATGGTGCTGTGGGACGTGATCCGCTCCTTCGAATACTCCCAGACCGCCGCCGTGCTGCTGATGCTGGTGGTCAGCGTATCCTGCATCGACCTGTGCTCGGCCTGGCTGCGCAAGCGGCTGGTGTGAGCCGGCACTTTCTTCAGCGGGGCGTGCCCCCTCACACCACGCGCCGCGCCGCCCTGTAGACCTCGCGCACCACCGGCAGCCCGCCGACCTCATGCACGCGCACGAGATCGGCGCGCAGGCCGACGGCGATCTGGCCGCGGTCCGCGAGGGCGGCGGCCTGCGCGGGGGCGAGGCTGACCACCTTCAGCGCAGCGGGCAGCGTGAAACCGGCTTCCCGCTGCAGCTTCCACGCCGCCTGCAGCAGGCTCACCGGCACGTAGTCGGACGACAGGGCGTCCAGCACGCCTTCCCGCGCCAGGTCCATGGCCGAGACGTTGCCCGAGTGCGAGCCACCGCGGATCACGTTGGGCGCGCCCGCCACCGTGGACAGGCCGTGGGCGTGGGCGTGGCGCGCCGCCGCCAGCGTGGTGGGGAACTCGCTCATGCCGACGCCCAGTTCGCGGGCCTCGTCCACGTGCTCCACGGTGGTGTCGTCGTGGGTGGCCAGGGCCACGCCGTGCTCGTGGGCGTAGGCGGTGAACCACTGGCGGTTGGGCTGGGCGTAGGCGCGCTGGCGCTCGGGGGCACGGAGCACCTCCTCGTCGAACCGGGCGTCGCTCCAGCCCTTCTTGCCGGTGTAGTAGATGCGCGCGTGCTCGATGTCGGTCCATTGGCGCTGGCCGGGGGTGTGGTCCATCAGCGAGATGAGCTTGAGGCGCCGGTGGCGGGCGAAGGGCTCGAACAGCTCGCGGGCGTTGGGCGCGGGCAGTTCGCAGCGCACATGGATGAAGTGGTCGCTGCGCAGGGCGCCGACGGCTTCCAGGCGGTCGAGCACTTCCAGCAGCGCGCTCTGGTCGCGGGAGCGGAAACCGTCGCCGTAGGGGTCGCCCACGCCGATGGAGTCGAACACCGTGGTGATGCCGGCGGCGGCGACCTCGGCGTCGTGGGCCTGCATGGCGCCCTGCATGGGAAAGAACACCTTGGGGCGCGGCATCACGTGTCGCTCCAGGTTGTCGGTGTGCACTTCCACCAGGCCGGGCAGCAGCAGGTCGCCGTCCAGGTCGTGGGCGCCGGGCACGGCGGTGGCGCCCTGGCCGATCTCGGCGATGCGGCCGTCGCGCAGCACCAGGTGGCCCGCTATCACCTCGTCGGCGAGCACCAGGCGCGCGTTGGCGAGGATGGTTTCCTTCTTGCTCATTGCAGTCCTTCCTTCGCGGTGCCGCCCACCATGCTCACGCAGCGGGTGGCGACCGCATCCCGTACTTCCTCGTCGTGGAAAATGCCGACCACCGCGGCGCCGCGCGCCTTGGCCTCGGCGATCAGTTCGATGACCACGCGGCGGTTGGCCGCGTCCAGCGAAGCGGTCGGCTCGTCCAGCAGCAGCAGCGTGGCCGGCTGGACGAAGCCGCGGGCGATGTTGACCCGCTGCTGCTCGCCGCCGGAAAACGTGGCGGGAGGCAGTTGCCACAGGCCGCCGGGCAGGTTGAGGCGGCTCAACAGGGCGCGGGCGCGGTCCCGCGCGGCCTCCCGGGCTTCGCCCTCCCCATCGGCCCCGCTCGCGTCGAGCACGCGCTCGGCCACCACGTCCAGCGCCGGCACGCGCGGCACCACGCGCAGGAACTGGCTCACGTAGGCCATTTCCCGGCGGCGCAACTGCAGCACCTGCTGGGGCGCGGCGGCGGCCAGGTCGATCTCGCTGCCGTCGGCACGGCGCAGTACGATCTCGCCGCTGTCGGCGCCGTAGCTGCCGTGCAGGCATTTCATCAGCGTGGACTTGCCCTGCCCCGAGGGGCCGACCAGGGCGACGCATTCGCCCGCATGCACGTCCAGGGAAACGTCGCGCAGCACGGGCAGCTGCAGGCCGCCGCGCAAGTGCAGGGTGAAGGTCTTGCTCAGGCGGCGCACGCGGAGCACGGGCCGGCGCGTCATGTCGTCGCTCCTCATGGCGCCACCACCGAGGACACCAGCAACTGCGTATAGGGATGCTGGGGGTCTTCCAGCACGCGGTCGGTGAGCCCCTGCTCCACGATGCGGCCCTGGCGCATCACCAGGGTGCGGTGGGCCAGCAGGCGCGCCACGCCCAGGTCGTGGGTGACCACCAGCGCCGACAGGTGCAGGCGCGCCACCAGCAGGCGGATGAGGTCCAGCAGCTTCGCCTGCACGGACACGTCCAGCCCCGTGGTGGGCTCGTCCATCAGCACCAGGCGCGGCCGCGTGACCAGGTTGCGGGCGATCTGCAGGCGCTGGCGCATGCCGCCGGAGAAGGCGCGCGGGCTGTCGTCCACGCGCATCGGGTCCAGCTCCACGCGCTCCATCCATTCGCAGGCCGTGGCGCGCAGCTCGCCGTAGTGGCGCCGGCCCAGGGCCATCAGCCGCTCGCCCACGTTGGCGCCCGCGCTCACGTTCATGCGCAGGCCTTCGGCGGCATGCTGCTCGACGAAGCCCCATTCGGTGCGGGAAAGTTCGCGCCGCTCCCGCTCCGGCAGGGCGTGCACGTCCACCCAGCGCCCGTCCGCGCGGCGATATTGCACCTGCCCCGCGGACGGCGCGATGCGCCCGGCGACGCAGTTGAGCAGCGTGCTCTTGCCCGAACCGGATTCGCCGACGATGGCGACCACCTCGCCGGGGTGCAGCACCAGACTCGCGCCGCGCACCGCCCAGTGCTCCTCGGCCGCGGACGGGAAGCGGTGGCTCAGGTCGTGGACGCGCAGCAGCGGCTCGGCTTCATCGGCTTCGAGAGGGGCGGTCATGGCCGGGCCTCCTGGCGATCGTCGAGGGGCACCACGAAGCTGATGCCGTGGCGGGTGAAGCCCAGGCTGTCGTAGAAGCCGTGGGCGCGTTCGCGCTTCACGTTGGAGGTGAGGGCGAGCTTGTAGCAGCCGCGCCCGCGGGCGACGCCCATGGCGTGGTTCATCAGCGCGCGGCCCACGCCCTGCCCCTGCGCGGCGGGATCGACGGCCACGTCCTCCACCAGCGCCTGGGGCGCGAGGGCGTGCCCCAGCAGGGGCAGGATGAAGAGCGTGAGCGTGCCCACGGCGCGGCCTTCGTGCTCGGCCAGCAGCACCTGGGCGCCGGCGCGCTGCATCTGGGCCCAGTGGCCGCGGGCGGCGGCCAGGTCGTTGGCGCCGGGGGCGTCGATGCCCGAGCTTTCGTAGAGGGCGATCACCGCGGCGAGGTCGTCCCGCGTGGCGGGGCGAATGGTGAGGGTCATGGCTGTTTCTCCTCGCGCCGCTCGCGGCAGAAGTCCGTGTCCGAGCAGGTCCACATGCGTGCGCCGCCGTCCTGCAGCACCTCGTCCAGCCAGGTGTCCGTGCTGCCGCACAGGGCGCAGGCGTGGCCCTGGGGCTCGACCTTGAAGGGATGGTCCTCGAAGTCCAGGCTCTTCACGTCGGTGTAGGGCGGCACGGCGTAGAGGCGCTTCTCGCGCCCGGCGCCGAAGAGCTGCAGCGCCGGCATGCGGTGCATCTTCGGGTTGTCGAAGCTGGGGATGGGCGACGGCGCCATCACGTAGCGGCCGTTCACCAGCACCGGGTGGTCGTAGGCGCTGTCGATGCGGCCCCAGCGCGCGATGTCCTCGTAGAGCTTCACGTTCATCACGCCGTATTCGCGCCAGGCGTGCAGCCGCGTGGCGGCGCTGCGGCGCGGTTCCAGCTTGTAAAGGGGCTCGGGCTGCGGCACCTGGTAGACGATGACCTGCTGCTCCGTGAGCGGCACCTCGGGAATGCGGTGGCGGGTCTGGATCAGCGTGGCCTCGCGGGTGCGCTCGGTGGTCCGCACGCCCGTGACGCGGGCGAAGAAGCGGCGGATGTTGACGGCGTTGGTCGTGTCGTCGCTGCCCTGGTCGATGACCTTGAGCACGTCGCCGGCACCGATGACGGCGGCCGTCACCTGGATGCCGCCCGTGCCCCAGCCGTAGGCCAAGGGCATCTCCCGCGAACCGAAGGGCACCTGGCAGCCGGGCACGGCCACGGCCTTGAGCAGGGCGCGGCGGATCATGCGCTTGGTGCGCTCGTCCAGATAGGCGAAGTTGTAGCCGGCGGTCGCGGCGTTCATTCCTCAGCCTCCCGATGGCGCTGGCGCAGCGCGCGCACCGTCTGCATCTCCGCCTCGAAGTCCACGTAGTGGGGCAGCTTCAGGTGCTGCACGAAGCCCGAGGCCTCCACGTTGTCGCCGTGGGACAGGGCGAACTCCTGCAACTGGGCGGGACTGGTGACCTCCTCGCCGAACTCGTCGGCCCGCAGTACCCGGTCGGCCAGGGACATGGCCATGGCCTTGCGCTCGCCTTCGCCGAAGACGAGGCCGTAGCCGCGGGTGAACTGGGGCGGCGCCACCGCGCTGCCGACGAACTGGTTGACCATCTGGCATTCGGTCAGCTCGATCTCGCCGATCTCCACGGCAAAACCCAGTTCGTCGGGCACGAGTTCCAGGGGCACCCTGCCGGCGCGGATCTCCCCCGCGAAGGGGTGGGTGTTGGCGTAGCCGCGCTGGGTGGAATAGGCCAGGCCCAGCACCCAGCCCTCGTCGGCGCGGGCGAGCATCTGCAGGCGCGTGGCGCGGTTCATGGGATAGGCCGGCGGCGTGCGGGTGATGTCCTCCGGCTCCGGGTCGCCCGCGCTGGGTACGGCCGGCTCCACCAGGCCTTCGGCGACCAGTTGCTGCAGCGCGGGTGCGACGCCGGTTTCGGCCTTCTCGCCGGCGACAGCGGCAACGGGTTGCGGCGCGGGCTCGCGCTCATCGGCCAGCAGGCCGAAATCCAGCAGCCGCTGGGTGTAGTCGAAGGTCGCCCCCAGCACCTGCCCGCCGGGCAGGTCCTTGAAGATGGCCGAGATGCGGCGGCCCACCTGCATGCGCTCCGTATCCACCGGCTCGCTGTAGCCGAAGCGCGGCAGCGTGGTGCGGTAGGCGCGCAGCAGGAAGGTGGCTTCGATGGCGTCGCCCCGCGCCTGCTTGAGGGCGAGGGCGGCGAGTTCGGGGTCGTAGAGCGAGCCTTCGGCCATGACGCGATCGACGGCCAGGGCCAGTTGTTCGCGGATCTGCGCCACGGCCAGCTCGCGCACGGCCGGGTCGCCGCGGCGGACCTCGTCCAGCAGGTGCAGCGAGGCGGCGATGGCGGCTTCACCGCCCTTGACGGCCACGTACATGGGTCAGCCCTCCGTCACGCGCGTGGAGCGCGGCAGGCCGGCCACGCGGTCGTCGCAGCACAGCAGCAGGTCCACGCCGCAGGGAAAGTCCGCCTGCTGCGCGATGCGGGCCTGCCAGAACGCGGAATCCAGACCGGCGGCGTCCAGCCGGTGTTCGTGCTCGATGCCGGGGCCCTGCAGGCGCAGGCCGGCGGCGTCGGACAGGCAATCCACCTGCAGCAGCAGCGTCGCGCCGGTGTGGGGTGCCTCGTCGCTGCCGGGCTTGAGCACGGTCCAGATGGAGGCATCGACCTCATCGGCGCGCGCCGCGGCGAAGTCCGCCGCGCCCGGTGCATCCACGATGCGCGTGCCGGTATGGAAGCGCAGCCATGCGGGCGCCACGCCGTCGCGCAGCGCGGGGCTCAGCCACAGGGCCGTCTCCGCGTCCAGCAGCGTGAGCAGCGTCGCGGCGAGGGCGGGCGACCAGCCCGGCGGATGGCCGAGCGCCCCGGCCACGTCCGCCGGCAGCCGCTGCAGCCGTCCAGGCCGGGCCATGGCCTCCAGCACGCAGCGGAACACGGCCTGTCCGTGATGCACCGCGTCGCCCAGACCAGCCGGGATGCGCGCGATGTCGGTGGCGACGGCGCTCATTGGGCATCCCCCCTTTGCAGCGTGTAGAAATGCACCCGGCTGCGCGCCGCACGCTCGTGCCGCTCCTTCGCCCGCGCCTCGCCGGCTTGGGCCAGGGGCGCGATCACCGCGGCCATCAGCGGCGCATGCAACGCCGGCTGCTGCAGCAGCGCATCGAGCCCGGCGACCCATTCGGCGCGCTCGGCGTCGCGCCCCAGCACGTAGCCGACGCCCACCGTCGCCCCGCCGGCCCCCGCGTGCCGCAGCGCGCAGCGCGTGACCGTGGCCTCGCCGAGATTGAAGCGGTCGCCGCCGTTGGCGATGCGGGCGCGCACCATCGTGAGGCCGGTCTCGGGCCGGCGCAGCCATTCGAAGGCGTAGTCGGCCAGCACCGGCCCGGCCACGCGCGCCAGCGCCTCCCGCGGCGCCCGCGCCAGCACCGCGAGCCAGCCGCGCCGTTGTTCCTGGGTGATTTCCATGAAAGAGGTCACACGAATGTTATCTAGATGACTCATACTGCCGCAGTCTGCTCTCTCCATGTGACGATTTGTCGACTCACCATGAATTTCACCCCGGATCACGACCTCGCCCCCCCCACCGAACGCCTCACCCCGCGCCGCTGGGAAGCCATCGCCGCCGCCCTGCGCGAGGACATCACCGCCGGCCGCTTCGCCCCCGGCGAGAAGCTGCCCAACGAGGCGCGGCTCGCCGAGCGCTTCGCGGTCAACCGCCACACGCTGCGCCAGGCCGTGCAGGCGCTGGCGCGCGAGGGCTATGTGAAGGTGGTACACGGCAGCGGCACCTATGTGCGCGAACTGGTGCTCGACTACGCGCTGCAGCGCCGCACCCGCCTGTCCGAGAACCTGGCGGAAGCCGGCGAACGGGCGCAGCGGGAGCTGCTGCGCGTGGAGCGCGCCGAAGCCGGCGAATGGGCGCGGGCGCTGAAGGTGGGGGCGAAGAGTCCGGTCGTGGTGATCCGGACCCGCGCCTCGGTGCGCGGGCGGCCGATAGGCATCAGCACCGCGGCCTACCCCTGCCCGCGGCTCGAAGGCATCGCTCAGGCCTTCGAGGCGGAGGGCTCCATCACCGCGGCGCTGAAGCGCCTGGGGGTGGAAGATTACTCCCGCGTGCGCAGCACCATCTCCGCACGCCTGCCCACGCCCGCGGAGGCCGACGCGCTGGCGCGGCCGGCGACCCAGCCGGTGCTGGTGGTGAGCTACACGAATGCGGACCCGGACGGCGTGCCGGTGGAAGCCGGCGTCACCCTGTTCGCGGCCGACGCGGTGCAGCTCACGGTGGAGCCGGAGGCCCTGTCGTGAGCACCCGCTACGCCGTCTATTTCGCGCCCGGCGACGACCATCCCCTGTGGCGGGCCGGCTGTGCATGGCTGGGCCGCGACCCCCGTGCCGGCCAGCCCGCGGGCGCCGCGCCCGCCTTCGCACGCGACCCGTGGCGCTACGGCTTCCACGCCACGCTGAAGGCGCCCATCCGCCTCGCGCCGCCCCACGGCGAGGCGGCCTTCCTGGACGCGGTGCGGGCGCTGGCGCGGGAACACCGCCGCTTCGGGATGCCGCCGCTGCAGGTGGCCGAGCTGTCCGGTTTCGTCGCCCTGCTTCCCGCCCGGCTGCTGGCTGCCGACCATCCGCTGTGGGCGCTGGCCAACGCCTGTGTACAGCAACTGGACGCCTTCCGCGCGCCGCCCACCGAGGCCGAACTCGCCAGGCGCCGCAGCCAACCGCTGGACGCCGCCCAGCGCGATCTGCTGGCGCGCTGGGGCTATGCCCACGTCCTCACGCAGTGGCGTTTCCACATGACGCTTTCCGACACGCTGGCGCAGGATTCTCAGCGCGAGGCCGTCGTCGCGCAGGCGCGCTCCCACTTCGCCGCCGCGCTGGATCGGGCGCTGCCCTGCGACGCCCTCTGCGTGTTCACCGAGCCCGCCCCCGGCGAACCCTTCGTGCTGGCCCACCGCTTCGAGCTGCAGGCATGACGACGACACCGCCACCCATCGCCCACAGCGAGCGTCTCATCGCCGTGGTCGGCCCGTCCGGTGCCGGCAAGGACAGCGTGCTCGAAGCCTGGCGCACGCTGATCGCCCGCGAACGGTCACAGGCCATGCCCCACTATGCGAAGCGCGTCATCACCCGCGCGGCCGATGCCGGCGGCGAGGCGCACGAGGCCGTGGACCCCGCCACCTTCCACCGCCTGCGGGAAGTCGGCAGCTTCGCGATCCACTGGCAGGCCCACGGGCTGCACTACGGCGTGCGCAGCGAATCGATCGCAGCCTTGCAGGAAGGCCGCTGGGTCGTCGTCAACACGTCGCGCGCCCACCTGCCGGTGCTGCGGGAAGCCGCGCCGGGCGTGCGCGTGGTGGAGATCACGGCGCCCTGCGAGGTGCTGGCGCGGCGGCTGGCGGAGCGGGCGCGGGAAGATGTCGTCGCCATGCAGCAGCGGCTGCAGCGCGCAGGGATCGGCGTGCAGGCCGATCTGGTGGTGCACAACGTGGGCGACGTGGGTGACGCGGCGCGGCAACTGCACGAATGGTGGCTGACGCTGCCGCCGCAAGGCGGCGGGCGATAGGCGCCGCCCGTTCACAGGGCGGCGCGGATCACGCCATCAGGCGCCGAAGGGATGGCGGCGCAGGATGGTTTCGTCCCGCTCGGGGCCGGTGGAGATCACGTCGATGGGAATCTCGCAGATTTCCTCGATGCGGTGCAGGTAGGTGCGCGCCTCCTGGGGCAGCGCATCCCAGCTCTGGGCCCCGAAGGTGGAGCCGCTCCAGCCCGGCAGGGTCTCGTAGATGGGCTCGCAGCGCTCGACTTCTTCCGCGCCCATGGGCAGCAGGTCGATGCGCTGGCCATCCAGTATGTAGCCCGTACACAGCTTCAGTTCGGCCAGGCCGTCGAGCACGTCCAGCTTGGTGATGCACAGGCCGGTGACGCCGTTGATGATGATGGAGCGCTTCAGCGCGGCTAGGTCCAGCCAGCCGCAGCGGCGCTTGCGCCCGGTGACGGTGCCGAATTCGCGTCCCTTGGTGGACATCTGCTCGCCCGGCACGCCCTGGGTCTCGATGTCCAGTTCGGTCGGGAAGGGGCCGCCGCCCACGCGGGTGCAGTAGGCCTTGGTGATGCCCAGCACGTAGTGCAGGCGCCCGGGGCCGACGCCCGAGCCCGCCGCGGCCTGCCCGGCCACGCAGTTGCTGGAGGTGACGAAGGGATAGGTGCCGTGGTCGATGTCCAGCAGCGTGCCCTGGGCGCCCTCGAACAGCAGGGAGCCACCGGCCTTGTTGATGGCGTACAGTTCCGCGGAGACGTCGGCCACCATGGGGCGCAGTTCGTCGGCGTCGGCCATGGCCTGGGCGAAGACCTTGTCGAAGTCCACGGGCTGGGCACCCAGGTGTTGGGTGAGCACGAAGTTGTGGTATTCCAGGTTGGCCTTGAGCTTCTCCGCGAAGCGCTCCCGGTCGAACAGGTCGTACACCCGCAGCGCGCGGCGCGCCACCTTGTCCTCGTAGGTGGGGCCGATGCCCTTGCCGGTGGTGCCGATCTTGTCGCAGACGGCGCGGGCGGCTTCCCGCGCCAGGTCCAGCGCCACGTGGTAGCCCAGGATCAGCGGACACCCCGGGCTGATGCGCAGGCGGTTGCGCACCTGGATGCCGCCGGCTTCCAGCTTGCGGATTTCCTCCAGCAGATGCTGGGCGTCCAGGACCACGCCGTTGCCGATGTAGCAGGCCACGCCTTCGCGCACGATACCCGAGGGCACCAGGTTGAGCTTGTATTCGGTCTGGCCGATCACCAGCGTGTGGCCGGCGTTGTGGCCACCCTGGAAGCGCACCACGCCTTTGGCATGATCGGTGAGCCAGTCGACGATCTTGCCCTTGCCCTCGTCACCCCACTGGGTGCCCACGACCACTACGTTCTTAGCCATCTTTCCTCAATCTCCGAGTAGCGCCTCGACCGCCCAGCGGCCGTCGCGCCTGACCAGCCGCCGGTCGCAGCCGGCCTCTTTCCATGTTCCTTCATGTCCCGGCAGCGCGGTCATGACGATTTCGCCGCGGGCACGCAGGGCGGCCACTTCGGCGGCGAGCGCCCCATCGTTCCCCTCGTCCGCGGCCGGCGCCAGGATCGCCCCGGCCCGCGGCTCGTCCGGCAGGCGCAGCGCCAGTTCGCGCAGGTCCAGGCTGAAGCCGGTGGCCGGACGGCCGCGGCCGAAGGCCTGGCCGACGCGGTCGTAGCGCCCGCCCAACGCCAGTGCGCCCGGCGAACCATTGCCGTAGGCGGCGAACACCACGCCGCTGTGATAGTGGTAGCCGCGCAGGTCGCCCAGGTCGAAGCTGAGCGGCAGGTCGGCGAGCGCGGCGGCGAGCCGGCGCAGGTCGTCCAGCGCAGCGCGGATGTCCGGTTCGTCCGGCAGGCGGCGGGCGGCCTCGTCCAGCACCGTGGCGTCACCGTAGAGTTCGGTCAGCGCGAGCAGCGCCGAGCGCACGGGTTCCGCCACGCCGGCGACGAACTCGCGCAGCGTGGGCACGTCCTTGGCCTGCAGCAGGTCGAAGAGCTCTTCCTCGCGCTCGGGCACCATGCCGGCGCGGGCGGCCAGGGCGTGGAACAGGCCCACGTGGCCGATGTCGATGCGGCTCGCCGGCACCCGGGCGATGGAAAGCGCCTCGGCGAGCAGGCGGATGACCTCGATGTCCGCCTCGATGCCGGCATGGCCGTAGAGTTCGGCGCCGAGCTGCAGCGGCTCGCGGGTGGCGGTGAGCGTGGACGGCAGGGTGTGCAGCACGCTGCCGCAATAGCACAGCCGCGCCACGCCGCTGCGGTTGAGCAGGTGGGCGTCGATGCGCGCCACCTGGGGCGTGGTGTCGGCGCGGATGCCCATGCTGCGGCCGCTGAGCTGGTCCACCAGCTTGAAGGTGCGCAGCTTGAGGTCCTGCCCCGCGCCGGTGGTCAGCGAATCGAGATATTCGAGCAGCGGCGGCGCGACGAGCTGGTAGCCGTGCACGCGGAAGGCGTCGAGCAGGCCGCGGCGCAGCCCTTCGAGCTGCTCGGCTTCGGCCGGCAGGGCGTCCTGGATGTAGTCGGGCAATACCCAGCGCATGGAAGGCATCAGAGGAAAAGGATCAACAGCACCACGCCGACGAGCATGGAGGCCAGACCGATGAAGCGTATCTGGCCGTTCTGCAGGCTGGCGAGGCGCAAAAACGTCTCGCGCCAGGTGGCTGGCGCGAGGAAGGGCACGATGCCTTCGAGCACCAGCATCAGTGCGAAGGCGACTAGCAGGGAACTGGCCATCTGCTCAGTTCTTTTTCGCTCCGCCGGAGCTCTTCATGAACTTGAAGAAGTCCGAACTCGGGTCGACCACCAGCACGTCGCCCTTGTCCGCGAAGCTGGACCGGTAGGCTTCCAGGCTGCGCCAGAAGGAGTAGAAATCCGCGTTCTTGCCGAAGGCCTGGGCATAGATGGCGGTGGCCCGGGCGTCGCCCTCGCCCTTGGTGCGCTGGGCGTCGCGGTAAGCTTCGGCGACGATGACCTCGCGCTGGCGGTCGGCGTCGGCGCGGATGCGCTCGGCTTCCGCGGCGCCCAGCGAACGCAGCTCGTTGGCCACCCGGGTACGCTCGGCTTCCATGCGGCGATACACCGCCTCCGACACTTCGCCCGGCAGGTCGACGCGCTTCAGGCGCACGTCGAGGATCTGCACGCCGATGGTGCGCGCGTCCCGGTCGGCGCGCTCGCGCATCTGGTCCATGATGCGGTCGCGCTCGCCGGAGACCACGTCGTGCACGGTGCGGCGGCCGAACTCCTCGCGCAGGCCGGCATTGACCGTCTGCAGCAGGCGGATGCGCGCGCGCGCCTCGTCGCCGGCCACCGACACGTAGTAGAGCTGCGGGTCGATGATGCGCCACTTGACGAAGTGGTCCACCAGCACGTTCTTCTTCTCGGCGGTGATGAAGCGCTCCGGCTCCGGCGTATCGATGGTGAGGATGCGGCGGTCGAAGTAGCGCACGTTCTGGATCAGCGGCCACTTGAACTTGAGGCCGGGTTCCTGGATGACCTGCTTGACTTCGCCGAGCTGGAAGACGATGGCGTACTGGCGCTGGTCCACGGTGAACAGCGTCATGGAGGCAAGCAGGAGGGCGAACAGCAGCCCGCCGGCGAAAATCGGCATCTTGTCACGCATCAGCGCTCTCCCCGCTCACGCAGGCGCGCAAAGTCGCGGCTGCGCGGGTCCGCAGTAGTGTCGAAACGGCTCGCAGGCGCGGGCGCCAACCCGGTCGGCGGCTGCTGGGTTGCCGGGGTTTCGGCAGAAGGAGCCGCGGGGCTCGCCGCTCCGGCCTGCTGCATGAGCTTGTCCAGCGGCAGGAACAGCAGGTTGCCGTTGCCCTTGGCATCAATCAGGACCTTGCTGGAACGCGCCAGCACCTCCTGCATGGTGTCCAGGTACATGCGCTCGCGGGTCACGCCGGGCGCATGGTTGTACTCGGCCAGGATCTGCTCGAAACGGCTTGCCTCGCCTTCGGCGGACGCGATCACACGGTCGCGGTAGGCGCGCGCCTCTTCGAGCAGGCGGTCGGCGGTACCCCGCGCACGCGGGATGACGTTGTTGGCGTAGGCCTCGCCCTCGTTCTTCTGCCGCTCGCGGTCCTGGCCGGCCTTGACCGCATCGTCGAACGCGGCCTGCACCTGCTCGGGCGGCTGGGCGTTCTGCATGGTCACGCGGCTGATCTGCACGCCGGTGTCGTAGCGGTCGAGGATCTCCTGCATCAGCGCCTGGGCCGAGGCGGCGATGTCCTCGCGCCCTTCGTAGAGCACGAAGTCCATCTTGCTGCGGCCGACGATCTGGCGCATGGCCGTCTCCGCCGCCTGGCCGACGGTCTCGTCCGGGAAGCGGTTGTTGAAGAGATAGTTCTCCGGGCTGTTGAGGATGTACTGCACGGCGAACTGGATGTTGATGATGTTCTCGTCGTCGGTGAGCATCAGCGCTTCGCGCAGCATGCGGTTGCGCTCGGTGCCGCGGTAGCCGACTTCGACCGTGCGCACGCCGGTCAGGTCGACCACCTCGTGCGACTCGAACGGATACGGCAGGCGCCAGCGCAGGCCGGGATCGGTGGTCTGCACGTAATTGCCGAAACGCAGCACCACGCCGCGCTCGTTGGCATTGACGATGTAGAAGCCGCTCGCCAGCCAGACCACCAGCAGCAGCGCGATGAGCACGCCGATGCCGCCGCCGAACTGCCTGAACGAGACGTTGGGCAGTTGTGGTCCGCCGCCACCGCCTTCGCCCGACGGCCGGCGGCCGCCGCGCTTGCCGCCCAGCAGGCCGGACAGTTTCTGGTTGAAGTCGCGCCAGATGTCTTCGAGATCGGGGGGCCCCTGGTTGCCGCCGCGGTTGCCTTGTCCGCGGTCGCCTTCGTTGCCGTCGTTCCCCTGGTTTCCCCAGCGTGGATCGTTGAGTGACATGAGTATGCCCGTAATCACTTTTGGATGGATGCGGTGTCCGGAGATGTCGCGGAAGATGCCGCCTGGGCCGGGGCTTCCGCACCGGCATGAGTCACCCCGGCCTCGGGGCCGGGGCTTGCGCTCGATGCGTGGTCATGCGCGGCTTCGGCCAGCGCGTCCCGCAGCAGGCCCAGGCCTTCGCCGGTTCTGGCGCTCAAAAAAACGCGCCTGATTCTACCATAGTCGTCCCGCTCGACCGCCGGCGCGGCGCGGGTCAGGTCGATCTTGTTCCACACCAGTATCTGCGGCACGTCGCCGGCGCCGATTTCGGCCAGCACCTGGTTGACCGCCTCGATCTGCGCGTCGCGGTCCTCGCTCGCCGAATCGACCACGTGCAGCAGCACGTCGGCGCTGGCGGTCTCCTCCAGCGTGGCCTCGAAGGCGGCGACCAGCGCGTGCGGCAGGTCACGGATGAATCCGACCGTGTCCGACAGCACGACGTTCCCGCCGCCGACGAAGAGCTTGCGCGAGGTGGTGTCCAGGGTGGCGAAGAGCTGGTCGGCGGCGTAGGCGCCGGCCTTGGTGAGGGTGTTGAACAGCGTGGACTTGCCCGCGTTGGTGTAGCCGACCAGGGACACCGACAGCACGTCGCGGCGCTCGCGCTGGCGGCGGCGGGTCTGGCGCTGGCGGCCGAGCTGCGCCAGGCGGGTCTTGAGCATCTTGACGCGCTGGCCGAGCAGGCGGCGGTCGGTTTCGAGCTGGGTTTCGCCCGGCCCGCGCAGGCCGATGCCGCCCTTCTGCCGCTCCAGGTGGGTCCAGCCGCGCACCAGGCGGGTGGCCAGGTGCTGCAACTGGGCGAGTTCGACCTGCAGCTTGCCTTCGTGGCTGCGCGCGCGCAGGGCAAAGATGTCCAGGATCAGCGCGGTGCGATCGATCACCCGGCATTCCAGCGCACGTTCCAGATTGCGCTGCTGGGCGGGCGACAGGGCGTGGTTGAAGATCACCAGGTCGGCGTCATGAACGCGCAGGGTCTCGGCGATCTCCTCGACCTTGCCGCGCCCGGCGAACAGCGCCGAATCGGGCGCGGCGCGGCGCCCGCGCACGACGGCCTCGACCGTGGCGCCCGCACTGGTGGCGAGCAACTGCAGTTCGGACAGGCGCTCGTCCACCGCGCCCTGGCCGAGATCGAGCTGAACCAGTACCGCCCGTTCGCCCGACGCGGGACGTTCAAACATGCGCGCTCAGATTCGGCGGCCCGGACAGGCCGGCAGGAACGGGACCGGGTTCAGTTGCCGCCCTCGCCCGCGTCCTGTTGCTGGATGGAGACCGGGCGGGCGGGGACCACGGTGGAGATGGCGTGCTTGTACACCATCTGGGTCACGGTGTTCTTGAGCAGCACCACGTACTGGTCGAAGGACTCGATCTGGCCTTGCAGCTTGATGCCGTTGACGAGGTAGATCGACACCGGGACGTGCTCCCGGCGCAGCGTGTTCAGAAACGGGTCTTGTAGAAGTTGCCCTTTGTTGCTCATGCTAGAACCTCTGTACTTGTGTTTATAAGAATGTAAAGGATTTCCTGCTGCACCGCCACATGAGCGGATTGTGGAAATCCCGGTGTGGAAGATCAGGGTTTGTCGGCATACGGATTGTGCGCGGTGCGGAACTGTATCCGCAAGGGCGTGCCCTGCAGCCTGAAGGCCTCGATGAAGCTGTGTTCCAGGAAGCGCACGTAGGAGGGCGGCACGTGTTCCAGCGCGGTGCCGTGGATCACCACCACCGGCGGGTTGCTGCCGCCCTGGTGGGCATAGCGCAGCTTGGGGCGGAATACGCCGTGGCGCGGCGGCGCCTGCTTGGCGAGCGCGGCCTGCAGCGTGCGCGTCAGGCGCGGCGTGGACAGATTCACCATGGCCGCGGCGTAGGCCGCGTCCACCGACTTCAGCAACGCACCGATGCCGTTCGACTTGAGCGCCGAGATGTAGTGGAAGCGCGCGAAGCCGAGGAAGTTCAGCTTGCGGGCGATATCCGCCTTGACGCGCTCGCGGCGGTAGTCGTCCACGTCGTCCCACTTGTTGACGGCCACTACCAGGGCGCGCCCCGCATCGAGCACGAAACCGGCGATGTGGGCGTCCTGCTCGGAGATGTCCTGGGCGGCGTCGAGCACCAGCACCACCACGTTGCACTGCTCGATGGCCTGCAGCGTCTTGATGACCGAGAACTTCTCCACCGCCTCGAACACCTTGCCGCGCCGGCGCAGGCCCGCGGTGTCGATCAGCGTGTACTGGCGGCCGTCGCGCTCGAAGGGAATGGCGATGGCGTCGCGCGTGGTGCCCGGCATGTCGAAGGCGATCACGCGCTCTTCGCCCAGCAGCGCATTGACCAGCGTGGACTTGCCCACGTTGGGCCTGCCGACGATGGCCACGCGCGGGCCGGCGTCCGCGCCCTCCTCCGCCTCGGCCTCCTCGGGGAAGGGCTCCAGCGCGACGTCCACCAGTTGGCGCACGCCGTCGCCGTGGGCCGCGGAGACCGGCAGAGGGTCGCCCAGCCCGAGGGCGTGAAAGTCGGCGGCCGCCATGCCGCGATCCATGCCCTCGGCCTTGTTCACCACCAGCAGCACCGGGCGCCCCGCACGCCGCAGGCGGGCGGCGATCTGCTCGTCGTGGGGGGTCAGCCCCGCGCGGCCGTCCACCAGGAACAGCAGCACGTCGGCTTCCGCGATGGCCTGCTCGGCCTGGCGCGCCATCTCGTGCATGATCCCGTCCTTGGCCACGGGATCGAAGCCGGCGGTATCCACCACCAGATACTTGCGCTCGCCCACCCGGCCGATGCCGTAATGACGGTCGCGGGTGAGCCCGGGCTGGTCGGCGACCAGCGCATCGCGCGTCCTGGTCAGGCGGTTGAACAGGGTGGACTTGCCCACGTTGGGGCGGCCGACCAGGACGATGGTGGGATTCACGCTAGCTCTTGTCGATCAACGGACTTCGTAGGCCGCGAGGTCGCCGTCGCGCGTCTGCACGACGAAACCCTGGCCGAAGGGGCGTGGGTCGGCGGTGATGGCGCCGCCGCCGGCGCGCACGCGCGCGGCGAAGGCGCCGTCCTCCCGGCGCAGCAGGTGGACGTAGCCTTCCAGGTCGCCGACCGCCACGTGGGAACCCAGGGCGAGGGGACGGGACACCTTGCGCCGGGCCAGTGCATCCTGTTTCCACACGCTGGCACCGCTGAAGGCGTCGAGGGCATGCACGGCATCGGTCTCGTCGGTGAGGAAGGCGAAGCGGGTGTCGCGGTCCATGCCCACGCTGCTGGAGAACTCCCGCGACCACAGCGGATTGCCGTTGGCCGCGTCGAAGCAGCCGGCGCGGCCCTGATAGGTGACGGCGCAAATCTCGCGCCGGCCGAGCACGGGCGTGCCGGCCACGTCGGCGACGCGCTCCAGTTCGGTCGAACCGCGCGGCGTGGCCACCGTCAGCTCCCACAGTTCGCCGCCGTTGCCGGCATTGATTGCGGCCAGCTTGCCGCCGGGGAAACCGGCGAGCACGACGCCGCCTTCCAGCAGCACGCCGGCCACGCTGCGCAGGGCGAGCGGCGGCGTGCTGCGCTGGTACACCCAGCGCCGCGCGCCGTCGGCGGGGGAAAGCCCGATCAGGCGGCTGTCGGAGGCGCGCAGCACGACGATGTCGCCGGCCACGGCCGGCGGTGCCAGCACCTCGGCCCCTACCGGCACGCGCCAGCGTTCGGCGCCGCTGTCGGCATCCAGCGCAATCGCCTCGCCGGTCGTGGTGACCACCACCACCAGCGTGCCGTCGCTGCCGACCCCGGCGGAAAGGCGCTGATCCACGTCCACCGACCAGCGCCGGCTGCCGTCGTCGAAACGCACCACGGTACCGTCGTGGGCCGCGGCATAGACGCTGCTGCCGAGGACTTCCGGCTGGAACACGTAGGCGCCGCTGCCGCCCACGCGGGCGGACCACAGGGGACGCAGTTCGGCGGAAGCCTGGAAGGCCGTCAGTTCGGCCGGCTCGGGGCCGGAGCTGGAGAACGGGTTGAGGGAGGAGCAGCCCGTGCCGGCGAGCACGACGGAAGCCAGCAACACCGCGCGGATCAAGGTTGTGCGCATCGCTCAGCCCTCCAGCGCTTCGAGCTTGACGCGCACCACTTCGCGCAGGGTGGCACCGCCGTCGGTGCCGTTGCCGATGGCGTCGAGGGCGGCCTGGTAGGCGGCGCGCGCTTCGGCCGGCTTGCCGGCCGCTGCCAGCACGTCGCCGCGCAGATCGGCGAAACGCGCGGCGAACGGCGTGGCGGGCGCGGGCGCCAGTTCGGCCAGGGCCTCGTCGTGCTTGCCCTGCTGCAGCAGCACGGTGGCCAGACGCAGGCGGGCGACGTCGCGCAGGGCCGGGTCGCGCCCTTCGGCGGACGCCCACTGCAGATGGGCGCGGGCGTTGTCCAGGTCGCCGCGTTCGAACTGCACGCTGGCGGACAGCAGCGCGCCCAGTTGGGCGTAAGCGGTGCCGCCATAGCCGGCGATCAACTGGCCGGTGGCCTCGCGCGCCTTCTGCGTGTCGCCCTGCTCGGCCGCCTGCTGCACGGCATGGTAGAGCGCGCCGGCCTCGGCGGCCTGCTTGCCCTGGTACCACCTCCAGCCCTGCCAGCCCACCGATGCCAGCGCGGCGGCCACGGCAAGGGCGGTGACGAACTTGCCGTACTGCGCCCACCACGCCTTCAGTTCGGAGATCTGTTCCTGCTCTTCCAGGTCATAGACTGCCATCGTCGCCCTCGTTGTCTTCGTCTTCGGTATACAGGAGCTCGGCCACCGCCTCCGGCAGGGCGTCGAGCGCGATGCGCTGCTGGCCGCCCGGCCCGCGCAGCGGCTTGAGGCCGACCTCGCCCGCCGCCGCTTCGTCTTCGCCGATCACCAGCGCCACCGCGGCGCCGCTGGCATCGGCCTTCTTCATCTGCGACTTGAAACTGCCGTCGCCGCAATGGAGCACCACCGCAAAGCCATGGGTGCGCAGCGCCTCGGCGGCGCGGAAGGCCAGCCGGCGCGCTTCGTCGCCCAGGTGCACCACGTAGGCGTCAGGCTGCGCGCCATCGGACTCGCCGCCCGATTCGCGCCACAGAGCGAGCAGGCGCTCCACGCCCATGGCGAAGCCGGCCGCCGGCGTCGGCTTGCCGCCGAGCTGTTCCACCAGGCCGTCGTAGCGCCCGCCGGCGCATACCGTGCCCTGCGCCCCCAGGCGCGTGGTGACCCACTCGAACACGGTGCGGTTGTAGTAGTCCAGCCCGCGCACCAGGCGATGGTTGATGCGGAAGGGGATGCCGGCATCGCGCACCAGTTGCTGCACGACCTCGAAATGGGCGCGCGACTCGTCGCCGAGATAGTCGGCCAGGCGCGGCGCGGCTTCCACCAGGTCCTGCAGTTCCGGGTTCTTGGTGTCGAGGATGCGCAGCGGATTGGTATACAGGCGGCGCTTGCCGTCCTCGTCCAGACGCGCCTGGTGCTGCTCCAGGTAGGCGATCAGCGCGGCGCGGTGCGCGCCTCGCTCCTCGGCGGAGCCCAGCGAATTGAGTTCCAGGCTGACGTCCTCCAGGCCGAGGTCGTCCCACAGCCGCGCGCACATGATGATGAGTTCGGCGTCGATGTCCGGCCCGGCGAAACCCAGGGCCTCCGCGCCGATCTGGTGGAACTGGCGGTAGCGCCCCTTCTGCGGCCGTTCGTGGCGAAACATGGGGCCGTGGTAGTACAGGCGCTGGGGGCCGTGGGAGGCCACCAGGTTGTGCTGGATGGCGGCGCGCACGCAGGAGGCCGTGTTCTCCGGGCGCAGCGTGAGCTGCTCGCCGTTCAGGGCGTCCTCGAAGGAGTACATCTCCTTCTCGACGATGTCGGTGACTTCGCCGATGGCGCGCGTGAACAGCGGCGTCGGCTCGACGATGGGGGTGCGGATGGGCCGGTAGCCGTAGCTCTTCAGCCAGTCGCGCACGATGTCCTCGAAGTGTTCCCAGGCTTCCGCCTCGTCGGGCAGGATGTCGTTCATCCCGCGCACGGCCTGCAGGGTCTTGCTCATGTTGTCGTCGTGTGCGGGCTCAGCCCGCCTTCCTCGTGTATCGGGTAGCCACGTAGTCGTCCACGATGGCCTTGAATTCCGCGGCGATGTTGGCCCCGCGCAGGGTGACGGTCTTTTCGCCATCCACGAACACCGGCGCCGCCGGGGATTCTCCGGTGCCGGGGAGCGAGATGCCGATGTTGGCGTGCTTGCTCTCCCCCGGACCATTGACCACACAGCCCATCACCGCCACGGTCATGTTCTCCACGCCGTCGTACTGGGTGCGCCACACCGGCATCTGCTCGCGCACGTAGGTCTGGATGCCGGCCGCCAGTTCCTGGAAGAAGGTGCTGGTGGTGCGCCCGCAACCGGGACAGGCGATGACCATGGGGGTGAAGGCGCGCAGCCCCATGGTCTGCAGGATTTCCTGGGCGACGATCACTTCCTGGGCACGGTTGCCGTTGGGCTCCGGGGTGAGCGAGATGCGGATGGTGTCGCCGATGCCTTCCTGCAGCAGCACCGCCAGCGCCGCGGTGGAGGCGACGATGCCCTTGGAGCCCATGCCCGCCTCGGTCAGCCCCAGGTGCAGCGGATAGTCGCTGCGCGCGGCCAGTTCGCGGTATACGGCGATCAGGTCCTGCACGCTGGAGACCTTGGCGGAGAGGATGATGCGGTCGCCGGGCAGGCCGTATTCCTCGGCCTTGGCGGCGGATTCGAGCGCCGAGACCACCAGCGCCTCGCGCATCACCGCGCCGGCGTCCCGCGGCTCGGCCAACCGGGCGTTGGCGTCCATGATGCGCGCGAGCACGGACTGGTCCAGGCTGCCCCAGTTCACGCCGATGCGCACCGGCTTGTCGTGGCGGCAGGCCAGTTCGACGATGGCGGCGAACTGGGGGTCGCGCCGTGCGCCGGCGCCCACGTTGCCCGGGTTGATGCGGAACTTGGCCAGCGCCTCGGCGCAGGCGGGAAAATCGGTGAGGAGCTTGTGGCCGTTGTAGTGGAAGTCGCCCACCAGCGGCACATCCACGTTGAGCGCCAGCAGGCGGTCGCGGATGTGGGGCACGGCCTTCGCGGCGTCCTCGTTGTTGACCGTGATGCGCACGATCTCCGAACCCGCGCGCGCCAGTTCGGCCACCTGCATGGCGGTGCCGAGCACGTCGGCGGTGTCGGTATTGGTCATGGACTGCACCACGACCGGCGCATCCGCGCCGACCGCGACACGGCCGATGCGCACCAGGCGGGTGCGGAAGCGCGGTTTGGCGCCGAAGGGGCAGACGGGAGCTTGCACCATCGCGCTCGTCACCTCAGGGTCACGCGGGCGACGCTGACCCGCGTGTGCGGCGCCAGGTCCACCGGCTGGCCGTTGTGGGACAGGCTCACCTCGCCGGCATTGCCGATCACCACCGCCAGCGGCGCCCCGCCCCGCACGCTGCGCACCTGGCCGGCGCTGCCGATGCCGGTGGCCAGCACGCTGCCCGCGGCATCGCGCACTTCGTACCAGGACTCGCCGCTGAAGCGCAGTTCCACCCTCGTCTCGCCCGCAGCCGGCGCCTCGGCCAGCCGCGGGGCCGGCACGGGGGCCGCCTGCGGCTGCGGTGCGGCGGCGGGAGCCGGTGGCGTCACGCCCGGAGCGGGCACGACCGCTTCCGGTACGGTCGGCACCACCTCGACCGTCGCCGGCGGGACGCCCTCCTCCTCCGTGCCCGGCGGCGGGAAGGCCGGTTCGGACAGCGGCGCGGTTTCAGCGGGCAGCGGCATCGCGACTTCCACCGGCGCCGGTGTGCGGAACCAGTCGAAGTACCAGCCCGCCAGCACCACCAGCAGCAGGGCGAAAGCCACCACGGCCACCGGCGTGGGCGACGTGGGCCGATCCCCTCCCACCGGCATCACGCCTTCGGCATTGGACACCGGCGTCAGTTCGACCGCCTCGGAGGCGGACGCTTCGACACCCACCACGCTGATCAACGGCTCGGGGTCCAGCCCGAGCTGGCGCGCATAGTTGCGCAGGAAGCCGCGCGCGAAAGCCGGGCCGGGCAGCAGGTCGAAACGCCCGGCCTCCATGGCTTCGATCTGGCGCGAGCCGAGCTTCAGCATCTGCGCGACGTTGGCCACCGTCAGCCCGTGCATCTCGCGTGCACCGCGCAGAATCTCGCCGACCGCGGCAGCGTCGGCGCGTTCCGGTTCCATGGTCTGTTCTTCGGTGTCGCTCACTCGTACTTCCCTTGCTGCATCAACAGGAACTCCGGGGAGGCCGAGAAGCGGCTGCGCAACTGCGTGGCGTAGCTCGCTTCGGCGTCGCGGTTGCCCAGCCGGCGTTCGGTACGCAGGCCCAGCCAGGCGGTCCCGGCCGTCGGTTCGCTCTGCTGGTGCAGGCGAATCAGGTAGGAACGGGCGTCGGCGTAATCGCCCTTGCGATAGGCGATGGACGCGAGCTGGTACAGGGCCTGGGTGTTGGCGGGGTCGGTGTCCACCGCGCGCAGGAACTGCTGGGCCGCGGCCGCATCGTCGTTCCGGCGCAGATGGCACAGGCCGGCATTGGTGTAAGGCCGCGTCGGCGTGCGGTAGTAGGGATTGCGCGCCGCCACGGCGAGGCGGGCCAGCCCGTCGTCGATGCGGTCGCGGGAGCACAGGAACCAGCCGTAGCTGTTGTTGAAGTCCGGGTCCCCCGGTGCCTCCGCGAGCGCGCGGCGGAAGTCGGCGTCGGCCTGCGCCGCGTCGTCGACGAACATGTGTATCAGAGCCTTCAGGTGGAAGGCCGGCGCGTAGCTGGCAACGTCCCGCAGTGCCGTGGACGCCTCGTCCAGCGCCACGTCGAAGCGCCCCGCCTGCAGATAGGCCATGCCGAGTTCCACGTGGGCCTTGGCGCGCGCCTCCGCGGGGCTCGCCGGTACCCGCTCGGACAGCGGACGGTCGGCCGGGGCGGTGGGCGCCACGACGGGTGCGGGCACGGTGGCGCAGGCCCCGAGCACCAGGGCCAGGGCGGCAGGGATCAGCTTCGCGGCGAAGCGCGTCATGGGCGGGCCTCCATCGGTTTCACGATTCGTACGGTGCGCCGGGTCTTGTCCTGCACCTGGCCGGCCAACTGGCCGCAGGCGGCATCCACGTCGTCGCCGCGGGTCTTGCGGGTGGTGGTGACGATGCCGGCGTCAATCAGGATACCTGCAAAGCGGCGGATACGCTCCGCCGGCGAGCGGCGGAAGCCGGAATTCGGGAAGGGGTTGAAGGGGATCAGGTTGAACTTGCACGGCACGTCGCGCACCAGCGCGAGGAGTTCGCGCGCATGGACGTCCTGGTCGTTCACGCCGTCGAGCATGACGTACTCGAAGGTGACGAAATCCCGCGGCGCGCGTTCCAGGTAGCGCCGGCAGGCGGCCATCAGTTCGGCCAGGGGATACTTCTGGTTGATCGGCACCAGGCGGTCGCGCAGGGCGTCGTTGGAGGCGTGCAGGGACACCGCCAGCGCCACCGGGCATTCGTCGCGCAGGCGGTCCATGGCCGGCACGATGCCGGAGGTGGACACCGTGACGCGGCGGCGCGACAGGCCGTAGGCGTGGTCGTCCAGCATCAGGCGCAGGGCGGTGACCACGTTGTCGAAATTGGCCAGCGGCTCGCCCATGCCCATCATCACCACGTTGCTGATGATGCGGCCGTTGTCCTTTTCCCCCGCCTCGAGATCCGGGGACGCTTCCCGCGCCGCACCCAGCAGCCGGTTGGCGAGCCACAGCTGGCCGATGATCTCGCCGGCCGTGAGGTTGCGGTTGAAGCCCTGCTTGCCGGTGGAGCAGAACGCGCAATCGAGGGCGCAGCCGGCCTGGGAGGACACGCACAGGGTGCCGCGGCCGGTTTCCGGGATGAACACGGTCTCGACCGCGTTGCCGTTGCCCACGTCCAGCAGCCACTTGCGCGTGCCGTCGGCGGAGAGCGAATCGCGCAGGGGCTCGGGCGCACGGATGCAGGCATCCAAGGCGAGCTTCGCCCGCAGGCTCTTGGCCACGTCGGTCATGCGCTCGAAATCGTCGCAGCCCTCGCGGTGCATCCAGCGCATCACCTGGCGGGCGCGGAAAGGCTTCTCGCCGCGCTCGGCGAACCAGGCGACCAGGCCGTCGACGTCGAAATCAAGCAGGTTGACCATGTCCAGGGGCGCTCGTGAACGGGAAAAGCGGTGCGCCCGTCTTGGGCGCCCCGCCTTGTCCCGGACAGCTCAGCGCGAGTAAACGTTCAGGGCCGGGAAGAAGAAGGCCACTTCCACGGCGGCGGTTTCCGGCGCATCGGAGCCGTGCACCGCGTTGGCGTCGATGGAATCGGCGAAGTCGGCGCGGATGGTGCCCGGCGCGGCCTTCTTCGGGTCGGTGGCGCCCATCAGTTCGCGGTTCTTGGCGATGGCGTTCTCGCCTTCCAGCACCTGGACGAAGACCGGGCCGGAGATCATGAAGGACACCAGATCCTTGAAGAAGGGGCGCTCCTTGTGCACGGCGTAGAACTCGCCGGCTTCCCGCTCGGACAGCCAAGTCTGACGGGCGGCGACGATCTTCAGCCCGGCGTCTTCGAAACGCTGGTAGATCTTGCCGACCACGTTCTTGGCGACGGCGTCGGGCTTGATGATGGACAGGGTACGTTCGATGGCCATGAAGAACTCCGAGGGCGTTTGAGAAAAACGCAGAATTTTAGCAGGATTCCGCCCTGCCTCGGAGACGGTTTCGGTATCACGGCGTTGCCCCGGGGTGCATCCGGCGATGCGCCCCCGGGATGGGATGGCGGGCACGCCGGCCCGCCGCCTTCAGCCGAACTTGAACTGGATGCCGTAGCCGCCGCGCGGGTATTCCCAGGCCACGTTGCGGTGGGTGGTGCAGATCACCCGGCAGGTGCCGCATTCCAGGCAGCCGTCGGTGGTCAGCACCACCTTGCTTTCCGCGCCCTCGTAGCAGCCGGCCGGACAGCACACGGTGCATTGGCGGGTGGTGCAGGCAGCGCAGACCGCCGCGTCCTTGATCTGGATGTGCGGCCGCTCGGCGTCGACCAGGTAGCGGTTCTGGTACAGCTTGTCTTCGACCTTGATGCTCACCGGAAAGCCCTCCACAGTTTGTAGGCGTCGCCGATGAGGCCGAAGAGGCTGCGTTCGGCGCGAAAGCCGCGATAGATGTCCTTCTGCTTGCTGCGCTTGTCCTCGCCGTCCACGGTGAGCATGGCGCGCGCCGAACGGTTGAGCAGTTCCGGGTAGGTGGTGAGGAACTGCTTGTTGCTGTCGAGCAGGTCGGGCAGGTCGGGCAGGTCCTTGTACTTCTTCAGGTCCTTGATGACGAAGCTGTCGTCGAGCCGGGCGCGGTAGCGGGCGAGGTTGGCGGCGCTCATGGCCTTGCCTTCGCGGCTGAGTTCGATGGCGGTCTCGGCGGCGATGCGGCCGGTGGTCATGGCGAGGTTGGAGCCCTCGCGGTGCACCGCGTTCACGAACATGCCGGAGTCGCCGACGATCATCCAGCCCTCGCCGTAGATCTGCGGGATGGCGTGGTAGCCGCCTTCGGGGATCAGGTGGGCGGCGTACTCCTTCATCTCGCCGCCTTCCAGCATGGGCGCGACCGAGGGGTGGGCCTTCAACTGTTCGAGCAACTGGTAGGGCGTGATCTTCTGTGTCATGAAGTCGGACAGGAGGCAGCCGACGCCGACGCTGATCGAATCGCTGTTGGTGTAGAGGAAGCCGGTGCCCATCATGCCGTGGGTGATCTTGCCCATCATCTCGATCACCACGCCCTCGTCGTCCTTGATGTTGAAGCGCGACTCGATGACGTCGGCGGGCAGGAAGTGGATCTCCTTCACCGCCAGTGCGACGTGCTTGGGATCGAGTTCCGGGCGGAAGCCGGCCTTGCGCGCCAGGGTGGAATTCACGCCGTCGGCGAGGATGACGAGGTCGGCGTAAATCCTGCCGTCGGCGCGGTCCACCTCGACGCCGACGACCTTGCCCTTGTCGTCGCGCAGCAGTTCCTTCACCGTGGTCTCGCAGATCACCAGCGCGCCGGCCTCCTTCACCTTGTCGGAGAACCACTTGTCGAAGCGGGCGCGGATGATGGTGTAGCGGTTGTAGGGCGGCTTGTTGAAGTCGTCCGAACGGAAGTGGCTGCCGACGTAGGAGCGTTCGTCCATCACCCACATGCGCTGCTCGATGATGTGGCGCTCCAGCGGCGCTTCCTCGCGGAAGTCGGGGATGATGCGCTCCAGCGCGTCGGCGTAGAGGATGGCACCCTGCACGTTCTTGGCGCCCGGCGTTTCGCCGCGCTCAAGTTGCAGCACCTTGAGGCCGGCTTTCGCCAGGGTGTAGGCAGCGGCGTTGCCGGACGCGCCGGCGCCGACCACGATGACGTCGAATTTCTCACTCATGATCTGGCTCCTTCAGCCCGCGCGGCGGGCGGTGGCGAGCTTCTGCCGGAAGGCTTCGGTGAGCGCCGGCAGGAGCTGCAGCGCGTCGCCGACGATGCCGTAGTGGGCGAAGTCGAAGATGGGGGCGTTGGGGTCGTTGTTGATGGCGACGATGCAGTCCGCGCCCTCCATGCCGACCCGGTGCTGGATGGCGCCGGAGATGCCGGCGGCGATGTAGAGCTTGGGCCGCACCGTCTTGCCCGACTGGCCGACCTGGCGGTCCAGCTCCACCCAGCCGGCCTGCACCACCGGACGCGAGGCGCCGACCTCCGCGCCGAGCACGCGGGCGAGATCCCACACCAGCTGGAAGTTCTCCGGCTTGGCGAGGCCCTTGCCGCCGGAGACGATGATGTCGGCGAAGGGCAGTTGCGGCTTGTCGCGGGTGTCGTCGGGGATGTAGTCGAGCACCTTGGTGATGATGGATTCCTCGGCCATTGCCAGCGGATGCTCGATGATGCGGCCCTCTCGGCCTTCCTGCCGTTCCGGCATCCCCATCACCCGCGGCCGCACGGTGGCCATCTGCGGCCGGTAGTTCAGCGTCACGATGGTGCACAACAGGCTGCCGCCGAAGGTCGGGCGGGTGGCGGCGAGGCTGCGGTTGTCCAGGTCGATGGTCAGCCCGGTGCAGTCGGCGGTGAGCCCGGTCGCCAGCGTGGTCGCCACCGAGCCGGCGAGGTCGCGGCCCTGGGTGGTGGCGCCGAGCAGCAGCACTTCGGGCTGGTAGGTGTTGACCAGTTCGGTCATGCCGCGGGTGAAGGGATCGTTGCGGTAGTCCTTCAGCACCGGGCTTTCCATCAGGTAGCAGAGGTCGGCGCCGTAGGCGAAGGCTTCCTGGCAGAAGGGCTGGCCTTCGCCGGGGGCGGCCAGCACCACGCCGGCCAGTTCCACGCCCAGCATGTCGGCCAGCTTGCGGCCTTCGCCCAGCAGTTCCCACGACACCGGATGGACCTGGCCGCGTTCGTGCTCGATGAAGACCCACACGCCCTTGTAGGCGGCCAGCCGCGGGTCGAGTTCGAATTTGCGCTTTTTCTTCACGGGTGCGTCGTTGCTCATGTTCGTCTCCTTAGCCGGCGCGGCGGGCGAGTTCCGCTTCCACCACCGGGAAGCGGCCGCCGATGCGGGCGATGAGTTCGACGGCGAGGTCGGCCGCGCGGCCGCTGTCCACCGTCACCATTTCCGCCTTCTCGGCGCGCGGGCTGGGGGTGAAGACCTTGTTCACCACGGTGGGCGAGCCCTTGAGGCCGATCCGGGTGACGTCCTCGATGCCGGCGGCGACGCGGTCCCAGCGGGTGAGTTCGTGGCGGGCGGCGCGCAACTGGTCGGGCAGGCTGCCGCGGCGCATCTCGTTGCTGCCTTCCAGCATGGTGACGAGGCAGGGCAGCGCGGTGCGCAGCACCTGCACGCCGCCTTCGGCGCGGCGTTCCACGGTGATCGTGCCGCCGGCTTCATCGACCTCAGCGACGCGCGACACGTAGGTGAGCAGTTGCAGGTCCAGCCGCTTGGCGATGCCGGGGCCGACCTGGGCGGTGTCGCCGTCGATCGTCTGCTTGCCGGTGAACACCATCGTGACCGGGTGGCTCTCGTGGATCTTGCGGATCGCCGAGGCCAGCGCGAAGCTGGTCGCCAGCGTGTCGGCGCCGGCGAAGGCCTTGTCGGTGACGAGGATGATCTCGTCGGCGCCGAAGGACAGCGCCTTCCTCAGCGCGGCCTCGGCCTGCGGCGGGCCCATGGTGATGACGGTGACGCGGCCGCCGTGCCTGTCCTTCAGGCGCAGCGCCTCTTCCAGGGCGAAAAGGTCGTAGGGGTTGATGATGGCGGGCACGCCCTGCCGCATGATGGTGTTGGTGACCGGATGCACCCGGATCTGGGCGCTGTCGGGCACCTGCTTGATGCAGACGACGCTGTGCATGGCGGGCTCCTCAGGCGTAGGAAATGCAGCCGTCGACGGGGCAGTTGTCCATGCATTCCGGATCGCCGCCATCGCATTCGCTACAGGTGGCGGCATCGATGCGGTAGACGCCCTTCTTTTCCGCGATGGAACTGGTGGGACAGACGGATTCGCAGGTGCCGCAGTTGGTGCACTGCGTCGGATCGATCTTCAAGGCCATGACTCGCTCCCCGACGGGATGGGTGGAAGACGAGTCCAGCTTAGGGATTGCGCCCGATAAATGCGGTAAACAGTCGATGTTGCACCGCAAAAAATGCGTAAATCGCCCGGCCGGCGTGGACCGGGGATTCAGGGCTGGAAGCGGTAGCCGACGCCGGTTTCGGTGAGGAAATGCACCGGCTGGGCGGGATCGGTCTCGAGCTTCTGGCGCAGGCGGCTGACGTAGATGCGCAGGTAGTGGTGGCTGTCCACGTAGGCCGGACCCCACACCTCGCGCATCAGGTGGTTGTGGGTGAGCACCTTGCCGGCGTTGGCGGCGAGCACGGTGAGCAGGCGATATTCGATCTTGGTCAGATGCACCGGCTCACCGTTGCGGATGACCATGCGGCGGCCGAAGTCCACCTCCACCTCGCCGAAGCGCAGCGTGCCGAAACCGTCGTCGTGGCGCACCCGCCGGCGTACCAGGGCGCGCACGCGGGCGAGCAGTTCGCCCACGCCGAAGGGCTTGGTGAGGTAGTCGTCGGCGCCCTGGTCGAGGGCGGCGACCTTGTCGTCCTCCTCGCCGCGGGCGGACAGGATCAGCACCGGCACTCCGCTCCAGGCGCGGATGCCGCGCAGCACCTCCATGCCGTCGATGTCGGGCAGGCCCAGGTCCAGCACCACGAGGTCGGCCTTGCGCGTGCCCGCCTCGATCAGGCTGCGCGCCCCGGTATCGGCCTCGAACACGCGGCAGCCCTCGGCCTCCAGCGCGCTGCGGATCAGGCGGCGGATCTGGGGTTCATCCTCGACGACCAGTACGGTGATGTCCATCGGGCGCGGTGCTCGCTGCGGCGGTCTGCCGCTATTCCTCGGCCACCGCCGGGGGGGTGCCCAAGGGTAGCAGAACCTTGACGCAGGCGCCGCCGTCGGGCCGGTTGCGGATCTCGATCTCGCCGCCGTGGGCGGCCACGATGCGGTGGCAGATCGCCAGCCCGAGCCCCATGCCCGGCACCGCGGATTCCGGGTTGCCGCGCTCGAAGAGTTCGAACAAGCGGCCGAGCTTGCGCTCGGGAAAGCCCTCGCCGCGGTCGCAGACCTCGATGCAGGCGCGCCGGCCGGTCTCGTCCACGTGTGTGGATATCTCGATGGGTGCGCCGGGCGGCGAATACTTGGCGGCGTTATCGATGAGGTTGCACAGCACGCGTTCGAGCAGCCCGGCGTCGAATTCCACCAGCGGCAGGCCGGGGGCGAGGCGGACCTTGACCGGATGGTCCGACAGTTGCGGTCGGAGCAGGCGCAGGCTGGCGGAGATCACGTCGTCGAAGAGGTTCCACTGGCGGCGCAGGCGGGTCTTGCCGGTCTGCAGGCGGACCATGTCGAGCACATTGGAAAGCAGCCCGCCCAGCGCACGCGCCTGGCGCAGTAGTGCGAGCGCGGTGTCGCGGGCGCCGGGGGGCAGCGGCTCGCGGGAACTGTGCAGGCTGTCGGCCAGGCCGATCAGCACCGTCATCGGCGTGCGCAGGTCGTGCGACAGGGCGGCCAGCACCGAATTGCGCAGACGCTCCGCGCTGATCTCGACCTGGCTCTCCTGGGCGAGCTGCACGTAACGCACGCGCTCCAGCGCGGTCGTCAGCAGCGAGGCCACTGCCCGCAGCCTGGCTTCCTCGGCCGGCTCGGCCGCGCTGCCCGCCTCACCCTCCACGTACAGGGTGCCGAGCGGCGCGTCCGCCTCCCCCAACGGGTAGGCCGAGCCGGGCGGCGCCGACGCCGGCTCGCCGCCCACGTGCAGGGCCATGCGATGGCCGTGGCGCGCGGAATACGCGGCCAGCGCGCCATGCACCTGATCCACGCTGGAACTGCCCGCCAGTTCGCACGCCAGCCCGTACAGGGAGCGGGTCTCCCTTTCCTGCCCGGCGTTGAGCGCCGCCTGGCGGCGCAGCCCCTCGGTGAGCTGGGCGGTGACGAGACCGACGGTCAGCATCACCGCCAGGGTGATGACGTACTGGACGTCGGTGGGGATGAAGCCGAAATGGGGCGGCACGACGACGTAGTCGAGCAGCACGACGTTGGCGCACGCGGTCAGCACCGCCGGCCCGCGCCCGAGGCGCAGGGCGACGAAGAACACCACCAGCAGGAACAGCATGGCGATGTTGGCCGGGTCGATGATCTCCCGCAGCGGCAGGGTCGCCACGCTGACCGCCAGGCTGGCGCACAGCGCCAGCGCCCAGCCGGCGATACGCTGGCGGCGCGCGTGCATGGGGTCGGAAGCGGGGCTTGCCGGGGAGGACATGTCCGCAAAGATACCGGACACCTCCGCCCCCGGCATAAACAAGGCGTCAAATTCCGCCGCGGGCCACCGCGCTGCGCTCGCGCCACCAGGCGACGAGCATGGGCATCAGCGACAGCACGACGATGCCGATCACCACCAGCGAAAGGTTGCTCTTGACCACCGGCAGGTTGCCGAACCAGTAGCCGAGCATGGTCAGGGGCGCGACCCACAGCGCGGCGCCGACCACGTTGAAGGACACGAAGCGGCGGTACTCCATGCGCGCCATGCCGGCGACGAAGGGGGCGAAGGTGCGGATGATGGGCATGAAGCGCGCGATGACGATGGTCTTGCCGCCGTGGCGGGCGTAGAAGGCCTGGGTGCGCTCCAGCGCACGGCGATTGAAGAAGCGGCTGTTCTCCCAGTGCTCCATACGGCGGCCGAAGTGCTTGCCTATGGTGTAGTTCAGCGTGTCGCCGAGCACCGCGGCGGCGAACAGCAGCACGATCAGCCACAGCGGGTCGAGCCCGCCGCCAGCCGCCAGCGCGCCGGCCATGAACAGCAGCGAATCGCCCGGCAGGAAGGGGGTGACCACCAGGCCGGTTTCGCAGAACACGATCAGGAACAGGATGGCGTACAGCCACACCCCGTATTCGGCGAGCAGCTCGACCAGATGGCGGTCCAGGTGGAGCAGCAGGTCGATGAAGAAGGCGGCCGTATCGACGAGGAAGCTGAGGATTTCCATGGGCGCGATCATAGCCCAAAACACGATCCCCGCCGGGCGCGCGGGGCGCCGGGGCGGGGATCGGAGGGTGTTACGCGCCGCCCGGTTGGACGGCGCAGCCTTGCGTCAGAGCATGCCCAGGGTCTGCGGCAGCCACAGGGAGATCGCCGGGATGTAGGTGACGATGACCAGGAACACCAGCATGGACAGCAGCCACGGCCACACCGCCACGGTCAGCTCGGTGATGCCCATCTTGGTGATGCCGGACGCCACGTAGAGGTTCAGGCCCACCGGCGGGTGGCACAGGCCCACTTCCATGTTCACCACCATGATGATGCCGAAGTGCACCGGGTGGATGCCCAGGGCGATGGCGATGGGGAACAGGATCGGCGCCAGGATCAGCACGATGGACGAGGGCTCCATGAAGTTGCCCATGATCAGCATCAGGATGTTGGCCATGATCAGGAAGCCGATCACGCCGATGCCCGCGCCCATCATGAAGTCGGCCATCGCCTGCGGAATGTTCTCGTGCGTGAGCAGGAAGGAGAACAGCACCGCGTTGGTGATGATGTAGAGCAGCATCGCGCTCATGTTGGCCGAGTTCAGCAGGACCTTGGGCACGTCGCTCATCTTCAGGTCCTTGTACACGAAGACCGCGACGAAGAAGGCGTATACCGCGCTCATGGCCGCCGCCTCGGTGGGCGTGAAGATGCCGGTGTAGATGCCGCCCATGACCACGACGATCAGGAACAGGCCCCAGGCCGACTCCCTGAACGCCCTCGCACGCTCCCCCCAGCTCGCCTTCGGCAGGCGCGGGTAGCCGAAGCGGCGCGCCCGGTTCCAGGTGGTGAAGCCGAGAAAGCCCGCGAGCAGCAGGCCCGGAATCACGCCGGCCATGAACAGGGCGCCGACCGAGGTGTTGGTGGACACCGAGTACATCACCATGACGATGGACGGCGGAATCAGGATGCCGAGCGCGCCCGAGGTGGTGATGACGCCCGCGCCGAACTTGTTCGGGAAGCCCTGCTTGACCATCGCCGGCAGGATGATCGAACCGATCGCCACCACGGTCGCCGGGCTGGAGCCCGACACCGCAGCGAACAGGGCGCAGGCCACCACGCCGCCCAGGCCCAGGCCGCCGTGCCAGTGGCCGACCATGGAGGTGGCGAAGTTGATCATGCGCCGCGCCACGCCACCGTGGGTGAGGAAGTTGCCGGCGAGGATGAAGAACGGGATCGCCATGATCTCGAACTTCTCGATGCCGGTGAACAGCTTCAGCGCCACCGACTCGATCGGCACCTGCGTCATGGTGAACAGGAAGGTCAGCACCGTGAGGCCGAGCGAGATCGAGATCGGCATCCCGGTGAGCATCAGTGCCAGCAGGATGATGAAGATGATGGCGGCGCTCATTGCTTGTCTCCCTTGCCGGCATCGCGGCCTTCAGGGCCTTCTTCGCCGATCTGCTTGTGCTTGAGGTCGTGCGGATGGAGGTCGTCGCCCATGTCGTAGGGGTTCGCATCCACCGGCAGGTGTTCCTCGTCGATGCCGTCCACGTGGCCGTGGTCATGGTGCGGCAGCTCACCGGTGCGGATGAAGCTCACCATCACCTGCAGGAAGCGGAAGCACATCAGGTAGGAGCCGAGCGGGACCGCGGAATAGACCATCCAGGTCGGCCATTCCAGGTCGGGGGTGACCGGACCCTCGTAGAGATCGCCGGTGTCCAGGCCGAGCCAGGACAGAATCTGGTAATGGGCGCCGTTCTCCAGCACGAAGGTCAAACCCAGCGTGCCGACGATGCCGGTGAACAGTGCGCCCGCGCCCAGGCCGAAGATGATGAACCTGCCCCGATTCTGGGTGGACAGGCGGTTGATCAGCACGTCCACGCCCACGTGGATGCCGGTGCGCACGCCGTAGGCGGCGCCGAACTTGGCCATCCACACGAACATGATGATGGTCAGCTCCTGCGCCCAGCCCATGTTGATCGACAGCAGCGCATCCTGCAGCGGAGGATAGTCGATGCCGGTACCGTAGCGGTGGGCGACGGAGACGAAAATGATGAGCGTCGCCGCCCCCATGAGGAAGGTGATGAGCCATTCCTCGATGTGGTCGAGTATTTTCATTTGGAGATCTCCCGGTGCGAAAACGCCCGCCGGGTGCAATGCACAGGGACCGGCGGGCGCTGCAGGGCTGGGGGTTTACAGCTTGTTCGGGTCGAAGCTGGTGGCTTCGTAGATCGACTTGATCAGGTCGCCGCCAATGCGCGACTCCATCTTCTTGTGCACCGGCACCAACGCCTTCTTGAAGGCCAGGCGTTCTTCGGTGGAGAGCTGGTACACCTCGGTCTTGCCCGCCTTCCTCACCGCTTCCAGGGCCTGGTCGTTCTCGTCCTTGGCGATCTTGTTGGCATACTCGGTGGATTCCTTGATCGCGCGGTCGAGCTGGGTGCGCACGTCGGCGGGCAGGCCGTCCCAGAACTTCTTGTTGGTGATGACGGCATAGCCCAGGTAGCCGTGCTCGGTCAGCGCCAGGTGCTTCTGCACCTCATGCATCTTCTGGGTGTAGAGGTTGGAGATCGGGTTCTCGGTACCATCGACCACGCCGGTCTGCAGCGCCTGATAGACCTCGGAGAAGGCCATCACCTGCGGCAGCGACTTCAGCTCGCGCATCTGCTCTTCGAGCACCTTGGACGACTGGATGCGCATCTTCTTGCCGCGCAGGTCGTCCGGCTTCTTGATCGGGGTGTTGGCGGAGAAGGACTTGAAGCCGTTGTCCCAGTAGGCCAGGCCCTTGATGCCCTTGGGCTCCAGCTTGGCGAACAGTTGCTGGCCGACGGGGCCGTAGGTCACCTTGTGCAGGGCTTCGTAGTTGTCGAAGATGAAGGGCAGGTCGAAGGCTTCGAAGTCGCGCACGCCCAGCGGGCCGAACTTGGCCAGGGACGGGGCGAGCAGTTGCACGGCGCCGAGCTGCAGCGCCTCCATCTCTTCCTTGTCCTTGTACAGCGTACTGTTGGGATAGACCTCGACCTTGACCGCGCCGCTGGTGTATTGCTCGGCGAGTTCCCTGAACTTGTCGGCGGCCTTGCCCTTGGGCGTGTCCTGGGCCACGACGTGGCTGAACTTGATCACGATCGGGTCGGCCGCGGCAGCGGTGGCGGTCAGGCCGGCGGCAACGAGACCCAGCAGAAGTGCACGGATTTTCATCACTCTCTCCTCCAGTTGAACAACGTACGCACTGAATGCGTTCTTCGATCCCACGCGGCGGACGAGGCGCCCGGCGCGCGAAAACCTCCCGTGACGGACGAGCCCGTCGGAAAGTTCGGCAGTATTGTTCCGCGCCCGTACGCGACGCTATTGTGGAATACCGCAAGCGGCCCTATGGGTGTATAAAGCCGTTCGATGTCCGCGACCTCCCCCGCCCCGCTGCCTTCCTCCCCGACGACCGCGCCGCGCGACGCGGCCGGCGCCGGGCGCGGCCGCTGGCTGGGCACGCTGCTGCCCTACTTCATGCTGGGCCTGTTCGTCGCCACCATCGCACTGCTGGTCTGGCTCACCCGCGAGTATGACACCGAAGAGCAGCAGACTACACTGATCAGCGACGTGCTGTGGATGGAACAGAACCTGCGCTTCCAGCTCGACCGCAACGAAGCCATCCTCCAGCAGCTCGGCCCCGACCTGCTGCGCACCCCGCGCCCCCCGGCCCAGGCCGAGGCCCAGTTGCGCCAGCTCATGAGCCAGGACCGCGGCATCGTCCGCGTGCTGTGGCTCGGTCCGGACGGCGGCATCCGCGGCGCCCTGCCGCCCCGCACCGACAGCGAACAGATGGACGAAACCGGCGGCGCCGTGCCCTCGGAATCGATCGCCCGGCTCGCCCGCGCCGTGGGCCGGCCGGTGTACGGCCCCGCCTATCCTGCGGCCGGCGGCGAATACCACTTCGAAGTGCATGCGCCGGCCTGGTCCGGTGAAGCCTTCCTCGGCACGGCGGTGGCAGTGTATTCCCTCTCCGATCTGGTCAGCCGCGAACTGCCGTGGTGGTTCTCCGAACGCTACCGGGTCGCGGTGCTCGACCCCGACGGCCGCGAGATCGCCGCCAAGTCCAAGATAGCACCGCTCGAAACCCACCGCAGCTACACCACGCCCTTCGACCCGCCCGGCCACGGCCTGACCCTGCGGATCACCGCCTACAAGGGCGAGATCCGCTGGATGCCGGTGCTGCTGATCGCCTCCATCGTGCTGTTCGGCACCGTCATCGTGTGGAGCGTGTGGCAGTTGCGCCGCCAGCTCGCACGCCGCCAGGCGGCGGAGGCGGCGCTGCGCCGCGAGACCGCCTTCCGCAGGGCGATGCAGGATTCGGTCATCACCGGCCTGCGCGCGCGCGACCGCCAGGGCCGCATCACCCATGTGAACCCCGCCTTCTGCCGCATGACCGGCTACCCGGCCGAGGAACTGATCGGCACCCTCCCGCCCATGCCCTACTGGGACCCGGAACAGCTCGACCGCACCCAGGAGGTCCATGATGCGGTCCTGCGCGAAGGCACTCCGCCCGACGGCCTCGAAATGTCGCTGCGGCGCAAGAACGGCGAGCGCTTCGACGCGCTGATCTTCGAGGCGCCGCTGATCGACAGCGAAGGCCGCCACACCGGCTGGATGGGTTCGGTGCTGGACATCACCGAACAGAAGCGGGCGCGGGAACTGGCGCGCCAGCAGGACGAGCGCCTGCAGGCCACCGCGCGCCTGGTGACCATGGGCGAGATGGCCTCCACCCTGGCCCACGAGCTCAACCAGCCCCTGGCCGCCATCGCCAGCTACAACAGCGGCTGCGTGAACCGCCTCGACGCCGGCCAGCTCGACCCGGCCGAACTGCGCACCATCCACGAGAAGATCGCCCGCCAGGCGCGGCGCGCGGGGGAGATCATCCGCCGCGTGCACGACTTCGTGCGCCGCTCCGAACCCAAGCACGAGGCGCTCGACATCAACGCGCTGATCCGCGACGCCGTCGGCCTCATCGAAGCCGACGCGCGCAAGCGCCAGATGCGCATCGTCAGCGATCTGCAGCCCGGGCTGCCGATGGTGCCCGCCGACCCGGTGATGATCGAACAGATCATCGTCAATCTGGTGCGCAACGGCATGGACGCCATGCGCACCACGCCGCCCCGCCAGCGCGAGGTTACCGTGAGCACGCGACTGCACGGCGACGGCGTCGAAATCCAGGTGCGCGACCGCGGCTGCGGCATCGACGCGGGCACCGCCGCGCGCCTGTTCGAACCCTTCTTCACCACCAAGCCGGAAGGAATGGGCATGGGCCTGAACATCTGCCGCTCGATCGCCGAGCTGCACCACGGCCACCTGACGTTTGACCCCAACCCGGCTGGCGGTACCATCTTCACCCTTACGCTACCCACCGAACGCTCATGAGCCAGGCATCGGCCCACATCATCGACGACGACGAAGCCATCCGCGACGCCCTCGAATGGCAGTTCCGCACGCGCGGCGTGCCGTGCACCCTGTGGCCGAGCAGCGAAGCCTTCCTGCAGGCCTGGCAGCCGAACTGGCGCGGCTGCATCGTGCTCGACATCCGCCTGGAAGGCATCAGCGGACTGGCCTGCTTCGACATCCTGCGCGGACGCCACTGCAACCTGCCGGTGATCTTCATCACCGGCCACGGCGACGTGCCGATGGCAGTGGGAGCACTGAAGAAAGGCGCCTTCGATTTCATCGAGAAGCCGTTCAACGACAACGAACTGGTCGAACTCGTGCAGCGCGCCATGGCCCACGATGCCGAGCGCCAGCGCGCCGCCGCCGACCGGGGCACGGTGGAGAGCCGGCTGGCCACGCTGACCGCGCGCGAGCGCGAGGTCATGGAACTGATCCTGGAAGGCAAGTACAACAAGGTCATCGCCGACGAACTGGCGATCTCCATGCGCACCGTGGAGGCCCACCGCTCGCGCGTGTTCGACAAGATGCAGGTGCGCTCGGCGGTCGAACTGGCGCAGATGCTCGCCACGCTGCGCGGCTGACGCCCCCGCAGGCAGGCCGTGCGGCCTTGGCCGCGATGCGGCGTTCACCGTGCCGCGGCCGCATCGCGGGCAAGCCCGCTCCTACCACACCGGCTCGATGCCGGCTTCGCCCGGCGTGCAGGCAAAGGCCGCGGCCACGCCAATGCCGCCGATCCATGCCACCGTGCCGTCGATCTCCAGCACCGGCAGGCGGTCGCGCATCCATGCCGGCACGCCCGCCTCCTGACACAGTTTCCTGAAGCTGCGTTCGGGCCGCCGTGCGTGCAGGCGCAGCCTGAGGCCCGGCCGCCGCCCCACCAGGCGCACCGCAGCCGCATGCTCCAGCGCCACACGCGCGATACCGCGCCCCTCCGCCGCCTCGAAGCGCACCACGCCGCCAGCCCAGGGCAGGACCAGTTCGCCGTGCCAGTCCTGCGGCTCGGCCGCGCCGGCGGCGGCGCGCTCCAGCCACACCCGGCCGCGATACACGGCGCAGGCCGCTTCCCCCAGCGCCAGGTACAGCGGATGCCGGGCGTCCGCCGTGCGCAACTGGCGCAGGGCTTCATGCAGGCGTGCCCGCGACGGCGCCGCCACCCCGAGGCGGCGCGCCTGCCAGCGCAGCAGGTTGGCGAGGCGGGCATCGGACAGGGCCAGCAGCGCCCCACGTTCGAGCCGCCGGCCGCCGCAGGCCGCCTCGTCGAGGGCAGCGAGTTCGTCGAGCAGGTCGCCGGCCTCGCGAAAATGCGCCGCCGCCCGGGCCAGCGCCGGCACCGCGGCAGGGAAACCGGCCTCGATCACGGGCAGCACGGAAAGGCGCAACGCATTGCGCGCGTAACGGCTGTCGGCGTTGCTCTCGTCCTCCACCCAGGCGAGCCCGCGGGCCCGCGCCCAGGCGAGAATCTCCCCGCGCCCGACGCCGAGCAGCGGACGCAGCCTGCCGGACGCACCGCCCACAGCCGGCTCGATGTCGCGCATCGCCCCCGCGCCGCGCAGGCCGGTGCCGCGCAGCAGGCGGAACAGCACGGTCTCGGCCTGGTCGTTGATGTGGTGGCCGAACACCAGCCAGTCGCACGCCAGCCCCGCCAGCGCGGCGTGGCGCACGCGCCGCGCCGCGGCTTCCGTCCCTTCCGGGTCGTCCCGGGGCACGGTGACGTGGAAAAGCGCGAACTCCACCTCCAGCGCGGCGCAGCGCCCGGCGCAGAAATCTGCCCAGGCGTCGGCGTTGGAGCTCAGGCCGTGATGGACGTGGGCCGCGCCCAGGCGGTAGCCGAAGCGCGGCCGCAGTTCGGCCAGCGCGTGCAGCAGGACGATGGAATCGACGCCGCCCGACAGGGCGCAGCACAGGCGCGCACCGGGCCGGACATCCGCCGCGGCGAGCACCGCGGCGACGGCCCCGACGGGGTCCGGGGCGACGGCGGAAGACACTTTGCCGGCCTCTTCAGGCCGCGGCCTGTTCCTTGTAGCGGCCGTAGCTCATCAGCTTCTCGAAGCGCTGTTCCACCAGTTGGGCCGGGGTCAGGTCAGCCACCTGGCGCAGCGCGTCGGCGAGCGCGCGCTTCAGGCTCTGCGCCATGGTGCGAGGGTCGCGGTGGGCGCCGCCCACCGGCTCGCTGACCACCTTGTCGATGAGGCCCAGGGATTTCAGCCGCGCGGCGGTGATGCCCATGGTCTCGGCCGCCTCGGACGCCTTGTCCGCGCTCTTCCACAGGATGGAGGCGCAGCCTTCCGGCGAGATCACCGAATAGGTGGAGTACTGCAGCATCAGCACCTGGTCGCCCACGGCGATCGCCAGCGCGCCGCCGGAACCGCCTTCGCCGATGATGGTGCTGATGATGGGCACCTTGAGTTCGGCCATCACGTACAGGTTGTGGCCGATGGCCTCGGACTGGCCGCGCTCCTCGGCACCGATGCCGGGATAGGCGCCCGGCGTGTCCACGAAGGTGAACACCGGCAGGCCGAACTTCTCCGCCAGCCGCATCAGGCGCAGCGCCTTGCGGTAGCCCTCCGGGCGCGGCATGCCGAAGTTGCGCGCGATCTTTTCCTTGGTGTCGCGCCCCTTCTGGTGGCCGATCACCATGCAGCTCTGGCCGTTGAAACGGGCCAGGCCACCGACGATGGCCTTGTCGTCGGCAAAGGCGCGGTCGCCGTGCAACTCCTCGAAGTCGGTGAAGATCAGTTGCGCGTAGTCCAGCGTGTAGGGGCGCTGGGGGTGGCGCGCCACCTGGGCGATCTGCCAGGGCGAGAGCTTGGCGTACAGGTCCTTGGTCAGCGACTGGCTCTTGGTCTCCAGGCGGGCGATCTCCTCGGAAATGTCCACGGCGGAGTCGTCCTGCACGAAGCGCAGTTCCTCGATCTTCGCCGCGAGGTCGGCCAGCGGTTGTTCGAAATCCAGAAAGGTGGTCTTCATCTGACCCGTCCAAACTTGAGAGGCGCGTATTGTACCCCCACCCCCGTCCGGGGAAAGGGCCGCATGCGCCGGCGGCGGAAAATGCAAAACGGGCGGCCCGCAGGCCGCCCGTTTCCTTGCACTGCGACGGGGATCAATCGCTGTTCATGAAACCCAGCAGGTGCAGCAGGCTGGTGAAGAGGTTGTAGATGGACACGTACAGCGTGACCGTGGCCATGATGTAGTTGGTCTCGCCGCCGTGGATGATGTTGCTGGTCTCGTACAGGATGAGGCCGGACATCAGCAGCACGAACATCGCCGACACCGCCAGCGACAGCGCGGGCACGGAGAAGAAGATCGCCCCCAGGCCGGCCAGGAAGGCCACCAGGATGCCCACCATCAGGAAGCCACCCATGAAGGAAAAATCCTTGCGGGTGGTCAGCGCGTAGCCCGACAGGCCGAGGAAGATCGCCGCGGTGCCCCCCATGGCCTGCATGACCACGGCGTGGCCGTTGGGCATGGCCAGGTAGTACGACAGGATCGGCCCCAGGGTGTAGCCCATGAAGCCGGTCAGAGCGAACACCGCGAGGATGCCGCCGGCGCTGTTGCGCAGCTTGGTGGTCAGGAACAGCAGGCCGAAGTAGCCGACCAGGGTCAGGATCACCCCCGGATGCGGCAGGCCGAGCGCCATCGAAACGCCGGCGACGACGGCCGAGAAGGCCAGCGTCAGCGACAGCAGCACATAGGTGTTGCGGATGACCCGGTTGGTCGAGAGGACGGAAGCCTCCGAGCGGGTCATGGTGGCGATGCGGTTTTCCATGGAACGTCTACCTCCTGCAAATGAAACTGTTTCGTCGATTCCGTATTCAGGCGCCGGCCAGGGCCGCCGCCGGCAGCCGCAGCCCCTGGCGCTGCCGGCCCAGCCGGCTCGCCAGCACGCGGGCGACGCGCTCGGCGGCGCGATCCACCGCGGTGCGCACTTCCAGTTCGGTGATGGCGAAGATCACGTCCGGCAGGTTGCGCAGGCGTAGTTGTACCACGCAACGCTTGTCCGTGCCGCCGCGCGGGCCGTTTACGTCGGCCACCTTCACACGCGCCCACTGGATATGGCTGCGGAAGCGGCCGATGGCGAAACGCATCCGCCTGGCCACGTATTCCTTCAGCCCCGGGCTGACTTCCACTCCGTCACAACGCAGATCGATACGCATGCACGTTCTCCTCTTATTGGTCTGACAACTCGGCACGCCGATGGACGACATGCCGAATGCTACGTCTCAGACTGTTCGGTAAAATCCGAGTTCAACTGAATCTTTGTCCGGTTTTCTCGAACAGAGGTTTCATCCGGTCCCCTTCAACTTAGGCGCGCCATGCTCAACTTCAAGCAGTTGCATCACTTCTGGAACGTGGCGCGCGCCGGCGGCGTGGTGCGCGCCAGCGAGCGCTCGGGGCTGGCGCCGCAGACCCTGTCCGGGCAGATCGCGGCCCTCGAGGCCAACCTGGGCGTGACCCTGTTCCGCCGCCAGGGCCGACGCCTGGCGCTGACGGAAACCGGGCAGATGGTGCTGACCTACGCCGAGGAAATCTTCCGCATCGGCAGCGAACTGGAAGAGGCGCTCAGCAGCCGCGCGGCCGGGCGTATGCTGCCGTTTCGCGTCGGCGTGGCGGACGTGGTGCCCAAGGCCATTGCCTGGGTACTGCTGGCCCCCTCCCTGTCGCTGCCCGAGCAGGTGCGCATCGTCTGCCGCGAGGACAAGCTCGACAGGCTGCTCGGCGATCTGGCGGTCCACAAGCTGGACGTGGTGCTGGCCGACAGCCCGCTGCCCGCCCACATGGACGTGCGCGGCTACAGCCACAAGCTGGCCGAATCCCCGGTCAGCCTGTTCGCCGCCGAGGGGGTCGCCGGCACGCTCACGGGGGCCTTCCCGGCCTGCCTGGACGGCGCCCCGCTGCTCTTGCCGGGCACCGAAGCCGCGGTGCGCGCGCCGCTGCTGCACTGGCTGGAGGGCCGCCGCATCCGCCCGCGCATCGTGGGCGAATTCGACGACAGCGCGCTGATGACCGCCTTCGGCGAAGCCGGCGCGGGCGTGTTCATCGCCCCCTCGCTGATCGCCGACCAGATCTGCCGCCAGCACGGCGTGCGCCGCATCGGCGAAGCCAGCGAGGTGGCCCAGGCCTTCTACGCCATTTCGGTGGAGCGCCGCCTGACCCATCCGGCGATCCGCGCAGTCAGCCGGGCGCGCGATACGGAGGAACTCACCAGTCCGGCGCCGAGTGCGCCGCCTCCGGCTGCAGCGGCTGCGGGCCCTGCGGACGCGGCAGCAGGTGTCCGGGCAGGCGTACCCCGTCGCGCATCATCTGCGCGCACGCCGAAGGGCACAGCGGACGGCTGAACAGATAGCCCTGCATCTCGTGGCAGAGCACCCCGTGCAGGAAGCGCAACTGGGATTCGGTTTCCACTCCCTCGGCGACCACGGTCAGCCCCAGGGCGCGCGCCAGTTCGATGATGGTGCGCACGATGGCCGCGTCGTGGGGGCTGTCGTCGAGCGCGCCGATGAAGCTGCGGTCGATCTTGAGCTTGTCCACCGGCAGCCGGCGCAGGTAGGCGAGCGAGGAATAGCCGGTACCGAAATCGTCGATGGCGATCCCCACCCCCAGCCCGGCCAGATGCTCCAGGGTGCGCGCGGCGCTGTCGAATTCCTCCATCACCGCGGTCTCGGTGATTTCCAGTTCCAGCAGCGTCGGCGGCATGCCGGTCTCGGCCAGGATGTCGGCGATGCGTTCGGCCAGTTGCGGGACCGCGAACTGCCGCGGCGAGAGATTCACCGCCAGGCTGCCGGGATCGAGCCCCTGCGCCCGCCACTCGACGAACTGCCGGCAGGCTTCGCGCAGTGCCCATTCGCCGATGGGCACGATGGCCCCGCTCTCCTCGGCCACCGGGATGAACTCATCCGGACTCACCGCGCCGCCGTCCGGGCAGTCCCAGCGCAGCAAGGCCTCCCAACTGCGCACGGCGCCGCTCGCCAACGCGACGCGGGGCTGGAAGACGAGGAAGAACTCGTTGCCGGCCAGGGCGCGGCGCAAGCGTCCGAGCAGGAACTGCCGGCGGCGCACCTGCGCCCCCATGCCGGCCTCGTAGCATTGCCAGTTGCGCCGCCCGCGCTGCTTGGCATGCTGCAGCGCCAAGTCGGCGTGGCTGTGCAGTTCGCTGGACGACTCGCCGTGCTGCGGATACAGCGCCACACCGATGCTGGCCTGCTGCAGCAGGTGCAGTTCACCGCACAGGAAGGGTTCGTCGAAGCATTCCAGCAGGCGTTCGGCCTGCGCGCGCACGCCGTCCTGCGTCACGCCGTGCAGCAGCACCGCGAACTCGTCGCCGTCGAAGCGCGCCAGGAAGGCGCCGGGCGGCAGGTAGGCGTTCAGGCGGGCCGCCACCGCGCACAGCAGGCAGTCTCCGCAATCGTGGCCCCGGCTGCCGTTGACGCTGCGGAACAGATCCAGGTCGATCAGCAGCAAGGCGCCTCGGGCGTCGCGAAAGGCCAGCGCACGCTCGATCTCGAGCATGTAGGCGGAGTGGTTGGGCAAGCCGGTCAAGGCATCGCGGCAGCCCATGCCGGGGGAAGCGTCCTCCCCCGGACGCTCGCAGGCGCCGCTGCGCAGGGCGAGGCGTGACGGAAGCGGCTGCAGGGTCTTAGAACCGTTCGGCATGGATTCTTCCGCTCACGCGGCAAGCGGGCGTGCCGCGGAAGTGGGCGGCGCGACGAGGGATTTGAGGAGATCGAGCAGCCCCGGAAAATCGAGCGACTTGTCGAGGAACAGGCTGGCGCCGTGGGCGACGACATAGGCGCTCAGTTCGGTATGGTTGGAGAACACCACTACCGGCACGGCGGGACGGCAATGCCGCAGTTCGTGCAGCAGTTCCAGGCCGCAGCCGTCGGGCAGGTGTATCTCCAGCACCACCAGTTGCGGGGCGCCCTCGCGCAGCAGGACGCGCGCTTCGGCCAGCCGGCCGGCATAGGCGATGTCGGGCAGCGGCCCGTCGCCCAGCAGGCTGATCAGGCGCGCCCAGATCTCGCGATTGTCATCTACGACGAGGACGTTCATGTATGCCGTCATTTTTTTCGTGCCGTAATCTTGCCGGGCGCCACGGGCGGCGAGAATCGGAGGACGGCCTGATCTGCACTCGGCAAACGACGACCCGCTGTAGGGAAATCCCGACAAGACCGGGCGACAGCCCGGTCAACCGGTCAGGTCGTTCTGCACCGCGTAGCGCACGAGTTCCGCGGTCGAATGCACATCGAGCTTCTGCATCAGGCGCGCCTTGTGGGTGCTGATGGTCTTGGCGGAGATGCTCAATGCGGCGGCGATGTCGTTGAGGCTCTCGCCGCGGGCGATGCGCACCAGGACTTCGTACTCGCGGTTCGACAGGCGTTCGTGCGGACGCTGCTCGCCGGCGAGCGAGGTCTCGAACACCAGTTTCTCGGCCAGCATGGGGTCGATGTGGCGCCCCCCCGCTGCCACCTTGCGCGCGGCGGCGAGCAGCACCTCCGGTTCGCTGTCCTTGGTCAGGTAGCCGGTGGCGCCGGCCTTGAGCACGCGCGCGGTGATCTGCGCCTCGCCGTGCATGGTGAGCACCATGACCGGCAGGTGCGGATGCTCGTCCCTGACCCGCCGGACCAGTTCCGCGCCGTGCGGGCCGGGCATGCTCATGTCGGTGATCAGCAGATCGATACCGCCCTGGCGCAGGCGCTCGACCACCTCCCAGCCGTCCCTGGCCTCGGCCACCACTTCCATGTCCGCGGCAAAAGCCAGCACCTGGCGCACGCCCTGGCGCACGATGGCATGGTCGTCGGCGATGAGGATGCGGATCATCGGTCCTTCCCGTTGAAGTTGTTGAGGGGCATCTCGACCCGCAGCAGGGTACCCTGGCCCAGGCCGCTGACGAAGCGCGCGCCGCCGCCGAACATCCGCGCCCGCTCGCGGATACCCATCAGGCCGAAGGTCTTCTTGCCGCGCACCACGGCGGGGTCGAAGCCCACGCCGTCGTCGCGCACTTCGAGCACCACCCGGCCATCGCGCTGGACGATGCGCACCTCCACGTTGGCGGCGCGGGCATGGCGGCTGACGTTGGTCAGCGACTCCTGCAGGATGCGGAACACCACGGTGGCGCGGGCATCGTCCAGCGCCAGTTCGTGCTCGGGCAGGTCCAGCGTGCAGTTGACCCCGGAACGCCCGCGAAACTCGCCCACCAGCCATTCCGCGGCCGACACCAGGCCCAGGTCCAGCGCCGCCGGGCGCAGACTGCTGGCCACGCTGCGCACCACCTTGATGGTGCGGTCGATGAGCTTCTTCATGCCGCTCACCTTCTGCGCCAGCGCGGGATTGTCCTCGCCGAAATGCAGTTGCAGCAGGGCGGCGTCCATGCGCAGGGCGGTCAGGTACTGGCCCAGTTCGTCATGGATCTCGCGCGCGATGTGGGCGCGCTCCTCCTCGCGCAGCTTCTCGTGGTAGGCCGCCAGGTCGCGCAGCTTCTGCCGCGAGCCGACCAGTTCCGCCTCGCGCACGCGCTGCTCGGTCACGTCCTCGACCGTACCCATGGCGCCGCTCAGCCGGCCCGCCCGGTCGAACTCCAGTTCGGCGCGCTCGCGCACCCAGCGCACCTGCCCGTCGGCGACGATGCGATGCTCGATGTCGTAGGGCGCGCCGCCGAGTGCCGCCTCGTAAGCGGCGTCCAGCCTGGGGCGATCGTCCGGGTGGGCGCACTCCAGGAAACGCGAGTAGGTCATCGGCGCGCCGGGCGGCAGGGCGAAGATGCGGTAGGTCTCGTCCGACCAGGTGATCTCCCCGGTACGCGCGCAGAAGTGCCAGCTCCCCACGTGCGCCAGGGCCTGGGCGCGGTTGAGCGCGTGCTCGGTGCGGGACAGCCTCACGATCAGCGGGCGCACGTGGCGGTACACCATGCCGCCGCCGCCCAGTGCAGCGAGCAGGATCACCAGCACGCCCGTCCACATCGCCGCGCGCAACGGCGCCTGCAGATCGGCCACGTCGGCTTCGAGCACCACGGCAGTGCCCGTCGCCGCCAGCGGCGCGTAGGCCACCATGACCTTGCGCTGGCGGTCGTCGTATACCTCGGCCACGCCCGACTCGCCCGCCAGGGCGCGCACCATCGGCGCGGGCGCCTGGGCCGCCTGCCGGCCGCCGTGCCGGCTGGGGAAACATCGCTCAACGGCCGGATCGCCACCGCGTCCGCAGACGAGCACATCGCCGCGGCGTGCGTCCGCGGCGACGCGTTCGGAGAGCAGATCGAGGGGCGGGAACGGCATTTCCACCACCAGTTCGCCGCGCCCGGACCCAAGGGCATGCCGGCTCTCCACCCACCAGCCGCCGTGCATGAACAGCGCCTTGCCGCCCGCGCCCCGCAGCGGCAGACGCGCCTGGTTCCGCCGCACGCCATCCTGCGCGGCCGCCTCGATGCGAATCGAGATGCTGCCCGCCGGCACGCCGACCGCTGCCGCAACGGGCACGAACCAATCCAGCGCCCCGCTTTCCACCCGGCGCCGGGCCTCCCCCACGACGCCATCGAGCGCGCGCAGTTCCGCCTCGGCCAGTTGCAGATGGACGCGCAGCGACTCGGCCAGGGCATCGCGATGCACCTGCAGGCCGACGCGCGCGAGCAGGCCGCTGATCAGCACGCCGCCGATCACCAGCATCGCGAACAGCCCCACCACGCTCAGCGCGAAGACGCTGCGGTCCGGACGGCCGCGGAAATACCGTTCCACCGGCGGCGTGCCGACGGCCATGCGGCACATCGCCAGGGCGAGCACCAGCACGCCCAGCGCGGTGACCATCCCCATCTGCGCGGACTCGCTGCCGGATCGCATCAGCAGCGGCGCGTCCATCCACTGGCCGAGCGCACCGGCGAGCCCCATCGCCAGCAGCGTGGAGAGCAGGACGAGCCAGAGCTTCACCCCGCGCGCATCGGCAAGCCGTGGCAGGGAGTACAGACAAATGGCGGCGAGCAACAGCGCCAGCGCCGAGAACGGTGACATGCGTCCGGGCCAGTAGCCGGGCAGATCCGGCATGCGGCGCGTATCGAGCACGAAGCGCAGCACTCCATCCGCCGGATACAGTCCGCCTGCCGCCTGCACCAGCGGCAGCAGCGCGAGCACGCCGGCGCCGACGACCAGCCCGTCGGCCGCGCGCGCCACACCGTGCCGGCGGCACACCACCGCCGCTCCCAGCAGGGTGAGCGCGAGCAGCGTATTGGTTCCGCATGGCTGCACCAGGGGCAGCCAGCGCAGCAGGAAAACCGGGGCGAGGACGGAGGCCAGGGCGAGCGGCAGGCTGACGAGGACGAGCCCCGCTCCCAGCGCGGCGGGCAGATGCGGCAGGCGTTGCGGATCGAACTCGATCGGCATTCCGTTCGATCCGAACGCGTTTGGTGAAGCTGAAGTCATGGCTCGGCCGGGCAGAGGCGCAAGTCGCCATCCGGATGACGTTCGATTCGACCAGAAGCCACCAGGATATGCAAGCGCTAGCCGCAAACTGTACACACAGAACCCCCCGGTTCGGGCATGTCGGCGGCAAGGCCGGCGCAGCCCTGGCGGATCGGCGCCCCATACCGGGCAAGGGGGTTTCTGCTAGAATCCGCGGCCTCGGACGAGCGAGGGACGAGGGGCCGTGGTGCCGGGAGTGGGACTCGAACCCACACACCTTGCGGCGGCGGATTTTGAGTCCGCTGCGTCTACCGATTCCGCCATCCCGGCCCGGGAAGCCCTGCATTATCCCCGAACACGGACGCACGCGGCAAGCTGGTGTCCTGAGTTGCAAAAATGCCCCTGACCCTGAACGACTTCGACTACGAGCTGCCCCCCGCGCTGATCGCCCAGGCCCCCCTGCCCGAGCGCAGCGCCAGCCGCCTGCTGGTGGTGGAGGACGGCCAAGAGATGGACCGCCCCCTTGCTGATCTCCATTTCGCCGACCTGCCGACCCTGTTGCGCGCCGGCGACCTGCTGGTGTTCAACGACACCCGGGTGATCCACGCCCGCCTGCACGGCACCAAGGACAGCGGCGGCCAGGTGGAAGTGCTGGTGGAACGCGCCGTCGGCCCCCACGAGGCGCTGGCCCAGGTGCGTGCCAGCAAGTCCCCGCGCACCGGCAGCCGGATGCGCCTGGCCGGCGCCTTCGAGGTGGAGGTGCTGGGGCGCGTGGGCGAGTTCTACCACCTGCGCTTTCCGGCCGGCGAGGACCTCGTCGACCTGCTCGAACACCATGGCAAGCTCCCCTTGCCGCCCTACATCCGCCGCGACGCCGGAGACGCGGACGAAGCCCGCTACCAGACCGTGTATGCCCGGGAAAGGGGCTCGGTGGCAGCTCCCACCGCCGGCCTGCACTTCGACGACAACCTGCTGGAGCGCCTGAAGGCCCAGGGCGTGAAGCTCGCCTGGCTGACGCTCCACGTGGGCGCCGGCACCTTCCAGCCGGTGCGGGTGGATGACCTGGGCGAACACCGCATGCACGCCGAGCGCTACGTGATCCCGGCCGGGACCGTGGCCGCCATCGAGGCCACTCGCCAGGCCGGCGGACGCGTCATCGCGGTAGGCACCACCAGCCTGCGCGCGCTGGAAGCCGCGGCCCAGGACGGGCCGCTTTCCGCCGGCAGCGGCGAGACCGAGATCTTCATCCTGCCCGGCTTCCGCTTCCAGGTGGCGGACTGCCTCATCACCAACTTCCACCTGCCCAAATCCACCCTGCTGATGCTGGTGTCCGCCTTCGCCGGCCTGCACACCATACGCCGCGCCTACGCCCACGCGGTGGCGCAGGGCTACCGCTTCTTCAGCTACGGCGACGCCATGTTCCTGACCCGCAATCCCGGTGCCGAACACGATGCGGTTTGAACTGCTGGCCACTTCCGGCGGTGCCCGCCGGGGCCGCCTGACGCTGGCCCACGGCGTCGTCGAAACCCCGGTATTCATGCCCGTGGGCACCTACGGCACGGTCAAGGCCATGACGCCCGAGGCGCTGGCCGGCGTGGGCGCGCAGATCTGCCTGGGCAACACCTTCCACCTCTGGCTGCGCCCGGGGCTGGAGGTGATCGCCGCCCACGGCGGGCTGCACCGCTTCATGGCCTGGGACAAACCCATCCTCACCGATTCCGGCGGCTTCCAGGTGTTCAGCCTGGGCGCGCTGCGCAAGATCAGCGAGGAAGGGGTCAAGTTCGCCAGCCCCATCGACGGCGCCCGCCTGCTGCTCACCCCGGAGATTTCCATGCACATCCAGACCGTGTTGGATGCGGACGTGGTGATGATCTTCGACGAATGCACGCCCTACCCCGCCACCCGCGACGAGGCGGCGAAGTCCATGCAGTTGTCCCGGCGCTGGGCTCGGCGCTCGCGGGACGAGTTCGACCGGCTGGAGAACCGCAACGCCCTGTTCGGCATCGTGCAGGGCGGCATGTACGAGGACCTGCGCGACGAATCCCTCGCCGCGCTGCAGGACATCGGCTTCCACGGCTACGCCATCGGCGGCCTCTCCGTGGGCGAGCCCAAGGAGGACATGGCGCGCATCCTGGCCCACACCGCCCCGCGCCTGCCCACGGACAGGCCGCGCTACCTGATGGGCGTGGGCACGCCGGAGGACATCGTGGCCGGTGTCGCCGCCGGCATCGACATGTTCGACTGCGTAATGCCCACCCGCAACGCACGCAACGGCTGGCTGTTCACCCGCTACGGCGACCTCAAGATCAAGAACGCCGTGCACAAGGCCGACACCCGCCCGCTGGACCCGTCCTGCGACTGCTACACCTGCCGCAACTTCAGCCGGTCCTACCTGCACCACCTGCACCGGGCGGGCGAAATCCTCGGCAGCATGCTCAACACCATCCACAACCTGCGCTACTACCAGGTGCTCACCGCCGAGTTGCGGGAGGCCATCGCCGCGGGTCGCTTCGAGGAGTACGTGGCGCGCTTCCGGCAGGAGCGCGCCACCGGCACGGCCTGAGAGGGGCAGCTTCGCGCCTTCAGGTCTGGGCGCAACAGGCTAGGCGCGAGCCGGACGTGGCCCGGATGCGGGCCGAAGGCCGGAATCCGGGACGGGCATGCCGGATAATAGATCGCGCGGGGCCTGCAGGTGCGGCCTCATCCCGCATCCCCTGCAGGACGAGCAGATGAGCATAGCGCCCGCCTTCGCACCGAGCCAGGTCGGCATGGGGGCCGGCCTCGACGATCTCGCCCTTTTCCATCACCACGATGCGGTCGGCCCCGCGCACGGCGGGAAACCCTCCGGCCCGCCGCGGCGCCATGACGCTACTGCCAGTTGGCCGCGATCACCGCATCGAGCGTCTCGCGATAACTGCCCGGCAGGCTGGTCTCGCCTGCGGCGGGGGGAGAAAACGCCGCCATGGCGGACACCAGCGCATCCACTTGGCTGTACAGCAGCACCGCACCGTCACCAGCGTGGAACTCTTCTACGCGGTAAGTCGAATTCGAGTACCAACCATTGATCGTCACCCGGTCGCCGGTGCCGATCACGCCCACCAGCAGGCTGTTGCCGCTACGGCTGAACCAGAGCTGATCGGCGGCGATGTCCTCACCGAAAACAAGGCGGTCGGTATTGCCAGACGTTGTGTCGTAGTCGGATACCGTATCCTGTCCATCTCCACGGCCAAAGCGGTAAATGTCGTTACCTGCGTTTCCCTCCAGCGTGTCATTACCTATCCCGCCGTAAAGCGTGTCAGATCCAGCACCGCCGGACAGCCAGTCGTTGCCGGCTCCGCCGTCGAGCACGTCCGCGCCAGCCTCTCCGTACAGGGAATCGTTGCCTTCGCCCCCGTACAGGGTGTCGTCGTCCGCGCCCCCCTTCAGCGTATCGTTGCCCACCCCGCCGTCGAGCAGGTCCGCGCCGGCTTCTCCCTGCAGCGAATCATTGCCCTCGCCGCCATACAGCGTGTCGTCACCCGCCGCCCCGTTGAGCGTGTCGTTGCCCAGGTCACCGTCGAACAAGTCTGCCCCGTTCAGGCCCCGGATCGAATCCGCCCCATCCGTTGTCGCCAGCGCCCGTTCAACAAGCTGTGCCAGCGTCCACTCCGTACCGTCCGCAAAGCGCACCACTTGCACCGGATTGTAGGTATTGGAAGGGCTGTCGCTGTAGAAGAAATACTCCGCTGTCACCCGGTCCGCACCACCGGCCAGCGTGAGCACCAGGCTGTTACCCGAGCGACGCACGCCCACCTCACCAGGCGCCACATCCGCCTTGAACTGCAGCACGTTGTACTTGCCCGACGACGAGTCGGAATCCGAATTGATCGTGTCCTGGCCGTCACCATGGCCGAACAGATAGGTGTCGTTGCCCACCCCGCCGGACAGCCAGTCGTTGCCGGCCCCGCCGTCGAGCATGTCGGCCCCGCCCTCCCCATACAGCGAATCGTTGCCTTCGCCCCCGTACAGGGCGTCGTCGTCCGCCCCTCCCTTCAGCGTGTCGTTGCCCACCCCGCCGTCGAGCACATCCGCACCGGCTTCTCCCTGCAGGGAATCGTTGCCTTCGCCGCCGTACAGCGTGTCGTTACCTGCGGCCCCGTTGAGCGTGTCATGGCCCATGCCGCCGTCGAGTAGGTCTGCCCCGCTCATCCCCCGGAGCGAATCTGCTCCGTCTGTGTTGGTCAGCGCTCGTTCGACAAGTTGCGCCGGCGTCCACTCCGTACCGTCCGCAAAGCGCACCACCTGCACCGGGTTGTAGGTATTCGATGGACTGTCGCTGTAGAAGAAATACTCTACCGTCACCCGGTCCGTGCCACCGGCCAGCGTGAGCACCAGGTTGTTGCCCGAGCGCTGCGCGGCCACCTCTTCGGGTGCCACCCCCGCCTTGAACTGCAGCACGTTGTACTTGCCCGACGACGAGTCGGAATCCGAATTGATCGTGTCCTGGCCGTCGCCATGGCCGAACAGATAAGTGTCGTTGCCCACCCCGCCGGACAGCCAGTCGTTGCCGGCTCCGCCGTCGAGTACGTCCGCGCCGGCGTCCCCGTACAGCGAATCGTTGCCTTCGCCCCCGTACAGGGTGTCGTCGTCCGCGCCCCCCTTCAGTGTGTCGTTGCCCACTCCGCCGTCGAGCACGTCCTCACCGCCTTCCCCGAACAGTGAATCATCGCCTTCGCCGCCGTACAGTGTGTCATTGCCTGCGGCCCCGTTGAGCGTGTCGTTGCCCAGGCCACCGTCGAGCACGTCTGCCCCGCTCATCCCCCGGAGCGAATCCGTCCCGTCTGTGCTGGCCAGCGCCCGTTCGACGAGTTGTGTCGGCGTCCACTCCGTACCGTCCGCAAAGCGCACTACTTGCACCGGGTTGTAGGTATTCGATGGACTGTCGCTGTGGAAGAAATAATTCACCGTCACCCGGTCCGTACCACCTGCCAGCGTAAGCACCAGGTCGTTGCCCGAGCGCCGCACGCTCACCTCATCGGGCGACACCCCCGCCTTGAACTGCAACACGTTGTACTTGACCGACGACGAGTCGGAATCCGAACTAATCGTGTCCTGACCGTCGCCGTGGCCGAACCAATAGGTGTCGTTGCCCGCGCCGCCGGACAGCCAGTCGTTGCCGGCCCCACCGTCGAGCACGTCGGCCCCGCCCTCCCCGTACAACGAATCGTTGCCCTCGCCCCCGTACAGGGTGTCGTTGTCCGCCCCACCGCTTAACGTATCGCTGCCCGCCCCACCGTCGAGCAGGTCCGCACCACCCTCGCCGTACAGCTTGTCGCTGCCCTCCCCGCCGTACAGCATGTCGTTGCCTGCGGCCCCGCTGAGCGTGTCGTTACCCGGGCCCCCATCGAGCACATCCGCTCCAATCACTCCCCGGATTGAGTCTTCCCCAGTCGTAGTCACTAACGCCCGCGCGACAATCTGTGCCAACGTCCACTCCGTGCCATCCGCAAAGCGCACCGCCTGCACCGGGTTGTAGGCGTTCGACGGGCTGTCGTCATCGAAGAACAATGTCACCGTCACTTGGTCCGAGCCACCGGCCAGTGTGAGCACCAGGTTGTTGCCCGCGCGCCGCGCGGCCACCTCTTCGGGCGCCACGCCTGCCTTGAACTGCAGCACGTTGTACTTGCCCGGCGATGTGTCGTAATCCGAACTGATCGTGTCTTGTCCGTCGCCGTGGCCGAACAAATAGGTGTCGTTGCCCGCGTTGCCATACAACCGGTCGTTGCCGGCCGCGCCGTCGAGAATGTCGTTGCCGTTGCCCCCGTACAGCGTGTCGTCGCCTTCACCGCCGTACAAGGTGTCGTTGCCGTTGGCCCCGCTCAGCGTGTCGTGGCCCCCTCCCCCATACAACTGGTCATCCCCACTCCCGGCGCTGATCGAGTCGTTCCCGCCCTGCCCGAAAATCTCGTCCCCGTCCGCCGTTCCGGCAATCTGCCCCGAACCGACAATCAGCCCGAGCGCTTTGAGGTGAGCCTGCGTACCCGCATCGAGCGGCGCTTCGCCCGCCCATGCCACGATCCGCTCGGCGCCGCTCCACCCCAGCGAAGCCAACGCATCGCCCTGGTATTTTTGCAGTTCGACCAGACCGAGCAATCCGTTGGCCGGGTCGTTGGCATACGCTTC
>NZ_SSOD01000013.1 GCF_004801305.1 Pseudothauera rhizosphaerae | reverse complement strand
CTGCTCATCGAAACGCTGCAGGACGTGAGCCGCTACACCAGCAAGCAATCGAGCTCGGGGCTCGACCTCTCCCTGTGCATCCCGCCGATCTGCTACGGCTCCTTCGTCCAGTCCGCCGCCTACACCAGCAGCAAACAGCAGATCAAGCACAACTACCGCTCGGCCGTCGGCCAGAGCGGCATCGCCGCCGGAGAAGGCGGCTTCGACATCACGGTACAAGGCGGCACCGAACTCGTGGGCGCGGCGATCACCAGCGCCGCCCCCGCGGAGCAGAACACCCTCACCACCGCGAGCCTCACCAGCCGCGACCTGGAGAACATCCAGAGCACGCAATCCTCCAGCAGCAGCGTGGGCTTCTCCTACGCCGCCGCCAATACGGCGACGACCAACCTCGCCCACAGCGCCACCAACACGCTCCTGCCCAACCTGGACGCCAACGCCGCCCTGCCGGAAGACCGGGACGAAACGAGCCAGACCCTGAGCGTGATCAGCCCGGCGAACATCACGCTCACCGGCACGGGTGACGAAACAAAGGACCAACAAAGCCAACGCACCGCCGAAGAACTCACCACCCGGGACCCATCCACGGCCAACCAGAGCCTGACCAACGCGCTCACCCTGCAACAGGCCCAGGTGCTGGAGCAGGACATCCGGGAACACCGGGAGAACCAGGAAGCGGCCAAGCTCGTCGGCGCGGTGCTGGCCGGTGCCGTGGGGGATCTGGCAAAGAAGTACGACTGGGAAGAAGGCTCACCCCAGAAGCTCGCCCTGCATGGTCTCGTCGGGCTGATCTCGGCCAAGGTGGGCGACGGCAATCTCGCCGCGGGTGCCCTGGCCGGTGCCGGACAGGAACTGCTCGCCAAGGAACTGTCCGCCTACCTCAAGGAAAACGGCTACGACTACAACGAGGCGGGCATCAGTTCGGAAGAAGCGGTCAAGCGCAAGGCCGAACACGACAGCCTGCTGCAACTGGGGGCCGCGCTGGCCGGCGCGGCGGTCGGCACGCTGGCCGGGGATACCCAGGGGGCGGCCACTGGGGCCAGTACGGCCTTCGTGGGGGTGACGAACAACTATCTCTCCCACGCCGAAAACGAAGAGCGCCGTAAGGCGGCCCGCGCTTGCGCAGACGGAGATGAGGCCGCCTGCAAGACCCGCGACGAATGGAATGCGCTCGACCAGAGACGCGACACCGAACTGCGGGACGCCTGCTACGCCAATGGCAGCAGCGCCGAATGCTCGGTGAAGTACGCCGAAATGTTGGTGGCGCTGGATAGCTACAGCGGCAAAGGAGATGCGGAGTACGTAAAAGACCTGAAGGCCGGTCTGGAGAAGTACACGGCCCTTGCGGAACGGGAAAGCTTCAAGAACGTCATCAACGTACCGCACTACGATGAGCAGGCCATTGCCTTAGTGGCGGACGTAATCAGGTTCACCGGCAATCTGGCACTCGATCTGACGCCGGGCGTCGGTGACGCCAAAGCTGTCGCGGAAGCCGAAGCCAAATTCGATTACGCGCTGGCGATCATCGGGGCGCTCGGCCCGGTGGGCGACGGTGCCAAGGCTCTCATCAAGGAGGCCAAGGCGCTTTATGAGGCTGGCGAGACCGTCAAGGCGGTTGAGAAGATCGCCGAGGTAAATCGTGGGCTTATCAATGAAAGTAATCACTTAGTCAAAAAATACGTAGATGACATCGAAATCCAGACGGGTTATCGACTTGGGGATGTCCAACGAAGTGCACTGGCCACAGAGGTCAGAAATGTGGATCATTCTGTCACGTTAACACCAGCAGAAAACGCGATACTACGCGGTGAGTTTAATAGCCAAAGGGCGAAACTGATAGCTGAATGGGAGCAGCAGACAGGGCAAAAGTGGCCGACCGTAGAGGTTAGTCGTAACGGGCAAGTTACAACCCAGCTTGCACAGGCGCATCATGTTATTCCAGTTTCAAATGGAGGGCCAGCCGCATGGTGGAACATAATTCCAGCTACACAAGCACAACACACGGCAATACACAAAGGCCCACTAAAAGATCTGCAGTCTGGAGTTCAATGATATGTATGAATTTATGCGCCATTTAAAACGCGATCCAGAGTCCAATAAAATTATTGGGTTGCATGAGAATTTCTTTCTTCCTGTCGGTTTGTCAGAAATTAACGAAGCAGAAAATTCCTTAAATATTGCTTTCCCCGCTGAACTTAGGCAGTTCTATATGGAAGTAGGATGGGGGCAGTTGCAAACGGGAAACAGCGGAGCAGTAGCAGACTATAATTACATTGCAAGTCCACGAGAAATTGTAGCAATTATTGATGGTGCCTCAGAATGGCTAATGCCGTATAGCCAAATAGAGGCACAGACATTGCCTTTTCTTCAACGTGATGTTGATCTTTTTCTATGTCTTCATCCCAATAGCGATAATCCAAATGCAGTCTATTGGATGTGGGGTGAAAAAATGTCTAACGGTGGAAGAATTTGCGATTCGCTGGTTGGATTTTTCCGGAGATTGGTTGACGATCCAAACTGGTTCAATCTTCCCAACCCGTAACGCAGTACCTACCAGCAATGCGCGACCGGGAAATGCGGCGAAATCGGTGACGAGGGCGGCCACCTGATTGCGTCCAGCCTGGGCGGCGCAGGTGACAAGATCAACATCGTGCCGCAAGCTTCGACCCTGAACCGCGGCGACTGGAAAGCGATGGAGAACGAGTTGCGTGATGCGCTCAAGGCCGGCAAGGAGGTGAGCGTGAAGATCGAGGTGGGGTATCCGGTCGGCAGTGGGGTGAGGCCGAATGAATTCAAAGTATTTGCAACTGTAGACGGGAAAATAATTCCATACAGATTTATTCAGTGAGGGAATATGCAATTCGATAATGTTGAGGGCGCATATAACGCACTTGCTAAGTATGTGTTGGCATTTATTGGAAAGCGCGCATGGGATTCTGCAGGCTGCAACATTAGTATGCTTGCGAAAATGGCAAGAGGGTCCCAGTGGCTGTTTTTTAAAGGAGACATCGACGAGCATGGTGGTTTTGAAGAAGATCAAGCAGCGCTTTGGGAAGGTTTAGACGCTGCGCTCTTTCTCCGCGACACTCTTCTGAAGACGACTGGTCATCGCATCTGGGGCTTAACGTTCACGCTCTACCCGAGCGGAAAATTCAACATCGAGTATGACTACGACAAACCGGAGGGCTACGAAGAGACCGATGAATTGATCTCGGGAGAAGAAATCAATCGGTCGCTTGGTCAGTTGGGAACGTCCGAGGAGGAGTGAAACGGCCAAAGGGGCCGTAGTCATTTGATTTCCGAAGAGATCAGGCTTGCCGCGCAGCGCGACATCCACCTGCAAGCGGCGGCCAACACCAGCACGCTGCGCAACACCAACAAAAGCAGCAGCGCCGGGGTCGGCGTCACCTTCGGCTTCGGTCAGCAGACCGGCTTCTCGATCCAGCTCAACGCCGGGCAGGCCAAAGGCCGGGCCAACGGCACGGAAACCGTGTGGGACAACACCCTCATCACCGCCACCGACAGCCTCACGGTCCAGAGCGGGCGCGACACCACCCTGAAGGGCGCGCAGCTCGCGGGCGACACCGTGCTCATGAACATCGGCGGCGATCTGCTCATCGAAACGCTGCAAGACATGAGCCGCTACGCCAGCAAGCAATCGAGCTCGGGACTCGATCTGTACAGATCAAGAATTCACCTGACACCCAATCGAGGTTAGTGCCAGGTGAATACCGCATGGCCACGCCGTTCCTTCCGTAGCGAACGCGCGCTTTGCGTGGACCGGTCTTGCCCTCAGTGATTGAGGATCTGCCCCAGGAACGTCTTGGTGCGTTCGTTCTTCGGATTGGAGAAGAACTCTTCCGGCGGGGCCTGTTCGATGATCTCGCCGCGGTCCATGAAGATGACGCGGTCGGCCACGGTGCGGGCGAAGCCCATTTCGTGGGTGACGCACAGCATGGTCATGCCGCTTTCGGCGAGCTGGATCATGGTGTCGAGCACTTCCTTGACCATCTCGGGGTCCAGGGCGGAAGTGGGTTCGTCGAACAGCATGATCTTGGGCTTCATGCACAGGGCGCGGGCGATGGCCACGCGCTGCTGCTGGCCGCCGGAGAGCTGGCCGGGGTACTTGGCGGCCTGCTCGGGGATGCGCACGCGCTCCAGGTAGTGCATGGCGACCTCTTCCGCTTCGCGCTTGGGCATGTTGCGCACCCACATGGGCGCCAGCGTGCAGTTCTGCAGCACGGTGAGGTGGGGGAAGAGGTTGAAGTGCTGGAACACCATGCCGACTTCGCGGCGGATGGCTTCGATGTGCTTGAGGTCGGAGGTGAGTTCCACGTCATCGACGACGATCCTGCCCTGCTGGTGCTCCTCCAGCCGGTTGATGCAGCGGATGGTGGTGGACTTGCCGGAGCCGGAGGGGCCGCACAGCACGATACGTTCACCCTGGCGCACGGAGAGGTTGATGTCCTTCAGTACGTGGAACTCCCCGTACCACTTGTTGACGCCCTGCAGCTCGATCATGAGTTTGTCGCCCAGGGTGTGGTTCTTTGCGTTGTCAGTCATTTTTCGACGCGTTCCTATCGTTTGTGCCCGGTGTGCAGGCGGCGTTCGAGCCGCATCGAGTAGCGCGACATGCCGAAGCAGAAGATCCAGTACACCGCCGCGGCGAAGACGTAGCCTTCGGTGGCGAAGCCCAGCCAGGCGGGGTCGACGGTGGCCTGGTGGATGCTGTTGAAGAGGTCGAAGAGGCCGATGATGATGACCAGGCTGGTGTCCTTGAACAGCGCGATGAAGGTGTTCACGATGCCGGGGATCACCAGCTTGAGCGCCTGCGGCAGGATCACCAGGCCCATCATGCGCCAGTAGCCCAGGCCGAGTGCGCCGGCCGCCTCGTACTGGCCCTTGGGGATGGCCTGCAGGCCGCCGCGCACCACTTCGGCGATGTAGGCGGCCTCGAACAGGGTGACCGCGATCAGCGCGCGCAGCAGCTTGTCGATGCTGATCTGCTCGGGCAGGAACAGCGGCAGCATCACCGAGGACATGAACAGCACGGTGATCAGCGGCACGCCGCGCCAGAACTCGATGAAGGTGACGCAGATGACGCGGATGGCCGGCATGTGCGAGCGCCGCCCGAGGGCCAGCAGGATGCCCAGCGGCATGGCGCCGGCGATGCCCACCACGGCGATCACCAGGGTCAGCATCAGGCCGCCCCACTGGCTGGTTTCGACGATCTGCAGGCCGAGCCCGCCGTGCAGCAGCCAGAATGCCAGCCAGGGGTATACCAGCAGGTAGCCGATGGCGTAGATCCAGCGCCTGGGCATGGCGCGCACGAAGATCGGCACCGCGCCGAGCACGGCCGCCAGTACGGTGAGGTCTACCCGCCAGCGCTGCGAGAGCGGGTAGAAGCCGTACATGAACTGCTGCAGGCGGTTCTGGATGAACACCCAGCAGGCGCCGTCCGCCGTGCAGTCCTCGCGCGTGGTGCCGCTCCAGTTGGCGTCGAGGACGGCCCATTGGATCACCGGCGGCACCATCAGCCAGATCAGGTAGACGGCCAGCACGGTCAGCGCCGTGTTGAACCCGTTGGAGAACAGGTTGGCGCGCAGCCAGCCCAGCACACCGACCGACAGGGTCGGCGGCGGCAGATCGGGTTTGAAGACGTGTGTGCTCATCGGCTTACCGCTCCACCAGCGCGATGCGCTTGTTGTACCAGTTCATCAGCAGCGAGATGGACAGGCTGATCGCCAGGTACACCGACATGGTGATGGCGATGGTTTCGATGGCCTGGCCGGTCTGGTTGAGCACCGTGCCGGCGAACAGCGCCACGAGGTCGGGGTAGCCGATGGCAGCCGCCAGCGAGGAGTTCTTGACCAGGTTCAGATACTGGCTGGTGAGTGGCGGGATGATCACGCGCATGGCCTGCGGAATGATCACCAGGCGCAGGATCGGCCCCGGGCGCAGGCCCAGCGAGCGCGCCGCCTCGGTCTGGCCGTGGCTCACGGCCTGGATGCCGGAGCGCACGATCTCGGCGATGAAGGCTGCGGTGTAGATCGACAGCGCCAGCGTGATGGCCACCAGTTCCGGGATCACCACCCAGCCGCCGCGGAAGTTGAAGCCGGTGAGCGTGGGCACGCTCCACGTGAACGGGCTGCCGGCCACGAGGGCGGCGAGCACGGGCAGGGCGACGAGGAGGGCGAGACAGGTGATGAGCACCGGGAAGCGCTGGCCGGTGGCTTCGCGCCGCTGGCGCGCCCAGCGCGCGACGGCCACGCAGCCCGCCACGGCGATCGCCAGTGCGACGAGGAAGGCCCAGAAGCCGTCCGCCGCGGCGGGCGCGGGCAGGTAGAGGCCGCGGATGTTGAGGAAGAGGGCCTCGCCGAGGGCGTGGCTGTCGCGCGGCGGCGGCATGGCGCGCAGCACCGCGAAGTACCAGAAGAAGATCTGCAGCAGCGGCGGGATGTTGCGGAAGATCTCGATGTACAGCGCGGCCAGCCGGCTGATCAGCCAGTTGGGCGACAGGCGCGATACGCCGACGACGAAGCCGATGATGGTGGCGATGATGATGCCCAGCACCGACACCAGCAGGGTGTTGAGCAGGCCGACGAGGAAGACCCGGCCGTAGGTATCGCCCTCCGTGTAGTCGATGAGCGACTGCAGGATGCCGAAGCCCGCCGGATTGTTGAGAAAGGCGAAACCCGAAGTGATGCCGCGCTGCGCGAGATTGCTCTGCGTGTTGTGGAACAGGTACCAGCCGACGGCCACCACGGTGGCGACGGCGAGTATCTGGAACGCCCAGGCGCGGATCTTCGGGTCGGTCAGCATCGAGCCGCGCACGGACGGCCCGGTTACCGGTTTCTGCATGACAGATCCCGTAAAAGACGTGGGGAGGTTGAAAAAACGCCACCGCCCTCAGGCGGTGGCGTGTAGCGCTCTCAGCGTACCGGCGGGGCGTACTGGAGGCCGCCCTTGCTCCACAGGGCGTTCAGGCCGCGGGCGATCTTGAGCTCGCTGCCCTGGCCCACGTTGCGTTCGAACATCTCGCCGTAGTTGCCCACCTGCTTGATGATCTTGACCGCCCAGTCCTTGGGCACGCGCAGATCCTTGCCGTACTCGCCCTCGGCGCCGAGCAGGCGGCGCACGTCCGGGTTCTTGGAGGTCTTGGCCAGGTCTTCCACGTTGGCCGAGGTCACGCCCAGCTCTTCGGCGTTGACCTGGGCGAACAGCGCCCAGCGCACGATGGCGAACCATTCGTCGTCACCGCGGCGCACCACCGGGCCCAGCGGTTCCTTGGAGATCACTTCCGGCAGCACGACGTAGTCGTCCGGGACGGCCAGCTTGATGCGCTGCGCATAGAGCTGGGACTGGTCGGAAGTCAGCACGTCACAGCGGCCGGCTTCCAGGGCCTTCGCCGATTCGTCCGACTTGTCGTAGGTGATCGGGGTGTACTTCATGCCGTTGGCGCGGAAGTAGTCCGACAGGTTGAGTTCGGTGGTGGTGCCGGCCTGGATGCACACCGCGGCGCCGTCCAGTTCCTTGGCGCTCTTCACGCCCAGCTTCTTGTTCACCAGGAAACCCTGGCCGTCGTAGTAGGTCACGCCGGCGAAGCTCAGGCCCATGCCCGCATCGCGTGAACTGGTCCAGGTGGTGTTGCGCGACAGGATGTCGACCTCGCCCGACTGCAGCGCGGTGAAGCGTTCCTTGGCGGTCAGCGGGGTGAAGCGCACCTTGCTGGCGTCGCCGAACACGGCGGCTGCCACCGCGCGGCAGACGTCCACGTCGATCCCCAGGTAGGCGCCCCTGGCGTCGGTGTAGGAGAAACCGGGCAGGCCGTCACTGACGCCGCACTGCACGAAACCCTTCTTGGTGACGGTGTCCAGCGTGGTGCCGGCGCTGGCCTGGGTGGACAGGCCGAAAGCGGCGACGGCAATGGCGGACGCCAACGTGGTTTTGAGAAGTTTCATTGATACCTCCAAGTGTGATCGACAGCAATGGAAGAGCGGGCCGCGATGACGGACGGGTCGTCCCCGCACGGCCGGTAAACCTGCGATCCGGATCGATCGCCAAGCTGCGGAAATCGAGTATTCGCCCGAAAAACCGCGTATGCAATGCCTCTAGGGAAATCCCTAATCGGTGCGAACGGTGCCCGGAGTATGCCGGGCAGGAAGCCTGTAAGCAGAACCCGTGCCAATATGATGCGGCGCAATGAATCGCCATGAATATCGGCTTTCCAGGCCTGCCGCGCCCTGCGGTGGGGCGGTCGGGCACCGCATTGGTGCACGATGCTGCGGCTGCGCACCGCTTCGTGACGCGCATATGTCGTTCGTGGAACCCGGCGCAGCAGGAAAAAGGGCCGCGCAGGTCTGCCCTGCGCGGCCCTCGTCGGGGTGCATCCACGGATGGATCACTTCATCTCGGAGATCGCCTCGTAAGTGTCGCCGCTGACCTTGAAGAAGGCGTAGGCGCCCGGCACGTCGCCGGCCTGGTCGAACTCGTGGTCGCCCGCGGCGCCCTTGTAGTCGATGTCCTTGCCTTCCGCGATCAGCTTCTTGGCCTTGGCCCATTCGCCCGGCAGGACGGGTTCGCCCGGCGCCGAAGCCACCTCGCGCAGGGCCTGGGACAGCTTGGCCTTGTCGCCGCCCGCCTTCTCGATGGCGAGTGCGACCAGGAAGGCCGCGTCGTAGGAGGTGGTGGTGAAGATCGCATCCGGGTTGCCGCCCGCGGCCGAGAAGGCCTTGCGGAAGAGGTCCAGGGCCGCGGAGGCCTCGCCCACCGGAGCGGAGGAGAAGAAGGTGGTGAGGTTCTGCGCACCGATCGACTTGATGACCGCCTCGGACTTCATGCCGTCGGCGCCGATGTAGGTCTTGAAGAAGCCGTTCTCCAGCGCCTGGCGCAGGATGGTCAGACCGGTGCCGTCGCCGTAGTCGAAGAGCACCAGCGTGTCGGCGCCGCCGCGGGCGAGCTGGGCGAGGTCGGAACGGTAGGAGGCCTTGCCGTCCTCGTGCCCGGAATAGCCGGCGATGACGCCGCCACCGGCCTCGAACTCGGCCCGGAAGGCTTCGGCCAGGCCCTTGCCGTAGTCGTTGTTGAGGTAGGCCACCGCCACCTTGGTGGTGCCGCGCGCCTTCAGCGTGCGCGCCAGCGCCCGGCCCTGGTAGTCGTCTGAGGACACGGTGCGGAACACCAGATCCTTGTCGTTGAGCTTGGTGATCTCGGGCGAGGTGCCCGACGGGGTGACCAGCAGCACGCCGGCCGGGACCGTCACCGAGTTGGCGGCAGCCAGCACCGCGCCCGAGCAGTGCGGGCCGACGGTGGCGATCACGCGGTCGATGTTCACCGCCTTGGTGGCCGCGTCGGTGGCGTTCTGCGGGTTGCAGGCGCTGTCGCCGACGACGATCTCCAGCTTGCCGCCCTTGAGGATGCCGCCCTGCTCGTTGACCTGGGCGATCGCCAGGCGCGAGGCGTCCAGCATGGATGGCGCCATGGCCGCGATGGGGCCGGAGATGCCGCCCAGCAGGCCGATACGGACGTTCTGCGCGTGGGCCGGGGCGGCCAGCAGAGCGGCGCCCAGCAGCGACCCGGCGAAAGCTGCGATGGTCTTCTTGTTCACTGTCGTCACCTCCTGAAAGTGCCGGTGGGCACGGGGTTGAAATGGACTTGTCTGCGTACGGCCTGCGGTTATTTGCGCGGCAGCGAGGTGCCGTACTGGCGCTCGGGCAGTATACCTTCCGGCCGGAAGCGCAGTACGAGCTGCAGGGTCAGGCCGATGATGAACACGCGGACATATTTCGCCTGGATGGCAATCTCGGTCGGCAGGCGATCGGTGAGCAGTTCGGACACCGACCAGATGATCCAGATTAGCGCAGCGCCGAGGATGGCGCCGCGGTTGTTGCCCGAGCCGCCCAGGATCAGCATGATCCAGATCAGGAAGGTGGCGATCATGGGGTCGATGGCCTCGGGCGTGATCGAGCGGTTGAAATGCACGAACAGCGCGCCGGCCAGGCCCATCAGCGCGGAGCCGAAGACGAAGGCCTGCAGGCGGCGTTCGGCCACGCGCTTGCCCATGGCCGCGGCGGCGTTCTCGTTGTCGCGGATGGCGCGCATCATGCGCCCCCAGGGCGCGCGCAACTGGCGTTCCACCAGCAGGTAGGCGGCCAGCACGAGCACGACGACGAGGGCCAGGTAGGCCAGTTGCGACTGCATGTAGGGCAGGTCGCCGAAGGGGCGCGGCACGCCGGTGACGCCGCGCACGCCGCCGGTGAGCCAGCCTTCGGTGCGGATCACCAGGCGGATGATCTCGGCCACGCCGATGGTGGCGATGGCGAGGTAGTCGGAGCGGAAGCGCAGGCAGATCTTGCCGATGGGCCAGGCGATGGCCGCGGCCATCAGCATGGACGCCGCCCAGCCCACGAGCAGCGGCAGCTCGAAACCGCCCAGGCGGTGGTCTGCGGGAAGGCTGGTGAGGATGGCGGAAGTGTAGGCGCCGATGGCGAAGAAGCCCGCGATGCCCGCGTTGAACAGCCCGGTGAAGCCCCACTGGATGTTCAGGCCCAGCGCCAGCAAGGCGTAGATGCCGATCAGGATGGCTATGAAGACCGCGTAGTTGGCGAGGCCGATCAGGTCCATGGTTACAGCACCTTACCGTTGAGCAGCCCGCGCGGGCGGACCAGCAGGATGAGCAGCAGCAGCGCGAAGGCGGTGGCGGCCTTGTACTGCGCGGGCAGGATGAACACCGACAGCTCCTCGGCCACCCCCACCACCAGCCCGCCCAGCACCGCACCCTGCACGCGGCCCACGCCCCCCAGGATGGCGGCGGCGAACATGGGCAGCAGCAGGTGCCAGCCCATCATGGAATGGACCTCGGTGTTGATGCCGAGCATGAAGCCGGCGGCCGCGCACAGGGCGCCGACGATGGCCCAGGTGAGCATGGTCACCTTGCGGTTGTCCACGCCGGACAGGCGCGCCAGATCCGGGTTGTCCGACATGGCGCGCATGGCCTTGCCCCACTTGGACCTGCGCAGGAAGAGTTCCAGGCCGACCACGATCAGCGCCACCGCGCCGAGGGTGTACAGCTCGCGCGGGCGCAGCAGGATGCCGAAGTAATCGTTCGGGCGCACGATGCCGCTGGCGTAGGTGGTGGGGTCCACGCCCCACACCACCTGCACCACCGAGCGCAGCATCAGTGCCACGCCGAGCGAAGCCATCACGGTGACGATCTTCGGCCGTTTGGCGAGGTAGTCGTAGAAGGTGCGATCCACGCCGATGGCGATCGCCGCGGTAATGATCATCGCCAGCGGCAGCGCCGCCCACGGGTTCATGCCGGTACCCACCAGGGCCAGCGCGACGAAGGCGCCCAGCGTGGTCATGTCGCCGTGGGCGAAGTGGGCGAAGCGCAGGATGCCGAACACCAGCGTGATGCCGATGGCGCCCACCGCGTAGATGGCGCCCAGCACGATGCCCGGCACCAGGTAGAAGTTGAGGAAGTCGAGCAGGGTCATGGATGGGTACTCTCAGCCGCCGAGGAACATCTCGGCCACTTCCCGGTCGGCGAGCAGCGCCTGCCCGGTGCCTTCGTGGCGGTTGGCGCCGGTGGCCAGCACGTAGCCGCGGTCGCAGAAGGCCAGCGCCTGCTTGGCGTGTTGTTCCACCAGCAGGATGGACACGCCGTGGTCGCGCACGTCGCGGGTGATCTGGAAGATCTGCTCCATGTACTTGGGCGACAGCCCGGCGGTGGGTTCGTCCAGCAGCAGCAGCTTGGGCTCCAGCATCAGCGCGCGGCCCATGGCCACCATCTGGCGCTGGCCGCCGGAGAGGTCGCCGGCCAGGTTGCGGCGCTTGGCCTTGAGGTCGGGGAAGAGCCCGTAGATGCGGTCGTAGGCCGCGGAGAGGTCGCCGCTGCGCAGGAAGCCGCCCATCTCCAGGTTCTCGTGCACCGTCATCTCGCGGAACACGTTGTCCACCTGCGGCACGTAGCAGATGCCGCGCTGGACGATGCGGTTGGGCGCCCAGTGGGTGATGTCGTCGCCGTCGAAGACGATTTGGCCGCCGCGCACGTTGAGCAGGCCGAACACGGCCTTCATGGCGGTGGATTTGCCGGCGCCGTTGGGGCCGACGATGACGACGATCTCCTTCTCCGCCACGGTGATCGACACCCCCTGCAGGATGTCGGCGTCGCCGTAGCCGCCGCGCACGTCCTTCATGTCCAGCAGTGCCATCACAGGTCCTCCCGCGGCAGTTCCTGCGCGCGCAGGGTTTCCACCTGCGGATCGTGCTCGGCCTCGTTGCGCTCGATGGCCGTCGGCGTCTCGCCCAGATAGGCCTCCAGCACGCGCCGGTCGCTGCGTACGGTGCGGAAGTCGCCCTCGATCAGCACCTTGCCCTCGGCCATGCACACCACCGGGTGGCACAGCTTCTCGATCATCTCCATGTCGTGCTCGATGAGGATGAAGGTGTAGCCGCGCTCCCGGTTGAGGATCAGGATCTTCTCCTCCAGCTTGCGCAGCAGCGTGCGGTTGACGCCCGCCGCCGGCTCGTCGAGCAGCACCAGTTGCGCGTCGGTCATCATGGTGCGGCCCAGTTCCAGCAGTTTCTTCTGTCCGCCGGAGAGGTTGCCGGCGCGCTCGTGGGCGACGTGGGTGAGTTCGAGGAAGGCCAGGGTTTCCTCGGCCTTGCGGCGCACCTCCTCTTCCGCCTTCCGCACCCTCCCCCACGCCAGCCAGTTGGCGAACAGGCTTTCGCCGGGCTGGTGCGGCGGCACCATCATCAGGTTCTCCAGCGCGGAGAGGCGGTGGAATTCGTGGGGAATCTGGAAGGTGCGCACCAGGCCCTTGTGGAACAGGGCGTCGGTGGACAGGTGGGTGACGTCCTCGCCGAGAAAGCGGATGGTGCCGGAAGTCGGCTGCAGGGCGCCGGCGATGAGGTTGAAGAGCGTCGTCTTGCCGGCGCCGTTGGGGCCGATGAGACCGAGGATCTCGCCCTTGTTCACACGCATCGAACAGCCGTCGACCGCGTGAAAGCCCCCGAACGCTTTGACGAGGCCGTCCAGTTCTAGCATGTCTTTCCCTGAAGAGTCCCGGCATCTGGTCGGCGCCGGTACAGGCTCCCCCCGCCCGGGTCGGGCCGTGGAGTACGCTTTCGTTACGAATATGGGGCGGGGAGATTACCGTATCGGGGCAGTGGCGGGAAGTCGGGGTGAACCGTAGCTGTTCACCCCCGCGATCCGGGAGTCAGGCGGCCTCGGTGGAGGCGTGCCGGCCGTCGCGCTGCGCGGCCACGGTCTCGGCCACCGCGTCGAGGAAGTCCTGCCCCCAACGCTGGATGTCGTTGTGCTGCACCACGCCGAACAGCTCGCGCAGGCGCGCCTCGGCCTCGGCGCGGCTCATGGCGATGCCCAGGTAGAGTTTGTCGCGCAGGTCGGCGGGGTCGTGCGGGTTGGTGAGCAGCGCGCCGTGCAGTTCGGCCGCCGCGCCGGCGAACTCGGACAGCACCAGCACGCCGCGCCCCTCGGTGAGGCCCTGCACGGCGACGTATTCCTTGGCCACCAGGTTGAGGCCGTCGCGCAGCGGGGTGATCCACATCAGGTCGGCCATGGCGTACCAGGCCACCACTTCCTCGAAGGGCAGGGCGCGGAAGAAGAACTGCACCGGCGTCCAGCCCACCCGCGAGAAGCGTCCGTTGATGCGCCCCACAGCCTGCTCGATCTGGTGCTGCAGGGTGTCGTAGACGGTCATCTCGCGCGCCGCGGGCACGCATACGGCGAGCAGCGCCACCTTGCCGCGCAGTTCGGGGTGGGTGTCGAGCAGGGCCTCGAAGGCGAGCAGCTTTTCCAGCGTGCCCTTGGTGTAGTCGAGGCGCTCCACCGACAGGATCACCCGCTGGCCGGTCAGTTCGCGGCGCAGCGTGGCCATGCGTTCGGTGGTCTTCGGGTCGTCCAGCACCTGGCGCACGCGGCCCACGTCCAGGCCCACCGGATGGGCGCCCAGGCCGATGCGCCGGCCATGCACCTCGATGGCGGTGGTCATCTCCTCCAGCCCCACCGCGCAGCCGTAGCTGAGAAAGCGCGGTGCGCAGCTCTTCGTTTCCAGCACCTTGACCGGCGCCACGCCGCGCGCCACGTCCACGAAGTTCTCCGCCTGGCGCGGGATGTGGAAGCCCACGTAGTCGCACTGGAGCAGGCTGCCGACGATTTCGCGCCGCCACGGCAGCACGTTGAACACGTCGGCGGAGGGGAAATAGGTGTGGTGGAAGAAGGCGATCCTCAGGTCCGGGCGCAGTTCGCGCAGGAAGGCCGGCACCATCCACAGGTTGTAGTCGTGCAGCCACACCACCGCGCCCTCGGCGGCCTCGGCCGCGGTGCGTTCGGCGAACAGGCGGTTGACCTTGATGAACACCGCCCAGTCCTCGTCGCGGAACACCGCCCGCTCCCAGAAGGTGTGCAGCGTGGGCCAGAAGGCTTCCTTGGAGAAGCGCTTGTAGAACACGTCCACGTCGTCCTTGGTGAGCGCGACGCGGGCGGCCGTCAGGCGGGGGTAGCTCTTGCGGTCCACCTCGGTGTGGATCTCGAACGGAATCGCCTTCTTCGGATCGTGGATGGACCACGCCACCCATGCGCCGCGCCGGCCGTCGCCGAAGAAGCCGAGCAGGGTGGGGATGATGCCGTTGGGCGAGGACGGCCGGCGGCGCACCGGGCGGCCGTCCTCGACCGCCTCCTCGTAGGGCAGGCGGTGGTACACCATCACCAGCTCGGAGCGGCCGCGGGCCTCCATCGCGCGCAGTTCGGCTTCCACCCCCTGCGGGCCGAGGAAGCCGAAGTGGCCGATGGCCTCCAGGATGCCGCCGCAGCCGGTGTGGCGTGAATGCAGCACCCGGGCTCGGTCGCGGGTGGCTTCCAGCAGCGCGGGTTCGGACTCGCCCACGCACACGCCCTTGAAGCCGGCCTCGTACATGGAGAGGTCGTTCAGCGTGTCGCCGGCCACCAGCACCTCGTCCGGGTGGATGTCCAGGTGCGCGACCAGGGCGCGCAGCGTGCTGCCCTTGTTGACCCCGCGCGGCAGGATGTCCAGGTACATGTCGGCCGAGTACAGCACGTCGCAGCCCAGCTCGGCGGCCGTGCGGTGGATTTCCCCGCTCACCGCGTCGGCGCCGCAGAAATAGGAGCAGCGCCGCTGCTGCGGCACTTCCTGGCGCTCCAGCGCGGGAAAGCGCGCCATGGCGTCGGCCACCGCGCGCTCGCCCGGCCAGTGCGCCTCGATCTCGGTCTGCAGCGGCAGCACCGCCTGGCGGCTGCGGCCGTCCACCACCGTGGCGCCCACGTCGCAGACGATGTAGTCCGGCATCGGCACGGTGGGGTCGGAGAGGATGGGCAGCACCACCTCGAGGCCGCGCCCGGTGACGAAGACCAGTCTGATCTCGGGGTGGGCGGCGATGAGCTGGTACAGGCGCAGGCGATTGTCGGGGTCGCCGGCGAGAAAGGTGCCGTCCAGGTCGGTGGCGAGCAGCATGTGCGTTTCTCCTTGAAGCGTGAACGCCGACACGAATGCCGACAACGAGTGGAAATGGCGGGGCAAAGGGGCGCGGCGGCAGCACGGGCGGCCGCGGCGGCGTCGGGGAACTCCTGTGGGGGTTCAGCCAGGGGCTGGAGATATGTTTGCGCAAACAGTTTAACGCGCTTCGCCGATCGGCACAGCATCGTGTTGCATTGGCCGGCTTGCCTTTGCCGTACTTCGCACCTATCTTGTCCCGTCCCGTCCCGTCCCGTCCCGTCCCGTCCCGTCCCGCCGTTGCCGCGCCCCGCCGTGTCCGCCGCCCCCAGACTTCGTTCCCTGCCAGACCGCGTCCGCCAGATCGCCCTCTTCGAAGTGGGCGGGCTGGTGCTGATCACGCCGCCCTTCGCCTGGGCGAGCGGCGTGCCGCTGGCCGACTCGGCCGGGCTGCTGGCGCTGGTCGCGCTGATCGCGGCGCTGTGGAACGCGGGCTACAACACCGCCTTCGACTGGGCCGAGGGCCGGCTCACCGGGCGCACCGCCGACCGCCGGCCGCTTTCCCTGCGGGTCCTGCATGCCTTCGGTTTCGAAGGCGGGCTGCTGCTGATGAGCCTGCCGGTGATCATGGGGTGGACCGGCATGGGCTGGCTGGAGGCGCTGGTCGCCGACATCGGCCTGGCCCTGGCCTACGTGGCCTACGCCTTCGCCTTCAACCTGAGCTACGACCGGGTGTTCCCCATCGTGGCGGACCTGCCCGATGTCGCACGCCAGGCCGAGTGACGTGGCGCCGGCCGTGCGTACCGGGGTCGCGCTCGACGGCCTGAACACCTTCGGCCTGCCCGGGCGTGCCGCGCAGTATGCCGACATCGACTCCGTCGCGGGCCTGCAGGCCCTGCTGCGCACGCCGGCCTGGCAGCAGGCGGGGCGCCGGCTGGTGCTCGGCGGCGGCAGCAACCTGGTGCTGAGCGGCGATTTTCCCGGCCTGGTGCTCAAGGTGGCGCTGCGCGGCCGGCGGCTCGTGGGCGAGGACGAAGACGCCTGGCTGGTGGAGGCCGCCGCGGGCGAGAACTGGCACGAGTTCGTGTGCTGGACGCTGGAACAGGGCTGGCCCGGACTGGAGAATCTGGCGCTGATCCCCGGCACCGTCGGCGCGGCGCCGGTGCAGAACATCGGCGCCTACGGGCTGGAGATGGCCGAGCGCTTCGAAGCGCTGCGGGCGGTCGATCTGGGCAGCGGCGAGCTGCGCGAGTTCCGCGCCGCCGACTGCGCTTTCGGCTACCGGGACAGCGTGTTCCGCCGCACCCCCGGGCGCTGGCTCATCGTCGCCGTGACCTTCCGCCTGCCCCGGCAATGGGCGCCGCGGCTGGGCTACGCGGAACTCGCGCGCGAACTGCAGGCGGCCGGCGCGGCCACGCCCACCCCGCGCCAGGTGGCCGACGCGGTGGTGGCGATCCGCCGCCGCAAGCTGCCGGACCCGGCGGTGATCGGCAACGCCGGCAGCTTCTTCAAGAACCCGCTGGTGTCGGAAGCCCGCTTCGAGGAACTCGCCCGGCATTGGCCGGACCTGCCCCATTACCGCCAGGCCGGCGGCGGCTACAAGCTGGCGGCGGGCTGGCTGATCGAGCGCTGCGGCTGGAAGGGGCGCGACCTCGGTCCGGTGGGCTGCTTCGAGCGCCAGGCGCTGGTGCTGGTCAACCGCGGCGGGGCGCGCGGAGCCGACGTGGCGCGCGCCGCGGCGGCGATCCGCGCCGACGTGCTGGCGCGTTTCGGCGTGGAATTGGAGGCCGAACCGGTCTTCGTCTGAGCGCGGGAGCCGTCACGCAGCAGAGCGCAACAGGATGTTAATATTTGCACCCACAGGCGGAAGGGTCATCCAGCGGGGATGGCTTGCGCCGGACACTTTCGGGAGCATTCGATGCGCTTCAGCCAGTCGCGGGCATGGTCTTGTTTCGTGCGTTACCTGGCGGCGGTGGGCTTGGCCGTGGGGAGCGCGTCCGCCGCTGCGGAGACCGCCGCCGAACTGCTCGCCCGGGCGGATTCCGACCGGGCGCTGCAGGAAACCCTGGCCGCCGAGGGCGGCAAGGCGGCCTTCTTCTGTGCCAACTGTCACGGCGAAGCCGGCATCAGCAAATTTCCCAACGTGCCCAACCTGGCCGGCCAGCACCCGGTCTATGTGCTGAACCAGATCGAGGCCTTCCTCTCCGGTTTGCGCAAGGACGAGTTCATGCAGGGGCTGATGAAGGTGCTGAACGAACGCGAGAAGGCCTCCATCGCGCTGATGTACTCCACCCGGCCGGTGCCGCCGTTCGCCGCGCCGGGCCCGCGCGCGGCCGCCGGCGAAAAGCTCTTCCTGCAGCACTGCGCGCGCTGCCACATGGGCGATGCCCACGGCGCGAAGGACTTTCCCCGCCTCGCCGGGCAGCAGCCCGAATACCTCAGGCTCAGCCTGAAGCGCTACCTGACCCAGTCGGGCGAACGCTTCTACGCGCCCATGACCGCCGCGGTGATGCAACTGGGCGAGCGCAACATCGACGCCGTCGTGGACTACCTCAGCACCCGGCCCTGAACCGGCCGCTGCCCCCGCGGGCGGGCTGACGCCGGCCCGCCCACCGTTTCCGCCCGCCGCCATGACCGACATCCAGCGCCGCGGCACCACGGCCCGCTACGCCGACTCCGTCGCCCACGCCGGAGTCGTTTACGTGGTCGAAGTGCCCGCCAGCACGGACGCCGACATCCGCACCCAGACCCGCGAAACCCTGGCCGGCCTCGAACGCCTGCTGCAGGACGCGGGCAGCGACAAGTCGCGCATCCTGATGGCCACCATCTACCTCGTGGACATGGCCGACTATGACGGCATGAACGAGGTGTGGGACGCCTGGCTGCCCGACGGCTGCGCGCCGGCGCGCGCCTGCGTGCGGGTGGCCGGACTGGCGCGGCCGGGCTGGCGGGTGGAGATCGCCCTCAACGCGGCGCTGCGCTGAACCGCGGGCGAACGCCGCGGCGGCGCGGCAGTCCACCCGCTGCAGGGTGTCCCCCCATGCCCCTGCGTTCGATAAGGTCTTGATTTTTGCTGCATGGTGCACCGCGCTTCGCTAAAATCGAGCGTTTCCCTGCAGCAGTCTGCCCGGTGCGCCAATGACCCAACGCCTGCGAGAAATTCCATATAACTACACCTCGTTCTCGGATCGCGAGATCGTCATCCGCCTGCTCGGCGCCGAGGCCTGGGAAGTGCTGGACGAACTGCGCGCCGAGCGGGTCACCGGGCGTTCCGCCCGCATGCTCTACGAGGTGCTGGGCGACATCTGGGTGGTGCGCCGCAACCCCTACCTGGAAGACGACCTCCTCGCCAGCCGCGAGCGCCGCGAGGCCCTGGTGGGCGCGCTCAACCATCGCCTGAACGAGGTCGAGAAGCGCCGCCAGGGCAACGACCGCGTCGAACTGCTGATCGCACGCGCCCGCGAGGCGGTGGACGACTTCGAGCGCTGGTTCCTCGACACCGCGCGCCGCCGCAAGTCGGTGCTGAAGGCGCTCACCCGCCACACCCGGCGCGACAACGTATGCTTCGACGGCCACGCCCGCGTCAGCCACGTCACCGACGCCACCGACTGGCGCGTGGAATACCCCTTCGTCGTGCTCTACCCGGACACCGAGGACGAGATGGCGCCCCTGGTGCGCGCCTGTATCGAGCTGGGGCTGACCATCATCCCGCGCGGCGGCGGCACCGGCTACACCGGCGGCGCGGTGCCGCTGGACGCGAGCTCCGTGGTCATCAACACCGAAAAGCTGATCGGCATCGGCGCGGTGGAAGAGATCGTGCTGCCCGGCGTGAACGGCCCCATGGCTCAGCCCTACGCCACCATCCGCACCGGCGCCGGGGTGGTGACCGAGCGCGTGGCGGAGGCCGCGTCGGCGGCCGGGCGCGTGTTCGCCGTGGACCCGACGTCCGCCAGCGCCTCCTGCATCGGCGGCAACATCGCCATGAACGCCGGCGGCAAGAAGGCCGTGCTGTGGGGCACCGCGCTGGACAACCTGGCGTGGTGGAAGATGGTCACGCCGGACGGCAACTGGCTGGAAGTGGAGCGCCTGGGCCACAACTTCGGCAAGATCCACGAACAGGAGACGGTGCATTTCCGCCTGCGCCGCTTCGACGGCCTGAGCTACGCGCCGCTGGGCGAGGAAATCCTCGCCATGCCGGGCGCGGCGTGCCGCAAGGACGGGCTGGGCAAGGACGTCACCGACAAGTTCCTCGGCGGCGTGCCGGGGGTGCAGAAGGAAGGCACCGACGGCCTCATCGTGGCCGCGCGCTGGGTGCTGCACAAGATGCCGCCCGTCACCCGCACCGTCTGCCTGGAATTCTTCGGCCAGGTACGCGAGGCGGTGCCGGCCATCGTCGAGATCACGGACTGGTTCAAGCCGGGCGGCGCGGGCCACGCCGCGGGCGTGCAGCTCGCCGGCCTGGAGCACATGGACGAGCGCTACGTGAAGGCGGTGGGCTACACCACCAAGGCCAAGCGCCACGGCCGGCCCAAGATGGTGCTGATCGGCGACATCGTCGGCTTCGACGAGGACGCGGTGATGACCGCCGCCTCCGAAGTGGTGCGCATGACCAACGTGCGCGGCGCCGAGGGCTTCATCGCCGTCAGCCCCGAGCAGCGCAAGCGCTTCTGGCTGGAGCGCTCGCGCACCGCGGCCATCTCGCGCCACACCAACGCCTTCAAGATCAACGAGGACGTGGTCATCCCGCTGCCGCGCATGGGCGAATACTGCGACGGCATCGAGCGCATCAACATCGAGCTCTCCATCCGTAACAAGCTGGAACTGTGCGAGACGCTGGCCGGTTTCCTCGCTGGCGAGCTGCCCCTGGACCAGGGCGACGCCAACCTCTCCGCCGACGAACTCATCGGCGACCGCCGCGACGCGGCGCTGAACTACGTGGAGGCGGTGCGCCTGCGCTGGGAATGGCTGCTGGACAACCTGGACCTGCCGCTGGCCGAGGCCGAGACGCGCTTCGCGTCCTACGGCGTGGTGGCGGGCGAACTGACCAACCGGGCTGAAAACCCGAGGCTCTTCCACCGCCTGCAGGACTACTCCATCCGCGTGTCGTGGAAGGAGGAACTCAAGCCGCGCCTGGACAAGATCTTCGACGGCGTGCTCTTCCGCCCCGTGCTGGCGAAGATCGTGGAACTGCACAAGCAGGTGCTGCGCGGCCGCGTGTTCGTCGCCCTGCACATGCACGCCGGCGACGGCAACGTGCACACCAACATCCCGGTGAACTCCGACCACTACGAGATGCTGCAGACCGCCAACCGCGCGGTGGACCGCATCATGGCGCTGGCGCGCAGCCTGGACGGGGTGATCTCCGGCGAGCACGGCATCGGCATCACCAAGCTCGACTACCTCACCGAAGCCGAGATGGCCAACTTCTGGGCCTACAAGCAGAAGGTGGACCCGGACGGCCGCTTCAACCGCGGCAAGCTGATGAAGGGCGGCAACCTCGCCAACGCCTACACCCCCAGCTTCAACCTGATGGGGCACGAGTCCCTCATCATGGAGCAGACCGAGATCGGCGACATCGCGCACGACATCAAGGACTGCCTGCGCTGCGGCAAGTGCAAGCCGGTGTGCTCCACCCACGTGCCGCGCGCCAACCTGCTCTACTCGCCGCGCAACAAGATTCTCAGCACCTCGCTGCTGGTGGAAGCCTTCCTGTACGAAGAGCAAACCCGCCGCGGCGTGTCGCTGGCGCACTGGGCCGAGTTCGAGGATGTGGCCGACCACTGCACCGTGTGCCACAAGTGCGAGAAACCCTGCCCGGTGGACATCGACTTCGGCGACGTGTCGATCAAGATGCGCAACCTGCTGCGCAAGCAGGGCAAGAAGTCCTTCAACCCCGGCAAGGCCGCGGCCATGGCCTTCCTCACCATCAAGGACCCGGCCACGATCAAGCTGATCCGCACCGGCATGATCGGCTGGGGCTACAAGGCGCAGCGCTTCGCCCACGACCTGGGCAAGAAGCTGGGCCTGGTGCAGCCCCAGGTCAAGGCGCCGCCGGCCACGCTGGGCAAGCCTGCGCTGAAGGCGCAGGTCATCCACTTCATCAACAAGCCCATGCCGGGCAACCTGCCCAAGAAGACCAGCCGCGCGCTGCTGGACATCGAGGACGACAAGGTCATCCCGGTGATCCGCGATCCGCGCAAGGCCAACGGTGACACGGATGCGGTGTTCTACTTCCCCGGCTGCGGCTCGGAGCGCCTGTTCAGCCAGGTGGGGCTGGCGACCCAGGCCATGCTCTACCACGTGGGCGCCCAGACCGTGTTGCCGCCGGGGTATCTGTGCTGCGGCTACCCCCAGACCGCGGCCGGCGAGGAAGACAAGGGCCAGAAGATCACCACCGACAACCGCGTGCTCTTCCACCGCGTCGCCAATACGCTGAACTACCTCGACATCAAGACCGTGATCGTGTCCTGCGGCACCTGCATGGACCAGTTGCAGAAGTACGAATTCGAGAAGATCTTCCCCGGTTGCCGCCTGCTCGACATCCACGAGTACCTGATGGAGAAGGGCGTGAAGCTGGACGGCGTGCAAGGCGCCAAATACATGTACCACGAGCCCTGCCACACGCCCATGAAGCAGTACCAGGGCATCAAGGTGGCCAACGAGCTGATGGGCACGCGGGTGGACCTCTCCGACCGCTGCTGCGGCGAATCCGGCACCCTGGCGGTGGCGCGCCCCGACATCTCCACCCAGGTGCGCTTCCGCAAGCAGGAAGAGATCGAGAAGGGCGCGGCCAAGCTGCGCGACGGCGACGCGGACGCCCGGGTGAAGATCCTCACCTCCTGCCCGAGCTGCCTGCAGGGCCTGCACCGCTACGCCAACGACGCGGGCGGCGTGGAGCCGGACTACATCGTGGTGGAACTGGCGAAGCACATCCTGGGCGAGAACTGGCTGCCGGACTACGTGGCGCGGGCCAACAGCGGCGGGATCGAGCGGGTGTTGCTGTAAGCCCTGCGAGGGGACGGGCGCGATACCGCGTCCCCCCGTTGCATGAACGGCCGCCCAGGGCGGCCTGGCCGCTCGACCCGCGCCGCCGGTTTGCCAACCACAAGAGTCGATGCAACAATAGAGAACGATTATCGTTCAACAGTCCTGACTTTCCCGAAAGTAGTGTTGGCTCGCCGACTTTGCGAATGGTCTGTGGGATTCAAGCATGAGTACGTCCGGTACGTTCAGCAAATAGCTATTTGATTGATTCTTTTTGATTTGATCAGGTCAGCCATATCTCCAGCCAGCCTGCCGTTCGATTCACTCACGCCGAGCTGCTGGATATTTCGTGATCACCCGTTACTACCGAGAGCTGCTGAATTTTTGTGCCCGCATCATCAAGGATCGGGAGACTGCGGCCGATGTCGTCCAGGAAAGCTATGCGCGTTTTCTGGCCGTCGAGCAGGCGGGGACGCCGGTTCTGGAGCCGCGGGCACTGCTGTTCCAGACCGCGCGCCATGTGATGGTCGACCAGTACCGGCGCGGCCAGGTGCGGGCGCACGAAACCTTGGAGATTCTGGAGGAGGCCGGGCAGCCGGCGTTGCCGGTGCAGCAGCAGCCGGAAGCGATCCTGGCCTCGAAGCAGGCGGTCGCCGCCTACATGACGGCGATTGCCGGGCTGCCGCCGCGCTGCCGCGAGGTGTTCATGCTGCATGTCTTCGACAATCTGCCCTATGCGCAGATCGGGGAATTGCTGGGCATGACGGTGAGCATGGTCGAGAAGCACGTCGCCAGGGGCCGTCTGGCCTGCCGCGCCTGCGAGCGCCAGCTCGAAGGCGTGCCGGGGCAGCTTGCGGAAGGGCGGAAGGACGGCCGGAAGACATGATTCCGCTTTTCCGGCGATTGGGGCCGGTGTCCCTTTCATGCGACGATATGTGCCATAACCGATGAAATCCCCATGCTTTCCGATGGCCGAAACGATGCCTCCGCATGACGCCGATGTCTGTATGTTCGACGACGATGTCGAGCAGTGGAGTGCGGTCGACCGGGAGGCCGCGATGTGGGCCACGCGCAGTCATGGCGGCCTCGACGCGGCGGCCGCGGCCGAGTTCGCGGCCTGGCTGAATGCCGATCCGGCGCACGGGCGGGCCTACGCGGGCATGGAGCGGAGCCTCGAAAGGGTGCGCGCCCTGCCGGAGGAGGCCGTGCGCACGCTCCGCGCCGGCCTGGCCGACGCTGCCGCCCGTCCGCATGCCCAGGCCGTCCCCGCCGGGCTGTCGGCGGCGGGCCGCCGCCGGCCGTGGACCGGGGCGTTCGGCGGTCTTGCCCGGCAACTGGCCGCGGCCGCCGCCGTTCTCGTCGTCGCCGGCGGCGCCTGGCTGGGCTGGGGGCAGTGGTTCGACCCGCCGGTGTTCACCGCCAGCTATACGACCGGGCGGGGCCAGCAGCGCGATGTCGAATTGCCCGACGGCAGCGTGCTGCAACTCGACACCACCACGCATGTCGAGGTTCGCCTCTACCGGCAGCGCCGCGAAGTCCGCCTGGCCGACGGCCAGGTGATGTTTACCGTGCAGGGCGACCGCGACCGGCCCTTCGCCGTGCTTGCCGGCGCTTCCCGCATCACCGTCGTCGGCACCCGTTTTTCGGTGCGCCATACCCAGGTCGGGCTCGCCGCCGGGAAAACGGTCGTCTCCGTCGAATCGGGCGACGTCCGGGTTGCCGGCCGGAACATCATGCCGGTCGGTGGGGCCAGCGTGGCGCTGGGCGCCGGGCAGGGGGTCACCGTCGATGACGGGGGGCGCCTGGCCGAGGTCGTCAGTTTGCCCGCCGCGGGTGTCGGCGCCTGGCGCAGCGACCGCGTCAGCTTCGACGACACGCCGCTGGCCGAGGCGCTGGCCGAGTTCGAGCGCTACGGCCGTACCGGACTGGTCGTGCGCGATCCGGAGGTCGCCGCGTTGCGCCTGGGCGGCAGCTTTGACCTGCGGCAGACCGCCGCCTTTGCCCGCACGCTGCCGCTGCTGCTGCCGGTCAGGCTGGAACGGCGGGGCGAGATGGTCGAGATCGTCGGCGTGGATTGAACTGGCACCGGGCGCAAAAAAAACTTTCCCGCCGACATGAGGGTTCGGCCGGCTCATGCGACTTCAACAGTAGTGATTATCGTTTGCACTACTGTTCGGAGATCGACGCATGCAGCAATCGGGTTCTTCCATCGCCTCCCTGGCCCTGGCCATTCTTCTCGCCGCAGGCCCTGGTCCGTTGATGGCCCAGACGGCCGGCGTCGCGCCGGTCGAGGTTTCGATCGCGGCGCAGCCGCTTGGTCAGGCGCTCAATGAACTTGCCCGCCAGGCCGATTTGCAACTGCTGTTCCCGCCGGCGCTGGTCGCCGGCAAGACCGCTCCGGCCGTTGCCGGCAAGCTGACGCCGCGCGAGGCGGTCGATCAACTGCTCGCCGGCAGCGGCCTGGTGGCGACGCAGGAAGGCCCGGCCATCGTGATCAGGGCCGCGGCGACGGATGACTCCGGAGCGATGCTGGCGCCGGTGACCGTCACCGCCTCCGTCGAACGCAACGCCACCACCGAGGGCAGCGGCCGCTACGGCAGCAACGTCGGCACTACGGCGCTGCCGTTCAACGCAACCCTGCGCGATACGCCGCAGTCGATCAGCATCATCAGCAGCCAGTTGATCGAGGACCGCAAGATCGACCGCTTGTTCGACGTCATCGAGCAGGCGACTGGACTGTCGCTGAATCGCTACGAAAGCAACCGCGGCAGCCTGTTCGCGCGGGGTTTCAACATCACCAACTATCTGATCGACGGCGCGCCCACCGGCATCGATGAACAATGGAGCGCCGGCGAGGTGTTCAGCAACACGGCGATCTACGACCGCGTCGAGATCCTGCGCGGTTCGGACGGCCTGATGACCGGCGTCGGCAATCCGTCGGCGGTCATCAACATGGTGCGCAAGCGGGCGGACAGCAGGGTGTTCAAGGGTTCGGTCTCGGCCGAGGTCGGGAGCTGGTCGCAACGCGGCGTGACGGCGGACGTCAGCACGCCCCTGACCGGCAGCGGCTCGACCCGGGTGCGCTTCGTCGCCGATTACGACGAGGGCAAGAGCTACATCGATCGCCTGAAGAACCGGGAGCAGATCTTCTACGCCACGGTCGAGCAGGACATCGGCGACCGCTCGCTGCTGGCGGCCGGGATCAGCCATCAGGACAACCATACCGACAGCCCGACCTGGGGCGGCATTCCCGGCTGGCTCGCCACCAACGCCAACGATGCCGTCCAGTCGAACTGGCGCCGCAGCATGACCACGGCGCCGGAGTGGTCGTACTGGGATGCCGACTACACCAACTGGTTCGTCCGCGGCGAGCACGACTTCGGCAACGGCTGGCGGGTGAAGGCCGGCTATACCCGGGGCGACCGCAATTCGGAGGCGAAGATCGCCAATTTCTACCAGTATGGTTCCCTCCATCCGGTGCTCGGGACGTCCTTCATCCATATGGAACTGTTCCCCGGTTTCACTTACAGCATGCCGATGTCGGGGTATGCCGGGCTTTATTACGTCGATAACACCAAGGAAGACGTCAACGTCCAGGTCGAAGGCGAATTCCAGTTGTTCGGCCGCGATCATCAAGTGGCCTTCGGCTACGACCATTCCGACGAACGTCTGACGACGGTCGGCAATCCGGGCAATACCAGTACCTTGGTCTTCCCTGCGCCGAATCTGTACACCTGGGACGGTAGCGGCTACGAGCCGGTCTGGACCTATCCGGTGGGCAGCGGCGGCACCTACATCGACCAGAAGGTCACGCAGAAGGCGTGGTTTCTGGCCGGCCGGTTTTCCCTTGCCGAACCGCTCAAGCTGATCCTCGGCACCCGCGTGATCGACTACGGCGTCGTCGATTACAAGAACCGCTACAACGATTTCAAGGCCGAGAACGAGGTGATTCCCTACGCCGGCCTGGTCTTCGACCTGACCCGCAACCTGTCGGCCTATGCCAGCTATACCACCATCTTCGAGCCGCAAAGCAAGCGCGATGCGAGCAACAAGCAACTGGCGCCGGTCGAGGGCAACACGCGCGAGGTCGGCCTGAAAGGCGCCTTCTTCGACAATCGCCTGAACGCCAGCCTGTCGGTGTTCAAGATGCAGCAGGAGAACGTGGCCAAGGTTAACGGCTATATTTCCGGCATCACCCCGCCACAGACCGCCTATGCCGAAGTGGACGGGGTGGTCAGCGAGGGGTTCGAGGTCGAGATCGCCGGTGAGATCCGGCCGGGCTGGAACGCGAGCATCGGCTATGCCAAGTTCCGGGCCAAGGATGCCGGCGGCACCGACGTCAATTCCCTGATACCGCGCCAGCAGTTCAATGCCTTCACCAGCTACCGCCTGCCCGGCGCGTGGAACGGGCTCACCGTCGGCGGCGGCGTCCGCTGGCAGAGCCGGACCTACGCGGATGCGCTGTTCCTGACCGGCAAGAAGCTGGAGCAGAAAGCCTATTCCGTCGTCGATCTGATGGCGCGTTACGAGATCGACAAGCAATGGTCGCTGCAGCTCAATGTCAATAACGTGCTCGATGAGAAATACTTCTCGCCGCCCGAAAGCGGCCTGGAAATCTTCTGGCAGGAGCCGCGCAACGCCAGCTTGCGCCTGAAGTACCAGTTCTGACGGGCTGGCGGATGAATGTTCCGGCCGTCGCGGCGGTTGTCGCCGCCGTCGCCTTGTCCCTGGTCGGGCTGCTCATCGCGTGGCGGGCCTGGCGCGGCGGCCGCAGGCGCGTTCCGGCGGCCGTGGCGGTGCTGTGTGCCTGGGGGGCTTCGACCGGGCTGTGGATCTCGGCCTTCGGCGCCGAAATCGGCACCGCGCTGGCGTTCGAAAGCGGCTCGCTGCTGGCCCTCGCCTTCCTGCTGACGCGGAGCGAACGCCAGCCGGCGCGGGCCGTGCGCGAGCGGCCGCCGCCGCAGGCGATGGCCGGGAAGCGTCCGGCACGCCGGTGGCGGGCCGTGGCCTACTGCCTGCTCGCCGGTCCGCTGGCCTTCGTCGCGGCTCTGTCGCTCGGCCTGCTGGTCGCGCTCGAAGCGCCCTTCCAGGAGCAGACCCGGCTGATCGTCGGTGGGCTGGCGGTGCCGTCTCTGTGGGCGGCGATGATCGTGGCGACGATCGCGCTGCGGCGTCCGGGCGTGACGACGCTGGCCTTCGTGCTGGCCACCGGGGCGGCCGCGGCGGTGGTGCTCGGACGTTGAAGGAAGGGGAAATGCCGCTGTCAAGCCCGATTCCGGGCAGCTTCACCAAGGCCGTGCTGGGGGCGCACCAGTGGCTGGGCATCGTGTTCGCAGCCTTGATCTACCTGGTCTGCGTCAGCGGCACGCTGAGCGTGCTGGCGGACGAGTTCGCCCAATGGGAGGCGCCGTCGGCGCCCCGGGTGAACAGCGCCGCCGCCGGGCTGTACGCCCGCGTCGCCGCGGCCGCCTTTGCCGAGGCGCGCGCCGGGGGCGCCGATCACGATCTGTTCGTCTTCGGCCCGACTCCGGAACTGCCCTGGCTGCGCGTATTCGCACTCGGCGAGCATGACGGCCCCGGGGCGCCGGTCGAACTGGAATGGCTGGCCGACGCCGAAGGCCGTCTGCAGGCGCCGCCGCGGACGCCGTGGACGCGCTTCCTGCGTGACCATCATTACCATCTCCATCTGCCGGCGCCTTACGGTGCCTGGGCGGTCGGCGCGGTCGGCACGCTGCTGCTGGCCAGCCTGTTGTCCGGCCTGCTCGCGCATCGCCGCATCTTCCGCGACGCCTTCCGCCTGCGCCGGGGCGGTTCGCGCCGGGTGAGCCTTGCCGACCTGCACAACCGCATCGGCGTCTGGGCCTTGCCCTTCCACCTGATCGTGTCGCTGACCGGTTCGCTGCTCGGTCTGGCCGGGTTGATCGTCATGCTGCTGGCGCTGGCCGCCTACCAGGGCGACCAGGACAGGGCGGTCGCGGCGCTGCTCGGGCCGCAGCCGGGCAGCGACCATGCCGCGGCGCCACTGCCGGAGACCGTGCCGATGCTGCGGGAAATCGAGCGGAGCACGCCCGGTGCGACGATCACCAGCGTCGTCTTCCAGCATGTCGGCACGGCCGGCCAGCTCGTTTCCATCGCTACCGCCGAGCCCCGCCACCTGGCCCGCAACGAACGCTGGACCTTCGACGGGCAGGGGAATTTCCTGGCCAAGGCCGGTTTCACCGACGGCAGCGTCGGCATGCGCATCTACGGGATGCTGCAGCCGCTGCATTTCGGCACCTACGGCGGCATCGGCCTGAAGCTGATCTACGTCGCGCTGGGCCTCGGCATGTGTCTCGTCGTCGCCACCGGGCCGATGCTGTGGCTGGCCCGTCGCCGCGGCCAGGGGCGTCCGTTGCCGGCGGCGGAAAGGCTGTGGACGGCGCTGGTCTGGGGGCAGTTGCCGGCCTATGCGGCGGCGGCGCTGGTCGCGCTCCTGGCCGGCACCGCCGACCACGTCCTGCCGCTGGCCGTCTACTGGGCGGTGACGCTGGGTACCGCCCTGCTCGCTGTGCGCGGCCGCGACGAATGGCGCTGCGGTCACCGACTGCGGGTCGGCGGCGGCCTGTTGCTGGCCGGCCTGGCCTGTGGCCATGCGCTGTCCTGGCCGGCCGGACTGCCGGCGGCCCGGGTCGTCAATGGCCTGCTGCTGGTGGCCGGCATCGCGCTGGTCGTGGGCGTTTCGCGGCGTCGTGTCCGGGCATGGCGGCCGGAATGAAAGGGGCGGGGGCGTGCCGCTGCAGGAAGCGCCCGCTGGCCGCCATACCTCCCGTTCGGGCTATCGGGTACATTGCGCGCCATGCCCACTTCTGCTTGCCCGCGCCATGCCGACCCAGATCGCTGACATCACCCATGCCATCCAGCTTGCGGTCGCACCGGTCTTCCTGCTGACCGCCATCGCCACGCTCATCAACGTGCTGAGCGGCCGGCTGTCGCGCATCGTGGACCGCCGCCGCGTGCTCAACGGCCGCCTGGCCGCCGCGGCGCCCGAAGAGCCGGTGGACGACGTGGAAGAACTCGCCCTGCTCCACCGGCGCGGCCGCCACATCTACCACGCCATGTTCTTCGCCGTGCTGGGGGCGCTGCTGGTCTGCCTGGTGGTGGCGGTGGCCTTCCTCGGCACCGTCGTCAGCTTCAGCGTGGCCCCCAGCGTGGCGGTGCTCTTCGTCGGTGCCATGGGGGCGATGATCGTTTCGCTTGCGCTCTTCCTGCGGGAAGTCTTCCTGGTGGTGATGGCCCGCAGCCAGCGCTGGCGGTGAGTGCCGCGACCCCCCTTCCATTGATGGCGTGATACCGGCGCCTTCCGCCCTACCCGAAGGCGAGCTTCCGCCGCAGACGGGCCAGCGCAAAGGACAGGGTGGCGGGGTCGTCCGCGGTGACGGTGGCCCCGCGGCCGAAGATGCCCACCGGGATGCGGTCGTCGCCGTCCACGGCGAAGGCCAGGCAGGCCACGCCGAGGCGGTCGCGGCGCGCGCAGCGGACCGCGACCGCGGCGTCCTCCGGCAGATGGAGGTCGTCGAAGACGTCGATGTCGGAGGGTTGGGCGTCACCCAGTACGACGATGTGCCGCCGCGGCGCGGTTTCTTCCCTCAGACGGCTTGCGGCGTGGCGCAGCGCGGCGCCCAGCCGGGTGGAGTGGCGGGCGCCGGCGGAGCGCACGCGGTCGGCGACCGCCGCGGCGTCGGTGGTGCCGAAGGCGGCGAGTTCCAGGTAGTCCACCCGGCTGCGGCCGTCCGAACAGAAGCCGTGCACCGCCACGCGTTCGCCGGCCGCAGTGGCGGCGGCCACCAGGGCGGCGGCGGCTTCGGCCACCAGGTCGAGCACGCGCAGGCCGTTGCCCGCCGCATCGGCGACCGAGGCCGACAGGTCGATCAGCAGCAGGATGGCCGCGGCTTCCCGGCTGCGGCCGGGGCTCACGTGGGCGCCCCGCGCCGGGGTGCAGCCCAGGCGCAGGTCCAGGCGCTGTTCGATGGCGGCGTCCAGGTCGAAGTCCTCCCCTTCCCACTGGTTGCGCAGGCGGCGGGAGCGGTCCAGCCGTCCGCGGCCGGCGCGGCGCTCGCGGACGGGCACGCCGGCGGGCAGCGGGGGCAGGCGGTGTTCGAAGACCGTGCACCAGTCCCGGCGTAACTGGCCGATGCGGGCGTGCCACTCGGGGTAGTCGAAGGTCTCGGCGGGGAGTCGGGTCCAGTCGCCTGCGGCCGGGGCGTCGGCGGGTGGAGGCGGTCCCCCGGCGTCGGCCGGTGGCGGGGCGGCGGTGCGCAGCTCCAGCGCCTCATCCTCGGCGGCGCGGCCGTAGTTCCACAGATAGCTGTGGTCGTCCCCGTAGGGGCTGGCGGGGGCTTCGCCGTGGATGTTCATGCGTTGCCGCATCTGGCCCAGGTCGCGGACCAGCGCGGTCACCAGCGGGTCGAAGGCCGCCGCGTCCGCGACGCCGGGGCCGGCGGCGATGTCCTCGAACAGGCGGCGGGCCTTGGCGAGCCAGAAATCCGTGGCCGGCAGGGAAGGATCGCGCAGCACCGCATGCAGTTGAGCGAGGCGGTCGGCCAGGCTGGCGGCGGCGTCCGGCGGGGGTGGCCCGGCCGCCCGCAGCGCGCGCAGCAAGCCGGGGTAGCGCCGGCCGGCCAGGCGCTCGACCCGGGCATCCTCGATGGTGGAGGCGAGCGCCAGGCTCATGGTCTTGCGCCGGCCCACGGGGCGGCCGGGGGGCGAATGGCGCAGATGGGCGGCGGCGTGGAGCACGGCGGCGTGCGCCCAGGCGTCCGCATCCATGCCGGGCGGGGGCGGCGCGAGCAGCAGGGCGTCCCGGCGCAGCACCGCGGGCGCGCCGGGGGCGAGGTCGGGCGGGCGCTGCAGGGCCACGGGCCGGCCGGCGAAGGCGCCCAGCAGGTGGGCGAGGGCTTCGTCGCTGCGGGTCATGGCGCGGCGGCCGGATCAGGGCAGGCAGGCATCCACGATGTCGCGCAGGGCCTGGCGCAGGTCCGCGTCGTCGGTGATGGGGTCGGTCATGGCCATACGGCAGCTCTCGGCCGCGGGCATGCCGTCGCGGATCAGCACGCCGGCGTAGATCAGCATGCGCGTGGAGATGCCTTCGTCCAGCCCGCGGGCGCGCAGCGCCCGGGAGCGCCCGGCGATGCGCACCAGGGTGGCGGCCAGCGTCCGGTCGATGCCGGCCTCGTGGGCGACGATCTCCGTTTCCGCCGCTTCATCCGGGTAGTCGAACTCCAGCGCCGCGAAGCGCTGCCGGGTGGAGGGCTTGAGGCCCTTGCCGGCGGCCTGGTAGCCGGGGTTGTAGGAGACGACCAAGTGGAAGTCCGGGTGCGCGGTCACGGTCTCGCCCTTGCGGTCCAGGGGCAGGATGCGGCGCGCATCGGTGAGCGGGTGCAGCACCACGGTGGTGTCCGGGCGCGCCTCCACCACCTCGTCCAGGTAGATCATCGCCCCTTGGCGCACAGCCACGGTGAGCGGGCCGTCGTGCCAGCGGGTGCCGTCCGCGTCCAGCAGGAAACGGCCGACCAGGTCCGCCGCGGTCACGTCCTCGTTGCAGGCCACGGTGATCAGCGGCTTGCCCAGCCGCCAGGCCATGTGCTCCACGAAGCGGGTCTTGCCGCAGCCGGTGGGGCCCTTGAGCATCACCGGCAGGCGGTGGGCGTGGGCGTGCTCGAAGAGGGCGACTTCGTGGCCCACCGGGCGGTAGTAGGGCTCGGCCGCGAAGCGCAGGTCGGCGAGGTTCATCAGCGGTGGGTCGGCGCCGTGTGGGGAATGCCTTCGATGGGGCACTCCTCGGTGCCGACCGTGCTGCGCGTGATCGCCTCCACCTTCTTGCGCGTGCCTTCCGGGTCCTTGATCCACTCGCCGTAGAACCCGTAGGGGCAGGCGGCCACCCCGGTGGGCGCTTCGCCGGAGTTGATCTTGCCGGTGTAGCCCCGGTGCAGCAGCTTGAACAGGTGGTTCTGCGACTGGGCGTTCTTGCGGAAGTCGCGGATCAGGCTGGTGGACAGCTCCGCGTACTGCACGCCCATGTCCTCCTCGCCGCATTCGCCCAGGGTGCGGCCGTCGAAGCCGACGATGGCCGAGTGGCCGAAGTAGGAATACACGCCGTCGAAGCCGGTGGCGTTGGCCACCGCCACGTAGCAGTTGTTCATCCATGCCATGGTCTTGGCGACCATCACCTGCTGCTCCTTGGCCGGGTACATGTAGCCCTGGCAGCGCACGATCAGCTCCGCGCCCTTCATCGCGCAGTCGCGCCAGATCTCCGGGTAGTTGCCGTCGTCGCAGATGATGAGGCTGATCTTCATGCCCTTGGGGCCTTCCGAGACGTAGGTGCAGTCGCCCGGATACCAGCCCTCGATGGGCACCCAGGGCATGATCTTGCGGTACTTCTGCACGATCTCGCCCTTGTCGTTCATCAGGATCAGGGTGTTGTAGGGGGCCTTGTTCGGGTGCTCCTCGTGGCGTTCGCCGGTCAGCGAGAACACCCCCCACACCTTGGCCTTGCGGCAGGCCGCGGCGAAGATTTCCGTCTCCTCGCCGGGCACGGTGGCCGCGGTGTCGTACATCTCCTGGGCGTCGTACATGATCCCGTGGGTGGAGTACTCGGGGAAGATCACCAGGTCCATGCCCGGCAGGCCCTGCTTCATGCCCACCACCATGTCGGCGATCCTGCGGGCGTTGTCGAGCACCTCCGCCTTGGTGTGCAGGCGCGGCATCTTGTAGTTGACGACGGCGACGCCGACGCAGTCCTTGCTGCTGGAAATATCTCCGTGTCTCATGGCGTGAATCTCCCGTTGAGGCTGGTTGCACTGGATGTTGCGGTGCATTGTCGGGAGGGAGGGGCGGGCGGCCCAATACGTTGTTTGACGTATCTACGGGTTGGATGGGCACATGCAGCGGGGTATGGATTTGGCAAAGTCGCCCCCTGCACCCCTGTACGTTGGTGGGGGCTCGCGCGTGGCAGCAAACCCGGCGGGAAGGAAAATTTCGATCTGAGCTTGTTGGGTTGCCTAGCCGGGAAAAGTGCAAACCTCCGTCAGCGCAGGCATGGGGTTTTAAGGGCTGGGGACGAGGTGGCACCGCATTGCGTTCGGGAAGGGTCTGAGGCGAAAGGACGGCAGATGGACGAGCGGTAAGTTGTCGGCCGGAGCGGTCGTTGGATTACCATGCTGGCAACTGCTGCTGTCGGCCACAAGCGGGTTACCCATTCCCAAATCAGACATTGCACGCCGGTAGTTGTCCGGCATATTGAAGTTATTATACTGACAGAAAATATTTCAAGTGACTGAAAATAATGAGGTTCGGGCAACAATTCCGGTGTCAGCAATATCAATTGTTATACCGCCCCCTGCGTCCGTATAACCACTGTTGGGCGTCATGAATCTCACAATACCTGATTGGGTGATCCAAACCTGCTGGTGGACTTCCGGGATATTTGCAACCGGTGCCCTTTGGTATTTCTTGTCCATCAAAGACTACTCGTATGCAGCAGGTTCCGGTGCCCTGGCATTTGCCTTCGCCCTCGCAGCAATTACCCTTCACAGGCGGAACGACAAAATAGCCGAACAGTCACTCCCAGCGGAGTTCAAGGACGAACTCCCAGACGACTACATTCGACGCTCGCTGGACGAACCTACTGATGTCCGCCTTTTTGAGTCACTCCCGGAACTCAAGGCAATTGCACATCGAATCGCACAACCGGGATGGGACTCTGGTGTCACCATTGAGATGCGCAAGTCCACGTACGACGTCGTGGACTTCTACGAAATTATCTGGTTGAAGCTCGCGGAGTTCTACCCGTTCAAGCATTTCGGCAAAGGTGGAGCCGCTGCCCATATCAAGGCATACATACGCGAAAGGTACAAGTTCCACTGGGCGAAGCACGAACCTGGCGGACCGGGTACCGGGGGAACAATCGTCGGTGTACTCACAGGCGGAGATGTCATGCAGGATTTAGACCGCCTAATCGTCGAGACCGCCACGGCCGTAGTCGGTTACAGGGACAACTTCGACTTCACGGCCTGGCATACGCGCTGGGAAGGTGCGTACCCGTTGGATAACGCCAACCCATCAATCAAGCGGACGCCTAACGGCGCCGCTTATTTCAAACGCTGAAGGTCCGCTTTCGAAAGTCCCGAACGTCGCCTTTGGGTCGATATCGGTAATTCGAGAGCTAAGCGCCGAACGACAGCTTCGGCCGATGATGCGCCATTCAGGCATACAGATCAGCCGAGTGCCGCCCCGCTGCGTCAGCCCAGCAGCGACAACGCCCACCGCAACATGTCCCAACTCACGATGTCGGCACGCCCGTTCGCATCACCAAAGAGACCTCAATGACGGACCACCCACGACCGCTTGTGGGGAAGGGCTCAGCCCCGTCAAATGTTTTGGAGGGAATTTCGACGCGCTACGGTAGCAGCCCGGGCTGTGCTTGCGGCTCACCTGCTACTTGGTGCTGATCTCAGGGGCGTGGCGGGTGCAATCGTGGGCGCGTGAATTATGATGGTGGCTTGAATCAGGAGCCGGCATGAGCACGAACGACACCAACGAGATCCTCATCTATAAGGCTGAAGACGGGTCGGCCGTGACGGAGGTGCGGTTGGCAGGCGAAACGGTGTGGCTGCGTCAGGAGCAGATGGCCGAGCTGTTCGGCCGCGAGCGTTCGGTGATTTCCCGGCACCTCCGCAACGTCTTCAATGAGGGAGAGTTGGAGGCAGATTCAGTATGTGCAAAATTTGCACATACTGCTGCCGACGGTAAGACCTACCAGGTGGAGCACTACAACCTGGACGTGATCATCTCGGTCGGCTACCGGGTCAAGTCACAGCAGGGCACGCGCTTCCGCCAATGGGCCACCCGCACCCTGCGCGAGCACCTGACGCGCGGCTACACGCTTCACCGCCAGCGCTTCGAGGCCAATGCCCGCGAGCTGGAGGCGGCGCTGCGGCTGGTGAAGAAGGCGGCGCAGAGTCCGGAATTGCTGGCCGACACCGGGCGCGGGCTGGTGGATGTCGTCACCCGCTACGCCCAGACCTTTCTGCTGTTGCAGCGTTACGATGAGGGTCTGCTGGCGGAACCGCGCGAGGAGCGGGGCGGCGTGCTGCCCAAGGTGGCGGAGGCACGGGCCGCGCTGGCACGGCTCAAGGCGGACCTGATGGCGGCGCGGCGAGGCCACGGACCTCTTCGCCCGCGAGCGGGAGGATGCCTTCGCGGCCCTGCTCGGCAACCTGGACCAGACCGTGTTCGGCGAGCCGGCCTACCCGAGCGTGGAGGCCAAGGCGGCGCACCTGCTCTACTTCGTCATCAAGAACCACCCGTTCTCGGACGGCAACAAGCGTAGCGGGGCCTTCCTGTTCGTGGATTTCCTCCACCGCAACGGCCGGCTGCTGGACGCGGACGGCCAGCCGGTGATCAACGACATCGGCCTGGCGGCGCTGGCCCTGCTGGTAGCGGAATCGAACCCGGCGAACAAGGAGACCATGATCCGCCTGATCATGAACATGCTCTCGCCCGGGGCCTGATCGCGGTCGGCAAAGTGCAGGCCTGCCGGTGATCGGCGATTTCCTTCACCCTTGGCGCCCCCCTCAATGACTGATCATCCACGGCCGCTTGCTCGGAAAGGTCTTCTTGCCATCCGCGGTGGTCACCGTGGATTTCGACTTGCCGCCCCCGCAGCAGCCGCAGCCGGGGCCGTGTTGGTGGGTGGCCTTGTATTCGGCGCTGGTGCGGGGGGCGTGGGCGGCGCGTTCGTTGGTGGCGTGCGCGGCGCGCAGGTGCCCGGCCATGGTCGCCAGCGACGGTGCGCTGAGGATCACGCGCGGCGACGGGGTGCCGCAGTTCGGGCAGATGCAGGGCTCGTCGCGCTTGGCGATCGGCCGGTAGGCGGCGAACTCGCCGCAGTCGTCGCACAGGTATTCGTAGGTCGGCATGGGGGCTCTCGCGGGCGGAAGGCGGCGCCGCCCCAGGGCGGCGCCGCATGGAGTGCTTACAGGTCGTAGGCGATGGGCATGTCCACCGCGCCGCTGATGGCCTTGACCGGGCCGTTGGCGTTGGGGTTGATGTCGAACTCGAAGATTTCCGTGGGCAGCCACAGGGTGGCGCAGGCGTTGGGGATGTCCACGACGCCGCTGATGTGGCCCTGCACCGGCGCGGTGCCGAGCAGCGAGTACGCCTGGGCGCCGGAGTAGCCGAACTTCTTCAGGTATTCGATGGCGTTGAGGCAGGCCTGGCGGTAGGCGACGTGCACGTCCAGGTAGTGCTGCTTGCCCTGTTCGTCCACGGAGATGCCTTCGAAGATCACGTAGTCGTTGTAGGTGGGGGTGATGGGGCTGGGCTTGAAGATGGGGTTCTTGATGCCGTACTTGGCCATGCCGCCCTTGATCAGACTCACCCGCATGTGCACCCAGCCGGCCATTTCGATGGCGCCGCAGAAGGTGATTTCGCCGTCGCCCTGGGAGAAGTGCAGGTCGCCCACGGAGAGGCCCGCGCCCTTCACGTAGACCGGGAAGAAGATCTTCGAGCCGCGGGAGAGGTCCTTGATGTCGCAGTTGCCGCCGTGTTCGCGCGGCGGCACGGTGCGGGCGCCTTCGGCGGCGGCCTTGTCGCGCGCTTCGCCCTGGAGCTTGCCCATGTGGGCGGTCTTGGGCGCGGGCGGGTTGGCGAGCGGGGGCACGCGCTCGGGGTTGGTGGCGATGAAGTCCACTTCCCGCTCGTTCCACGTGTCGAGCATCTTCTGGTCCGGCAGGCAGCCGATCAGGCCCGGGTGGATGAGGCCGGCGAAGCGCACGCCGGGGATGTGGCGGCTCTTGGTGAACAGGCCCTCGAAATCCCAGATGGACTTCTGCGCGTGGGGGAAGTGCTCGGTGAGGAAGCCGCCGCCGTTGGTCTTGGAGAAGAAGCCGTTGAAGCCCCACAGGCTGTCGTCCTTGGCGCCGATGTCGAGCAGGTCCACCACCAGCAGGTCGCCGGGTTCGGCGCCTTCCACGCCCACCGGGCCGGAGAGGAAGTGCACGGTGGAGAGGTCCACGTCGCGCACGTCGGCCGCGTCGTCGTCGTTCTTGATGGCGCCGCCGGTCCAGTCGTAGGTTTCCAGCACGAAATCGTCGCCGGGCTTGACCCACACCGCCATGGGGATGTCCGGATGCCAGCGGTTGTGGACCTTCTCGTTCTCGTAGGGGGACTGCTTCAGATCGACCTTGATCAATGTTTCAGGCATGGCTCACCTCTCGTCTCGTGGTTACACCGACAGGAACTGCTTGATGCGCGCCTCGTCGGTTTCTGCGCGCGTGCTTTCATGGACGAGGCGGCCGCCTTCGATGACGAAGAGGCGGTCGGCCACGTCCATGGCGAAGGACAGCACCTGCTCCGAGACCACGATGGTGATCTGGCGCAGCTTGCGGATTTCGTTCAGGGCCCTGGCGATGTCCTTGATGATCGAGGGCTGGATGCCTTCGGTGGGCTCGTCGAGCAGCAGCACCTTGGGCTCGGTGACCAGCGCCCGGGCGATGGCGAGCTGCTGCTGCTGGCCGCCGGAGAGGTTGCCGCCCTTCCTGCGGCGCATGTCCCACAGCACCGGGAAGAGGGCGAAGATTTCCTCCGGGATGCGCTTCTGCTTCGCGTTCTCCAGGCCGGTCTGGATGTTTTCCTCCACCGTCAGGGTGGGGAAGATCATCCGGCCCTGGGGCACGTAGGCGATGCCCTTGGCCACGCGACGGTAGCTTTCGTCGCCGCCCACTTCCTGGCCGTCCACCTGCACGCTGCCCGCGCGCAGCGGCAGCACGCCGATGAGCGACTTGAACAGCGTGGTCTTGCCCATGCCGTTGCGCCCCATGATGGCGACGGCCTCGTTGCGCCGGGCGGAGAACGAGACGCCGTGCAGGGCCTCGCTCTGGCCGTAGTTCACGACCACATTCGATACGTTCAGCATGATTTCCCCCTGTCGGCGCGTTAGTGGCCCAGATAGACGTCGATGACCTTCGGGTCGGCCTGCACCTTTTCCATGGGGCCTTCCGCGAGGATCTTTCCCTGGTGCATCACGGTGACCTTGTGGGCGATGCGCGAGACGAACTCCATGTCGTGCTCGATGACGATCACGGAGCGGTTCCGGCAGATGCGCAGCAGCAGTTCGGCGGTCAGTTCGCGCTCCTTCGCGCTCATGCCGGCGATGGGTTCGTCCAGCATCAGCAGCTCCGGGTCCTGCATCAGCAGCATGCCGATCTCCAGCCACTGCTTCTGGCCGTGGGAGAGCAGCCCGGCCTCCATGTCCAGGCGGTCGGCCAGGCCGATCATGCCGGCCACCTCGTCCACCTTGGCGCGCACCTCGTCGTCGCAGCGAAAGCCCAGCGCGCCGAACACGCCGCGCCCGCGGGGGAAGGAGACTTCCAGGTTCTTGAACACGGAGAGGTTTTCGTAGATGGACGGGGTCTGGAACTTGCGCCCGATGCCGGCGCGCACCCGGATGTGCTCGGGCAGGCGCGTCATCTCCTCGTTCTTGAACTTGATGCTGCCGGCCGAGGCGCGCGTCTTGCCGCAGATGAGGTCCAGCAGGGTGGTCTTGCCGGCGCCGTTGGGGCCGATCACCACGCGCAGCTCGCCGCGGTCCAGGTAGAGGTTGAGGTTGTCGATGGCCTTGAAGCCGTCGAAGGACACGGTCAGATCCTCGATGGCGAGGACGAAGTCGGTATTGCTCATGGTCTCGGCTCCTCGGAATCAGGCGGTCTGGCCGCTGACGCGGGCGGACAGGGCCGGCTCGGCTTTCACCGGCGCGGCATGGCCGGCGGGCGCGGGCGGCACCGGCAGCGTGGCTGGCGCGCCGGCCGACCTGCGGCGCGCCAGCCAGGGCTTGACGTGGCTCTCGTAGAGGCCGGCGAGGCCGTTGGGGAAGGCCATCACCACGCCGATGAAGAGCGCGGCCATCAGGAACAGCCACAGGTCGGGGAAGCTTTCGGAGAAGTAGGTCTTGCCGAAATTGACCAGCAGCGTCCCGTACACCGCGCCCACCAGGCTCATGCGCCCGCCGATGGCGGCGAAGATCACCATCTCGATGGAGGGCACGATGCCGACGAAGGACGGCGACATGAAGCCCACCTGCAGCGTGAACATGGCGCCGCCGATCGCCGACAGGCCGGCGGCCAGGCAGAAGGCGAAGACCTTGAACATGGACACGTCGTAGCCGGAGAAGCGCACCCGGTCTTCCTTGTCGCGCATGGCCAGCAGCAGGGTGCCGAGCTTGGAGAGCTGGATCCAGCGGCACAGCAGGATGGCGCCCAGCAGCAGGCCCGCATTGACGAAGTAGAGGACGTACTTGGCGCCGTCGGTGCGGATGTCCCAGCCCAGCAGGGTCTTCAGGTCGGTCATGCCGTTGACGCCGCCGGTGTAGCCCTGCTGGCCGATGATGAGCACGGTGAGGATCAGCGCCACCGCCTGGGTGATGATGGCGAAATACACCCCGCCCACGCGGCGCTTGAACATGGCGAAGCTGACGACGAAGGCGAGCAGCACCGGCACCGCGACCACGGCGAACAGGGCGAAGGGCAGGGACTTGAACGGCTCCCACCACAGCGGCAGCGCGGTGAGCTGGTTCCAGTCCATGAAGTCCGGGATGCCCGGCGTGCTCTGGATCTTGGTGCTCTCCGGGTCGGACGCCTCCAGCTTCAGGAACATCGCCATGGCGTAGCCGCCGAGGCCGAAGAACACCCCCTGGCCCAGGCTCAGCACACCGCCGTAGCCCCACAGCATCACCAGGCCGATGGCGACGAAGCCGTAGGTGAGGTACTTGCCGACCAGGTTGAGGCGGAAGATGTCCATGGCGAGGGGGAACACCACCACCAGGATCAGGGCCAGGATCACGAAGCTGCCGTAGCCGCCGCGCATCAGCCAGTTCTTGATTGCGTTCATGTCGGATTCTCCGTTGGGGCCGGGGGGCTTCAGCGGCGCACCTTGGCCGCGAACAGGCCTTGCGGGCGCATCATCAGGATGGTCACGATGAGCAGCAGGGTCAGCACCTTGGCCATCGAGCCGGACAGGAAGAACTCCGAGATGGACTGGGTCTGGGCGATGCCGAAGGCCGACACCACCGTGCCCCACAGGCTCGCGGCGCCGCCGAAGGTGACCACCAGGAAGGCGTCCACGATGTAGAGCGAACCGCTGGTGGGGCCGGTGGAGCCGATGGTGGTGAAGGCCGCGCCCGCCACCCCGGCGATGCCGCAGCCGATGGCGAAGGTGAGCCGGTCCGTGCGCCGGGTGTTGATGCCGGTGGCGTTGGCCATGGCCCGGTTGGACACCGTGGCGCGCACCCGCAGGCCCCAGCGCGAGCGGTAGAGGGCGATGAGCACGCTGCCGGTCACGACCACCGTGAGGGCGAGCACGAACATGCCGTTGATGGGGATGTCCAGCCCTTCGGCCGGCGACCAGGAGCCCATCAGCCAGTCCGGCAGCGTGGGGCTCACTTCCTTGGGGCCGAAGGTGGAGCGGAACACCTGCTGCATGCCCAGGGACAGGCCCCAGGTGGCCAGCAGGGTGTCCAGCGGGCGCTTGTAGAGATGGCGGATCAGCGCCCATTCGGTCAGCCAGCCGATGCCGAAGGCGACCAGGAAGGCACACACGATGGCGAAGGGGAAATAGGCCTGCACCAGGCCGGGGGCGAGGGATTCGGTGAGGCTGGAGAACAGGAAGATGGTGTACGCACCGATCGTCATGAACTCGCCGTGGGCCATGTTGATGACGCCCATCTGGCCGAAGATGATCGCCAGCCCGAGGCCCATCAGCAGCAGCACCGCGAACAGGCTCAGGCCGGCGAAACCCTGCATGAGGGTGATGTTGTAGATTTCGTCGAACGACATGACGGACCTCCGGATCGGAACGCGGGGCGCGGCCGCGCACCGGCGCGGCCACGGCACGCCGCCACGGCCGAAGCCGCGACGGACAGCGAAGCGGTTACTGGTAGCCCTTGGGGAAGGGGTCCGGCACGATCAGGTCGCTGGATTCGGCGACCACGGTGAAGGTGCCGTCGGCCTGGCCCTGGGCGATGCGCGCCTTGCTGTAGAGGTGGTGGTTGTCGTGGACCTTCACGTAGCCTTCCGGCGCGGTCTTGAGCTCGATGCCCGGGGAGGCCGCGACCACCTTGTCCACGTCGAAGCTGCCGGCCTTCTCCACCGCCGCCTTCCACAGCCACGGCCCGAGGTAGGCCGCCTGGGTCACGTCGCCGATGACCGCCTTGGGTCCGTAGGCCTTCTTGAACGATTCCACGAAGACCTTGTTGTTCTCGTTGTCCAGGGACTGGAAGTACTTCATCGAGGAATAGAAGCCGGCGAAGTTCTCGCCGCCGATGCCCAGCATCTCGTCCTCGGTGACCGACAGGGTGAGCAGGAACTGCTTGGCGCCGGTGATGCCCGCGGCCTTGAGCTGCTTGTAGAAGGCCACGTTGGAGCCGCCCACCACCGCGGCGAAGATGCAGTCCGGCTTGGCGACCTTGATCTTGTTGATCAGGGAGTTGAAGTTGGTGTTGCCGAGCGGGTAGTACTCCTCGCCGACGACGCGGCCCTTCTGGAAGTTCTCGATGTGCTTGCGGGCGATCTTCATGGAGGTGCGCGGCCAGATGTAGTCCGAGCCCACCAGGAAGAACTTCTTCGCACCCTTTTCCTTCTGCGCCCAGTCCAGGCCCCAGATGATCTGCTGGGTGGCTTCCTGGCCCGTGTAGATGACGTTCTTGGACTGCTCCAGGCCTTCGTAGAAGGTGGGGTAGTAGAGCAGGCCGTTCTCCTTTTCGAAGATGGGCAGCACCGCCTTGCGCGAGGCCGAAGTCCAGCAGCCGAACACGGTGGCGACCTTGTCGTTGACCAGCAGCTTGCGGGACTTCTCGGCGAAGGTCGGCCAGTCGGAGGCGCCGTCTTCCTTGATCACCTTGATCTTGCGGCCGAGGATGCCGCCCAGGGCGTTGATCTGGTCGATGGCGAGCTGCTCGGCCTGGATCGAACCGGTTTCCGAGATCGCCATGGTGCCGGTGGCCGAGTGCAACTGGCCGACGGTGACTTCGGTATCGGTGATGGCGAGGCCGGTGGTGTTGACCTGCGCGGTCGGGAGCGAAGCCCCGAAGCCCAGTTTCGAGACACCGAACAGCGGCAGCGCCGCGAGGCCCTGCAGCAGGCGGCGGCGTTCGGGGGAAAGGGGAACGTTGTCGTACTTCGAAGACATGGCGCGACTCCTTGCTCTGCGGATGGGGTTGGCATGCGAGCCACCGGGGGGCGGCGTCTTTTGCGGTGCACAAGCTACCGAGCAGGGCGGAATCGGCGAATACGTCGTTTAACGTAGTCCCCTGCGGGTTCTCTTGGTGCAGGATGCGCACCATTGCGGTGCACCATTCGTCCGTCCACAGGCAAGGGCTGCGCGCGCGGGTCGACCCTGGACGACGTCGCGGCGCGGCCTGCGGGCGCTGCGCGGACCAATGGATCGCTCCTTGCTTGCCCCGACCCGTCGTTCCCGAGCAGCCCGACCACCATGACCACGTCCACGCAGCGCATCTTCCGGGTCCGCCGCGACTACAACACCTGGGTCGCCAACGAGACGCTGGAGGACTACTCCCTGCGCTACACGCCGCGCGCGTTCCGCAAGTGGTCCGAGTTCCGCGTCGCCAACACCGCCTTCGGCGCCGTCTCCTTCCTCGCCATGGAAGCCATCGGCGGCACCATGGTGGTGAACTACGGCTTCGCCAACGCGCTGCTCGCCATCCTCGTGGTGGGCCTGCTGACCTTCCTCACCGGCCTGCCCATCAGCTACTACGCCGCGCGCTACGGCGTGGACATGGATCTGCTCACCCGCGGCGCGGGTTTCGGCTACCTGGGCTCCACGATCACCTCGCTGATCTACGCCAGCTTCACCTTCATCTTCTTCGCCCTCGAAGCCGCGATCATGGCGCTGGCGCTGCAGCTCGCCTTCGGCTGGCCCATCGAGTGGTGCTACATCTTCTCGGCACTGGTGATCCTGCCCCTGGTCACCTACGGCATCACGCTGATCTCGCACCTGCAGTGGTGGACCCAGCCCCTGTGGCTGGTGCTGTGGCTGTGCCCCTTCGCGTTCATCCTGTTCGAGAACCCGGGTGCGTTCCGCGATTTCGTCGGCATGGCCGGGCAGGTGTCGGGCGACAGCGGCTTCGATTGGAAGATGTTCGGGCTGGCCGCGGCGGTGGCCTTCTCGCTGATCGTGCAGGTCGGCGAGCAGGTGGACTTCCTGCGCTTCCTGCCCGAGCGCACCGCGCGCAACCGCAAGCGCTGGTGGGCCGCGGTGCTGATCGCCGGGCCGGGCTGGATCGTGCCCGGCATGCTGAAGATGCTCGGCGGCGCCTTCCTCGCCTTCCTCGCGCTGCAGCACGAGATCCGGCCGGCCAACGCCACCGAGCCCACGCAGATGTATCTGGCGGGCTTCGGCTACGTGTTCTCCGATCCGGCCTGGGTGATGCTCGCGACCACCGTGTTCGTCATCGTCTCCCAGGTCAAGATCAACGTCACCAACGCCTACGCCGGGTCGCTGGCCTGGTCCAACTTCTTCGCCCGCGCCACCCACAGCCATCCGGGCCGGGTCGTGTGGCTGGTGTTCAACGTGCTGATCGCCACGCTGCTGATGCTGTTCGGCGTGTTCCACGCCCTCGAACCGGTGCTCGGGCTGTACGCCAACGTGGCGGTGGCCTGGGTCGGCGCGCTGGTGGCGGACCTGGTGATCAACAAGCCCCTGGGCCTGTCGCCGCCCCACATCGAGTTCAAGCGCGCCCACCTGTACGACATCAACCCGGTCGGGCCGGGGGCGATGCTGGTCGCCGCGGTGATCGCCATCGTCGCCTATTCCGGCCACCTGGGCGAAACCGCCCGCGCCTACTCGCCCTTCATCGCGCTCTTCGTCGCCTTCGTCACCGCGCCCCTGATCGCGTGGGCGACGAAGGGGCGCTTCTACCTGGCGCGCTCCGGCACTCCCCTGGGGAAACCGGGCGAGATGGTGGAATGCGTGGTCTGCGAGAACCACTTCGAAGCGGACGACATGGCCCGCTGTCCCGCCTATGCCGCGCCCATCTGTTCCCTGTGCTGCACGCTCGAATCGCGCTGCCACGACCGCTGCAAGACCGGCGCGCGCGCCGCCGAGCAGGCAGGTCGCGCGCTGGCCCGCGTCCTGCCCCGGGCGATCTCGCGGCGGATCAACTTCCGCGTGGGCCACTACGCGCTGCTGCTGGCCGGCCTGAGCCTGGTGATCGGCACCGTGCTCGGCCTCAATTACTACCAGGCGAGCGTCTCGGCCGGTTTCAACGCCGAGGTGGACGGCTTCCTGCGCGACGGTTTCGGCAGGAGCTTCGCCATGCTGGCGCTGCTGTGCGCGGTCGGTGCCTGGTGGATGGTGCTCGCCAGCGAAAGCCGGCGGCTCGCCGAGGACGAATCCAACCGCCAGAACCAGTTGCTGTCGCGGGAGATCGAGGCCCACCTGCTCACCGACGCCCAGTTGCAGCTCGCCAAGGAAGCCGCCGAATCGGCCAACCGCGCCAAGACCCGCTACGTGAGCGGCGTGAGCCACGAACTGCGCACGCCGCTCAACAGCATCCTCGGCTACGCCCAGGTGCTGCTGCACGACGACCGGCTGGACCCGGAGCAGCGCCGCGCCATCTCCACCATCCACCGCAGCGGCGAACACCTCACCAGCCTCATCGACGGCCTGCTCGACCTCGCCCGCATCGAGGCCGGCCGGCTCAGGCTCGATCCGTCGGTGATCGACCTGCCCGAGTTCATCGACGATCTGCAGCGCATGGTCGCCCCCCTCGCCATCGCCAAGCAGCTCGAATTCCGCGTCGAGGTGGAAGGTTCCCTCCCCGGCCTGGTGCGCGCGGACCTCAAGCGCCTGCGCCAGATCCTGATCAACCTGCTGATCAACGCGGTGAAGTTCACCGCGGAAGGCAGCGTCGTGCTGCGCGTGGACTACCGCATGGACGTCGCCCGCTTCGAGGTCATCGACACCGGCGTCGGCATCGAGAAGGAAGACCTGGAACGCATCTTCCTGCCCTTCGAGCGCGCCGGCAGCGGGCGGCGCGGCGTCGAGCCCGGCACCGGCCTGGGGCTCACCATCACGCAACTGCTCACCGAACTGATGGGCGGCGAGATCCGCGTCGACAGCACGCCGGGCACCGGCAGCCGCTTCACGGTGCGGCTCTACCTGCCGGCGCAGACCGTGGACGAGGCCGGCACCGAGGTGGCGACGATGATCACCGGCTACGCCGGCGGCCCCTACCGGGTGCTGATCGTGGACGACCAGGTGGTGCACCGCCAGCTGATCGCCGGCATGCTGTCGCGCCTGGGCTTCGTCTGCGCCGAGGCCGCGAGCGGGCGCGAATGCCTTGCCGCGATGGCGGTGGAAGCCCCCCATGCGGTGCTGCTCGACATCAGCATGGACGACCTGGACGGCTGGGAGACCGCGCGCCGGCTGCGCGCCGCCGGCCACACGCAGCCCATCGTGATGGTGTCCGCCAACGTGTTCGACAACCGCGGCGAACTGCTCGAAGCCTGCGGCTGCCAGGGCTTCGTCAGCAAGCCGGTGCTCGAATCCGAGCTGCTCGCGCTGCTCGGCCGCCATCTGCAGATCCACTGGATCCGCGCCAGGCTGCCGCCGCGCCTGCCGCTGCCCGCGGCGCCGCCGCCCAACGCCTTCGACGAGGAACAGCGCCTCGCCCTGAACCGCCTGCTGCGCCTCGGCCACGTCCAGGGCCTGCGGCGCGAGATTCAGCTTCTCGCCGCGGACCACCCCCCGCTCGCGGCGGCCTGCCGCCACCTCGCCGAACTGGTGGACCGCTACGACCTGCAGGCCTGCCAGCTTTATCTCGAGGGCGCCACCCCATGAATCTCTCCGCCCCTTCCGACCAGGAACGCGTCGTCCTGCTGGTGGACGACATGCCCGCCAGCCTCGACTTTCTCGTCCAGGCGCTGGACCGGGCCGGCTACACCGTGCTCGTCGCCGACAGCGGCGAACGGGCCCTGCGCCTGCTCGAACTCGGCGTGCCCGACGCCATCCTGCTCGACGCCGCGATGCCCGGCATGGACGGCTTCGCCACCTGCCGGCGGATCAAGGCGGTGGACGCCTATGCCCACGTGCCGGTGATCTTCATGACCGGGCTGGCCGAGACCGAGCACGTGCTCGCCGGCTTCGACGCGGGCGGCGTGGACTACGTCGTCAAGCCGGTGCGCATCCCCGAAGTGCTTGCGCGCCTCGCCACCCACGCGCGCAATGCCCGCATCGCCCGCCTCGCGCGCGAGGCGGTGGACATCGGCGGCCACGGCGTCGTGCTGGTGGATAGCCACGGCCGCATCGCCTGGCAGTCGCCCCAGGCCGCGCGCTGGCTCGGCGAAGCCTTCGCCGAACAGAACGGCCATCCGCCCGCGGACTGGCTGCTCGCCCTGTGCACTGCCTCCCTGCCGGGCGGCGGCGAGACGCTGGCCCTGCGCGACGGCCGCAGCCTGAACCTCAGCCCCCTCGGCCCGGCCGGCCTCGGCGAGTCCCTGCTGCTGCTGTCGCCCCGCCAGCCCGGCGGTTCGCCGAGCGGCCGGCTCGCGCTGGCGACCCTGACCCGGCGCGAAACCGAGGTGCTGTCGTGGATCGCCAAGGGCAAGACCAATCGCGACATCGGCGAAATCCTCGGCATGAGCCCGCGCACCGTGAACAAGCATCTGGAGCACGTGTTCGAGAAGCTGGGTGTCGAAACCCGCGCCGCGGCGGCGGCACTGGCGACGCGCGGACTCGATCCGGCGGAATGATCCGCCGGCCGCTCAGTCCTCCGCCGGCTCCGCCGGATGCAGGCGGTGCCACAGGGCGGTCAGCGCATCGGCCGCGCCCAGGCGCAGGCGGTGGGTCACGAGCTGGCTGACTTCCGTTTCGCCGGGGTTGATCTCGACGGTGGGGATGTTCTGCTGGCTTGCCCACCACACCGGGCCGGCGATGTAGGGGAAGACGCTGGTGGTGCCGATGGACACCACCAGGTCGACGCCTGTGTACAGCACTGCTTCCAGGCGGTCGATGCCGGCTTGCGGCAGCATCTCGCCGAACAGCACCACGTCCGGGCGCAGCAGCCCGCCGCATACCGGGCAGGGCGGCGGGATCTGCAGGCCGGTGAAGTCGGGCACGTCGCGCTCGTGGGGGCATTCGGTGCAGCGCAGGTGGTGCACGGTGCCGTGGATTTCGATCAGCTTGCGCGAACCGGCGGTGCGGTGCAGGCCGTCCACGTTCTGGGTGAGCACCCACACCGCCGGTTTCTCGCGCTCCAGCGCGGCGATCAGGCGGTGGGCGGCGTTGGGCTGGGCGCCGCGGCAGTTGGCTTCGATTTCGGCGATGTAGCGCCAGCAAATGTCGGGGCGCTGGGTCATCATCGCGCCCGACAGGGCTTCCTCGATGGTGAGGCCCTCGGTGGTCAGGCGCTCGTGGTAGAGGCCGCCGATACCGCGGTAGGTGGGCAGGCCGGAATCGGCCGAGATGCCGGCGCCGGTGATGAACAGGATGCGCTGCGCGTGGCCGACCAGCGCGGCGACCGCATCGAGCGTCTGTTCCGTATTCATGGGCGGGCCACCTCCACCAGGCAGTCGTAGAAACAGGCGCCGCCCCCGAGGTCCGTGAGCGCGTCGCTGGTCACCGCGTTGGCGTTCTGCCCGTCCGGGGAGAGCTTGCGCCACCAGATGGACGGGCTGACGACGACGCCCGGGCGCACCCGGTCGGTGACCACCGCGGTGGCGCGGAACTCGCCGCGGGCGTTGTGGATGCGTACCTCGTCGCCGTCGGCCAGGGCGCGTGGAGCGGCGTCCTGCGGATGAATCTCCAGCTTGGGGCTGCCTTCCCCGGCGAGGAAGCGTGGCAGGTTGGCGAAGCTGGTGTTGAGGAAGTGGCGCGCCGGCGGCGTGATCAGCGCGAGCGGGTAGCGGGCGGCCAGTGCGGGGTTGGTGGGGGCGGATTCCCGCGGCGGATGCCAGGCCGGCAGCGGGTCGAGGTCCGCATCGGCGAGGCGCCGGGAATGGAACTCGCACTTGCCCGACGGGGTGCGGAAGCCGCCCTCGGCGAAAGGGGCGAAGGGGCGCGGCAGGTTCAGGCGCGCCCAGCCGCGTTCGGCCAGCGCCGGGGCGAGGCCGTGGGCACGCGGGTCGTTCCCGCGGAAGGCTGCGGCGGCCATCGCCTCGTCGCTGTCGAACAGGGACTCGTCGGCGAAACCCAGCCGCCGGGCGAGCAGGCGGAACACCTCGCTGTTGGGCTTGGCTTCGCCCAGGGGGGTGATCGCCGGACGGTTGGCGACAGCGTACACGTGGCCGTAGGTGGTGTGGACGTCGTGGTGTTCGAGCTGGCTGGTGGCTGGCAGCAGGATGTCGGCGTAGTCGGCGGTGTCGGTCTGGAACAGCTCGTGCACCACGCAGAACAGGTCCTCGCGCGCGAAGCCGTCGCGTACGCGGTTGCCGTCCGGCGCCACGGCGACCGGGTTGGAGTTGTACACGTAGATCGCGCGGATGGGCGGATCGGCCGCTTCCAGCAGGTCCCGGCCGATGGTGCTCATGTTGATGGTGCGGGGCGGAAAGCGCACCGGATCGGGGTAGAGGTCCGGGCGTTCGAGGGTGTGCGCGTCCACCGGAAAGTTGCCCGAGGTGGACAGCAGCGCGCCGCAGCCGGGCTTGCGCCAGGCGCCGGTGAGCGCCGGCAGGCAGGCGATGTTGCGCACGGCCATGCCGCCGCCGGCGTGGCGGTTGAGGCCGTAGTTGAGGCGGATCAGGCTGTCCTGGCCGGCCGTGCCGTAGTCGCGTGCGAGCTGGCGGATGGCGTCGGCGGGGAGGCCGGTGAGGGGCGCTGCCCACTCCGGCGTGAATGCGCCCACGCGCTCGCGCAGTTCGGAAAAACCCACGGTGTGGCGGGCGATGTAGTCGTGGTCGAGGAGGTTCTCGGCGACCAGCACCTGCATCATGGCCAGCGCCAGCGCGCCGTCGCTGCTGGGCAGGGGCGCCAGGTGCAGGTCGCATTTCTCCGCGGTCTGCGTGCGCCAGGGGTCGATGCACACCAGGCGGGCCCCGCGCCGCTTCGCTTCCATCAGGTGGCGCCAGCCGTGCAGGTTGGAGACCACCGGGTTGGCGCCCCAGATGAGGATCAGGCGGGCGTTGGCGGCGCTTTCCGGGTCCGCGCCCACGGTGGTGCCGACGGTGACTTTCCAGCCGTAGCCGCCGGCCGAGGAGCAGATCGTGCGGTCCAGCAAGGAGGCGCCCAGGCGGTGGAAGAAGCGCCGGTCCATGCCGGAACTCTGCACTAGGCCCATGGTGCCGGCATAGGAGTAGGGCAGGATGGCGCGGGGGTCGTCGGCGGCGATGGCGCGGAATTTCTCCGCGATGGTGTCCAGCGCCTCGTCCCAGGTGATGCGCGCGAAGCGGCCTTCGCCCTTGCGCCCGACGCGCTTCATGGGATGGAGCAGGCGCTGGTCGGAATACACGCGCTCCAGGTAGTGCGCCACCTTGGTGCACAGGGCGCCGTTGGTGAAGGGCATGTCGGCCGCGCCGCGCACCTTCACCGCGCGGCCGCCTTCCACGGTGATTTCCATGGCGCAGGTGTCGGGGCAGTCGTGCGGGCAGGCAGCGCGCACGATGCGGCGCTCCTCGCCGGCCATCAGCGTCTCTGCTGGCCGTCGACGGTCAGTTCGAGGTAGCGCCGCCGGTCTTCGTCGAAGCGGGCCTGCACGGCGTTCATCTCCCGCGTCTTGGCGTCGATCACCATGCGCTGCGCGGAGATTTCGGCTTCGGTGACGCGCAGGTTGTTGATCAGGTCGCGCGGCGCCTCGCCGTCGCGGTAGAACTCCCGTTCTTCCTCGAAGCGCTTGCGCTGGGCTTCCAGTTCGGCCAGGCGCAGGTTCAGCGTGTCCAGGCTGTTCTGCAGATCGCCCACCGCGCGGTCGCGCCGGGTGTCGAGGTCTTCCAGGTTGGCGTAGGTTTCCAGCAGCGCCTGGTCGAGCCGGTGCTGGCGCAGGGAGCGTGCCTTTTCGGCCTCGCGCCGGCGTTCCTCGGCCTTCTGGCGCGCGAGTTCCTCGGGAGAGGCGACGTGGCGCCGTATCGTGCCTTGCGGGGTGATCTCGCGGTAGGCCTTGCCGTAGCAGATGGCGGGCAGCGTGTCGCCGCACACCGGCCGCCCGCTGTCGTCGTCGCAGCAATAGAAGGTGTTGCTGCGCCCGCCGCTTTGCGCCTGGACGGCGAGCGGCAGGGCGAGCACGGCGGCCAGCAGCAGTTCAGCGCGGCGTGGAAGTCCCATAGCGTTCACGATAAGCCATCACGGCATCGAGGTTGGCGGCGAGTTGCGGGCTGTCCGCAAGATAAGCGATGAGATCTTCCAGCGTGGCCACGGCGACCACCGGAATGCCAAAGTTGTTGCGCACTTCCTGGACCGCGGACAACTCGCCCTTGCCGCGTTCCATGCGGTCCAGCGCGATCACCACGCCGGCCGGCTCGGCGCCGGCGGCGCGGATGATGTCCACCGATTCGCGCACCGAGGTGCCGGCGGAAATCACGTCGTCCAGGATCAGCACGCGGCCGGCCAGCGGCGCGCCGATCAGCGTGCCGCCTTCTCCGTGGTCCTTGGCTTCCTTGCGGTTGAAGGCGAAGGGCAGGTTGCGGCCGTCCTCGGCGAGGCGGATCGCGGTGCCGGCCACCAGCGGGATGCCCTTGTAGGCCGGGCCGAAAAGCATGTCGAAACTGACGCTCGACGCCTGGATGGCACGCGCGTAGAAGCCGCACAGTTCACGGAAGGAGGCGCCGTCGTCGAACAGGCCGGCATTGAAGAAGTAGGGCGAATTGCGTCCCGCCTTGGTGACGAAGGACCCGAAGCGGAGCACGCCCTTGCCGCAGGCCAGCGCGATGAATTCACGGCTAAAATCCACTGATTCCCTTTCGCAGTGCTGATTTTCGAAGAGTTCGCCCATGTTACGCATCATCTCCGCCAACCTCAACGGCATCCGTTCCGCCTCCAGCAAGGGTTTTCTCGACTGGCTCACGCAGCAGGAAGCCGACTTCGTCTGCGTGCAGGAACTCAAGGCGCAGGCCGACGACCTTTCCGCGGCGATGCGCGCCCCGGCGGGCCATGCGGGGCATTTCCACTACGCGGAAAAGAAGGGCTACAGCGGCGTGGGCATCTACACCCGCCATGCCCCCGAACGCGTGGTCGAAGGGCTGGGCATCGCCGACATCGATGCCGAAGGCCGCTACCTGCAGCTCGACTATCCCGGCCTGTCGGTGATCTCGCTCTACCTGCCCTCCGGATCGAGTTCCGAGGAGCGCCAGCAGGCCAAGTTCAGCTTCATGGAGCGTTTCTTCCCCCATCTGGCCGCGCTGCGCGCCGCCGGGCGGGAAGTGGTGATCTGCGGCGACTGGAACATCGCCCACCGGGAAATCGACCTGAAGAACTGGAAGAGCAACCAGAAGAATTCCGGCTTCCTGCCCGAGGAGCGCGCCTGGCTCACCCGCGTGCTGGACGAGCAGGACTGGGTGGACGTCTACCGCCGCCTGCATCCCGAAGCCACCGGCGAGAGCTACACCTGGTGGTCCAACCGCGGCCAGGCGTGGGCGAAGAACGTCGGCTGGCGCATCGACTACCACCTCGCCACGCCGGGCATCGCCACGCGGGCGGCCACGGCCGCCGTCTACAAGGAACAGCGCTTCAGCGACCACGCGCCGCTCACGGTGGATTACGACTGGCAGGTGGACGGCCGCTGAAGCGGCTGCGAATCCGCTTCCCCATGCATACGGGTTGGCGATTTGCCTTCCCGGGAGAAGGGGTATAGCCTTTCGATGAGCTTCCCAGAAGGCACGCAGGACGGGCGACGCACTCGCGTTCCCGCTTCGTGCCGCCGTCTCCAGAGCCCGGTCTCCGGGCATCATCATCGAAGGGAGTCCATCATGCCGTTCGCAGCCGAACAGAATCATGCTTCCCGGGAAAAACTCGTCGCCGACCTGAAGTCGGTCGTTGCCGACGCCGACGAACTGCTCAAGCTCACCGCCGGCCAGGCGGGTGAAAAGCTGACCGACGTGCGGGCGCGCCTCGCCGACCGCCTCGCCGTGGCCAAGGAGCGCATCGAGGACGCCGAGGCGGCCGTGCGCGAACGCACCCGCCAGGTGGCCCATGCCACCGACGACTACGTGCACTCGCATCCCTGGCAGTCGGTGGGCGTTGCCGCCGGCGTCGCCTTCCTGCTCGGCCTGCTCGCCGGCCGGCGCTGACGCGCAGCAATGTCCGAGACGCGGAAACCGCGCCTGGCCGACAGCCTGCGCGGCTTCCTCGACAGCGGGCTGGCCACTGCCCAGACCCGGCTGGAGTTGCTCGCGGTCGAGGTGCAGGAGGAAAAGCTGCGCCTCTCCGCACTGCTCCTGAACGTGGTGCTGTGCGCGCTGATGCTGGGCTTCGGCGTCGTGTTCCTGGTGCTCTTCCTCACCGTGCTGTACTGGGAGGAGCATCGCCTGCTCGCGCTGGGCCTGGCCACGGCGGTCTTCATCGGCGCCGGCCTGCTCACCGCCAGCAATGCGGCCCGGGAACTGAAGCGCGGCAGCCGCCTGTTCGGTGCCAGCCTGGCCGAACTCGCGCGTGACCGCGACGCGCTGCGGCGCGGGGAATGATCGTCCGGCGATGAATCCACGCCTGGTGGAATTCGCGCTGCGCAAGCAGCGCCTGCAGATCCGCGCCGAAGGCCAGCGCGAGGACATGCTGCACCGGCTCGAAGGCTTCGAATCCGTACTCCACGTCGCCGACGGCGTGCGCGACAACCTGCGCTGGGCGCGCGAGCACGCTCCCATCCTGTCCGGCGCGGCGCTGCTGGTGGTGGCGTGGAAGCCGCGCCTCGTGCTGCGCCTGGCGCGGCGTGCCTGGCTGGGCTGGGTGCTCTACCGGCGGCTGGCACGTCCTGCCGCGCCGGTGGCCGGGGTGCTGGGGCTGCTGATCGACCGTCTGCGCCCCCGCCGGTAGCGGGCGGCGCTAGAATCGGCGCACTTCGAAGGACGAGGACAGGCTGATGGCCGTCGATCTGCAGGAAATCATCCGTGCCCGCGAGGAGGCCGACTGCCTCGCCGACGAGGCCGCGGTGGAGGCCGCGCTGGCGCGCCTCGCGGTGGACGTCACGGCGCGGCTGCAGCACAGCAACCCACTGGTGTACGTGGTGATGAACGGTGGGCTGATCTTCGCCGGGCGCCTCCTGCCCCGCCTGCCGTTTCCGCTGGAAGTGGCCTACCTGCATGCCACCCGCTACGGCCTGGCGACCCACGGCACCCTGCTCGACTGGCGCGTGCGCCCCACCCAGGACCTGCGCGGGCGCAGCGTGCTGGTGCTCGACGACATCCTCGACGAGGGCTATACGCTGGCGGCCATCGTCGAGCACCTGCGCGCCGAGGGCGCGCGGGAGGTGCTGACCGCGGTGCTGGTGCACAAGGAGCACGAGCGCAAGGCCTATCCGGGCATGCGCGCCGACTTCACCGGGCTCGACATCGCCGACCGCTTCCTGTTCGGCTGCGGCATGGACTACCAGGGCTACTGGCGCAACGCGCCCGCCATCTACGCGGTGAAGGGCCTGTAGGCCGATAGGGAGAAAGGCATGCTGATCGTTTTCAAGTCCGACGCCGCCGCCGACGTGATCATGTTCGGCGACGTGGCGAAGAAGCTGATCGCGGCCATGGGCAAGGACCCGGCCGACGCCAAGGGCATCGTCACCGTGGAACAGCTTCCGGCTGCCGTCGCCAGCCTGCGTGCGCTGATCGAGCAGGAGAAGGCGCGCGCCGCCGCCCAGGGTGAGGAGGACGAGGAGGAGGCGCGCGAAGCCGGGCGCGCCGGCATGGCCGCGCCGGTCAACCTCGCCCAGCGCGCCTGGCCGCTGCTGGAGATGCTGGAATACTCGATCAAGGAAGGCGCGCCGGTGGTGTGGGGCGTTTGAGCGCCCGCCGGGAGATCAGCCCGCCTTGGCGAGCGCCGGCCGGATCCACACTATTAACCCGGCAATGAAATAAGTAACACCGTTCGCCCTGAGCTTGTCGAAGGGCGTTGGTCTCAACCGGGCTTCGACAAGCTCAGCCCGAACGGTATTTGATTGCCGGGTTAATAGGTGGGCGGCCAGCACCCCCGTGCTGCACGCGGCAACCGCCAGCGCCATGGGCAGGGCCGAATCGCCCAGCGCATGGCCCACCGCGGCGCCTACCGCCGCGGCGATGGCCGGCAGCGCCGGCAGGTAGAAGTCGGTGGACAGGGGGCCGAGCGCGACCAGCGTGGTGATCAGCGCCGCGACGGCGAGGCCGGGCGCGGACTTATTCGGCATCCGGCTGGCGGGTCGGAGCGGCCAGGCGGAAGGCTTCCAGCGTCTCGCAGGCTCCGGCGATGCGCATCACGGTGGGGATGTGGTCGGTACGGCACTCGAAGCGGCGCGCGTTGAACACCTGGGGCACCAGGCACACGTCGGCCAGCGTGGGCGTGTCGCCGACGCAGAAGCGTCCGTCGCGCGGCGCCTGGGCGAGCATGGCTTCCACGGTGGCGAGGCCCCGTTCCACCCAGTGGCGGTACCAGGTGTTCTTCTGCTCCTCGCTCGCGCCCAGCTCGCGGGTCAGGTACTGCAGCACGCGCAGGTTGTTGATGGGATGGATGTCGCAGGCGATGGCCTGGGCCAGCGCGCGGATGCGTGCGCGGGTCAGGGCGTCCCCGGGCAGCAGCGCGGGCTGGGGGTGGGTTTCTTCCAGGTACTCGATGATGGCCAGGGACTGGGTCAGCACCGCGCCGCCGTCCTCCAGCGCGGGCACCAGCCCGGCCGGGTTGATGGCGAGGTATTCCGGCCGGCGCTGCTCGCCGCCGCCGCGCGCGAGATGCACCGGCACGCTGTCGTAGGGCAGGCCCTTGAGATTGAGCGCGATGCGCACGCGGTAGGCGGCGGAACTGCGGAAGTAGGTGTAGAGCTTCATGGGGCAGTCGGGCACGGCGGTTCAAGGCAGGAGTTGTACCACCTTCTGCTCGATGGTGCCGAAGATGCTGTGGCCCGCCTCGTCGCGCATGTCGATCCTCACCCGGTCGCCGAAGCGCATGAAAGGCGTGGCCGGTTTGCCCGTTTCGATGGTCTCGTACATGCGCACCTCGGCGAGGCAGCAGTAGCCCACGCCGCCGTTGGCGATACTGGAACCGTACAGCCCGCCCTGCTTGTTGGAGACCGTGCCGGAGCCGACGATGGAGCCGGCTTCCAGCTCCCGCGTCTTCGCCGCATGGGCGATCAGTCGGGGGAAGGAGAAGGTCATGTCCGTGCCCGCGTCCGGGCGGCCGAAGGGCTGGCCGTTGAGTTCCACTTCCAGCGGGCGGTGCAGCTTGCCGTCGCGCCAGGCCGCGCCCAGTTCGTCGGGCGTGACCGCCACCGGGCTGAAGGCGGAGGCCGGCTTGGACTGGAAGAAGCCGAAGCCCTTGGCGAGCTCGGCCGGGATCAGGTTGCGCAGGCTGACGTCGTTCACCAGCATCAGCAGGCGGACGGCGGCGGCGCATTCGTCCACGCCCGCGCCCATCCCCACGTCGCCGGTGACCGCCGCCACCTCGGCCTCGAAGTCGATGCCCCAGTCCTCGCTGGCGGCGACGATGTCGTCGCGGGGGCCGACGAAGCTGTCGGAGCCGCCCTGGTACATCAGCGGGTCGGTGTGGAATTCCGGCGGCAGCTCGGCACCCCGGGCGCGGCGCACCAGCTCCACGTGGTTGATGTAGGCCGAGCCGTCCGCCCACTGGTAGGCGCGGGGCAGCGGCGAATGGCAGCGCGTGGGGTCGAAGGGCATGGCGTGCCGCGTAGCCAACGCAGATGAGCCGCCATTGAGCATGTCGTAGACCAGTTCCAACTCCGGCGCCGTGCTGTCCCAGTCATCCAGCGCGGCCTGCAGCGTGCGGGCGATGCCGCTCACGGCCTGGCAGCGCGTGAGGTCGCGGCTGACCACGACCAGGGTGCCGTCGCGGCCGCCGTGCTTGATGGTGGCGAGCTTCAATTGAACATCTCCTTGTAGCGTCCGTCATGCATCCAGGCGGCATGCTTCGGCGCCTTCTTCGTCTGCGACCATTCTTCCAGCATCTCCCACTTGACCTGATCCAGCGCCTCCAGCATGCCCGGGCGCAGCGTGTTGGCGGCGAGTTCCAGGCGGTGGCCGCTGGGGTCGAAGAAGTAGATGGACTGGAACAGGGCGTGGTCCGTGGGGCCGACCACGTCGATGCCCGCGGCTTCCAGGCGCGCCTTGGTGTCGAGCAACTCCTGCATGGAGCCGACTTCCAGCGCCAGATGCTGGGTCCACGCCGGGGTGTTGGGGTCGCGCCCCATGGGCGTGCGGGTGGGCAGTTCGAAGAAGGCGAGGATGTTGCCGCCGCCGGCGTCGAGGAAGATGTGCATGTAGGGGTCGGGTTCCTTGGTGGACGGCACGGCGTCTTCCGCGATGGACAGCACCAGCTTCATGCCCAGGTGCTTCTCGTACCAGCGCGCGGTCTCCAGCGCGTCCTTGCAGCGGTAGGCGACGTGGTGGATTTTCTTGACCAGCATGAGGTTACCTCCGGGTCGATGGGGGCATCCGTTCGGGCTGAGCCTGTCGAAGCCCGGTTTCGGGCGCCCTTCGACAGGCTCAGGGCGAACGGACTTTGGTCTACACGCCCTCGCGGGCGATCGTCAGTGCCTCGCGCAGCACCGCGATGTCGCCGATGTGGTTGGCGAGCAGCAGGATCAGGCGGGCGTTCACCTGGGCGCTCCGTTCGTCGGAGAGGTCCCGGTGGGTGTCGATGAGCAGTTCGTAGAAATCGTCGCCGGGGCTGAAGCTGCGGAAGTAGTGCTTGCCCGGCTCGAAGAAGTTGGGTTGGGTGTTCAGTGCCATGGGTCGGGCTCCTTCAGGCGTTGCAGGTGGCGCGGGCGACGGCCGCACGAACCCGGGTGGCGTCCAGCGTGCGCCAGCGTGCGGCCACGTGTTGGTCGGGGCGGGCGAGGTAGCAGGTGCCCGGCTGCAGGTCGTAGCGTTCGCGGATGCGGCCCTTGCCGTCGATGACCGTTCTCAGTCCCATGGGCGCGTTGCCGCGGGCGGCCACCACCAGGGCCTGCACGGGGATGGCGCCATCGGCGAGCCCCGTCAGCGCGCCGGCGGTGGCGGCGTCCAGCGCGGCGGCGTCTTCCACGTAGTAGAGCAACTGGAAGCGGTTGCCCAGCACCTGCAGCAGCCAGTCGGCGCCGTCGGTGTGCACCGGGGCGCCTTCCATGGGCGCGCCGGGCACCATGTGGCCGGCGAAGGTGTCGGCATCCGGCGTGTTCAGGCGCGATTCGGTGAGGAAGCAGGGCACCGACAGCCGCCCTGAGTTCACCAGGGCGCGGGCGAACGGGTACCGCTGCGCCAGATCCAGCACCGCGTTGCGGAAGGTCTTGCTGACCGCGCTCTTGGGGGTGATGAAGTCCGTGGAGCGGGTCGAGTTCATGATGTTCTCGTCCGCGCCGAAGGTGCGCTCCGCCGAATAGGTGTCGAGCAGCGCGGACGGCGCCTTGCCGTCCATCACCAGCCGGAGCTTCCACACCAGGTTGTCCGTGTCCTGGATGCCGGAATTCGCTCCCCGCGCGCCGAAGGGCGAGACCTGGTGCGCGGCGTCGCCGACGAAGAGCACGCGGCCGTGGCGGAAGTCGTTCATGCGGCGGCACTGGAAGGTGTAGATGCTCACCCATTCCAGCTCGAACTCCCGTTCGTCCCCCAGCATGGCGCGGATGCGCGGGATCACCTTCTCCGGCCTCTTCTCCTCTTCCGGGTCCACGTTCCAGCCGAGCTGGAAGTCGATGCGCCACACGTTGTCCGCCTGCTTGTGCAGCAGCACGGACTGGCCGGGGTGGAAGGGCGGGTCGAACCAGAACCAGCGCTCGGCGGGGTAGTCCGCCTTCATCACCACGTCGGCGATCAGGAAGCGGTCCATGAAGATCTTGCCTTCCACCTCCAGGCCCAGCATGTGGCGGATGGGCGAGCGCGCGCCGTCGCCCACGATGAGCCAGTCGCAGGTCAAGGTGTAGGCGCCGTCCGGCGTTTCCACCCGCAGGCCGACCTTGTCCGCGCCGGGCGTGACCGCGATGACCTCGTTCTTCCAGCGCAGGTCGACGTTGCCCAGCTCCTCAGCGCGGCGCACCAGGTACTCTTCCAGGTAGTACTGCTGCAGGTTGATCATGCCCGGGCGGTGGTGGTCCGGCTCCGGGCACAGGTTGAAGTTGAACACCTCGCGCTCGCGGAAGAAGGTGCGGCCCACGTTCCAGGACACGCCCTTGGCCACCATTTCCTCGCCGCAGCCCAGGCGGTCCAGCACTTCCAGCGCACGCTTGGCGTAACACACGCCGCGGGAGCCGATGGACACGGTGTCGTCGTTGTCCAGCACCAGCACCGGCGTGCCCTGCATGGCCAGATCGATGGCCGCCGCCAGCCCCACCGGGCCGGCGCCCACCACCACCACCGGGTAATGCCCGTCGCGGGCTTCCGCCACTTCCAGCGGGCGCCGGTAGGCGTACTTCGGGTATTGATACGTGCTCAGCACGGTGTCTCCTCCTTTTGCTCGTCTCGCCGGGCGGCCTTCTATGGGCCGTCACCGGTTCCGTCTATAAACCCTGTTGGGCAAATACCGTTCGGGCTGAGCCTGTCGAAGCCCGATTGCCGGCACCGCCCTTCGACAAAGCCTGTCCTGAGCTTGCCGAAGGGCTCAGGGCGAGCGGTGTCGCTATTCCTACTCCTGCAGCGCGTGCCACATCTGCTGGTCCCGTTCCGCGGTCCAGATGCGCGGGTCGCGGATGCCGCTCGCCTCGTCGAAGGCGCGCGTCACGTCGAAGGGCAGGCAGTGTTCGTAGATGAAGACCTGGCCGAACTTCGGGTCCATGTTCTTGCGGGCGTGGGCCATCGCGGCTTTCAGGTCACAGCCCTGCGCCACCGCTTCCTGGGCGCTGCGGTACAGCGTGGACACGAAGTCGCGCGTGTAGGCTAGCCCCGCCTTCACCGCCTCGGGCGTGGTCAGGGCCGGGCCGCGGCCGGGCACCAGCTTCTGGAAGTCCAGCGCCGCCAGGTTGTCCAGGGTCTGCGGCCAGTCGGCCAGATAGGCGTCGCCGGTGTAACAGGCCGCGTCCGCCTCCACCAGGTCGCCGGAGAAGCAGATGGACTGGGAAGGCAGATACACGATGGTGTCGCCTTTGGTATGGCCGCGGCCCAGTTGCTTGATCTTCACTTCCAGCTTGCCCAGCCACAGGGTCATCTCGCCTTGGAAGGTGAGCGTCGGCCAGGTCAGCCCCGGCACGCTTTCCACGGCGTTGAAGAGGCGCGGGAAGCGGCCGATCTCGGAATCCATGTCCTGCTGGCCGCGCTCCACGATCAGGTCCCGGGTGTCCTGGCTGGCGATGACCTGCTGCAGGCCTTCGTCCTTGTAGCCGGAAGCGCCCAGCACGCGCACCGCGTGGTAGTGGGTCAGCACCACGTACTTGATCGGCTTGTCGGTGATTTCGCGCACCTTGGCGATCACCGCCTGCGCCATCACCGGCGTGGCGGTGGCGTCCACGATCATCACCGCGTCGTCGCCGACGATGATGCCGGTGTTGGGGTCGCCTTCCGCCGTGTAGGCCCAGGCGTTGTCCGACAGCTTGTCGAAGCTGATCTTCTTCTCTTCCAGGTCCGCCTGCGAGGCAAAGGCCTTGGTGTTCATCGGGTGTCTCCTCTCTGGTGATGCGGGGTATGGCCGAATCCTAGTCGACGGTTTGTTAATGGTCAATACGTTCGCTATTGTCAAATTACGGCGGCGCGAATAGTATGCTCCCCAACTGCTAAGATGCCGCCCACCAAGGGCACGAGGGGGAAGGCTTGGAAGAAGAACGGGAAGAAGGCAGGGGCAGCCGCGGCACGGACCGGCGCGGCATCCAGTCCATCGAGGTGGGCGGCGCGCTGCTGCAGGCCCTGGTGCGCACCGGCGCGCCGATGATGCTCAAGGACCTCGCCCGCGAAGCCGGCATGCCGCCGGCCAAGGCCCATCCCTACCTGGTGAGCTTCGGCAAGCTCGGCCTCATCGAGCAGGACCCCCTCACCGGCCGCTACGGCCTGGGGCCGTTCTCGCTGCAGATGGGCCTCTCCGCACTGCACGGCCTGGATCCGCTGCGGGCGGCCACCATCGAGGCCGCGCGGCTCGCCGACGACATCGAGCTCAACGTCGCCATCGCCGTGTGGGGCAACCACGGCCCCACCATCGTGCGCATCGAGGAAAGCAGCAAGCAGATCCACGTGAACATGCGTCCCGGCACGGTCATGACGCCGCTGCTGCTGTCCGCCACCGGCCGCGTCTTCGCCGCCCTGCTGCCGGCGCGCATCACCCGCCCCATCCTGGAGAAAGAACTGGCCCAGTTCGCCGCCTCGCCCCAATCCGCCCTGCGCCTGTCCCGCCGCCACGTGGACGAGATCGTCGCCGAAGTCCGCCAGCACGGCATGGCCCGCGCCGTCGGCAACCCCATCCCCGGCATCAACGCTTTCTCCGCCCCGGTCTTTGACAGCAGCGGCAACCTGGCCCTGGCCATCACCGCCATGGGTCCGGCGGATGCCTTCGACCCGGACTGGGAGGGAGTGACGGCGCAGAAGGTGCGGGCGTGCGCGGAGGCGGTCTCCACACGGCTGGGGAGTCGAGGAGGTTAAGGGTGTTTTCGCCGCCGATGCCGCAAGGATCGGCGTAATCCGCGAGCGAGCGCACAGGAGGCCAGCTTCGCCGGGTTCGTGATGCGGGCCTATCGCTGTGGAATAATGCCGTGTCACCTCAAGGGGAGTCGAACGGCATGGACGTGCTCACGCCAACGGATCTGAAGACGATCCTCCACTCCAAGCGTGCCAACCTCTACTACCTCGAACACTGCCGGGTACTGGTGAATGGGGGGCGTGTCGAGTACGTCACCGACGAGGGCAAGCACTCCCTGTACTGGAACATCCCGATCGCCAACACCACCACCATCCTGTTGGGTACGGGCACGTCGATCACCCAGGCGGCGATGCGCGAACTGGCGAAGGCCGGTGTGCTGGTGGGATTCTGCGGCGGCGGGGGAACGCCTCTGTTCACCGCCAACGAGGTCGACTTCGAGGTCGCCTGGTTCTCGCCGCAAAGCGAGTACCGTCCCACCGAATACCTGCAGTCCTGGGTGCGTTTCTGGTTCGACGACTCCCTGCGGCTGAATGCGGCCAAGGCGATCCAGCAAGCCCGCCTCACGCGCATCGCGGCACACTGGATCGGCAACCGGGCACTTGCCGAAGCGGACTTCATCGTTCCTCGCGAACGCCTGGAAGCCGCGCTTGAGGCCTCGCGGCGGGCGATCCTCGCGGTACCCGACAACACCGCCCTGCTCACCGAAGAGGCGCGCCTCACCAAGACACTGTTCAAGCTCGCCTGCGACGCCACCGACTACGGCGAGTTCACGCGCGCCAAGGGCGGCACCGGCAGCGACCCGGCCAACCGCTTTCTCGACCACGGCAACTATCTCGCCTACGGTCTGGGGGCGACGGCCACCTGGGTGCTGGGCCTGCCCCACGGCCTGGCGGTGCTGCACGGCAAGACGCGGCGCGGCGGACTGGTGTTCGACGCCGCCGACCTGGTCAAGGATGCGGTGATCCTGCCGCAAGCCTTCATCTCCGCCATGCGCGGCGACAGCGAACAGGCATTCCGCGAAAGCTGCATCGAGGCGCTGGTGCAGACCGAATCGCTGGACTTCATGATCGACACGCTCAAAGCCATCGCCGCGGAGACCGGGAAGCGCACCGCATGAACGTGCTGCTCATCTCCCAGTGCACCAAGAACGCCCTCACCGAGACCCGGCGCATCCTCGACCAGTTCGCCGAACGGCGCGGCGACCGCACTTGGCAGACGCCGATCACCCAGGCCGGTCTGGACACCCTGCGCCGCCTGCTGCGCAAGACCGCGCGCAAGAATACCGCCGTGGCCTGCCACTGGATACGCGGCAAGGACCACAGCGAATTGCTGTGGATCGTGGGCGATGCACGGCAGTTCAACGGCCAGGGCGCCACGCCGACCAACTCCACCCGCCGCAACGTGCTGCGCGCCGAATCGGAGAACGACTGGCATACGGGGGAAGACATCCGCCTGCTCGCGCAACTGGCGGCGCTGCTGCACGATCTGGGCAAGGCCGGCATTGCGTTCCAGAACCGCCTGCGCGGCCGCTTGGTAGAGAGGAACCTGTACCGCCATGAATGGGTGTCGCTGCGGCTGTTCCTGGCCTTCGTCGGCGAAGGTGACGACGAAGACTGGCTGCAGCGCTTGGCCAATCCGGAGGACTGCGACGAACAGGTCTGGCTCGCCGCCGGACGCTACCAGCGTGATGGACTGGACGCCACGACACCCTATCCATTCCGCAACCTGCCGCCTTTGGCCGCCGCGGTGGCGTGGTTGGTAGTCACCCATCACCGCCTGCCACTGGTTCCGGTGGACAAGGGGGACGGCAGCCAGGACTGGCTCGGCAAGCGTGCCGGGCGCTTCAGCCTGGACTGGCTGGAAACGCCCTTGGCCCAGGTCGCGCACGACTGGAACGAAATCCGCCAGCCGGCCGAACCGCCACGGATAGCGCCGTACTGGCAATCCGCCGGCCCGCTGCCGGTGGCCGAGCCGAAATGGCGCGCGCAGGCCGCACGCCTCGCAAGACGCCTGCTGGAACTGCGCCGGCGCCGCGATGGCGACTGGCTCGGCAACCCCTACGTGATGCACTTGGCCCGATTGAGCCTGATGCTGGCCGATCACCATTACTCCAGCCTCGGTCTGGATAAAGAGGATCGTCCGGCGCAGGCACGGAAGCCCTTCTTGCAGGAAGGGCAAACCGTTTTCGCCAACACCACGAAGAATCGTCGGGGCCAAACGGTTACGAATCAATCCCTGCTGGAACATCTGCTTGGCGTGGAACATACGGCCGGCCTGATCGCCCACGCCCTGCCCGCCTTCGAGCGCCACCTGCCGCGGCTGGCCCACCATCGCGGCCTGCGCAAGCGCAGCGCCGACCCGCGCTTCGCCTGGCAGGACAAGGCCGCCGATGCCGCCACGGCGCTGCGCGAAGCGGCGCGCGAGCATGGTGCCTTCATCGTCAACATGGCCTCCACCGGCTGCGGCAAGACGCTCGCCAACGCCCGCATCCTCTACGCCCTGGCCGACTCCCGGCAGGGCCTGCGCGCCACCTACGCCCTGGGCCTGCGCACGCTGACCTTGCAGACCGGCCGCAGCTACCGCACCGACCTGCATCTGGGCGAGGACGAGCTGGCCATCCGCGTCGGCGGCTCGGCCAGCCGCGCCCTGTTCGAGTATTACGAGCAGGAGGCCGAGGCGCACGGCTCGGCCTCGGTACAGGAGCTGATCGAGGAAGACAGCCACGTCCTCTACGAAGGCGTGGTCGCCGACCACCCGCTGCTGTCGCGGGCGATGCACGACGCCGACATCCGCAAGCTGTTGTCGGCGCCGATGCTGGTCTGCACCGTGGACCACATGGTCCCCGCCACCGAGGCGCTGCGCGCCGGCCGCCAGATCGCGCCGATGCTGCGGCTGATGAGCGCCGACCTGGTGCTGGACGAACTGGACGACTACGACCTCGAAGACCTGCCCGCGCTGACCCGCCTGGTGCACTGGGCAGGGATGCTGGGCACGCGCGTGGTGCTGTCCTCCGCGACCCTGCCGCCGGCGCTGGTCGAAGGCATGTTCATGGCCTACCGCGCCGGCCGCGTCCAGTACCGGCGCAACCGCGGCATCGGCGGCGGGCAAGCTGCCGAACAGGTCGAGATCCCCTGCCTGTGGACCGACGAGTTCGGCGCGCAGGCCGCGACCTGCGCCGATGCGCCGGCCTTCGCCGCCCAGCACGCGCAGTTCGTCGGCAAGCGCGCGGCGAAGCTGGAAAAGGCCGAGCCGCTGCGGCGGGCCGAACTGGTGCCGCTGGACATCGCCAAGGGGCTTGCCAAGGAGCAGCTTCGCGCCGCATTCGCCCGGTACGTGCGCGATGCCTGCCTGCGCCTGCACGGCGACCATGCCGAAACCGATCCCGTCAGCGGCAAGCGCGCGAGCTTCGGCATCGTGCGCATGGCCAACATCGACCCGCTGTTCGACGTGGCGCGCGAACTGTTCGCGCTCGGCGCGCCGGAAGACGTCCGCATCCATCTGTGCGTCTACCACGCCCGCTTCCCACTCGTGCAGCGCTCGGCCATCGAGCATCAACTCGACAGCGCGTTCAACCGGCGCGGCGACGGGCAGGGCGTCTACCGCCTGCCAAGCATTCGCGCCGCGCTCGACGCCCATCCGGAACGCAACCACCTGTTCGTCGTGCTCGCGTCTCCTGTTTGCGAAGTCGGCCGCGACTGGGATGCCGACTGGGCGGTGGCGGAGCCTTCGTCGATGCGCTCGCTGATCCAGCTCGCCGGGCGCGTGCAGCGGCATCGGCGCAAGCCGCCAGCGCGCGCCAACGTGCTGGTATTCGACACCAATCTGAAGGCGCTGGAAGCCGGCGACGGCCAGCGCCCAGCCTTCGTTCGTCCGGGTTTCGAGGACGAGGACCGTTTCCTGCTCGCCTCGCACCGGCTGCGAGCGATCTGGCCGGAATCCGGCGAGCGGTGCATCGACGCCCGGCCGCGCATCCAGCCACGACCTGCCGGTGAAATGGACCCGCGCCACAACTGGATAGACCTGGAACAGGTACGCCTGCACGTCGCGATGCTGCCGCAAACCGAATCCGCATCGACCCCCAGCCGCCGCCGCGGATCTTCCACGCCCAGGCTGGAACGCGACCAGGCCGCGCCTTCATGGCAACATCGGCAGGCGCTGCTGACCGGCATGCTGCCGCAACAGCAGCCCTTTCGCGCGGATGACCGCCCCGATGCCACGCTGGTGTTCCTGCCCGACGAAGAGGAAGAACACCTGCTCCCGCACCGGATCGAAGATGATCCGCATCATCGCGGCAAGCCGCTCTACATCTCGGCCCCGGAAATGCTGCATCCGGTCGAACTGCAACCCGCATCCGGCATCGTGCCGTGGGACGCTTTCGACCTGGCGCGACTGCGGGCGGGCCTGGGCGATCTGGCCGAGGCCGAGGACATCCCGCTGGACATGGCCGCGCGCAAGTTCACCGTGGTCGAAGTGCCACGCAGCGAGCATGGCCAGGGCTGGCGCTGGCATCCGTGGCTGGGCTTCAGCCCCGCACGCTGAGAAGGCGCCTCAATGCCAGGGATCGACCACCTCGATGCCGCAGTCCTCGAAATCCCGTACGTTGCGGGTCGCCAGCCTGGCCCCATGCGAATGCACGATGCCGGCGATCATCATGTCCGACTGGCTGGCCGGCCGCCCCTGCGCACGCCGCGCGGCGGCGATCCGCGCATACGCGTCGGCTGCGGCTTCGTCGTAGGGCAGCACGCGGCCAGCCATGTCCGTGGAGAAGATCGCTCCCACTTCCTGCAACAGATCCTCCCGGCGCTTGCCTCCCGGCAGGATGCGGCCACCGTAGAGCATCTCGCCACGGGAAATCGCCGTCGTGAACAGCGCATCCAACGCCTGCGCCTCCAGCCATGCCAGCACCTTCGGTTCCGGCACCGGGCGGATCAATTCGGACAGCACATTGGTATCGAGGACGATCATGCGCCGGATTCACCCTCGCCGAAGTCGGGCGGCTCCGGCACCGGCGTGCGCGGCGGCAGTTCCAGTTCGACGCCGCCGAACCGTTCCACCCGCGCCCGGACGGCCTTGACCAGCGCGGCCCCGGTATGGGCTTCCGGGCTGGTATTGAGCGCCGCCCGCAAGATGCTGCGGGCCTCCTCTTCCATCGAGCGCCCATGCTGCGCCGCCCGCACGCGCAGGCGCGCCTTCACGTCGTCATCGAGATTGCGGATGGTCATGGTGGCCATGGGGAAGCCCTCCGGGAGTGACTGCAATGATTGCATTGTAGTCACTCCCGGAGGGGGAGCAATCTGCCTGTTCGGCAGTAATGTGGCTCCGAAAGGGGGAGCACAGTTTTCTGAGCTGCTTTTCCAGCAGTTGTAGGCATCTCCGCCACAGTTGCGGAAGATAGCAAGAGAGAGAACAGTGGTCAAGAAAGAGAGAGTACAGTGGTATTGACCGGAAGAAAAAACGGTGTAACCATAAAAACGCCCAAGTCCGGTGCGAACGGCTTGGGCGTCAGTGCAACTTGCCGGTTGGCCCCGGCCCAACGCACGAACGGTAGTCGTGCAGGAGGATATTGGTGTGTGGAAAAACCCGCACATGACATCATCAGTCGTCTGAGCGGACCATCCGCGCCCCACGGTAGCGGCTAGCTGCCGTGGGGATTCTACATGCACGCCTCGTGAGAGGCACATGAAAGGACGCCCATGAACGAAGAAACAGAATCCGGGGCTCGTTCCAATCGCTTCCGTACCACCATCGCCGCCTTCATCGAAGCCCGGCGCGAAGCCAAGCTGAAGGGCAAGGACGACGATGCCGGGGCCGCCTCGAAATACGAGTACGCCACCTGGCTGGCCGATGCTGCGCGCCGCGTGGGACAGATTCAGGCGGTCACGCACGTGCTCAAGGCCACGCATCCGGACGCCCGCGGCAGCAGCCTGCACGTTGATCCGGCCACGCTGCCCCGGCATCGCGAAATCGGCAGCCACTTGCTCGGCGAGGACTACGCCGAGGATGTGGTTGGCAATGCCGCGGCGCTGGACGTGTTCAAGTTCCTCAAGCTCGACGTGGACGGCAAGCGCCTGCTCGACTGGATGCAGGCCGGCGATGCGGATCTGATGGCCGCCTTGTCGCCGGATTCAAAGCTGGCGAAGGCGTGGATGGAGGCGTTCGCCTCGCTGGTGCGCGAAGGCGCCAAGCCTGCCACGCATCCGATGGCCAAGCAGGTCTACTGGCTGGTCGGCGAAGAGCCCCAGGACGACAGCCAATACCACCTGTTGCAACCAATGTTCTCCAGTTCGCTGGCCCATGCCGTGCATGCGGACATCCAGGATGCACGCTTCGGCGATGCCAACAAGGAAGCGCGGCAGGCGTTCAGGGACAAGCGGCCTTCCGATGCTCCGTACCGCGATTACCGCAACCTGGTTGCCCGCAAGCTGGGCGGTACCAAGCCGCAGAACATCAGCCAGTTGAACAGCGAACGCGGCGGCATCAACTACCTGCTGCCTTCCCTGCCGCCGCCGGCATGGCAAGCAGACGGACGCTCCAGCGTATCGAAACGGGAATCGGTGCTTGAAGTGTTCCTGTGGTTTGAAGATGTGCGCAGGCTCACTCGCGCACTATCGGACTATCTGCTGTCGGTGCAGGACAAGACGGGCAACAAGGACATCCGCGATGCGCGCGATGATCTGATCAAAAAAATAGCGGAACAACTGGCATTGTTTGGTGTAGCTATCCGCGGCCGCTATCCGGCCGGCTGGACGCGTGACGGTGATTGCCGCCTGACACGCTGCGAACGGCTCTGGCTGGATCCCGAGCGAACGGAACTGCCGCTGCGCGACGACCCGGAGCATCCGGAATGGAAGGCTGGCGACGAAGCCTTCAATGCGGAGTACGACCACGGCGACTGGGCTGACGAAGTCGCTACGCGCTTTGGCCTGTGGCTCAACGCACAAATACGCAAGGCCGGCCTGGTGACGATGGCGCTGCCCGAACTCAACCATTGGGTGAGCCACGCCATTGTCGACGTGGCCTGGCCCACGCCGCTGCGACGCCGCGCCAAGGTGGAGGAGATCGCATGAACGACGACTTCCCGCGCTTCACGCACCTGCTGGTGCTGCCGCACCTGCGCATTCAGAACGCCAATGCTGTTTCCAGCCCCTTGACCCACGGCTTTCCGTCCATGACGGCATTCCTGGGCCTGATCTGGGCACTGGAACGCAAGGCACGCCGGGCCGGTCTCGTGCTGGAGTTCAACGCGGTCGGCGTGGTCAGCCACGACTGGCAGGAACAGGTGAACGATGGTGGTTTCGTCAAATCGTTCCGCCTGACCCGCAATCCCGTGGACAAGGATGGCAGTACCGCCGCCATCGTCGAGGAAGGCCGCATCCATCTCGACCTAAGCCTGGTCATTGCCGTGCATGCCGAGCGCTGGGATGCGGAGGCACAGGCCGCCGACCTTGCAGCCATTGCTGACCTGCTGGCGGGCATGCGCGTGGCCGGCGGCACCGTGCTGCCGGCCACACGCCCGTGGTCGCGGCGCCACCAGCCGTGGCTGGCCGATTTCACCGGTGACAGCAGTGACAGGCGGAAAGCCTTCCGTGAAGTCTGCGTGCGTCTGCTGCCCGGTTCGGCTTTGGTGGCGCGCGACGACCTGATCGACCAGCGGCTGGCACAGATGCAGACCGAAATCCCGCAGGCCACCCGGCTTGATGCCTGGCTGTCGCTGTCGCGCATCAACTGGCGCTACCAGCCGGGCGAGAAGGACGGCAAGGGCGAGTGGCTCAACGACCGCAAGGGCCAGGGCTGGATCGTGCCCATCCCAGTCGGGTATGGCGCGCTCGGCGAAGTGCACGCGCCGGGCAGCGTCGCCAACGCGCGCGATGCGACCACGCCGTTCCGCTTCGTCGAGAGCCTCTACTCGGTCGGCGAATGGGTCAGTCCGCACCGTCTGCAATCGCCCCAGCAACTGCTTTGGTACGCCGACAGCCGGCCCGACGACGGCCTCTACCGCTGCCGCAACGACTACCGCCCCGCTGCCGACGCGTTCGAGCAGCTCTACGACTTCGACTGACCGTCCACCACGACAAGGAATCCCATCATGTCCAAAGACCTCAAGACCGCCTCCGTCCTCGCCTTCGAGCGCAAGCTCGATCCTTCCGATGCGCTGTTCTTCGCCGGCGACTGGACCGCACGCGGCGATTCGGCGAACTGGCAGCCGGTGAAGCTCCGCGCGAAATCGGTACGCGGCACCATTTCCAACCGGCTCAAGACCAAGGACCAGGACCCGGCCAAGCTCGACGCCGCCATCGAGAACCCCAACCTGCAGACCGTGGACGTGGCCGCCCTGCCACTGGAGGCCGACACGCTGAAAGTCCGATTCACCCTGCGCGTGCTCGGCGGCACCGGCGAGCCGTCGGCCTGCAACGATGCGGACTACCGCAAGAAGCTGGTCGCCACCGTCGGCGGCTACGTGCAGCAGCATGGCTTCGGCGAACTGGCGCGCCGCTACGCCGCAAATCTCGCCAACGGCCGCTTCCTGTGGCGCAACCGCATCGGCGCCGAGCAGGTGGAAGTGCAGGTCGCACACCTGAAGGACGGCAAGCCGGCCACGCAGTGGACGTTCCAGGCGCATGACCACTCTCTGCGCGAACTCTCCGCGCCGACCACCGAAGCGGCCGACGTATCGGCACTGGCCGCGCTGATCGAATCCGGCCTGGCCGGGGCTTCGCATGTCCTGCTGCAAGTCACTGCATTCGTGCGCGTGGGTGCCGGGCAGGAAGTGTTCCCCTCGCAGGAACTGATCCTCGACCGCGGCCGCAGCGACAAGAGCAAGACGCTCTACGAGGTGGGTGAAGGCGACAAGGCCGTGGCCGCCATCCACTCGCAGAAGATCGGCAACGCCCTGCGCACCATCGACACCTGGTATCCCGGCGCCGACGACAACGGCCCCATCGCGGTGGAGCCCTACGGCTCGGTGACCACCCAGGGCAAGGCGTACCGCCAGCCCAAGGACAAGCTGGACTTCTACAACCTGCTCGACCACTGGATCATCAAGGATCAAGCCCCGCCCTTGGAACAGCAGCACTTCGTCATCGCCACCTTGGTGCGGGGTGGCGTCTTCGGTGAGGCGGGCTGAGCATGGACTACTACATCGACATCAAACTGCTGCCAGACCCAGAGTTTCCGGCACCGACGCTGATGAGTGCGCTATTTGCAAAGCTCCATCGGGGGTTGGTCGACTACGGCGGGCGTGATATCGGCGTGAGCTTTCCGGAAGTCGATCAGGACAGGCGGACGCTCGGCAGGCGGCTTCGCCTGCATGGGACAGCGGAGAGCCTGGAGCGCCTGATGCGGATTGCCTGGCTGCAAGGCATGCGGGATCACATCGCAGTCACGACACTTGCCCCGGTGCCCGAAGAGGTTGCACATCGTATCGTGCGTAGGGTCCAAGCAAAGAGCAACCCTGAACGCATACGGCGTCGGTTGATGGCACGCAAGCATATGGGGGCCGATGAAGCGCGAGCGACGATCCCCGACTGCGCCGCACAACGGCTTGATCTTCCATACGTCGAAATTGCCAGCCGCACGACCGGCCAGCGCTTCAAGCTTTTCATAGAGCATCAGGCACTGCGACAGACTGCCGTACGCGGTCCGTTCGGAACGTATGGCCTTAGTGCCATTGCCACCGTACCGTGGTTTTGACCCTTTTTTCGGTGGGTTCTTTAAGTACTAAAAAAACAAAGGGTTATGAGAATGGTGGTTAGTTGGGGCAGCGGGCGCATTTGCGCCCGTTTTCCTTAGCAATTAAGGTATTAGCGGCTCGAATGTCTAGATCACTGCCGTACAGGCAGCTCAGAAAATTCGGGCAGGCGCCCGACGTAGCCGATGAACGATCACTGCCGTACAGGCAGCTCAGAAATGACTATCGGCCCGCCCCGTCTGTCCCTGTCGGATCACTGCCGTACAGGCAGCTCAGAAAACCCGGGAAACGAGGAAGAACGCGGCCAGCCAGATCACTGCCGTACAGGCAGCTCAGAAAGCCCGCAAGGTGTTCGCCACCAAGGGCGACCCGATCACTGCCGTACAGGCAGCTCAGAAATCCGACAGCAGGTAGTGGACGCGAGTTTCGTCGATCACTGCCGTACAGGCAGCTCAGAAATGAGCGAGGTCTTCGCATGATCGAGACCACCCGATCACTGCCGTACAGGCAGCTCAGAAAGAGTGCAGCGCCGGTCCGGGATCATGGGGATTGATCACTGCCGTACAGGCAGCTCAGAAAATCCCGGTGCGTCGCGGTGGCGGACTCCAGATGATCACTGCCGTACAGGCAGCTCAGAAACGGAGAAAGATTGCATCTGTTACTACGGCTTCGATCACTGCCGTACAGGCAGCTCAGAAAAAGAAGGCTGCTTCGGCCCCGTCCTCGTAGCCGATCACTGCCGTACAGGCAGCTCAGAAAATTAGCGGATTAACGCTGTTGCCGCACATCCGCGATCACTGCCGTACAGGCAGCTCAGAAAAAGCCAGAAGAGTGACCGCCAGAGTGAAGAACTGATCACTGCCGTACAGGCAGCTCAGAAAGCCGTCCGCGTCCAGATCGGAGACGCCCTCGAGATCACTGCCGTACAGGCAGCTCAGAAATCGCCACTGGCGGCATCGTCATCGCCCCCAAGGATCACTGCCGTACAGGCAGCTCAGAAATCTACCTGGGCGACTGCATCGAGGGTATGCAGCGATCACTGCCGTACAGGCAGCTCAGAAATCGATCCTGGCCAGCGGGGGCCCCTGTCATAAGATCACTGCCGTACAGGCAGCTCAGAAAATGACGATAGCGGCCCGGTATATCTAGAAGACGATCACTGCCGTACAGGCAGCTCAGAAAACCAGGTGCTCGGTCTCAATGAGCGCCGGCAGGATCACTGCCGTACAGGCAGCTCAGAAACGTCGGCCAGGCCCTGCGCAAGAAGTACAGGCGATCACTGCCGTACAGGCAGCTCAGAAAACTAGCCGCCGCCAGTACCCGGCATCTCCGCAGATCACTGCCGTACAGGCAGCTCAGAAATCGCCGGTGGCCCGGCTGTTGCGCACCACGCCCGATCACTGCCGTACAGGCAGCTCAGAAAAGAACGAGACCGGTTCGGCATCGTTGATCGCGGATCACTGCCGTACAGGCAGCTCAGAAATTGCCCGTGTTGTGCGCGTAGCCAGCGGCGATGATCACTGCCGTACAGGCAGCTCAGAAAACTCAGTTTGATCTGGGCGGTGGGGCGAAACTGATCACTGCCGTACAGGCAGCTCAGAAAACATCCTGACGCTTGCGGCCGGCGGGGAAAGCGATCACTGCCGTACAGGCAGCTCAGAAAGGGGCGCCACAAGCGGGGTGATGTCCTTGCCGGATCACTGCCGTACAGGCAGCTCAGAAACGCCGGACACCCAAGCCGCATCGCTGTGGTTGGATCACTGCCGTACAGGCAGCTCAGAAACGGTGGAGAAGGCCCGCCGCACCGCCGTGCGCGATCACTGCCGTACAGGCAGCTCAGAAAATCCCCGGCCGGCGCATCCGCGGCTACCACATGATCACTGCCGTACAGGCAGTTCAGAAAGAGAAGGTCGGCAAGAGCCGCGCCTACATCTAGATCACTGCCGTACAGGCAGCTCAGAAAGCCGAAGTCATCGGCCGGCGGCGCGTTGAAGCGATCACTGCCGTACAGGCAGCTCAGAAATCTCGAACACCTGCCGCTTCGGCGGCCAGACGGATCACTGCCTGTACGGCAGTGATCAATGCCAGCTTCAGCGCCACCGTGCGCTGACATTTCTGAGCTGCCTGTACGGTAGTGATCCCGGTCGTGCTCGATGCTGGCCGGCGTGATGCTTTCTGAGCTGCCTGTACGGCAGCTCAGAAATGCCTAACTGCCTGGATACCTTGATTTGCTCCGATCACTGCCGTACAGGCAGCTCAGAAAGTAGAGCCAGCCCTGCCACATGGGGCCCCTGTGATCACTGCCGTACAGGCAGCTCAGAAAGGCCTGCTGCAGCAGCTCGCGCTGATCACCTCCGATCACTGCCGTACAGGCAGCTCAAAAAATCAGCGTGACCACATCGGCGAGCAAGATGGAAGCACTCACCGCCAGTCAAATGGAACTGATAACGTGTTGGCGACTTGGTCTTCCCGGCAGCCTGTTGCACGTCTCGTGTGCTGGAACTGTCTATCCAGACCAGAGTCTTTCAGCTTTGTGGGACTTGTTCTTCCTGTTGATCGATGTGCCACCCAGGAGCCTGTAATGAAGAAGTCAAAACTCAAACCCCGCAACCCCCTCGTGGCGCAGGTGCGTCGGCGTGGCGGTGGCGGGGTGCATGAAGAATCGTTCAAGGCGCGGCGCAGCCGCGAGAAGGCGGCGCTGCGGCGCGAGGTGATGGGTGGGCGCGGCGGGGAAGGGCGGGAGGCCGGACGAAAGCGGATCGCGGTGGTGGCGGTGGGCTTTCGTCCGGTTTTCCGTTCTGCGGTTCAGGAGCCGTACTTGACGGTGCAGCCGTAGGCGCGGGTGACCGGGTTGGGGACGGGCTGGCCGGCCTGCAGGGCGGTGAGGGTGGCGCGGACGTAGTTGGTGGCGTTGGCCAGGTCGCCGTCGTTCGCGGAGGGGATGCTGTCGATGCCGCCCATGTAGACCAGGGTGCCTGCGGCGTCGATGACGTACATGTGCGGCGTGACCTGGGCGCCGTAGAGGCGGCCGACCTTGCCGTCCGGGTCGAGGACGACATGGCTGATCCTGTCGGCCCGGCGTTCGCTGTTCAGGCGCAGCGCGGTGGCGCCGTCCACGTGGCCCTGGGTGCCGGGCGCGGAGGAAATGATCTGCAGCCATACCGCGCCCTGGCTGGTCGCTGCGAGCTGGGTGGCCTGCATGTTGCCCGTGCGGTAGTGTTTGCGCACGAAGGGGCAGTCGTGGTTGGTCCATTCCAGCACCACGGTGCGGCCGCGCAGGGACTGCAGGTCCAGCGTGTTGCCGTCGGCGGTGGTGGCGCTGAAGGTGGGGGCGGGCTGGCCGACTTGCGGGGCGGCCAAGGCGGCGCCGGTGAGAAGGCCGGCGGCCAGGATGGCCGCGGTGGTGAGTCGGGACACGAACGGGGACGGTTTCATCGATGGCTCCTCTGGTGTTGGCGGCGCGCGGCGGCGGGCAGGGTTTCGCCGCCGGCGGGGATGATGGTCCCGACCCTATCCGGGCGGCGGGGCGATGGCCTGCAGCACGATGTCCGCGGTGAGCAGTTGCGGCAGCACCACGGGTGTGGCGCCTGCCCCGGCCGGGTAGTACAGGTAGAGCGGCACGCCGCTGCGTCCGTGGGCGTTGAGCACGGCGGTGATCCCGGCGTCCTGGTTGGTCCAGTCGCCCTTCAGGTAGGCGACTTCCCGTGCCGCGAAGGCGGCGGCCACTTCCGGGCGTTCCAGCGCGACGCGTTCGTTGACCAGGCAGGTGATGCACCACGCGGCGGTGAAGTTCACGAATACCGGCCGCCCTTCGGCGCGCAGCGCGGCCAGGCGAGTACCGGAATAGGTTTCCAGCGGCAGCAGCGAGGCGGGCGCGGCCGTTGCGCTGTGCGTCTGCGGCACGGCGGCCGGTTGCAGGCTGCTGGCCGCAACCAGGGTGGCGGCCAGCAGTGCCGTGCCGCCCAGGCGGGCAGTGCGGCGGATGCGGGGGGCGGCATGGCGGGCGGCCTCGTGGAGCCAGGCGGCCAGTGCGATGGCGACCATGCCGCCGAGGGCCAGCGGCAGGCCGTCGGCGCCGGTCTGCAGCGCCAGCACCCATACCAGCCATGCCGCGGCGGCGTACATGGGGAAGGCCAGCGCCTGCTTGAGGCGCAGCATCCACAGCCCCGGCTTGGGCAGGCGGCCGAGCAGGGCCGGCTGCAGCGTCAGCACGACGAAGGGCAGGGCCAGACCCAGGCCCAGGGCGAGGAACACCGATAGTAGCGAGGCCGGCGGCTGGGTCATGGCGAAGCCGATGGCCACCCCCATGAAGGGCGCGGTGCAGGGCGTGGCGACCAGCGCGGCGAGCACGCCGGTGAAGAAGCTGCCGGCGTAGCCGCCCCGTTCGGTAAGCGACTGCCCGACGCCGGCCAGGCTGCCGCCCACCATGAACACGCCGGACAGGTTGAGCCCCACCGCGAACAGCAGCCAGGCTGCGAACAGCACGAAGAGCGGCGACTGGAACTGGAAGCCCCAGCCCAGCCGGGCACCGCCGGCCTGCAGTGCGAGCACGACCGCGGCCAGGGCGGCGAAGCTCGCCAGCACGCCGCCCAGATAGGCCAGGCCGTGGCGCGCCGCGTGGTCCCGGCCGCCGTGGCCGTGGCGCACCAGGGCGATGACCTTCATCGCCAGCACCGGGAAGACGCAGGGCATCAGGTTGAGGATCAGGCCGCCGAGCAGGGCGAAACCCAGCGCAGTGGCGAGGCCGACGGCCGGCGGCGCGGGGGTGGCGGCGGAGGCGGCGGTGCCCAGCGGCGCATGGAGTTCGTAGGCCCGCGTCGCGCCGCTGCCGTCGCCGATCACCAGCACGCCTTCCAGCACCGCCGGCCCGGCGTCGCCGCCAAGCGGCCCGGGCGCCAGCGTGAGCCGCAGGCCGTCGCTGCCGGTTTGCGCGGGCTGCGCCGCGGCGTGGTCGATGACGCCCCATTCGTAGGGGAAGAACCATGCCTCGCCCCTGCCGGCGGGCAAAGCGCCGCTATCCACCGCGAGCTGCAGGCCGTGCGCGTCCCGGCTGTAGCGTGCCGGCCACGGTGCGGGCTGCGGCAGGCGGGCGCGCGCCGCGGTAATGGCCGAGTGGGCGGTGGTGCGGGTGGTTTCGGCCACCGGCAGGCTCAGGTTCAGGTCGAGCTGTTCGGGGATGCAGACCTCGCTGCACACCAGCCATTCGGCACGGGCCGCGATGTCGAGCACGTCGCCGGGGCGGGCGTCGGCCGGCGCGGTGAATTCCGCCAGCAGGGTCACTTCGCCAGCGTAGCCGTAATTGACCACCGGGCCCAGTGCCTGGCGCTCGGGGGCCGGCCATTGCAGCGGGCCGGCTGCGGCGCCGGCGGGCAGTTGCCAGTGCACCTGGGTAGCGAGGCCGGAGTCGCCGGGGTTGCGCCAGTAGGTGTGCCAGCCGGGTGTGATGCGCTTGGCCAGTCCCACGGTGACCCGTTCGCCCGGCGCTACGGCGTCGGCCGCCGCGACCAGGCGTGCGGATACGTGCGGGGTGCGTCCTTCCGTGCCTTCGGCGGCGCCGTGGGCGTTGCCGCCCAGCAGTGCGCCACCGGCCAGCAGCGCGAGGCCGGCCAGGTGCCGGAGCGGGAAGAGCACGGAGGAGGAAGTGCGGGAGCGCGCCATGCGGGACCTGTCGCGGTAAAGGACCAACATCCGATGGAGTGTTGCTGCGGGGCGCAGGTTCCGGCAGATGCGGGCGGCGCCTACTGCAGGTCGAAGAACACCAGGTCGCGTTCGATGTCGCCGGCGGAAAAGCCGCAGCCCAGGCGGCCCGGGCCGTTGAGCAGGATTTCGGCCTGCTTGATCATCCTCTCGCCGTGGCCGTCGATGGCGACGAAGCTGCCGTTGCTGCTCTGGTCCACCAGGAAGAAGCCGCCGTTGCGCCGCTCGATGCGGGCGTGCTGGCGCGAGGCGCGCGGGTCGATGATGACCACGTCGTTGCCCTGCTCGCGTCCGATCAGCAGCACCGGGTGCTGCTCGTCCACCACCAGGTCGTCCTGCTGGTGGCGGATGCGCAACTGCTGCGACAGCTTGCTGGTCGGCGGCAGCGGCGTGATGCCGCTGATGCGGTGGCCGATCTCGTATACCGGCCAGTCCATGCCTTCCACGGTCAGGCTGCGCGTGCCTTCGGTGCCGGCGAAGTGGCGCGCGGGGGTGGACAGCAGCATCACCGCAGCGCCGCTGGCCAGCGCCTGGCCGGGCTGGGCGTTGGCCGCCAGATGCCGGGCTACCGTCAGGCCTTCGCCATGGGGTGGGCGGGTCGGTTCGATGGCGCCGTAGTGCACCCCGATGCGGGCGGACAACTGCACGCCGCTGGTCGGCGGCAGGCTCACGACCCGTTCCAGCATTTCGCAGGCCGCCAGCACGGCGGCGTCGCAGCGTTCGAAGCTCGCTGCCAGGCCCTGCGGCTCGCGGGTGAGCCGTTCGCCGCCGTTCGATTCCACGACGCGATCGATGCGGTTGAGGCAGCGGTCCACCGAATGCTGGGCTTCTTCCGCCGTCAGGCGGCCGATGAGCCGGTCGCCGCCGGTGACTTCGGCTACCAAGATGCAGAGATTCTTGCGTTCGGTCATGTCACGTGGATAGAAGGCTCGCTGCCGGTGCAACGGTTCGGGGGCTCATGATGGGGAAATGCCTTGGGCGACGCAAGTGCCCGTATTGGCGGTGGGGGTTTCTCAGTCCAGTGGCGTGATGCGGATCACGTCGCCGCCGCTGCGCGGCAGTTCGGGCGGATCGAAGGCGGTGTCGCCCTCGGCCACCACGGTGTGGCGGTCGAGGCCCTGGAAGTCGAACAGGCGCTGGTCCGCCAGGTGGGAGGGCACCACGTTTTGCAGCGCGGTAGCCAGCGATTCGATGCGCCCCGGGTAGTCCCGCGCCCAGCCGGCCAGCATGGCCTTGATCTGCTTGCGCTGGGCGTTCTCCTGCGAGCCGCACAGGTTGCACGGGATGATGGGGAAGTCCATTGCGCGGGCGAAGCGCGCGATGTCGTTCTCGGTGCAGTAGGCGAGCGGGCGGATCACCACGTGCTGGCCGTCGTCGCTGACCAGCTTGGGCGGCATGGCCTTGATCTTGCCGCCGAAGAACATGTTGAGGAAGAGCGTTTCCAGCATGTCGTCCCGGTGGTGGCCCAGGGCGATCTTGGTGGCACCGATCTCCCGCGCCACGCGGTAGATGATGCCGCGGCGCAGGCGCGAGCACAGGGAACAGGTGGTCTTGCCCTCGGGGATCTTGTCCTTGACGATGGAGTAGGTGTCCTCGGTGACGATGCGGTACTCCACGCCGATGGATTCGAAGTAGGCCGGCAGCACCTCGGCCGGGAAGCCCGGCTGCTTCTGGTCCAGGTTCATCGCCACGATGCGGAAATCCACCGGGGCGCGCTCCCGCAGCGCGAGCAGGATGGACAGTAGCGAGTACGAATCCTTGCCGCCCGACACGCACACCATCACCGTGTCGCCGTCCTCGATCATGTTGAAGTCGGCGATGGCCTCGCCCACGCCGCGCTCGAGCTTCTTCTTGAGGCGCAGGAAGGTGTTGGAAAAGCGGGTTTCGGCGGATTGGGGGGAAGGCGTGCTCACGGCGGCGGCCCGGACGGTGGAAACCTGCCGATTTTACCTGTCACCGGCCTCCCGCAGGTCGCGCTCGATGATCTTGGCCGCCCGGGCGCCGCCCGCCAGGGCGCTGACCACGCAGGGGAAATCCACCTCGCACACGTCGCCGGCCGCGTATACGCCCGCGATGCCGGTGCGCCCCCAGGCGTCTACGCGCACGTAGCCGGCATCGTCGGTCTGCAGCCGCTCGCCGGTGCCCGCCAGCAGCAGGGCGGCCGGTTCGGTGCTGTTGGGCTGGTAGCCGGCCAGCACGTGGATGCGATCGACGACGACCTCGCGCTCACCGCCGGGTGTGGCCAGCCGGGCCGCGATGCGTTCACCGGCCGCCGCCAGGCGCAGCGGACGGCTGTCTGCGAGCACCTCGGCCTGCCCGTGGGCGAGCACCGGCCCCATGAACGCGGCCTGGGCGCGCGGCTGCGAGCGTGTCGCGACGATCACCGTGGCGCCAACTGCGAGCAGCAGGCTGGCGTTCTCGAACGCGTTGTCGCCGCCGCCGACGATGAGTACCGACTTGCCGCGCAGTGCTTCCAGCCCGACGAAGGCGAACGGCCCGCAGGCCACCCGTTCCGCGGCCAGTTCCGCGAAACCCGGAACCCCGGCCAGCACCTCGGTGCCGCGGTAGGCCGTACCGGTGGCGATCACCAGCGCTGCGCAGGGCATGGCCGCATCCGCCCCGCCGTGGGCCGGGTACAGCACGAAGCCGCCGCCCCCCTCGCCGCGGGCGATGCGTTCGAGGTGCACGCCGGTGCGGATGTCGACGCCGCTCGCGCGGGCATGGGCATGGAAGCGCCGGGCGAGTTCCGGGCCGGTGGGGCCGTCCTGGCCGAGTACCGACTTGTTGGGCAGGAAGTTCAGGTTCTGGTTGCCGCCCGTGCGCTCCGTGCGCTCCAGCACCAGCGGGAGCAGACCCAGGTTGTGGGCCCACAGCGCGGCCGACAGGCCGGCCGGACCCGCCCCCAGGATGGCGACGCGCGCTTTCATGGCTGCGCCTGCGGCGGCGCGGGCGGGGGGCGGAGCAGTTCCCACCCCTCGCCGGCGAGCGAGAACAGGAAGTAGCGCAGATCCTGCGCGAAATAGAGCTTGGCGGCCGGGTCCCAGAGAAAGTCCGCGGCCAGGCGGCGGCGCGCGCAAACGGTCACGAAGCGCCGTTCGGCGTCGTCGATGAGGCCGATGCTGCTGTCCACCGTGTAGCCCTCGTGCCGTGCGCCCTCGAAGCTGACCGGAAAAAACCGCTCCAGCCATTCGCGCGCCTCCTGCGCCGGGCGGGGCGCCTCCCACGGGATGAAGACGGTGACGTTCACCTTGGAGACGTTCAGATCCACCTGGAACCACAGTTCCGCCGCCGAATCCGCGCGTGCCAGTTCCAGGCGGTAGCGTGCGCTCGGCACGCCGTCGTTGTGGAAGGTCTGTACCGTGCTGCGCAGGATGTCGTGGCGCGACCCGATCGCGGCGGCGTCGCCGCCCCGCGCGGCCAGCACCGTGGGAATGGTTTCGGCCAGCAGGGCGCGGCTCTTGCGGGCCAGCGCCGCCACGCCGGTCTGGGCGAAGGCGAGATAGATCAGCACGAGCACGGGCAGGAAGGCGACGGCGACGATGCGCGAGCCCGTTTCGAGCAGACGCTCGTCGCACTCGGCGGTGTGGCAGGCGATGATGCCCGCGCCCAGCAGCCACAGCCCCACGGCGAAGGTGGCCAGCGCCAGGGCCAGCGCGCCGTACCGCACCCACGCCGGAATGGACAACTGGCGGACCTGCTGCAGCAGGCCCAGCGGCGTAGCCTGGCTCAACGGCGAATTGTCGTGGGCATCCATGCGTCGATCCCTGCTGCGGGGGGCGTGGCAGCGATTATGTCATAGGCGCCGGCGGTGGCGCCCTTGCGCGGGGCGGCCGCTCGCCCCATCATCGCGCGTTGTTCCGCATCTCCCGGCCCGCCATGAACCTGCCCCGACCTTCCGCCGACGCGCTCGCCCAGAGCGCGCGCCTGCTCGACCTGCTGCGCGCCGAGATTCATGCCGGCGGCGGCTGGATCGACTTCGCGCGCTACATGGAGCTCGCCCTGTACGCCCCGGGCCTGGGCTACTACAGCGGCGGTGCGAGGAAGTTCGGTCCGGGCGGAGACTTCATCACCGCGCCGGAACTCACGCCGCTCTTCGGCCAGGCGCTGGCGGCCCAGGTGGAGCAGGTGATGCGCGCCTCCGCGCCCCACGTGATCGAGGCCGGCGCCGGCACCGGCCTGCTGGCCGCCGACCTGCTGCTGGAACTGGAACGCCGCGGCTGCCTGCCCGAGCGCTACGACATCCTGGAACTCTCCGGCGAACTGCGGGAGCGCCAGTTCGACACTCTGGCGGAGAAGGCGTCCCACCTCGCTTCGCGCGTGCGCTGGCTGGACACGCTGCCGGACACCTTCTCCGGCGCGCTGGTGGCCAACGAGGTGCTGGACGTGATGCCGGTGCATCTGGTGGCGCTGCGGGCCGAGGGCGTCTTCGAGCGCGGCGTGGCCCTGGACGACGCCGGCACGCTGCGCTGGGCCGACCGCCCCGCCGCCGGCGCGGCGCTGGCCGCCGCCCGGGCGCTGGACCTGCCCCACCCGGCGGAAGGCGAATACGTCACCGAGATCTGCCTGGCCGCGCGCGCCTGGGTGGCCGAATGGGCGCCCCGCCTGCAGGCCGGCGCGCTGCTGCTGGTGGATTACGGCTATCCGCGCCCGGAGTACTACCTGCCGTCGCGTTCTTCCGGCACGCTGCTGTGCTACTACCGCCACCACGCCCACGGCGACCCCTTCCTGTGGCCGGGCCTGAACGACATCACCAGCTTCGTGGATTTCACCGTCGCGGCCGAGGCGGCCTTCGACGCCGGGCTGGAGGTGTACGGCTACACCACCCAGGCCCAGTTCCTGTTCAACTGCGGCGTGCTGGACTGCCTGGCGCGGCGCGGGCCGCAGGAAAGCGCGGACTACATCCGCGCGGCGCGGGCGGTGCAGCGCCTCACCGCACCGCAGGAGATGGGGGAGCTGTTCAAGGTGCTGGCGGTGGGGCGGGGCATGATGGGGCCGCTGCTGGGCTTCGTGCGCGGCGACCGGCTGCACGCGCTGTAGCCGGCACCCCGTTCAGGCCGCGGCCACCTCGCGCAGGCTGCACTTGGCCAGGCCGAAGCGCGTGTCCACCAGCAGCGGGTAGCGCGCGCCGCCGTAGCGGCCGTAGGCGCCGATGTTGTAGCCGACGATGCGCCCGGCGACGCGGCCGATGCGCACCCGCAGGCCCACGTGGAAACCCGCGCGGATGGCCTTGTTCACTGCCTGTTGGATGCCTCCGTGCCGGGCGTGGCCGGCGCCGGGGGTGCGGAGGTCGCCCTCCACGAGATCCAGACTTATCCTGTCCATGATGCTGCTCTCCGTCCGGTGCGGGCGGCGCGCATCCCGTGCTGCCTGGATGGGGCCGCCGGCGCCCGGAACCCTTGATCGCGCCGGCCGTGGAGATGCGGAAAACCCTGCAGGCGCCGAAAACACCCGCACTTCCCGCCCGCGCCGGCCGCGGCGCGGCGCGGCCTATTCCTGGTAGCGGTACACCGCCTTCAGGAAGGCCTCGACGTCCTCCGGCGGCGGCATGCGCCTCACCTCCGCCGTCGGATGCTCCTGCAGTTGCGGCGCCACTTCGGGCTGCGGCAGCCAACTCGCGTTGAGCACTTCGTCGTCGTAGGCCGGCGCTTCGATGGCAGCCGGCTTGCCCGAGCTCATGTCCATGACGATCACCATGATGACCTCCGCAATGCTTGCCGAAACGAGTGCTTCCTGAGTCCTTTTACGGCCGCGACGGGCCGGACTTGAGCGGCAGGCACTGGCGGTGAAGCACCCGCAGCGGGTGCCCCTGATTCGATCATGGGGCCGCGGCGCGCCATCTTCCAGTAGGGGGGAACCCTGATGCGGCAGTATTTCACGCCGCTGCCGCGGCCTGTGCGCTCAGAGTTCGCGTTCGATCAGCCACTCGGCGACGTGCCGGGCCGCCCGCTCCCAGTCGCGCTCCAGCATCATGCCGTGGCCCAGGCCCGGAAGGATCTCCGCGCGCCGGCCATAGGTGGCGGCGGTCATCTCCACCTGGTCGGGCGGGATCAACTGGTCGTGCTCGGCTCCCAGCACCAGCATGGGCGGACGGTGCATCAGCGCAGGGCGCGGCAGGTTGAACAGCGTCATGTCCCAGATCGCGCGGTGGGATTCGGGCTGGCACAAATGGTAGTAGCGCAGCAGGGTGTCGTCGTCCACGGGCTGGTGGAACAGCGCTTCCAGCAGGCTTTCGAGCTGCGGCTGGCCGCCGCCCATGATGCGGTTCAGATCCACCAGCAGGTTGGGCTTCTTGAACATCAGTCCCACGGCCGAGCTCATCAGGCCCTGGGGCGGCACCGCGGACATCAGCACCACGCCCGGCGCGTCGCCTTGTTCCAGGTATTTCTGCACCACCATGCCGCCCATGGAATGCCCGACCAGCACCGGCATTTCGGGCAGCTTGGCGACCACCTCGGCCAGATCGGCCACGTAGTCGTCCAGGGAAAAGGAATCCAGCGGCGCGCGGCGCCGGCTGGCGCCGTGGCCGGACAGCGACACCGCGTAGCTGGTCCACCCTTGCGCGGCGAACCAGGGCAGGAAGTGCTCGTCCCAGCACCAGGCGCCGGTGTAGGCGCCGTGCACGAAGAGCAGCGGCGTGGGGCGGATGTGCCGGCCGGCCGGCGCGCGACAGAGGACTTCGAGGTCGCCGAAGCGGTTGGTGTTCATCGTGGGATCTCCATGCCGCGCTGGACGGCGGGGCGCGTGGCGATCGTGTCGAACCAGCGCCTCAGGTTGGGGAAGTCGACCAGGTCCATGCCCTGCCACTCGTGCCGCGCGATCCACGGCCAGGTGGCGATGTCGGCAATCGAATACTGTTCGCCGGCCAGCCATTCGCGGCCGGCCAGGTGCTTGTCCAGCACGCCGTAGATGCGTGCCGTCTCCTTCGTGTAGCGCTCGATGGCGTAGGGAATCTTCTCCGGCGCGAAGCGGCGGAAGTGGTGGGCCTGGCCCAGCATCGGCCCCACGCTGCCCATCTGCATCATCAGCCACTGCAGCGTCTCGTAGCGCGACCGCGGTCCGGCCGGCAGCAGGCGGCCGGCCTTTTCGGCCAGGTAGATCAGGATGGCGCCGGATTCGAACAGGGCGATGGGTTCGCCGCCCGGGCCGTCGCTGTCCACGATGGCCGGAATCTTGTTGTTGGGGCTGATGGCGAGGAAGGCCGGGTCGAACTGCTCGCCGCGGGTGATATCCACCGGGCGGACTTCGTAGGGCAATTGCAGTTCTTCGAGGGCGATGGAGATCTTCTGGCCGTTGGGGGTGCCCCAGGTGTACAGGGTGATCATGCGTCGGTCGTTCTCTCTGCCGGCGGTGGCCGGTGGCGGTGCCTGGCACGTGGTCTAATGCCGGTTTTGCCGGCAAAAGACAACGCAATGCTCAAGTGGTTGGTGGTGATCCTGGTCGTCGTGTTGCTGGCCGGCCTGATGGGCCCGCGCAGCGCCGGCGGCCTGCGCCTGGGGCGCCTGCCCGGCGACCTGGCTTTCCGTTTCCGGGGCAGAGCCTACCATTTTCCGTTCGCCAGCACCGTGCTGCTTTCCCTGCTGGCGTGGCTGTTGTTGCGCATGCTGTGACCGGCGACTACGCGCCCTGCCAATATCCGGCCAGTTCGGCGTCGCGGATGTCGTTCTCCCGCTCGGTGAATTGCGCCGCATCGGCGTCGAACAGCAGCCAGCAGAAGAAGCGCGCCACCGTGTCCGGCGTGGCGAGTTGGCCGTTCTCCTTGAGCTGGCGGAAGGCTTCCACGTCCGGGAAGCTCGCCTCGTCCAGGGCGCGGATCTGGGCCTGCATGGGCGTATCCACCACGCCGGGGCGGGCGCTGCCCACCAGGATGCCGCGCTCGCGCACTTCCTCGCGCCAGCACTGGTAGAGCATGTGCAGCGCGCTCTTGGAGATGCAGTACGGCCCCCAGCCCGCCAGCGCACGGTGGGCCGTGCCCGAGGACACGTGCAGGATGCGTGCGCCCCTGGCCAGCACGGGCAGCAGCGCCTGGGTGAGGAAAAGGGGAGCGAGCAGGTTGGTCTGCAGGTGGGCGGAGAACGCTTCCCGCCGCAGATCGGCCAGCGGACCGGCGGGGGCGAGCACGGCGGCGTTGTGGACGACGTAGCCGGGCGCCCGCCCGCCGAGGGCGGCGACGAGCCGTGCCGGGGCATCCTCCGTGCCCACGTCCAGCGCCAGCGGCTCCACTTTGCCCGCATGGCGTTCGGCCAGCGCTTCCAGCAGGGCCGCGCGCCGGCCGACGGCGAGTACCGCGCAGCCGCGTTCGACCAGGCGGCCGGTCAGCGCGGCACCGATGCCGCTGCCGGCGCCGGTGACGATGGCGAGTTTCGTGCCGGTGCTCATGCCCGTCCTCCTTCGCCCAGGGACTGCAGGATGGCCGCGCCCAGCACGGCGGCGGACTGGGCGCCGGAAATGCCCAGGCTGCGGTTGAGGATGAAGAAGGGCACGCTGTGCACGCCCTGCTGCTGGATGCCGGCGGCCATGCGGCGCACCGCGGCGGCGTCCTCGTGGCCGTTGAGGTAATCCAGCACCTCGTCGCGGCGCTCGCCACCCGCGGCCACCGCCAGGTCGGCCAGCACCGCGCTGCTGCCGATGTCCAGGCCCTGCTGGAAGTGGGCGGCGAAGAGCGCGTCGGTGAGGGCCTTGACGTGGGCCGGGCTGTTGCCCAGGCGCTGGGCGCGGTAGCACAGGCGGTGCGCCTTGAGGGTGTTCGGGCGCACCGCGATGCGGTCGAAGGCGAACACCAGGCCGTCCTCCGCGGCGGCCTCGGCCACCTGGCGCTGCACCGCGTCCGCGCCTTGCGGGCCGCCGAACTTGGTTTCCAGGAAGGGCCGGTAGGGCTCGCCGGCAGCCGGGGCGTCCGGGTCGAGGAAGAAGGGCAGCCAGTTGATCTGCACCTCCAGCCCCGGGCGTTCGGCGCGCAGTTCGGCCAGGGCCCTGTCCAGGCGCACCTTACCCAGGAAGCACCAGGGGCAGACGAAGTCGGAAACGAGATCGATGGTCAGGGGCATGCGAAGGACCGCAGGTAAGGGGGTGGGGGGACGTCAGTCCGGGTTGCGCAGCCAGTCCAGCAGGCGCCGTCCGGCGCGGCCGTCGGGTTCCTGGCCGAGTTGGCGCTGCAGGTCGGCGATGGCGCGCCGGGTCCTGGCTCCGAGCACGCCGTCGGGCTCGCCGATGTCGTGGCCGCGCGCGATGAGCAACTGCTGCACCTCGCGCCGCTCGGCGCGGGACAGGCCGGGGTCGTCGGTGGGCCACGGGGTGTGGAAGCCGGCGGGCGCCCCGCGCAAGCGGTCGGCGAGGTGGGCGATGGCCAGCGCGTAGCTTTCCGCCGCGTTGTAGCCGAACAGGGCGTCGAAGTTCTTCAGGGTCAGGAAGGCCGGGCCCGCGGGGCCGGCGGGCAGGATCAGGCCGGCCGTCTCCTCTCCGCCCGGCAAGGGGCTGCCGTCGGCGCGGGCCAGTCCCGCAGCCTGCCACTCGTCCAGCGTGCGGCGCTTGCGCCGACCGGCCTGGGCAGGGTCGAAGCCTTCCGGCAGGCGCACCTCGATGCCCCACGGCCGGCCGGCTTGCCAGCCGGCATCGGCGAGGAAGTTGGCGGTGGAGGCCAGCGCGTCCGGCACACTGTCCACCAGGTCGCGGCGGCCGTCGCCGTCGAAGTCCACCGCCAGGCGCATGAAGGTAGAGGGCATGAACTGGGTGTGGCCGAAGGCGCCCGCCCAGGAGCCGGTAAGGCGGTCCGGGGCCACGTGGCCCAGTTTCAGGATCTGCAGTGTGGTGAAGAACTCGCCGCGGAAGAAGGGCTGGCGCCGCCCGAAGCAGGACAGGGTGGCCAGCGACTGCAGCAGCGGGCGCTTGCCGAAGTTGCGCCCGTAGTTGCTCTCGACGCCCCACACCGCCACCACGGTGGCCGCATCCACGCCGTAGCGCGCCTCGACGGCGGCCAGCACCTCAGCCCATTTCCGCAGCATCGCCTGGCCGTCCGCCACGCGCTCCTCGTCCACCAGGCCGGCCATGTAGTCCCAGATCGCGGTGGTGAATTCCGGCTGGGCATCGAGGAAGCCGACCACGGCCATGTCCGGCGCGAGCCCCTGGGTGAGGGTGTCGAAGGCGGCGGTGTTCACGCCGCGGGACGGTGCCTCGCCGCGCAGTTCGGTCAGGCAGGCGGCAAAGACCGCGTCGTCGGCGACGGCGGGCGCAGCAGCGGCTGCGCTGGCGGCGAGGAGGAGGCGGAGCGGTCGTTTCATGGGGGGCATTCTAAGCCGAACCCGCTACCGGCCGGACGACCGGCACAGTTTTCCGGATTGTGTGCGCAACTGTACCGGTACGCATGGGTTTGTTCGTCCTAGGCTCGGGGCTTCCCTGTCCAGAACGGTATCGCAGCCATGAACATCGCCTTCTCGCGCCGCGCCGAGGCGCTGACCAGTTCCGCCATCCGCGAGATTCTCAAGGTCACCGAGCGGCCGGAGGTCATCTCCTTCGCCGGCGGCCTGCCCTCGCCGGCGAGCTTTCCGGTGGAGGCGCTGGCGCGCGCGGGCGAGCGCCTGTTTGCGCAGCACGCGCACACGGCGCTGCAGTACGGCCCCACCGAAGGCTACGCGCCGCTGCGTGAATGGGTGGCGGCGCGCCAGGGCGTGGACCCGGCGCGGGTCGTCATGACCACGGGCTCGCAGCAGGCGCTGGATCTGCTGGGCAAGGTGCTCATCGACCCCGGCAGCGCGGTGCTGGTGGAGACGCCCACCTATCTCGGCGCGCTGCAGGCCTTCTCGCTCTACGAGCCGGTGTTCCGCGCCCTGTCCTCGGACGACGACGGCCCGCTGCCCGCGGCGCTGGACGCCGCCGCCGTGGGCGATGCGCGCTTCCTCTACGCCCAGCCCAACTTCCAGAACCCCACCGGGCGGCGCATGCCGGTCGCGCGCCGGGCAGCACTGGTGGAGCGTGCGCGGGAGCTGGGCCTGCTGCTGGTGGAGGACGACCCCTACGGCGAACTCGCTTACGACGGCACCCGCCTGCCCTCGCTGCTGTCCCTGAACCCGGACGGCGTGGCCCATCTGGGCAGCTTCTCCAAGGTGCTCTCCCCCGGCCTGCGCCTGGGCTACCTGATCGCGCCGCCCGCGCTGGTCCGCAAGGTGGTTCAGGCCAAGCAGGCCGCGGATCTGCACACCCCCAGTCTGGTGCAGGTGCTGGCTCATGAGGCCGTGCGCGACGGCCTGCTCGACCGCCACCTGGAGGGCGTGCGCGCCCTCTATGCGGCCCAGTGCCGGGCCATGCTCGACGCGCTGGCGCGCCACATGCCGGCCGGCGTGCGCTGGAACCGGCCCCAGGGCGGCATGTTCGTCTGGCTGACCCTGCCGCAGGCGCTGGACGCGGGCGAACTGCTGCAGCGCGCGGTGGCGCGCAACGTGGCCTTCGTGCCCGGCGCCGCCTTCCATGCCGGCGAGCCGGGCGCCAACACCTTGCGCCTGGCCTTCGTCACCGTGCCGGCCGAGCGCATCGAGCGCGGCGTGGCGATCCTCGGCGAGGTCCTGGCCGAAGCCCTCAACGCAGTCCCGAGCGGTGCCGTGGCCGCCTGAAGCGGCAGGGTCGGGCGGGAGGCCCCCGGAGTTCATCGCTGCCGTTACAATGCCGGGACGGGGCGATACGTACGCAAGCCTTTTGCTATGCTGCCGGCCTTGCGTAGAACAACTCACGGAAATACGAAGGGAGCCAGGATGAACGCCATCGCCAACACCCTGCCGACCGAGCAGGAACTGCTCGCGGCCTCGCCCGACGACTACATGTCGCCGGAACAGCTCGCCTTCTTCCGCCACCGGCTGGAAGAGGAGATGCGCCAATTGCTGGACAACGCGCAGGAAACCACTTCGCACCTGCAGGAGAACGAGGCCACGCCCGACCCCTCCGACCGCGCCAGCGTGGAAGAGGAGCACACCCTGGAACTGCGCGTGCGCGACCGGGAACGCAAGCTGCTGAAGAAGATCGAGGAAGCCATCGCCCGCATCGATACCGGCGACTACGGCTGGTGCGAGGAAACCGGCGAGCCCATCGGCATCGGCCGCCTGCTCGCCCGTCCCACCGCCACCCTCAGCCTGGAAGCCCAGGAGCGGCGCGAGAAGCTGAAGAAGATGCATGGCGGCTGAGGGTCCCGCCGGGGGCGCGCCGGAACGGCGCATCCCCGTCACCGTCCTGACCGGCTTTCTCGGCGCCGGCAAGACCACGCTGCTGAACTGGCTGCTCGCGCAGCCCGGCGCGGACGGCGCCGCAGTGCTGATCAACGAGTTCGGCGAAGTCGGCGTCGACCACCTGCTGGTCGAGAAGGTCGACGAAACCCTGGTGCTGCTCGATTCCGGCTGCCTGTGCTGCAGCGTGCAGGGCGATCTGGTGCGCGCGCTGAAGGACCTCTTCATGCGCGCGCTGCGCCGCGAGATCCGCCCGTTCTCCCGCGTGCTGATCGAAACCACCGGCCTGGCCGACCCGGCCCCGGTGATCCACACGCTGATGGAAGAGCCCTTCATCGCCGAACGCTACCGCTGCGACGGCGTGGTCACGGCGGTGGACGCCACCCACGCCCTCGACCAGCTCGGCGCCCAGCGCGAGGCGGTGCGCCAGGTGGCCATGGCCGACCGCCTGCTGCTCACCAAGTGCGACCTGGCCGATGCGGACGCGCGCGCCGCGCTGGCTGCGCGGCTCGCCGAACTCAACCCGGCCGCGCCGCAGATCGAGGTGCATGGGGGCGTGCCGGCCGCGGGCGGCGTGGATGCCCTGTTCGGCTGCGGGCTGTACGACGCCGCCGGCAAGCTGCCGGATGTGGCGGCCTGGCTGGGCGAGGAGAAGGTGCGCCGGCAGGAGGCCGAGCGCGCGGCCCGTGCGGCGCCCATGGCGTGGCGCAAGGGTGGCGCCGTGGTGCGTCCGGCGGCCCCGCCTTCGCGCCACGACGACAGCGTGACGAGCTACGTGATCCGCTTCGACGAGCCGCTGCAATGGTACGGCTTCGCCGATGCGCTGGGGCTCATCCTGCAGGTCTATGGCGAACGCATCCTGCGCGTGAAGGGCCTGCTCGACGTGGCCGGCGATCCGCTGCCGCGCGTCGTGCAGTGCGTGCAGCACGTGGCCTATCCGCCTTCCAGCCTGCCCGCCTGGCCCCGCAGCGGCCCGTGTAGCGATCGCAGGAGCCGGCTGGTGTTCATCGTGCGCGAGCTGCCGAAGAGCGAGGTGGAAGTCATCCTCGCCAGCCTCACCGGCCAGGCCCCCGCGGCCGAGGCCGCCTGATGAACCCGGTGCGCACCCTGCTGCGCGGGCTGATCCGCGCCTACCAGCTCTTCATCAGCCCGCTGCTGGGGCCGCGCTGCCGCTTCTACCCCACCTGCTCGCACTATGCGCTGGAAGCGCTGGACACCCACGGCGTGCTCAAGGGCTCCTGGCTCGCCCTGCGCCGCATCCTGCGCTGCCACCCGTGGAACCCGGGCGGCTTCGACCCGGTGCCGCCGCGGGCGGACGGTGGCGGCCACGGCTGTGATTGCGGCCATGACCACGGGCCGCGCTAGTTTCAGTCGGCGTACATGGGCTTGTTGTCGTTGAGGCGCAGGAAGCCCTTGACGATGCGGTAGATGAACCACACCAGGTTGGCGATCAGCACGATGGCGCCGAGGCCCCACAGGGGAAGCGTGATCGCGCCCAGGACCCCCCACAGCAGGCCGAACCAGAAGGTGCGAATCTGCCAGCGGAAGTGGCTTTCCAGCCAGGTGCCGGCCACGTCGCCGCGCTTCACGTAGTTCATGATGATCGCCACCAGCCACGTGATGCCGATGATCAGCGAGGCAGCATACAGCGCGTAGATGATGGTGGTGATGGTCTTGTTGGCCTTCTCGCGTTCGTCGACGACGGTGATTTCGGTCATGCGTGTTCTCCTTTTGCGGATGGATTCTTATTGCCGAAGTGCTGCATAGCGCCACGGCATTCAACCCCATCCTCCCGCAGCGCACAAGGGGCGCTTCACAGCAGCGCGCCCATCGGGGATCATCCCCCCCATGTTCGCCGTCGCCTTCTCCAACCGCCTCGAGGCCCTGCTCGACCTGCTGCTCGAACGCCTCGCCGGCGAGCGCCCCGGCCCCTTCGGCCGGCGCGAGCTGGTGGTGCCCAGCAGCGCCATCGGCCGCCGCATCGAACTGGCGGTGGCGGAGCGCGAAGGCGTGGCCGCGGATCTCCACTTCGACTACCTCGCCCAGTGGCTGTGGCGGCAGATCGGCCGCGTGGTGCCGCAGATCGAGGAACGTTCGCCCTATGCGCCGGCCCTGCTCGCGTGGCGCATCTACGGCCTGCTGGAGGCAGGCGGCGGCGGCTGGACGGCGGCGCATCCGCGCCTGGCGGGCTATCTGGCCGCAGCCGATGCGCCCATGCGCTTCGAACTGGCGACGCGCGTTGCGCGGGTGTTCGACCACTACCTCACCTACCGCCCGCGCTGGCTGGCGGCCTGGTCCGAAGGGCGCAGCGCCTTCGGCGGGCGTGAGGCGAACGACGCGCAGCGCGCCGACGAGGCCTGGCAGGCCGAGCTGTGGCGCCGGCTGCAGGCGGGCATGCCGCGGCGCCGCGAACATCCGGCGGCGGCCTTCCTGCGCGCGCTGGACGGAATGGACGCGGAACGGCTCGCCGGCCTCGGCCTGCCGCAGCGGGTGCACGTGTTCGGCCTGCCGGCGTTGCCGCCGCTCTACCTCGAACTGCTGCGCGGGCTGGGCCGCGTCGTGGACGTGCAGCTCTATACGCTCAACCCCTGCCGCGAATACTGGTTCGACGTGGTGGACGCGCGCCGCCTGTCCTGGCTCGCCGCGCGCCAGGCGGACCTGTTCCTGGACACCGGCAACCGTCTGCTGGCCGCCTGGGGGCGGCAGACCCAGGCCCACATCGACCTGTTGTTCGAGGGCGAGCACGAGGTGGCCGAAGAGGCGGCCTTCGTCGAGCACCCCGGCGGCCATCTGCTCGCCCGCCTGCACAACGCCATCCTCGATCTCGCCGAGCTGGAGCCGGGCAGCATCGAATTGGCCGGAACCGACCGCAGCATCGAGGTGCACGTCTGCCATTCCCGCACCCGCGAGCTGGAGGTGCTGCACGACCGCCTGCTGGGGCTGTTCGATGCGGACCCGGCGCTGCGCCCCGCGGACGTGCTGGTGCTCACGCCGGACCTGGAAGGCACGGCGCCGCTGATCGAGGCGGTGTTCGGCACCGCGCCCGCGACCCGCCGCATTCCGTGGCGCGTCACCGGCCTGGGCGGCACGCGGGAGAACGCCGTGGCGCAGGCGCTGGACGGGTTGCTGGCCCTGGCGATGGGTGGGCGCTTTGCCGCCAGCGAGGTGTTCGACCTGCTGCAGCAGCCGGCGGTGGCGGCGCGCTTCGGACTCGACGTGGATGGGCTGGAGACCGTGCATGAATGGATGCGCGGGGCCGGCATGCACTGGGGGCTGCGTGCCGGGGAAGCCGGCCATGCCGCCGCCTGGACGCTGGAAGAGGGCCTGCACCGCCTCTACCTGGGGTGGGCCGCGGGTGAGGCCGCGGTGGCCGCGCCCTTCGCCGGCCGGATCGGCGCCGGCCTGCCGGAAGGCAACGAGGCCCTCGCCCTGGGCCGCCTGTGGCGCTATGTGGACACCCTGCGCAGCCTGCGCGACGCGCTGCTGCGCCCGCAGGACGCCGGCGCCTGGCGGCGCAGCCTCAACGACGCGCTGGACCGCCTGGTCAGCGACGACATGCGCTGGGCCGACGAACTGCGCGAGGTGCGTGCCGCCATTGCCGCGCTGACGGCCGACATGGTTGCCGCCGGCCTGGGCGAGGCGCTGCCGCCGGAGGTGGTGCGCGCCGCGCTCGCCGCCCGCCTGGACGACCCCGCCCGCGGCGGCGTGCCGGGCGGCTCCGTCACCTTCTCCGCCATGCCGGCGCTGCGCGGCCTGCCCTACGAGGTGGTGGCCATCGTCGGCCTGGACCAGGGCGCCTTCCCCGGCAGCGACCGCGCCGACGAATTCGACCTGATGGCGGCCTTCCCCCACAAGGGCGACCGCCAGCGCCGCCTCGACGACCGCAACCTCTTCCTCGACCTGCTGCTCGCCGCACGCGAGGTGCTGCACCTGTCCTACACCGGGCGCAGCGTGCGCGACGGCGCCGAACTGCCGCCTGCGGTGCTGGTGGACGAACTGCTGGACGTGCTCGCCGCCGCCTGCGCCGCCGATCCCGCCGAGCCGGCCGTGCTCGCCGCCGCGCGCCGCCGGCTGACGGTGGAACACCCGCTGCAGCCCTTCTCGGTGGATTACTTCGTGCCCGGCGCGGCGGGTGATCCCCGCCTGGCGAGCTACCACGACGAGTACGCCGCCGCGCTCGCCGCCCGCCTGAGCGCGGTGAATGCGGCGCCGCCCGCGGCCGCCCCCGAAAGCGGCGAAGGCGGCGAGGACGGCGACGAAGAGCACGACGAAGGCGGCGCGGACGCATCCGCCGCCGTCCCCTTCTTCACCGCCCCGCTGCCGCCGCCGGAGGCGGCCTGGCGCAGCGTGTCGCTGGCGCAGCTCGGGCGCTTCTACCGCCATCCCTGCCGCTACCTGCTGCGGGAGCGCCTGGGCCTGGAACTGCCGGAAGGGGAGGAGGAACTGGCCGACGTGGAACCCTTCCTGCCCGACTGGTCCGCCCTCCGCGTGCTGGCCGCACGTCTGGTGCCGGTGCTGGTGCAGGACGGGCCGCCGGACGCGGACGCCCTGTTCGCCCTCGCCCGCGCCGGTGCGGAATACCCTGCCGGTGCCATCGGCGAGGAGGCGCTGCGCGCCGAGATCGCCGCGCTGCAGGACTACGCGGCCCGGCTGCGGGCGGCGGGCATGGGCGAACCCCTGCCGGCACACGAACTGCGGCTGGCGCTGGAACTGGACGGCGAAGCCTGGGAATTCGCCGCCACCTTCGCCGACCTGCGCACGGGCGGGCGCGTACACGCGCGCTACGACGACAGCCGCGCCGGCGATTACCTCGCCGCCTGGCTGGCGCATCTGGCCTTGTGCGCGGGGCCGCCGTCCGGGGCCGAGTGCGTGACCCGCGGCGTGGCGCGGGACGGCGACTTCGTGCTGCGCCCCGTGGCGCCGCAGGAAGCACGCGCGCGGCTGGCGGAACTGGTCGCCCGCTACCGCGCCGGGCTGGTCCGGCCCCTGCACTTCTATCCGAAATCGGCGTGGGCCTACGTGAGCGAGGGGGCAAGCATCAAGGCCGCGCTGCGGAAATGGAGCGGCGGACAGCGCGCGGAGTTCGGCGAGGCGCACGACCCGGCCTACCGCCTCGCGCTGCGCGGCGAGGCGCAGCCGCTGGACGAGGCGTTCTTCGCACTGGCGGAAACGGTGTTCGGGCCGCTGAGGGAATACCTGGAAGACGGGCGCGAGGTCTCATCGACCCGGCAGGCGGATGAATAGAAATGTCATGGCGGTATAATGCCGATCGGTACTTCGATAATCATGCAGTACCCATACAAGGCGCAATGCCATATTTGGAGACGCAACTGATGAAAATCCTACGCCACCTGCTGTCCGGCCTCGCTCTGGCAGCCCTCGCCTGTAGCCCTGCGTTCGCCCAGGGCATCACCGCCACCACCGTCACCGTCGGCCAGTCCGCCGCATTGAGCGGCCCGGCGAGCGAACTGGGCATCGAAATGCGCCAGGGCCTGCTCGCCTACTTCGCCACGGTGAACGCCGGCGGCGGCATTCATGGACGCCAGATCGAGCTGGTGTCGCTGGACGACGGCTACGAGCCGGAGCGGGCCGCCGCCAACACCCGCGAGCTGATCGAGCGGCGCAACGTCTTCGCCCTGATCGGTTATGTGGGCACCCCCACCAGCCAGGCGGCGGTCCCGATCTTCACCGACGCGAAAGTCCCCTTCATCGGTCCCTTCACCGGCGCCGAACTGCTGCGCGAGCCGTTCAACCGCTACGTCTTCAACGTGCGCGCGAGCTACTTCCAGGAGACCGAGCGCATCGTCGACCACCTGGTCGCCGCCGGCACCACCAGGATCGCGGTTTTCCACCAGAACGACGCCTACGGCCGCGCCGGCCTGGCCGGCGTCGAGCGCGCCATGGCCAAGCGCGGGCTGCCGATCGCCGCCATCGCCACGGTGGAGCGCAACAGCACCGACGTGGCCGGGGCCGCCCGCGCCCTCGCCGCCGCCAAGCCCGCGGCGGTCATCCAGATCAGCGCCTATGCCTCCTGTGCCGCGCTGGTCAAGGCGATGAAGAACGACGACGCCCCCGTCCAGTTCTTCAACGTGTCCTTCGTCGGCAGCCGTCCGCTGGCGGCCGCGCTGGGCGAAGACGGCCACGGGGTGATGGTGTCCCAGGTCGTGCCCTATCCCTTCTCCGGCGTGGAACCGGTGGTGCGCGAATACCGCAGCGCGATGACGGCGGCCGGCCACGAAGCGCTCTCCTTCACCAGCATGGAGGGTTTCCTGGCCGCCAAGGTGTTCGTGGAGGGCCTGCGCCGCGCCGGCCCCAACCTGAGCCGCAAGGCGCTGATCGACGCGCTCGAATCGATCCGCCGCCACGACTTCGGCGGCTTCGTGGTGAACTTCACCGACAGCGACCACAACGGCTCGGACTTCGTCGAACTGACCATCGTCGGCCGCGGGGGCCGCTTCATGCGCTGATTCAGCTCGTTGCCGCGCCCGCCATCAACTGCTGCAGCCAGGCCTTGGTTTCCTTGCGCGCCCGCTCCTCGGTGAGGCGGGTGCGCAGGGTGTCGGCCACTTCCGTCCAGGGCACGGTGCGTTCGGGGCGGACCTTTTCGCACAGCAGCAGGTGGAAGCCCAGTTCGGATTCCACCGGCGCGCCGATCCCGCCCTCCGGCAGCGCGAACAGGGCGGCTTCCAGTTCCGGGTAGAGCTGGCCGCGCGGCACGTCGCCGAGCAGGCCGCCGTTGAGCGCGGTGGGGCATTCGGAGTGCTTCATGGCCTGCTCGGCGAAGCGTTCCGGCTTGGCGGCGAGGCGGCGGGCGATCTCGCCGATGCGGCGGGTGGCGGCTTCCCGGCCGCTGTCCGGCAGGTCGTCGTTGATGGTGATCAGGATGTGGCGCGCGGTGCGCGTCTCGGGACTGCGGAAGCGCTCCAGGTGGGTGTAGTAGAAGATTTCCGCCTCGGTCTCGCCCACCGGCTCCACGCGCGCGCCGACGCGGGCCATCACCGCCTCCACCAGCAGGCTGCGCTGCAGCGCGGCGTGCAGGCTTCCCCGGTTCAGGCCGGCGTCGTCCAGCGCGCCGTCGAAGGCGGTGTCGTCCGCGTAGCGGGCGTGGATCTCGGCTTCCGCGTCGGCCACCGCTTCGGGCTGCAGACAGACGCCGCGCGCTTCCTCGCTGGCCAGCACGGCGGCCTCGATCTCGGCATAGCGTTCGGCCACCGCGCGCACCTTGCGTGTCTCGCGCTCGTCCAGCGCGCCGGCCGGCTTGCCGAACAGGCTGTGGGCGGCCTGCAGCTCGTAGTAGGCCAGGGCGTTCATGCGGGGGATTCCTCGTCCTCGGCCGGAGTGAGGGAGGACAGGGAGGCTTCCGGCACGCACAGCACGCGGCCGCCGAAGATGACGTGGTAGTGCACGCCGCCCGGCAGGTCGCGCATGACCTTGAGCACTTCGCCCACGGTGCCGCGCGGGGTGACCACCTCGCCCTGGATGGCGAAGTCGCGTTCGGCGCGCACCCTCTCGCGGGATTCGAAACGGCTCGGGTTCCACGGCTCGTCGGCGCCGATCAGCTCTTCCTCGCGGCAGCCGACGATGCGTCCGGCGTCGAGGAAGTGCACGGTGTAGATGATCTGGTCCTGCAGGAAGGTGCCGATCTCGATCACCGTGCCGATGCTGCCGCGGCGCATCAGCAGCTCGCCGATCTCCAGGCCGGGGAAGGTGCCGTCGTTGCGCACGTTGCGGGTCACCCGCACGGCGTCGCCGTAGTCGAACTGGTGGATCATGGCCGCGTCTTCCGTCGCCGGTGCCCTAGCGCTGGATGGAATCGATGGACACGAAGGCGGTGCCGCTGGCCTTGCGGAACACCGCGAAGACCTTCTCGGTGACCGCGTCCGAGACCGTGAAGTCGCTGTAGGCGCGTTCCAGGAAGGCGCGGTAGTGGGCGCGGGCGGCGTCCTCGTCGCCCTCCGGGGCCGGGTTGTGGGCGAGGTAGTCGTGGTAGCGCTGCAGGATGTGCAGGCGGTTCACATGCACCACCTTGGGGTCGTACTCCACGCCGAAGAAGTCGAGGAAGTCCTCGGCGGAGGAGAGTTCTTCCAGGGCTTCGTCCAGGGTCAGCTCGTCCATGATGCTTGGCTCCGTAAGGGGGTTCAGTGGTCCAGTTCGGCCAGCTCGCCGGCCTCTTCCGACTGGCGGTTGTGGGCGATGTGGAGCAGGGCCTGGCCGCCGAGGCGGTCGGCCTGGTCCACCCGCACCAGGGTTTCCAGCAGGCGCACCGCGCCGGCGGTCTCGCCGCGGCGCAGGCGCACGTAGGCGGCGGCCTTGAGCGCGGAGAGGTAGAAGCGGGTGAGCGTCATCGAGCGTTGCGCGGCGGCGGCGATGCGCTCCTCGTCCAGCCCGCGGCCATCCGCCGGCAGGCCGAGGCGGGCGGCGACGACGGCCACCGCCTGCCACACCACCGCGTCGGCTTCGGCCAGGCGGTGGCGGTAGAAGAAGTAGCGGTAGCGCGCCACCAGCACCATCAGATGGTCCGGCGCGGCGGCGTGGGCCTGCTCCAGCAGGGTTTCGGCTTCCGCTTCGCCGTAACGCTCGCCGGCCGCTTCCAGCAGCGCCAGCACGCCTTCGGGCAGCGGATCGTCGAAGTACAGCGGCTCCGGATCGAAGTGCAGCAGGTCCATCAGTGCGCCTCGCTCGTCTCGGGCTGGCAGGCGCATTGGGGACAGGCGTCGTCGGTGTGGGCCTGGCAGTCCGGTGCGGCGATGGGGATCGCCGTGCGCGCGGCCGGGGCGGTGCCCTGGCGCAGTTGCGCGAGTTCGTTTTCCAGCATGGCGATGCGGTCCACCAGGCAGTTCAGCGTGTGGCCCACCGGGTCGGGCAGCAGGTGGTGGTCCAGGTTGAGCTCCTCGCCCGCGGTGAGGATGGGCGCCTCGCGCCGCACCACGCGGGCCGGGATGCCGACCACGGTGCGGTCGGCGGGCACGTTCTTGACCACCACCGAGTTGGCGCCCACCCGCACCCGCGCGCCGATGGTGATGGCGCCCAGGATCTTGGCGCCGGCGCCCACCACCACGTGGTCGCCCAGGGTGGGGTGGCGCTTGCCGGGGTTCCAGGTGGTGCCGCCCAGGGTGACGCCGTGGTAGAGGGTGACGTCGTTGCCCACCTCGGCGGTCTCGCCGATCACCACGCCGGCGCCGTGGTCGATGAAGAAACGCCGGCCGATGCGCGCGCCGGGGTGGATGTCCACGTTGCTCGCGACGCGGGCGAGGAAGCCCAGCAGGCGCGCCGGGTAGCGCCAGCCGCGGCGCCACAGGGCGTGGGCGAGGCGGTGGGCCATGACCGCATGCACGCCGGGGTAGGTGGTGAGCACTTCCCAGGCGGTGCGCGCGGCCGGGTCGCGGCCGAACACGCAGCGCACGTCCTCGCGCAGCAGGGCCAGCAGGCCGGGGGTGGCGGCGGCGTCGGTCATGGGCAGGGCGTCGCTCTTCATGGCGGGATCAGGCGTGGTCAGGCATACGTGGGGGCGAAGGCCTTGTCCGGGTCGGTGACCGGGCCGTTTTCGCCCCAGTAGGGCGAGAGCTTGCGCAACTGGGCGATGATGAGCGGCACCGCGGCGATGACGCGGTCGATCTCGGCCTCGGTGTTCTCCCGCGACAGGGAGAAGCGGATGGTGCCGTGGGCGGCGGTGTAGGGGATGCCCATGGCGCGCATCACGTGGGAGGGCTCCAGGGAGCCGGAGGTGCAGGCCGAGCCGGAGGAGGCGGCGATGCCCTGCTTGTTGAGCAGCATCAGGATGGCCTCGCCCTCCACGTACTCGAAGGCGATGTTGAGCGTGTTGGGCAGGCGGTTGTCCAGGTCGCCGGTGGCGAAGGCATTGGGCACCGCGGCCAGGATGCCGGCCTGCAGCTTGTCGCGCAGCGCGCGCACCTGGGTGTTCTCGTAGGCCATGTGCTCGCGGGCAAGGCGGGCGGCGACGCCGAGGCCGATGATGCCGGGCACGTTCTCGGTGCCGGCGCGGCGTCCGCGTTCCTGGCCGCCGCCGCGCAGCAGCGGGCGGAAGCGCGAGCCGCGGCGCAGGTAGAGGGCGCCGATGCCCTTGGGGCCGTGCAGCTTGTGGCCGGAGAGCGAAAGCATGTCGATGGCCGAGTCGGCCATGTTGAGCTCCACCTTGCCCACGGCCTGGACCGCATCGGTGTGGAACAGGATGTTGGCGTCGTGGGCCAGGCGCGCCATCTCCTCCACCGGGAACAGGGTGCCGGTCTCGTTGTTGGCCCACATCACCGAGACGATGGCGACCTTGTCGGTGAGCAGCTTGCGGTATTCGTCCAGGTCCAGGCGGCCCTTGCCGTCCACCTTGAGGCGGTGGATGGTGTAGCCGTCCTTCTCGAGCTGGTCACAGAGGTGCAGCACGGCGTGGTGCTCCACGGAGGTGGTGATGATTTCCTTGCGGTCCGGCGAGGCCTTGAGCGCCGACAGGATGGCGGTGTTGTCCGCTTCCGTGCCGCCCGCGGTATAGACGATTTCGGAGTCGTACTCGGCGCCGAGCAGCTTCTGCAGGGCCGCCCGCGCCGCCTTGACCTCGTGCCCGACCTTGGAGCCGAAGCTGTGCATCGACGAGGGGTTGCCGAACTGCTCGGTGAAGTAGGGCAGCATGGCGGCCACGGCTTCGGGCGCGCAGCGCGTGGTGGCGTTGTTGTCGAGGTAGATCGGGGGCAGGGAATTCGGGATGCTCATGGTGCTCTCCGCGGGAGCGCCGGCCGGATCGGTCGGGCGGTTTTCGGGCGGCCCGCCGGGGTGGGGCGGGCCGCGTGGCGAGTGAGATCGGTTCGGGGGTCAGCTCGGGTTCACCAGCGGCGGCGGGGTCTTGAGCTTCACCGGCACCACCTTCACCAGTTCGCCCAGGGCCTCGATCATCTGCTGCTGCACGCCGCCCAGGGTCAGGGCTTCCATCTGGCAGCCGGAGCAGGCGCCCTTCATGGCCACGTAGATGGTCTTGCCTTCCACGTCCACCAGCTCGATGTCGCCGTGGTCGCGCTGCAGGTTGGGGCGGGCCTTCTCGATGACCTGTTCGATGCGGCGGATGCGTTCCAGCGTGGACAGCTTGCCCGGCCGGGTCTTCTCCGGCGGGGGCGCGGGCTGGAAGGTCTCGCCGCGTTCGGCCATGACCTTGGCGAGGATTTCCTCGATGCCCTCGTGGCAGGACGAGCAGCCGCCGCCGGCCTTGGTGTAGTTGGTGACCTGCTCCACGCTGCACAGGTTGTTGGCGCGGATGGTCTCCTCGATCATCACCGAGTCCACGGCGAAGCACTTGCAGATCAGTGCGCCTTCCTCGTGGTCGTCGGCCCATTCCTCGCCGCGGTAGTTGGCGATGGCGCTCTGCAGCGCCTCGCGGCCCATCACCGAGCAGTGCATCTTTTCCGGCGGCAGGCCGCCGAGGAAGTCGGCGATGTCCTGGTTGCTGACCTTGAGCGCCTCATCCAGGGTCTTGCCCTTGATCATCTCGGTGAGCGCCGAGCTGGAGGCGATGGCCGAGCCGCAGCCGAAGGTCTGGAAGCTGGCGTCGAGGATCTTTTCGCTGTCCGGCTCCACCTTGAGCATCAGGCGCAGCGCGTCGCCACAGGAGATGGAACCCACCTCGCCGATGGCGTTGGCGTCGGCCATGGGGCCGGCGTTGCGCGGGTTGTAGAAGTGTTCCTTGACGGTTTCGGAGTAGTCCCACATGGCGGCGTCTCCCTTGTCAGGCGGAGAAGGACTGCCCACAGGCGCAGCCGCCCGTGGCATTGGGGTTTTCGAACTTGAAGCCGGAACCGGTGAGCGATTCGACGTAGTCCACGGTCACGCCCGAGAGCAGCGGGGCGGAAAACGGATCGACCAGGATGGTCACGCCGTCCAGTTCGAGCGTGACGTCGTCGTCGGCCTTCTCGGCTTCCAGCTTCATGCCGTACTGCAGCCCGGAACATCCGCCGCCCTGCACGTGGATGCGCAGCCCGGCCACGGGGTCGGCGGAACCGGTGATGAAGCGGCTGACGGCCTTCAGCGCGGTGGGGGTCAGGGTGATCATGATCTTGTCTCTCCAGGGGGAAGGGGGTCTCGCCTGATCCGCTGCAAATGGTGTGCCACCGTGATGAATGACACAACATCTTGAATTTGATGCATTATTCCGTCCGGTGCGTTGTCGTGTCCGGGACGAGACGGGATGGTTGTAGGATTTGCGACAACGCGCTCGCGGCCGGGACGCAGGATGGCCGCGAGGGAGCGAACGGGAGCGGGCCCATGCCCGCCGCATTCGTGGCTTGCTTCGAGTGGAACAAGCACTGGGCGCCGCCGGATCACGACCTCGTCATCCGGGGCGGCCCCGAAAGTGCGGAACGAGAAAAGGGGAAATGCATGACTGCATGGCTGGTTCGCATGACCATGGCCGTTTGTACGGTCCTTCTGCCCGCCGTCGCCGCGGCGGACTTCGTGGTGGCCCAGATTGCGCCGCTCAGCGGGCCGCTGGCGCCCACCGGCGAGCACATGCGCGCGGGCGCGCAGCTCTATTTCGACCGCGTCAACGCGGCCGGCGGCGTACACGGCCAGAAGATACGCATGGTGGTGCGCGACGACGGCTACCGCATCGAGGACACGGTGAAGCTGGCCCGCGAGGCCATCGCCAAGGACGATCCCATCGTGCTGTACGGCATCGTCGGCACCGGCAACATCGCGGCGCTGGTCAAGGAAGGCGTGCTCGACAAGGCCGGCATCGCCGCGGTGGGCTTGCGCACCGGCGCCGCTTCGCTGCTGAACCCCCCGCATCCCTACCTGTTCACCGCGCGGGCGAGCTATGCCACCGAGGTCGAGCGCATGATCGAACAGATGACGACCATGGGCATGAACCGCATCGGCGTGTTCTTCCAGGACGACGCCTTCGGCCGCGACGGTCTGGTCGCAGCCGAGGCCGCGCTGCGCGGCAAGGGCCTGGAGATCGCCGCGCAGGGCGCCTACGAACGCAACACCACCAAGGTCGAGGCGGCGGCCGCGGCGATCGCCGCGGTCAATCCCCAGGGGGTGGTGATGGTGTCCAATACCGCCGCCAGCACCGCCTTCGTCACCGAATACCGCAAGCGCGGAGGGGACGGCATGCTGCTGGTGCTGTCCACCACCGACGGCCCGCAGGTGGTGGAGCGCCTCGGCCGCGAAGCCGCGCATGGCCTCGCCATCGCCCAGATCGTGCCGCACCCGCAAAGCCGCACCATGCCGCTGGTGCGCGAGTTCCAGGAAACCTACGCGCGCGGCGTGCCGGCGGGCATCGAGATGAACCACACCCTGCTGCAGGGCTACGTGGGCGGCAAGATCATCGTCGAGGCCCTGCGCCGCGCCGGCCCGAACGCCACCCGGGCGACGCTGCGCGATGCCCTGGAGGGCATCCGCAACTACGATCTGGGCGGCATCCGCGCCGACTTCTCGCCCACGCGCCACACCGGGGTCGATTTCGTGGACATCACCATCATCGGCCGCGACGGCCGCCTGCTGCAGTAGCCGGGCGACACGGGCGCGTCACGCCGGCGGCGTGTCGCGCCAGCAGCGGATCGCGCGCTGGAAGAACAGGCTGTTGGGCAGCCGCAGCACGGTGTTCGAACCGTCCGGCAGGCGTTCCTGCAGCGTGGTGTAGACCAGGTTGATGTCGATCACCTCGCCCTTGAGGCCGGGCTTCTCGCCGTTCTCCAGCAGTTCCACCTGGTCGTGCAGGCGGAACGGGCGGGTGGTGAAGATCAGCAGCGCGCAGAAGATGTTGGAGAGCACGCTCCAGGCGGCGAAGAAGGCCACCGCCGCTACGGTGGCGAAGCCCGTGAACGCGGTCCATAGCACCGTGCCGGAGACGCCGAAGCGGTCCAGCAGCAGCACCAGCGCACCGCTGTAGATCACGATCCCGCTCAGGCGGCGGGCGATGGCCGCCATGCCCGGCGGCAGGCCGTAGTGCTCCGCGAGGCGGCGCACCAGACGCCGCAGCAGGCCGTGCAGCAGCCCCGCGCAGAGCAGGATCAGCGCCACCTGCGCGCCGAGGGTGATGAGGTCCAGCCAGGGGTGGGCCCATTCGGGCAGCAGTGACTTCATGGGGTGCGCGGGCAGATGCGCTGCCGTGTCCAGCGGGAGAGGACGGCATTGTAAGCCACGCCGCGGACGCCCGCCGCTTGCGCGGCCGGCCCGGGGGCGCGTCAGCCCAGCACGTGTTCGTACACCAGCCGCAGCACGTCCCGCTCGGTGTCCGGGATGCCGCGGATTTCGGTGAGGGTGACGAAGCGGCCCTCGGCCGCGGTGACGGCGTCGAAGGGCGGGTCGATGGTGGTGAATTCGCCCAGGCGCACGTCCAGCGTGCCGCCGGGGGCGAGCATGTCTGCGCGGAATTCGCCGTCCACGCGCACGGCGCCGGCGGGCAGGCCGAGGCGGTCGGCGGCGCGGGAGAGCAGCGGGCCGGGATGGGGCAGCACGTCGGTGCCGATGGACTCCAGGCGGGCGGCGAGCACCGTGTCGCCGAAGCGGGCGAAGCGCACCATGCCGCTGGTGGATTGCTTGTGGTAGAGGATCAGGGCCATGGAGTTCATGGGGCGGGTGTCCTGGATGTGAGGCGGCCCGGCGGGTTGGCACCCCGCCGGGCCGGCCCTGCGACCTGCGGTGCGGTCAGGCTTCTTCGGCGACGGGCAGGTGCTCTTCCAGCGCCGCCAGCCAGACGTCGATGCGCCCGTCGGTCTTGTCGGCTTCATTCACGTCGTCGAAGCCCAGGCCGATGAACTTGCCGTCGCGCTCGGCGAAGGAGTACTTGTACGTATAGCCGTCGGTGGGGATGCTGCCCACCAGCGTGGCGCCGCGCGCCTTGAACTTGTCGTGCAGGATGCCCAGCGCGCTGATGAACTGTTCGCCGTGGGAGACGTAGTCGCCGGCGCCGAACACCGCGATGGTCTTGCCGGAGAAGTCGGGCTTGTCGTTGTCCAGATCCAGCAGCGGGTCGCGCCAGTCGTTCTGCACCTCGCCGGAACCCCAGGTGGAGCAGCCCAGCAGCAGGTAATCGTAGTCCAGCATCTCGTCGAAATCGACGAAATCCTCTTCCATGCTGAAGAGGTCGCAACGATCCTCGCCGAGCCGTTGCGCGATTTTTTCGGCCACGGCCTTGGTGACCCCGGAGCTGCTGCCGTAGAAGATGCCGATGCGTGACATGGATGAATGTTCCTCGTGTGTCGGTGGAAACTCGCCGGGCAGGATCAGCCGGCCGAGCTCAGTTCGTTGAAACGCTTGTTGGCGTCCGCCCACGCCTTGCAGGCGTCGTAGGTGGACTGGGCGATGGTGGGGATTTCCTCGTAGCCCGCGGGCAGGCGGTCTTCCACCAGGTCGTGCAGTTGGGAGGCCCATTCGCTGGAAATGCGCTTGAGCTTCTTGACCTCCTTCTCCAGCGCCTTGAGTTCTTCCTCGGTCATGATCGTCCTCCTTACAGGCCGGCGACTTCCGGGTACTTGCCGATGACTTCCAGTGCGACGGCCAGGTGCTTGTCGCAGTCGTCCTTCATTTTCGAATAGCTGTCGAAGCCGAAGCGGTGCACGTCGCGCAGGGTGCGGTCCAGCACCACCAGCTTGCCCACGGTGATCAGTGCGCGGCCGAAGCCTTCGTGGGTGATGTTGATCAGCGGCACGGCCATCAGCCCGCATTCCTTCTCGATCAGCGCGGCGATGGCGTTGTGGTAGGCCTTGACGCGGGCCAGCACCACGTCGTCGGGGTCGCCGATGACGGGGATCTCGCGGCGCTGTTCCTTGGTGACGATGTAGGGGGCGAGCAGGCGGTCGACGGGCCAGCCGTCGTAGCTGCCGTAGCTGTCCACGGCGCGGGTCTGGCGCGACATTTCCTTGATGAAGTCGGTGCCGGCCAGATCGGGGCTGATTTCGGGAACGACGGTTGCGGTGCTCATGGGTGGATCTCCTCGTGAAGGTGGGGTTCGCCTGCGTCGAGCAGGGCGGGCTGAAGCTGGAGTGCGGGGCGGCGGGCGATGCGGCGCAGCGCGAGCAGGCCGGCACCGAGGCCGGCGAGGCTGGCGGCGAGCACCGCCCCGTCCGGCAGGCCGAAGGCGGCGGCGGCCAGCATGGCGAGCACGAAGCCGGCCAGCGGCACCAGGTAGGCGGCGGCCGTGGCGCGCAGCGCGGCGTCCTCGGCCACGCCTACCTGCACCGTGTCGCCGGTGCGGTAGTCGCGGCCGGGCGGGCGCGCCAGCACCAGTTCGTTGGCCGGGGTGTTGCCGGCACAGACGTTGGCGGAACGGCAGGAGCCGCAGGCGGACGGGCGCTCGAAGCGCACGGTGAGGCGGTCCTCGCCCACCTGCACGATGCGCCCGCTGCGCGCGATCATGGGTGCGGCGCTCATTCCTGCCAGCCCTCCGCTTCCATCTCGTCGAAGCGGGCGTCGTCCACCGGCGCCCTGCTCTTCAAGGCCTTGGCGAGCCAGCCGGAGGGGCCGGAAACGAGTTCGGCCTGGATGTCGGCGATCAGCGCGTCGATGGAGGAGCCTTCCTCCACCCGGATCGGCTGCACGCCGGCGGCGAGCAACTGCTTGACCGCCGAGGCCCCTGCCGCCAGGCAGTACACCGCGGCGCAGCCGGCCAGCGTGGCGATCTTGCCGGGCAGCTTGTTGTCGTTGCCGTCCTGGGAGGCGGTGTCGATGAACTCGCACACCTCCACCAGTTGGGAGGATTCCGCGCCGACCTCGAAGATGGCGAAGGCCTCGGCCGCGCCGAAGTGCTGGTTCACCGTGCTGCGGTCGGTGCTGGCGAAGGCGATGCGTACGCTGTCCATGGCGCGGTCCGTGCCGTCAGTGCCGGCCACCAGCCGCAGCCTGCGGCTGCGAGGCTTCGCGGTCGTCACGCACGAGAAGGCGCGCGCGGTATGGGGCGATGTGCTCATGGTTGTGCACCACCAGATTGGCCAGATCGAACAGGGCCTGCCGGGTGCCCCGGTAGCCCACCCAGGTCTTACAGTGGCCGCCGATGTAGTCGTATTGCGGCATGCCGGCGCGCAGCAGGGGCACGCCCAGGCGCTCGGCGGTGGCGGCGGCGTGGGAACTGCCCAGCACCAGCTCGGCGGCGCCGGCGCGGGCCAGGTCTTCCAGGTCTTCCAGGTCGCCCACATGCACGCTGGCAGCGGGCACGTCGGCCAGCACCGCGCTCTTGGCGGGGGCCACGGCGGCGACGATTTCGCTGCCCATGCCCGCGAGCCAGGTCGCGAGCTGGTGCAGCAGGTCGGGATCGGCGGCGATGCCCACCCGGCGCAGGCCGGTCATGAAGTGGGTATCCACCATGGTGTCCTGCAACTGGGCGCGCTGGCGCTCGATCTTTTCGGGCACCTTCTGCCCGGACAATTCGGCCAGCAGCGCGGTGAAGCGGTCGCAGGCGTCCAGGCCCATGAGGCCGTCGAAGCGCCAGTCGGGTACGCCGGTGCGCTCGGCGAGCAGGTCGGCGGCGGGGTGCAGCGAGCGCCCCAAGACGATGGTGGCGGCCGCTTCGCCCAGGGTGGCGAGTTCGCCCACCGGGGTGCCGCCCAGGGTCACGGGCAGGAAATCTTCGGAAATCAGGTGGCCGTCCAGGGAATCGGCCAGGTCCGGCACCGCCAGCGGGCGCAGGCCGAAGGCTTCCACCCAGTCCTTGATCGCTTCCACGTCGCCGGAGGTGAGGTGGCTGCCCAGCAGCAGGTTCACCTGCTTCTTGCGCTTGCCCGCGTGGCGGGTCTCCGGCACGGCGGCGTCCAGGATGCCCTTCACTGCGGCGGCATAGCCGCTTTCCAGACAGCCGGTGAAGTCCGGCGTATTCACCGCGGCCACGGGGATGTGGTCGAACTCCGGGTGCTGGGCGCGGAATTCCTTGAGCAGGCGGGCGATGTCCGTGCCCTGGGTCTCGGCCAGGGCGGTGGTGGCCAGGGTCACCAGGGCCGGCTTGCTCTTGCCGCACACGGTGGCGAGCGCCTGGACCACGTTCTCGTCCGCGCTCATGACCGTGGCCACCTGGTCCATGGCCGTGGTCTGCAGCGGGATGGGCTCGCGGAAGTGGCGCACGAAGAACACCTTGGCGAAGGCCGTGCAGCCCTGCGAGCCGTGGAACAGCGGCATGCCCCGGTTGATGCCCAGGCAGGCCAGCGCCGCGCCCGCGGGTGCGGAGGACTTGAGCGGGTTGACCGCGAGGGCCTTGGGGTGGCGGACGATCTCGGCCATGGCGGGTTCCTCAGGCGGCGGCAAGGGGGTCGAAGCCGGCGTCGCCGACGGCGGGCGCGGCCGGTTCGTCGTCTTCCGCATCCGGGCTGTCGCCCATTTCCGGGCCGGCCACCACCATGGCCTTGGCCGACCAGGGCGCGGGGCGGCGCACGGCTTCCCAGACCGGGGATTCCAGGGTCAGGGCGAGCTGGCGCACCAGCTCCTTCATGCCGTCGTAGCCGGCGTAGGCGAATTCGCGCTCCTGGTTGATGTCCAGGAAGGGCAGGCGGGCCTTGAGCGCCGTGTAGAGGTTGCGCCCGCCGGCGATGAGGATGTCGGCCTTCAGTTCATAGACCGCGTTGAGGAGGTCGCGGGCGCCTTCGCTCTTCAGCATCACGGCCTTGTCGCCCATCAGCTCCAGGATGCGCGCCTTGTCTTCCTCGGTGGATTTCTTGGTGCCGCTGGCCACCACGTTCATGCCCAGATCCTGCAGCGCCGAGACCACGGACCAGCTCTTGACGCCGCCGGTGAAGAGCAGCACGCGCTTGCCTTCCAGGCGCGGGCGCCACACTTCCAGCTCGGCGCGCACGCGGGCTTCCTCGCGGACTATCACCGCCTCGGTGCGGGCGATGAGGTCCGGGTCGTTGATGATGCGGGCGATGTCGCGCAGGGCCTGGCTGGTGTCGGTGATGCCGTAGAAGCTGCCTTCGAACCAGGGTACGCCCCAGTTCTCCTCGATCTTGCGCGCCACGTTCACCATGGCCTTGGCGCACACCAGCATGCTCACCTCGGCCCGGTGCATGGTCTGCACCTCGTGGAAGCGGGCGTCGCCGGACAGGGTACAGAGCACGCGGATGCCCAGCTCGTCGAACAGGGGCAGCACGTGCCACAGCTCGCCGGCGATGTTGTATTCGCCAATCAGGTTGATGCTGTGCACGGCGATGCCGGGGGGCACGGCGTCAGCCGGCAGCGGGTCCGGCTCGCGGGTGCCGATGACGTGCTTGAACATGGCCTCGCCGGCGATGCGGTTGCCCAGGTTCTTGGTGCCGTAGAAGCCGGCCGAATCCACCGGCACCACCGGCACGCCCCAGCGCTCCGCGGCGGCCTTGCACACGGATTCGATGTCGTCGCCGATCAGCGCCGGCACGCAGGTGTTGTAGACGAACACGGCCGCCGGGCTGTAACGGTCGATGGCCTGCTTGATGCCGTGGAAGAGGCGTTTTTCGCCGCGGCCCATGATGATGTCCTGCTCGGACAGGTCCGTGGTCATGCCGATCCTGTACAGCGTGGGGCCGGAGGAGCGGGTGCCGCGGTTGTCCCAGGAGTTGCCGGCGCAGGCGATGGGGCCGTGCACCACGTGGGCCACGTCGGCGATGGGCAGCAGGGCGATCTGCGCCCCGTCGAAGGCACAGCCGCCGGCCGAGGCGCCGGGCTTCGGGCGTGCACAGCCGGACTTTTCCTTCTTGTTGTGGGCGCAGGCCGGCTCGTCCAGCAGGGCGGCGATGTCGGAGGCTTTCACGGGAGTGCTCCAGGGACGGTTCGCTGGTGCTGCTGCAAGGGATGTGCCAGCGCGGCGGGATGGCGCGGGAGCGCCGTTAACCGTGGATTCGGCGGTGCGGGGCTGTGTATGGAATCCGACAATGTGAGGGCGCGGTGTGGGGTTTGTCGCTCCGGGCGAGGATGCCGAGCCCGTTCCTAGGGCATCGCCCGCCGCATCAGCACCGCGGCGTGTACCGCGCGCCGGGCAGCCCCGTCATGGATCTGCTGGCGACAGGAGAAGCCGTCGGCCACCACGGTGGCGTCCGGGGCGGCGCGCAGCGCGGGCAGCAGCTCGGCTTCGGCCATCTGCAGGGACAGGGCGTGGTGCTCGGCCTCGTGGCCGAAGCTGCCGGCCATGCCGCAGCAGCCGGCTTCGACGATCTCCAGGTCCAGTTGCGGGATCAGCGCCAGCGCCTTCTTCAGCGGCTTCATGCCGCCGTAGGCCTTCTGGTGGCAGTGGCCGTGCACCAGCACCTTTTCGCCTTCCAGCGGGCCGAAGGCGAGCCTGAAGCGGCCGGCGGCGTGTTCCCTGGCGACGAATTCCTCGAACAGGAAGGCCAGCCGGGCGAGCTTGTCCACGTCCGCGCCCAGCCCCAGGCTGTGGTACTCGTCCCTGAGCATGTAGAGACAGGAGGGCTCCAGACCGACCACCGGCGTGCCGGCGGCGATGGCCGGGGCCAGCGCGGCGACGAGGCGCCGGGCCTCGGCGCGGGCTTCCTCCACCAGCCCGGCGGAGAGCAGGCTGCGCCCGCAGCACAGGGACCGCTGCGGGGTGGCGTCGCCGGTGGCCGGTTCGAGCACCTGCACCGCGTAGCCGGCGGCGCTCAGCACCTCGATGGCGGCGCGGGCGTTGTCCGGTTCGAAATGGCGCGTGAAGCTGTCCACCAGCAGCGCGACCGGCGGGCGTTCTGCCGTGGCCTCGGCGGGCAGCGGCGCGGCGAAGGGGATGCGGGCCGGTTCCGGCAGCGCGCGGGCGCGGGCCACGCCCAGCCAGCGTTCCCCCAGCGCGGCGGCGAGCGGCAGGCGGTTGCGCAGGCGGATCAGCGTACCCAGCCAGGGCCAGCGCTCCAGCCAGCGCGTGCCGTGGGCGAACAGGCGCTCGCGGGGCGCGAGGCCGTGCTTCTTCGCGCGCTGGGCGAGGTATTCGGTGCGCAGCAGGGCCATGTCCACGCCGTTGGGGCATTCCTTCTTGCAGCCCTTGCAGCCCAGGCACAGGTCCATGGCGGCGGCCAGTTGCGGGTCGTCGAAGTCGATGTCGGCGCCTTCCCCGTTGAGCACGGCCTTGAGCGCCTCCACGCGCCCGCGGGTGGAATGCTGCGCCTCGCCGGTGAGGCGGAAGCTGGGGCACATGACGCCCTTGCCGGCGCTGCGCTGGCACTGGCGGTTGCCGATGCACACCGCCACCGCGCGCGCGTAGTGGCCGCCACGGGCCGGGATGCCGGCGTAGGCGTCGCCCTGGCCGTAGTTGGCGTAGGCCGACCAGTCCAGGGCGGGCGCCATGCCGTCGGCGGCGGGGTCGGGGGTGGCCGGCGCTGCGCTGGCGGCGGGGCCGAAGCCGAAGGCGTCGGTGGAGAAGTCCTGCATGGGGTCGCGGTTCTGCATGGTCGGGGTGGGTGCCTGGATACGGTGGCGGCGTAGCAAATTTGGCGCCAGCGGCCTGGCATCGGGTTTGCTAGGCAAGGGGGGAACAGCAACGGAAACGGAGAACGACCATGCCCAAGCCGAAGAAACACGTCCTCGTCTGCGTCCAGGGCCGCCCGCCCGGCCATCCCCGCGGCTCCTGTCAGCAGAAGGGCTGCAGCGAGGTCTACCAGGCCTTCCTGGAGACCTTCCAGGCGCGCAACCTGTGGAACGAGTACGCGGTGACCAACACCGGCTGCCTGGGTCCCTGTGGCACCGGCCCCAGCGTGCTGGTGTACCCGGAGGGCGTCATGTACGCCGGGGTCACGGCCGGCGACGTGGGGGCCATCATCGACGAGCACCTGATCGGGGGCTCCCCGGTGGCGCGCCTGCAGGCGCCCGCGGAAGTGTGGTGAGCGCCATGGACGGCGCAAGCTACGGCCTGGGCGAGATCGTCTTCGCCCGCGAGGCCCTGTACAACGACGGCAGCCTGCCGGACGCCCCCGACGGTGCCCTGCTGGCGGCGGCCGGCGCGCGCGGGGTGGTGGTCAAGGCCGGCCACGTGGAAGGCCAGCCGGGTCTCGAGATCTTCGCGGTGCGTTTCGAGGATGCGGACCAGGTGCTGGGACCGCCGGTGGGCTGCTTCGTGCATGAGTTGACCCAGGACTGCGAACCGGCGGTGGGCGCATGAAGATCGCCGTGGCCACGCGCGATTTCGCGCGCATCGCCGGCCATGCCGGCAAGGCCGCGGAGTGGCTGGTGTTCGAGTGGGAAGCAGGCCATCCCTTGGTCGAGCCGCAGCGCGTGCATCTGGAGAAGGCGCAGCTCTTCCACTACTTCGACGACGCCGGCCCCCATCCGCTGGACGGCGTGGAGCTGGTGATCGCCGGCAGCGCGGGCGACGGCTTCCGCCGCCACTTGGCCAAGCGCGGCGCCGAGGTGCTGCTCACCGGCGAGGACGATCCGCGCACGGCGGTGGAGAAGCTGGTGGCGGGCGAGGAGCTGGACGGGGTGCGCTTCGACCCCACCCGCCTGCTGTGCAGCGTGCGCGACCTGTTCGCGCGGCATTGAGCGGTCCGGCGGCGTCGCGGCCGAGACCGCGGTGCCGCCGCCTCAGATGCTGTACGGCGCCTCCACCCACTCCTTGACCAGCGCGATGTCGCGCTGGGGCAGGTAGGCCAGGTCTTCCTGCAGGTCGGCATACACCTTGGGCGGCAGGCTGCGCGGCACGCGCCGTCCGCTGACCATGTGGAAGTACCAGGCGAAGCTGTAGCCGGCGGCGCGGTCGAAGTCGTGCAACTGCTGCGCGAGTTCGGTGCCGCGCGCCTCCTCGGTGCCCTGCCAGCTCGGCGCGTGGGCGGCCACCGGCACCGCGCTGAAGCGGGTCTGGCGGTAGCGGTCCAGGTGCTCCGAGAGCGCCAGCACCCAGTGATCGCTGAAGTGGCGCTGCTGGCCGGCGCTGGAACGTGCCCATTCGTCCAGGAAGCGCATCACCGGCGCCGGCTTGCCTGCCTGCGCGCCGATGAGGACGAGGTGGGTGGCGATGTCGGTCAGGCGGCGGAAGCTGTAGCGCCGGCGGCCCAAGGGCGCCGGCGGCGGCAGGCCCTCGGGGCGTACGACCAGGGCTTCCACCGAATCGGCGCCTTCGCAGGCGTCCAGCGGATGGCTGTTCACCTCCTGCAGCTCCTCCACTTCCAGTTGCAGGTAGTCGGTGGGGCCGGTGCCGCGGATGGACACCAGGTAATGGGTGATGCCCTGGTCGCGGGTGAGCTGGTAGCCGGGGTAGCGCTCGGCGAGCGCATCGGCATCCTCGCCCACCTCCGACCAGGCCTGTTCCAGCCAGCCCAGCGCGTCTTCGGCCACGCTGTTGCCGTCCGCGTCCAGGATGCGCCCGGGGCGGAACCACCCGCCGCGCGACAGGCGCGGGGTGAATTGCGGCCCGCCTTCGCGGCGCAGGGCGTCGACCAGGGTGGCATGGCCGGGTACCGGGCGGATGGCGGCGCACAGGCGGGAGGCCAGTTCGTCCAGGTGGTCGGGTACGGCCGCGGTGGCGGCGGGGGAAGGTGCGTTCATGGCGCGGTTCTCGGTCTTCAGGATTCGGGCGGGCGGGCGCAGCGTTCGGCCGCGAGCAGGCGGATGTCGGGTTCCGGGTCGTCGAGCAGGGCGCGCACGGCATCGAGCGGGGCCTGGGCGATGGCGGCGGCGCGCACCGTGAATGCCGGGTCGGCGAGCATGCCCGCGGCGTCGTCGGGCAGCATGCGCGCGGCGGCGATGGCGCGGATTTCGGGGTCCGGATCGTGCGCCATGCGGCTCAGCGCGAAAGGCGGCAGGCGGCGGGCCACTTCCTTGCGCACCACCAGGTCCGGGTCCTTCGCCATGCGCGGCAGACGCCCGTGCGGCAGGCGGCGCGCGACCTGCAGGCGCACCGCGTAGTCGGCGTCGCCCATGAGGCGGTCGAGCAGTTCCGGCGGCAGCCGGCTGGCGACGGTGACGCGCACCTCCCGGTCGGGGTCGCGTGCCAGGCGCAGCAGCGCGTCGCCGGTGACCCGCGTGGCGACCGCGCGGCGCACAGTTTCGTCGGGGTCGTCGATCAGGCGCACTGCGGCCTCGGCCGGCGCCCAGCGCACGGCGATGGCGCGGCGCTCCCAGAACGGATCGTCCAGACAGGCTTCGGCGTATTCGCGGTTGCGCGACAGGAAGCGGTCGATCTGGCGGCCGCTGTTGACCACCAGACAGGCGTCGCCGGGCGCACAGGCGCCGCGCACCAGCGTGTCTTCACGCAGCCTGCAGCGGGTACAGGGGTTCTGCGGCGGCTGGTAGTCGTGGCTGGAGGAGGGCGCGGTGGTGTTCAAGGGCGGGCTACCGTCAGGATCGTGGATCAGTCGGGCGGGTACGCAAGTCGCGTGCCCGCAGGCGGGCGGCACGGCGGCGCAACCCGGGCGTGATCCGCGCCGGAGGTTTGTCGCAAAGCCGACAATGGGTGGGGCCGGCAGTCGGGAAGGCAACATCCGCGGCGACCGAGAAATATTCGATTGCCCAAAACGGGCAGTCGAGTTAAGTTTGCCGGAAATTTTGCGACAACCGATCGGGCATCCGCGCGTTTCACCCATCGCGGTGCGGACAGCCGGACGACGACGACCCCCAGCGATACCCTGTGGCCGGCATCGGGCGATGACCGGGCCGGCCTGGAGGCCGGACGCGGCAGGAGGAGTTATGGCAGGACCCGCCCAGTTGGGTCTGCGGGCCAAGTTGTCGGTCATCGTGGCGATCGTCGTCGTGCTGGTGATGCTGCCCTTCGCGCTCGCCGGCGTGGCCTATCTCGACCGCCAGGGACGCGGTGAGGCGGAGCGCGAACTGCGCGCCATCAACGAACTGGTGCGCGACCTGGTGGACGCCCACCACGGCGGAGGCGGCAGCCTGGACGCGCTGCGCCGCCGCCTGGGCGAGGTCGTCATCGGCGAAAGCGGCTACATCTTCATCATCGACGCCAGGCCGGGGGCGGATTACGGGCGCTTCGTCGTGCATCCGGCGCGCGGCGGGGCGGCACTCGGCGAGGGCGACGAGCGCAGCCGTACGGTGATCCGGCGCCTGCTGGAACAGCGCGAAGGCGCGCTCAGCTATGCGTGGCGCAACCCGGAACGGGGCGAGGAGGCGCCGCGGCGCAAGCTGGCGGTGATCTCCATGCACGAGCGGCTGGGCTGGCTGATCGGCGCGAGCGGCTACGAGGACGAGTTCAACCGTACCTCGATCACCTCGCGCAACTACATGATCGCGGCCGTGCTGGGCATGGCGGCCCTGCTGGTCGCCGTGCTCAACTTCGCCGTCGGCGGGCTGGTGGTCGCGCCCATGCTGCGCCTGCAGCGCCTGCTGCGTACCCTCAGCCGCGGCAACGAAACCCTGGTCCATGCCGAGAACGAGGCCGGCCTGCTGGACGGTATCTGCCGGGTACTGGTGGATTCCGGCGGCTTTCGCTTCGCCCGCATCTCCCTGTGCAACGACGAGGGCCGAGCGGCCGAGGCGGCGTGGGCCGGGCGTGCCGAGGCCTTCGCCGCGGCGCTGGCCGAGCAGGACGCAGGGGGCGAGGACCCGGCCTTGGACGCGGTGGCCACGCGCCGCGTCGTGCATCTCGTCGATCCGACCGATGCCGGCCCGGGCCTGTGGCGGGCCGCGCAGGCGGCGGGCTGCGGCGCGCTGATCGGTTTCCCGCTGCGCCACGGCGAACGGGTGCTGGGCGCACTGACCATAGGCGCGGCCGTGCCGGTGGACCTCGACACGGCCGGCGTCGCCCTGCTGCGCGAACTGGCGGAGGACCTCGCCTTCGGCATCGCCAGCCAGCGCACCGCCTGTGCCCGGCAGGCGGCCGAAGCTGCGCTGCTGCTGCGCGAGCGCGCCATCGAGGCTTCCAGCGACGGCGTCTTCATCGCCGACGTCACGGCCGCTGAGCCGCGCCTGCTGTACGCCAACCCCGCGGTGCAGCGGCTCACCGGCCTGCCGCGCGAAGTGCTGATCGGCGCGCCCACCGGAGCCCTGTCCAGCTTCGACGCCGGGAGCCTGGCCGATCTGCGCGCCGCGCTGGCCACGCGGCGCGACATCGGGCTCGAACTGGCCGGGCAGCGCGCCGACGGCACGCCGTTCTGGTGCGAATGCTCGCTCACCCGCGTGGGCGGGGACGACCCGGCTGCCGCGCCGCACGTGGTCGGCGTGCTGAAGGACGTCACCGAGCGCACCCTCTACCTGCGCCAGATCGAACACCAGGCCAAGTACGATGCCCTCACCGGGCTGCCCAACCGCAGCCTGATGGGCGACCGCCTGGAGCAGGCGCTGCACGTCGCCCACCGCCACCGCAACGGGCTGGCGGTGGCCTTCATCGACCTGGACCATTTCAAGCTGGTCAATGACAACCTGGGCCACGGCCGGGGCGACGTGCTGCTGCGGGAAGTTTCGCTGCGCCTGGCGCGGGCGCTGCGCGAAGGCGACACCGCCGCACGCCAGGGCGGTGACGAATTCGTGCTGCTGTTGCCCGATCTCGCGGGCGAGCAGGACGGCTACGCGGTGCTGCGCCGCGTGCAGCAGTCGCTGGCCGACCCCATCGACGTGGACGGGCGCAGCTTCTTCGTCACCTGCAGCATCGGCGTGAGCCTGTATCCGCGCGACGGCAACGATGCGGAAACCCTGCTGCGCAACGCGGACATGGCCATGTATCGCGCCAAGGAGGCCGGGCGCAACGCGATCCGCTTCTTCACCGTCGAGATGGACCGCCAGGTGCAGGACCGCCTGGAAATCGAACAGGAACTGCGCCAGGTGCTGGAGCGCGGTGAGCTGTCTCTGGCCTACCAGCCCCAGGTGGACGCCGGCAGCGGCCGCGTGGTGGGCGCCGAGGCGCTGCTGCGCTGGCAGCATCCGCGCCTGGGCAATGTGCCGCCCATGCGCTTCATCCCGCTGGCCGAGGAGATCGGCCTGATCGGCCCCATCGGCGAATGGGTGCTGCGCGAGGCCTGCACCCAGGCGCGGCGTTGGCTGGAAGGCGGCCTGGGCGAACTGCGTATCGCGGTGAACGTGTCCGCCCGCCAGTTCCACGAGCTCGACCTGGCCGAGCGCATCGCCGCCATCCTGGAACAGACCGGCCTGCCCGCCCACCTGCTGGAGCTCGAACTGACCGAAAGCATGCTGATGGGCGACGCCGAGCGCACCGAGGACATGCTGCACCGGCTCAAGCGCCTCGGCATCGGACTGGCGCTCGACGACTTCGGCACCGGCTACTCCAGCTTCGCCTACCTGCGCCGCTTCCCCATCGACACGCTGAAGATCGACCAGTCCTTCGTCGGCGCCATGGTCGCCGGGGCGAACGCCGAATCCATCGTCGCCGCCATCATTGCCATGGCCCACAGCCTGCAGATGCGCGTGGTCGCCGAAGGCGTGGAAACCGCCCAGCAGCAGCGCCAGTTGTTCCAGCACGGCTGTGATTCCATGCAGGGCTACCTGTTCGGCCGCCCCCTGCCGCCGGAGGAATTCTCCGCCTTGCCCCTGCTGCGCGGCCAGGCCGGGTGACTGTCCCTGGCGGCGGCCACCGCGTGCCGGGATAATGCGGCTCTCCCCTTCCACCGCCGTGCCGGCCCCGCGGCACGCCCGCCCATGTCAGCCGCACGTCCGGATACGCCCGCCACCGTCCTGCCCGCCGCCGTGCTGTTCGCCACGGTGTTCGTCGAGGGCTTCTCCTCCCTCGGCGCGGAAATCCTCGCCCTGCGCCGCCTGGTGCCGCACATGGGCAGCGCGATCACCGTCACCGCGCCCACCATCGGCTTCTTCCTGCTCGCGCTGGCGCTCGGCTACCAGGCCGGCGGGCGGGTGGAGCGCGGCTATCTCGTCCGCGTGCGGCGCAACTTCCTGCGCGCCGCCGCGCTGATCGCCATCGGCCTGGCCGGGCCGGTGGTCGATGCGCTGTTCGCTCACCTGCAGCCGACGCCGCTCGCCTACCTGTTGCTGGTCGGCGGCGTGCTGTGCCCGGTGGCCTGGCTGCTCGGCCAGACCGTCCCGGTGCTCACCAACCTGCTGCGCCACGAGCGTGCCGGCGCGCGCAGCGGCGCGGCGCTGTACTGGTCCACGCTGGGGTCCTTCCTCGGCTCGCTGGTGCTGTCGGTCGTGGTCATGCAGTGGCTGGGGGTGGGCGCCGCGGTGCTGATCAGCGCGGGCCTGCTGGTGCTGGTGGCGCCCTTTCTCCGCGATCCGGGGGCGCCGCGCTGGACGGGCGTGCTGGCCGGCGCCGCGATCGCCGCCGGCGCGGTGGCCGTCAACGTGGTGCTGCCGCAGCAGATCGAGACCGCCTACGCCACCTACCGCGTGGAAGCGGCACCGGTCGCCCTGCCCGGCATGCGCGACCCGCAGGTGTTCTGGATCAACAACTCGCCGGCCTCGCTGATCGACCGCAGCGAGCCGCCGCGCTACACCCGCTACATCGAGCACCTGCGCACGCGCTTCGAGGACATGGGCCTCACCGGCAGACGCATCCTGGTGCTGGGCGCGGGCGGGTTCACGCTGTCCCACCGCACGACGGAAAACGACTACCTGTACGTGGACATCGACCCCGCGGTGCGCGAACTGGCCGAACGCGACTTCCTCGGCGAGCCGATCCGCGGCGAGTTCATCGTCGCCGACGCGCGCCGCTTCGTCGCCCGCAGCGCGGAGCGCTTCGACGTGGTGGTGGTAGACGCCTATAGCGCCCTCACCAACATCCCCGCCCACCTGGTCACGCGGGAATTCTGGCGCGACACCCGCCGCGTACTCACGCCTGACGGCACGATGTTCGCCAACCTGATCGTCGATACGCGCCTGGCCACGCCCTACGCGCGCAACCTGCTGGCCACCATCGAGGCGGAATTCGGCCGCTGCGGGGTGGAAATCCTGTTCCACGACCGCCCGCTGGGCAACGTGCTGGTGCAGTGCTTCGCCGGGCCGCCGCCGGAAGCGGCGGTGCCGTACACCGACGAGCGCAACCGCGCCGACGTGGATATCCTGCGTTCGCGCTGAGCCGGCCGCCGCGGCATGCCGACGGCGTTCAGCCGGGCAGCCGCGTCCGCTCCCGCGAGGGCCTGTCGAGCACGCAGGTAGGTATGGACGTACATGCGGCGCGCGAGGGCGGATAGGAAGCGCACCGCCTGATGATGGTTTGAACTGTTCCAGTGGATTACACTCTGAACCATGCAAACCGTTGCCGAACTGCCCGAGTACATCCGCGCCGCCGACAAGTTGCTGAGCGAGGAGGAGCGGCAGGACATCATCCGCTACCTGGCGGAACACCCGAAGGACGGGGATCTGATGGTTGGCACGGGAGGCCTGCGCAAGCTGCGCTGGCGGCGCGGTTCGCAGGGCAAGAGCGGGGGCGTCCGCGTCATCTATTACTTTCACGATGACGCCATGCCGCTGTACCTGCTGACTCTGTTCACCAAGGGTGAGCGTGCCAACTTGAGCCACGCGGAGCGCAACGAGCTGGCAACGCTGACAGCGTTACTCGTCAAGGCATGGAAAGGGAAACGAAAATGAGCACTGCATTCGACAGCATCAAGCGCGGGCTACTGGAAGCCATCGAGCACGCCGAAGGCCGCGCACCCGAAACCCGCATTCACCGGCCGCGTCCTGTGGATGTAAGGGCGTTGCGCAGCAGGGTGGGGATGACGCAGGAACAGTTCGCCGCCCGCTTCGGCTTTTCCACCGCCACCCTGCGCCATTGGGAGCGGGGCGACCGCACACCACACGGCCCGGCGTTGGTCCTGCTGAACGTGATCGAGCGCAACCCTGCGGCCGTCATCGAAGCGTTGACGGCCTGACCGAGCAGGCCGCGCCTGGTTGTGCGGCGGCTACATAGTGGCTACATGCCACCCAAAAAGCACTTAGGCCAACCCCGGAGAGTTGGCCTAAGTGCTTGATTATTTGGTGGGGGCACAAGGACTCGAACCTTGGACCAATTGATTAAGAGTCAACTGCTCTACCAACTGAGCTATACCCCCGGGTTCTTCGCAGCGCGGATTCTAACTCAATCGTAGCGCGGCTGGTAGGCCGTGCTGGGCTCGAACCAGCGACCAACGGATTAAAAGTCCGCTGCTCTACCAACTGAGCTAACGACCCGCCGAAGAGGGGCGCATTCTAGAAGAAGGGTGAAACTCCGTCAAGCGCGCGCCCTTCAGCCTTCGCGCATCAGCAGCCAGTACTGCACCTTCATCGTGATCGCCGCGCCGGCGACGATGGCCAGCGTGGTGAGGATGGAGCCCAGTGCCAGCGTGGAGAAGCCGGTGATGCCCTGGCCGATGGTGCAGCCCAGCGCGGTCACGCCGCCGAAGCCCATCAGCACGGCGCCGACGATGTGGCGCACGAGGTCGCCGGGATCGCGGAAGCTCTCCAGCCGGAAGCGGCCGCTGGCGACCGCGTACAGGGCCGAGCCGGTGATCACGCCCAGGGCGCTGGCGATGCCGAAGGTGACGATGCGGCTGGTGTCGGTCCACAGCATCAGCAGTTCCAGCGTGAAGGCGAAGGGGGCGACGAAGGTAAAGGATTCCGCACGTCCGCTGTTGGTGCCGACGAAGGCCTCTTCCAGCGTTTCGGGGTGTTCCGCGACGTAGCCGATGTGGCCGGAGACGTACCAGCCGGCGACCACCACCAGGCCGACGACGATGCCGCCCAGCAGGATGTCGGCGCGCCAGGCTTCGCGGCTGGCGAGCGCGCCGACGGCGAGCAGGCCGCCCACGACGCCGGCAGCAGCGAGCAGCGCGTTGTCCGGGGCCATGCCCGTGGCGGCTAGCAGGGCGGGAAGGTCCTGCCGGGAGCCGAGTTCGATGGACACGCTGTCCAGCCACTGCATGCGCCACGCGCCGAACAGGCCGCGCATGGTCATGTAGGCGGCGATGCCGAGGAAGACGAACACCACCAGCGACTTCAGGTTGCCGCCGCCGATGCGGATCAGCGTCTTGCTGCCGCAGCCCGAGGCGAGCGTCATGCCGACGCCGAAGGCCAGCCCGCCGAGGAGGTGGGACAGCCAGGCCAACCGGCTGCCGGTGTAGATGGACTTGGAGACGTCGAGGAGGCCGGTGAGCTGCAGCGCGGCGGTGCCGAAGATGGCCACGGCGATGGCGAGCATCCACATCCGCACACGGTTCCAGTCGCCCATGTTCAGGGCATCGGACACCGCACCCATGGTGCAGAAGCTGGTCTTGTGGGCGACCAGGCCGAACACCGCGCCCAGGCCGAAGGCGAGCCAGGCAATGGTGGAGGGGGCGACGACGGATTCTTCCATGGCGGAGCGGGCGGTAGGGAAACGGTCCCGAATTCTAGGGGAAAACGGCGACCGGCCGGCTTCCCGCGCCGATGGGGGACACGAGGTGGTCAGTTCCCGCGCTGCTGGTAGGGCGTGGGGTCCGCGATGCCGGCGGCCTCGAAGCCGGCGCGGCGCAGGCGGCAGGCCTCGCAGCGGCCGCAGGCGCGGCCCTGGTCGTCGGCCTGGTAGCAGGTCACGGTGAGGCCGTAGTCCACGCCCAGTCGCGTGCCGAGCGTGATGATCTCCGCCTTGGACAGTTCGATCAGCGGCGCGTGAATGGTCATCCGCGCATCGTCCTCCACGCCGGCCTTGGTGGCCAGGTTGGCCATGGTCTCGAAGGCGCGGATGAACTCCGGGCGGCAGTCCGGATAGCCGGAGTAGTCCACCGCATTCACCCCGACGAAGATGTCGTGGGCGCCGAGCACCTCGGCCCAGGCCAGGGCGATGGACAGCATCACCGTGTTGCGCGCCGGCACGTAGGTGACCGGAATGCCGCCGCTGCCGGCTTCCTCGGGCACCGGGATGGTGGGGTCGGTGAGCGCGGAGCCGCCGAACTGGCCCAGGTTGACCATCGCCAGGCGATGCTCGCGCGCGCCCAGCGCCTCGGCGACGCGCTTGGAGGCGGTCAGCTCGGCGGCGTGGCGCTGGCCGTAGGCCACGGACAGGGCGTAGCACTCGAAGCCCATGTCGCGGGCGATGGCGAGGCAGGTGGCCGAATCGAGGCCGCCGGAGAGCAGGACGATGGCGCGGCGGGTCTGTGTCATGTTGCGGTCGGTGTCGTCAATGCCGGCCGATCTGCCGGCAGCGGGCCTTGGCCCTATCTGCCCCGGGCGTCGGCCCAGAGCACCTTGTGCAGTTGTAGCTGGAAGCGCACCGGCAGGCGGTCGCGCACGATCCATTCGGCCAGTTCCGCCGGGACCAGCCTGCCCGCCACCGGCGACAGCAGCACCTCGCAGCGTTCGGCCAGGCGGTGGGCGGCGATCTGCGTGCGTGCCCAGAGATAGTCGGCCTCGTCGGCGAGCACGATCTTGATCTCGTCGCCGGCGCGCAGGTGGCCGATGTTCTCCCCGCGGTTTCTGCCTTCCTCCCCCGAGCCGGGGGCCTTCAGGTCCACGATGCGTGCCACGCGCGGGTCCACCGGGGCGATGTCGAGGGCGCCGCTGGTTTCCAGCGATACCGAGTAGCCGGCATCGCACAGCGCCTCCAGCAGTGCGAGACAGCCCTTCTGCGCCAGCGGTTCCCCGCCGGTGACGCACACGTGGCGCAGGCCGAAGCTGGCGACCATGCCCAGGATGTCGTCGAGCGCGCGGGTCTCGCCGCCGCTGAAGGCGTATTCGGTGTCGCACCACACGCAGCGCAGCGGACAGCCGGTGAGGCGGACGAAGACGGTGGGCAGGCCGACGCGGGTCGACTCGCCCTGGATGGAGGCGAAAATCTCGCTCAGGCGCAGCCGGGTGCCGCGCCCGCTGGCAACGCTCATGCGGACCTCAGCGGCCGCCGAGGCGTTGGCGGGCGGCCTTGGCGGCGTTGCTCTCGGGATAGCGTTCGACCACCGACTGCAGCGTGCGTTGCGCGGCCTTGGCGTCGCCCAGGGCCTGCTGGCTGTTGGCCAGGCCCAGCATGGCGTCGGGCGCGACCGGATCGGCGGGCCAGCGTGCCAGGACGGTGTTGAAGTGGTTGGCCGCCACGGCGACTTCCTTGGCCTGCAGCGCGGCGTTGCCGGCCCAGAAATGGGCGCCGGGCAGGAAGCCGCTGTTCGCGTACTTGCCGATGAAGGTCTGGAAGGCGGTCAGCGCGTCGCGGTGCTTGCCGTCCTTGAGCAGGTTGAGCGCGGTTTCGTATTCGGCCGATTCGGCGGCCGGGTCGGAAGCCGTGGCCGGTTGGGCGGACGCCGGGGATTCGATGCGGCGCAGGCGGTCGTCCAGGTCTACGTAGAAGTCGCGCTGGCGCTGCTTGAGCGCTTCCAGCTCGTAGGTCAGGACTTCGATCTGGCCGCGCAGGCGCGCGACCTCGGTGCGCAGCAACTCGTTCTGGCTGGCCAGCTCGAGCTGCGCGCGGTTGTTTGCCTCGAACCGCTGGTTGACGCTGTCGCGCAGCTCGCTGATCTGGCGCTGGGTCTCACCGCCACCGAACAACTGGGCGGATGCCATGGACGGCAGCACGAGCAGCGCTGCCAGCGGTACGAGGCGCTTCATCAGTATTCGCCCGTGTAGAGGATGTCGCTGCGGCGATTCTGCGCGAAGCCCTCTTCGGTGCGATCGGTGCTGCGCGGCTTCTCTTCACCCAGGCTCACCGATTCGATCTGCGATTCGGCGGCGCCCAGCAGGGTCAGCGCCTGACGCACGGCATCCGCCCGCTTCTGGCCCAGGGCCAGGTTGTACTCGCGGCTGCCGCGTTCGTCGGTATTGCCCTGGATCAGGATCTTGAGCTGCGGGTTCTGCACCAGGAAGCGGGCGTGGGCTTCGATCAGCGGGCGGAACTCGGGCTTGATCACGAACTGATCGAAGTCGAAGAACACGCTGCGCTTGGACAGGATGTTGTTGGGGTCGGTCAGCGCGGACAGGCCGGTGCCGGACACGGCCGGGGTGGTCACGGTGGTGACGCCGGCGCCGCCGCGGTCTTCGACCGAGGCGCCGGTTTGGTCCGTGGTGCCGGTGGTGCCGCAGGCGGCCAGCATGGCAGCCAGGAGCGCGGGCAGAAGCAGTTTTTTCATGAAGTTATCTCCGGTTCTCGTTTGCAGGACAGCAGTCTGGTTACAGCGGTGTTATCGCCGCGGCAGCGGACCCCAGGCGGGTTCGCGGACGTCGGCGGCCTCTATCGACAGGCGTTGGCGTACCCGCCCGTCCGCCGACACCGCCGCCAGTACTCCCCGCCCACCACTTTCGGAGGCGTAGAGGATCATGCGGCCGTTGGGAGCGAAGCTGGGCGATTCGTCACGCGCCGAATCGGTGAGGATCATGGTCTGCCGGGAGGCGAGGTCGAGCACGGCGACCCGGAAGCCACCCTCCTGGCGGGTGATGAAGGCCAGCGTGCGGCCGTCCGGCGCGGGGCGCGGGGTCACGTTGTAGCTGCCTTCGAAGGTTACCCGCTGGGCGGTGCCGCCCGAGACCGGAATGCGGTAGATCTGCGGACTGCCGCCGCGATCGGATGTGAAGTAGATCCACTGGCCGTCCGGCGAGAACGCCGGTTCGGTGTCGATGCCGGCCGAAGTGGCGGTGCGGCGCACGCCCGAGCCGTCGGCATTGATCAGATAGAGCTGGGACAGGCCGTCCTTGGTCAGCACCACGGCGAGCTGGCGGCCGTCCGGCGACCACGCGGGGGCCGAGTTGGAGCCCTTGAAGTTGGCCACCACCTGGCGCTGGCCGGTGACCAGGGTGTGGATGTAGACCACGGGCTTCTTGGCCTCGAAGGACACGTAGGCCAGGCGCTGGCCGTCCGGCGACCAGGCCGGCGAGATGATGGGTTCGCGCGATACCAGCGCGGCCTGGGCGTTGGCGCCGTCGGCGTCGGCGATCTGCAGCTCGTAGCGCGGCCCGCTCTTGACCACGTAAGCGATGCGGGTGGAGAAGTAGCCCGGCTGGCCGGTGAGCTTCTCGTACACGAAATCCGCGATGCGGTGCGCGGTGGCGCGGTTCTGCTGCGGCGCCATGCGCAGCGCCTGGGCGCCCAGTTCCACCTGCTTCTGGGTGTCGAAGAGGCGGAAGCGCACCTCGAAACGCCCGTCGGACAGGGGCACCACGCTGCCGGTGAGGATGGCGTCGGCACCGCGGCTGCGGTAGCCGGCGAGATCCGGCACCACGGATTCGGGCAGGGCCACCGGGCCGATGTCCACCAGACTGAACAGGCCGCTGCGTTCCAGGTCGGCGCGCACCACGTCGGTGATGCCGCGCGGCAGCGCGCTTTCGCTCTCGAAGATGGGGATCGCCACCGGGAAGCGGGTGGCGCCCGCGCCGGTGATCTCGATCGAGAGCTGGGCGTGCGCGGCCAGGGCGCACGCGGCCAGCAGGCCGGCGATGGCCAGGCGCAGGAAACGGAGCGAGGAGAGGCGAAGTGTCGTGATCATGGCGGCAATGGCGTCGAATTCTAAACCAATGTGTGAACTATTCCTCAAGCGGACGGAATTTCAGTTCGAGCGTGCGCTGGAACAGCGAACGGTTTTCCGGTAGCGGCAGGGGGCTGGAACGCCGGATTGCGCGCTCGATGGCGTCGTCCAGCGCCGGGATGCCGGACGAGCGCACCAGGCGCACGTTGATGACCTCGCCGCCGGGCAACTGGTCGACGACGAACACGGCTTCCGGGTTGCCCTGCAGGCCGGGCGGACGCAGCAGATTGCCGCGCACCTTGGTGGCGATGGCATTGCGGTAGGCGTCGGCCGCCGCGGCGTTGCGCGAGGCCGCCAGGCGTGCGGTGTCCTCGCGCAGCAGGCGGTCGATCTGGGCGTTCTGGGCTTCCTGCTCCAGCATTTCCTGCAAGTAATCCGGTTGGGCCGGCTCCACCGGTTTGGGTGTGGGTTTCGGTTCGGGCCTGGGAGCCGGTTTCGGCTCGGGTTTCGGTTCCGGCTTGGGTTCCGGTTTGGGCTTCGGCGGTTCCGGCGCCTTGGTGGCGATCTCCGGCTCGGGCTGCGGCTTGGGCGCCGGCTCCACCACCGGCTTGGGTTCCGGCTTCGGCTCGGGCTTGGGTTCCGGCTGGGGCTGGGGCTTCGGCTCGGGTTTGGGTTCCGGTTTGGGCTGCGGCCTGGGAGCCGGTGCCGGCGGGGCGCTGACGAGGTTCACTTCCAGGCTGCCGGGCTGCCGGCTCTGCCAGGAGAGGCCGAAGAACAGGAAGAGGGCGAGCAACAGATGCACCGCCACCGTCAGGACGAGCGATGACCATTTGCCGGGCGGCGGATCGCGCCGGAAAAAGTGCTGCGCGTTCATCGCCCACTGCCGCTTGCCGTCTGCAGGCTGACCTTGCTCACCCCGGCCCGGCGCACGGATTCGAGCACGTCGATGACCGTCTGGTAGGGCAGGGTCTTGTCGGCCGCGACCAGGAAGGGCTGTTCCCGGTTGGCAGCCAGCGCCTCGGCGAGGAAGCGCTGGAACTCCAGGTCGGTGACCTTGAGCGCGGTGCTGTTGGCCGTGCGCTTCACGGACAGTTTGCGGTCGGCCCCGACCTCGATGATCATCGCCTCGGCCGGCGGGCTGGAGATGGCTCCGGCGGTGGGCACGTCGATGCTGCCGGTCTGGATCATGGGCGCGGTGACCATGAAGATCACCAGCAGCACCAGCATCACGTCGATGTAGGGCACGACGTTGATCTGGTTCATCAGGCGGCGCTGGCGCATGGCTGTGCTCCCGCGTCCTCAGCGCAACTGGCGCTGCAGGATGTTGGAGAACTCTTCCATGAAGCTCTCGAAGCGGATGCCGATCCGGTCGATGTCATGGGCGAAGCGGTTGTAGGCCACCACCGCGGGGATCGCCGCGAACAGGCCGATGGCGGTCGCCACCAGGGCCTCGGCGATGCCGGGGGCGACGTGGGCCAGGGTGGCGGAGCTCACGTTGGACAGGCCGCGGAAGGCGTTCATGATGCCCCACACGGTGCCGAGCAGGCCGATGTAGGGCGATACCGAACCCACCGAGGCGAGGAAGGCCAGGTGGGCCTCCAGGTCGTCCACCTCGCGCTGGTAGGTGGCGCGCATGGCGCGGCGCGAGCCTTCGATGATGGCGTCGTGGTCGTGGCTCTTGGCGCGCAGCTTGGTGTATTCCCGGTAGCCCGCTTCGAAGATGCGTTCCATGCCGCCGGTGCGGTGGCGCGAGGCGGAGGCGGACTGGAACAGGGCGTTGAGGTCGCCGCCGCTCCAGAAGTCGCGCTCGAACTCGCCGGTCTTGCCGCGCGCCGAACGGATCTGGAAGGATTTGCGGAAGATCCAGTACCAGGACATCAGCGACAGGCTGGCGAGCAGGGCCATGACGAGCTGGACGAGGACGCTGGCCTCGGTGATCAGGCTGAGGATGGAGAGGTCTTGGGTGACGGTCATGCGGCGGCGAGGGGGGCGGCGAAGGGGGAAAGGCGGGCCCTGACGTCGGTCGGCAGGGCGACGGGTTTGCGGCGCGCCAGATCGACGCAGGCCACGGTGACGCGGGCATCGAACAGGAGTTCGTCGCCGCGCACGATACGTTGCACGAATTCGATGCTGGCCCGGCCGAGCCGGGCGATGTGCGACACCACCCGCAGCGCGTCGTCGAGCACCGCGGGCTGGCGGTAGTCGGCGCTGAACGAACGCACGACGAAGCCGAGGCCGCGCTCGGCCATCATGCGCTGCTGGCCGAAGCCGGCCTCGCGCAGCCACTCGGTGCGCGCGCGTTCGCAGTAGCGCAGGTAGTTGGCGTAGTAAACCACTCCGGCGGCGTCGGTATCCTCGTAGTACACGCGCACCGGCCAGGAAAAGAATGTCGGTCCGGCGGGGGCGGCAGGGGTGGTTTGCATCGCAGCATTCTAGCCGAGACGGCCGCCGCGCAAGCAGCTTCGTGCGCATCGGGCGAGTGGAAATCCTCTCAAAAGGTAATATCGCGTTCCAGGACGTTAAGAAGGCATCTTCCGCCGCCGGTACGGTTGTGGCCCGCGCCCGGCGATGGGTAAGCTGCGGGTCCAACGCATGTGGCGATGGTGCTATCCTTGCCCCCGGACCGCCGGGGACGTTCCTGCCCGGCGGGCAAGTCGCAACCATCTAGAAACATACAGGTCAGGGCGTGGCTCTTCCTTTTTTCGGCAAGAAACCTTCTTCCGGGTCCGGTGACGCAGGCGAGCGCGGTGCCGCTGCGGCGCCGGGCGGCGACCGCAAGCCGCCGCCGACCGAGCTGTCGACGCTCGATTTCACCGGCGGTGACGCTTCCCATGCGCTCGCGCGCTGCGCGGGCCAGGTCGAGGTCCAGGAACTCGACGCCGGCGGCGGCGCGGCCTATGAGGAAGCCGCAGTGCTGTATGCCAACGGCAATGTCGCCGACGCCGAGAAGGTGCTCGTGGCGGTGCTCGAGGACCCGGCCGGCAGTGCCAGCGAGGGGCTGTGGATGATGCTGCTCGATCTCTACAAGCTCACCGGGCAGCGCCAGAGCTTCGAGTCGCACGTGCTCGACTACGCCACGCGCTTCGAGCGCTCCCCCCCGCCGTGGGAAGACCTCTCCAGCCCGCGCGCGCGGGCGCGCGGCGACGCGACGCCGCTGATCAACCTGTCGGGCAACCTCAACGGCCAGGCGGCGCCGCAGTTTCAGCAGATTTCCGTCATCGGCCGCAAGGGCGGCGCGATCCGCATCGACCTCACCCGCCTGCGCTCGGTGGATGACGAGGGCTGCAGGCTGTTCCTGGAACTGCTGCGGCAGCTTGCCGCGGAGCGGGTCAAGGTGTCGGTGCTCAAGGGCAGCCAGCTCGCCAACATGCTCGCCGGGCAGATCGCTCCCGGGCGGGCGGAAAACCGCGAGGCCTGGCTGCTGATGCTGGAGATGCTGCAATACACCGGCGAACAGGAGCGCTTCGAGGAAGTGGCGGTGGATTACGCCATCACCTTCGAGGAATCGCCGCCGTCCTGGATGGGCAAGTCGGAGGCGGGCCTGACCGCCACTTCCGTGGAGACGGTCACCGACAAGCTCGACACCGGCTTCAGCCTCGAAGGCGAGATCATCGGCACGCAGACCGAGGGCATCCGCAAGCTGGCGGCCTACGCGGCCGAACTGCAGAACGTGGATGTGGACTGTGCGCAACTGCGCCGCATGGACTTCGTCAGCGCCGGCACGCTGTTCAACATCCTCGCCACGCTGCAGGCCCAGGGCAAACTGGTGGTCCTGCACAAGGTCAACGCCATGGTCGCCGCCCTGCTGCGCGTGATGGGCGTGGATCAGGTCGCCCAGGTGATGCTGCGCAGTTGAGCCGGCCTGCCCGGTTCATCCCCGAGCCGGCGAAGGACACGACCCCCCGGGAGCCGCAGTGCTCCCGTCAAGGAACGAACACATGGAACAGTACCGCGGCACCACCATCCTGTCCGTGCGGCGTGGCAACCGCGTCGCCCTCGGCGGCGACGGCCAGGTCACGCTGGGCAACATCGTCATCAAGGCCACCGCACGCAAGGTGCGCAGGCTCTACCAGGACCGCATCCTGGCCGGCTTCGCGGGCGGCACGGCGGATGCCTTCACCCTCTTCGAACGCTTCGAGGCCAAGCTGGAAAAGCACCAGGGCAACCTGCTCAGGAGCGCCGTGGAACTGGCCAAGGACTGGCGCACCGACCGCATGCTGCGCCGCCTGGAGGCCATGCTGGCCGTGGCCGACCGGGACAACTCCCTGGTGATCACCGGCAACGGCGACGTGCTGGAGCCGGAGTACGGCATCGTCGCCATCGGCAGCGGCGGCGCCTATGCCCAATCCGCTGCGCGCGCGCTGCTGGAGAACACCGAGCTCGGCCCGGAAGAGATCGTCAGGAAGTCGCTCGCGATTGCCGGCGACCTGTGCATCTACACCAACCAGAGCCACGTCGTCGAAACGCTGGACTGAACGCCATGACCCAGATGACCCCGCCGGAGATCGTCTCCGAGCTCGACAAGCACATCGTCGGCCAGGCCCGCGCCAAGCGCGCCGTGGCCATCGCCCTGCGCAACCGCTGGCGGCGCGCCCAGGTGGCCGAGCCGCTGCGCACCGAGATCACGCCCAAGAACATCCTCATGATCGGCCCCACCGGCGTGGGCAAGACCGAGATCGCGCGGCGCCTGGCGCGCCTGGCCAACGCGCCCTTCGTCAAGATCGAGGCGACCAAGTTCACCGAGGTGGGCTACGTGGGGCGGGATGTGGACACCATCATCCGCGACCTGGTGGAGATCGCTGTCAAGGACGGGCGCGAGCGCGCCATGCGCACGGTGCGCGACCGCGCCCTGGACGCCGCCGAGGACCGGGTGCTCGACGCCCTGCTGCCGGCCGCGCGCCCGGTGGGCTTCAACGCCGAGCCGGAAGCCGTGCCGGATACGGCCACGCGGCAGAAATTCCGCAAGAAGCTGCGGGAAGGCGAACTGGACGGCAAGGAGATCGAGCTGGAGGTCGCCGCCCCGTCCATGCAGGCGGAAATCTTCGCCCCGCCGGGCATGGAGGAGCTGACCCAGCAGATCCAGGGCATGTTCCAGAATCTGGGCGGCGGCCGCAAGAAGCTGCGCAAGCTCAAGATCGCCGAGGCGCTGAAGCTGCTGGCCGACGAGGAGGCCGCGCGCCTGATCAACGACGAGGAAGTGAAGGCCGCCGCGGTGCGCGCGGTGGAGCAGAACGGCATCGTGTTCCTGGACGAGATCGACAAGATCGCCGCGCGCAGCGACGTGCACGGCGCCGACGTGTCGCGCCAGGGCGTGCAGCGAGACCTGCTGCCGCTGGTGGAGGGCACCACGGTGTCCACCAAGTACGGCATGATCCGCACCGACCACATCCTGTTCATCGCCAGCGGTGCCTTCCACCTCTCCAAGCCTTCCGACCTGATTCCCGAGCTGCAGGGCCGCTTCCCCATCCGCGTGGAGCTGGAATCCCTGTCGGTGGAGGACTTCGAGCGCATCCTCACGCAGACCGACGCCTGCCTCGTGCGCCAGTACCAGGCCCTGCTGGAGACCGACGGGGTGAAGCTGGAATTCACCGCGGAAGGCATCCGCCGCCTGGCCGAGATCGCCTTCCAGGTGAACGAACGCACCGAGAACATCGGCGCGCGCCGCCTGTACACGGTGATGGAAAAGCTGCTGGAGGAGATCTCCTTCGACGCCGGCAAGATCGGCCTGGACCGCGTCATGGTCGACGCGCCCTACGTGGACGCCCGCCTGGAAGTGCTGGCCCAGCGCGAGGACCTCGCCCGCTACGTGTTGTAAGGGCCGTACCGGTCGGTACGCGGGAAACTGTGCAGGGGGCGTGCGGCGGATGCGCGGCTACACTTGAGCGCTTCGTCTGCCGCCGTGCCGCCTGCCCATGCTGATCCGCATCGTCTCCATCCTGTTCCCGCTGTTCGCCATCACGGCGTTGGGCTATTTCGTCGGCCGGCGCATGAAGCCGGATCTCTCCCACGCGAACAAGCTCAACATGGACGTGTTCGTGCCCGCGCTGGTGTTCGCCGCGCTGGCCAACAAGGATTTCCGCATCGCCGAGTTCGTCCCGCTCACCTTCGCCACGCTGGCGGTAGTGCTCGGCTCCGGGCTGGCGGGCTGGCTGCTCGCCCGCGCCGCGGGCGTGGCGCCCAGGACCCTGGTGCCGCCGCTGATGTTCAACAACTGCGGCAACCTGGGCCTGCCGCTGGCGGTGCTGGCCTTCGGCGACGCCGCGCTGGCGCCGGCGGTGGTGATGTTCATGGTCTCCAACCTGCTGCACTTTTCCTTCGGCGCCTGGCTGCTGGACCACCGCATCCGCATCTGGACGGTGTGGAAGGTGCCTTCGGTGCTGGCCACGCTGGCCGGGCTGGCGGTGGGCATCGCCGGCATCGAGGTGTGGCCGCCGCTGATGACCGCCATCCGGATGCTGGGCGACATCTCCATTCCGCTGATGCTGTTCGCCCTCGGCGTACGCCTGACGGATTCGCGCATCACCTCCGTCGGGCTGGGCGTGTTCGCCGCCGTCGCGCGCCCCGTGGCGGGCATGCTGCTGGCCCTCGGGGCGATGGCGCTGATTCCGCTGCCGCCGCGGGAACAGGCCCTGCTGCTGGTGTTCGGCGCGTTGCCGCCGGCGGTGCTGAACTACATCTTCGCCGAGCGCTACCACCAGGAGCCGGAGAAGGTCGCCTCCATGGTGCTGATCGGCAACCTGGCCGCCCTGCTGTTCCTGCCGCTGGCCCTGGCACTCAGCCTGCCCTGAGCGCCGGCCGCGCGCCTCACGGCGGGGGGACCTCGTCTGCCACGGCATAGCCGTCGCGGCTGCCGTGCTTGATGCGGTACATGGCTGCGTCGGCCGCGCGCAGCAACTCGTCCAGGGTGGTGCCTGCGGTCGGGTAGAGGGCGATGCCGATGCTCGCGGTCATCCGCCAACTGCGGCCGCCGGCCGTGATCGGCTCGGTCAGCGCGGCGACGATGCGGCGCGCCGCGGCGCAGGCCTCTTCCTCCCCGTCCGGGGCGCTCAGCAGCACCACGAACTCGTCCCCGCCCAGGCGCGCGGCGGTGTCGTTCTCGCGGATGGATGCGGACAGGCGGGTGGCGACCGTGCTCAGCACGGCGTCGCCCACCGCATGTCCGGCTTGGTCGTTGACCTCCTTGAAGCCGTCCAGGTCCAGCACCAGCACGGCAGCCGGATGGCCGCTGCGGTGGGCGTGGCCGAGGGTGAAGCGGGCGCGTTCGTCGAGCAGGCGGCGGTTGGGCAGGTTGGTCAGGGCGTCGAAGTAGGCCATGCGGGCGATGATTTCCTCGCCCCGCTTGCGGGCGTCGATGTCCGCGACCTGTACCAGGATGCGGCCGATCTTCGGATCCGCCAGATGGTTGCCGACGCGCGCGGCGATCCAGCGGCTGCCCGCTCCGCCGTCGCGGGTGCGGAATTCCACGCTCGCCGGCCTGCCCTGCTCGCAGGCTGTGCGCAGGGCCGCGCCTACGCGCTCGCCGTCCTCCTCGCGCACCCCGTCGCACAGTTGCCGTCCCAGCCAGGCCTCGCGCGGCACGCCGGTGATGCGCAGGGCGGTGGAACTCGCCTCGTGCACGACGCCGTGCCGGTCGAGGCCGAACACGCAGTCGCTGGCCAGATGCGCCAGCGCGGCCATGCGCGCGGCACGCTGGCGGCGCTGCATCACCAGCCAGGCCACCGCGCCGCTCAGCGAGGCGAGCGATCCGACCAGGAGCAGGGCGGTGAGCGGCTCCACGACGGCGGGCGGCGTGCGCGCCGGGGTGAACAGCAACCGCCATTGGCGGCCGCCGAAGGCGAGTTCGCGCTGCAGCGCGGCGCCGGCCTCGCCGCCGGGCACCGCATCCTGGAACAGCAGCCCGGCATCGCCCGCGACGCCGGCGTCGACGATGCGCAGCGCGAACTGGCGGCGCAGAGGCTCGGACAGCGCCGCATCGACCATGTCGGCGACGCGGAAGGAGGCCGCCACGGTGTCGCGCGGCTCGCCGGTCAGCAGGCCGCGCGCATTGACCGGGGCGAGCATCAGCACCGCCAGCGAACTCGGTTCCTGGCGCAGGCGGATCGGCGGCGTGGCGGCGAAGCCGGTGGCCCGTGCGCGTTCGATGGTCTCGCGGCGCGCCGCGTCGTGCCACAGGTCGAAGCCCAGGGAGCGGTTGTTGCCGACGGCCGGGTGGATGAGCTCCACCAGGTGGTAGTGCGGGCGCTCGCCGGGCGGATGGACCGCGTAGGTGCGATAGGCCTCGTCGAGCGCGGGCAGATGCTGGCGGACCTCGGCGAGGAAGGCCGGCAGTTCCGTTTGGCCGATGTCGCGGTTCAGCGCGAAGGCGCGCAGACCGTTCAGGTTGCGCCGGATGTACAGGGCTTCGACGTAGCGCGTGAACTCGTGCGCGTCCAGTTCGTTCGAAGCGTGATAGGCGGCGCTCAGGCCGAGCAGGGCGTTGCGGTACAGCGCGGTCTGCTGGCCGAGGGAGAGCACCGCCTGGTCGACCGCGCGTTCGAACTGGGCGTGCTGCTGCGCATCGCCCCGGCGGGCGAACTGATGCCAGCCCGCCGCGCCGAGCAGCGCCACGGCCAGGGCCACGGCATAGGCCACGCGGCGTGCGCGCGCCGCGGGTGGAGCGCGGGACTTCCTGCGGACCATGGGTGGCGCGGGGCGTTCAGTCCTGGTTGGCGGCCGGCGGGATCGGGCCGCGGTGGCCAAGGCTGCCCGTCAGCGCGCCGAGCAGTTCCACGGGCACGGGGAAGACGATCGTGGACGCCTTGTCGCCGCCGACCTGGGTGAGGGTCTGCAGGTAGCGCAACTGCATCGCGGCGGGCTGGCGCGACAGCATCTCGGCGGCTTCCATCAGCGTTTCGGCGGCCTGCTTCTCGCCTTCGGCGTGGATCACCTTGGCGCGCCGCTCGCGCTCGGCCTCGGCCTGGCGGGCGATGGCGCGCACCATGCTGTCGTTGAGGTCCACGTGCTTGATCTCCACGTTGGCCACCTTGATGCCCCAGGCATCGGTCTGCGCGTCGAGGATCTGCTGCACGTCCACGTTGAGCCGCTCGCGCTCGGACAGCATCTCGTCCAGTTCGTGCTTGCCGAGCACCGCGCGCAGCGTGGTCTGGGCGAACTGGCTGGTGGCCATCAGGTAGTCCTCGACCTGGATGATGGCCTTTTCCGGGTCCACGACGCGGAAATACACCACCGCGCTGACCTTGACGGACACGTTGTCGCGGGAGATCACGTCCTGGCTGGGCACGTCCATGGTGACCACGCGCAGGTCCACGCGCACCATCTGCTGCAGGCCGGGGATGACGATGATCAGGCCCGGCCCCTTCACCTTCCAGAAGCGGCCGAGCATGAAGATCACGCCGCGCTCGTACTCGCGCAGGATGCGCAGCGAGGAGATCACCAGCGCGATCAGCAGGATGATGAGCGGGCCGAGGCCCAGTTGGAGGTTCAGCATGGTCTTAGCTCCCGTGGTCGGTTGCGGATGCGGTGTGGCGCACGACCTGCAGCGTCAGGCCGTCGAGCGCGGTGACCTGCACCGTGTCGCCGGGCGCCAGCGCCTCGGCGGCGCGGGCGCGCCAGTTCTCGCCGTGGATGTGAATCCAGTAGGTGCCGTCGTCCAGCGCCGTGGTGACTTTGCCCAAACTGCCGGTCATCTCTTCGCGCCCGCTCACCACGCGCCGGCTGCGGCTCTTCAGCGCGAAGCCGCCGAAGGCCATGATGACGGCCGCGCTCGCCAGCGCGAGGCCGATCAGGAAGGGCAGCGGGATGCCGAAGCCGGGTACCTCGGTATCCATCAGGAACAGCCCGCCGACCACGAAGGCGATGATGCCGCCCACACCGAACACGCCGAAGCTGGGGGAGAACACCTCGGCCAGCATCAGCGCGGCACCGATGGCCACCAGCGCCACGCCGGCCCAGTTCACCGGCAGCATCTGGAAGGCATAGAGCGCGATCAGCAGGCAGATGGCGCCGGCCACGCCGGGCACGCCGAAGCCGGGGCTGGTGAATTCGAAGAACAGCCCGTAGATGCCGATCATCATCAGGATCAGCGCCAGTTGCGGGTTGGCGAGCGCGGCCAGGATGCGGTTGCGCAGGTCGGGCTCCAGGTGCTCCACCACCGCGGCGGCGGCGGACAGGGTGACCTTGCCCTCGGCGAGCGCCACTTCGCGCCCGTCAAGCTGGCGCAGCAGGGCCGGCAGGTCCGCGGCGACCACGTCGATGACGCCCTGGGCCAGCGCCTCTTCGGCGGACAGGCTGAGGGCCTCGCGCACCGCGCGCTCGGCGAAATCCGCGTTGCGCCCGCGCAGTTGCGCGAGGCTGCGGATGTAGGCCGCCGCGTCGTTGACCGCCTTGGCGGCCATGGCGTCGGTGCCGGCCGGGGTGCGCGTGGGCGTTGTGTCCTTGTCGCCGTTCTTGTCCTCGTTCTTGTCCGTCTCGCCGGCCGGTTCGGCGGGTTTGTCCGTTCCGCCCGGCTGGGGACCGCCGATGCCGATCGCCACCGGGGTGGCGGCGCCCAGATTGGTGGCCGGCGCCATGGCGGCGATGTGGCTGGCATAGAGGATGTAGGTGCCGGCGCTGGCCGCGCGGGCGCCGCCCGGCGTGACGTAGGTGGCCACCGGCACCGGCGAGGCGAGGATGTCCTTGATGATCAGGCGCATGGAGGTGTCCAGCCCGCCCGGGGTGTCGAGCTCGATCACCACCAGCATGGCGTTGGCTTCCGCGGCGCGCCGGAGGCCGCGCTGGATGAAATCCGCGCTCGCCGGGCCGATGACGCCTTCCACCCGCAACGTGAGCACCTTGCCCTGGGTTGCGGGCTGCTGGGCGGGGGCCGGTCCCCAGGACAGCAGCAGGGCGCCGCCGAGCAGGAATAGCCAAGCCAGCAGGCGACGTGGGTGCAGCAGCGGCATGCTCCGCATCGAGACCACCTCCACCGGGAGACCACCGGCACGCGGATGCGCCGGGTATTCGATGGGTATGAGTGTAGCGTGCGCTGGGCGTTCCTGCCCCGCACGGGGCGGCGCCCGGCGTGCGCTATTGCGCGCCGGGCGGCTCAGCCGTCGCGGAAGCGGTCGATGCGGCGGCGGTCGCGCTTGGTGGGGCGGCCGTGCAGGTCTGCCCCCGGCGGCGGGGCCACGCGCCGCTGCTCGCGCACGAGCTCGCGCCGGGCGCGGCTGTCCGCGGTTTCCTCGTACAGGGTCTGGGCCACGCTGGCCGGGCCGCGCTTGTCGGCGATGGCGCGCACGAGCACGGTGAAGTGCTGTTCGCCCACGGTGACGTCCACCGTGTCGCCCGCCCTGACCTCCCGCGCCGGTTTCACCGCCTGGCCGTTGAGCCGCACCTTGCCGCCCTCCACCGCCTCGGTGGCGCCGCTGCGGTGCTTGAAGAAGCGCGCGGCCCACAGCCATTTGTCGATGCGGGTGCGGGGGGTGGCGGGGTCGGTCATGAAGGGGCGGCGCCGGTGCGATGGGGGATCACCCTATCATGCCGGCGCCGACGGTGTTGTTGGTGCTCTCGTCGATGACGATGAAGGCGCCGGTGGCGCGGTTGGCCGCATAGTCGTCGGCGACGATGGGCTGGGCGAGCTTGAGGGTGATGCGGGCGATGTCGTTCATCGCGAGCTGGCTCGCCTCTTCGTGGGCCAGCGTATTCACGTCCACGCGATGGGCGATCCGCGCCACCTTGGCCTTGACCTCGCGGGTGGTGTGGCGCACGAGGTAGGTGCGCGCGGGGCTGAGCGGGGTCTCGGACAGCCAGCACAGGGTGGCGTCGATTTCCTTGACCGGCGCCGGCGCTTCCGCCGACTTGACGATCAGGTCGCCGCGGGAGATGTCGATCTCGTCTTCCAGCAGCAGGGTCACGGACTGTTCGTGGATGGCGCGTTCCCGGCGCACGCCGCCGATCTCGATGGCCTTGACGCGGCTCGCGGCGCCGGAGGGCAGCACGGTGACCGCGTCGCCCACGCCGACTTCGCCCGATTCGACCCGGCCCATGAAGCCGCGGTAGTCGTGCAGCTCGGGGTTGGCGGAGTCCTGCGGGCGGCATACGTACTGCACCGGGAAGCGGAAGTCCTCGGCCCGTTCGGTGTGGGCGGCGGGGGCGGCTTCCAGGATCTCCAGCAGGGTGGGGCCGTCGTACCAGGCGAGGCGCTCGCCGCGGTCCACGATCATGTCGCCGTTGAGCGCGGAGATGGGGATGAAACGCACGTCGCCGATGCCCAGTTTGGCGGCGAAGGCGAGGTAGTCGGCCTTGATGCGCTCGAAGACGGCCTGGTCGTAGTCCACCAGGTCCATCTTGTTCACCGCCACCAGCAGGTGGGGGATGCCCACCAGGCTGGCCAGGTAGGAGTGGCGGCGGGTCTGGGTCAGCACGCCCTTGCGCGCGTCCACCAGGATGATGGCCAGGTTGGCGGTGGAGGCCGCGGTGACCATGTTGCGGGTGTACTGCTCGTGGCCGGGCGCGTCGGCGATGATGTACTTGCGCGTGCCGGTGGAGAAGTAGCGGTAGGCCACGTCGATGGTGATGCCCTGCTCCCGCTCGGCCTGCAGGCCGTCGGTGAGCAGCGACAGATCCACCGCGCTCGTGCCGCGCCGGGCGGAGGTCTTCTCGATGGCGCTCAGCGTGTCGGCGAGGATGGTCTTGGTGTCGAACAGCAGGCGGCCGATCAGCGTGCTCTTGCCGTCGTCCACGCTGCCGCAGGTGAGGAAGCGCAGCAGGCCGTTGTCGATTTCCGGCAGGTGTTCGGGGGCGGACATGGTCATGGTTCCTGTGATGCTTTGAATGCGGTGCGGTGCGGGGAGCTTTTCTCCTCCCCCTTCAAGGGGGAGGCCGGGAGGGGGATGGGTTTCGGTTCAGTGCCGGGGAAAACCCATCCCCACCCCAACCCTCCCCTTGAAGGGGAGGGGGTTGTCAGAAATACCCCTCCTTCTTGCGCTGTTCCATGGACGCTTCCGAGGTCTGATCGTCCATACGCGTGGCGCCGCGCTCGGTGATCGTGGTGGTGGCGGTCTCCAGCAGGATCTTGTCCACCGTGTCGGCGTCGGATTCCACCGGCGCCGTGCAGGTGATGTCGCCCACGGTGCGGAAGCGCACGAGGACGTCCTCGACCTTGTCCTCGGCTTTCGCCGGCGTCAGCGGGGTGACCGGCTGCAGCAGGCCGTTCTTCCTCACCACCGGGCGCACGTGGGCGAAGTAGATGCTCGGCAGTTCGAGCTGCTCGCGCTGGATGTACTGCCACACGTCCAGTTCGGTCCAGTTGCTGATGGGGAAGGCGCGGATGTTCTCGCCCTTGTGGGAGCGGGCGTTGTACAGGTTCCACAGCTCGGGGCGCTGGTTCTTCGGGTCCCATTGGCCGAACTCGTCGCGGAAACTCATGATGCGTTCCTTGGCGCGCGCCTTCTCCTCGTCGCGCCGTGCGCCGCCGATACACGCATCGAACGAAAACTCCTCGATGGCTTCCAGCAGGGTCACCGACTGGTGCTTGTTGCGCGATTCGCCCGGATGCTTGAGCACCACCGTGCCGCGGGCCATGGAATCCTCCACCGAGCGCACGATCAGGCGCTCGCCCAGCTCGGCGGCGCGGCGGTCGCGGAACTCGGTCACTTCCGGGTAGTTGTGGCCGGTGTCGATGTGCATCAGCGGGAAGGGGAAGCGCCCCGGGCGGAAGGCCTTCTCCGCCAGGCGCAGCAGGCAGATGGAATCCTTGCCGCCGGAGAACAGCAGCACCGGGTTGGCGCACTGGCCCGCCACCTCGCGCAGGATGTGGATGGCCTCGGCTTCGAGCCAGTCCAGGTGGGACAGGGTCTGTTTGGTCAGCGTGGACATGATCTTCTCAACGGCTCGGTTGCTGGGCGGAGCGCGCGCGCAGGCCGCGCAGCGCGGCACGAAGACCCGCGCGCAGCGCACTCAGACGGTGTTGCAGGCCGCGCCGGGTGGCACCGACCGGGGTGGTGTGCGGGGCGCTGGCCGGATGAGTATGGCGGTTGCTCATGGTTCAGTTCTTCTTGACGTGCAGGCCGCATTCCTTGCTGGCGGGGTCTTCCCACCACCAGCGCCCGGCGCGGATGTCCTCGCCGACGGCGATGGCGCGGGTACAGGGCGCACAGCCGATGCTGGGGTAGAACTGGTCGTGGAGCGCGTTGTAGGGCAGGTCGTGCAGGCGGATGTAGGCCCACACTTCCGCCTCGCTCCAGTCGGCGAGCGGGTTGAGTTTTTCCAGCTTGTTGCCGGCATCGAACTCGCGCACGGCCACGCCGGCGCGGGTCACGGACTGGGCGGCACGCAGGCCGGTGATCCAGGCCTTTTTTCCGGCGAGCGCCCGGGCCAGCGGCGCCATCTTGCGCACGCCGCAACAGCCCTTGCGCAGCTCCACGGAGTCGTAGAAGGCGTTGATGCCGTGGGTGCGCACGTAGCCTTCCACCGCCGCGGCGTCCGGGAAGTACACCTTCAGCTTGGTGCCGTAGCGCTGTTCGACTTCGCCCATCAGGGCGTAGGTCTCGGCCGGCAGGCGGCCCGTGTCCAGCGAGAAGATCTCGACGGCCAGGCGGTTGGCGAGGATCAGGTCGGTGAGCACCATGTCCTCGGCGCCGAAGCTGTTGGCAAAGGTGAGTTCGCCCCGGGCGCCGAACTCGGCCACAGCGTCCCGCAGCAGGGCGAGGGCGGTGGCGGCCTTGGCCTCGACCGCAGCGCGCAGCGCGGCGGTGAGTTCCGGGCGCGTGGCGGGGTTGCCCGCCGCCGGGCGCAGCAGGGAGACGGCGGCGGTGCTCACGGGCGCGCCTCGCGGCTCACGCGGCGGAACAGCGGGTCCCGGTCCACCGCGCCCTGGTAGGGCTCGGAGAAGTCCTTCAGGCTGGCGAGCGCCGCCTGCAACTGTTCCGTGCTGTACTTGCCGGGCTGGGGCTGGATGGCGTCGAAGCCACAGCGCAGGTAGAAGAAGAACTGGTCGCGGAGCACGTTGCCGATGGCGCGCAGTTCGCCGCCGTAACCCAGGCGGGTGCGCAGCAGGGTGGCGATGGAATAGCCGCGGCCGTCGGCGAACTTGGGGAAGTCCACGGCGATCAGCGCAACGCGCGCCAGATCGTCGGCGAGCAGAGCGGGATCGTCGTCGCCCGCCAGCCACACGGCCAACACGCCGGCATCCAGGCGGGCGCCGAGCCGGTCGCGCTGGGCCTGCCACACCGGCAGCGGCACGATGCGGCGCCCGGGCGGCACTCCCACGGTGGCCGGGTCCTGGCCTTCGGCGAGGCGCAGCACCTCCCAGTCGTCGGCGTGAAGCGCGCCGTGCTTGATGATCTCAGACATTGGCCACCTTCCTCTCCTGCTTGCGGGTGGCGTGCTCGGCATACACCCGGGTCTTGAACGGTACGGCGCCCACGCGGCGCACGGTGTCGATGAAGCGCTCGTCGGCGTGGCGCAGGTCGAGGTAGGTGGCGATCAGGGTCTCGACCACGTCGGGCATCTCGGCGGCGGCGAAGGACGGGCCGATGACCTTGCCCAGCTCGGTGTCGTTGCCCTGGTCGCCGCCGATGGTGACCTGGTACCACTCCTCGCCGTTCTTATCCACGCCCAGTACGCCGATGTGGCCGACGTGGTGGTGGCCACAGGCGTTCATGCAGCCGGAGATGTTGAGTTCCAGTTCGCCGATGTCGAAGAGGTAGTCCAGGTCGTCGAAGCGGGCCTGGATGGCATTGGCGATGGGGATGGACTTGGCGTTGGCGAGGTTGCAGAAGTCGCCGCCGGGGCAGCAGATGAGGTCGGTGAGCAGGCCGAAGTTGGGGGTGGCCAGGCCGGCGTCGCGCGCCTCCTGCCACAGCTCGAAGAGCGCGCGCTGTTCCACGTCGGCGAGCACCAGGTTCTGCTCGTGGGTGGTGCGCACCTCGCCGAAGCTGTAGCGCTCCGCCAGGTCGGCCACGCGGTCGAGCTGGTCGGCGGTGATGTCGCCGGGGGCGATGCCGGTGGGCTTGAGGGACAGCACCACGCTGGCGTAGCCGGGGCGCTTGTGGCTGCGCACGTTGCGCTTCGCCCACGCGGCGAAGGGCTTGTTCGCGGCTTTCTTCGCTTCAATAACGGCGTCCGTCGCGGGCAGGTCCAGATAGGCAGGGTCGTGGAAGTGCTGCGCCACGCGGGCCACTTCGGCCTCGGTCAAGGTAGCGGGGCCGCCTTTCAGGTAGGCGAACTCCGCCTCCACCTGGCGGCGGAATTCGGCGATGCCCAGCGCCTTGACCAGGATCTTGATGCGCGCCTTGTACAGGTTGTCGCGCCGCCCGTGCAGGTTGTAGACGCGCAGGATGGCTTCGCAGTAGGACAGGATGTGCTGCCAGGGCACGAAGGCGGCGATCTCCTCGCCGATGATGGGCGTGCGCCCCAGGCCGCCGCCCACCAGCACGCGGAAGCCCGCGTTGCCGCCGGCGTCGCGCTGCAGGTCGAGGCCGATGTCGTGGGCCTGGATCACCGCACGGTCCTCGGCCGCGCCGTTCACGGCGATCTTGAACTTGCGCGGCAGGAAGGCGAATTCCGGATGGAAGGTGCTCCACTGGCGCACCAGCTCGGCCCAGGGGCGCGGGTCGATGTGCTCGTCGCCGGCCACGCCGGCGAAGGGGTCGGAAGTCACGTTGCGGATGCAGGCGCCCGAAGTCTGGATGGCGTGCATCTGCACGGTGGCCAGCTCGGCGAGGATTTCCGGCACCACTTCCAGCGCCGGCCAGTTGAACTGCACGTTCTGGCGCGTGGTGAAGTGGGCGTAGCCCCGGTCGTAGGTGCGCGCGATGTGGGCCAGCTTGCGCACCTGGACGGCGCGCAGGTTGCCGTAGGGAATCGCGATGCGCAGCATGGGCGCGTGGCGCTGGATGTAGAGGCCGTTCTGCAGGCGCAGCGGGCGGAACTCGTCCTCGCTGAGTTCGCCGGCCAGGTAGCGCCGGGTCTGGTCGCGGAACTGCGCGACCCGCTCGTCCACGATGCGCTGGTCGTATTCGTCGTAGTGGTACATCGCTGCTCTCTGCGTACCGGCGGGCCCGCCGGGTCTTCGGGGATGGTGCAGCGCATCGTAAGGGTGCGTAATAGGTGCAGGAAGCCGTTCTGCGTTAGACTCAAAGAACTTCTGGTTATTTGCGCGGTGCGCCCGCGCGGAGGAACGCCATGAACCTTCAGCAACTGCGCTACGTGCATGAAGTGGCCCGCCACGGGCTCAACGTTTCCGAGGCCGCCGAGGCCCTGTTCACCTCCCAGCCCGGCGTGTCCAAGCAGATCCGCCAGCTCGAAGCCGAACTCGGCGTGGAGATTTTCGTGCGCCACGGCAAGCGCCTGGTGGAGGTCACCGAGCCGGGGCGCGCGGTGCTGGAGATCGTCGGCCGCATGCTGCGCGACATGGAGAACCTGCGCCAGGTCGGCGAAGAGTTCAGCAACGAATCCGCCGGCAGCCTCTCCATCGCCACCACCCACACTCAGGCGCGCTACGCGCTGCCCGGCGTGATCCGCGATTTCATGCAGCGCTACCCGCAGGTCAAGCTCTCCCTGCACCAGGGCAGCCCGCGCCAGGTGTGCGAGATGGTGCTCTCCGGCGAGGCCGACATCGCCATCGCCACCGAGGCCATCGCCGACTACGACGAACTGGTCATGCTGCCCTGCCAGCAGTGGAACCGCTGCATCGTCGCCCCCCTGCGCCACCCCATCCTGCAGGCCAGCCCGCTCACGCTGGAAGAGATCGCGCGCTGGCCCATCGTCACCTACGATTTCGCCTTCACCGGCCGCAACCAGATCAACAAGGCCTTCCTCGGCCGCGGCCTGAAACCCAACGTGGTGCTCACCGCCATCGACTCGGACGTGATCAAGACCTACGTGGGCATGGGCCTGGGCGTCGGCATCCTGGCGCGCATGGCCTACGACCCGGTGGTGGACAAGAACCTGGGCATGCTGGATGCGAGCCACCTCTTCGAGTCCAGCACGACGCGCATCGGCATCCCGCGCAAGGCCTGGCTGCGCGGCTATGTGTACGCCTTCATCGAGCTGTTCGCGCCGCACTTGTCGCGGCGGGTGGTGGAGGCGGCGCTGGCGGGGGGTGGGACGGACCCGGGGTTGTAGGGGCGGCCGGCAGCCGTGCATGTCGACCGACGAGGTGGGATCTTCTAATATTCATCCGTGCTGATGCCAGGATGTTGGGTGCCGGACCTTGCTGCACTCAATGCACCGAATCCATCCCGCATCAAGTACTTCCCGGAATCTTCAAGAGACCTTGGCATGGCGTTTCAATCCCCAACGTTCATCGCAAGCATCGCACTGGTCCTGGCCTCCACGGCCGGCTGGGCGCAGACCACTCCGCCTGTCGCCTCGCGCCTGACCCAGGTAAAGCTCTACCCCGGCGTCGCAGCCGTGGAGCGCACGGCCCGTGTGGCTGCCGGAGCACGCCAGTTCATCTTCGATTGCCTGCCTGCGCGGCTGGATGTGAACAGCCTGTTGATCGATGCGGACGCAGGCGTCCGGCTGGGCGAGACGGCAGTGCGCACGCGACCGCGCGAACTGGCGACGGAATGCCGTAGTCCGCTGGAGGACCGCATCCGCTCGCTGGAGCGGCAGATCGACGACTTGGGGGCCGAGCTGGCAGGGCTGGCCCACGCCGACGGCTACCTGGGCAGCTTCAAGACGCCCGCCGCCGACGGGGCGAGCGGGCGCGGGGCGGCGCAGATCGGCCCCACGGCGGAGGCGCTGCAGCGCGCCGGGAAGTCGGTGCAGGCGCGCCGGACGCAGATCGAGCGCCAGCAGCAGGAACTGACGGAGGCGCTCAAGCCGCTGGTGGCGGAGCGCGACCGTATCCACGGAGCGGACAGCCGGGTTGCCAGCGTGCAGGTGACGCTGGCGGCGGCGCAGGCCGGCGACGTGCGGCTGACCTACCAGGTGCGCGGCGTGGGCTGGGAGCCCAGCTACCGGGCGCAACTGGATACGGGCGCGCGCAGCCTGACGCTGCTGCGTTTGGCGCAGGTGGCGCAGAACACGGGCGAGGATTGGACGGACGTGCCCATCGTGCTGTCCACCGGCCAGCCCGGCGCGGCGACCAGCGGCCCGCTGCCACGCCCGTGGCGTCTGGCCGAGCAGCCGCCAGTGACGCTGGAGTCGTCCGCCGAACTGCGGTCCGCGCCCGCCCGGGCCCTGGCAGCGCCCGCTCCGTCCGCCAAGATGGACGTGGAGGCGGACAGCCTGCCCAGCTTCGACGCCAGCGTTTTCAACAAGGGCTTCGCTACCGAGTTCGTCGTGCCTCAGCGTATCACCGTGCCCAGCAACGGCGAGCGCGTGACGCTGACGCTGGGCGAGCAGCGCCTGCCCGCGCGGCTGGCAGCGCAGACCACGCCCGCGCTGCAGGCGGCCGCGTACCTGGTGGCCCGCGTGGATGCGCCGCAGGGCGTCTGGCCGCCGGGCGCGCTGGCGTTGTACCGGGATGGCGCCTACGTGGGGGCGGGGCGGCTGGATACCGCCGCGCTGGCGCGCGACGGCCTCGCCTTCGGCCGCGACGAGTTGGTGACGGTGCGTATGGAGCCGGTGGCCGAGGTCGCAGGCTCCGGCGGCTTCATCGGCGGGCGCACCGAACGCCGCCTGACAACCGCCTTCGAGATCCAGAACCGCCACGACAAGGACATCACGCTGCAGGTGCTGGATGCCGCGCCGGTGAGCGGGCACGAGAAGATCACGGTGGAATCGCGCTACGAGCCCGCGCCCCAAGACACGGCCTGGAACGGCCAGCCGGGTACCGTGCAATGGGAACTGCCGCTGGCGGCGGGCGCGACGCAGCGCATCGCGGTGGAACACCTCATCAGCCATCCGGCGGACATGCGGGTGCGGGAGTTGCGGTGATGTGTCCGGTTGCCGGGGCGCTCTTCATTCCGGCGTCCACCCGGTTCCGCCCCTTCACCGCCACCCTTCCCGCCATGCCCGGTATTCCCCCGGCCGTAGCCGGTAGCGGGCGATGTTGCCCTCGTGCAGGCTCAGCAGTTCGGTTTCGGCGATCTCGATGAAGCGCGGGCGATCCGGTTCCGGAATATCGTTTGCGGCCCGCTGGCGGATGCGCGCGACGGCGGCCGCCTTGTCGAAACGGGCACGCACCACCTCGGCGACCGTCTCGCCGAGCAGTTGGCGGTAATGCAGGCGGAAAGGATCGGGCTCGCCCAGGGACTGGCGTACTGCGGAATAGCGCGCGCAGGAGCGCTTGTACGCCCAGGCGAAAACGTCGCGCAACAGTTCGATGCGGTTCAGCTCGTAGATGCCGAGCGTGGCATTCACGTAGGTGTGCTGCGGCACATCGACGAAGGAGAGCGGGCACAGGTTGTGCCGGATCAGCGGGATGTTGGCCGCGAGACGCGAGACGCGCTTGTTCACGTCTTCGAAAGGCTGCAGATAAGGCAGATGCACCATGACGAAGAAGGCCTGCTCGAAGGGCTCGGCGATGGCAGCAGCGGTGTCCAGCACCTGGCCGAAGCACTCTTCGATGCGCTGCGGGCCTTCCAGTGGGTGAAACACGGTGCCGCCGATGCCGACCGCGATCGTGCGCAGACGGCCGCTGGCGGTGGGGTCGGCGAGCAGGTTGTCCGACAGCAGGGCATGCAGGTTCAGCAGGGTGTAGCGGTCGAAGCCGATGTCTGCGGCGCCGTCCACCAGGAACTCGATGGCGCCCTTGTGGTTGAGGATCATCTGCGCTTCGAGGGTGTCCTTGCCGCTGGCCGTCTGGCCGGCCGCGAGCAGGCGTTCGGTCTCCAGCAGGGAGTACGTGTTGCCTTCGAGGCGGCTGGAGTTCCACGAAAGGTCGATCAGCAGGCGGTCGTAGATCTGGCGGGCATAGGTCCCGGCGGGCGTCTCGGCCACGCTGGCCTGACCGGCTGCGCGTAGTTCGTCGCACAACGCGGGCGGCAGGTAGCGGGTGCGATTGGGTTGGTAGGCATCGAGGAAATCGCGCCGATAGCCAACCGGCCGGCGCCGGGCGAGCGGCTGGCGGATTGCGGCTTCCACCTCGCGTGCGGCCAGCGAAAGCGGAATGACGGTCTCGGCGACGCCGACGGCGCGGGCCGGTAGCGTGGCATCGGCAGGGGGATAGACCAACGCCGGCTCTTGCTGGATGGCCGCAAGATAGCGCCGGCCCCGCCTTTCGCCCCGGGCGCGCAGGCGGCCTTCTTCGACGAGTTGAGCCAGCCGCCGCTGCAGGGTGCGGCGCGGCGGTGCATCGGGCAGGGCGGCGGTGATGGCTTCGATGCTCGCGCCCGCGGGAAAGCGGCTGACGGCTTCGACGATGGCGGCGAGTTCGGCAGAGGCGGGGATGGAGGGCATGGGACACACTAGCGCAAAAAGTTATGCGCCATTTTTGCGCCAAAATGGCGCAAATTGCAATAATGCGCCGAGTATGCGCCGCGCAGCTGGAATCGAAGGGGCCGGCGGCAAGGGGCCGGAGCCATCCTGAGCGTGCCGCAATGATTGTGATCACGCGCGCTACGGGATAGCTTGTGCGCGAGTACTGCACCGGAGCGCCAAGGATGTCACCTCCGCCCGATTCACCGTCCGCCGACTTCTCCGCCCTCGACCGCCTCGGCCTGAACCTTCACGCCGTTTTCGACGTCGCCGTCTTGCCTGCCCAGTTGGCCGACGATCTTCGGCGTGACTTTGCCCCTGCCCACGATGCCCGCCAGCTCATTCTCATCGGCAACGCCGGCCGCGCGCTGTGGGCCTCGGTGAAGGCTGCCGGCATCGCGTCCGACGACCCCATCGACGATTTCAGTGTGTGTGCCGTCGTCCGGTGGTTCGCCGAGCAGTTGCCCGGTCATCGCTACACCTTGCTCTACCCAGGCGACAAACCCGTCGGCCTACAGGCGCTGGGGCGGCTGGCGGGCTGGCATCACGCCACGCCCTTCATGGTGGGCATCCTGCCGCAATGGGGGAGCTGGTTCGGCTATCGGGTGGCCTTGCTGGCCGACACGGAGCTGCCGGTGACGGCACCCTTGCAGGTGGAATCGCCCTGTCTCTCCTGTGCCGCGCGGCCCTGCGTTGCCGCCTGTCCGGCGCAGGCGATGGCGGGGGGCGCGTTTGCGCTGGATAAGTGCCTCGCCTGGCGGCGGCTGCCGGATTTGTCCTGCCGGGGGCGCTGCCTCGCGCGCGATGCTTGTCCGGTGGGGCGGGAGCATCGCTACGACGAGGATCACATGCGCCACACCTACGAGCAGTCGCTGCGCAGGATCGAGCGTTACCTTTGACCCGGTTCCTCAGCCGGGCGCGTGCGCAGCGCTTCCGAACAGCGTCTCGTCGCTACTGGCGATGGCCAGCATCAGCAATACGCGCGCCTGCAGCGCGGAGCACCAGCCGGCGGGAATCAGTTCGGGGTGTGGCCGGCGAGCCGTGACCGGGCCGGTTGCAACGCGGCTGGCGCGCACCAGGCGCAGGCCGGCGGCTGCGGCGCGGTCGATGGCCGGCGCCCAGGCGTCCGGCAGGCTGCCGTTGCCGGGCAGGGCCAGCACCGCGCCGGCGGCGCCGGCTTCGCGCAGGGCGTCGAGCAGGCGCGGGTCGGCGCCGGCGGCGAC
>NZ_SSOD01000012.1 GCF_004801305.1 Pseudothauera rhizosphaerae | reverse complement strand
ACTTCCACCCAGGGCAGCGTGTCGAGGCTGTCGAGCGCGCCGCGGGGGAGCAGGGCGGCGGCGGAACGGGCCGGGGCGCGCAGGCGCTGGGGCGGCGAGGCGAGGCCCAGCGGCCCGGCGTGGCGGGCGGCGAAGGCGGCCGGGCGCACCGTGTGGCCCTTGGCGAAATCCTCGGCGGAGAAAACTTCGCCGGCAAAGGCGATCAGCACGCCGGGGCCGCGGAATTCGGTGCTGGCCGCCACGCCCACCGCTTCCCACAGATTCATCGGTCCGTCGGCGGAGAGCGCGGTGGCCGGGCGCATGGCGGCGGTCAGCACCACCGGCTTGTCACCGTGCAGGGCAAGGTGCAGGAAGAAGGCGGTTTCTTCCAGCGTGTCGGTGCCGTGGGTGATTACCACGCCGTCGATGGCGGGGTCGTCCAGCAGCGCCTGGACGCGGCGCGTGAGGGCCAGCCAGTGGGTCGGGCCCATGTCCTTGCTGTCGAGATTGAAGAGCTGTTCGGCGCGCAGTTCGGCCACGGTGCCGAGCTGGGGCACGGCATCCAGCAGGTCGGCAGCCGTTAGGCTGCCGGCGGTGTAGCCGGTGGTGTCGGTGGCCGAGGCGGCGGCGCCGGCGATGGTGCCGCCGGTGGCGACCAGCGCGATGAGGGGGCGTTGGGACATGGTGGATGGTTTCATTCGCGCCGCGGCGCGGTGAGGACTTCGGGGCGCAGCACGCGTTCGAGGGCTTCCTTGTCCATCAGGCCCTTCTCCAGCACCAGTTCGGCCACGCTGCGCCCGGTGCGTAGCGCCTCGCGGGCGGCCCAGGTGGAGTTTTCGTAGCCGATGTGGGGGTTCAGGGCGGTGGCCAGGCCCGCCGAGGTGCGCACCCGCTCGGCGAGCAGATCCCGGTTGGCGGTGATGCCGCGCACGCAGTTGTCGGTGAGGGTGCGGCAGCCGGCTTCCAGGTGCTCGATGCTCTTGAAGAGCGAGTGCCCGATGATGGGCTCGAAGGCGTTCAACTGCAGTTGCCCGCTTTCGGAGGCCATGGTGATGGTGACGTCGTTGCCGATGACTTCGAAGGCGATCTGGTTGACCACTTCCGGAATGATGGGATTGACCTTGCCCGGCATGATGCTGGAGCCGGCCGCGCGCTCGGGCAGGTTGATCTCGTTGAAGCCGGCCTGGGGGCCGGAGGAGAGCAGGCGCAGGTCGTTGCACACCTTGGAGAGCTTGCAGGCAATGCGCTTGAGCACGCCCGAGAGCTGCACGAAGGCGCCGGTGTCCTGGGTGGCCTCGATGAGGTTTTCCGCCGGCACCAGGCGCACGCCGGACAGTTCGGCGAGGAACTCGGTGGCCATTTTGGCGTAGCGGATGTCCGTGTTGATACCGGTGCCGATGGCCGTCGCTCCCAGGTTGATCTCCTGGATCAGGGCGATGGCCTCGCGCAGGCGGGCGATGTCCTCGCCCATCATCACTGCGTAGGTGGAGAACTCCTGCCCCAGCGTCATGGGCACCGCGTCCTGCAACTGGGTGCGGCCGATCTTGAGCACGTCGGCGAACTCTGCGGCCTTGGCGGCGAAGGCTTCGCGCAGCGCCTGCATGGCGTCGAGCAGGCCCTGGATGGCGAACACCACGGCGAGCTTGAGCGCGGTGGGGTACACGTCGTTGGTGCTCTGGCTCATGTTCACGTGGTTGATCGGGTGCAGCTCCTTGTAGTGGCCCTTGGGCCAGCCCAGCTTTTCCAGGGCGAGGTTGGCGACGACCTCGTTGGCGTTCATGTTGGTGGAGGTGCCGGCGCCGCCCTGGATCACATCCACGACGAACTGGTTGTGCAGGCGGCCCTCGGCGATGTCGATGCAGGCGTCCTCGATGGCGCGGTGGCGTCCGGCGTCGAGCTGGCCGAGCTTGTTGTTGGCGCGCGCGGCGGCCTGCTTGACCAGGGCCAGCGCCTTGACCAGTTCCGGGTAGCTGCCGATGGGCTTGCCGGTGATGGGGTAATTTTCCAGCGCGCGCAGCGTGTGGATGCCCCAGTAGGCGTCGGCGGGCACTTCGCGTTCGCCGAGCAGGTCGTGTTCCGGGCGGGTGGGTTGGGTCATGCTTCCGTCTCCTTGGCGCATGGCGGGCATGCTTGCCGACAGGGGCCGCGGGCGCGGCATTCCTGCAGGCAGTGTAGCGGATGGCGCAGTCGCCGGTGGAACCGCACAGCATGCGTCCAGGGGCATGCCTACAATGGCGTAACGCAACGCTTGCGGGGTGGAGATGCGCAATGTGACGCGCCAGTCTGCCGGGCTCACCGTGCTCCTGGTATTGGGGTTGACGGCAGCGGCGCTGGTGATCCTGGTCGGTTCCCTGGTGGGCGACAGCCTGCACGAACGCTGGCGTGCCGAGCGCATGGGCGAACTGGCGGGCATGCGCTCGCGCCTGGAAGGCAGCCTGAGCGGCGCGGCCAATCTCACCGCCGGGCTGATCGCCGAGGTCGCCGTGCGCGGCGGCATCAGCGAGGCGGACTTCGAACGCCACGCTCGCGAACTGATGGCCGAACGCACGCTGCTGCGCAACATCGCGCTGGCGCCCGACAACGTCGTCGCCTACGTCTATCCGCTGCAAAGCAACGAGGCCGTGCTGGGCCTGGACCTGCTCAATCATCCCACCCAGGGGGCGGCCACGCGCCTGATGCTGGCCAGCCGCCGGCCGGTGGTCGCCGGCCCGGTCGAACTCGCGCAGGGCGGCAATGCGCTGATCCACCGCGTGCCCATCTATCTCTCGCCGCCCGGTGCTCCGCCGCGCAGCGGGCCGTACTGGGGGATGATGAGCACGCCCATCGATTTCGACCGGCTGCTGCGGGAGATCGGCCTGAGCGATCCGCAATTCCCCTTTCGCATCGCGTTGCGCGGCGTGGACGGCCTGGGTGAGCGCGGCGCGGTGTTCTGGGGCGACGCCGCGCTGTTCGATGCCCCCGACGCCTTCCTGCTCGACGTGCGCGTGCTCGAAGGCAGTTGGCGCATGGCGGCGCTGCCGCGGGGCGCGCCGCCGGGGCACGCCGCGCTGATCTGGGGTTCGCGCGCGATCGCCCTGCTGCTCGCCCTGATGGCGGTGGCGCTGGTCGTGCCGCTGCAGCGGTTGCACCGCTGCCTGGCGGAATCCGAGCAACTGCACCGCGAAATGGCCGAGCAGTTGCAGGACGTGCTGTTCCGCACCGACGCGGGGCAGCGGGTGGCCTATCTGAGCCCGGCCTGGAGCCGGCTCTCCGGGCGCGCGCCGGACAGCGCCCTGGGCGTGCCGTGGAGCGATCTGCTGCACCCGGACGACCGCGCCCGCGCCTGGGTGCGCGGGCGGGAGTTCGTCGCTGCGGGCGGTGGTTCCTGGGACGAGGCCTTCCGCGTCATCGACGGCGACGGGCGGACACGCGACGTGAGGGTGCGCGCCACGTTGCACCGGGACGCCGGCGGCGACGTGAGCGGCATGGTCGGGGTGATGATGGACGTCACCGAACGCAAGCACCTGGAAGCCCGGCTGGAGGTCGCGGCGCGCATGTTCGAGCGCAGCGGCGAAGGCATCGTCGTGTTCGCGGCCGACGGCACGGTGCAGGCGGTGAACCCGGCCTTCAGCCGCATCACCGGCTACGGGGCGGCGGAGGTGGTCGGCTCTGCGCGCGACCCCTTCGCCGGCGAAGGGCTGCACGCGGAGGTGCTCGCCGGGCTGTGGCCGGTGCTGCGGGAGCGCGACTACTGGCAGGGGGAGCTGGAAGGCCTGCGCAAGGACGGCGGCTGCTACCCCATGGCCCTGTCGCTGACCGCGGTGCGCGACGAGGGCGGCGGCCTCAGCCAGTGCGTGGCGATCTTCTCCGACATCACCGAACGGCGCGCCCACGAAGAGCGCATCCAGCACCTGGCGCTGCACGACAGCCTGACCGGGCTGGCCAACCGCGTGCTGCTCGCCACCCGCTTCGAGCAGGGCGCGGCGCTGGCGCGGCGGGAAGGGCACGGCATGGCGCTGCTGTACTTCGACCTCGACGGCTTCAAGCCGCTCAACGACCTCCATGGCCACGAGGTGGGCGATCGCATGCTGCGCCACGTGGCCGAACGCTTGCTGCGGGAGGTGCGCCAGAGCGACACCGTGGCGCGCATGGGCGGCGACGAGTTCGCCATCCTGCTCGGCCGCACGGGCGCGCCGGACGATGCCGGGCGGGTGGCGGACAAGGTGCTGGACGCCCTGCGCGTGCCGCTGGAACCGGACGGCGAGCGACTGTGCATCGGCGCCAGCGTTGGCATCAGCCTGTATCCGCGGCACGGGGAGACGCTGGACGAGTTGATGCGCGTGGCCGACCGCAGCATGTACCAGGTGAAGGCGCGCGGCGCCGGCGGCTGGCAGGTGGCGTCGCCCTAAGCGCTGCCCTCGGCCCGTTCCGCCTCCTGCTGCTGCAGCGCCCACATACGCGCGTAGTGCTCGCCGTGGGCGAGCAGCGCGGCGTGGGTGCCGCGCTCCACGATGCGGCCCTGGTCGAGCACGATGATCTCGTCCGCGTTCATTACCGTGGACAGGCGGTGGGCGATGACCAGCGCGGTGCGCCCGGCGGCGGCGCGTTCCAGTTGCGCCTGGATGGCCTTTTCGGTCTTGGAGTCCAGGGCCGAGGTGGCTTCGTCGAAGATCAGGATCGCCGGGTCCTTGAGCAGCGCGCGGGCGATGGCCACGCGCTGCTTCTCGCCGCCGGAGAGCTTGAGCCCGCGCTCGCCCACGCGGGTGTCGAAGCCGGCCGGCAGGCGGGCGATGAAATCGCCGAGCTGGGCGGCCTCGGCGGCGGCCTCCACCTCCGCGCGGCCGGCCTCGGGGCGGCCATACAGGATGTTGTAGTACAGGGTGTCGTTGAACAGCACCGTGTCCTGCGGCACGATGCCGATGGCCGCGCGCAGGCTGGACTGGGTCAACTTGCGGATGTCCTCGCCATTCACGCGGATGGCGCCGCCCTGCACGTCGTAGAAGCGGTACAGCAGGCGCGCCAGCGTGGATTTGCCCGAGCCCGAATGGCCGACCACCGCCACCGTGGCCCCGGCCGGCACCTGGAAATCCACGTCGTGGAGGATGGGGCGGCGCGGATCGTAGGCGAAGCGCACCGCCTCGAAGCGCACCGAGGCGGGCCCCGGCGGCAACTCGCGGGCGTCGGGCGCGTCGGCCACGTCCTCGTTCACCGCGAGCAGGCCGAACATGCGTTCGATGTCGGTGAGCGCCTGGCGCAGTTCCCGGTACATCATGCCGAGGAAGTGGAGCGGGATGGAGAGCTGCAGCATGAAGGCGTTGACCAGCACGATGTCGCCTATGGTCATGCTGCCCGCGGCCACGCGGATCGCCGCCTGCCACATCATCACCGTCACGCCCACCGCGATGATGACCGCCTGGCCCAGGTTGAGCAGCGCCAGGGACTGCTGGTTCAGGGTCTGGGCGTGGATCCACTTCTGCAGTTGCTCGTCGTAGCGCGCGGCCTCGAAATCCTCGTTGTTGAAGTACTTGACCGTCTCGAAGTTGAGCAGGCTGTCGATGGCGCGCGCGTTGGCGGCGGAATCCAGCTCGTTGGCGCGCCGGCGCAGGGCGTTGCGCCAGTTGGTGACCTTGACCGTGAACACGATGTAGGCCCCCAGCGTGACGCCGGTGACGAGCGCGAAGATGCTGTCGTACTGCACCAGCAGGATGCCGATCACCAGGCCGATCTCCACCAGCGTGGGCAGGATGGAGTACAGGGTGTAGCCGATGAGGGTGTTGATGGAGCGCGTGCCGCGCTCGATGTCGCGCGTGAGGCCACCGGTCTGGCGCTCCAGGTGGAAGCGCAGGCTCAGTGCGTGCAGGTGGCGGAACACCTGCAGCGTGATCTGCCGCACCGCCTGCTGGGTGACGCGCACGAAGACGAATTCGCGCAGTTCGGTGAACAGCGCCGTGGAAAAGCGCAGCACGCCGTAGGCAAGCAGCAGCGCGGCCGGCACCACCACGTAGGCCTGCTCGGTGGTGAGGCCCAGGGTGTCGATCAGGTGCTTGAAGACGATGGGCACCGTGACGTTGGCACCCTTGGCCGCCACCAGACAGAGCAGGGCGAAAATCACCCGGCCCTTGTAGGCCCACAGGTAGGGAAAGAGGCTTTTCAGCGTGTGCCAGTCGCGGCGCTGGGCGGGCTCGTCGGCGGGCAGGGGGAGGGAGGCGGCGCGTCGCATGGCGGCGATTCTACTCCCGCCCCTGCGCGGCACGCCGTCAGCCGGCCGGCTTGGGCAGCGGCGGCAGGCCGGTCGTCTGCAGCCAATCACGCAGTTCGGTGAGCGCCTCGGCGGTCAGTTCGGCGACGTCCGCTTCGTCCAGTTCGAGCAGTGCAGCGCGCAGGTAGACGATGCCGCTGCCGCCCCCCTCCTCGGGCGGTGCCAGGGCTTCGGCCGCCAGTCCGGCGGCCAACTGCAGCACGCCGGCGAGCAGATAAGGGCGGGATTCCGGCGCGAAGCCGCCGCCTTCCGGGTCGCACTGCCAGTACACGATGTCGGCCAGCTCGGTGGGCACGCCCCAGTCGGCCAGCAGCACCGAGGAAAGTTCGTGGTGGTCGAAGCCGAAGGCCTGCTGTTCGAGCAATTCCAGCGGTGCGCCGTGGGCGGCCGCGCGTTCGAGCACCACGCTGTATTCCTCCGGCGCCGCGGTGGCGAAGGCCAGCCGGCCGACGCCGGCGAGCAGGCCCAGCACGAAGGCTTCGCCGGGGCGGAACTCGCGGTAGCGCCTGGCGAGGATGTCCATCAGCACCGCGGTGTACAGGGATTCGGTCCAGAAGCGGTTGTAATTGAAGCGCGGGCAGCGCAGCTTGTTGTTGTCGCGGATCATGGACATGGCCAGTGCATGGGCGCGCACCATCTGCATGCCGACGCGCACCACGGAGCGCTTGAGATCCAGCGTGCGTTCGATGCCGCCGAAGCGCGCGGCGTTGGCGGCGCGCACGACGAAGCCGGTGAGCGCGGGGTCGGTCTGGATGACCCGTACCGTCTCGTCGATGCTGGCGTTGGGATCGCGCGCCAGTTCGATCAGGCGTACCGCGGCGCCCTTGGGGCTGGGCAGGGATTCGGCGTCGAGGAGGAAGCGGCGGATCTGGCCGCGCGTCTCGTCCGGGTTGCGCAGCGGTCGGTTGGTCTGGTTCATTTTCCGTTCTCGTGGCTGTCGAGGGCATCGTCGACGATGCGGTCGAGCGAGTCGGTGCCGGCGGAGCAGGCTTCGCCGTCGTTGTAGCGGCGCACCAGTTCCTCGCGGGTCAGGGCGACCGCGCGCTGGCCCTGGCGGTTGGCGAACAGGTAGAGGGTGTGCGAGGGGCTGATCCAGGTCAGGCGCACGCGGCGCACGCTGCCGCCGGGTTCACGCAGTTCCACCCAGTCGCCGCGGCCCAGCATGTCCACCTCCAGCTCGCCGCCGAGATCGTCCTCGGGCTCGGCATCGCCGCGGTAGGCGATCTCCCTTGCCGGCCTGGATTCGTCGGCGGGCGGGGGCGCACTCATGCCGGATTTGACCGCGGCGGCATGGAGCCGCGTCAGTTCGGCCAGGAAGCGGTCGCGCGTGGCGGAATCGATGCCGGCGCGCTCCATGGCGGTGCGCAGCGCGGCGACCAGCGGCTTGAGCAGGCGCGCCAGGCGTTCGCGCTCGTCGGTGCCGTACTTGGGGCGCACGCTCCACGCCAGGTCCTGCAACACGGCCAGGGCCTCGCGCCATTCGGCGGAGGTGCTGCCGCCGTTGACGCGGGAGTGGACGAGCACCTGCACCCAGGTGGTGGTGGCGAACCGGTGCAGCGTCTCGGGCAGGATTTCGTCGCCGCACACTTCGGCCACGGCCTTTTCCGCCTCACGCCGCGACAGTTCGAAGCGTTCGCGTTGCAGGAGCTTCTCCGTGAGCGTGGCCGCGCGTTCGTCGGCGGCGCGCTCCTGTTCGTTGAGCCAGTTTTCGAAGGCATCGCGGCTGCGTGCGAACACCGCCGGATCGAGCGGCGATTCGGCTTCGATCTGCGCGATCAGGCGGATGGCGGTGCGGTGCAGCGCGCTGTCGGGGGTGATCTCGCCGTCCCAGGTGGCGCCCGCCAGCGCGAACAGGTTCAGCAGGCGCCGTGCCGCATGGCCGCGGTCGGCGAAGAAGTCGCGGTCCGCCAGCGCGAGGCGCAGGATGGGCAGTTGCAGCCGCGCGATCAGGAGCTTCATCGGCGCCGGGATGCTGGCGCTGCCCAACAGGTGGTCGAACAATGTGGCGACGACGTCGACGATGATGCGTTCCTCGTCCGCCAGGCTGTCGCCCAGTCCCTGGGCCAGCAGATCGCGCGCCAGGTTGGTGTGCGGTTCCTTCGTGCTGCGCAGGGCGAAGCTGCGCCCGCCCAGGGTCAGCGCCTGGGCGCCGGGGGCGAGGCTGGCGAGTGCGCCGGCGAGCGCCGGCCGGGGGTTGGCCGGGGCCGGTGCCTTGGTTTTCGCCCGGGGAGCGGGGGGCGGCGCTTCGGGTGCCGGTTGCGCCTTCCGCACCGCGGCCGCGGCTGGCGGAGGTTCGGCGGCGCCGGCCGGCGTGCGCAGCGGCGGCACGTTGAAGCGGGCGAGCTGGGCGCCCATTTCGGCGTACAGCGCAGGCAGGCCGTCCCGTACCGCGTCGGCCAGCATGCCTTTGATCAGCGTGCGGTTCTCCTCGGCGCCCGCCAGTTCGGCGCACAGTTCGAGGACGGCTTCACAGACGGCGACCGGGCCGAGGGGATCGGCGTCGTCGCTCAGGGTTTCGTGGCCGCACAGCCAGGCGACGCGCGGACGCAGGCCGGCCAGTTCGGCGGCGGCCGCTTCCTGCAGCGGGGCCGCCAGTTCGCGCGCCTCGGGGGCCACTGCGATCTGCGGTGCGGCGAAGAGCTTGAAGTCCGGCAGCAGACAGTCCTCCGCGCTCTGGGCGGCCGCGAGTGGGGCGCTTTCGGTGCGGCGGCGGAAGGCCGCTTCGTAGCTGCGCCGGAACTTGGTCGCCAGGCTGCGCCCCATCGCCCGCAACTGGTACTGGGCTTCCAGCAGGCTGAGGGATTCGGCCAGTTCGGCGGCGGTATGGCGGCGTTCCTGCAGTTCGGCATCGATGCGCCGAACCGCTTCCTCCAGCAGCGTGCCGATGCGCTGCAACTGGTACTCGCCGCAGGCGGCCAGCAGTTCGGCGTACGACGTGGGGCCGGGGGCGCTGTCTGACGGGAGAAGGGTATTCCGGTCGGTCACTGATGACTCCGCGAGCGGCAGGACCCCGTGAGGCTGCCGGCCGAAGATGCAAGCTTGTTCTGGAACCAGTGCCGTTCGGCTGGGCGGCGACCCGTCCACGCCGAGCCCTGCGGCCCGGCTTCGGACGGGCGTGCCGTGCCGGCCCACGCGCCGAACTCGACGCGGACGGCACCAACCGAACCGTACTGGGTTGAGCAGGCATATTGCCTGCGGCGGGTGTCCGCGTCCAGTGCCGGCGGCCCCCCGGCGCCTGCCCGGCGAGCCGCCGTGGCAGGCGATTGCGGCGCGGATTCTGTCCGCAACGGCCGCGTTCGCAAATGGGCTTGACGTAAGCGAATTTGAACGTACAATTCAAACAAACGTTTGAACGAATCTGCACCGTGCCGGACCGCAGGACGTTCAGCCAAGAACCCGGGGACAGCCAATGAGCACGCCGATCCGCCCACATCCGCCCGAAACGCGCAGCCGCATTCTCGATGCGGCCGAAGTGCTGTTCGTGGAGCACGGCTTCGAAGCCACCTCGATGCGCATGATCACCAGCCGCGCGGGCGTGAACCTGGCGGCGGTGAATTACCACTTCGGCAGCAAGGACGCGCTGATCCAGGAGATTTTCCGCCGCCGCCTCACCGAGCTGAACCGCCAGCGCCTGGCGGCGCTGGACAAGCTGGAGGCCGAGGCCGGCGGTGCGACGCTCAAGCCCAGCCACATCGTCGAGGCCTTCTTCGGCACCGCGCTCGCGCTGGCGGCCGACACCGAGCACGGCGGCCACACTTTCATGCGCCTGCTCGGTCGAACCTATACGGAACCCAACACCTTCGTGCGCCAGTTCCTCGCCGAGGAATACGCCGAGGTGCTGGAGCGCTTTCTCGGCGCCCTGTACCGCGCGCTGCCGGACGTACCGCGGGAGGAAATCCTGTGGCGCTTCCATTTCATGATGGGGGCCATGTCCTACGCCATCGCCGGCACCGACGCGCTGCAGCTCTTCGCCGGCAATTTCGACGACGCCGACCCCGCGCGCCTGATGCCGCGCCTGATGTCCTTCCTGCTCGGCGGCCTGCGCGCGCCGTTGCCGGATCATGCGGAGCTGGAGAAACAGCGCCGCGGCGGGCGCGAGGCGGCATGAGGACGTAGCAGTTTCCATTAACTGACCAGACGGCAGACCGCGGCGGCAAGACCGCGGGGCCGAGTAGAAGGAGACAGCAATGATCTGGTTGTTCATCGTTTCCCTCCCTCCCTTGGCAGGTGCGCTCGCCTACGGGCGAGCGCCATTTTTTGCCTGGGCAGGGGTTGGCCTCGCCTGGCTGGCGGGGCTGTGCTGGGCGGCGGCCCTGTCGCCCGTCGCCACGGTGGTGGTGCTCGGCCTGTGGGCGCTCTTCTCGGCGCTGTTCCTGATCCGCCCCCTGCGCCGCGCGCTGGTCACGGCGCCCGTCTTCCGCGCTTTCCGTGGTGCGCTCCCGGCCATGTCGCAGACCGAGAAGGACGCGCTGGAAGCCGGCACCGTGTGGTGGGAAGGCGAGCTGTTCGCCGGCCGGCCGGACTGGAAGAAACTGCTGGCCTATCCATGGCCCAGGCTCAGCGCCGAGGAGCAGGCCTTCCTGGACGAAGAGACCGCGGAACTGTGCCGCCTCACCGACGACTGGGCGAGCACGCAGCAGCAGGATCTGCCGCCGCAGGTCTGGCAGTACATCAAGGACAAGGGCTTCCTCGGCATGATCATTCCGAAGGAATACGGCGGCAAGGGCTTCTCCGCCTACGCCCACTCCCAGGTGATCACCAAGCTGTCCACGCGCTCGTCGGCTCCGGCCGTCACGGTCATGGTGCCCAATTCCCTGGGCCCGGCCGAACTGCTGCTGCACTACGGCACGCCGGAGCAGAAAGCCCACTACCTGCCGCGCCTCGCCCGTGGCGAGGAGATTCCCGCCTTCGCGCTGACCAGCCCGTGGGCCGGGTCGGACGCGGCCTCGATCCCCGATGCCGGCGTGGTGTGCAAGGGGCAGTGGCAGGGCAAGGAAGTGCTGGGCATGCGGGTGAGCTTCGACAAGCGCTACATCACCCTCGCGCCGGTGTGCACGGTGTTCGGCCTGGCCTTCCGCCTCTACGATCCGGACCGCCTGCTGGGCGAGACCGAGGACCTGGGCATCACCTGCGCGCTGGTGCCCCACGACCATCCGGGCGTGGACATCGGCCGCCGCCACCTGCCGCTCAACGCGGTGTGGATGAACGGCCCGATCCGCGGTCGCGACGTGTTCATGCCGCTGGAGTTCATCATCGGCGGACCGCAGATGGCCGGGCAGGGCTGGCGCATGCTGATGGAGTGCCTGGCCGCCGGGCGCAGCATTTCGCTGCCCGGCTCCAACACCGGCATGCAGAAGCTCACCGCCCGCGCGGTGGGGGCCTACGCCCGCGTGCGCTACCAGTTCAAGACCGCCATCGGCCGCTTCGAGGGCGTGGAGGAGGCGCTGACCCGCATCGGCGCCAACACCTATCTGTCGGACGCCGCGCGCATCATGACCGCGGGCGCCGTGGATCTGGGCGAGAAGCCTTCGGTGGTGTCGGCCATCGTCAAATACCACGTCACCGAGCGCGCCCGCCAGACCGTCAACGACGGCATGGACGTGATCGGCGGCAAGGGCATCTGCCTGGGGCCGCAGAACTTCCTCGGCCGCGCCTACCAGCAGATTCCGGTGGGCATCACCGTGGAAGGCGCCAACATCCTCACCCGCAGCCTGATCCTGTTCGGCCAGGGTGCGATCCGCTGTCATCCCTACGTGCTGGCGGAGATGCATGCGGCGCAGAACGGCGACCTCGCCGCCTTCGACGACGCGTTCTGGGGCCACATCGGCTACACCGTGTCCAACGCCGCGCGCGCGCTGGTGATGGGCCTGACGGGCTCCCACTTCGTCGCCGTGCCCGCCGATGTCGCGCCGGAAACGCGCCGCTACTACCAGCAGCTCACCCGCTTCTCGGCCGCCTTCGCCTTCCTCGCCGACCTCTCCATGGGCACCATGGGCGGCGCGCTCAAGCGCAAGGAAAAGCTCTCCGCGCGCCTGGGCGACATCCTGTCGCTGATGTATCTGGCCAGCGCCACGCTGCGCCGCTACGAGGCCGAAGGCCGCCAGGCCGCCGATGCGCCGCTGATGCACTGGGCGATCTGGGACTGCATGTTCCGCGCCCAGAACGCCTTCGAGGGCGTGATCGCCAACTTCCCCAACCGCCTGTTCGCCACCGTGCTGCGCCGCCTGGCGGTCTTTCCCCTCGGTCGGCCCTACGTGGTGCCGTCCGACCGCCTCGGGCACGAGGTGGCGCGCCTGCTGATAGCACCGTCCGCCACCCGCGACCGCCTGACCGCAGGCACCTATCTCCCCGCAGACCCGGAAGAACCGCTGGGTGCGCTGGAGGCGGCGCTGGCCGCCACCATCGCGGCCGAACCCGTCGAGGCCAAGCTGAAGCAGGCGCAGAAGGACGGCCGCTTCCGTCCCGGCGTCATCGTCGGCGGCGGACCGGATGTCGTCTGGACGAAGGCCCTGGAGGCCGGCGTGATCGACGCCGGGGAGTACGCCCTGATCGAGTGCCGCAACCGCCTGCGCGACAAGGTCATCCGCGTGGACGACTTCCCCTACGACTTCGGCCTGCGCGCCGCGCTGGCCGAACTGCCGGAGGACGCCGGCGAGAAGCCGCGCAAGCAGCAAAAGGTGGCCGCATGAGCGATTCGGTCTACATCGTCGATGGCGCGCGCACGCCCTTCCTGAAGGCGAAGAACGCGCCGGGGCCGTTCGCCGCCGCCGACCTCGCCACCGCCGCGGGCAGCGCCTTGCTGGCGCGCCAGCGCTTCGCCCCGGACCAGCTCGACGAGGTCATCCTGGGCTGCGCCAGCCCCTCGCCGGACGAGGTCAACATCGGCCGCGTGGTGGCGCTGCGCATGGGCTGCGGGCAGAAGGTGCCGGGGTGGACGGTGATGCGCAATTGCGCCAGCGGCATGCAGGCGCTGGATTCGGCCATCGCCAACATCCGCGCCGGGCGCTCGCAACTGGTGCTGGCGGGCGGCGTGGATGCCCTGTCCCGGGCGCCGCTGCTGTTCTCCGACGCCATGGTGCGCTGGCTTTCCGGCTGGTACGCGGCGAAGACCGCCGGGCACAAGCTCGCCGCCCTGCGCCGCTTCCGGCTGGGCCACCTGGCGCCGGTGATCGGCATCATGAAGGGACTCACCGACCCCATCGTCGGCCAGATGATGGGCCAGACCGCCGAGAACCTGGCCCACCGCTTCGGCATCTCCCGCGTGGAGATGGACGAGTACGCGCTGGCCAGCCACCGCCGCGTGGCCGCGGCCCAGGATGCCGGGCATTTCGACGCCGAGATCGTGCCCCTGATAGACCGGGACGGCACCGTTTACCGCCACGACGACGGCCTGCGCCGCGACGCCTCGCTGGAAGGGCTGGCCAAGCTCAAGCCCTTCTTCGACAAGCGCTACGGCCGCGTGACCGCCGGTAACAGTTCGCAGATCACCGACGGTGCGGCCTGGCTGGTGCTGGCTTCCGAAGAGGCGGTGGAGCGCCACGGCCTGGAACCCCTGGGGCGCATCGCCGACAGCCAGTGGGCCGGGCTGGACCCGGCGCAGATGGGCCTGGGGCCGGTGCATGCGGCCGTGCCCCTCCTGCAGCGCCACGGGCTGACGCCCAACGATGTGGACGCCTGGGAAATCAACGAAGCCTTTGCCGCCCAGGTCATCGCCTGCCAGCGTGCCTTTGCCGACGCCGACTGGTGCCGTGCCGAACTGGGACTGGCGGATGCCCCCGGCGCCATCGCCGGGGAGCGCCTGAACGCCGACGGCGGCGCGGTGGCCCAGGGCCATCCGGTGGGGGCGAGCGGCGCGCGCATCGTGCTCCACCTGCTGCAGCGCCTGCGCCGCACGGGCGGGCGGCGCGGCATCGCGGCGATCTGCATCGGCGGCGGCCTGGGTGGCGCGATGCTGGTGGAATCCATCGCGGGAGCGCGGGGATGAGCGTGACCTACAAGCACTGGTACATCGAACGGGACGCGGACGGCCTGGCCTGGCTGTGGTTCGACCGCGCGGAATCGGCCGCCAACACCCTGTCGGCGGAAGCCCTGGACGAACTGGCGCGCATCCTCGCCGCCTTCGAGGCCGCCCCGCCCGCCGGGCTGATCGTCGCCTCGGCCAAGTCCGCCGGCTTCATCGCCGGCGCCGACATCCACGAGTTCTCCGCCCTGGACAGCCCCGCCGCCGCCCGCGCCTTGATCGCCCGCGGCTGGAACACCTTCGAGCGCCTCGCCGCGGCGCGCTACCCGACGCTGGCCCTGGTGCGCGGCCACTGCCTGGGGGGCGGGCTGGAACTGGCGCTGGCCTGCCGCTACCGGGTGGTGGTGGACGAGCCCGCCACCCGCCTGGCCCTGCCCGAGGTCATGCTGGGCATCGTGCCCGGCTGGGGCGGCATGAAGCGCCTGCCGGCGCTCATCGGCCCGGCCCCGGCCCTGGACCTGATGCTGACCGGCAAGGGTGTGGACGCCCGGCGCGCGAAGCGCATCGGGCTGGCCGACGAATGCGTGCCGGAGCGGGTCATGGAGAACGCAGCGCGCATGCTGGTCCTCTCCGGCCGTCCGGCGCATCGCCTGCCGCTCCTGCTGCGCCTGCTCAACGGCCCCCTCAAGGCCGTGGTGGCCCGCCAGGCGCGCAAGCAGGTGGCCCGCCGTGCGCGCCCGCAGCACTACCCGGCGCCCTACGCCATCCTCGACATCTGGGCTCGCCACGGCGGCAACGCGCTGGCCGCCGAGCGGGAGATGGCCACCATCCTGGGTTCGCCCACGGCGCAGAACCTGGTGCGCGTGTTCTTCCTGCAGGAACGGCTGAAAGGCTTCGGCAAGGACGGCGGCTTCGCCCCGCGCCGCGTGCACGTGGTCGGCGCAGGCGTCATGGGCGGCGACATCGCCGCCTGGTGCGCCCTGCGCGGCATGACCGTGACCCTGCAGGACCAGTCCGTGGAGCGCATCGCGCCGGCCATCGCGCGGGCGACGAAACTTTACGACCGGAAACTGCGTGGCGACGCCCGGCAGGTGCGCTTCGCCCTCGACCGCCTGATCCCCGACCCCCAGGGCCACGGCGCGGCCCGCGCCGACGTGATCGTCGAGGCCATCTTCGAGAACCTGGAGGCCAAGCGCGAACTCTTCCAAACTCTGGAAGCGCGGGCGAAACCCGACGCCGTGCTCGCCACCAACACCTCCAGCCTGCGCCTGGAGGACATCGCCAACGCGCTGAAGAGCCCGTCCCGCCTGGTGGGCATCCACTTCTTCAACCCGGTGGCGATGATGCCCCTGGTGGAGGTGGTGGAAGGTGCCGAATCCGACGCCGGGGCGCTCTCCCGTGCGGCCGCCTTCGTGCGCGCCCTGGACAAGCTGCCGCTGCCGGTGAAGTCCGCCCCCGGCTTCCTGGTCAACGCGGTGCTCGGCCCCTACATGCTGGAAGCCCTGCGCTGCGTGGAGGAAGGCATCGCGCCGGAAACCGTGGACGAGGCGCTGGTCGCCTTCGGCATGCCCATGGGGCCGATCGAGCTGGTGGACACCGTGGGCCTGGACATCGCCGTGGCGGCCGGCAAGGCGCTGGCGGGCGAGGCGGCCGAGCCGCCGAAGAAACTGCTCGATCTGGTCGCCGCCGGCCATCTGGGCAGGAAGAGCGGGCAGGGCTATTACCGCTGGGTGGCTGGCCGCGCGCAGAAAGGCCGCGCCGGCACGCCGCCGGAGGGTCTGGCCGAACGCATCGTCACGCCGCTGCTGCAGGCCGCGCAGCGTTGCGTGCGGGACGGGGTAGTCCCCGATGCCGATCTGGCCGATGCCGGCGTTATATTCGGCACGGGCTTCGCGCCATTCACCGGCGGGCCGCTGCACTTCCTGCGCCAGGGCGGCTTCGCCCGGCCCGGCGGGGCGGCGGTGCCGGCCGCGGTGGAGGCGGCGAGCCACTGACCATTGCGGAGAACGCCCCATGCCCGAAAGCCACGAAAACCCGGAAACCCCCGCCCAACTGCCCGAAGGCAAGCAGCCCGCGCTGCGGGTGATGCCCATGCCGGCCGATCTCAACCCCGCCGGCGACGTGTTCGGCGGCTGGATCATGGCCATGGTGGACATCGCCGGCGCCATCCCCGCCCGCCGCCGGGCCAAGTGCCGGGTGGCGACCATCGCGGTGAATTCCTTCCTGTTCAAGCAGCCGGTGTCGGTGGGCGATCTGGTGAGCTTCTATGCTGAGGTTGTATCGGTGGGGCACACCTCGGTCACCGTGGACGTGGAGGTGTTCGCCGAGCGTGACCCGGAGAACCCGGTGGTGGTCCGGGTTACCGAGGCCAAGCTGACCTATGTGGCTGTGGACGACAAGGGCAGGAAGAGGCCGCTGCCGCCCGAATGAGGCGGGTGTCCACAAGAAATGCTGTGCGCCGGGGCGGGCGCTTCCGCCCAACATAAAAAGGAGGAGACGATATGAAACTGAGGAAGCTGGCGGTATGGGTACCGCTCGTGGTCGGTGGGGCGTTTGCGTCGGGGCAGGCGATGGCTGCCGGCTTCGCGCTGCAGAACCAGAACGGGGCCGGCACCGGCAATGCGTTCGCCGGCGCGGCCGCCGCCGCCGAGGACGCCTCGACGGTATTCTTCAACCCCGCGGGCATGCTGCTGCTGCCCCAGGGGCACAACCTCACCGTGGGCCTGACCGTGATCGACCGCCAAGTGGATTTCAGCGACCGCGGCACCGCCGCGGTGCCGACCTTCGCGCTGGGCAGGGACGGCGGCGACGGGGGCGGCGCGGCGGTGGTCCCGGTGGGTTACTGGAGCTATTCGATCAGCCCCACGCTGGCGGTCGGCATCGGCGTCGGCCCGACCTTCGGCAACAAGACCGAGTTCGACAAGGATTTCGTCGGCCGTTTCTCGGGTTATTTCGCCGAGATCAAGCAGATCAACGTCAATCCGTCGATCGCCTACCGGGTCAATGAGACGGTGTCGCTGGGCTTCGGCATCAACGTCGCCAAGAACGAGACGGAGTTCCGCCAGATGGCCATCCTCGGCGCCGGAACGGAGCGCGAAGCGCATCTGAAGGGCGACGACGTGGGCATCGGCTGGAACGCGGGCGCGCTGTTCCAGATCGATCCGGCCACCCGCATCGGCCTGACCTACCGTTCCAAGATCAAGTTCGACCTGGAAGGCAAGCAGACCATCCCCGGGGTGCTCAACGCCAAGATCGAGGCCGAACTGGAGACCCCCGACACCGCTTCGCTGGCGCTGCACCGCCAGGTGAACGAGCGCTGGGAACTGCTGGCGGACCTGACCTGGACCGGCTGGAGTTCGATCGAGGAGATCCGCGTGGAGGGCGGCACGGCCCCGGTGCTCGACTACAATTTCAAGGACACCTGGCGCGTCGGCCTGGGCGCCGGATACCGCGTGAACGACAAGTGGAAGCTGCGTTTCGGCGTGGCCTGGGACGAAGCGCCGGTGCGCAGTGCCGCCGACCGCACCATGACCCTGCCGGATTCGGACCGCACCTGGCTGGCGGTGGGCGCGCGCTACACCCTGAACCGGAATGCCTCGGTGGATCTGGGCTACGCGCACATCTTCTTCAAGGATGCGCCGACCGAGCGCGTGGCGGCGATTCCTACTGCCCTGGGCGGCACCCAGACCATCCACGGCAAGTTCGAGGTCAGCGCCGATCTGTTCTCGGTGCAGTACAACCACAACTTCTGAACCCCGCTGGAAGGGCATGGCGCCCGGCCGGGCGCCATGCCGCAGCAACAGGAGAGCAGCGTGAGCAACTTCATCATCCGCAAGGTCGCCGTGCTCGGCGCCGGCGTCATGGGCGCGCAGATCGCCGCCCATTGCGCCAGCGCCGACGTGCCGGTGGTGCTTTTCGATCTTCCCGCGCCGGACGGCAAGCCGAATGCGGTCGTCGACAAGGCGCTCGCCGGGCTGAAGAAGCTGGACCCGGCGCCGCTGGCCACCAAGGATCGCCTGGCCTTCATCGACGCCGCCAACTACGGCAGCGACCTGGAGCAACTGCGCGAGTGCGACCTGATCATCGAGGCCATCGCCGAGAAGATGGAATGGAAGCTGGACCTCTACGCCAAGGTCGCGCCTCATGTGCGGCCGGACGCGGTCTTCGCCTCCAACACCTCCGGCCTGGCTATCGGCCGCCTCGCCGAGGGCATGCCGGCCAGCCTGCGCGGGCGCTTCTGCGGCATCCACTTCTTCAACCCGCCGCGCTACATGCACCTGGTGGAGCTGATCGCCACCCGCGACACGGAACCCGCGATGCTGGACGGGCTGGAAAGCTGGCTCACCACCCGGCTGGGCAAGGGCATCGTGCGCGCCAGGGACACGCCCAACTTCGTCGCCAACCGGGTCGGCGTGTTCTCCATCCTCGCGGTCATGCACCACACCGCCCGCCTGGGCCTGGGCTTCGACGAGGTGGACGCGCTCACCGGCCCGCGCATCGGCCGCCCCAAGAGCGCCACCTACCGCACCGCCGACGTGGTCGGCCTGGACACCCTGGCCCACGTGGTCGGCACCATGCAGGCCACGCTGGCGGACGATCCCTGGCACGCCCACTTCCGCACCCCCGAGTGGCTCGCGGCGCTGATCGCCAAGGGCGCGCTGGGGCAGAAGACGCGGGCCGGCATCTATCGCAAGGAGGGCAAATCCATCCTGGTGCTGGACCTCGCCCGCCAGGACTACCGCCCCAGCGGCGGCGAGGTGGCACCCGAAGTCGACGAGATTCTTCAACTCCGCGACCCCAGGGAGAAGTTCGCCCGACTGGCCGCCTGCCCCCATCCCCAGGCCCAGTTCCTGTGGTCCATCTTCCGCGACGTGTTCCACTACTGCGCGGTGCATCTGGCCGGCATCGCCGACAATGCCCGCGACCTGGATCTCGCCATGCGCTGGGGCTTCGGCTGGGCGCAGGGGCCCTTCGAGACCTGGCAGGCCGCCGGCTGGCGCGAGGTGGCGGAGAAGGTGCGCGAGGACATCGAGCACGGCCGCGCGCTGGCCGCCGCGCCGCTGCCGGCCTGGGTGTTCGAGCGCAGCGGCGTGCATGAGCCGGCCGGCTCGTACAGTGCGGCCGAAAACGCCCTGAAGCCGCGCTCCCCGCTGCCGGTGTACGGCCGCCAGCTCTACCCCGAGCAGGTGCTGGGCGAAGCGCCGTCGGCGCGCGGCGAAACCCTGTGGGAGAACGAAGGCGTCCGGCTGTGGACCCGCCCCGACCAGGACGCCCGCATCGGCATCCTGTCCTTCAAATCCAAGATGCACACCATCGGCGACGAGGTGCTGGACGGCCTGCTCGAAGCGGTGGCGCGCGCGGAGCGCGATCTGGACGGCGTGGTGCTGTGGCACGAGGCGCCCTTTGCCGTGGGCGCCAACCTGCAGCAGGTGGCCGCGGCCTGCGCGGCGGGGCAGTTCGAGCGGCTGGAGAAGACGGTGGCCAAGTTCCAGCAGGCCTCCATGACCCTCAAGCACGCCCAGGTGCCGGTGGTGGCCGCGGTGCAGGGCATGGCCCTGGGCGGCGGCTGCGAGTTCGCCATGCATGCGGCGCACCGGGTGCTGGCGCTGGAAAGCTACGTCGGCCTGGTGGAAGCGGGCGTGGGCCTGATCCCGGCCGGCGGCGGCAGCAAGGAATTCGCCCTCCAGGCCCACCGCCTGGCCCAGCGTGCCGCGGGCGGCGACGTGTTCCCCTACGTGCAGACCGCCTTCCAGACCATTGCCATGGCCACCGTCGCCAAGAGTGCGCCGGAAGCGGTGCAGCTCGGCTTCGCGCAGGCTTCGGACGACTTGCTGTTCAACGCCCACGAACTGCTCTACGTGGCCATCCGCCGCGCCCGCGCGCTGGCCGAGGCCGGCTGGCGCCCGCCGCTGGTGGAGCGCCAGGTGATGGTGGCCGGGCGCAACGGCATCGCCACCTGCGAGCTGATGCTGGTGAACATGCGGGAAGGCGGCTTCATTTCGGCCCACGACTACCGCGTCGCCAAGGCCGCGGCCACGGCCCTGTGCGGCGGCGAGGTGGACACCAACGCGCGGGTGAGCGAGCAGTGGATCCTGGACGTGGAGCGCGCCCAGTTCGTGGACCTGCTGAAGACCGCCGAGACCCGGCAACGCATCGTCCACATGCTGGAAACCGGCAAGCCGCTGCGTAATTGAGTCCCTCCCCCTTCAAGGGGGAGGTTAGGAGGGGGATGGGTTTCGGTCAGCACGGCGATAAACCCATCCCCACCCCAGCCCTCCCCTTGCAGGGGAGGGAGCAGGCCACGCCAAGTCCGACCGAACAAGGAGCACCCGAAAATGAGCAAGCAAATCCAGGACGCCTACATCGTCGCCGCCGTGCGCACGCCGGTCGCCCGGCGCAACGGGCTGTTCCGCCACGTGCGCCCGGACGACATGCTGGCCCACGTGCTGCGCGCGGTCGTGGACCAGGTGCCGGGGCTGGACGCCGGCGGGATCGGCGACGTGATCGTCGGCTGCGCCATGCCGGAAGCCGAGCAGGGCATGAACGTGGCGCGCATCGGCCTCTTGCTGGCCGGCCTGCCGGACCGGGTGCCGGGCGTCACCATCAACCGCTTCTGCGCCTCCGGCCTGCAGGCGGTGGCGGACTCAGCCAGCCGCATCCGCCTGGGCGAGGCGGATGTGATGATCGCTGCCGGCACCGAGTCCATGAGCGCCATGCCGCAGATCATGGGCAACAAGGTCAGCCTCAACCCGGCCATCTTCGCGCAGAAGGAGAACATCGGCATCGCCTACGGCATGGGCCTGACCGCCGAGAAGGTGGCGGCGAAATACGGCGTCAGCCGCGAGGACCAGGACGCCTTCGCGCTCCAGTCCCACCAGCGCGCCAATGCCGCCATCGAAGCCGGGCATTTCCGCGCCGAGATCGCGCCCTACGCCGTGCGCACCCACCTGCCCGGCGAGGGCGGCACCGTGCGTGTGGCCGAACGTCTGGTGGACACCGACGAAGGCCCGCGCGCCGATGCCAGCGCCGAGGGCCTGGCGAAGCTCAAGCCCGTGTTCGCCGCGCGCGGCTCGGTGACCGCCGGCAACAGCTCGCAGATGTCCGACGGCGCCGGCGCGGTGCTGCTGATGAGCGAGGCCGCATTGAAACGCTACGGCGTGCGGCCGGTGGCGCGCTTCGCCTCCTTCGCGGTGGCCGGCGTGCCGCCGGAGATCATGGGCATCGGCCCGGTGGAGGCCATCCCGCGGGCACTTGCCGCAGCCGGCGTCACGCTCGCCGACGTGGGCTGGACCGAACTCAACGAAGCCTTCGCCGCCCAGGCCCTGGCGGTGATGCGCCAGCTCGGCATGGACCCGGCGCGGGTCAACCCCCTTGGCGGGGCCATCGCCCTGGGCCACCCGCTGGGCGCCACCGGGGCGATCCGTACCGCCACCCTGGTCTCCGCCATGCAGCGCGACCCCGGCCTGCGCTTCGGCATGATCAGCATGTGCATCGGCACCGGCATGGGCGCGGCCGGCGTGTTCGAGCGCGTCTGAGCGGGCCGCGATGCGCCCCAGGCTGCTGGACCGGGTGCCGCCGCGCCTGCGGCCGGCCGTGCTGCGCCTGGGCTTCAATTTCTACCCCTCCTACCGCGCCACCGGCGGGCGGGTCATCCACGTCTCGGCCGACCTGCGCACCATCCGCGTCGTGCTGCGCCACTCGTGGCGCACCGTGAACCCGGCCGGCGCCCTGTTCGGTGGCGCCTTGTACGCCGCCGCCGACCCCATGTTCGCCATGCTGCTCGCCTTGCAATTGGGCGACGGGGTGGTGGTGTGGGACAAGGCCGGCCGCATCCGCTACCGCCGGCCGGGCCGTTCCCACCTGTACGCCGATTTCCACGTGGACGCGGCCACCGTGGAAGCGGTGCGCCGCGAACTGGCCGAGCGCGGCGAGGCCGAGCGCAGCTTCCATGTGGCGCTGCGTGACCGCCACGGGCAGGTGCACGTGGAACTGGAGAAGACCGTGTACTGCGCCACCAAGGCGCACTACCGGACCAAGCTCGCCCGCGCGGCGGACTGAGCGGGCCGCCTTGCGCGGGTGCCGGGCGGGGTTTATGTTGCAGGCTCCCCGCGGCGAGTGCTTCCCAGACGCGCCGCTGCGCCCAGACCGCTGGAGGAGCCCATGACCGACACCGTACTGCTCGACGTCGCCGACGAAGTCGCCACGCTCACCCTCAACCGCCCCGCGGCGCTCAATGCCCTGTCGGTGGAGATGATGCAGGATCTCTCCGCCGCGGTGCGCGAGCTGTCCGCCACGCCTCGCGTCGGCGCGGTGGTCGTCACCGGCGCAGGGGATCATTTCATGGCCGGCGGCGACCTCAAGGACTTCGCGCGCAATCTGCATCTGGCGCCGGAGGCGCGGCTCGCCACCTTCCGCGCCATGATCGCCCAGTACATCAACCCCACCGTGGAAATGCTGCAGGCGCTGCCGCAGCCGGTGGTGGCCAAGGTGCGCGGCGCCTGCGCGGGTTTCGGCCTGTCGCTGATGCTGGGCTGCGACCTGGCCGTGTGCGCGGACAGCGCGGTGTTCACCACCGCCTATTCGGCCATCGCCCTGTCCGGCGACGGCGGTGCCTCCTACTTCCTGCCGCGTCTGGTGGGGCGGCGCAAGGCGGCCGAGCTGCTGCTGCTCGCCGACCGTTTCGACGCCCGGGAGGCGCAGCGTCTGGCCCTGGTCAGCAGGGTCGTGCCCGCCGCCGAACTGGACGCCGAGACCACCCGCCTGGTGGATCGCCTGCTGCGCGGCCCGCGCCATGCCCATGCGGAGATCAAGCGCCTGCTCGCCGCCTCCCACGACAACCAGCTCGAAGCCCAGTTGCAGAGCGAGGCCGAGGCCTTCGCCCGCTGTGCGGCGACCGGCGATTTCGGCGAAGGGGTCACCGCCTTCCTGGAAAAGCGCAAGCCGGCTTTCGGCGGTGCCTGATCAGCGGCTGAAGCGGTAGGCGAGCCGCCCCACCCATTCGTGCACCGCATACCAGCCCGCGTAGGCGGAACTGGCACCGGGCAGGAAATCGAATACCAGCTCGTTCGCACCCCGTCCGCCCAGCCAGGCGGTGGGCGCCGGGATCACCTCCAGTCCGGCGGCCTCGAACTCCGCCCGGCTGCGCGGCATGTGCGCCGCGTGGGTGACCAGCGCGATGCGGCGCACGCCGGCCGCCTGCAGGTGCACCGCCGAGTAGCGCGCGTTGTCCCGCGTGTCCAGGGAGGCGCGCTCCACCCAGCGCACCGGCACGCCGAACTCCCGTTCCAGCACGTCCCGCATCAGGTTCGCCTCGGGCGTCGTGCCCGTGGGCGCTCCGCCCGACACCAGCACCGGCAGGCCGCTGCGCCGCGCCAGCACGGCGGCGTAGCGCAGGCGTTCCAGGGCGAGGCGGTTGAGGGTCTCGCCGCCGTATTCGGGGGCGTGGATGCGCTTGCCGGCGCCGACGACGACGATGGCCTCGGCGCGGGCGAGCTGCTCGTCCGTCACCGGCGGCGTGTCCTCCAGCGGCCGCAGCAGCAGGCCCACGCTGGCCGGGGTGACCAGCAGCAGGTTCAGCACCAGCCCACCCCAGGCCAGGGCCTTGCCCAGGCGCGGGCGGCGGCGCAGCAGGGCGAGACCGAGTGCGATCACCAGCAGGGGGCCGAGGGGCGGCACGATGGCCGCGGCGACGATCTTCTTGCACCAGAACAGCACGAGGGAAAGGTCGAAACTCATCTGCATTGTCCTTGGCGGAGGGCGCCAGTATTATCCGTGCAATTCATTTTCGCGGGCCGTGCACGCGCGTCCCGCCGGACACCTTCCATGCCCGACCACCGTTTCGGTTTCGAATCCCTCTGCCTGCACGCCGGCCAGCAGCCCGACCCGGTGACCGGCTCCCGCGCGGTGCCCATCCACCAGACCACCTCTTTCGTCTTCGATTCGCCCGAGCACGCCGCGTCGCTCTTCAACCTGCAGACCTTCGGCAACGTCTACACGCGCATCTCCAACCCCACCGTGGCGGTGTTCGAGGAACGCATGGCGGCGCTGGAAGGCGGGCGCGCGGCGCTCGCCACCTCGTCCGGGCTGGCCGCGCAGATGACCGCCTTCCTCACCCTGTGCCAGTCCGGCGACGAGATCGTCGCCGCGCGCACGCTGTACGGCGGCAGCTATTCCCAGCTCGACGTCAGCCTGCGCCGGCTGGGCATCGTCACGCGCTTCGTGGACCCCTCCGATCCGGCCAACTTCCGTGCCGCCATCAACGAGCGCACCAAGGCGGTGTACGGCGAGACCATCGGCAACCCCAGCCTCAACGTGTTCGACATCGCCGGCGTGGCCGAGGTGTGCCGCGAGGCCGGCGTGCCGCTGGTGATCGACAACACGCTGGCTTCCCCCTACCTGTGCCGGCCCATGGAGCACGGCGCGGACATCGTCGTGCATTCGGCCACCAAGTTCATCGGCGGCCACGGCACCACGCTGGGCGGGGTGATGATCGAATCGGGCCGTTTCCCGTGGGACAACGGGCGCTTCCCGCACATGACCGAGCCGTCCGACGGCTACCACGGCGTGCGCTTCTACGAGACCTTCGGCAACTTCGGCTTCAGCATGAAGGCGCGCATGGAGACCCTGCGCACCTTCGGCCAGACCCTGTCGCCGTTTTCCGCCTTCATGCTGCTGCAGGGCCTGGAAACCCTGCACGTGCGCATGGACCGCCACGTCTCCAACTCGCTGGCGGTGGCCGAATTCCTCGCCGAGCACCCCGGCGTGGCCTGGGTGAACTACCCCGGCCTCGCCGACAGCCCGGACCACCTGCTGGCGCGCCGCTACCTGCCCAAGGGCGCGGGCGCGGTGCTGTCCTTCGGCATCCGCGGCGGCCAGGCGGCGGGCGAACGCTTCATCGCCGCACTGCAGATGTTCAGCCATCTGGCCAACATCGGCGATGCGCGCAGCCTGGTGATCCACCCGGCCTCCACCACGCACCGCCAGTTGTCGGAGGAAGAGCAGCACGCCGCGGGCGTACCGCCGGACATGGTGCGCCTGTCCATCGGCATCGAGAGCCTGGAAGACATCTTCTGGGATCTCGACCAGGCGCTGCTCAAGGCGGCGGGGTGACCCCATGACCCTGCGCACGCTGCTCCTGCTGGCCATCATCGCGCTGGCGATCTATGCAGCGTGGCAGTTGTGGCGGGCCTTCGCGGCGCGGCGCCGGGCCGATGGTGAAACGCGCATCCCGGGCGAGGAAGCGGACGAGAGCGACGACGAGGTCGACGAGTCCGCCTTCGCCTACGCGCCGCTGCCGGCCGCAGAGGCGAAGGCGGAGAGTGCGCCGGCGCCCCAGTCCGACCTTTTCCAGCAGGAGCTGGAAACCCAGCAGTTGCGCCGCGACATCGCACGCCTGCAGGCGCAGCATGCGGTACAGCAAGGCGAGATCGCCGAACTCCGGGACGGCCTGCGTGTCCTGCGCGAACAGCTCGAAGCCGGTCTGGCCGGGCAGGGCGTGTCGCCCGAGTACGACGAAGCGCTGGTGTTCGCCCGCCGTGGGCTGGAGGCCGACGCGATCGCCGAACGCTGCGGCATCTCGGTGGCGGAAGCCGAACTGGTGCGTTCCATGACCCGCCGCGGTGGAACGGAAGAACAGGACGAACAGCCATGAACGAAGCGGGCGGGCAGGATGGAACGGGCACCGCCGACGCAGCGCTGCGGCGCGCCCTGATCGCCGCCGTCCTTGCCGCGGCCCTGGGGGTGGTGCTGTGGCTGACCGGCGCCGGCGAGCCGGAGACCGCCATTGCCCCGGCGCCGGCGGACAGCGCGGCTCCGGCTCCCGCCCTGCCGTCCGCGCCGGCGGTCGATGTGGACACCCCGCCGGTCGCACCGGTGCAGGGGGCCGATCTCGCGCCACCCCCCGTCGCAGCCGTTCAGGCGGAAACCCCGCCGCCCGCGCCCGTGGCACTTCCCGAAGCGGTGGCAGTGGCGCCACCGCCAGGCCCCGTCGTCCAGCTCGGCGTGTTCGGCGCCCGGGCCAATGCCGAGCGCCTGCGCGACGATCTGGCGCAGGCAGGCTTCCCCGCGCGCATCGAGAGCCGGGTCGTGCTCGGACCTTTCCCCGATCGTGCTGCCGCCCAGGCGGCGCAGGCCGGACTGCCGGCGGGCTACGCCGTTCAGCTCGGCGTGTTCGGTGCCTGGGACGAGGCCGAGCGTCTGCGGGACGAACTGACCAGAGCAGGGAGCCCGGCGCGTATCGAAAACCGAGTCGTCCTTGGCCCCTTCCCCGACCGTGCCGTCGCCGAGGCGGCGCAGGCCGGGCTGAAGCGCGCCGGGCGGAGCGCCGGCATCGTCGTGCCGCCGCGCTGAAACCGGCCCGTCCGCCGCGCCGGGCGTGCGCTGCGTTATAGTGCCGCATCATTTCACGAGGACAGGAAGGAGCAGGCATGAAGGTCGAAAGCACGCTGTTCGGCAGCTTCGAGGTCGCCGAAGACAAGATCATCGAGTTTCCTGCCGGGCTGCCGGGTTTCGAGGGGTACAGGCGTTTTGCGCTCGTGCACGAGGAAGGTGCCGAGGCCACGGTGCAGTTCCTGCAGAGCCTGGACGATGCGGAGGTGGCCTTCCCCCTCGCCGACCCGGTGAGTTTCGGCATCCATTACGAATTCGTGCTGAGCGACGAGGAACAGGCCCTGCTCGGCCTGAGCGCGCCGGAACAGGCCCTGGTCGCGGTCATCGTGCGCAAGGAAACCGGGGCGGGCCTGCCCGACAGCGCCGGCCTGCGCGCCAATTTCATGGCCCCGCTGGTCATCAACGCCGAGGCCCGGCGCGGCCTGCAGAAGGTCATGAACAAGGTGGAATGCGACATCACGATGCGCGCCCGCGACTGAACGTCCGCCGCAAGCCGTGAAACGAACGGGAACAGGCCCTAGAATTCAGGGCTGTTCCTTCAGCGAGAGGCCGTCCATGACCCGCAAGATCATCTCCACCCCCAACGCCCCGGCCGCCATCGGTACCTACTCCCAGGCCGTGCGCGCCGGCGACACCGTGTACCTGTCCGGGCAGATCGGCCTGGACCCCGCCAGCATGCAACTCGCCGACGGTTTCGAGGCCCAGACCGTGCGCGTGTTCGACAACCTCAAGGCCGTGGCCGAGGCTGCCGGCGGCACGCTGGCCGACGTGGTCAAGCTCAACATCTACCTCACCGACCTCGCCAACTTCGCCAAGGTCAACGAGATCATGGGGCGCTACTTCAGCGAACCCTACCCGGCCCGCGCCGCAGTGGGCGTGAAGGAACTGCCGCGCGGCGCGCTGGTGGAAGCCGACGCGGTGCTGGTGCTCGGCTGAGCGCCGGCGGCTGAACTCCGATGGCGCGCGCCAGCACCGCGCCGCGGGGGGATGCGCCCGCGGCCGGTTGGCCGGGCGTGGGTGCCGCCCTCGCCGGCCGGCTCGCCAAACTGGACATCCGCAGCCCGCGCGACCTGCTGCTGCACCTGCCGCTGCGCTACGAGGATGAAACCCGCCTGACGCCCATCGCCGCCGCCCGTGCGGGCTTCCCCGCCCAGGTGGAAGGCGAGGTGACGAGCTGCGAAGTCACCCTGCGCCCGCGCCGCCAGCTCGTGGCGCGCATCCGCGACGATTCCGGCACGCTGGTGGCGCGCTGGCTGCACTTCTACCCTTCCCAGCAGAAACTGCTCGCCCCGGGCCGCCGCGTGCGCCTGTTCGGCGAGGTGCGCGGCGGCTTCTTCGGCGACGAGATGGTGCACCCCCGCGTGCACCCGGTGGCCGAAGGCGAGGCCCTGCCCGAGGCGCTGACCCCCGTCTACCCCACCACCGCCGGCCTCGGCCAGGCCACGCTGCGCCGCTTGATCGACCAGGCCCTGAAAAGCGAACCCCTGGACGACTGGCTGCCCGAGGCGGTGCGCCGCCGCCTGGACCTGCCCGGCTTCGCCGACGCCCTGCGCCTGCTGCACCACCCGCCGCCGGAGGTGCCGGCCAGCGTGCTGGAAGACCGCCAGCACCCGGCCTGGCGTCGCATCAAGTTCGAGGAACTGCTCGCCCAGCAGATTTCCCTGCGCCGCGCCTACCTCGCCCGCCGCGCCAAGACCGCGCCGGTGCTCGCAGGCAGCGGCCGCCTCGCCCAGGCCCTGCTCGCCGGGCTGCCCTTCGCCCTCACCGGCGCCCAGCGCCGCGTGGTAGCCGAGATCGGCGCCGACCTGGCCCAACCGCATCCCATGCAGCGTCTGCTGATGGGCGACGTGGGCAGCGGCAAGACCATCGTCGCGGCGCTGGCCATGCTGCAGGCGGTGGACGCCGGCTACCAGGCCGCGCTGATGGCGCCCACCGAGATCCTCGCCGAACAGCACTGGCAGAAGCTCTCCGCCTGGCTCGCGCCCCTGGGCGTGGAAGTGGCCTGGCTCGCCGGCAGCCGCGGCAAGCGCGCGCGGGAGGCGGAACTCGCCCGCCTGGCGAGCGGCGAGGTGCCGCTGGCGGTGGGTACCCATGCCCTGATCGAAGACCCGGTGGCCCTGCCGCGCCTGGGGCTGGCGGTGGTGGACGAGCAGCACCGCTTCGGCGTGCGCCAGCGCCTCGCCCTGCGCGAGAAGGGCGCGGCGGGTACGCTGAGCCCGCACCTGCTGATGATGTCCGCCACCCCCATCCCGCGCACGCTGGCCATGAGCCACTATGCGGACCTGGACGTCTCGGTGCTGGACGAACTGCCCCCCGGCCGCACGCCCGTGCTCACCAAGCTGGTGTCCGACGCCCGCCGCGAGGAAGTCGTCGCCCGCGTGCGCGACGGCTGCCTCGCCGGCCGCCAGGCCTACTGGGTGTGCCCGCTGATCGAGGAGTCCGAGGCCCTGCAGTTGCAGACCGCGCAGGACACCTACGCCACCCTGTGCGAGGCGCTGCCCGAGTTGCGCATCGGCCTCGTGCACGGCCGGCTGAAACCTGCGGAGAAATCCGCCACCATGGCGGCCTTCGCCGCCGGCGAACTGCACCTGCTGGTGGCCACCACGGTCATCGAAGTGGGCGTGGACGTGCCCAACGCCAGCCTGATGGTCATCGAGCACGCGGAGCGCTTCGGCCTCGCCCAACTGCACCAGTTGCGCGGCCGGGTCGGGCGCGGCAGCGCGGAATCCGTGTGCATCCTGCTCTACGCCCAGCCCCTGTCCCAGACCGGGCGGGCGCGGCTGAAGGTGATCTTCGAGAACGCCGACGGCTTCGCCATCGCCCGCGAGGACCTGCGCATCCGCGGCCCCGGGGAGTTCGTCGGCGCGCGCCAGAGCGGCCTGCCCCTGCTGCGCTACGCCGACCTGGAGGTGGATGCGGACCTGCTGGAAGCCGCCCGCGCCCTGGGCGAGACCCTGCTGCGGGACGAGCCCCAGGCCGCCGCGGCGCTGATGGCGCGCTGGCTGGGCGGACGGGAAGGGCTGCTGCGCGCCTGACCGGCGGCGCCGGATTCGCAGGGCGCTGGTATCATGCGCCCGGCCTCGACCCCAATTCCCATGTACACCCGACTGCACCGCGAAACCTGGCTCTCCCGTCCGCCGCGCGCCACCGTGCCGGCCGCGCTGCGCCCCTGGCTCACCGATCCCGGTTCCCTCACCGCGCGCATCCGCGCGCGCTGCATGGATTTCCGCGTGGACGTGGTGTCCCAGCGGCTGAAACGGCCCAACCGGGACGAGGCCTGGCTACTCGGCCTGCGTGCCGGGGAACTGGCCTGGGTGCGGGAGGTGCTGCTGGTGGCCGACGGCCGTCCCGTGGTGTTCGCCCGCTCGGTACTGCCGCGCCACAACGTGCGCGGCGCCTGGAACCTGTTCCACGGCATCGGCACGCGCCCGCTGGGCGCGGCGCTGTTCGCGGACCCGCGCGTGGAGCGCCAGCCCCTGGCCTGCATCGGCCTGGACCGGCGCGATGCGCGCTATCATCGCATCGCCGCGGCCCTCGCCGGCCAGCGCCTGCCGGCCCGCGTGTGGGCGCGCCGCTCGGTGTTCCTGCTGCGCGGCCGCGCGCTGCTGGTCAGCGAAGCCTTCGCGCCGGCCATCCTGGACCTGCCCGCCCGACCGCTATGACGCTCACCCAACGCTTTCCCCTCTACCTGCGGCTGATGCGCCTGGACAAGCCCATCGGCATCCTGCTGCTGCTGTGGCCCACGCTGTGGGCGCTGTGGGTCGCGGCCGGCGGCTTTCCGCCCGTGCACGTGCTCGCCATCTTCCTCGTCGGCACCGTGTTGATGCGCTCGGCCGGCTGCGTCATCAACGACTACGCCGACCGGGATTTCGACGGCCACGTGGAACGTACCCGCAACCGGCCGCTTGCCATCGGCGCGGTGGGCACGGGCGAGGCCCTGGGGCTGGCCGCCGGACTGTCCCTGCTGGCCTTCGTGCTGATCCTGCCCCTGCCGGCGCTGGTGCTGTGGCTGTCGCTGCCGGCGCTCTTCCTCGCCGTGAGCTATCCGTACACCAAGCGCTTCTTCGCCATCCCCCAGGCCTACCTGGGCGTGGCCTTCGGTTTCGGCATCCCCATGGGCTTCGCAGCCCTGCAGGGCACGGTGCCGGCGGAAGGCTGGCTCATGCTGGCGGCCAACGTGTTCTGGGCCGTGGCCTACGACACCGAATACGCCATGGTGGACCGGCCCGACGACCTGAAGATCGGCATCCGTACCTCGGCCATCACCTTCGGCCGTTTCGACGTGCTGGCGGTCATGCTGTGCTACGGGGCGGCCTTCGCGCTGCTGGCCGCGGTGGGGCTCATGGCCGGGCGCGGCCTGCCCTTCTTCGCCGGCCTGGCGGTGGCGGCCGGCATCGCCGCCTACCACTACACGCTGATCCGCGGCCGCGAGCGCGCCCCCTGCTTCAAGGCTTTCCTGCACAACAACTGGGTGGGTGCGGCGATCTTCGCCGGACTGGCCGCCGACTACCTGCTGCGCGGCTGAGAACCCGGAATTCGGGCGGCCGGTCCAAAGGCTGCGGGCATCAACCCGCTCCCCGAGGAGAGAACAGCATGAAGAAGATACGTGTACTCATCGGCGCAGCGCTGCTGGCGCTGGCCGCGCCCGTCCTTGCCTTCCACTGTCCCGTGGACATGAAGAAGATCGACGAGGCGATGGCGAACAATCCGCCGCTTACCAGCGCGCAACTGGAGGAAGTGAAGAAGCTGCGGGCCGAGGGCGAGCAGCTCCACAACGCCGGCCGCCACCAGGAATCGGTGGATACGCTGGCCAGGGCGATGAAAATCCTGGGCCTTTGAAGCGTCGCAGGCATCGAGGACGGGGCCGCGCAAGCGGCCCCGGGCCGTTTACCGGCGCGCTATCATTCGCCCCGGACCAACAAGGACACGCTCCGATGCATTTCATGACCGCCCTGAAGGCCGCCTGGCGGCAGCGCGACAGCCTGCTGTGCGTGGGCCTCGATCCCGATCCGGCCAAGTTCCCCGCCCACCTGGCCGGCCGGCCGCAGGCCATCTTCGAGTTCTGCCGCGACATCGTGGACGCCACCGCCGACCTGGTGTGCGCCTTCAAGCCCCAGATCGCCTACTTCGCTGCCCACCGGGCGGAAGACCAGCTCGAAGCGCTGATCGACCACATCCACGAACGCCATCCGGGCACCCCGGTCATCCTGGACGCCAAGCGCGGCGACATCGGCAGCACCGCCGAACAGTACGCAGTGGAGGCCTTCGAGCGCTTCCGGGCCGATGCGATCACGGTCAATCCCTACATGGGGCGCGATTCCGTGGAGCCCTATCTGGCGTACGGCGACAAGGGCGTGATCCTGCTGTGCCGCACCTCCAACCCGGGCGGCTCCGACCTGCAGTTCCTGGACGTGGGCGGTGAAAAGCTCTACGAGCGCGTCGCCCGCCTGGTGGCGGAGGAATGGAACGCCAGCGGCAACTGTGGCCTGGTAGTCGGCGCCACCTTCCCGGCGGAGATCGCCCGCGTGCGGGAGATCGTGGGTGAAGTGCCGCTGCTGGTGCCGGGCATCGGCGCCCAGGGCGGCGACATCGCAGCTACCGTGGCCGCCGGGTGCACGGCCGACGGCACCGGGCTGATGATCAACTCCTCGCGCGCCATCCTGTATGCCGGCAAAAACGAAGATTTCGCCGCCGCCGCACGCAGCGTCGCGCAGGACACGCGCGCCGCCATCAACGCCCACCGCTGAGGCCGCGCCCATGAGATACCGTGACCTGCGCGACTTCATCGCCCAGCTCGAAGCCCGCGGCGAACTGAAGCGCATCGCCGTGCCGGTGGACACCCACCTGGAGATGACCGAGATCGCCGACCGCGTGCTGCGTGCCGGCGGCCCGGCGCTGCTGTTCGAAAAGCCGGTCACGAAAGGCGTGCCCCAGGCGATTCCCGTGCTCGCCAACCTGTTCGGCACGCCCCAGCGGGTGGCGATGGGCATGGGGGAGGACGTGGCCGACGGCGACTGGGCCACGCCCCTGCGCGAGGTCGGCCGCCTGCTCGCCTTCCTGAAGGAACCCGAGCCGCCCAAGGGGCTGAAGGACGCCTGGGAGAAGTGGCCGGTGCTGAAGCAGGTGCTCCACATGGCGCCCGCCGTGCAGCGCTCCGCGCCCTGCCAGGAGGTGGTGTGGGAGGGCGCCGACGTGGCTCTGGCGAAGCTGCCCATCCAGCACTGCTGGCCGGGCGACGCGGCGCCGCTGATCACCTGGGGCCTGGTAGTGACCCGCGGGCCGCACAAGAAGCGCCAGAACCTGGGCATCTACCGCCAGCAGGTGCTGGGCCCCAACCGCGTGATCATGCGCTGGCTGGCCCACCGCGGCGGCGCGCTGGATTTCCGCGACCACCAGCAGGCGCACCCCGGCGAGCCCTTCCCGGTGGCCGTGGTGCTGGGCTGCGATCCGGCCACCATCCTGGGGGCGGTGACGCCGGTGCCGGACACCCTGTCCGAGTACCAGTTCGCCGGCCTGCTGCGCGGCGCCAAGACCGAGCTGGTGCAATGCATCGGTTCGGACCTGCAGGTGCCGGCCTCCGCCGAAATCGTGCTGGAAGGCGTGATCCACCCGGACGACACGGCCGCGGAAGGCCCCTACGGCGACCACACCGGCTACTACAACGAAGTCGCCGAATTCCCGGTGTTCACCATCGAGCGCATCACCCTGCGCCGCGACCCCATCTACCATTCCACCTACACCGGCAAGCCGCCCGACGAGCCGGCCATGCTGGGCCTGGCGCTGAACGAGGTCTTCGTGCCGCTGCTGCAGAAGCAGTTCCCGGAGATCGCCGACTTCTACCTGCCGCCGGAAGGCTGCTCCTACCGCCTGGCGGTGGTCAGCATCCGCAAGCAGTACCCGGGCCACGCCAAGCGGGTGATGTTCGGCATCTGGAGCTTCCTGCGCCAGTTCATGTACACCAAGTTCATCATCGTCGTGGACGACGACGTGGCCATCCGCGAGTGGAAGGAAGTGATCTGGGCGCTGACCACGCGGGTGGATGCCAGCCGTGACACCCTGCTCGCCGACAACACGCCCATCGACTACCTGGACTTCGCCAGCCCGGTGGCCGGCCTGGGCTCCAAGATGGGCATCGACGCCACCAACAAGTGGCCGGGCGAGACCAGCCGCGAGTGGGGCCGGCCCATCGTCATGGATGCGGCGGTGAAGGCGAAGGTGGATGCGATGTGGGGCGAACTCGGGTTGTAGAGCGTCAGCGGTCCGCCCACACCCACTCGATCAGCGCGTCCTGTGCCGCCTGGCTGGCGGCCGCCTGGGGGTGGTTGACCATCATCACCACCGCGTGGCGGCGGCCGTGGCGGTCCAGCACGTAGCCGGCCATGGCGCGCACGCCGTCCAGCGTGCCGGTCTTGATGTGGGCCTGGCCGCTGGCCGGGCTGCCGTTCAGGCGGCGGCGGGCGGTGCCGTCCACACCGGCCAGCGGCAGCGCGGCGACGAATTCCGGCATCCACGGGCGTTGCCAGGCGGCCAGCAGCAACTGGCCCAGGGCGTCGGCGCGGATGCGCTCGATGCGTGACAGCCCGGCGCCGTTCTCGATCACCAGCCCGGTGGTGTCGATGCCGGCGGCCGCGAGCTGGGCCCGCGCCACCCAGGTGCCGCCGCTCACCATGTCCGGCGCGTCGACGGCCGAGGCGCCCAGCGTGGCGAGCAACTGGCGGGCGATGACGTTGCTCGACCATTTGTTCATGTTGCGCACCACGTCGCCCAGCGGTTCGGAGTCGTCGGCCAGCAGCGTGGCGGCCTCGGCCGGCGCCAGCCCGGTGCGCACCCGGCCGTCCAGTTGGCCGCCCACCTCCCGCCACAGGGCGGCCACCAGCGCCACGCCATAGGCTTCGGCCGGCAGCGGGGCGGCGCTCCAGTCGCGCCGCCCGCAACTGGCCGGCAGCCGCCCCTCGAGTTCCAGGCGCAGGCCGGCGGGAGTTTCGGCCAGGCGCGCTTCCAGCGCCTGGTGCCACACGCCGCAGCCGCCGGGCGCGGTGACGATGCGGTTGGCGATGGTCAGGCCGGCGAGCGGCGGATCGGCCGCGAGCTGCACCGGATCGCCGGCGTGGGCGCCCGGCACCAGGGTCAGGCGCACGGTGTTGTAGTGCAGCAGCAGGCCGTGGGGTCCGCTGTTGTAGGGGCGCAGCCCGCGCCCGTCGAAGGCGGCCGGGTCGTGGGGCGGCAGGGCGAGCGCGGAGCCGTCCAGCACGATGTCGCCCGCGATGCGCTCCACGCCCAGTGCGCGCAACTGGCGCAGCAGCTTCCACAGCCGTTCGTAGCTCAGCATGGGGTCGGCGCCGCCGACCAGGTACAGGTCGCCGGCCAGTACGCCCTTGTGCGGAGTCGCTTCGCTCGCGGCGCGCGTGGTCCAGGTGTAGGCGGGGCCGAGGCGTTCGAGGGCGGCGAAGGCGGTCACCAGCTTCATGACCGAGGCGGGGTTCATCGCCCGTTCGGCGTTCAGCGTCAGCGTGGGCGCATGGGCATCCACGGGCTGCACCCAGATCGCCGCATCGGCAAGGGGAATTCCGGCCTGGTCGAGAGCGGTCCGGACTTCGTAAGGCAGGCCGGCCGCGCGGGCGCCGGCCGGGGCGAGCAGCACCAGCGCGCACAGCAGCAGGGCGAGGAGGCGGAAGCGATAGGCAGGCATCGCGGGGCGCACGGTAAGCGGGAAGGGTAGAATCCCGGCTTTGCGCACCGGGCGTAGATGAATTTTACGCGCTTGCCCGGGCTCCATCCCTGCAACGGAAGCTCCGCCATGATCCTGGTCACAGGCGGCGCCGGTTTCATCGGTGCCAATTTCGTACTCGACTGGCTGGCCGCCAGCGACGAGCCGGTCCTCAACCTCGACGCTCTCACCTACGCCGGCAACCTGGAGAACCTTGCCCGCCTGCAGGGCGATGCACGCCACGTCTTCGTGCATGGAGACATCTGCGACCGCGCGCTGGTGGACCGCCTGCTCGCCGAATACCGCCCGCGCGCCATCGTGCATTTTGCAGCGGAAAGCCACGTGGACCGCTCCATCCATGGCCCGGCGGCCTTCGTGCGCACCAACGTGGAAGGCAGCTTCACCCTGCTCGAGGCCGCCCGCGCGTACTGGAGCGCGCTGGAAGGCGAGGCGCGGGAGGGTTTCCGCTTCCTGCACGTGTCCACCGACGAGGTGTACGGTTCCCTCGGCCCCGCGGACCCGCCCTTCGCCGAAACCAAGGCCTACGAGCCCAACAGTCCGTACTCCGCCAGCAAGGCGGCCTCCGATCACCTGGTGCGCGCCTGGCATCACACCTACGGGCTGCCGGTGCTGACCACGAACTGCTCGAACAACTACGGCCCCTGCCAGTTCCCGGAAAAGCTCATCCCGCTGGTGATCGCCAACGCGCTGGCGGGCAGGCCGCTGCCGATCTACGGCGACGGCATGAACGTGCGCGACTGGCTGTACGTGGGCGACCACTGCGCGGCGGTGCGGGAAGTGCTCGCCAGCGGCCGGCCGGGGGAGACCTACAACGTGGGTGGCTGGAACGAGATGCCCAACATCGAGATCGTACGCACCATCTGCGCGCTGCTCGACGAGCTGCGCCCCGACCCGGCCGGCGCCCACGAACGCCTGATCACCTTCGTCGCCGACCGCCCCGGGCACGACCGCCGCTACGCCATCGACGCGCGCAAGATCGAGCGCGAACTGGGCTGGCGCCCGGCGGAGACCTTCGCCACCGGCATCCGCCGCACCGTGGCCTGGTATCTGGACCACCAGGACTGGGTGGCCCACGTGCAGAGCGGCGCCTACCGGGACTGGATCGCCGCCAACTACGCGGGCCGGGGGGCAGGGGCGTGAGGATCCTGCTCACCGGCGCCAGCGGCCAGGTCGGCCGGGAGCTGGCGCGCAGCCTGATGCCCCTGGGCGACATCGTGGCGCCGGGGCGGGCGGACTGCGATCTGGCCCGCCCGCAGACGCTGGCCGCGCTGGTCGCGCGCTTGGCGCCGGACGTCATCGTCAATGCCGCGGCCTACACCGCGGTGGATCGCGCGGAAGGTGAAGAGGAACTCGCCACGCGCATCAATGCCGAGGCGGTGGGTGAGTTGGCGCACGCCGCGGGCGGCGTTGGCGCGCTGCTGGTGCATTACTCCACCGACTACGTGTTCGACGGTGCCAAGGATGGCCCCTACCGGGAGGACGACGCGGTGGCGCCGTTGAACGCTTACGGGCGCAGCAAGCTCGCCGGCGAACGGGCGGTGGCCGAGTCCGGCTGCGACCACCTGGTGTTCCGCACCACCTGGGTGTATGCCGCCCGCGGCGCCAACTTCCTGCTCACCATGCTGCGCCTGGGGGCGGAGCGGGAGAGCCTGCGCGTGGTGGCCGACCAGATCGGCGCGCCGACCTGGGCACGCAACATTGCCGACGCCACTGCCCTGGCGATCGCCCAGGCCCGGCGTGAGCGGGCCGAGGGGCGCTTCGCCTCCGGGCTGTTCCATCTCGTCGGCGGTGGCGAAACGAGCTGGCACGGCTTCGCCGAGGCGATCTTCACGCTCGCGCGGGAGAAGCTGCCGGAACGGGCGCTGCGGGTGGCCGAGGTGCAGGCCATCGCCAGCGCGGACTATCCGACCCCCGCCGCGCGGCCGCACAACTCCCGCCTGGACCAGCAGGCCCTGGCCGCACGCTTCGGCCTGCGCCTGCCGCACTGGCAAGAGGCGCTGGCGCGCTGCATCGAGGATCTCGGCGCGCGTTGAGCAACCGCCAGCCACGGAGACGGAAAGATGAGCGGCTTCGGCCACTTTGCCCAGGATGCGGAGGAACTCGAGCGGGAGATCGTCCGGCGCGGCATCGCGCTCGGCATCGACTGGAGCGACCAGGCCGCGGTGCGCGTGCTGGCGCGTGAGGCGCTGAGCTGCGGCCCGGCCTCCAGCCTGGAGGCGCTGCGCTCGCCGGATCGTCAGCGCCGGGCGCGTGCCGAGCTGTTCGCGCTGGCGGAGCTGATGCTGCGCACCATGGCGCAGAGCGCCGAGTTCGGCGTCCACACCCATGGCGGTCCGGTGTGGAAGGCTTTCGGCGCCGCGCTGATCGAGGAAGCCGCCGCCATGAAGGGGGGAGGCGCTTCCTGAGCGGGCGCCCTCTCAGGCGAGCGGACGCTCGCCGGCGAAGAGCTGCTCGACGCGTTCCCGTTCGCGTACCAGATGGACGCGCTCCCCGTCCACGATGACCTCGGCGGCACGGGGGCGGGTATTGTAGTTGGAGCTCATGGTCATGCCGTAGGCGCCGGCCGACAGCAGCGCGACGAGATCGTCCTCGGCGAGCGCCAGTTCCCGGTCGTGGGCGAGGAAGTCGCCGCTCTCGCAGATGGGGCCGACGACTTCATAGCGCGCGGCGGCCGTGCCGGGGCGCGGCGCCACCGCCACGGCGTCGTGCCAGGCGTCGTAGAGGGCGGGGCGGGCGAGGTCATTCATGGCCGCGTCCACCACGGCGAAGTTCTTCTCCACCCCCGGCTTCAGGTATTCGACGCGGGTCAGCAGCAGACCGGCGTTGCCGACCAGCGAGCGGCCGGGTTCGAACAGCAGTTCCTCGCGCCGGCCGTCGAACAGGGCCAGCAGCGGGGCGAGGTAGTCGCGCACGGTGGGCGGCGTTTCGTCCCGGTAGCGGATGCCCAGCCCACCGCCCAGGTCGATGTGCTCCAGCACGATGCCTTCGGCCGCCAGGCGGTCCACCAGGCCGAGCACCTTTTCGGCCGCTTCGACCACCGGCGCGCCGTCCAGCAGTTGCGAGCCGATGTGGCAACCGATGCCGGCCACGTGCAGGCCGGGCAGCGTGGCGGCGCGGCGGTAGAGGGCGAAGGCCTCGTCGAAGGCCACGCCGAACTTGTTGCTGCGCAGCCCGGTGGAGATGTAGGGATGGGTCTTGGGATCCACGTCCGGATTGACCCGCAGCGCGATCGGTGCGACCTTGCCCATCCCGCTCGCCACCGCAGACAGGCGGTCCAGCTCGGCGGCCGATTCCACGTTGAAGCAGCGGATGCCGGCGGCCAGTGCCTGGCGCATCTCGGCCACGCTCTTGCCCACGCCCGAGAACACCACGCGGGAAGCCTCGCCGCCCGCGGCCAGCACGCGTGCCAACTCGCCGCCGGAAACGATGTCGAACCCTGCACCGAGCCGCGCGAAGGCCGAGAGTACGCCCAGGTTGGAGTTGGCCTTGACCGCATAGCACACCAGCACGCGCCGTCCGGCCAGCGCGTCGCGGTAGGCGTTGAAGGCGGCGCGCAGCGCGGCGAGCGAATAGACGTAGGTGGGCGTGCCGTGGGCCGCGGCGACGTCGGCCAGCGCGACGCCTTCGAGGACCAGGCCGCGGGCGCTGCGGGTCAGCGTCGGCAGCGGGAATTCGGTCGGCGTTGCGGTGGAGCGGATGGCGGTGCTCATTGCGGTTGGGTCTCGGGCGTGTCGTTCTTGCTATGATCGGCGCCCGCGGCGGGTGCGGCCGGGCGTTCGGGCAGGTAGAGCGACCCCTTGATGCCGCAGGCGGACAGGAACAGCGCGCCGGCGAGTGCGGCGGTGAGAAGCTTGTAGGGCATGGCGCGGGGCCGTCGGGTGGATAAGGACGGAAATGCTATCAGAAGGAGGCGGCATGGAAGAATCGGCGTTCAACGCGCTGGCGGAAGCCGAACTGGCGCGCATCGAGGCGGCGCTGGAAGACTGCGGCGCGGACCTGGACATCGAGGCCAAGCCCGGCGGCATCCTCGAGGTGGAATTCGACGACGGCAGCAAGATGATCATCAATCGCCACAGCGCCGCGCGCGAGATCTGGGTGGCCGCCCGCTCGGGCGGCTTCCATTTCCGGCCGCAGGACGGCGCCTGGATCGCGGCCCGCGACGGGGCCGAGCTCTACGCCCTGCTTTCCCGCCTGGTGAGCGAGCAGGGCGGCCAGCCGGTCAGCCTGCGCCCGGCCGGCTAGGAGTTCAGGAATTGCCCGCGCCGAAGGAGCGCTCGATCACCGGCGCCGGGGCGGGCGGGGCGCTCGGCAGCGGAGCCGGCGGTACGGGCGGCAAGGCCTCGTCGGGCGCCTCGGTGGCCGGCGCGAAGTCGAAAACCGGCAGCGACGAGTACTCCGGCGGCGGCTCGGGCGGCATGTTCTCGCGGTAGATGAACTCGGCGCGCGTGCTGTCGGCCAGGTGGATTTCCAGCAGGCCGTCGGGGCGCACGCGCGGCTCTTCCGGGAGGTCCTTGAGGGCCGTGCGCATGTAATCGACCCAGATCGGCAGGGCCGCGGAGGCGCCCGTCTCTCCGCGCCCGAGGTTGCGCGCCTTGCCGTGGCCCACCCAGGCCACCGCGACCAGGTCCGGGTTGTAGCCGCAGAACCAGGCATCCACGTACTCGTTGGTGGTGCCGGTCTTGCCGGCGACATCGTTGCGCTTGAGCGTGCGCGCGCGCGTGGCGGTGCCCCGCTGCACCACGTCCTGCAGCATGGAATCGACCAGCCAGGCGTTGCGCGGATCGATCACGCGCGGCGCGCTCTGGCCGGCCACCGGCGGGTCCACCTGGGCGACGACCTTGCCTTCGCCGTCGATGATCTGGGAGACCACGTAGGGCTCCACGCGGTAGCCGCCGTTGGCGAACACGGCGTAGGCGGAGGCCATCTGCCACGGCGTGGCGCTGCCCGCGCCGAGGGCCATGGTCAGGAAGGGCGGATGGCGTTCGGCGTCGAAGCCGAAGCGGGTGACGTAGTCCTGCGCGTACTGGGGCGTGATGGACTGCAGCAGGCGGATCGACACCATGTTCTTGGAGCGTGCCAGCGCGTCGCGCAGGGTCATCAGGCCGTCGAACTTGCCGTCGTAATTGCGCGGCGTCCATTCCTGTGAACCGGTGATGCCGGCCGGGAAGTGCAGCGGTTCGTCCTCCACCAGGCTGCTCGGCGCGTAGCCGCGCTCCAGCGCGGCCGAGTAGATGAAGGGTTTGAAGCTGGAACCGGGCTGGCGCAGGGCCTGGGTGACGTGGTTGAACTTGTTGCGGTCGAAGTCGAAGCCGCCCACCAGCGCGCGCACCGCGCCGGTGTGCGCGTCGATCGACACCAGCGCGGCCTGGACTTCGGGCACCTGGAGAATCTCCCACTCGCGTTCGCCGGTCTGGCGGATGCGCACGATGGCTCCCGGGCGGATGCGCCGCGCCTGCGGGGCGTTGGCCGCCAGCATGGGTGCGGCGAAGCGCAGGCCGCTGCCCTTGATGGTCAGCGTCTCGCCGCGCCTATAGACCTTCACCTCTTTCGGCGAGGCGTGGAGCACCAGGGCCGCGAGCAGGTCGCCCACGTCATCCGTGTCGGCGAGCAGGTCGTCGAGGTGCTCGGTCTTGGTGGGATCGACGCCGGTGAGATCGACGAAGCCCTCGGGGCCGCGGTAGCCGTGCCGCCTGTCGTAGGCAAGCACGCCGTCCTGCAGCGCGCGCCGCGCGGCGAGCTGGTCGGCGCGCGTCACCGTGGTGATGATGCGGATGCCCAACTGGTAGGCTTCCTCGCCGAACTGTTCGACGGCGATCTGGCGGGCCATCTCGGCCACGTAATCGCCCTTCGCCACCACGTCGTCCCGTTGCGGCGAGGCGGTCAGGACGGGGGCGTCAACCGCGGCGCGATAGGCCGTCTCGTCGATGAAGCCGGCTTCCAGCATGCGGCGCAGCACATACTGCTTGCGCGCCGCTGCGCGCCCCGGATTGACGATGGGGTTGTAGGCCGATGGCGCCTTCGGCAGGCCGGCCAGCACGGCCGCGTCGGCGAGCGTGATCTGTTCCAGCGGCTTGCCGAAGTACGTCCGCGCGGCCATCGAGAAACCGTAGGCGCGCTGGCCGAGGTAGATCTGGTTGAGGTAGAGCTCGAGGATCTGATCCTTGCTCAGGTTCTGCTCGATCTTGAGGGCGAGCAGGATTTCATAGAGCTTGCGGTTGTAGGTCTTTTCGCGGGTGAGGAAGAAGTTTCGCGCCACCTGCATGGTGATGGTGGACGCGCCCTGGCCGCGGCCGCCGCTGGAGAGGTTGGCCAGCGCGGCCCGTGCGATGCCGATGGGATCGATGCCGGGGTGCTCGTAGAAGCGCTCGTCCTCGGCTGCGAGGATGGCCTGCTTGAGTACTGGAGGGACGTCGCCGATACGTACCACGGAGCGGCGCTCCTCGCCGAACTCGCCGAGCAGGTAGCCATCCGCCGTGTATACTCGCAGCGGAATGCGAGGGCGATAATCAGTCAGGGTTTCCAGCGAGGGCAGGTTGGGCCAGGCCAGCGTCGCCGCCGCGACCAGCGTGGCGAGGCCGATGACGATCAGTACGACGATGAAGGCCAGCGGGTAGAGGACCCAGCGCATTGACGGTTCGTCCGGAAGTTGGAGGCCGCGATTATACGAGCGCCCACCTTGGGTCTCCACTCCGGTTTGTCAAGGGATGTTGCTTTACACTTTGTGAGGTTGTTGTTAGGATTTCAGACGCTTATTCAGGAAATAAGCATAACGTCAAGAAATTTAAGGGCTTTCGTTGTGATCGACTTCGCGATGTTCAGTCCAAAAGCACGCCAGTTGGTCGGTTTGGATATCTCATCTTCATCGGTCAAGCTGGTCGAGCTGTCGGGCTCCGAAAAGGATGGGCTTCGGGTCGAGCGCTATGCGATCGAGCCGATGCCCCGGGATGCGGTTGTCGATGGCAACATCGCCAACCTCGATGCGGTCAGCGAGTCGATCCGGCGCGCGTTGCGGCGCATGGGCTCGGGACTGAAGAATGCAGCGGCTGCCCTGCCCGCCGCGGCGGTCATTACCAAGAAGATCATCCTGCCGGCCGGGTTGCGCGAGCAGGAAATGGAAGTCCAGGTCGAGTCCGAGGCGAACCAGTACATTCCGTTCGCGCTCGACGAAGTCAACCTCGACTTTCAGGTGATCGGCCCGCTGCACGACAATCCGGACGAGGTGGAGGTCCTGATCGCCGCCTCGCGCAAGGAGAAGGTCGAGGACCGCGTAGCCGCCGTCGAGGCCGCGGGACTCAAGGCCGTCATCATGGATGTCGATTCGCTCGCTGCGCAGTCGGCCTTCGAATTGATCAGCCGGCGCCTGCCCGACGAGGGGCGCGACAAGATCATCGCGCTGATCAACATCGGCGCCAGCGTCACCACGGTGACGGTGCTGCGCAACGGCCAGCAGATCTACAGTCGCGAACAGTCCTTCGGCGGCAACCAGCTCACCCAGGACATCGCCCGCCAGTACGGCATGAGCGTCGAGGAAGCCGAAACGGCCAAGCGCAGTGGCGGTCTGCCGCAGGATTACGAGCGTGATCTGCTGCGCCCGTTCATGGACAGCCTGGCCCTCGAAGTCTCGCGCGCCCTGCAGTTCTTCTTCACCTCCACGCAGTACAACCAGGTCGACCACATCGTGCTGGCCGGCGGTTGTGCGGTGTTGCCGGGGCTGGCGGAGATGGTCGGCGGGCGGACCCAGATTCCCACCGTCGTCGCCAATCCGTTCGAAGGCATGACGCTTTCGTCCCAGGTTCGTCCCAAAGCCCTGCTGGCCGACGCGCCGGCGATGATCGTGGCATGCGGCCTGGCCATGCGGAGGTTTGACACATGATCCGGATCAATCTGCTGCCACACCGCGAGATCAAGCGGCGCGAGCGCCGCCAGCAGTTCTACGTTGTGTCGGTCCTGATGATCGCCCTGGGTCTGGTGATCGCGTTGCTGGTGCATACCGTGATCGCCGGCTATGTGGAGCGCCAGGAACGCAAGAACAACTTTTTCAAGGCGGAGATCAAGAAACTCGACGAGGAAATCGCCGAGATCAAGCGTCTGCGCGAACAGATCGATGCCCTGCTCGCACGCAAGCAGGTCATCGAGGCGCTGCAGAGCAACCGGGCCGAGACGGTCCATCTGCTCAACGAGACGACCAAGCGCATGCCCGAAGGCATCTACCTGAGGTCGATCAAACAGTCCGGCAAGCGTGTCACCCTGGTCGGCTACGCCCAGTCGAATGCGCGGGTGTCCCATCTGATGCGTGCGCTTGACGATTCCGAGTATCTCACCCAGCCGCAACTGGTGGAAATCAAGGCAGCCACCGTCGACGGCCGCCGTGTTGGCGAATTCACCCTCAACGTCGCCATCGAACAGCCGAAGACGGAAGAAAAGGCCAGTGACAAGGGGGCGCGGCGATGAAACTCAATCAAGCCCGCGACAAGGTGAAGGGCATCGATTTCGAACGCCTGGCGAGGGATTTCAAGGGGCTGGATCCCAACGATCCGGGAATATGGCCCACCGCGCCCAAGATCGCGGTGTTCATCGGCCTGTTCGTCGCGACCGTAGCCGCGGCGTGGTGGTTTGACTGGCGCGAGCAGATCGACACGCTGACCCAGCGCGAGGCAGAGGAGGTGACGCTGCGCGAACAGTGGGTGTCGAAGAAGCGGCAGGCGGTGAACCTCGATGAGCACAAGCGGCAACTCGAGGAGATCGATCGCCAGTTTGGTGCCCTGCTGAGCCAGTTGCCGAACCGTGCCGAAATGGATTCGCTGCTTGCCGAGATCAACCAGGCCGGTTTGGGGCGTGGGCTGCAGTTCGAACTCTTCAAGCCTGGGGCTGACGTCATCAAGGATTTTTACGCCGAGATGCCCATCGCTATCCGGGTCATCGGTGGTTACCACGATCTGGGCGCCTTTGCCGGGGATGTGGCGAAGATGTCGCGCATCGTTACGCTCAACAACATTGCCATCGATGGGACTAAGGACGGCAAGTTGAAGCTCGAGGCAAGTGCCGTGACCTATCGCTACCTTGATGAGCAGGAGCTCGCAAGGAAGCGTCAGGCGGCGCAGAAGAAGCCCGGAGGCCGGAAATGAGGTGGCCCATGAAACTTTCGCCCTCGGCGGTGCCGGTTCTGGTGGCTGCCCTGCTGCTCGGCGGCTGTGCGAGCGACGAAGAGAACATCCAGGCCTGGATGGCTGAGGAGGCCAAGGGCATGCGTGGTACCGTCAAGCCGCTGCCCGAGATCAAACCCTTCCCTATCGTCGAATACGATGCCGAGTCTTTGCCGAGTCCGTTCAGCACCGAACGCTTGGTGCCCGAACAGCGTACTGCCGCCAGCAGCGGTAGCGGTCTCAAGCCCGACATGGACCGCCGTAAAGAGCCGCTCGAAAGCTATCCGCTCGAATCGCTGACCATGGTCGGTGCATTGCTCGGCAAGCAGACCGAAGCCCTGATCCGCGTCGGCGGCACGATACACACGGTGCGGGTGGGAAATTATATGGGACAGGACTTCGGCCTGGTGACTGCCGTGACCGAGACCGAAGTCAAGTTGCGCGAGCTCGTCGAGGACGTTAACGGCGAATGGACCGAACGCAGCAGTTCGTTGTTGTTGCAAGAGCAGCAGGAGAACAAAAGATGAAAACCCGGATCGCGACGCTGCTGCTCGCAGCTCTCATCGTGGCCCCCGCCCCTTGGGTCGTCGCTCAAGCCCAGGAGGCCGGCCAGCAGGCGCAGGCGCCCAATCGTATCGAAAATCTGGAGGTCGCCGAACAGGGCGGCTCGGTATACATCAAGCTCACTCTGAAGACACCGCTGGCGGCCGTGCCGGCGAGCTTCAGCGTGGCCAATCCTGCCCGTATCGCATTCGATCTGCCGGCAACGACGAACGCTCTCGGGCGCAGCAGCCAGAACATCAATGCCGGGGATCTGCGCAGTGCGAACGTCGTGCAAGCTGGCGACCGTACCCGACTAGTACTGAACCTGACCCGGATGTCCCCGTACGAAGCGCGGCTCGACGGCAATGCGTTGATCATCACACTCACTCCGCTCGGTCAGGAAGCCATCGTCACTTCGTCCGCGGAGCAACCGATCGTCAACTTTGCCGCGTCGTCGGGCGAGGCTGCAGCAGCCAACAAGAGCATTCGCGACGTCAACTTCCGCCGAGGCAAAGATGGTGAAGGGCGTGTCGTGGTCGAATTGTCAAACCCGGATACCGCGATCGACATCCGTAAACAGGGCGCCAACCTCGTCGTCGAGTTCGTCCAGGCATCCCTGCCCGAACACCTGCGCCGGCGTTCTGACGTGACCGACTTCGGTACACCGGTGACAGCGATGGTCACGCAGCAGCAGGGCGACAACGTGCGTCTGGTAGTCACGCCCCATGGCCTGTGGGAGCACAATGCCTACCAAAGCGACAACCAGTTCGTGCTCGAGGTCAAGCGCGTTGTCGAAGATCCGAACAAGCTCGTGCAGGGCACGCCGCGTGGGCAGTACGGCGGCGAGCGGCTGTCCCTCAACTTCCAGAACGTGGATGTGCGGGCCGTACTGCAGGTGATCGCGGACTTCACCGACTTCAACATCATCACCAGTGACTCCGTGCGCGGCAACCTCACCCTGCGCCTGAAGGACGTGCCCTGGGATCAGGCCCTCGACATCATCCTGCAGGCCAAGGGCCTGGACATGCGCAAGAACGGCAACGTCATCTGGATAGCGCCGGGTGACGAATTGGCGACGCGCGAGAAGCTCCAGCTTGAAGCCTTGGCCCAGATCGGCGATCTGGAGCCGCTGCAGACGGAGAGCTTCCAGATCAACTACCACCGCGCCAAGGAGATCTTTGATTTCCTCAAGAGCAAGGACCAGACGGTTCTTTCCAAGCGCGGGAGCGTGGTGGTGGATGACCGCAGCAACAAGCTCTTCGTCACCGACGTCGCAAGCCGACTCGATGACCTGCGCCGCCTGATCGGCGAGATCGACATTGCGCCGCGCCAGGTGCTGATCGAAGCGCGTATCGTCGAGGCCAGCAAGGACTTTTCGCGCGATCTCGGCGTACGGCTGGGCTATGGCGACCGCAAAGCGCTTGAGATCGGCGACGGCGCCCGCATCGGTTTTGGAAAGTCTGAGTTTGCGTCCGTCAATCCGACGACCGGCGCGGTCAACACTGGGGCAAACGCTGTAATCAACGGCATCGTCCACAGGGTGGGTGAATCCGCGACCAGTGGTAATGGTTTCTTGCCCACCGGGTTCGGTTCGCTCAACCTGACCCTGTTCAACAGCAGCCTCACCCGATTCCTGAATATGGAACTTCAGGCGCTGGAAGCGGATGGGCGCGGCCGGATCATCTCGAGCCCGCGGGTGATGACTGCCAACCAAGTCGAGGCAACGATCGAGCAAGGGACCGAGGTTGCGTACCGCAAGGAAACCAGTTCGGGGGCTACCAGCGTCGAGTTCAAGAAAGCCGTCTTGTCGCTCAAGGTAAAACCGCTGATCACGCCGGACGGCAGGCTGCAGTTGCAGGTGGAAGTTAACAAGGACCGTCCGGTCTTCCCGGCGGGCTTTACGGAGCCTGCCATCGACACCAAGAATGTGAAGACAGAAGTGCTGGTCGAGAACGGCGGTACGGTGGTGATCGGCGGTATTTACGAAGAAGAGGAGACCGAGAACGTAACGCGGGTTCCGCTTCTTGGCGAAATTCCCGTTCTCGGTGCGCTGTTCCGTACTACCTCAAAAGGTGCCAGTCGCAACGAACTGCTGGTGTTCATCACCCCACGCATCATCTCGGAAGCCCTATCGGTTCGCTGAACGCGTCCGGAACAGTTTGTGATGCACACGGAAGCTCCATATCCTTGGGGCTTCTTTTTTTGCCGCGATTACCGCTTTGCTCGTGGAACGATTGATACTGGTAGGAATGATGGGGGCCGGCAAGACCACCATCGGGCGTGAACTGGCGAAACGATGCGGTATGCGCTTCGTCGATTGCGACCATGAAATCGAGGCGCGTACCGGCGTGAAGATTCCGACCATCTTCGAAATCGAAGGCGAGGAAGGTTTCCGTCGCCGCGAGACCCAGGTGATCGACGAACTCACTCGCATCGACGGGTTGGTCATCGCCACCGGAGGTGGCGCGGTCATGAGGGCGGAGAACCGCGCCATGTTGGCCGAACGGGGCGTGGTCATCTACCTCAACGTCCCGCCCCAGGTGTTGTGGGAGCGTACCCGGCGCGACCGCAACCGCCCCCTGCTGCAGGTTTCCAATCCGCGCGAGCGCATCTTCAGCCTGCATCAGCAGCGCGATCCGCTGTACCGGGAGATCGCCGACATCGTTGTCGATGGCGGGCGGGGCAATCCAGGCGGTACCATAAGGCAGATACAGAAAGCCTTGGAAACCTGCAGGAAAGCCTGATGCATACCCTTGATGTCGCGCTGGGCGAGCGCAGCTACCCCATCCATATCGGCCGCGGCCTGCTCGACGATCCCTCGCTGATCCTCGCCCGCCTGAAGACGCCGCGGGTGGCCATCGTCACCAACGACCGCGTCGGACCGCTCTACCGGGAACGTGTGCAGCGCGGCCTGGAGGCCAACGGCGTGCGCGTCACGGCGGTGGTGCTGCCGGACGGGGAAGCCTATAAGGACTGGCAGACGCTCAACCTGATCTTCGACACGCTGCTGGCCGAGCGCTGCGAGCGTTCGACCATGCTCATCGCCCTCGGCGGCGGGGTGGTCGGCGACATGGCCGGCTTCGCTGCCGCCACCTATCAGCGCGGCATGCCCTTCATGCAGATTCCCACGACCCTTTTGGCGCAGGTGGATTCCTCGGTAGGCGGCAAGACCGCCATCAATCATCCGCTGGGCAAGAACATGATCGGCGCCTTTTACCAGCCGCGGCTGGTGATCGCCGACACCGCGACGCTCGACACGCTGCCGGATCGGGAACTGAAGGCCGGCATCGCCGAGGTCATCAAATACGGCCTGATTCGCGATCTGGACTTCTTCGTCTGGCTGGAAGGGAATCTTGAGCGCCTGCTGGAACGCAACCCTGCAGCCATCGCCTACGCCATCGAACGTTCGTGCCGCAACAAGGCGGAGGTGGTGGCCGCCGACGAGACCGAGCAAGGCGAGCGGGCGCTCCTCAACCTCGGCCACACCTTCGGCCATGCCATCGAGACCGGGCTCGGCTACGGTGAGTGGCTGCACGGCGAGGCGGTGGCGGCGGGTACGGTGATGGCCGCCCGTCTGTCGCACGCTCTCGGCTGGCTCGGCGAGAAGGACCTGGAACGTGCCGTAGCACTATTCCGCCGCGCCGGCCTGCCCGTCAGCGGTCCGGCGCTGGGCGCCGAACGCTACCTCGAACTGATGGCTCACGACAAGAAGGTCGAAGCCGGCCGCATGCGCCTGGTCCTGCTCAAGGCCATCGGCCGTGCGGTGGTCAGCGACACCGCCACGCCGGAGCAGATCGCCGCGGCCATCGAGGCCTGCTGCCCGTGAGCGCGCTCGCGCCCTATGCCGCGGACGAGCGCCAGTCGCGCGGGCGCATGCATGCCGAGCCGCCGCCGGCCGAGCGCAGCGAATTCCAGCGCGACCGCGACCGCATCGTGCATTCCACGGCCTTTCGCCGCCTGGAGTACAAGACCCAGGTTTTCGTCAACCACGAGGGCGACCTGTTCCGCACCCGCCTCACCCACAGCATCGAGGTCGCGCAGATATCCCGCAGCATCGCGCGCATCCTCGGCTTGAACGAGGATCTGGCCGAATCCATCGCGCTGGCCCACGACCTGGGCCACACCCCCTTCGGCCACGCCGGGCAGGAAGCCCTCAACGCCTGCATGAAGGCGTATGGCGGCTTCGAGCATAACCTGCAGTCGCTGCGCACTGTGGACCTGCTGGAAGAGCACTACGCCGCCTTCGACGGGCTGAACCTCACCTACGAGACGCGGGAGGGCATCCTCAAACACTGCTCGCGGGCCAACGCCGAACGCCTGGGCGAACTGGGCCGGCGCTTCCTCGACGGCACCCAGCCCTCTTTGGAGGCCCAGTTGGCCAACCTGGCCGACGAGATCGCTTACAACAACCACGACGTGGACGACGGCCTGCGCTCCGGCCTGATCACGCTGGAGCAGCTCGACGCGGTACCGGTATTCGCCGACAACCGGCGCGAGGTCGAGCGCATCTGGCCCGGTCTCGCGGGGCGCAAACTGATCCACGAGACAGTCCGCCGCATGATCAACCAGATGGTGCTCGACCTCACCGCACGTACCCGCGCCAACATTGCCGCGGCCGGCGTGGCCACCCTGGCCGACGTGCGCGCCGCGCCGCGCCTGGTGGCCTACTCCGACGGCCTGCTGCCCCGCCTGCGCGAGCTGAAGCACTTCCTGCGCGACAGCCTGTACCACCATTACCAGGTGCTGCGCATGACCAACAAGGCACGCCGCATCGTCACCGACCTCTTTGGCGCCTTCATGGCCGAACCGCAACTGCTGCCCCCGCAGTACCAGGCCCGCGCCCACGACGACAAGGCGCGGGCGATCGCCGACTACATCGCCGGCATGACCGACCGCTACGCCATCAGGGAACATCGCCGTCTCTTCGCCGTCGGCGAAATCCACTGAGCGATCATAGGCTTGCCGCAGCGCAAAAAAACTTGAACGATTCCGCCCCGGGGGGGTATATTCGTCGACCGCTCTCCAATCCAAGCAAAATGCGGGCGCCGTGTGCGCGTAAAAAGACAGCCGGTGCCTGTGGGCCGGCGTTTTTTTGGCCGCAGAATTCATGCTCAGGGCATTTTGCGCGGGTGGCAGTCGCCTGAATCGTGCCGGACCAGTCCGGTGAACGCGTTGTTTCGAGGAAGAACGAGATGGATCTCCCCCAGAAGCAGGGTCTGTACGACCCGGCAAACGAACACGACGCCTGTGGCGTGGGTTTCATCGCCCACATCAAGGGCAAGAAGTCCCACGACATCGTCCTGCAGGGCCTGGAGATCCTGAAAAACCTGGATCACCGCGGTGCGGTGGGCGCCGACCCGCTGCAGGGCGACGGTGCCGGCATCCTGATCCAGATCCCCGACGCGCTCTACCGCGAGGACATGGCCGCGCACGGCGTGCAGTTGCCGGCCGCCGGCGAATACGGCGTGGGCATGGTGTTCATGCCCAAGGAGGCCGCTTCGCGCCTGGCCTGTGAAGAAGAGATCGAGCGTGCTGTGCGCGCCGAAGGGCAGGTGGTGCTGGGCTGGCGCGACGTGCCGGTCAACCACGACATGCCCATGAGCCCGGCGGTGAAGGCCAAGGAGCCGGTGATCCGCCAGATCTTCGTCGGCCGCGGCCCGGACGTCATGGTCACCGAGGCGCTGGAGCGCAAGCTCTACGTCGCCCGCCGCCGCGCGGCCAACGCCATCAACGCGCTGCAGCTCAAGCACGGGCAGGAGTTCTACACGGTCTCCATGTCCGCGCGCACGGTGAACTACAAGGGCCTGCTGCTCGCCGGGCAGGTGGGCGAGTACTACCGCGACCTGGTGGACCCGCGCGCCGTGTCCGCGCTCGCCCTGGTGCACCAGCGCTTCTCCACCAACACTTTCCCGAAGTGGAACTTGGCCCACCCGTTCCGCTACATCGCCCACAACGGCGAGATCAACACCCTGCGCGGCAACTACAACTGGATGCGCGCGCGGGAGAAGGGCGTGCATTCGCCGCTGCTGGGGGCGGACCTGGAAAAGCTGTGGCCGCTGATCTACCCCGGCCAGTCCGACTCGGCCGCCTTCGACAACGCCCTCGAACTGCTGGTGATGAGCGGCTATTCCATGGCCCACGCGGTGATGATGCTGATCCCCGAGGCCTGGGAATCGCACACCCACATGGACGAGCGCCGCCGCGCCTTCTACGAGTACCACGCCGCGATGATGGAGCCGTGGGACGGCCCGGCCGCGGTGGCCTTCACCGACGGCCGCCAGATCGGCGCCACGCTGGACCGCAACGGCCTGCGTCCGGCGCGTTACCTGGTCACCGACGACGACATCGTGGTGATGGCCTCCGAATCCGGCGTGCTGCCGATTCCCGACGGCAAGATCGTCAAGAAGTGGCGTCTGCAGCCCGGCAAGATGTTCCTGATCGACATGGAGCAGGGCCGCATCATCGACGACAAGGAGATCAAGGAGTCGCTGGCCAGCGCGCGCCCGTACGCCGAGTGGCTGTCCCGCATCAACATCAAGCTCGACGGCGTGGAAGCGCCCGCCAAGGCGGTGCCGCCGGAGAGCGCGGCCGCGCTGCTGGACCGCCAGCAGGCCTTCGGCTACACACAGGAAGACATCAAGTTCATCCTCGAACCCATGGGCAAGGCCGGCGAGGAAGCCACCGGCTCCATGGGCAACGATTCCCCGCTGGCGGTGCTGTCGGGCAAGGAAAAGCCGCTCTACAACTACTTCCGCCAGCTCTTCGCGCAGGTCACCAACCCGCCCATCGACCCGATCCGCGAGCAACTGGTGATGTCGCTGGTGTCCTTCATCGGCCCGCGTCCGAACCTGCTCGAGATCAACGAGATCAACCCGCCCTTCCGCCTGGAAGTGTCGCAGCCGGTGCTGGACTTCGCCGACATGGCCAAGATCCGCAACATCGCGCGCTACACCCACAACAAGTTCCGCTCGGCCGAGCTGGACGTCTGTTATCCGGCCGCCTGGGGCAAGGAAGGCGTCGAGGCGCGCCTCGCGTCCCTGTGTGCGGAAGCCGAAGACGCGGTGCTGCAAGGCTACAACATCCTGGTGGTGTCCGACCGCAAGGTGGACGCCGACAACGTCGCCATCCCCGCCCTGCTGGCGCTCTCCGCCATCCACCAGCACCTGGTCACCAAGGGCCTGCGCACGCGCGCCGGCCTGGTGGTGGAAACCGGCACCGCGCGCGAGGTACACCACTTCGCCGTGCTCGCCGGCTACGGCGCGGAAGCGGTGCACCCCTACCTCGCGCTGGAAACCCTGCAGAGCCTCGCGGGTGACGCGGAGACCGCCGACAAGTACGTCAAGCACTTCGTCAAGGCCATCGGCAAGGGCCTGATGAAGGTGATGTCCAAGATGGGCATCTCCACCTACATGTCCTACACCGGGGCGCAGATCTTCGAAGCGGTCGGCCTGCAGCAGGCGCTGCTGGACCGCTACTTCACCGGCACCACCAGCCAGGTGGAAGGCATGGGCGTGTTCGAAGTCATGGAAGAGGCCATCCGCCTGCACAGGAAGGCCTTCAGCCCGGACCCGGTGCTCGCCAACATGCTGGATGCGGGCGGCGACTACGCCTTTCGCGTGCGCGGCGACGAGCACATGTGGACGCCGGACGCCATCGCCAAGCTGCAGCACGCCACCCGTTCCGGCAAGGCGGACACCTACAAGGAATACGCGCGGATCATCAACGACCAGAGCAAGCGCCACATGACGCTGCGCGGCCTGTTCGAGATCAAGCCCGCCGCGCCCCCGGTGGCGCTGGACGAGGTCGAGCCGGCCAAGGAGATCGTCAAGCGCTTCGCCACCGGCGCCATGTCCCTGGGTTCCATCTCCACCGAGGCCCACACTACGCTGGCCGTCGCCATGAACCGCATCGGCGGCAAGTCCAACACCGGCGAGGGCGGCGAGGACCCGATGCGCTTCAAGCCCATCACCCAGGCCATGAAGCTGTCGCAGATCATCGGCAAGGGCCGCATCGAGCGCGACCTGGAGCTGTCCGCCGGCGATTCCCTGCGCTCGGCGATCAAGCAGGTCGCCTCGGGCCGCTTCGGCGTCACCGCGGAGTACCTGGTCAATGCGGACCAGATCCAGATCAAGATGGCCCAGGGCGCCAAGCCCGGCGAAGGCGGGCAACTGCCCGGCCACAAGGTCAGCGAGTACATCGGCTTCCTGCGCCACTCGGTGCCGGGCGTTGGCCTGATCTCGCCGCCGCCCCACCATGACATCTACTCCATCGAGGATCTGGCCCAGCTCATCCATGACCTGAAGAACGTGAACCCGGCGGCCAGCATCTCCGTGAAGCTGGTATCCGAGATCGGTGTGGGTACCGTGGCGGCGGGCGTGGCCAAGGCCAAGGCCGACCACATCGTCATCGCCGGCCACGACGGCGGCACCGGCGCTTCGCCCTGGTCCTCCATCAAGCACGCGGGTTCGCCGTGGGAACTGGGCCTCGCCGAGACCCAGCAGACTCTGGTGCTGAATCGCCTGCGCTCCCGCGTGCGGGTGCAGGTGGACGGCCAGATGAAGACTGGCCGCGACGTGGTCATCGGCGCGCTGCTGGGTGCGGACGAATTCGGCTTCGCCACCGCTCCGCTGGTCGTGGAAGGCTGCATCATGATGCGCAAGTGCCACCTCAACACGTGTCCGGTGGGTGTCGCCACCCAGGACCCGGTGCTGCGCGCGCGCTTCTCCGGCCAGCCCGAGCACGTGGTGAACTACTTCTTCTTCGTCGCCGAGGAAGTGCGCGAACTGATGGCCCAGCTGGGCATCCGCAAGTTCGACGAGCTGATCGGCCGCGCCGACCTGCTCGACATGAAGAAGGGCATCGCGCACTGGAAGGCGAGGGGCCTCGACTACTCGCGCATCTTCTACCGTCCCAACGTGCCGGCCAGCGTGCCGCGCCTGCACACCGAGAACCAGGACCACGGCCTGGTCAAGGCGCTGGACAACCAGCTCATCGAACTGGCGAAGCCGGCCCTGGAAAAGGGCGAGAAGGTGCGCATCGAACTGCCGGTGCGCAACATCAACCGCACCGTGGGTGCCATGCTGTCCGGCCGCGTGGCGCAGAAGTACGGCCACGCCGGCCTGCCGGCCGACACCCTCCACGTCACCCTGACCGGCACCGCCGGCCAGGCCTTCGGCGCCTTCCTGGCGCGGGGCGTGACCATGGAGCTGGTGGGCGAGGGCAATGACTACGTGGGCAAGGGCCTGTCCGGCGGCCGCATCGTCGTGCGTCCGCAGGCCGAGTTCCGCGGCGCCACCACCGACAACATCATCGTCGGCAACACCGTGCTCTACGGCGCCACCGAGGGCGAGGTGTATTTCGCCGGCGTGGGCGGCGAGCGTTTCGCGGTGCGCAACTCCGGTGCCACCGCGGTGGTGGAAGGCGTGGGCGACCACGGCTGCGAATACATGACCGGCGGCACCGTGGTCGTGCTCGGCCCCACCGGGCGCAACTTCGCCGCGGGCATGTCCGGCGGCGTGGCCTACGTGCTGGACGAGGACGGCAGCTTCGAGCAGCGCTGCAACATGGCGCAGGTCGCCCTGGAGCCGCTGCCCGAGGAACTGGATGCGCGCAAGGGCTCGGAATCCGGCGACGAGCTGGAGTCCCACGGCCGGGTGGACATCGACCACCTGACCATGGGCGACGAGCTGATCCTGAAGGGCCTGATCGAGCGCCACGCGCGCTTCACCGGCAGCGCGCGCGCGCGCCAGATACTGAACGACTGGGCCACCTCGCGCAGCCGCTTCGTCAAGGTGTTCCCGCACGAGTACCGTCGCGCGCTGGCCGAGATGGCCGCGCAAAAGCAACAGCAACTGGAGGCCGCTTGAGAATGGGCAAGCCAACCGGATTCCTCGAATACCAGCGCCTGTCCGAGGCCTACAAGCCGGCCGGCGAGCGCATCAGGGACTACCGCGAATTCACCGTCCGCCTCGCCGACGATCAGGCAGCGGTGCAGGGTGCGCGCTGCATGGATTGCGGCATCCCGTTCTGCAACAACGGCTGCCCGGTGAACAACATCATCCCGGACTGGAACGACCTGGTGTACCGCGGTGCCTGGCAGGAAGCCATCCAGGTGTTGCACTCCACCAACAATTTCCCGGAATTCACCGGCCGCATCTGCCCGGCGCCCTGTGAAGCGGCGTGTACCCTCGGCATCAACGCCGATCCCGTGGGCATCAAGTCCATCGAGCGCGCGATCATCGACAAGGCCTGGGAGCAGGGCTGGGTGCCGCCGCAGCCGCCGGCCACCAGGACCGGCAAGAGGGTCGCCGTGGTCGGCTCCGGCCCCGCGGGCCTCGCCGCTGCGCAGCAACTGGCGCGCGCCGGCCACGACGTGACCGTGTTCGAGAAGAACGACCGTGCCGGCGGCCTGCTGCGCTACGGCATCCCCGACTTCAAGATGGAAAAGAGCCTGATCGACCGCCGCGTCGAGCAGATGAAGGCTGAAGGCGTGAGCTTCCGCACCGGCGTGCTGGTCGGTGCCAAGGCTGTGCCGGCCGGCATCGTCAGCGACGCCAAGGAAACGATCTCCGCCGACGAACTGAAGAAGTCCTTCGACGCGGTCATCCTGGCCGGCGGTTCCGAAGTGCCGCGCGACCTGCCCGTGCCGGGGCGCGAGCTGGACGGCGTCCATTTCGCGCTCGAATTCCTGATCCCGCAGAACAAGGAGGTGGCGGGTGACCGTCCCAACCCGATCTCCGCCAAGGGCAAGCACGTGGTGGTGATCGGCGGTGGCGACACCGGTTCCGACTGCGTGGGCACCTCCAACCGCCACGGTGCGCTGTCGGTGACCCAGCTCGAACTGATGCCGCAGCCGCCCGCGCAGGAGAACAAGCCGCTGACCTGGCCCTACTGGCCGACCAAGCTGCGCACCTCCACTTCCCATGAGGAAGGCTGCGAGCGCGACTTTGCCGTGGGCACCAAGGAGTTCATCGGCGAGAACGGCAAGGTCAAGGCGCTCAAGGTCGTCCGCCTGCAGTGGAAGGACGGCAAGATGAGCGAAGTGCCCGGCTCCGAGTTCGAGCTCAAGGCCGACCTGGTGCTGTTCGCGATGGGCTTCACCAACCCGGTGGGCGGCGTGCTGGAAGGCTTCGGCGTGGACAAGGACGCGCGCGGCAACGCCAAGGCCACCACCGACGGCGCGGGCTGCTACGCTACCAACGTGCCCGGCGTGTATGCGGCCGGCGACATGCGGCGCGGCCAGTCGCTGGTGGTGTGGGCGATTCGCGAGGGCCGCCAGTGCGCCCGCGAGGTCGATGCCTTCCTGATGGGCGAGAGCGTGCTGCCGCGCTGAACAAGGCGGCATCCGAAAGAAAAGGGCGACCCGCGGGTCGCCCTTTTTGTCCGTCTGCTGCGATTGTAGGAGCGGCCTTGGCCGCGATACGGCCTACGAGAAAACCACCGCCGCATCGCGGCCAAGGCCGCTCCTACGGGGCCGATCTCAACCGCCGAGCAACTCCACGGTGTAGCGCGCGATCATGCCCTCCTCGTTGGTGGGCATCACTGCCACGGCAACCTTGCTGTCCGCACTGTCGATGCGCGTGGTGTGGGCGGCGTTGGCCGCGGGGTCGATCTTCACCCCCAGCCAGGCGGACAGTTCCGCGACCTTCTCGCGTACCGGCGCGGCGTGCTCGCCGATGCCGCCGGTGAACACCAGTGCGTCCAGGCCGCCGGCCGCGGCGGCGAGGGAGCCGAGCTCGCGCGCGATGCGGTAGCAGTACAGGTCCACCGCTTCCCTGGCTTCGGGCGCCGCCGAAGCCAACAGGGTGCGCATGTCCTGGCTGATGCCCGACACGCCCAGCAGGCCGGATTCCTTGTACACCAGGCGGGTCAGCGCCTTGGCGTCCATGCCCTTCTGATCCATCAGGTAGAGCAGCACGCCGGGGTCCAGGCTGCCGCTGCGGGTACCCATCACCAGGCCCTCCACGGCGGTGAAGCCCATCGTGGTGGCCACGCTCTTGCCGTCGCGCAGCGCGCACATGGATGAACCGTTGCCCAGGTGGGCGATCACCACCGCGCCGTGCGCCCGTTCGCCGATCACTCCCGGCAGGCTGCGCGCCACGTAATCGTAGGACAGGCCGTGGAAGCCGTAGCGCTTGACGCCTTCGGCACTCAAGGCGCGCGGCAATGCGAAGGCCTGGGCGAGCGGCGGCTGGGTGCGGTGGAAGGCGGTATCGAAGCAGCCCACCTGGGGAATTTCCGGCAGCAGCGCGGCCACTGCGCGCACCGCGCGCAGATTGTGCGGCTGATGCAGCGGAGCGAGCGGTACGAAATGGTCAAGTTCCTGCAGTACGGCCTCGGTGAGGCGCACCGGCGCGCTGTAGCGCTCGCCGCCGTGCACGACGCGGTGGCCGGCGGCGACGATCTCCAGGTCCGGGTTGTGGGCGGTGAGCCAGCGGAACAGGTGGGTCAGCGAGTCGCGATGCTGCTCCGTCTGCCCGCCGGCGGTGGTCACCGGCTCCTGGAAGCGTTCGCCCGAGGCGTCGCGCGCGGTCAGTTCGGGGGTGGCACCGATGCCCTCCACCTGGCCCGACAGCGCCGGCGTGTCGGCCAGTTGCGGTTCGGCGGCGAACAGCGCGAACTTCAGGCTGGACGAGCCGGCGTTGAGGACGAGTACGGCCTTCATGCGAGCAGCGCCTCGCGCTTCCTGTGGGCCATCAATTGCACGATGGCGCAGGACGCGGCGCGGGTTTCGGCGGTGTCGGCGCGGCTGGTCAGCACGATGGGCACGCGCGCGCCCAGCACCACGCCGGCCATCAGCGCGTCGGCCAGGTATTCGAGCTGTTTGGCGACCATGTTGCCGGATTCGAGATCCGGCACCACCAGGATGTCGGCATTGCCGGCCACCGCCGAGCGGATGCCCTTGGTCTTGGCGGCGACCAGCGACACCGCGTTGTCGAAGGCGAGCGGGCCGTCCAGCAGCCCGCCCTTGATCTGGCCGCGATCGGCCATCTTGCACAGGGCGGCGGCGTCGATGGTGGAGCGGATCTTCGGGGTGACGGTTTCCACCGCCGACAGGATGGCCACCTTGGGTTCCTTCAGGCCCAGGATGTGGGCGAGGTCGATGGCGTTCTGGATGATGTCGACCTTGACCTCCAGCGAGGGCTCGATGTTGATCGCCGCATCGGTGATCATCAGCGGGTGCGGGTAGGTCGGCACGTCGGCAAGGAAGACGTGGCTGATGCGGCGCGCGGTGCGCAGGCCACCTTCCTTGGACACCACCGCGCTCATCAGTTCGTCGGTGTGCAGCGACCCCTTCATCAGCGCCTCGGCGCCGCCGTCGCGGCACAGTGTGACGGCGGCCTCGGCCGCCGCATGGCTGTGCGGTACGTCGAGGATGCGCAGGCCGCGAATGTCGATGTCGTACTCCTCGGCGACGGCGCGGATCCTGGCCTCGGGGCCCACCAGGATGGGGTCCACCAGCCCGGCCTTGGCCGCCTGTACCGGGCCGCGCAGGGACTCGGCGTCGCAGGGATGGGCGACCGCGATGGGGATCGGGGCCAGCCCGGCGCTGATCGACAGCAGATGGGTGTAGCGCAGCTCGCGGTCGGAGATCGTGACCTCCGGCAGATTGACCCGCGTGCGCTTGATCTTCTCGGTGGGCGCGGCCACTTCGGCCGTGCCGTCGATGACCTTGAGGCCGTCCTGGTTGACCGCCAGGCAGTCGAACACGATGTGGTGGTTGTGCTCGAACTTCTCGCGGCAGGTCACGGTGATGGTCAGCGTGTCGCCGATGGTGATCGGACGCCAGAAGTTCAGCCCCTGCGACACGTACACGGTGCCGGGGCCGGGGAATTCGGTGCCGAGCACGGTGGAGATCAGCGTGCTGCCCCACATGCTGTGCCCGACCACCTCGCGGAACTGGCTGGAGCGGGCGAACTCCGGGTCCACATGGGTGGGGTTGACGTCGCCGGACATGACCGCGAACAGGTGGATGTCCTCGGGCTTCAGCGTACGCACCAACTGGGAGAAGTCGCCGACCTGGATCTCGTCGAAGGTGCGGTTCTGGATGAATTGCTGGACTGCGTGCTCCATGGGCGGTCTTGCTCCGTAGATATATGCGTTGCAACAGGTTGATTCTAGCTGCGAACAATTACCACTGTCAGATCATGGTCGACTTTTGTGTGCGATGCAGCATGAACGCGGTGTAACACCTGCCACACCGGGCGTTGCAGGGCTGCATGATAAAATCGCGCGCTATTCCGACGTTCTCCCGGAGCTTTCATGGAAGTGGTCGTACTCGCCGCCGGCCAGGGCAAGCGCATGCGTTCGGCACTGCCCAAGGTGCTGCAGCCCCTCGCCGGCCGGCCGCTGCTGGCGCACGTGCTGGACACCGCCCGCCGCCTGCAGCCCGCGTGCATCTGCGTGGTCCACGGTCATGGCGGCGAGGCGGTGCGCGAGCGTTTCCCCGACGCCGATCTCGCCTGGGCACTGCAGGCCGAGCAGCACGGCACCGGGCACGCCGTGCTGCAGGCCCTGCCCCGTTTGAGCGACGACGAACGCGCGCTGGTGCTGTACGGCGACGTGCCGCTGATCGGCGCGGCCACGCTGCAGCGCCTGGCCGCGGCGGCCGGCGACAGCCGTCTGGCGCTGCTCACGGTGGAACTGGACGACCCCGCCGGCTACGGGCGCATCCTGCGCGACGGTGCCGGGCGCGTGCTCCGCATCGTCGAGGAGAAGGACGCCAGCCCGGACGAACGCCGGGTACGCGAGATCAACACCGGCATCCTGGTCGCCCCGGTGGCGCGCCTGCGCGATTGGCTCTCCCGCATCGGCAACGACAACGCGCAGGGCGAGTACTATCTGACCGACATCATCGGCCTGGCCGTGGCCGACGGCGTCGAGGTAGTCACCGAAAGTCCGGATGCGGTGTGGGAAACCCTGGGCGTCAACAGCAAGCCCCAACTCGCGGAACTGGAACGCATCCACCAGCGCAACATCGCGCAGCGGCTGATGGACGAGGGCGTCACCCTGATCGACCCGGTTCGCATCGACGTGCGCGGTGAACTGGTGTGCGGGCGCGACGTGGAGATCGACGTCAATTGCGTCTTCGAAGGCCGGGTGGAGCTGGCCGACGGCGTGCGCGTGGGCGCCCACTGCGTGCTTCGCGACGCGGTCATCGGCGCAGGCAGCCGCATCGCGCCCTTCTCCCACGTGGAAGCCACGCGCACCGGCGAGTCCTGCGTGATCGGCCCCTACGCGCGCACCCGTCCCGGCACCGAGCTGGGCACCGACGTCCACCTGGGCAACTTCGTCGAAGTGAAGAACAGCCGCATCGCCGACCATTCCAAGGCCAACCACCTGGCCTATGTGGGCGACGCGGAGATCGGCAGCCGGGTCAACATCGGCGCCGGCACCATCACCTGCAACTACGACGGCGCCAACAAGCACCTCACGGTGATCGAGGACGACGCCTTCATCGGTTCCGACACCCAACTCGTCGCGCCCGTGCGCGTCGGCCGCGGCGCCACGCTGGGCGCCGGCACCACGCTCACCAAGGATGCGCCGGCCGGCCAGCTCACCGTGTCGCGCGCCCGCCAGGTGAGCCTCGCGGGCTGGCAGCGGCCGGTCAAGAACAAGCAAGGAGCCTGACCATGTGCGGCATCGTCACCGCTATTTCCACTTCCGACATCGTGCCGGTCCTGCTCGAAGGCCTGCGCAAGCTCGAATACCGCGGCTACGATTCCGCCGGCCTGGCGGTGGTGGCCGACGGGCGCCTGCGCCGCGTGCGCTCGGCGGGCCGGGTAGCCGATCTGGCTGCGCTGGCCGCCCGCGAAGGCGCCAGCGCGCGTGTCGGCATCGCCCACACGCGCTGGGCCACCCACGGCGTGCCCTCGGAGCGCAACGCCCACCCGCACGTCTCCGGCGGCCTCGCCGTGGTGCACAACGGCATCATCGAGAACTTCGAGGCCATCAAGAGCGCGCTGGAGAATCGCGGCTACGTGTTCGAGTCCGACACCGACACCGAGGCCATCGCCCACCTCATCCACAGCAAGCTCGCCGCCGGCGCCGATCTCTTCGACGCGGTGCGCCAGGCCACCGTCGAACTCACCGGCGCCTACGCCATCGGTGTCCTCAGCGAAGCCGATCCGGCGCGCGCGGTGGTGGCGCGCAGCGGCGCCCCGCTGCTGCTGGGCGTGGGCGAGGGCGGCATGTATGCCGCCTCCGACACCGCCGCGCTGCTGCAGGTCACGCGCAACGTCGTTTACCTGGAAGACGGCGACGTGGCCGAACTGTGCGTCGGCGGTTACCGCATCGTGCGCGCAGACGGCAGCCCGGTGGAACGGCCGGTCCATCTGTCCAGCCTGTCGGCCGACGCCGTGGAACTGGGCCAGTTCCGCCACTACATGCAGAAGGAAATCTTCGAACAGCCCCAGGCCCTGGCGCAAACGCTGGAGATCATCGCCGGCGGCGGTTCGGTCACGCCCCAGCTCTTCGGCGCGCGCGCCCCCGAGGTGCTCGACGGCGTCAGGCGCGTGCTCGTGCTCGCCTGCGGCACCAGCTACCACGCCGGCCTGGTGGCGCGCTACTGGCTGGAATCGGTGGCGAAGCTGCCGTGCACGGTGGAGATCGCCAGCGAATACCGCTACCGCGACTCCGTGCCCGACCCCGACACCTTGGTGGTGGTCATCTCCCAGTCCGGCGAAACCGCCGATACGCTCGCCGCGCTCAAGCACGCCCTCGCCCAAGGCATGCAGCGCACGCTGGCGATCTGCAACGTGCCGGAATCGGCCATCGTGCGCGAGGCGAGCCTGCGCTTCATCACCCGCGCCGGCCCCGAGATCGGCGTGGCCTCCACCAAGGCCTTCACCACCCAGCTCGCCGCCCTGGCGCTGCTCACGCTCACCCTCGCCAAGCTCGGCGGCCGGCTGCCGGCCGAAGACGAGGCGCACCACCTGCAGAATCTCCGCCACCTGCCGGTGGCGGTGCAGAAGGTGCTGGAACTGGAACCCGCCATCGAACGCTGGGCGCAGCGCTTCGCCGGCAAGCAGCACGCCCTCTTCCTCGGCCGCGGCAGCCACTGGCCCATCGCCATGGAAGGCGCGCTGAAGCTCAAGGAAATCTCCTACATCCACGCCGAAGCCTACGCCGCCGGCGAACTCAAGCACGGCCCGCTGGCGCTGGTGGACAAGAACATGCCGGTGATCGCCGTCGCACCGGCCAACAGGCTGCTGGAAAAGCTCAAGTCCAACCTGCAGGAAGTGCGCGCGCGCGGCGGCGAACTCTACGTCTTCGCCGATGCCGGCAGCGAGATCGCCGAATCCGAGGGCGTGCACATCCTGCAACTGCCCGAGCACTACGGCATGCTCTCGCCGGTGCTGCACGTCGTCCCGCTGCAACTGCTCTCCTACCACGCCGCGCTGGTCAAGGGCACGGACGTGGACAAGCCGCGCAACCTGGCGAAGAGCGTCACCGTCGAGTGAGCAGCGACCCGGCAGCCGGGTACCGTCCGGAGCTGGAAAATCTGCGAAGCCCGGCACGGCATGCCGGGCTTTTTCTCGCCTTGCCTTGACATGTGCATTTGTCGATGGCATCTTCCTGCGCTTTCCGGCGAAACGGCATACGCGCCAATAACCAACTGAAGAAGGCCCATCGAATGATTCGAATGTCCGCTCTTGGGAAAGTCCTCGCCGCTTGCGCCGTCATGGGAGGCGCGGCGCTGCTCTCCGGATGTGCGACCGAGCAGTCGCGCACCCTGGAAGTGGCGAAAACCGCCTCCGCAGGCGTTTCCTACCATGGCGCCCGCAGTCAGATCGCGGTCGGAAAGTTCGACAACCGTTCGAGCTTCATGCGCGGAATCTTCACCGACGGCGTGGATCGCCTGGGCAGCCAGGCCAAGACGATCCTGATCACCCATCTGCAGCAGACGGGGCGCTTCAACGTCCTGGACCGCGACAACATGCCCGAGATCGCGCAGGAGGCGGCGCTTGCCAAGAGGGCGCAGAAACTCAAGGGCGCGTCCTATGTGATTACCGGCGACGTCACCGAATTCGGCCGCAAGGAAACCGGCGACCGGCAGCTCTTCGGCATCCTGGGGCGCGGCAAGTCGCAGGTCGCCTACGCCAAGGTCAACCTGAACGTCGTCGAGGTGGAAACCTCGGAAGTCGTGTTCTCCGCCCAGGGGGCGGGGGAATACAGCCTGGACAACCGCGAGGTCATCGGCTTCGGCGGTACCGCGAGCTACGACTCGACCCTGAACGGCAAGGTGCTGGATCTGGCCATGCGCCAGGCCGTCGACAATCTGGTCGCAGGCATCGAGTCCGGTGCATGGCAGCCGGCGCAATGATCGCTTCGAAGGGAGATCGATCCATGGGGCTGCTTGATTCCTGCCCTCTCCGGGCCCTGTCCCTGGCGGGCGTGCTCATGCTGTCGGGTTGTGCCGCGACGGGTCCCGGCCCGCTGTACTACTGGGGCGGATATCAGCCCCAGGTATATGGCCATTTGACCGGTGAGAAAGGGCCGGATGAACAGATCGCCGCCCTGGAGGCAGGGATAGAGGAGGCGCGTGCGACCGGAAAACCGCTCCCTCCCGGATATCAGGCCCATCTCGGCATCCTGTATGCCGAAAAGGAGCAGGGTGATCGGATGGCCCAATACTTCGAGGCCGAGAAGGCCCAGTATCCGGAAGGTGCCGCCTACATCGACTTCCTGATGCGCTCGAAGACCAGGTAGCAACCGGACGGGTTCGACATGCAAGCATTCAAAGCCATTTTCGCCAGGTACGGCACCCTTTCCCTGTTCGCAGTCCTGCTGGCTTCCGGCTGCGCGACGCAGCCGCAGCAGTACGACTACGCGGCCTTCAAGGAAAGCCGTCCTGCCTCCATCCTGGTCCTGCCGCCGCTGAACTCCTCGCTCGACGTGTCGGCCACCAACAGCATGCTGTCCCAGGTGACGCTGCCGCTGGCCGAATCGGGGTACTACGTCTTCCCGGTCACGCTGGTCAACGAGACCTTCCGCCAGAACGGGCTCCACAACTCCGCCGAAATGCACGAAGTCGGGCTGCGGAAGCTGCGCGAGATATTCGGTGCCGACGCCGTGCTCTACATCGACATCAAGCAGTACGGCACGACCTACGCGGTTCTCTCCAGCGAAAGCCGGGTGACGGCCGAAGCGCGTCTGGTGGACCTGAGGACGGAACGGGTCCTGTGGGAAGGGGCGGCGACGGCTTCCAGCGCCGAAGGCCGCAGTTCGGGCGGCGGTCTGGTGGGCATGCTGGTTTCGGCGCTGGTCAATCAGATCGTCGAAAGCTCGACCGACCGTTCCCATCCGATCGCCGGCATCACCAGCGGCCGCCTGCTGTTCGCCGGCCGCCCCAACGGCATTCTGTACGGCCCCCGCTCACCGAAGTATCAGACGGACGGCAGCGCCCAGCACTAGCCGATCCGCCCACCAGGTCCGCGGAATGCCGTCAGCACGGTCTGGGGCGTCCGGCAGTCTTTTCCCGCCAGCGCTAGCGGCCGCAGCCCAGCCGCTGGCCGCGTTGTAGCGATACTTCCTCGTACAGCCCGTAATCCTTGAGTTTCTGATACAGCGTACTCTTGGCAATGGCCAGGCGGTCGGCTGCACGGGTCAGGTTGCCGCCCGTGGCGGCGATGGTGCGGCGGATCAGGTCGGCCTCGACTTCGCTGATCCGCTGGCCTGCTGCCGGTGCGGCGGTGCCCGGGATCATCGGGGAGGCGGCGTCCTCCAGCTCCGGCGGCAGTATGTCCAGGGTGAGACGATCGCCGTCGCAGACCAGCAGCATGTTCTCCACCACGTTGCGCAATTCGCGCACGTTGCCCGGCCAGGCATAGGCGACGAGCCGTTCGAGCACCGCGTCGTCGACCGCAGGCAGCGGCCGGCCGTGGCGTTCGGCGAAATGGGCGAGGAAGTGCCGGACCAGCAGCGCGATGTCGCCCGGGCGGTCGCGCAGGGCGGGGAGGCGGATCGAGGTCACCGCGACGCGGTAGTACAGGTCCATGCGGAAACGGCCGGCGGCCACGTCCTGGCGCAGATCCCGGTTGGTGGCGGCCACCAGGCGGAAGTCGGTCCTGCGCGGCGCGTTCTCGCCCAGGCGGTAGATTTCTCCATGCTCCAGCACGCGCAGCAGATGCGGCTGCAGATCCATGGACATCTCGCCGATCTCGTCGAGGAACAGGGTGCCGCCGTTGGCCGCCTCGATCTTGCCGATCAGGCCGCCGCGCCGGGCGCCCGTGAAGGCGCCGTCCACGTAGCCGAAGAGTTCACTGGCGAGCAGTTCCCGCGACAGGCCGCCGCAGTTGAGCGGCACGAAGGGGCCGTCGGCGAAGGGGCTGGCGCGGTGGAGGCCCTGGGCGAACTCCTCCTTGCCCACGCCCGTCTCGCCCAACAGCAGCACCGGCACGGGCGAACCGGCGAGCTGCCCGGCCTTCCTGACCACGGCCCGCAGCCCCGGGTCGCCGGTGACGATGTGCTCGAAGCCGCCCGGCGGGCGTTCGGCGGCTTCGGGGGCCGGCTTGCGCGTACGGGCGAGGGAGGGCAGCGACAGGATCAGCAGGGTGCCGATGCGCTCGCCCCCCTCGGTCACGGGGGCGAGCCACTCCGGACGCAGCCAGGGCGGCAGATCGGCCATGTCGCCATCGAGGGCCAGCGCCGGCATGCGGCGCGGCCGGCTGAGGTCCAGATCGGCGCCGAGCGCGGCGAGCACCGCCTGGGCGTTGCCGTTGGCCTTGATGGGGTAGCCGCGGCGGTCGAACAGCACCACGCTGTCGGTCGCCGACGACCAGTAGGGCAGGGCGGCTTCCAGGAGCTGCAGGCGCAGTTCGGTCTCGCGCATCGCGAGCCGGCTCTCGATGCGGTTGGCGGTGGTGACGACGAGGGCGAGGCTCTGCCGGTTGTAGGTTTCCGACAGCCCCGAGACGTCCACCACGCCGAGGATCTCGCCGTCGCTGGGGTGGCGGATCACCGTGGCCGAACAGGTCCAGCGCTTGATGCCCGCGCAGTAATGCTCGGCGGAATGGATCTGCACCGGTTCGCCCACCGCCAGCGCGGTGCCGATGGCATTGGTGCCGCACACGCGTTCGCTCCACGCCACGCCCGGCAGCAGGTGGATGTTCTCCGCCGCGCCCAGGGTGCGGGTGTCGCCCTCCATGCTGAGGATGGTGCAGCGGGTGTCGGCAAGCGCCATGACCGTGCCGGTCTCGGCGAGGAAATCGCGCGCACAGGCCATCACGGGCGCGCTCGCATCCACCAGTTCGGCGTGGGTGTTGCGCAGGGATTCGAGCCGCGATTCCGCCACCGGCGGCGGTGCGCTGCGCTTGTCCGGGTCCACGTTGTGTTCGCGGCAGCGCAGCCAGGAACCTTCCACCAGGCTGCGCAGCGCATCGTCGGGCCGGCCGCTGCCGTCGAGGAAGCGTTCCCAGGCGGCCATCACCGCCGAGTCGTTGCCGGGCTCGGAAAAACGTTGCCCGTCAGATGTCCACGTCATCCGTTCGGTCTCCTCCTTGGCGGAAGCGGCGGCCCGGCTGCTCTGGCGGCAACGGGCGATCGGCGGTGCCGTCGCGCATGGCGCACTGCTTCGTGACGTTTGCCCGCTGCGACGGCGTGCGTTTGCTGCCAGCCGAACGGGCGTTTGTAGCTTAGCAAAGGAAATGCCAGCCCGCCGGCCGCGAGCGGGCTGCGCGGGAACGGCGTCCGTGCGTCCGTTTGCGGAACGGGCGTGCGAAGGCTCATTTATGGATGGTGTGGCGCGTTCGATTTCCGGACGTTGGATCGACGCCGAACGTCCGGAAATCGAACGCTTCAGGCCATTGCCGCGAAGGCCTCGCGGCAGCGCCGCAGGGCGTCGAGCGCCTCGGGGTTCTCGAGCGAACCGAGGTCGCCCGTCTCCTTGCCGAGCCATACCGCGCGCACCACGCGGCGCAGGATCTTGCCGTTGCGGGTGCGGGGCAGGGCCCCCACGCGATGCACCCGCGCCGGGGCGAGCGGCTTGCCCAACTGGGCGGCCACGTGGGCGACGAGTTCCGCCTCCAGCGCGGTCCAGTCCTGCGCCGCGCCGCGGGCGGATGGGGCAATGGTCACGAAGCAGGTCGCCACCTCGCCCTTCACCGGGTCGGGTACGCCGATGGCCACCGCCTCCGCCACCAGCGGATGGGCCACCAGCGCGGATTCGTATTCGGCCGGCCCGACGCGCTTGCCCGCGATCTTGAGGGTGTCGTCGCTGCGCCCCTGGATGAACCAGTGGCCGTCGCCGTCCACCCGCGCCCAGTCGCCATGCATCCACAGGCCCGGGAAGCGCGCCCAGTAGGTTTCCAGGTAGCGCGCGTCGTCCTGCCAGAAGCCGTGGGCCATGCCCGGCCAGGGCGCGCGCAGCACGAGTTCGCCCACCTCGTCCGTGCCGCCGCCTCCGGGGAGGGAGCGGCCCGCCGTATCCACCACGTCGGCTTGCATCCCGGGGATCGGCCCGTGGAAGCCGCAGGGTTTCTGCGGCAGGCCCGCGAAGCAGGCGAGGATGCCGCCGCCGATCTCGGTGCCGCCCGAATAGTTGATGATGGGGCAGCGCCCCTGGCCCACGGTGTCGAACAGCCAGTGCCAGGGGGCGTCGTTCCACGGTTCGCCGGTGGAGCCGAAGACGCGCAGGCTTTCGGGCAGGCCCGGCCGCGGCAGGCCGGCCTCGCCCGCGGCCATCAGCAGGCGCACCAGGGTGGGCGAGAGGCCGAGATGGGTGAGCCGGTGGCGCGCCGCGAGCTGCCAGATGCGGTCGGGTGCGGGATGGTCGGGCGTGCCTTCGAAGAACACCAGCGTCGCGCCCCGCAGCAGGCCGCCGAACACCAGCCACGGGCCCATCATCCAGCCCATGTCGGTGATCCACATCAGGCGGTCGCCGGGGCCGAGGTCGAAGGCCATGAGCATGTCCTGGGCGGCCTTGAGGGGGAAGCCCGCATGGGTATGCACCACGCCCTTGGGCCGCCCGGTGGTGCCCGAGGTGTAGAGGATCAGCAGCGGCGCGTCGGCCGGATGGGGGGCCGCGCCGCCGGCCGGTTCGCAGGCCGCGAGCAGGACGCCGTAGTCCCATTCGCGCCAGCCGCCGCCCGGCGTCGGCGCCGCAAAGGTGCCGAGCCGTGGCACCACCAGCAGGTGTGCCAGGCCCGCGGCGGTCGCAGCGGCACGGGCTTCGGCCAGCATGTCCACGCGCCGGCCGCGCCGCAGGTAGCCGTCGGCGCACACCATCACGGCCGCGCCGCTGTCGGCGAGCCGGTTCGCCACCGCGTCGGCGCCGTAGCCGGAGAAGAGCGGCAGCACGATGGCGCCCAGGCGCGCGGCGGCGAGGAACACCACCGCGGTCTCGGGCACCATGGGCAGGTACATGGCGATGCGCGCGCCGGGCGCGACGCCCAGCCGCTCGAAGGCCGCCGCCAGCCGCCGTGCCTCCCGGTCGAGTTCGGCGTAGCTGAAGCGGCGGGTCGCGCCGTCGTCCCCTTCCCAGACCAGCGCGGGCCGGGCGGGGTCCTCGTGGGCGATGCGGCCGACCAGGTTGTCGAACAGGTCGAGTTCGCCGTCCACGAACCAGCGCGGCCACATGGGGCCGGCGGAGAGGTCGCACACCGTGCGGTAGCGCCGCGTCCAGCGCAGGCCGACGGCGTCCTCCACCTCGGCCCAGAAGCGCACGGGTTCTTCCCGGGCGCAGGCGTGCAGGGCGCCCAGGTCGGCATGGCCGTAGTCGTGCAGGAAGCGGTAGAGCGCGGTGTCCGCGAAGGGCGTGCCGTGCGCAAGACGGGTTTCCGTCATCGGATCGTCTCCATGGGGCTCGCCCGTGCGGCGAGCACTCGGGGGAAAAACCGGCGGGCACCGGCCGGCGCCCGCCGGGAACGGGGGAGGAAAACGGCGGGCTCTCAGGCGGCCTTTTCCGGCACCGGCAGGCCGACCCATTCCTCGTAGAAGGCTTCGATGTCGGGCTCGAAGTCGTGGATCACGGGATACCAGGGGGTCGGCGCCTCCACGTCGTGCAGGGTGCCGCAGGCGGGGCAGTAGTACTCGCGATACACCTGCCAGGTGGTGTCCGGCGCCATCAGGCGTGGATAGACCTCCGCCATGGCCTCCTCGGTGTCGCGCACGTAGATGGCGGCGTTGAGCTTCCAGTTTTCGCGGTAGTCGCCGAACTCGTGGCCGCACTCGCACTTGGTCACCCACTGCTTCGTCTGCGCCGACTGGGCGATGTGGAGGTGGGGCCCCAGCGGCAGCACGATCCTGTCCGGCCAGCTCACCTTCTTCTGCAGCGCCTCGAGGTAGAGCGCGAAGCGTTCCTTGTCCTTGGGCATGGCGAGCATGCGCAGCGTGGTGTCCCAGTCGAGCTTGCCGTCGACGAGCTTGCTGACCTGTTCCTTGGTGTAGGTCGTCATGATGTGTCTCCTGATTTCGTGTGGGCCGCCGGCCGTGGCCGGCGGCGTGTGTCACGGGTGGATGGCGGGGCTCACTCCTCGACGAGCACGACGGTTTTCACGTCGGGCATCTTCGAGAGGTCCATGCGGTACCGGGAGCCGTAGGACGGCACGTCGAGTTCGTCCTCGGGCAGCGACCAGTCCTGGGGCAGGTTCCAGAAGGCCTTGAACTCGGCGAGGAATTTCTGCGACAGGCCGAAGCTGGTGGCGAACATGTGCTTCACTGGCGCGCTGGCGTGCTTGGTGAGGATGCGTTCGCGTTCCTCGTGCATCCACTCGCGGGTCGGCACTGCGCGGGCGAGGCGTTCCCTGCGCACCTCGGTGCGGCGCTTCGCGGTGGCCGCGGCGTCCACGCTCCACACCCCCTTGTCGTCCTGGCTGATCATCGCGCCATAGACCTTCTCGGCGTACTCGGGCAGCAGCCAGGCGTTGTTGAGGTCGCGGGCGATGGCCTCGGGCTCCCGGTCGAGCGGGTCGCCGAAGCCGGGGCCGCCGCGCAGGTAGTTGAGGTAGAGGTCGTAGTTCTCGTAGCAATCCTCGGTGGTCATGCACTGGTGGTCGCGCTTGATCCGCGCGCCGGCGTCGATGTGGTGCTCGTAGTCGGGCGCGTCCGGGTTGGCGTCGGGGCCCAGCGGCAGGCTGTCGCCGATGGCGATGCGCTCCTTGAGGCCGGTCTTGTGGGCCTCGAAGCGGTAGCCGGTGGCGGACGGATACCCGCCCATCAGGCCCCAGTCGCTGTTCATGAAGCCGTTGCCCATGAAGAACATGGTCCAGTCCTGGGCCTTCCACACCATGCGCAGGGTCTCGAAACCGCAGCCGCCGCGGTACTTGCCGTAGCCGCCGGAATTGGCCTTGGCGTTGCGCCCGAGGTAGATGAGCGGTTCGGCCATCTCCCAGATCTCGATGTCGCCCATGTCGCCTTCCGGGTTCCAGATCGCCGCGGCGTGGTTGAGGCCGTCCTTGATGGCGCCCGCGCCGGTGCCGCAGGCGCTGGCCTCGAAGGAGTTCACCGCGTGGATGTCCCCGTCCTGGTTGATGCCGCCGCCCTGCAGCCAGTTGGAGGTGTTGGCGTTGCCGGCGTTGACCTCTTCCAGATAGCCGCGGCTGAAGTAGGCCTGGGAGAGGCCGCGCCACAGCGCGCTCCAGCCCGAGACCAGGAAGTGCCAGGCGTAGGCGTGGCCGGTGCGGCGGTCGTCCGGGTTCATCCACGCGCCCTTGGGCAGGCGGAACTCGGTGCCGTAGTAGGCGCCGTCGTTGATGCGCTGGGTGGGCACCAGGGTCTGGGTCATCATCACCCAGATGCCGCTGGTGAAGGCGACCTGGTGGGCGTTGTAGCTGTGCCAGCCCCAGCGGCTCGCGCCTTCGAAGTCCAGGCGCCAGGTGCCGTCCCGGCGGATCTCCATCTCCACCGGGGAGTGCATGATGGAATCGAGCTTGGCGAAGGCCGAGGAGGTCTGCACGTCCGGGTGGGCGTAGGGCACGTCCACGAAGGCCACCTTGCGGTACTTGCCCGGCAGGGTCATGGCCTTCAGCCGCGTGGCCAGCCCCCGGCGGCCTTCCTCGATGACTTCGAAGGCGAACTTCTCGTAGGCCTCCAGGCCCTCCTCGGCAATCACTTCCTCCACCAGGCTGCGGATCATGTGGCAGCCGGCGATGCGCGTCTTCTCGTCGAGGATCCAGTACTTGGGCGTGCGCACCGAGCGCTGGCTCTCGTGCAGCCAGTCGCGCAGGGGCTGGTCGTTCACCCCCGTCTTGCGGCAGGTGATCATGTAGCCGTCGCCGAAACGCTGCACCTGGCCCGTGGACATGGAGCCCGGCGTCACCGCGCCGGTGTCGATCACGTGGGTCACCCCGCCCACCCAGCCGATCAGCTTGCCGTGGGCGAAGATCGGCACGATGGTGGCGATGTCGCAGGGGTGCACGTTGCCGATGGAGCAATCGTTGTTGGTGAACATGTCGCCGGGATCGATGCCGGGGTTGGTCTCCCAGTTGTTCTCGATCATGTACTTGATCGCCGCCCCCATGGTGCCCACGTGGATGATGATGCCGGTGGAGGTCAGCACACAGTCGCCCGCGGCGTTGTAGAGGGTGAAGCACAGTTCGCCCTCCTGCTCCACGATGGGGCTGGCGGCGATCTTCTTGGCGGTTTCCCGCGCATGCACGAGGCCGCCGCGCAGCTTGGAGAACAGCTTCTCGTAGCGGATCGGGTCCGATTCGCGCAGGTCGAGCCGCGTGAGGCCGTTGTAGTGGCCGGTGGCGTGGGTGCGTTCGAGGATCGCGTCGCGGTACTGCTTGAGGGTCTGGCCGTTGCCGAGCAGGTCGGCGAAGCCGGTTTCCTTGTTGCTCATCATGTTCATGTCGGTCTCCTCACTTCACTTCTTTGAGGTGGAAAAGGCGGTGCTTGTCGAGCCGCGTGGCGAAGCCGTCGGGCACGACGAAGGTGGTGGCATCGGATTCGATGATGGCCGGGCCGGTGATCTCGTTGCCGGGCCTGAGCGCTTCCATCTTCCACAGCACCGCGTCCACCCACCTGCCGTTGCGGTAGAAGGGGCGCGTGCCCAGGCGGGCCGCATCGGGCGGCACGGGGCCGTCTTCCGGGTCTTCGGGCAGGGCGGGTTTCTGCACCGTCACCAGGCCGCGCATGATCGCGCCGGTGACCGAGAAGCCCAGCTCGGGCGAACGCGCGGAACTCGCGTAGACCCGCGAGTAGGTGTCCTCGAAGGCGTCCACCATGCGGTCCCAGTCGGCCGCGGTGGCGGCGCCGGTGATCGGCGAATCGATCTCCAGGTCGTTCAACTGCCCCATGTACTGCATGCGGTAGCCCGGGCGCAGGATCACGTCCTCCGGCTTGAAGCCGTTGATGACGAATTCCTCCACCACCTTGGCGGCCAGTTCCTGCCAGGCGGCCTGGACGGTCCCGCAGGCGGTGGTCTTCTCGGCACTGCTGCCGTGCTGCGCCACGGCGATGTCCACGCTCTTGTCGTAGCGGTACTCGAAATCCGCGCAGGCGCAGCCGAAGGCGGAAAAGCCCGCCGCCCAGGCCGGCACGATGACGTCCCTGAAGCCCGCGCCCTCGGTGTAGCCGTAGGTGTGCACGGGGCCGGCGCCGCCGTAGGAAAAGCACACGAAATCGGCCGCGTTGTAGCCCTTGGCGCTGATGTTGGCGCGCAGGTAGTCGCGCAGTTGCAGGTCGAGCAGCTCGATGACGCCGGCCGCCGCGTCTTCCACCGAGAGGCCCAGCGGGTCGGCGACCTGCGCCTGGATGTGGTCGCGGGCGCGCTGCACGTCCAGCTTGATGGCGCCGCCGAGGAAGTTGTCCGGGTTGAGGTAGCCCAGCACCACGTGGCAGTCGGATACCGACACCGTGTCCAGCCCGCTTTCCGGCCAGCAGGTGCCGACCCGGTAGCCCGCGGAATCCGGCCCCAGCTTGATGCCGCCGCTGTAGGGGTCGATGCGCACGAAGCTGCCCGCGCCGGCGCCCACGGAATCCATCGCCACCAGTGGCAGGGACAGCACCAGGCGCGCCATGTCCGGGTCGGAGGCGATGGAGAAGCTGCCCTTGGTGATCAGCGCCATGTCGAAGGAGGTGCCGCCGATGTCGGAGCAGGCGATGTTCTCGTAGCCCAGGGCCTCGCCCAGCAGGCGGGAGCCGATGACCCCGCCGATGGGGCCGGAGACGATGGTGCGCGCGAGTTCCTTGGCCTTCCACGAGATGGTGCCGCCGTGGGTCGCCATCACGCGCAGGTCGAACTTGGCGCCTTGCTTCCTGAAGCGGTCGCTGACCTTCTGCAGGGTCTGCCGCGAGGGCTCGGCGGCATAGGCTTCGAGCACCGTGGTGTTGATGCGGTGGCTTTCCTTGCGCGAGGGGTAGTAGTCCACCGAGGCGAACACGGGGATGTCCACGCCCAGCGTGGCCAGTTCCTCGCGGCACACGTCGCGCGCGCGCTTCTCGCTGGTCTCGTTCTTGTGGGACTGCAAGAGGCAGATGACGATGGCCCTGGCGCCGGCCTCCACCAGCTCACGGGTGGCCTGGCGCACCTCGTCCTCCCGCAGCGGGATCACGATCTCGCCCTGCACGTCGGTGCGTTCGGTCACGCCGCGGGTGCGGGACAGGGGCACCAGCGGCTCGTCGTAGCGGTGGGTGTTGAGATGGATGCGGTCTTCCAGCGCATAGCCCAGGTAGCTCTGGATCGCCCGGCCCATGGAGTGCACCTGCTCGAAGCCGCGGTTCACGATCAGGCCTACGTCCAGGCCCTTCCTCTGCACCACCCGGTTGAGCATGGCGGTGCCGGAATACACGCAGGTGACCAGTTCCGGATAGACCTGGTCCACGTCGCGGCCCCAGTGCGCCAGCGCGTCCTGGGAGGAATTGAATATGGCGAGCGATTCGTCCGCCGGGTTGCTCTGCGCCTTGCCGACCACGAAGCGGCCGTCTTCGCGCACGAAGAAGGTGTCGGTCATCGTGCCGCCGGCATCGATGCCCATCACCTCCACGCGGGATGCGGTATGGACTTCCATGAGTGTCTCCGTTCCTTGTTGTGGATGGCGGTGCCGGGGGGCGCCGCGCCGCCTGGGCAATCGCAATCCACGTGCCTGAACGGAGATGGTGCGATGCCGCACCATCAGGAGTCCCGCGTGCCGGAATGATGAAGGCGATGCCTGTCGCGGCGCAGCAGAACGGACTCGCGCCCGGCAGCGATCAGAAAGACGATGAACGTCCGGAAAGCGAACGGCCGTTTGCGTCAATCCACCCAGGCGCGCTCGATCAGCGTCCGGGCAGTCTCCGCATCCGGCAGCAGCCCCGCCACCTGGCCGGCGGGGTGTTCGAAGCGGCTGGCGATGAAGGTGTCGGCCACGGCGGGCGGGGCGTGCCGGCGCAGCAGGGTGGCCTGCACCAGCAGCACCAGTTGCGTGGCGATGGAGCGGGCCTGCCACTCGCTGTCGCCGGGGCTGTTGAGTTGGGTGGTGAGGGCGTGCAGGGGGCGCAGCAGGCGCGGCTCGGCGGCGCAGCCCTGGGCCAGGTCGTGGAACAGCAGCGCGGCGGCGTCCGGATCGCGGGCGATGGCGCGCAGCACGTCCAGGCACATCACGTTGCCCGAGCCTTCCCAGATCGAGTTCACCGGCGCCTCCCGCAGCAGGCGCGGCATGGGGCCGTCCTCCACGTAGCCGTTGCCGCCCCACGTTTCCATGCATTCCGCGGTGAAGGCGGCGGCGCGCTTGCACACCCAGAACTTGGCCGCCGGGGTCAGGATGCGGCGCCGGGCGCGGGCCAATGCGGCCTGTTCGCCGCCGCCGTGCTCGGCATCGACGGCGGCGGCCAGATGCAGGGCGAGCGCGAGGGCGGCTTCGCTTTCCAGTGCCAGGTCGGCCAGCACGTTGCGCATCAGGTCCTGCTCGATGAGCGGACGGCCGAAGGCGCTGCGGTGGCGGGCGTGGTGCAGCGCTTCCACCAGCGCGCGGCGCATCAGCGCGGCGCTGCCCAGCACGCAGTCGAGCCGGGTCTGGGCCGCCATCTCGATCAGGGTGGGGATGCCGCGCCCGGGTTCGCCCACCAGGATGCCCAGGGCGTCGTGGAATTCCACTTCGCCGGAGGCGTTGGAGCGGTTGCCGAGCTTGTCCTTGAGGCGCTGGATGCGTACCCCGTTGCGTTCGCCGTCCGGCCCCCAGCGCGGCACGTAGAAGCAGGACAGGGCCTCGTCGTCCCGCGCCAGCACCAGGTGGGCGTCACAGGCCGGGGCGGAGTAGAACCACTTGTGGCCGACCAGGGCGTACTCGGCGCCGCGCCCGCCGCCGGCCAGCGCGCGGGCGGTGGTGGTGTTGCCGCGCAGGTCGGAGCCGCCCTGCTTCTCGGTGAGGCCCATGCCCAGCGTGGCGCTGCCCTTGTCGGCCAGCGGCAGGTCGCGCGGATCGTAGTCGCGCGAGGCGAACTTGCCGGCCAGCAGCGCCCACAATGCCGGCTCGCGGCGCAGCAGGGGCAGGGCGGCGAAGGTCATGGTGACCGGGCACAGGCTGCCGGCTTCCACCTGGCCGTGCAGGTAGAAGGCCGCGGCGCGGGCGACGTGGGCGCCGGGCTGCGCATCCAGCCAGGCGGCGGCGTGCACGCCGTGGGCGTGGAGCAGGGCCGTGAGGCGGTGCCAGGCGGGGTGGACGTCCACCCGGTCCACCCGCCGGCCCTGGGCGTCGTGGGTGGCGAGCTGGGGCGGGTGGCGGTTGGCGGCGTCGCCCAGGGCCAGCGTCTCGGCGCGTCCGAGTTCCTCGCCCCAGGCGTGCAGGACGGCGGCGTGGGCGCCGGCCCCTTCGCGGGCGAGCGCCTCCTGCAGCGCAGTGTCCCGGGCGTAGAGGTTGTAGTCCGCGAGGGGCGGCACTTGGTTGGACACTTCATGGGTGGTCCACATGCGTCCTCCCCGGGATGCGGCGCGCTCAGCCGAAGCGCAGCGCGTGGATGGGCGGCAGGTGGGTGGTGAGGCACTGCCAGTGCTCGCCGCCGTTTTCCGAGAGCCACAGGCTGCCGGTGGTCGAACCCATCGCCAGGCGGCTGCCGCCGGCGTCCACCGCCAGGCCGTGGCGATACACCAGGTCGTAGGCCGGCGCCCGCGGCAGGCCGTGGTCGAAGGCTTCGAAGCTTGCGCCGCCGTCGCGCGTGCGGGTGACCACCAGGCGGCCGTCCACCGGGATGCGGCATTCGTCCTTCACCGCGGGCACGAACCAGGCGGTGTCCGGGTCGGACGGGTGCGCCGCCACCGCGAAGCCGAAGCTCGACGGTTGGGCATGCAGGCGCTGCCAGTGCAGGCCACTGTCGGTGGAGCGGAAGATGCCGTTGTGGTGCTGTACCCACAACACCTCCGGCTGTGCGGCGCATTGGGCGAGGCGGTGCGGGTCCTGCGCCACCGGGTCCTCGCGCCGTTCGGGCGGCATGTAGTCGGCCACCATGCCGGCGGCCGAACAGGTCCAGGTGTCGCCGTCGTCGGCGCTCTGCCACACGCCGCCGCAGGAGACCGCCAGCGTGAGGTGGCGGCTGTCGCGGGGATCGATGCAGATGGAGTGGATGCCCGGGTGGTCGTAGCCGCCGCCGAACCACTGGGTGCGCTCCGGGCGGTCCCACAGGCTGCGCACCAGCGTCCAGTTCTCGCCACCGTCGGAGGAGCGGAACAGCCCGCCGGGGATGGTGCCGGCCCACAGCACGCCCGGCCGGTCGCCGCCGCCGGCTTCCAGCGCCCAGATCTGCTGCAGCGACCAGGGGGCGGGCGGCGGTTGGTCGGGGGCGGGCGGTGGTGGCGGCTCGGCGGCTTCCGGCTGGGGCGGGTACACGGGCACCGCGCAGGCTTCCCAGTGCGCGCCCCCGTCCCGGCTGCGCCACAGCTTGGCGCCGAAATGGCCGAGGTTGAGCGCGGCATACAGCGTGCCGTCGCGCGGGTCGGCCAGCGCCACGCTGACCGGTTCGCCGGCGAAATGGGGCGGGGCCTGCTGCCACAGGCCGGCGCCGTTGCGCAGCAGGATGAACAGGCCCTTGCGGGTGGCGATGAGCAGCCGGTCGTTCATGGGGCCTCCTGTCCTCGTCGGGGGGCTTCAGCCGCCGGACAGCGCCTGCACCACGTATACCTCGCTGGCGGGGCCGAGCGCATCACCCAGCCGGCGCCGGTCGCGCAGCGCGGCGCCATCCACGAATACCGCCACATGGCGGCGCAGCGTGCCCTGGTCGTCCAGGATGTAGCCACGCAGCATGGGCTGACTGCCGAATGCTGCTTCCAGCGCTTCGTGTACGGTGGTGGCGACAACTTCCTGCGGCGGGATGGGCAGATGGCGCTGGATCGCGGGAGCGAAGACGATGCGGGGCATGGCGGGCAGCGGGGCGACCGCCCCGGGCGGCGGAACCGGTCCTGATAATCTAGACCGGCGCACCGCGCTTCGCCATGCGCGTCCCCTCAGAAGGAAGAGTCGGGTTGCTGCAGGAAGACGGCTTCGTCGGCCGTGGCGAGCCACCCGTCCAGTTCGCCGGCCGCCGTGCGGCCGACCAGGGCGGCGAAGCGGCGGTGGATTTCCGCGTCGGCCTCCGCGCGCTTGCCCCACCACAGCGCGGACTGGTGGGCGCTCGCGTCGCCGTCGGAACCGAACCAGAAGGCGTGGATCGTGTCGGCGGTTTCCATGCAGGGCTCCGCTACGCTGGGCGTCGCTTGCAGCTTAGCGCAGGACGCGGCGCGTGGGGCGCCTCAAGGCAGGTCGCGCGGGCGCAGGAAACGGGGAAAGCGCGGCAGGCCGGAGGGGGTGAGGTCGCGGTAGCGGTAGGTGACCAGGGTGCCGAGGGGCGGCGGGTCGCGCCGCAGGGCGTCGGTGAGGCCGCTGCCCAGGCGGAAGCGGCGGCCGTCCGGGGTTTCCACCAGCAGGGAGCCGGTCATGCCCCGTAGCCGGCCCTTGCCCGGCAGATGGGCGAGCACGCGCGCCTCGGCGTCCTGCCAGGGGGTGAGCTTGAGCAGCGCGCTGCTGCGCCCCGGCATCCACTGCGCATCGGCCCGGTGCAGCATCAGGCCCTCGCCGCCGCCGCGCACCGTTTCCTCGAACCGGCGCTGCAGGGCGCTGTGGTTGGCCACCCGGTGCTGCGGCACCGCCTGCAGCCAGGCCGCGCCGCGGCCATCCACGATCCGGCGCAGGCGGGCCAGGCGGGCGCTGAAATCGCCGGCTGCGCCGGGCAGGTCGAAGATCATGTAGCGCACCTCCCGCCACGCGGGGTCGTCCGGCGCATTGCGGCGGATCAGGCCGGACAGGCGGTCGAAGCTGCGCCGGCCCATCCACAGTTCGCCGTCCAGGGGTTCGGGCGGCAGGGCGGCGACAAACCAGGCCGGCGCAGCGATGGCCGCGCCGCTGCGCAGGCGCAGGCCGTGGCCGTCCCAGATCGCGCGCACGCCGTCGAGCTTCTCGCTGACCCAGTAGGCGGCGGGGTCGATGTCCGTGCGGTAGCGTTCGGCCAGCATGACCGCCGGCGCGGGCGCCTCCGCCACGACGGAGGACGGCCAGCCGGCGGCCAGCAGCAGGGCCAGTACGATGGAGCGGAAGTGCGGCGGCATTCTGTCAATCTCCATGGAATATGCTTCAGTGATTCTATGGGGATTGCCGTCTGCGGGCCAGTGCCTCCGCGAAAGATCGCCGGCCCGCGCCGCACCCGCCCCGGCCGTCCAGACCGGCATACCCGATTTGATTGAAATCATAAAAAAATACCGTGCTGCCGCCCTAGACTCCTCCCCGCGCGCGGACATACCCCGTTCGCCGCCCGGCAGGCCCGCGCCCGCCGGCCTCGCGTACGGAGACCCACGATGTCCCTCATCCGCCTCACCCGATGCCTGCTGCCGATGCTGGCAGCGTGCGCGCTGCTCGTCATCCCCGCCGGCGCGCAGGCCCAGATCACCGACCTGAATACCGCCATCAACAAGGCCGGCCGGGAACGCATGCTGTCCCAGCGCATGGCCAAGGCCTATCTGCAGATCGGCCTGCAGGTGGATGTGCCCCGCTCCCGGCGCGTCCTCGAACAGTCCATGGCGCTGTTCGACCGGCAACTGGTGGAACTGAAGAATTTTGCCCCGACCGGCGAGATCCGCGACACCTGCCTGCAGCTCGAAGCGCGCTGGCTGGCCTACAAGGATGCGCTGATCGGCAAGCCGCCGAGCCGCGAGGGCGCCGCCACGGTATTGCGGCTGTCCGACGACGTGCTGGCGCTGGCCGACCAGGCCACTCGCCTGCTGGAAAAGCACGCGGGCAGCACCGCGGGCCATCTCGTCAACCTGTCCGGGCGCCAGCGCATGCTGTCGCAGCGCATGGCGAAGCTGTATCACGCCCAGTCGTGGCAGGTTGCGGAGCCGGACCTCGCCGGCAAACTGAACACCGCGCGCAAGGAATTCACCGCGGCGCTGCGCGAACTCAACGCGGCGTCCAGCAATACCGACAACCTGCGCCGCGAACTGCAACTGGTCGAGCAGCAATGGCTGTTCTTCAGGGATGCGCTGGACCAGCGGGAAGAGAGCACCGCGAAGCGGTCCCTCAATGTGGCCACCACCAGCGAGCGCATCCTGGAAAGCATGGAAGTCGTCGTCGGGCTCTACGAGAGCCTGTAACGGGATGGCGCCGGTCCGCTTCAGGCCGGGACGGCAGGGGCCGCGCCCACCACGCTCGCCGGGTCGGTCTGCGGCGGGCCGGTGACCACGTCCAGCGGCACCACGCCGGCCCAGACCGGCCAGTCCATGTCCTCGGCATCGTCCTTGACGCCCCAGTCGCGGATCTTGACCGAGGCTTCCGCGAGCGGCAGGCGCAGCACGGTGGTGGCGTGGACTTCCTTGGCGCTCACCGGGCGCAACTGCGTCCACCGCCCCGGCGCCAGGCGTTCGATGAAGGCGCGCAGGGCGGCCTCCTTGGCCGCCGCGTCCTCGACCGCCTCGAAGCGGCCGTAGATCACCGCGGAACGGTAGTTCATGGAATGGTGAAAGGCCGAGCGGGCGAACACCAGCCCGTCCACCCGCGCCACGCTGACGCAGCATTCGTCCTGCACCAGCGCCTGCAGCATGCGCGAGGCGCGCGCGCCGTGGATGTAGAGGTGGTCGCCGTCGCGCCAGTGCGCGGTGGGCAGCGCATGCACCGAGCCGTTCCAGGCGAAGGCGATGGTGCATAGGCGGGATGCGTCGACCACCGCCGCGACGGTGTCGAAGTCGTAGTGCGCGCGGTCCGGCAGGCGGCGCACGCGGGTGCGGGAGGAGGGGGCAAGGGAGGGGGACGGGCGGGGGTGCGTCATGGGCAGGCTCCGTGGGCGAAAGGGCCGCACGCTCGGCGGCCGTGGTCGCAAGACTAGAATCTGCGTGGCACCATCCATAGTTCCACCGGACCCTCAGATCATGGAGCCACCATGCCGACCCCGCCCCGCCAGCCTCTCCCGCCGGCCGCCAGTGCGGCAGGCGGTTTCCACTGGCTGCTGGCCGAGCCCGTGCCGGCCGGCCTGCCGCGCCAGCAACTGATCTACCAGCGCCTGCGCGCGGCCATCGTGGACGGCCGGCTGGCGCCCGGCATCCGCCTGCCGGCGAGCCGCAGCCTGGCGGCAGAGTTGAACATTGCGCGCAACACCGTGCTGTACGCTTACGAGCAACTGGCGGCGGAAGGCTGCCTGGCCGCCGGCCGCCATGGCACCCGGGTGGCACAACTGGCCGCGCCGCCGCCCCGCACCGAGGCGCGCGCGGCCGTCCTGCCCGGCCTCTCCCGCCGGGCCGCCGCGGCGCTGCGGCCCGAGGCCGGGGCGGAGGGCGAGACCCTGCTGCTCGCCCCCGGCCTGCCGGATTTCGGCCTGTTCCCCTTCCGCGCCTGGCGGGCCTGCCTGGAGCGCGCCTGGCGCGCCGCCACCCCGCACCGCCTCGGTTACGCGCCCCACGGCGGCGAGGAAGGGTTGCGTGCGGCGCTGGCGGAACACCTGTGCGCGGAGCGCGGTTTCGCGGTACGCGCCGATCAGATCGTGATCACCGGCGGCACCCAGGCCGGGCTGGACCTGGGTGCCCGCCTGCTGGCGGACGCGGGCGACACCGCGTGGGTGGAGAACCCCGGCTATCCGGCCGCGCGCACGGTGCTCGGCCTGGCCGGGCTGCGCCTGCACCCACTGGCCGTGGACGCGGCCGGCGCCGCGCCGGCCGCGGCGGACTGGCAGGCGCACCGCCCGCGCCTGATCCTGCTCACCCCCTCCCACCAGTATCCGACCGGCCGGGTGATGAGCCTGGCGCGCCGCCTGGCGCTGCTCGACGGCGCGCGGGCGGCGGGCGCCTGGATCGTGGAAGACGACTACGACAGCGAGTTCCGCCGCGGCGCCCCGGCGCTGCCGGCGCTCTTCGGCCTGCAGCCGGACGCGCCGGTGGTGTATGCCGGCACCTTCAGCAAGACGCTCTATCCGGGCCTGCGCATGGGCTACCTGGTGGTGCCGCAGGCGCTGGCTGCAGACTTCGTGCGCGCCGCCGTCCAGGCCACCCGCCCCGGCCATGCCATTGAGCAGGCGGCACTGGCGGATTTCATCCGCCGCGGCCACTACACCGCCCACCTGCGCCGCACCCGCCGCCACTACGAACGCCGCCAGGCCGCGCTGCGCGAGGCGCTGGTGCGCCGGCCCGGTCCGGAGCTGGCCGTCACCGGCGGCGAGGCGGGGCTGCATCTCACCCTGTGGTTGCCGCCGGACCTGCCCGACGGCGAGATCGCCCGCCGCGCCGCCGCCCTGGGCCTGGGCGTGCGGCCGCTGTCGCGCTACGCCTTGCCGCCGCTCGCCTGCAACGGCCTGGTACTGGGCTACGGCAACCTGGACGAGCGCCAGGCGACGGAGGCGGTGCGGCGGCTGCGGATGGCGATGGGGCTCCAGGACATCGCGCGCCGCTGAAGCGGACGGATCGGCAGGCCGGCAGGGAAAATGCCGTACAAACCCTATTTCTTTCGGCGAAACGCCGCGGGTATCCTACGATGAAGCAACGGATTGGATTGGGGGCCCCGAGGCCCGGATGAATCATGGGAGAGTACACAGCCGGACCGCTGCAGGCGGCCATCGAGGGCATCTGCCGGGCCGAGGCGCGCTGGGTGAAGGCGACGCTGATCCGTCTGCTGGGGGATTTCGATCTCGCCGAGGCGGCGCTCCGCGAAGCCTTCCTCGCCGCCGCGCGCCAATGGCCGTGCGACGGCCTGCCGTCCAGCCCGCGGGCCTGGCTGGTATGCGCCGGGCGCTCGCGCGCACTCGGCCGGCTGCGCGAGCGCGCTCACCTTGAACCCGCGCTGGCGAAGCTCGCCCGGCACATCGAAACGGGCGCCCGCGAGCCGGAGGTGGACGCGGATGCGGAATTCCCGGCCGAAGACCGTCTGCGTCTGATCTTCCTGTGCTGCCACCCGGCCTTGCCGGCGCAGGCGCGCGTGGCGCTGACCCTGCGCGAGGCATGCGGGCTGAGCACGGCGGAAGTGGCCGCCGCCTTCCTGACCCCGGCGTCCACCATGGCGCAGCGCATCGCGCGGGCCAGAAAGCGCATCCGCGCGCTGGGTCTGCCCTACGAGCTGCCGCCGCCCGGCGAACTGGCGGGGCGCCTGGAACTGGTGCTGCAGGTCATCCACCAGATGTTCGACGCGGGTTGCCTCGCGTCGGCCGCCACCGCGCCGGCCAGCGCCGACCTGGCGATCGAGGCCATCGGCCTGGGGCGGGAACTGGCCGAACTGCTCCCGGAGGCGGAGGTGCGCGGCCTGCTCGCGCTGATGCTGCTCACCGAGGCGCACCGCCCGGCGCGCACTACGCCCCAGGGCGAAGCGGTACCCTTGGCCGAGCAGGACCGCAGCCGCTGGGATGCGCTGCTGATCGCCGAAGCCTGCGTGCTGGTGGATGAAGCGCTGGGCAGCCGCGGCTGCGGCCGGTATACGCTGCAGGCGGCCATCGTCGCCGTACATGCGGAGGCCGCCTGCGCGGCCGATACCGACTGGGCGCAGATCGTGGACCTCTACGATGCCTTGCTGCGCCTGGCGCCGTCGCCGGTGGTGGAACTGAACCGGGCGGTGGCGGTGGCGATGCGCGACGGCAGCGGCGCCGGGCTGGCGCTGCTCGACGCGCTGCTCGGGCACGGGGAAGCGGGGGCCTACGGCCCGGCCCAGGCCGCCCAGGCCGAGTTGTGCCGGCGGCTCGGCCGCATCGAGGAAGCCTGCGCCGCCTATCGCCGTGCGCTGGACCTGTCGCGCCACGCCGCCGAGCGCCGTTTCCTGGCGCGCCGCCTGCAGGCGCTGGAAAGCGCCGGCCCCGTGAACGACTAGGCATTCATGTTTGATGCATAATCCCGGCCTTCTGCCGGGAGACGGAACCCATGGATCGAACGACGACGACAGAGTCGGGCGCGACGCCCGCCACGGTGCGGGACGGCTTGGCCATCCAGGCGCTGTACTGGCTGCGCGAGGGCGTGCGCACGGGCGTATTGCGGCGCCCGCGCTGGGAGGGGCTCGTTGCCGGCCCCGCGGTCATGCTCGTCCTGTTCGCCATCAGCGTGGGCGCTGCGGTCGGGCTGCAGCGCCTGTGGGTGGTGGGGCCGGCGGACTTCAATCTGCGCACGCTGCTCTTCGGCTGGCTGAGCACCCTGCTGGCGGCCTGGCTGTGCTATGCGCTGTACCTGCGCCGCACCGGCGACCCTGCGATCCGCGCACCCGGCGCGGCACACCTGTTCTGCCTGCTGCTGGCCCAGGGCTGCTTCCTCGCGGTCGTCTTCCTGCCGCTGGGCGCCCTGGCGGTGCGGGTGCCGCAGGAGGTGGTTCCACCCATGGTGTGGTGGGGCGCATGGATCGCCGCCTTGGGCGTGATGGGCCTGGCCCACTGGCTGGTGCTGATGCGCGGCACCGGGCGCCGGGTGCTGGCCGCCGGGGCGGCGGTGCTGGTGCTGGGCATGAATGTATTCGAGGGCAGCCAGAACGGGGAAGCCCTATGGGTGGCCCGGGAGTCCGACAGCGAGTCGTCCGACAAGCGCGAATGGCTGCGCCTGACTCAAGGCTTGATGGAACGCCAGCCCAAGCTGCTCGCCGAGCGCCTGCAGGAGCTGGAAGGCCAGCGCCCCGGCGAGGTGGAGCTGTACGCGCTGACCTTCGCGCCCTACGGCTACGAGGACGTGTTCCGCCGCGAAAGCGCCATGGTGGCCGAGGTCATGCAGCAGCGCTTCGGCGCCGGCCGCCACACCCTGCAACTGGTCAACAGCGTGGACACGCTGGAGCAGTGGCCGTGGGCGACGCCGCTGAACCTGGAGCGGGCCATCCACCACGTGGCGCACCTGATGGACAGGGAGGAGGACATCCTGTTCCTGCACCTGACCTCCCACGGCGCGGCGGATGGCGAACTGGCGGCGAGCTTCTGGCCCATGACGGTGGAGGCGATCACTCCGGAGATTCTCAAGCAGTGGCTGGACCAGGCGGGCATCCGCAACCGGGTCATCTCCGTGTCGGCCTGCTATTCGGGGAACTGGATCGAGCCGCTGGCCGACGAGCACACGCTGGTGATGACCGCAGCGGACGCAGAGAACACCTCCTACGGCTGCGGGCGCCGCTCCGAGCTGACCTACTTCGGCCGCGCCGTGTTCGACGAGCAGTTGCGCAGCCACACCCGTTCCTTCGCCGAAGCCCACGCCGCGGCGCGCCCGCTGATCGAGCAGCGGGAGAAGGAGGCGGGCAAGGACGACGGCTACTCCAACCCGCAGATCCGCGTGGGCAGCGCCATCGAGGAACGCCTGCGCTTGCTGGAACGCCGGCTCGGGGACGCGCCGGCGCGCCCCTGAACCCTTTCGTCCCGCTCAGGCCGCCAGCGTGCGTGGCGTGCCGGCGGCTTCCACGCCGAGGCGGTTCACACCGCTCACGAGCGCCCGGATGGACGCGGTGACGATGTTGCCGTCCAGCCCCACGCCGTAGCGGTCGCCGCGGCCGTCCGCGGTGAGTTCCAGGAAGGCGCAGGCGCGCGCTTCGCCGGCGTCGTGGCTGGGGGCCAGCGAGCGTTCCTCGTAGCTGCGTACGGTGGCGTGGATGCCGGCGCCCTGCAGCGCATGCACCGCGGCGTCGATGGGGCCGTTGCCCTCGCCCTTGAGCAGGTGCCGCGTGCCGGCGATCTCCACCACCAGGCGGATGCCCTGCATCTGCCCGTGCTCGAAGAGGTGGTGCTCCACGTAGCGCACGGGTTCAGCCGTGGCGAGATAGGTGGCGCTGAAGAGCTCCCAGATCGCCGCGGCGCTCATCTCGGTGCCGGTGGCATCCGTCACCTTCTGCACCTCGCGGGAGAACTCCACCTGCAGGCGGCGCGGCATGGCGATGCCGTACTCGGTCTCCAGCAGGTAGGCGATGCCGCCCTTGCCGGACTGGCTGTTCACGCGGATCACCGAGTCGTAGCTGCGGCCCAGGTCGGCGGGGTCGATGGGCAGGTAGGGCACGTTCCACGGGGCGTCCGCCTTTTGGGCGGCGAATCCCTTCCTGATGGCGTCCTGGTGGGAGCCGGAGAAGGCCGTGAACACGAGATCCCCCACATAGGGGTGGCGTGGGTGGATGGGCAACTGGTTGCAGTACTCGACGGTGCGCGCAACCGCGTTGATGTCGGAGAAGTCGAGCCCGGGCGAGACGCCCTGGGTGTAGAGGTTGAGCGCCAGGGTGACGATGTCCACGTTGCCGGTGCGCTCCCCGTTGCCGAAGAGGCAGCCCTCCACCCGGTCGGCGCCGGCCATCATGCCCAGTTCGGCGGCGGCCACGCCCGTGCCGCGGTCATTGTGGGGGTGGAGCGAGAGGATCACGCTGTCGCGGCGGGCGAGGTGGCGGTGCATCCATTCCACCTGGTCGGCGTAGACGTTGGGGGTGGCGACCTCCACCGTGGCGGGGAGGTTGAGGATGACCTTGTTCGCCGGCGTCGCGCCCCATTCCGCGGTCACCGCGTCGCACACCTCCCTGGCGAATTCCAGTTCCGTGGCCGAGAAGGTCTCCGGGCTGTACTGCAGCACGATCTCGGTGTCCGGCATGCTGGCGGCGGTCTCCTTGATGAGCCGCACCGCGGAGACGGCCAGGGCGACCACCTCGGGCTTCTCCATACCGAACACGATCTCCCGGAAGGCCGGCGAGGTGGCGTTGTAGACGTGCACGATGGCCCGGCGCGCCCCGCGGATGGATGCCATGGTGCGGCGGATGAGGTCTTCGCGGGCCTGGGTGAGTACCTCGATGGTCACGTCCGCCGGCACGTGGCCGCCTTCGATCAGGTGGCGGACGAAGTCGAAGTCGGTTTGCGACGCCGACGGAAAGCCCACCTCGATCTCCTTGAAGCCCACCGCGCACACGGTGCGGAACATGCGCATCTTGCGTTCCACGTTCATGGGCTCGAACAGGGCCTGGTTGCCGTCGCGCAGGTCGGTGCTCATCCAGATGGGGGCCTTGTCGATGACCCGGTTGGGCCATTGGCGGTCGGCGAGGCGGATGGGGGCGAAGGGGCGGTACTTGGCGGCAGGGTCCTGCAACATCATGGCGGCGCTCCAGGGGTTCTGATTACGGCTCGGGGATGGAGCAATGTTACGCAGGGCGGGGCGGTGATTGATTGCGTTGTTGCGGTGCGACAGGGGTATTTCAGGCAGATTCGTGCAGGTATGATATAAATCGTGCAATTTTCATCCGAACGGTGATGTTCCATGGCCAGCAGCATGCATCTCGACCGCTACGACCGCCACATCCTCGAACTGCTGCAGCGCGATGGCCGCATCAGCAACCAGGATCTGGCCGACCGCGTCGCCCTGTCCCCCTCGTCCTGCCTGCGCCGGGTGCGCGCGCTGGAGGAATCCGGCCTCATCACCGGCTACCGGGCCCTGCTGGACGCGAAGAGGCTGGGTCTGGCGCTGATGGCGCTCATTCACATCTCCATGGACCGCCACACGCCGGAGCGCTTCGAGCGCTTCGAGGCCGACGTGGCCGCGATCCCCGAAGTGCAGGAATGCCTGCTGATCACCGGCCAGGATGCGGACTACCAGCTGAAGGTGGTGGTGGCCGACATGGACGCCTACCAGGAACTGCTGCTCCAGCGCATCACCCGCATTCCCGGCGTCACCGGCGTGCATTCCAGCTTCGTGCTGCGCCGGGTGGTGGACCACAGCGCGCTGCCGGTGGGCCGCGGCGGCGCCTGATCCGGCGTGCTATGGTGCCCTCATGGAAGGCGTGCCCCAGTTCTTCGATGATCCCCGCGATGCGGCCCGTTACCGCCGCCCGGCCCACCTGCCGGGGGTGGAGTGCTACCGTGCCCACATCGTGCGCCACGCCTTCGAGCCCCACAGCCACGACGGCTTCGGCCTGGGGGCCATCGAAACCGGCGCGGAGCGCTTCCGCTACCGGGGCGCCGAGCACCTGGCCTCGTCCGGCGCCCTGCTGCTGATGAACCCCGGGGAACTGCATACCGGCCGGGCGGAAACCGACGGCGGCTGGCGCTACCGCATGCTCTACGTGGACCCGGATTTGGCGGAGCGGGTCACCGGCGAGCGGGGCTGGCATTTCCGCGACGCGGTGCGGCAGAACCCCGCCGCGGCCCGGCGCGCCACCGCCCTGCTCGACGCCCTGTGGGCGGCGCGCGAGTCCCTCGCCTTCGACAGCCTGCTGGCCGAACTGCTGGCGCTCTTCCGTCCCCATGCGACCGTGGGGCGCGGTGCGCACGGTGGCGCCGCGCCGCGCTTCGGTCCAGTGCTCGACTACCTGCACGCCCGTATCGCCGAACGCCTGACGCTGGACGATCTGGCCACGGTGGCGGGCCTGAGCCCCTGGCACTTCCTGCGCAGCTTCCGCGCCCAGTACCACGTCAGCCCGCAGCAGATGCTGATGGCGCTGCGCCTGGCCGAAGCCAAGCGCCTGCTCGCCGCCGGCGTGCGCCCGGCGCAGGTCGCGGCGGCGGCCGGTCTCGCCGATCAGGCTCATCTCACCCGCGCCTTCGCCTGCCGCTACGGCGTGACCCCGGCGCGCTACCAGCGCCAGTTGCGCGCCTGACGCGGCACGGACCGCAATCCGGTACAAGACTGCCGTCGCGCCCGCTGCCACACTGGCGCGACCATGTGGATCGGAACCCTCTACGCGCTGGCCGCCGGGCTGATGTGGGGCCTGGTGTTCGTCGGCCCGCTGCTGTTGCCGGACTACCCGGCCACCCTGCAGACCGTCGGGCGCTACCTCGCCTTCGGCCTGATCGCCTTGCCGCTGGCCTGGGCGGACCGCCGCGCGCTGGCGCTGCTCACCCGCGCCGACTGGATCGAGGCGCTCAAGCTCGCCGCCATCGGCAACCTGCTCTACTACCTCTTCCTCGCCAGTGCCATCCAGCGTGCCGGCGGGCCGCTGCCGACCATGATCATCGGCACCCTGCCGGTGGTCATCGCCGTGTGCGCCAACCTGCGCAACGGCGCCCGCGATGGCCGCCTGCCGTGGCGGCGGCTGGCCTTGCCATTGCTCTTCATCGCCGCCGGCATCGCCTGCGTGAACCAAGCCGAGTTTGCAGCCTTGCGGGCGGACGCCGCGGCCGACGTGGGCCGCTACGCCCTCGGCGCCCTGCTCGCGGTGGGGGCGGTGGCGTGCTGGACCTGGTATCCGCTGCGCAACGCGGACTGGCTGCGCGCCCACCCGGAGCGCAGCCCCCGCGCCTGGGCCACGGCCCAGGGCGTGGCCACGCTGCCGCTGGCGCTGACCGGCTACGGGCTGCTGTGGGGTGGCATGGCGCTGGGCGAGGCGGAGTTCTCCATGCCCTTCGGCCCGCGTCCGGCCTTCTTCATCGGCCTGATGTTCGCTATCGGCCTGTTCGCCTCCTGGCTCGGCACCCTGTGCTGGAACCAGGCCAGCCAGCGCCTGCCCACGGCGCTGGTGGGCCAGTTGATCGTGTTCGAGACCCTCTCCGCGTTCGCCTACGCCTTCATCCTGCGCGGCCAGTGGCCGGTGCTGCTCATTCTGGCCGGCATCGCGCTGCTGGTGGCCGGCGTGATCGCCGCGCTGCGGGTGAAACCGCAGTCTCCGCCGGAAGTCGCTGGAGCTGGGCAAAGGCCCGCTCCAGATGATCCACCAGCGCCTTGACCCGCGCCGGCTGGCGCCGCCCCAGGTGGGGTAGGCGGCGTACAGCGACACCGGCTCGTATCCGGCTTCCGGGAACAGCTCGATCAGGCGGCCGGCTTCCAGGTCGGCGCGGATGTCCAGGCGCGACTTGTAGGCGATGCCCACGCCCTGCAGCGCCCACTGATGCACCGGCGCGCCGCCGCTGGTCCTGGCTTGCCGTTTTCCCTGCGAGGTATTTAGAATAAGAACAATTCTCATCTGAACCAAGGCCGTTCCTTCCGTCGGCCGCTAGGAACAGGAAGGGTATCGTGGCCGCCACCGAATCCGCGCTTCATCAGCAAGTCGAAACCCTGTACGCCGGTCATCACAACTGGCTGCGCGGCTGGCTGCTCAAACGGCTGGGCGATTCCTGCACGGCCGCCGACCTGGCCCACGACACCTTCGTCCGCCTGCTCACCCGGCAAGAGGCGGTCGCCATCGAGGAGCCGCGCGCCTACCTCACCTGCATCGCCAACGGCCTGGTCATCAACCTGCGCCAGCGCCGGGCGCTGGAACGGGCCTACCTGGAAGTGCTGGCCGGGCTGCCCGAGCCCATGGCGCCCTCGGCGGAACAGCGCCAGATCGCCATCGACGCGCTGATGCGCATCGACCGCCTGCTCGACGGGCTGCCGGCGCGGGTGCGCGAAGCCTTCCTGCTGTCGCAGCTCGACGGCCTCAAGTACGCCGAGATCGCCCTGCAACTGAACGTGGACCTGCGCAGCGTCAAACGCTACATGGCCAAGGCCTTCGCCGCCTGCCTGCTTGGTCTGGACTGAAGCCATGTCCGCCTCCGTCCCCGCCGGCGCGATCCGCCCCGAAATCCTGCATGAAGCCGCCGAATGGCTGGTCCGGCTGCACGACGACGTCGTGGACGACGCCGACCGCCGCGCCTGGCGGAAATGGCTGGCGAGCAGCGACGAGCACGCGCGCGCCTGGCAGCGCGCCGAGCAACTGGCCAGCCTGGTCGGCGGCGTGCCCGGCGCCGTCGGCGCGGCGCCGCTGCGGCGCATGCGGCGCCATGGCCGCCGCGCCGCGCTGGGCGCCTTCGCCGGCCTACTGGCCGGGGTGCCGCTGGCGTGGCTGGCCTGGCGGCGCGAACCGTGGCAGTACGCCGTGGCCGACTACCGCAGCGCCGTCGGCGAGCAGCGCCAGGTCCGCCTGGACGACGGCAGCCTGCTCTACCTGAACACCGACACCCGCGTGGACCTGCGCCACGGCCCCCATGAGCGCCTGCTCGTGCTGCTGCGCGGCGAAGTGCTGGTGCACACCGCCCCCGACCCGCAGGTGCCGGCGCGCCCCTTCCTGGTCGACACCCGGCACGGCCGCTTGCAGGCGCTGGGCACCCGGTTCGCGGTGCGCCAGTTCGACGGATATAGCCGGCTGGCGGTGGAAGAGGGCGCGGTGCGGGTGTCGCCGGCCGCCGCCGCCGAGGCCGCCCGCATCGTGACGGCGGGCGGGCAGGCCATGTTCGACGGCGCCGGCGTCGCGCCCGCCGCGGCCCTGAGCCGGCACATGGTGGACTGGACCGGCGGCATCCTGCATGCCGAATCCATGCCGCTGGGCGACGTGGTGGCCGAACTGGCGCGCTACCGCGGCGGCATCGTGCGCTGCGACCCGGCCGTGGCCGCCCTGCCGGTTTCCGGCGTGTTCCAGCTCGCCGACACCGACAAGGCGCTGCGCCTGCTGCAGGACACCTTTCCGGTGCGCGTCCATTACCGCAGCCGCTACTGGGTCACCGTGGCGGCGCGCTGATCTTTTTTCCGCCGGTCTGTCCCCTTTTGCCGCGTCGCCGGGCATAGGAAATGAACACCTCATTTCCACCCATTCCGAAAGGGGCACCGATGCAAAACCTTCGTCCACCGCGCGCCGCGCCGCTCGCCCTGGCCTGCCTGCTGGCCCTGGCGCCGGCCGCGCCGCTGCTGGCCGCCGAGCCGGCCGGCGCGCAGACTGCCCAGCGCCCGCAGCGCTTCGACATTCCGCCGGGGCCGCTGGCCGGGGCGCTGAATCGGTTGGCCGCCACCGCCGGCCTCTCCCTGAGCTTCGACCCCGCGCTGGTCGGCGGCCGGCACAGCGCCGGGCTGCAGGGCAGCTTCACTGCCGGCGCGGCCCTGGCCCGGCTGCTGGAAGGCTCCGGCCTGACGTGGCGCGAACGCAGCCCCGGCGCGATCAGCATCGAACGGCAGCTCGTCGCCCAGGACGGCGTCGTCACCGGCACCCTCAACGTCGGCGGCCTGCGCGGCGACGAAGGCGGCGCCGAGCGCGACCGGCGCGGCTACGACGACGTCTACGACCTGGACGTGTCCACGTCCTACCTCGGCAAGACCGAAGTCGAGCGCTACAAGGGCGCCACTCCTTCCGACCTGCTCACCGGCGTGCCCGGCGTGTTCAGCGGCGACGCCCGCAACAGCGGCGCGCTCGACGTCAACATCCGCGGCATCCAGGGGCCGGGCCGCGTGCCGGTCACCATCGACGGCACCGAGCAGGCGCTGACCGTCTGGCGCGGCTACAACGGCGCCAGCAACCGCAACTACATCGACCCCAACCTCATCGGCGGCATCCAGATCCTCAAGGGGCCCTCGCTCACCCGCAACACCTACACCGGCATCGGCGGCGCCATGGTGGTCAACACCCTGGACGTGGATGACGTTCTCGACCCCGGCCAGACCTTCGGCGGCGAAATCAAGCTCGAAGGCAGCAGCAACTCGGTGGACCCGCGCCTGCCCAGGCTGCGCACCGGCGAGGATTACCGGACGGTCGAAGGCTTCCCGCAAGGCACCCCCAACTTCCCCTACAACGACCGCACGCTGACGGTGCAGCCCAAGCGCGGCGGGGGCGGCTACAACGTCTTCGACGGCGGCGACCACGCCTACCGCCTGGCCTTCGGCTGGCGCCCCGCCGAACAACTGGACCTGATGGCCGCCTACGCCTACCGCGAGCGCGGCAACTACTACGCCGGCAAGCGCAACGCCGGCTACTACTCCAGGGAGCGCACCAGCTCCGCCGACGACTACATCACCAACATGGCCCGCTACTGGCTGCCCGGCAACGAAGTGCCCAACACCTCCAGCCAGATGGAATCCTGGCTGTTCAAGGCCACCTGGCGGCCCAGCCCCGACCAGGCCGTGCAGTTCGGCTACCGCGACAGCCTCACCTACAACGGCGAGATCATGCCCTCGCGCATCATCGAAGCCGACGACCGCGGCGCCGTCCAGTGGCCGCTGAGCCGGGTCGATGCCAAGGCCTACAACCTGGAATACAAATGGCAGCCCGCAGGCAGCCGCTGGGTCGACCTCTACGCCAATCTGTGGCACACCGACACCCGCAGCGACACCTACACCGCCGGCGGCTTCCCCAACTTTGCCTTCGGCCCGGCCGCCCCCTACCTTTTCAACACCGCCCTGCGCGGGCAGGACAGCGGCCGCAGCGGTGTCACCCTGAGCAACAAGATGGCCGTGCTGGACAGCCTGGATCTCACCCTGGGCGGCAGCTACCAGTACGAAAAGCTGCGCTCCGACCGCGACCCGAGCGGCCGCATGGACCCCAACCTGCCCAGTTGGAACGGCATGTGGAGCTACCCGCGCGCCGGCCGGCGGCAGGAATGGGAAGGCAGCTTCAACCTCGACTGGCGGCCCGCCGGCTTCCTGAGCTTCAGCGCGGGGGCGCGCTATGCCAGCTACTGGGCCTTCGACGATTTCCTCAAGGAGCACGAGGGGCAGATCAGGAGCGTGGTGACGACGGGGTACGACGATTTTTCCTACTGGACCGAGGCACCGAGGAGCCAGTCCGATATCGACGCCGATATCGCCACCTACCGCCTGCTCGGCCAGCTCGGCTTCTACACGCCGGAGATGGTCGAAATGCTGATCGCCAGCGTCTCCCGCACCGTGAGCACCACCCACGACCTGCCCGGCACATGGTTACCGGACGGGAACGGCAACTACACGAAAGCGAGCTATCCCTGCTTGAACGGCACGCTCGACGGTGTGGCCAACGTCGTGCACTGCTCCGGTAATCCCATCCGACGCACCGAAACCGACAAGGCCAAGACCCGCAGGGACCGCGGCTGGGTGCCCTTCTTCGCCGCCACGCTCAACTTCAGCGACTACAGCCGCGCCTATTTGCGCTACGGCGAAACCCTGCGCTTTCCGAGCCTGTTCGAAAGCACCATGGCCTTCTCCTCCTCGCTCAACCCCTGGGGCGTCAAGCCCGAACACGCCTACAACTGGGAAGCCGCCTACGTCCATGACCTGAGCCCGCTGTTCGGGCCCGGCACCGTCGCCGACGTCAAGCTGGCCTACTACGACAACAAGACCCGCGACGCCATCGAGCGCGACGGCAGCTTCAACTTCAACAACGTGGACGAGCACCGCATCCGCGGCATCGAACTGAGCGGGCGCTACGACAACGGCCGCTTCTTCACCGACCTGGGCATCAACTACAACCTGGAGAACACGGTCTGCGATGAAGACACCGCGGCCAAGCTGAGCACCACCAACGGCTACGTCCCCGGCAGCGGCCGGCTGGTGCCGGACTGCGTGGACTACGGCTTCCCCGGCGGCTACCTGCTCACCCAGTCCGCCCCGGACCTCTCGGCCACCTGGGCGCTCGGCGGGCGCTTCCTGGAGCGCCGCCTGGAAATCGGCGGCCGCGCCACCTACTACCGCGAATACCGCAACGACGACCTGGAATGGTTCCGCCGCAATTCCTACCAGGATTGCATCGGCCAGCAAGCCAATTGCGGCGGGCGGTTCGTCTACACCTTCAACGTCCCCTTCTCCTGGGGCAACACCCTGCTGTTCGACGCCTACGTGCGCTACCGGCTGGACAAGAACCTGGCCCTCGAACTCACCGGCACCAACCTCACCGACCGGTACTACGTGGACCCCGCCACGCGCTCCGCCGTCGCCGCGCCGGGCCGCAGCATCAAGCTCAGCCTCACCGGCCGCTTCTGAACCCTTTCTTCAACCCTGCCCGGACCCTTCTCCATGACCACGACTGAAACCACCTCCACCCGCAGCCAGCGCCTGAAGGCCGCCACCCACGCCACCCACGACGTGCTCGACAAGCGCGTCATGGCCGGCGACATCTTTGCCAGCCGCGACCACTTCGCCCGCTTCCTGCGCGTGCAGTACCGCTTCCACCGCGACATCGAGGCGCTGTACGCCGACCCGGCCCTGGCCGCCCTGCTGCCGGACCTGGCGGCGCGCTGCCGGCGGCCGCAGGTGGCGGCGGACCTGACCGCCCTCGGCCAGCCGCTGCCGCCTCCCGCGCCGGCCCGGCTGACCGCCGGCCTGCCGCTGCCCGAAGCGCTGGGCTGGCTGTACGTGGCCGAAGGCTCCAACCTGGGCGGCACGCTGCTGTACAAGTGGGCGCACGAAAAGCTCGGGCTGGACCAGAACTGCGGCGCCAGCCATCTGGCCGCCCACCCGGAGGGCGCGGCGCGCCACTGGCGCGAATTCACCGCCGCGCTGGACGCGGTGGCGCTGTCGCCGGCGCAGGAGGCGGCGGTGATCGCCGCCGCCGAGGAAGCCTTCCGCACCGTGCATGGCTACGTGGACGAAGAATTTGGCGGTGCCGTTGCCCGCTGAGCAGGGGCCGCTGCCCGCGCCGCCCGCTGCTGCCTCGCCGCCCCCCTCTCTGTCCGTGCCTGCAGCCGCGCCCGTGCCGCCGCCGCTGCAGGGCTGGCGGCGCGTGCTGCTGCTGTGCCTGGCCGTGATCAGCCTGGGCGTGGCCGGCGTGGGCGTGGTGGTGCCGGGCCTGCCGACCACGGAATTCGTGCTGCTGGCGGCCTGGGCGGCGGCGCGCAGTTCGCCCCGGCTGCACGGCTGGATCGTACGCCACCGCCTGTTCGGCCCGCTGCTGGCGCACTGGCAGGCGGGCCGCCTGCCGCGCCGGGCCAAGTGGGCGGCCACCGCCACCATGAGCCTGGCCGCCACGGTGGCGGCGCTGACCGTGCCGCACCCCGTCGGCGTGGCGCTGCTGGTCGCCTGCATGGCCGGCGTGCTCGTCTGGTTGTGGCGGCGGCCCGAGCCCTGAACGCGGGGCGCGTCCGCGCCGGATGCGCCGCCGATCTTTCCCTCGATGAACTGGATGAAAACATGCAAGCCGATTTCGTTACCCTGCCGCCCGACCTGACGCCCTGGAAGATGTTCCTGCATGCCGACGTGGTGGTGCAGGCGGTCATGGCCGGGCTGGCCCTGGCCTCCATCGCCACCTGGACGGTGCTGGTCGCCAAGACCTGGGAACTGTCGCGCATCGGCCGCGGCCTGCGCGCCGCCGGCGCGGTGCTGGCCCAGGCCGGGCACCTGCCCGAGGCGGCGGACAATCCGCATCTGGACCAGGGCGTTGCCCAGGCCCTGGTCCAGGCCGCCCTGCTCGAACTGCGGCAGTCGGCCGGCCTGGCCGACAAGGCCGGCATCAAGGAACGCCTGGCCCTGCGCCTGGAACGCATCGAACTGGCCTGCGTGCGCCATCTGCGCACGGGCACCGGCCTGCTTGCCACCGTCGGCGCCACGGCGCCCTTCGTCGGCCTGTTCGGCACCGTCTGGGGAATCATGAACAGTTTCATCGGCATCGCCCGGGCGAACACGACCACCCTGGCGGTGGTGGCGCCGGGCATCGCCGAGGCGCTGCTGGCCACGGCCCTGGGCCTGGTGGCCGCGATTCCGGCGGTGGTCATCTACAACCATTTCACCCGCCGCCTGGGCGGCCTCAAGGGCAGCCTGGGCGACCTGTCGGCCGGCGTGCAGCAACTGGTGTCGCGCGACCTGGACCGGCGCGAGTCGCCAAAGGCCGGCATTGCTGCCGTGGCCGGCCACTGACGGAGGCGGCCCGATGGCCATCGCCACCCGCCGGGACGACGACGACCCGGACGAAAACCACGAGATCAACGTAACCCCGTTCATCGACGTCATGCTGGTGCTGCTGATCATCTTCATGGTGGCCGCGCCCCTGGCCACCGTGGACGTGCCGGTGGACCTGCCGGCGAGCACGGCGCGCCCGCAGCCCAGGGAAGGGGAGCCGGTGTACCTGACCGTGCAGGCCGATCTGAGCCTGACGCTGAACCAGGCGGCGGTGACGCGGCAGACGCTGGCGGCCGAACTGGCGCGGGCGACCGGCGGCGACCCTGAGGAACGCATTTTCCTGCGCGCCGACAAGGGCGTGCCCTATGGCGAGCTGATGGAAGCGATGAACGCCCTGCGCGACGCCGGCTACCTCAAGGTGGCGCTGGTGGGGCTGGAGGCCGGGGCGCGATGAGCGGCCCCGCCTGGGCGCCGGGCGAGCGCGCGGGACTGCGCTGGGCGGGCAGCCTGGGCATCGTGCTGCTGGCGCACGCGGCCCTCATCGCCGCCGCGCTGCGCTGGCATGCCCCGCGCGAAGCCGAACCGCCCCCGCAGCCGGCGTCGGCGGTGATGGTGGAACTGGCGCCGCTGCCGGCCGCGCCGCCGGCGCCGCCCACCGCCTTGCCGCCCGGCCCGGCGCAGCAGGCGCAGCGCAAATCCCGCCCGAAGGCCGAATCCGGGCCGGCGCCGAAGCCGGCCCCGCGCCCCGTGCCGCGGCAAGCGCATGCGGAAGTCGCCGAGCCGCAGGCGCCCGTAGACACGGCCGCAGCACGGCAGCAAAGCGCCGAAGACGCCCCCGCCGACGCCGCCCGGGCAGAGGCGAACGGCCAGGCGGACGTGGCATCGAGCACCGCTCCGCCCAGCGTCCAGGCCCCGCCCGGCAGCCGCTATGCCGCCAGCCAGCCGTCGTCGGGCGCGGCCAGCCAGGCGGCGGCCACCTGGCAGGCGCAGTTGCTGGGCCACCTGGAACGCTTCAAGCGCTACCCGCGGGCGGCGCAGCGGCGGCGCCTGGAGGGCGTCGTGCTGGTGCGCTTCGCCGTGGACCGGCAGGGCCGGGTGCTCAGCGTCGGCATCGCGCGCGCCAGCGGCCACGCGCCGCTCGACGACGAGGCCGTGGCCACGGTGCACCGCGCTGCCCCGCTGCCGCCCCCGCCGGCGGACATTCCCGGCGATCCGGTGGAGGTGACGACGCCGGTGGATTTCTTCCTGCGCGGGCGTTAGCGCCCGCCGGGCAGGCCCGGGCGGTGTTTGCTCGCTGGGGCAATAAACCAATGTTTGGCAATGATTATTCCGTGAAACAAAGCCGCTCCTCGCTAGGCTTTTGCGCCGCAACGGCGTAGAATCGCCCGCCTTTCCCAGCCCGGAAGCGCGGAGCGCAGCATGCTCTACCCCACCCGTTTCGACGTCATCGTGGTCGGCGGCGGCCACGCCGGGACCGAGGCTGCGCTGGCCGCGGCCCGCATGGGCTGCCGCACCCTGCTGCTCACGCACAACATCGAGACGCTGGGCGCGATGAGCTGCAATCCGTCGATCGGCGGCATCGGCAAGGGGCACCTGGTCAAGGAGGTGGATGCCCTGGGCGGCGCCATGGCGGCGGCCACCGACGAGGGCGGCATCCAGTTCCGCATTCTCAACGCCTCCAAGGGCCCGGCGGTGCGCGCCACGCGGGCGCAGGCCGACCGGGTGCTGTACAAGGCGGCGATCCGCAAGCGGCTGGAGAACCAGCCCAATCTGTGGCTGTTCCAGCAGGCGGTGGACGACCTCACCGTGGCGGGCGACCGGGTTACCGGCGTGGTGACGCAGATCGGCTTGCGTTTCGAGGCGCCGGCCGTGGTGCTGACCGCCGGCACCTTCCTCAACGGCCTGATCCACGTCGGCCTGGAACACTATTCCGCCGGCCGCGCGGGCGATCCCCCCGCGATCTCGCTAGGCCAGCGCCTGAAGGAACTGAAGCTGCCCCAGGGGCGGCTGAAGACCGGCACGCCGCCACGCCTGGACGCGCGCAGCATCGATTTTTCCGTGATGACGGTGCAGCCGGGCGACGATCCGGTGCCGGTGTTCAGCTTCCTCGGCCACGCCGGCCAGCACCCGGCGCAACTGCCGTGCTGGATGACGGAGACCAATCCCCGCACCCACGACGTCATCCGCGCCAATCTCGACCGTTCGCCGATGTATTCCGGCGTGATCGAGGGCGTGGGGCCGCGCTACTGCCCGTCCATCGAGGACAAGATTCACCGCTTCGCCGACAGGGACAGCCATCATGTCTTCCTGGAGCCGGAAGGGCTGGCGACCCACGAGATATACCCCAACGGCATCTCCACCTCGCTACCCTTCGACGTGCAGTTGGCCATCGTGCGTTCCATCCGCGGCCTGGAGAACGCCCACATCCTGCGCCCCGGCTACGCCATCGAGTACGACTACTTCGATCCGCGCAATCTCAAGTCCTCGCTGGAAACCAAGTCCATCGCCGGGCTTTTCTTCGCCGGCCAGATCAACGGCACCACCGGCTACGAGGAAGCCGCCGCCCAGGGCCTGCTCGCCGGCGCCAACGCCGCGCTGCAGGTGCAGGGCCGCGGGCCCTGGTGCCCGCGCCGGGACGAGGCCTACCTGGGCGTGCTGGTGGACGATCTCATCACCCGCGGAGTGTCCGAGCCCTACCGCATGTTCACCTCCCGCGCCGAGTACCGCCTGCAACTGCGCGAGGACAACGCCGACCTGCGCCTCACCGAAAAGGGCCGCGAACTGGGTCTGGTGGACGACGCGCGCTGGTCCGCCTTCTGCGCCAAGCGCGAGGCGATCGAGCGGGGCACCACGCAACTGAAGGCCGCCTGGGCGCGGCCCGAGGCGATTCCCGCGGACGAGCAGATGCGCGTGCTGGGCAAACCCCTGGAGCGCGAGCAGCGCTACTTCGAGCTGCTGCGCCGCCCGGAGACCACCTATGCCGGCCTGATAAGCCTGCCCGGCTCGCCGGCAGAAGCCGAGACCGACCCCCAGGTGGTGGAGCAGATCGAGATCGCCGCCAAGTACCAGGGCTACATCGACCGCCAGCAGGACGAGGTGGCGAAACAACTGCAGGCCGAGGCCACCCGCCTGCCGGCCGACCTGGACTATGCCCAGGTGCGCGGGCTCTCCAAGGAAGTGCAGCAGAAGCTCAGCGCCCACAGGCCGGAGACCATAGGCCAGGCGGGCCGTATCCAGGGCGTGACCCCGGCGGCCATCTCCCTGCTGCTGGTGTGGCTCAAGCGCCGGGAACTGGCCGCGCGGGGTGCCGACGACGACGGGCGCAAGTCCGCATGAGCGTGCTTGAGCCGTACCGCGGCCAACTGGCCAAAGGGCTGGCGGCCCTCGGTCTGGATTTGCCGGCCGGAACGCAAGAGCGGCTGATCGCCTTCGGCGAGCTGCTGCTGAAATGGAACCGGGTCTACAACCTCACCGCGCTGCGCGCGCCCGAGGAGGTGGTGACCCACCACCTCCTCGATTCGCTGGCGGTGCTGCCGCATCTGGCGGGCGTCGAACGCCTGGCGGACATCGGCTCCGGTGCCGGCCTGCCGGGCATCGCGCTCGCCGTCGTGCGCCCGGAACTGGAAGTGGTGTCCGTGGAGACGGTGAACAAGAAGGCCGCCTTCCAGCAACAGGCGAAGATCGAACTCGGGCTCGCCAACTTCCGGGTGGAAAACCAGCGGGTGGAGAAGCTCGCCGCGGATCGTCCCTTCGACGGCGTCATCTCGCGCGCCTTCGCGGAACTGGCCCTGTTCGTCGAACTGGCCGGCCACCTAGTGGCGCCCGGCGGGCGCATCTTCGCCATGAAGGGCGTGTATCCTGCCGAGGAAATTGCCCGCCTGCCGGCCGGCTGGCAGGTCGCCGCCATCCACCGGCTGGCGGTGCCCGGGCTGGACGCGGAGCGCCACCTGATCATCCTGCAACGGGATCGCAAAGAGGACTGAATGGCTCGCATCTTCTGTGTCGCCAACCAGAAAGGCGGGGTCGGCAAGACCACCACCAGCGTCAATCTCGCCGCCGCGCTGCACCAGGCCGGCCAGCGCACGCTGCTGGTGGACCTGGACCCCCAGGGCAACGCCACCATGGGCAGCGGCGTGGACAAGCGCGCGCTGGAAAAGTCCGTCTACCACCTGCTGGTGGGCCTGGCGGGCCTGGCCGAGGCGCGCACCGCCTCGCCCACCGGCGGCTTCGACATCCTGCCGGCCAACCGCGACCTGGCCGGAGCCGAAGTCGAACTGGTGGACCTGGAGCGGCGCGAAGGCCGCCTGCGCGACGCGCTGCGGGAGTTCGACGCGGACTACGACTTCGTGCTCATCGACTGCCCGCCGTCCCTGTCCATGCTGACGCTCAACGCCCTGTGCGCCGCCCACGGGGTCATCATCCCCATGCAGTGCGAGTACTACGCACTGGAAGGGCTTTCGGACCTGGTAAACACCATCAAGAAGGTACACGCCAACCTCAACCGCGACCTGAAGATCATCGGCCTGCTGCGCGTCATGTTCGACCCGCGCATGACCCTGCAGCAGCAAGTCTCCGCCCAGCTCGAAGGCCACTTCGGCGACAAGGTGTTCCGCGCCATCGTGCCGCGCAACGTGCGCCTGGCCGAAGCGCCCAGCCACGGCATCCCGGGCGTGGTGTACGACAAGTCCGCCAAGGGTGCGCAGGCCTACATGGCCTTCGCGGAAGAGATGATCGAGCGGGTCAAGACGCTCTAACCGAAAGACCGACACCGCCATGACCCCACCTAAACTCAAAGGCCTGGGCCGCGGCCTGGATGCGCTGCTGGCCGCCAACCGCGACGACGACGTTGAACAGGGCGAACTGCAGACCCTGCGGGCCGAACTGCTGCAGCCCGGCAAGTACCAGCCGCGCACGCGCATGGACCCCGGTTCGCTGGAAGAGCTGGCGGCCTCGATCAAGGCCCAGGGGGTCATGCAGCCCATCCTGGTGCGGCCGCTGCCGGCGGTGGATGGCTCGCCGCGCTACGAGATCATCGCCGGCGAACGGCGCTGGCGCGCCGCGCGCATCGCCGGGCTGGCGGACGTGCCCTGCCTAGTGCGGGATATCCCGGACGAGGCCGCGCTGGCCATGTCGCTGATCGAGAACATCCAGCGCGAAGACCTGAATCCCCTCGAAGAGGCCGGCGGCATCCAGCGCCTGATCGACGAGTTCGGCATGACCCACCAGCAGGCGGCCGATGCGGTGGGGCGCTCGCGCCCGGCCGCGTCCAACCTGCTGCGCCTGCTGAATCTCGCCGTGCCGGTGCAGGAACTGCTGATGGCCGGCGACATCGACATGGGCCACGCGCGCGCACTGCTGCCGCTCGACGGCGCGAACCAGATCCAGCTCGCCAACCACGTGGCCGCCCGCGGCCTGTCGGTGCGCGAGACCGAGCGCCTGGTGCAGCACACGCTCAACCCGCGCCAGAAGAAAGCCGCGCCACCGCCGGACAGGGACCTGCTGCGCCTGGAGGAGGAGCTTTCCGACGCCATCGGCGCCACGGTGAAGATCAAGGCCAACCGCAAGGGCGTGGGCGAGGTGGCCATCCGCTTCGCCGATCTGGATCAGCTCGACGGCCTGCTCGCCAGGCTGAGGCAATAGGCATCCCCTGAATAACCATGTGATGGATATGGGAATTTTGCCCGGCCGGGCGAGATGGCTGAATGGGGGGGCATTTCATGGTCATATATAAGACGCATGACCGTCCCGGCCGGATCATGTTGCACCGCATCGGCGGTTTGACTTTGTTACGGTTAACCCCTAGTATTGCCCGGATTTTCGAAGCGGTGGCGCGGCTCCTCGCGCACCGGCAAGGCACATGCTGAAGGCGGTTCTACTGCAGCTTGGCGCAACCCTCCTCGCAACGGCCATCGGGGCCGTTTTTTTCGGGCAGCGCGGCGCGGTCTCCGCGGCATTGGGTGGCCTGTCGGTGGTGATTCCGAGCTGGTTGTTCGCCCTGCGCCTGGCCGCGCTGGCCCGGCGCGGCGCAACGACCCATGTCGCCGCCTTCGTCGTCGGCGAACTCGTCAAGGTTGCGTCGATCGTGGGATTGTTGATGCTGGGTCTGGCGCTGTATCCGGACGCCCATTGGGGCGCCCTGCTGATCGCGCTGATTCTGGCACTTAAAGCGAACTTGTTTGCATTTTTGGTAAAGACCTGACCATGGCTGGAAACGCTCCCACCGCATCCGAATACGTCGTCCACCACCTGACGCACCTCAACAACACGGGGCACGCGCAGAAGAACATCGTCGACTGGTCCGTGATCAATCTGGACACGATGTTCTATTCCCTTTCCATCGGCCTGCTGACCGTCTTCCTGCTGTGGCTGGCGGCGCGCAAGGCCACCTCCGGCGTGCCGGGGCGCTTCCAGGCCATCGTCGAGCTGCTCGTCGACATGGTGGCCGACCAGGCCAAGGGCATCGTGCATAGCGCCGAGTCGCGCCGTTTCGTTGCCCCGCTGGCGCTCACCGTCTTCGTCTGGATCTTCCTGATGAACGCCATGGACCTGCTGCCGGTCGATCTGCTGCCGCGCGTCTGGGAATGGATCTACGCCGCCGGCGGCGGAGATCCGCATCACGCCTACCAGCGCGTGGTCGCCACCGCGGACCTGTCGGCGACGCTGGGCATGTCCTGCGGCGTGCTGCTGCTGTGCCTCTGGTACAACGTCAAGATCAAGGGCGTTTCCGGCTGGGTGCACGAACTCTTCACCGCGCCCTTCGGTGCCCATCCGCTGCTGTGGCCGGTGAACTTCGCCATGCAGATCATCGAGTTCCTGGCCAAGACCATCTCCCACGGCATGCGGTTGTTCGGCAACATGTACGCCGGCGAACTGATCTTCATCCTGATCGCGCTGCTGGGTTCCACCGCCACCGTGTTCGGCTTCCTGGGCCACGTGGTCGCCGGCACCATCTGGGCCATCTTCCACATCCTGATCATCACCCTGCAGGCCTTCATCTTCATGATGCTGACCCTGGTGTACATCGGTCAGGCCCACGAAGGCCACTAAGATTTCGTTTTTGTTGTACCTGGTTTTTAAACTCACCTACCTGTAAGCAAGGAGTCGTCATGGAAAACGTTCTGGGTTTCGTTGCGCTGGCCGCCGGTCTGATCATCGGTCTGGGTGCCATCGGTGCATGTATCGGCATCGGCATCATGGGTTCCAAGTACCTCGAAGCCTCCGCCCGTCAGCCCGAGCTGATGAACGCGCTGCAAACCAAGATGTTCCTGCTGGCCGGTCTGATCGACGCCGCGTTCCTGATCGGTGTCGGTATCGCCATGATGTTCGCCTTCGCCAACCCGTTCCAGCTCTGATCGGTTCGGTTCGTCCTCTTAACCTCACCGAGGGAACAGAACAGTGAATCTGAACGCAACCCTGATCGCTCAGCTCGTTGTGTTCTTCATCCTCGGCTGGTTCACGATGAAATTCGTGTGGCCGCCGATCGTGAAGGCACTCGACGAGCGCGCGAAGAAGATCGCGGACGGGCTTGCGGCTGCGGACAAGGCAAAGGCCGACCTCGTGCTGGCCGAGAAGAAGGTCGTCGAAGAACTGCGCAAGGCCCGCGAATCGGCGGGTGACACGCGCGCGGCCGCCGAGAAGCAGGCCGCCAAGCTCATCGACGACGCCCGAGCCGAAGCCGCCCGCCTGATCGCCAAGGCCCGTGAAGACGCCGAAGCCGAAGCCGGTGCCGCCGCCCAGCGCGCCAAGGAAGCCCTGCGCGAGCAGGTCGCCGCGCTGGCCGTGGCCGGTGCCGAGCGCATCCTGCGCAAGGAAATCAACGCCCAGGCCCACGTCGAGCTGCTCGCCAACCTGAAACAGGAACTGCAATAAGTCATGGCCGAGAACGTCACCATCGCGCGCCCCTATGCGGATGCCGCCTTCGAGCTGGCCCGCGGGGCAGGTGCGCTGGGGCCTTGGTCGGAAGCACTGGATCGGCTGGCGGCACTCGCTGCCGATCCGCAACTGCGGGCGTGTATCGCCGACCCCAAGCTGACCGATGACCAACTGATCAAGCTGGTGCTCGATCTGGCGGGGGAAGGCCTGTCCGCCGAACTGCAGAATTTCGTCCGTGTCCTCGTGGCCAACGAACGCCTGCAACTGCTTCCGGAGATCCGTGACCTGTTCGTTCAGCTCAAGAACGAACATGAGGGCGTCCAGGAGGCGCAGATCGCCTCCGCCTTCCCGCTCGACGATGCCACGCTGGCCAACCTGAAGAGCGACCTTGAAGCCCGCTTCAAGTCCAGGCTCGACATCCAGGTCAGCATCGACCCCGAACTGATCGGTGGGGTCCGCATCGCGGTCGGCGACGAAGTCATCGACGCCTCGGTACGCGGCAAGCTCGCGAACATGGCCGCTGCGCTAAAGAACTAGGAGCATACATCCATGCAACTCAACCCCTCTGAAATCAGTGATCTGATTAAGAGCCGGATCCAGAACCTGCAGCTCGCCGCCACGAAGCGCAACGAGGGCACGGTGGTTTCCGTCACCGACGGCATCACCCGTATCCACGGCCTCACCGACGTCATGCAAGGCGAAATGCTGGAGTTCCCCGGCAACACCTTCGGCCTCGCGCTGAACCTGGAGCGCGATTCCGTGGGCGCCGTGGTGCTCGGCGAATACGAGCACATCACCGAAGGCGACACCGTCAAGGCCACCGGGCGCATCCTCGAAGTGCCGGTCGGCCCCGAACTGATCGGCCGCGTGGTCAACGCGCTGGGTCAGCCCATCGACGGCAAGGGCCCGATCAACGCCAAGCTCACCGACAAGATCGAGAAGGTCGCGCCGGGCGTCATCGCCCGCCAGTCCGTCTCCCAGCCGGTGCAGACCGGCCTGAAGTCGGTGGACTCCATGGTGCCGATCGGCCGCGGCCAGCGCGAGCTGATCATCGGCGACCGCCAGACCGGCAAGACCGCCGTGGCCGTGGACGCCATCATCAACCAGAAGGGCCAGGACATGTACTGCGTGTACGTGGCCATCGGCCAGAAGGCCTCCACCGTCGCCAACGTGGTGCGCAAGCTGGAAGAAAACGGCGCGCTGGAATACACCATCGTCGTCGCCGCCACCGCGTCGGAATCGGCCGCCATGCAGTACCTGGCCGCTTACGCCGGCTGCACCATGGGCGAGTACTTCCGCGACCGCGGCCAGGACGCGCTGATCGTCTATGACGATCTGACCAAGCAGGCCTGGGCCTACCGCCAGGTCTCCCTGCTGCTGCGCCGTCCGCCGGGCCGCGAAGCCTATCCGGGCGACGTGTTCTACCTGCACTCCCGCCTGCTGGAGCGCGCCGCGCGCGTGAACGCCGACTACGTCGAGAAGTTCACCAACGGCGAGGTCAAGGGCAAGACCGGTTCGCTGACCGCCCTGCCGATCATCGAAACCCAGGCCGGCGACGTGTCCGCCTTCGTGCCGACCAACGTGATCTCGATCACCGACGGCCAGATCTTCCTGGAAACCGACCTCTTCAACGCCGGCATCCGCCCCGCGATCAACGCCGGTATCTCGGTGTCCCGCGTCGGCGGCGCCGCCCAGACCAAGGTCATCAAGAAGCTCTCCGGCGGCATTCGTACCGACCTCGCCCAGTACCGCGAGCTGGCTGCGTTCGCGCAGTTCGCCTCCGACCTGGACGACGCGACCCGCAAGCAGCTCGAACGCGGCCGCCGCGTCACCGAACTGATGAAGCAGGCCCAGTACTCGCCCATGTCCATCGCCGAGATGGCCATCGTGCTGTACGCGGTGAACAACGGCTACTTCGACGACGTCGAGGTCAACCGCGTGCTGGCCTTCGAAGCCGCGCTGCTGGGTCACGTCAAGTCCAAGAACGCTGATCTGGTCTCCTCGATCCTCAGCAAGAAGGAGCTCGACGCCGACGGCGAGAAGGCTCTGGCTGCCGCGATCGCCGAGTTCAAGAAGGGCTGGGCCTGAGGCCGCGGACGGAGACGGAATATGGCTAGCGGTAAGGAAATCCGTACCAAGATCAAGAGCGTGCAGAACACGCGCAAGATCACCAAGGCCATGGAGATGGTGGCCGCGTCCAAGATGCGCAAGGCGCAGGACCGGATGCGGTCGGCCCGCCCCTATGCCGAAAAGATCCGCCGACTCGCCGCGAACCTGTCCCAGGCCAACGTGACCGACTACAAGCACCCCTTCCTGGTCCGCAAGGACCAGGTGAAAAGGGTGGGGCTGATCCTGGTGACCACCGACAAGGGGCTGTGCGGCGGCCTGAACACCAACATCCAGCGCGTGGCGATCAACGCCATGAAGGACTGGGAGACCAACGGTGCCACCGAAGTCCGTGCCTGCTGCATCGGCAACAAGGGCCTCGGTTTCATGCAGCGGGTCGGTGCCAAGGTCGTGTCGCACGTCGTGCATCTGGGCGACACCCCGCACCTGGAAAAGCTCATCGGGCCGGTCAAGGTCATGCTCGACGCCTTCCAGAACGACGAGATCGACGCGGTGTTCATCGCCTACACCCGCTTCATCAACACGATGAAGCAGGAACCGGTGCTCGAACAACTGCTGCCGCTGACCGGCGACAAGCTCGGTACGCCCGAAGGTTCGTGGGACTACCTGTACGAGCCGGATCCTCAGGTGGTCATCGACGAGATGCTGGTGCGCTACGTGGAGGCGCTGGTCTATCAGGCCGTCGCCGAGAACATGGCTTCGGAACAGAGTGCGCGCATGGTGGCGATGAAGGCCGCTTCCGACAACGCCAAGAACGTCATTGGTGAGCTGCAGCTGGTCTACAACAAGACCCGCCAGGCTGCGATCACCAAGGAGCTGTCGGAAATCGTGGGCGGCGCCGCCGCGGTGTAACGGATTATTGATTTAAGGAAACGACGATGAGTCAAGGAACGATCGTTCAGTGCATCGGCGCCGTGGTGGATATCCAGTTCCCCCGCGATGCGATGCCCAAGGTGTATGACGCCCTCAAGCTCGAGGATGCCGCCGACTCCTTCGCCGAGGCTGGCCTGACCTTCGAGGTCCAGCAGCAACTCGGCGACGGCGTGGTGCGCACCATCGCGCTGGGCTCCTCCGACGGCCTGCGCCGCGGCATGAAGGTTTCCGGCACCGGCAAGCCGATCTCGGTGCCGGTCGGCCACGGCACGCTGGGCCGCATCATGGACGTGCTGGGTCGTCCGATCGACGAAGCCGGCCCCATCGAGACCGACGAGCTGCGCGCCATCCACCAGAAGGCGCCGAAGTTCGACGAACTGTCCCCGTCCGTGGAACTGCTCGAAACCGGCATCAAGGTCATCGACCTGATCTGCCCGTTCGCCAAGGGCGGCAAGGTCGGCCTGTTCGGCGGCGCCGGCGTGGGCAAGACAGTGAACATGATGGAGCTGATCAACAACATCGCCAAGCAGCACTCGGGCCTGTCGGTGTTCGCCGGCGTGGGCGAGCGTACCCGCGAGGGCAACGACTTCTACCACGAGATGAAGGACTCCAACGTGCTGGACAAGGTCGCGATGGTGTTCGGCCAGATGAACGAGCCCCCGGGCAACCGCCTGCGCGTGGCGCTGACCGGCCTGACCATGGCCGAGCGCTTCCGCGACGAAGGCCGCGACATCCTGTTCTTCGTGGACAACATCTACCGCTACACCCTGGCCGGTACCGAAGTGTCCGCGCTGCTGGGCCGGATGCCTTCCGCGGTGGGCTACCAGCCGACGCTGGCGGAAGAAATGGGCCGCCTGCAGGAGCGCATCACCTCGACCAAGGTGGGTTCCATCACCTCCATCCAGGCCGTGTATGTGCCGGCGGATGACTTGACCGACCCGTCGCCCGCCACCACCTTCCTCCACCTGGACTCCACCGTCGTGCTGTCCCGCGACATCGCCGCGCTGGGTATCTACCCGGCGGTCGATCCGCTCGACTCCACCAGCCGCCAGTTGGACCCGCTGGTGGTCGGCGAGGAGCACTACAACGTCGCCCGCCAGGTCCAGCAGACCCTGCAGAAGTACAAGGAACTGCGCGACATCATCGCGATCCTGGGCATGGACGAACTGTCGCCGGACGACAAGCTGGCGGTGGCCCGGGCGCGCAAGATCCAGCGCTTCCTGTCCCAGCCCTTCCACGTCGCGGAAGTGTTCACCGGCTCGCCGGGCAAGTACGTCTCGCTGAAGGACACCATCGCCGGCTTCAAGGCGATCGTCAGCGGCGACCTGGACCACCTGCCGGAACAGGCTTTCTACATGGTCGGCAACATCGACGAGGCCATCGAGAAGGCGAAGAAGCTCCAGTAATCCGCCCGCCCGCGCGGCGCCTGCGCGCGCCGCGCGGAACTGAAAAGGAAACACTATGGCTATGACGGTACATGTCGACATCGTCAGCGCGGAAGAGCAGATCTTCTCCGGGCTGGCCGAGTTCGTCGCGCTGCCGGGCGAAGCGGGTGAACTGGGCATCCTGCCCGGCCACATGCCGCTGATGACCCGGATCAGGCCGGGTGCGGTGCGGGTGAAGGTGCCGAACCAGACCGACGACGAACTGGTCTTCGTCGCCGGCGGCATCCTCGAAGTCCAGCCGGGGCTGGTGACGGTGCTCGCCGACACCGCGATCCGCGGCCGCGACCTCGACGAAGCCAAGGCCCTGGACGCCAAGAAGAAGGCCGAAGAGGCCATGGCGAACAAGAGCTCGCAACTCGACTACGCGAAGGCCCAGGCCGAACTGGCCGAAGCCATCGCGCAACTGGCGGCGATCCAGAAGCTGCGCAAGCGCGGCCACTGAGCCCGCAAGCGCGTCACAAAGAAAAAGCAGCCTGCGGGCTGCTTTTTTGTTTGTGCGTTGCGGGGGCTCAGCGTTTGCCGGTATGGCCGCCTTCGAGGCGTTCGATGCGCTTGGCCAGGCGCGCCAGCGCATCGCGCAGGGTGCGCAGATCGTCGTCGAAACCCTTCGCCGCGGGGTGCGCCACGAGCAGCGCGCGCTCCTCGGTCAGGTACTCGGCGAGATTCGCACCGGCCTTGTCGGCGATCTGGCGCGGCACCTCGCCCAGCGCCCGTGCGCCGGCCGCGATGCGATGGGCGGCCACGTCGCCCACCACCCGGGCGAGGTCCTCCTCCGCATCCCAGCGCAGGTTGCGGAACACGAAGCCGAGCGCATCCGCGAATTCCGCGTTGCCCTGCAGATGCACTGCGCGCATCGCCTCGTCGTAGCGTCCGAGCGCGAACTGGGGCACCGCCGTCAGCGGGATGCTCAGCACCACGTCGGGCGTTTCGGCGGCGTCGGCCTGCAGCAGGCCGTGGGTGTCCACCGAGAAGCCGATCGATACGGGTGCCACATCGAGGCGCGCGACGAGGCCGGCGTGGGGCTGCAGGCGCTCGCGCGCCCAGGGCGCTGCGGCGAGCAGGTGATTGAAGACCGGGATGAAGGCGTTTTCGATCATGGAAAAGACAAGGGGCGGCTGTGCCGCCCCTGCTCCGGCAGACGTGATGCTGCGAGTTTAGCTGACCTGCTGGATGCCGGCGATGACCCAGCCGCGGCTCCCGTCCACCGGTTTGGTCAGATGCCAGATCTCGTCGAAGGGCTGCGGCGCGGCGTCGGCCTCCTCGCGCAGCAGGCCGGAAAAGCGCACGCCGACGATGTACTGGCCGGCCTCTTGGGCCACTTCCACGACCTGGGCGTCGAGTTCGACCACGTCGGTGCGCTGAACTGCGCCGCCCCGTTCGGTGATCTGCATGCGCACTTCGGCGAACACTTCGGGGGTGGTGAAGGCGCGGATGTCGTCCAGGTTGCCCTCGTCGTGGGCGGCCTGCAGGCGGATGAACTGCACCTTGGCCTCGCGGGCGAAGGCCGCGGCGTCGAAATCGGCGGGCAGGGCGGAGGATTCGCCGGCCGGCGTCCGCACGGCTTCGAACTGGGCTGCGGGGGCGGCCTGCGGATCAGTCCGCCCGGCGCCGGCGTACTGCAGGCGGGCGCTGTCGGCCGGCCGGCGGGTGAGCATGCGGAACAGCAGGAAAGCGCCGCCCACGAGCAGCAGCATCAGCACCAGCGAGCCGAACTCCTCGCCCAGACCCAGGTGGGAGAACAGCGCGGCCAGCCCCAGACCGGCGGCGAGGCCGGCGATGGGCCCCATCCACGAGGAGCGGGGCTTGGCCGCGTTGGGTGCGGCCCCCGCCTGCTGGGTGCGGGGCGGCGTCTGGGCAGTGGCCGGCGCGCGGGGCGCGGGCGTGGCCTGGCGCTGGATGCCGAAGCTGCCGCCGCCGCCAAGGCGCCTGGCTTCGGCGTCGGGCATGGCGACGCCCACGGTGAACACGGTGACGATCAGGGAAAGCAGGAATTTCTTCATCGGTCGGGTTTCTCTTCTCTCGGTTCAGAACTTGTAGCCACGGTGCAGGGCGACGACCCCGGCCGTGAGGTTGAAGTAATCGACCCTGGACAGGCCGGCTCGTTCCATGATCGCCTTCAGTTCCTCCTGGCCGGGGTGCATGCGGATGGATTCGGCGAGGTAGCGGTAGCTGTCGGCGTCCTGGGCCACCTTATGGCCGAGCCAGGGCAGGAGCTTGAAGGAATACAGGTCGTAGGCCGGCTCCAGCGGCTTCCATACCTTGGAGAATTCGAGCACCAGCAGGCGCCCGCCGGGCCTGAGCACGCGGCGCATCTCGGCCAGCGCCGCGTCCTTGTGGGTCATGTTGCGCAGGCCGAAGGCCACCGTCACACAGTCGAAGTGATCGTCGGGGAAGGGCAGCCTTTCCGCGTCGCACTGGGCCACCGGCAGGGCGTAGCCCCGGTCGAGCACGCGGTCGCGGCCGCGCGAGAGCATGGCGTGATTGATGTCGGTGAGCCACACCTGGCCGGTGGGGCCCACGCGGCGCGCGAAGGCGAGCGACAGGTCGGCCGTGCCGCCGGCCACGTCGAGCACCCGGTCGCCCTCGCGCACGCCGGAAACCTGGATCGTGAATGCCTTCCACAGCCGGTGCAGGCCGAAGGACATCAGGTCGTTCATGATGTCGTAGTTGCCGGCAACCGAGGAGAACACCTCGGCGACCTTTTTGTGCTTCTCATGTTCGGCGACGGTCTGGAAGCCGAAGTGCGTGGTCTTGTCGTTCATGGTCGAAGCCTTGGGGCGGCCGGGCGGCGGCCGCGGGAATCAGTGGTGGTGACCGCAGCCGCCCTCGGGCGGCGGGGGCGGCACATCGGCCGGGTCGCGGCTGCCGTCCTCGCGGGTGAGGCGCGCCAAGTATTCCTGCCACAGCGCTTCATGGCGGCGGCCGATGTCGTAGAGGTAGTCCCAGGAGTACAGGCCGCTGTCGTGGCCGTCCGAGAACGCCGGCTTGACAGCGTAGTTGCCCACCGGCTCCAGGCCGAGGATGTCCACGTCGCGCTTGCCCTGCTGCAGCACTTCCTGCCCCGGGCCGTGGCCGCGCACCTCGGCGGAGGGCGAATACACGCGCAGGAACTCGAACGGCAGGCGGAAGGTGCTGCCGTCGTCGAAGGAGATTTCCAGGATGCGGCTGGCGCGATGCAGCGTGATGCCCGTGGGGGTCGGCGTGTTCTGGTCGAGTCCTGCCATGGTGGGCGCTTCCGGTCGGAGGGCACAATCATACCCGAATCGGCCGCCGCCCTTTTTGTGCAGATCGTGGCACCAGCGCTGCAGAGCTGTTGCAGTCCCGTGACTTGTCATCAAACATTCAAATAGCCGCAATACACTGGCCGCGGTCAAACGGAGCCCAGCCATGCCAGCCAACATTCTGCTCGTGGAAGACGAACCGGCGATCCAGGAGTTGATCGCCGCCAACCTCGCCCGCGCCGGCCACCACGTGGTGCGTGCGGCCGATGCGGAGACCGCCCAGCGCATCGTGCGCGACGCGCTGCCCGATCTGGTGCTGCTCGACTGGATGCTGCCCGGCATGTCCGGCGTCGACTTCGCCCGCCGGCTGCGGGCCGAGGAGCGCACCCGGGATATCCCCATCATCATGCTCACCGCCCGCGGCGAGGAGCAGGACAAGGTGGCCGGCCTGGAGACCGGTGCCGACGACTACATCACCAAGCCGTTCAGCCCGCGCGAACTGGTCGCGCGCATCAAGGCCGTGCTGCGCCGCCGCGCGCCGCAGGTGACCGAGGATGCGGTGGAACTGGGCGGCCTGCGCCTCGATCCGGTGACCCACCGCGTGACGGCGGGGGAGCAGTCGCTCGCGCTGGGGCCGACCGAGTTCCGCCTGCTGCACTTCCTGATGACCCACCCGGAGCGCGTGCACTCGCGTGCGCAACTGCTGGACCAGGTGTGGGGCGACCACGTGTTCGTCGAGGAACGCACGGTGGACGTGCACATCCGCCGCCTGCGCGGCGCGCTCGAAGCGGGCGGCCACGACCGCCTGATCCAGACCGTGCGCGGCAGCGGCTACCGCTTCTCGGCGCAGGTAGACCCCGCCGACGCCGTGCGATAATCCGCCGATCCATCTCGTTCGAGTTGAGCATGGCTATCCGGTCGGTGCGCTACATCTGGGCCAGTGCGCTGGGCACGCTGGCGCTGCTGGCCGGCCTGGGCCTGGTGGCCGGCCTGGTCGCCGGCGTCGAGGCTGCGCTGGCGGTGCTGGTCGGCGCATTGCTGCTGCTCGGCTGGCACCACCTGCGCAACCTGCAGAGCCTCGCGCTGTGGACCCGCGAGCCCATCGGCACCCCGGTGCCGCGTGCGTTCGGCATGTGGGGTTTCGTGTTCGCCGATCTGGCGCGGCGCTCGCGCCTCGCCTACGACATGCGCGAACGCCTGTCGGCCTCCCTCGAGCGCTTCCGCGAGGCCAGCCAGGCCATGCCCGACGGCGTGCTCTATCTGTCCGCCCACGACGTGATCGAATGGGTGAACCACCGGGCGGAGCAGCATTTCGGCCTCGATCACGCCACCGACCTCGGCGTGCCGGTCACCAACCTCGTGCGCCAGCCCGAATTCGCCCGCTATCTCGCTTCCGGCCACTATGCCGAGCCGCTGGTCATGGCCTCGGCCAGGCGGGGCGGGCTCACCCTGCTGGTGCAGGTCATCCCCTTCGGGGAGGAGCAGAAGATGGTGGTGTCGCGCGACATCACCCAACTCGAAAAGCTGGAGACCATGCGCCGCGACTTCGTTGCCAACGTCTCCCACGAACTGCGCACGCCGCTGACCGTCGTGAGCGGCTTCCTGGAAACCCTGCTCGACGGCTGGAACGACTATTCCCGCGAGGACATCGAGCGCTTCCTCAAGCTCGCCCACGACCAGTCCTCGCGCATGCAGCACCTGATCGAGGACCTGCTGACCCTGTCCGCCCTCGAAACCGGCGCGCCCGCACCGGCCGAGGAGCGCGTGGACGTGGCCGGCCTGCTGCGCGAGGTGCATCAGCAGACCGACCTGCTGTCGGCCGGCCGCCACGAGGTCACGCTGCAGATCGACGGCGACGGGGTGCTGCTCGGAAGTCAGAAGGAACTGCACAGCGCCTTCGCCAACCTGGCGAGCAACGCGGTGCGCTACACGCCGGAGGGCGGCAAGGTGCGCCTGATCTGGCGGCGCGACGGGCAGGGCGGCGAGTTCGCGGTGGAGGATACCGGCATCGGCATCGCGGCCGAGCATCTGCCGCGCCTCACCGAGCGCTTCTACCGCGTGGACCTGGGCCGTTCGCGGGAGACCGGCGGCACCGGCCTGGGGCTGGCCATCGTCAAGCACATCCTCACCCGCCACCAGGCGGAGCTGCAGGTCGAGAGCGCCCTGGGCAAGGGCAGCCGCTTCAGCGCACGCTTTCCGAACGCCCGCCTGGCTGTTGGCTGAAGCCGTTCGGGCCGTGGTTCGGCGCCGATATCTCGAAGCTGACCTGATCGAAGTTGGGCCCCTGCAGCAGCGCCTTGAGCAGGCGGTATTGCGCCAGCCGCTCGTTGCGGAACACCTCGATCACGCGGTTGGGCTGGAACCAGCCGTGGGGCAGCACCAGCGTGTCCGGCGTCTTCAGCGCCTCGGTGCCGGGCACCAGGAAGGCCTGGCTGTAGGGCGTGCGGTTGCCCACGTGCAGGGTCAGGATGCGCGCGGCGAGAACCTCGGGCAGGCCGGGCAGGACCTGGACGCCGGCCTCCATCACGCCGTCGTTGCGATACATCAGCCAACTGATGCGGGCGAGCAGGAAGTTGTCGCTGTCGGGCGGGCGGATGCCGATGAGCTGGTGATGCTCCAGGCGCTCGTGTTCCTGCAACTGGGTGAGGCGGAAGCCGGTGACCGACTGGTCCGCGACCTGCCAGTGCACGCAGGCGAAACCCAGTTCCTCGGCGCGGCGTTCGCGCTCGGCCGCGGTGCGCGGGTGCTCGACCTCGGGCGCACGCTCGCCGAAGGTCATCAGGCTGATGTCGCTGCGCAGGCTCTTGATGCCGTCCAGTGCCTTGGGCTGCTCGAACACCTGCCCGGCGACGTGGTAGCCGATCGCCAGCCAGTCGCCGCAGACCGACGCGGTTCCCCGCGCGCCGCGGCGCGGGAAGCGGCGTCCGGCGGAGGCCAGGCCCCACGGGCGGTACAGGGAGACGAGGAGGCGGGCGGCGGTGGCGGCCGGGCAGTCGGAGCCCAGGCCGAGCGAGGCCGGGCTGACGCCCTGCTTGAGCTGGCCGAAAACGGCCTGGATCTGCCCGGACAGGCGGCTGCCGTCGAAGCGGCGCAGGCTGGCCGACGCGGTGAGCACGCCGATGGGACGCAGGGCATGGTCCAGGGTCAGATCCAGCGCATAGGTCTGGTGCCGGGCCGGATCGGCGTCGGCCGAAATGTCACAGTAGGGTGCAAAGCGCTGCGCCCACTTGCAGATCAGGTTGAACTCCCGTTCGGCGCGCGCGAAGGGGTTGCCCAGATCCACCAGCAGCACGCCCACATAGGCTTCGAGGGCGCTCTGCGCGTGCCATACGTCGTTGAGCGGGTCGCTGACCCGTACCCGCAGCTTGCCGCTCTGCTCGGCGATCACGAAGCACTCGTGCAGGTCGGCCCAGTAGCCGCGCGGCACCGCGCGGTGGGCGCGCAGGTATTCGAGGATGGCCAGGCCGGTGTATTGCAGGCGGCGCTGGATCAGCAGAGGCAACTGTTCGGCCAGCGTGCCGTGCGGGGCGTCCTGGCGCGTGATCTGTGCGTAGGAGCGCGCCATGCCGAGCCACAGCGCCACCACCGACTGCAGGACGTTGTTTTCCTCGCTGTCGGGCGGCAGCGGCTGGGCCGCGTAGCGGCGGGCGTATTCGGCCTGCACCAGGGCGATCTGTTCGCGTGCCGCCTCGAGCACTTCCAGGTGCTGGTTGGCGGCCGGCACCGCATCGAGCAGCCCGGCGACCATCGCCGACAGCGTCGCATGGGTGGCGTCCACGTCCAGCGGATGCAGCTTGGGAAGCTCGGCGAGGCACTCGGCGGGGTTGCGGTAGTCCATGGGTTCTCCGTATCTGGCGAGGTCCGCGCGCGGCATCGCCTCGTGCTCAGCCGGCCGTCAGTTCGGCCAGGGTGCGGCGTACGGCCTCGCCCAGTTCAGCCGGGTCCGGTGCGCTGCGCGGAACACCGTCGCGCTGGGGCGCGCCCCACACCGACTGCGGGAAATGGCGGTCGTCGGCAAAGCGCGGGATCACGTGCCAGTGCAGGTGCGGCACCACGTTGCCGAAGCTGGCCAGGTTGATCTTGTCCGGCCGCATCGCCTCGCGCAGCGCGATCTCGGTAGCCATCACCACGTTGAACAGGTGGCGCTGCAGCGGCGGGGCGAGGTCGCTCATCTCGGCCACGTGCTCGTGCCAGACTACGCGGCAGAACCCCGGGTAGTCGGCATCTGCCACGGCGATGACGCGGCACAGCGAGTCTTCCCAGATCACGCTTTCGTCCGTGCCGGCGCACAAGGGGCAGGTCATGCTGGCAGTCTCCTGCGCTGGGTTCTCAATCGGAACTGTACGCCGCCCGGATATGCGGCAGAAGGGCAATCAACGCCGCTCCGTGACCTTTTCGGCGGCGCCCGCGCTCGCGCCGGTCGCGGCGGTTTCCTCCGGCGCGCCCTGGCTGAAGGAGATCAGCGTGCCGGGCGGGATGGCCTCCCAGCGTTCGTTGTCGGTCAGCGGCGTGGTGGCGATCACCGCGACCCGGTCCGCCGGCGTGGTGAGTTCGCTGAAATCGACGGTGACGTCCTGGTCGTTCAGATGCGCATCGGCGAAGGGCGCCTGGCGCACGATGTAGGTGAGCCGCGTGGCGCAGTGGGCGAACAGGCGTTCGCCGTTGGAGAGCAGGAAGTTGAACTCCCCGTGCGCCGCGATGGCGCCGGCCAGTCCGGCCAGGACCTCGAACAGCGCCGCCGGCGTGGGCGGCGCGTCCGGGAAGCGCTGCGCCAGGGTGTCGAGGATGTGGCAGAAGGCGAGTTCCGAGTCGGTGCAGCCGACCGGGCGGAAGCGCCCGCTGAGGGCGGGGGCGAAGTCCTTCAGATTGCCGTTGTGGGCGAAGATCCAGTACCGCCCCCACAGTTCGCGCTGGAACGGATGGGTATTCTCCAGCCTTACCTCGCCCTGCGTGGCCTTGCGGATGTGGGCGATGACGTTGAGCGAGTGGATCGGATACTGGCGCACCAGTTCGGCCACCGGCGAATCGACGCTGGGCTTGGGGTCCAGGAAGACGCGCACCCCGCGCCCCTCGAAGAAGGCGATGCCCCAGCCGTCGCGGTGGTGGTCGGTCAACCCGCCGCGCGCCTGGAAGCCGGTGAAGGAAAAGCAGATGTCGGTCGGCACGTTGCAGTTCATGCCGAGCAGTTGGCACATGGCGGTTCCTCGTCGCGGTTTGCCCGTAAGTGCCGATTTTACGGCGGACGAGCCTCTTCGCGCGCTTATCCGATGCCGTGTCGTCTCATCGCATCTGCCCGCTAATCGCCATGTTTCCGCGAGCTTCGCCGGTATTCGGTGCGCCGCCGCCATGCCGGCAATACCAGCACCCGCAGCCAGTGCGCCCGCCAGGCGAGCAGCAGGGCAATCGAGGTGGCGGCGCCCGCCAGCAGCATGACCCAGACCAGGCTGGCCATCGATGGCCGGTCAGCGATGAAACAGAACGCCGCCGAGAGCAGCAGGCTCGCCCAGCCAGCCAGGCGCAGCCGATTCGCCTTTGCCGTGGTCAATGCGGCCTTGCGGCCAAGTATCTGCCGCCAATGCACCTCCAGGCTGAGCGCCAGCCAGCCCATGCCGGTCAGGGAGAAGAGTACCGCCAGGCACAAGGCCAGCGCTTCAGCCATGGACCACCTCCGTCGCCATCGGTGCCACGGGCGTCTGTTCCCGCCGGGCGAGCTTGCGCGCCGACCAGGCGGCAATGCCGGCGGTGGCCAGCAGGCTGAGATCAACGCCCGCCACCGCCCAGTAGGGTTCGCCAGACATCGTCTTGATGAGATGGTCGCCGGTGGTCAGCCAGTTGAGCCCGACCGCGGACACCGCCAGCACGGCGATCCCCCAGCATTGCTCGCGCCACGCCGGGTTCATGCGCGCCCGGGCCACCGGCGCGCTGCGCCACAGCGCGTGCGCCAATGCCAGCATCCAGCAGCCCCAGAAGGCCAGTTTCTCCCAATCCACTTTGCCGGCCAGATCGGCGGGCAACAGGCGATTGATCACCAGCATGCCGACGGCGGCGATCATCATGCCGGTCACCGTCGTGACCGCCAGCGCATCGACGATGCGGCTGCCCTGGCTGCCGCTCTCGGCATGCTTCCGCTTGCGTTTCTCGACGAAGAAGATGAAGCCGGTGGCGATGCACACGCAACCCAGGAGCCCGCCCAGCACATAGAGCCAGCGCAGGGGCCAGTGTTCGAAATGCTGCAGGTGCAGGCCGGTGAGGAATTCGTTGATGCCGCCCACCGCGCCGGGCGGCGGTTCCTCGCGCAGCACTTCGCCGGTGCTGGCCTTGAAGTGGATGGCCTGCCCGACCAGCGCCACCTGATCGCTGCCGGCGCGATACAGGCTGACGTAGCCGTTGGCGTCACCCAGATGCTCGATGCTGAGCAGCCCCACCTCACCCGGCATGTCGCGCGCCGCCCAGCGGCGCTTGGCTTCCAGCACCATCGCATCGACCGAAGCCAGCGGCGCGGCGATGCCCGCCGGTTCATGCGGCAAGCCGGTGCGCTGCGCTTCCAGCACCTCGTGCTGCTTGTGCAGCGGCTTGAGCAAGGTGTGACCAACCGGGAAGTACAGCGAGCCGGCAAAGATCACCAGGCCGGTGAAGGCGAAGAAGAAGTGGAAAGGCAGCGCCACCACCCCGGTCAGGTTGTGCAGGTCCAGCGCGCTGCGCTGGGTGCGCTTCCAGGGCCGGAAGGTGAAGAACTCGCGGAATATCTTGCGGTGCATGATGACCCCGGTCACCAGCGCCGCCAGCATGGTGAAACCGGCCAGGCCGACCAGCCAGTAGCCCAGGTTCATCCACGACCAGTTCAGGCCGTAATGCATGGGGTAGAACCAGTCGCTGCCGATCTTGAGCTTGTCGTCGGCCAGGAAGCGGCCCGAGCGCGGATCGATGGTCGCCCAGCCATGCACATGGGCGTGCTCGTCGGCATCATCCTTCAGCTTGTTGGGCACATCGAACTCCGCACCGATGCGCAGCACCGGGTCGCGGTGCGTGGTGTAGGCCCAGAGCGAGGACATGGGCAGCGTGTCCGGGTGCGGCAGCGGCCCGATGACGCGCTGCTGCGTCGCCACCATGTCGTCCGGGTGGGGTCTGAGCTGCGCATAGACCGGCTGCAACACCGCGTCGAAGCTCGGCATCGGCTGCGGGTCGAAGCGTGTCTCGGGAATCGCCCAGCGGTCGATCTCGCGGTCGAACACCGACAGCGCGCCGAAAAAGAAGGCGGCCATCAGCACGAAGCCCAGCACCAGGCCGAACCAGGTGTGCAGCCAAGCCATGCGATTGAGAAAACGGTCTTTCATGTCAGCAGCACCCGCTGCAAAGCCAAGGCGGCGACGGTCATGCACACCGCCCCGCCGCCCAGCACCGCCCACACGCGGACGAGGCTGGCGGCGGCGAAGGCCCAGAGGAACAGGGACAGGAAGACCAGAAAGGCGAGCAGCAGCAGCGCCGTCTCGGCCTCGTGGAAATCGACCCCCAGCGCCACCAGCCCCGCCACCCCCAGCGTGGTGAAGCCCCAAGTGAAGGCGTAGCCGCCCAGCAGCGCGGCGGCGACGCGGTGGAGGATGGACGGGCGCGTACGTCCCCGGAGGGCGGCGTGCGGCCCGGGGCCATGCGGCAGGGCTGCGTCTCGAGGCGACGGGTCAGTCATCAGTCATTACCGGCATCGGAAAGTCTCCACGTGACGCGGGTAACCGGGGGCAGGAATCGGCAGTCGTACGGGTCTGCCCCCGGCGCCTTGGTCAGAGCTTGTAGTCGAGCGAGATCGACATGGTCCTGGATGCGCCGTAGATCGCACCGTACTGGACCGTCCGCAGGTATTTCTTGTCGAACAGGTTGTTGATGTTCAGGCGCAGGGTGGCCTTGTCGTTCAACTCGTAGGCCGCGAAGGCGTCGGCGAGAACATATGCGTCCTGCCACGCGCCACCGGTCTTGGAGACATCGGACTGCCAGCGCACCCCCGAGCCCACCCGCAGTTTGGGCAGCATCGGAACGCGTGTGTCGGCGCGGAGTTTCAGCGTACGCCGCGGTACCCATTCGTAGATGTCCTTGCCATCATCTCCCGTCAGCCTGAGCAAGGTGAACCCGGCCGTGAGCTGGGTATCCGCGCTGATGCGGCCGGTGGCCTCGATCTCGAAACCACGCGACTTCACGTCCTTCGGTTCATAGTAATTCTGCTGGGCGACGGTGTCGAAGCCTGCAATGGTTGCCAGTCCCTTCTGCTTGGCGCTGAAAACGGCAAAGGTGGTCAGCAGCGTGCGATTCAGCCACTCGGCCTTGATGCCGGCCTCGGCGTTGACCCCTTTCATCGGCGCGAGGTACGCGCCATTGACGTCGCGCTGATCCTGGGCCTGGAAGATATCCGAGTACGAGGCGTAGGCCAGCAGGTCCGGTGTGATGTCATAGGTCACCCCGACATACGGGCTGGCCTTCTCGGTCGTTTCGTTGTCGAGGTTGGTGCCGCCGCCGTAGATCGCGGTCCCGTCGCGCTTGAGGCGGATGGCGTTGATGCCGATGATGCCCTTGAGCTTGTCGGTCAGTGCCAGACGGGTTGCAGCGTACAGGCGGGTGATGTCCTGGTCGCCGTCCGATGCGACGCTCTTGGCGCCCCAGTCGGGTTCCGCATAGACGTCGCCGGCATACGGGAACGCCGGCATTACGGGGAAGGTGGCGCCGGCGTAAGAATAGGTCAGACTCGTCTGCTTCGAATGGCTCAAGCCGAACACCGCTTCGTGCTGACGGCCGAAGGCATCGAAACGGCCGGTGAGGGAGAGATCGAGGATGTCGCTCTGCGATTCGCTCTTGCTGCGATATGGCCAGCCGACCAGGCCGGTGTTGTCATCGTTCAGGTAGCCGGTGAGGGAGTAGGCGTAGAACAGCTTGGTGGCACCGTTACCCTTGGTGTGGCTGTAGGTCGCCTTGGCCTCCCAGTCGGGCGACAGCATGTGGGAGTACTCGACGAAGGCGTTGTACGACCGGTTGTTCCAGCGCGTCCAGTCCTGCGAGGTCGAGGCCGAAACATCGAAATTGGCGAGCGTACCGTCGGCATAGGGCAGCGTCAGCGAGCCCCACATCGGTGAGCGCTGCTTGGAATCCTGGTAGGTCAGGCCCAGGGTCAGCACCCCGTCGAGACCTATCTGCCCTTCGACGACGCCGTAAAAGGCGGTGCGCTCGTCGTGGAGTGCGCGCAGGTGCGAGTCCTTGTCCTCGTGTGTCACGACCAGTCGGCCTGCCCACTGGCCATCCTGAGAGAGCACCTTGTTGTAGTCCAGGGCCAGGCGCTTGAGGTCATGGGACCCGCCAGTGAGCTGGATTTCGCCGCCGTCCTTGTTGGTGGGCCGCTTGCGGACGAAGTTGATCGTGCCCGAGGCGTTGCCGACGCCGGTGAGCAGGCCGTTCGCTCCGCGAATCAGTTCGATCTTGTCGAACAGGAAGGTGTCCAGTTGGCCTTCGACAAGACCCCAGTCGTTGGTCATCCCCAGACCGTCGATCTGCGTCAGCATGACATCGAAGCCGCGCGCGTTGTAACCGGTACGGTTGGTCTCCCACTCCTCGACGTTGACGCCGGTACCGAGACGCAGCGCATCGTTGCTGTTGCTGACGCCGAAGTCACGCAAGGTTTCCTGGTCGATCGTGCTGATCGACTGTGGCGTGTCCTTGATCTCCATGGGCAGATTGGTGGCGCCTTTGGAAACACGGAATTCACGTTTATGTTGAACGGTGATCGTGGGCAATCGCACCTCCCCGCTGGGGTCAAGCACCGGCGCTGGCTGCAGCACGTACCGCCCCTGCGCATCCGCCACCGCCCGCAGGCCGGTACCGGCCAGCAGCGCCGCCAGGGCGGCGTCGGGTGTCAGCTCGCCCTGAACGCCGGGACTGTGCTTGCCCTGGGCCAGGTCGGTGCTGCCGGTGAGCAGCACGCCGGATTCGCCCAGGAAACGGGTCAGCACCGAGCTCAGCGGCCCGGCGGGAATGTCGTAGCTGCGGGCACTGGCGGCTGCAGGCGTTTGCGCCTGGGCGGCACCGGCCCAGCCGCCGGCGGCGACACCGGCCAGCAGCAGGTGGATGGCGACTGCGGCGGGACGCAAGGCAAGGCGCGGTGCCTGGCTGCCATGTGCGGCTTGCGGTTCTGGATGACGAAACACGTGACTTACCCCTTTTCGGTCGGATTGGTTCAAGCAGCGGACCGGAACGCGTCAGCGCCCGCATGCCGGAACCTGCCCGCCTTCGGCGCTGCAGGTCTCGACACGGGATTGGCGGGTGCCTGACAGGCCTTGCATCCGGTGCGGATGCGCGGGCTGGCGGCAGTGGCTACATGCACGCCTCCGCCCGGCAAGGCGGGTGGCGCACAAGGCGACTTGCGTGTCCTCGACGGGTAAACCGGATGAGGGCGAAAAATGTGGAAGTTTTCTTCGAAAATTTTTTCGAAAGCTCTGGGAGTCTGTGCCGGCGCGGTTCCCGGCCGGCTACGGTCAGCGGGCGCGGGCTTCGATGGTGGTCCACCAGGGCAGCGGCTGGCGCACCTGGATGGGCAGCGTCTGCTGGAGCATGGCCAGGGTGCCGTCGAAATCATCCAGGGGGTAGCTGCCGAGCACGGTCAGGCCGGCGACTTCCGGCGCCACGGCGATGTGGCCGCGGCGGTAGCGGCGGAGTTCTTCGACGACCTGCGCCAGAGACAGATCCTGCGCCAGCAGGATGCCACGCGACCAGGCTTGGCGGGCGGGGTCCGCCGCTGCCATTTCTTCCAGGCGGTCGGCAGTGAAGCGGACCTGCTGCCCCGCTTCGACCACGATGCTGCCGGCACCCTGGGCCAGCGTGACCTCCACCGCGCCTTCATAGACGGCGAGCCGGGTGCCGCCTGCGTCGTCCAGCCGGACGTTGAAGCGGGTGCCGAGGGCGCGCAGCCGCCCATGGGCGGTGTCGACCACGAAGGGCCGCCCCTTGTCGGCGGCGGTCCGGATGAGGAGCTCACCGCTGCGCAGGCGCAGGCGGCGCAGGTCGGCGCGGTAGTCCTGGTCGAAGGCGCTGGCGCTGGCGATCCAGACCTGGGTGCCATCGGCTAGGACGACGTCGCGCCGTTCGCCAGTGGCGGTGCGGTGGTCGGCAAAGCCGGCGAGCAGCGGGTCGGCCAAACCGGCCTGCTGCCGGACGGCCCAGCCGAGCAGGCCGCCGCTGCAGGCCATGGCGGCGATGCCGAGCAGCAGGGAACGGCGTCTGGACAGACGCTTGCCGGCGGCATGCAGGGCATCGGCGGCGAGGCGCGGCACGGGGGTGGCCTGCAGGGGGGCGAAGCGCTGGCCGACACGTTCGACGAAGGCCCAGGCGGCCCGGCTTTCGTCGCCGCTGGCGAGCCAGGCCTGCCAACGGGCGCGGTCGGCGTCGGTGGCATTGCCCGACTGAAGCAGCGAAAACCAGGTGGCGGCCTGTTCCATGGCCTCGTGGCTGGGCGTGCGCAGGCCCGGCAGGATGGCGTTCATGCCTGCCCGGCGCCCTGCCCGACCAGCGTGGCGGCTTCGAGCCGCATGCAGTGGAGCATGGCCTGGGTGACGTAGGTGCCCACCGTGCGCGAACTGACGCCCAGTTCACGGGCAATTTCCTGGTATGTCATGCCGCAGGCGGTGGACAGCACCAAGGCGCGGGCGGCCCTGGCCGGCAGGCTGCACAGCATGGCGTCGATCTCCCGCAGGGCCTGCAATACGATGTGCTGATCCTCTGGCGACGGTGCCTGGGCCTCCGGCAACACGGCCAGGGTTTCGAGCCAGGCGCGCTCGACTTCGCGGTGGCGCCAGAGGTCGACGCACAGGCCGTTGGCGACAACGCGCAGGTAAGCCCGCACTTCCGGCTGACTGTCAAAACGCTGCGGCGAACGGAGCAGCCGAACGAAGGTGTCGTGAGCGAGGTCGGCCGCCTCCGCCGCGCAACCCAGCCGCCGCCGCAACCAGTTCTGCAGCCAGTTGTGGTTGTCCTGATAGAGGAACTCGACAGAGGGCGAGGATGCGTACTCAGAGGTACTCACGGGCGACTCGGAGGGTGTACCGCGCAACGGCAGAATAAGAATCACTATCAATTATCTATGTGGACAACGATCGATGCAACTCCATGAATACACTTCGGCCGATCCCACATCACCGGCCTGTTCGAGGCCTTCGACGGCATCGAGACCCACCGGCCTGGGGATCAACGCTCCAGATTCCACACCAGCTTGAGCGTGGCGCGCGTCTGCCGCGGGAGCGGTTCGCGCCGATCACCCGTATAGCCCAGCCGGTCCAGGGCGAAGACCAGTTCCCGCCCCGGCGCTCCCAGCCAATCCGTCCAGCGCAGCCGCGCGCTGACGCCGAGCGCCTGCGAGACGTTGTCCCATTGCAGCAGCACGCTTTGCGCCAGGCGGGTGTCGGGCGCGTGGTCCAGCCGCAGCGTGGCGAGCTTCACCGTGAAGCGGCCGGTGGGCAGGGTGATCGCATTGCGCCCCATCCCGACGCGGGCTTCCCAGCGACTGTCGGGCTTCCAGCCCAGCGTCACGAACTGGTCGTTGCGCCGGCCATCGTAGTAGCCGCCGGCGCGCAGCTCGGCCGAAACCCACAGGGGCCGGGAGGGCGAGGTCTCCAGCAGGCCGTACAGGTACTGCCAGCGGTAGCTGCCCGGCGCCAGCCAGGTGCCCGGCACCGGCGCGTAGCCGCTTGCCAGCCGGTCCGCCTCGAAGAACACCTCGGCCATGACCGTGTCTCCGGCGGCGTTGGTGTAGGCCACCTCGGGGTTGAGCACCCGCGTGCGTTCGGCGCCGTCCAGGGTGCGCCGGTAGCTCCAGTCCACGGCGGGGATGACGCTGGCGCCGTCCCGGGTGCGGTGCCACCAGCCCGCCGTCCCCTGGCCGCGCAACACATTGGCCTCGGCCAGGTAGCCCAGGGCCGGATCGAAGCCGGCGCCGATGCGCTGGAACTCGGCCGAGGCCATGGGGCCGGTGTTCAGGTAGGCGAGGCTGCCGCCCCAGGCCCGGCCGGTCACGTCGGCGCCGGCCGCCGCATCCGCGTTGGTCGATTGCATCGCCCAGCCGTGCGCCTCCAGCGTCCTGCCGCCGGACCACGTGGTGTCGCGGAATTGGTAGTCCACGCCCCACAGGCGGCTGCCCGCCGTGCCCTGCGGGTTGCCGCGGGTGGCCAGCAGCCCCACGCGCTGGCGCGCATCCAAGGGCTTGGCGAGCCGCAGCACGGCCACGTCGGCGGAAGGCTGGTCGGGCAGGCCCGGCTCGGTGGCGCCGCCGGCCACCCGGGCGGCGAAGGCGCCGAATTCAAGCCCCGCCGCGCTGCCGGTGAGCTTGAGGCCCGCATCCAGCGCCCGCGCCCGGCCCCCGGCGTCCAGCCCGATGCGGCGCGAGTAGTAGGGAATGACCGCCGCCTCCACCAGCCCGCCGAAGCTGAAGCGGCCGGCGTCGCGCAGGAAGAACTCGCGCTTTTCGGGCCGGAACAGTTCGAAGCGGGTGAGGTTGACCGTGCGCTCGTCGGCTTCGGCCTCGCCGAAGTCGATGTTCAGCGCGGCCGTGGTGCGCAGGCCGCCGTGGCTCTCGTGGAACAGCTCCAGGCCGGGTTCGATCCGCTGCTCGGGCTTGCCGCTGCCCGATGCCGCCGAGGATTCATGAGAGACGCGCAGCGAGGGCTTGATGCGCAGTCCGCCGCCGTCGCGCCCGGAGCGGAGCGCCGGGATGGCGATGGCGTCCCCCAGCGAGTAGACGGTCTTGTCCGGCCGGGCGCCGGCCAGGCGCACGCGCTCGCTGCCGCGCGGCATCCAGCGCTCGGCGTTGATGCGCCAGGTGGCGGAGTCGCCGCGCCCGAAGACCGACAGCGGAATGGCCAGCCGCGCGCGCCAGCCATCGGCGCCGATGCGCGCCTCGCTGGTCCACTGGGCGTCCCAGTCGTGGCGCATCAGGCCGCCGTCGTAGATCAGGGCGTCGAACTGCGCCCCGTGGGCGTTGACCGCGAACAGGTAGCCGTTGCGCCCCGCGCCCTCGGCGTCGATCACCAGGGTGACCTGGTCCTCGGCCAGCATGCCTTCCACGTCGCGGCGCATCTGGCGCGCCACGATGGCGCCGGGCTCGGCGTCGTCGGCCTGGATGTCCACGAACAGGGTGCGGGCGTCCTGCCAGAGCCGCAGCCGGGTACGGCGGGTCGGCGCGGCTCCGGTGGCCGGCGCGGCCTGCACGAAGGCGTCGTGGACCAGGCTGTCGGCCGGCGGCGGCGTCGCCGAGGCCAGCGCCACGGCCGGCATCGCGGCCAGCGCCAGGGCCATGCGGGGTAGGTCAGCGGTCATGCCCGCCTTTGCGCCAGAGCCACGCCAGCCAGCGCGGCCGCCAGGCGAGCGTGAAGGCGACCAGCACCGTGCCCAAGGCCAGCAGCACCGCCCAGACACGAGCAAGGCTGGCGGCGGCGAAGGCCCAGAGGAAAACGGCGAGGTAGACGGGGAAAGCCAGCAGGTGGAACAGCGTCTGCGCCTCGCCGTAGGGCATGCCGGCGGCCACGGCGAGGGCGATGCCGCAGGCGACGATGCCCCAGACCAACGCATGGCCGCCGAACACGACGGCGGCGCAGCGGGAAAGGGTGGACGGGTTCAAAGGCATGGGCATCGGGAAATACCGGGATCACTAGACATGACACGCGAAACCGGAAAAAGGGCCACCGCAGGCAAACTTTTCTGCGCCGGCCAGCGGATTGCGGTTTCGGGCGAAGTTTCCGGGTTGGCCGCAAGGGCAATGAAAAACGCCGGCGGGGCGGACTCACCGGCGTTTGTCGGGTCACTCGGCACCCGTGTCCCGGATCGGCTCTGCGGTCAATAGCTCGCGTTGAGCGTCAACTGCGCGTTGCGCGGCCTGCCGTAAGCCTCGCTCACGCCCCATTGCCAGTGGCCGGAGATGGCCGAGTAATAGACCTTGTCGAAGACGTTGTTGATGTCGAGCTTGACGTTGAGGCTCCTGGTCAGGCGGTAGGTGGCCGACAGATCGACGATGGCGCGGGCGTCCTGCTGGTTGCGTACGACTTCGCCGTAGTAGTTTGCGAAATCGCGGTACATCCTGTTCTGCCAATTGATCCGTCCGCCCAGCGTCAGCCGGTTCAGCGCGCCGGGCAGGGTGTATTGGGTGCTCAGCTTGAACAGCGTGGTCGGATTCATGGTATTGAGCCGCTTGCCGATATTGGCCGGAGTAGCGTCCTTGCGGTAGCGCGTTTCAGAGTAGGTGAAGCCGGTCCCGATCTGCCAGTTGGGCGTCAATGCGCCTTGCAGTTCGATATCCACCCCCTCGGTACGGACCAGGCCGGCGGCGCGGTAGCAGCCTTCGGGAATCGTCCCGGGGCAGTCGCTCTGGTCGTCCAGCCAGACAGCCCGATCGCTTTCGTCGATGCGGAACAGCGCGATGCTGCCGTTCAGCGCGCCGCCCAGATATTCGCCCTTCACCCCGATTTCGTAGTTCTTGCCGACTTTGGGCGACAAGGTGCTGCCGCTCTGATCGCGCTCGTTCTGCGGCTGGAAGACATCGGTGTAGCTGACGTAGGCGGAATGCTGTTTTTCGAACTTCCAGGTCAACCCGGCGTATTTCGTCAGGTGCGCATTCACCGAATAACCCCTTCCGCCGAGCGTGTCCCCTCGCTCGTACCAGTCCAGCCGCGCGCCCAGCAGCAGATCCAGCGTGTCGGCGATGTTGAACTTGCCTGCCGAGTAGAGGCTGTCCTGCTTGTAGTGGGTCGAATACTTGCTCAGCCAGGGGCTGGTGCTGCTGGTGTCCGGCCGGGGCGCGACGTGGTTCCAGGTGGACAGATCGACGCCGCTGGTGATCAGGGCGTCCCAGCCCTCAAACCACTCGGAAACGCGGCTGTCCTGGCGGTTGACCGTGGCGCCGAAGGCCAGGTCGTGCTGGCGCCCGAACCATGAAACGGGGCCGGTCACGTTGAGGTCGGCCGCCTTCTGCTTGCGTGTGGTCTGCGCTGCCCACCACACGTGCCCATAGCCGACGGGGGGCGTGGGGAGCAGACTGGTCGCCAGCAAGTCGTAGCGGCCATCGACGTAGGTGCCGTTGAAGTTCAGCTTCCAGCCCGCGCCGAGATCGTGCAACAGGTTGGCGTAGAACGTATTGGCTTCGTTCTTGTTGTATTCCCAGTCCGCGCCGACGAAGGTCGAACGCGACAGATCGAGATGCTGGAATCCATAGCTCGTCGGCATGCCGCCCCAGCTCAGGTTCTTGTTGGAATAGAGATGGGAATAGCCAAGATTGAGTGTCGTGCGCTCGGTCAGGTCGATATCGACCGTGACGTAGCCCAGTCGCTTGTCGTTGAAGGCATGATCGTAGAAATCGCTGGCGTCCTGGCCGAAACCGACGACGCGGGCGCGCACGCGGCCATCCTCCGTCAAGGGGCCGCTGACGTCGGCCATCAGCCGGTAGTCGTCCCAGCTTCCCGCGCTGATGGAACCCTTGAACTGCCACGTGTTGGTCGGCCGTTTGCGGATCATGTTGACGGCGGCCGACGGGTTGCCGCCACCCTGCATCAAGCCCGTCGCCCCGCGGACCACCTCCACCCGGTCCTGCATGGCCAGGTTGCCGAGCGAGTCTCCCGAGTACCAGTCGTAGCGGGTGGCAATGCCGTCCTGCGTCACGTTTTCGATTATGTAGCCACGCGATTCCAAGACCGGGCGGATGTCCTGGGACTGAAGCGACAGCCCCGGCGTCGCCTTGGCGATATCGACCAGATCGACCAGGTTGTCGGCCGCGATGCGGGCGCTGGTCAGCACCGTCACCGATTGCGGCGTCTCGCGCAGGGTGAGCGGCAGGTGGGTGGCGCTGGACATGCTGCGGGTGGTAAACGAGCCGGTGCCTTCGGTGGTGCCGCTGCGCTCGGCTTCGGCCGTTACTTGCACCGGCGCCAGCGTGGCTTCGCCGCCGGCCGGCGGCGGTGGCGCCCGGCGCAGCAGGTAGTTGCCGCCGCCCTGGTTGACCGCCTCCAGCCCGCTGCCGCCGAGCAGCCGGGCGAAACCTTCGTCGACGCCGTAGTCGCCCTGCAGGCCGCGGCTTTCCTTGCCCGCGGTCAAGGCCGCGTCGAAGGACAGGACCACGCCGGCGGCGCCGGCGAAGCGGCTCAGCGCGGTGCCGAGCGGGCCGGCGGGAATGTCGTGGTGGCGTTTGGCGGTTTGCGGTGTGGCGTGCTGGGCCAGCGCGGCCGCTGGCAGCGCGAGCGGCGCGGCCAGCGCCAGGCCGACGCAGGCGCGGCGCACCGCGGCGAGCACCGGGTCGAGGGGCCGGCCGTGCCGGAGGGAATGGCGGTGCATGGGATTTTCCTCGTTTCGTTCAAAAGGGGATTTCCCCTGTGGGTCGAACGAAATCGGGAAAAGGACAACGGCCGGTGAAAAATCTTCAGGCGCCGGCCGCCTCGATCTGCGTCCAGTAGCGCGTGAAGCGCCGGATGCGCACCGGCAGCGCGCGTTCGACGGCGAGCAGCGCACGCTCGGTGTCGTCGATCGGGAAGGCGCCGGACAAGCGCAGGCGGGCGACTTCCGGCGCGCAGCCCAGGTGCCCGCGGCGATAGCGCGACAGTTCGGCGACGAAGCGTTCCAGCGGCATGTCGGCAACGACCAGCATGCCGTTCACCCAACTGGCCGGCCCGTCGGCCGACGGGCCGGTGCCGAGGACGGCGTTGCGGCTGAATTCGCCTTGCTGGCCGGCGGCCAGCCGCTGCCGGGCGGCCGCATCGTCGGCTGGGCGCAGTTCGACGGCGTGCTGCTCGACGCCGACCCGCGTGGCGTGCGCAAGCTGGCGCACGGTGAAGCGCGTGCCGAGCGCCTCGACCACGCCGTCGCGGGTCTGCACCCGCAAGGGGCGCTTGACCGGCGCTGGGTCGGGCGCCGACTGGACCAGGATTTCCCCCGCGTGCAGGCGGATCAGCCGCTGCTGCGCGTCGTAGCGGACGTCGGCGCTGCTGTCGGTGTTGAGGATCAGCGTGCTGCCGTCGGCCAGCGTGAAGCTGCGCCGTTCGCCCAGCGCGGTGCGGTAGCCGGCGGCGAGCGCCGGGTACTCGCGCACGCCCAGCCAGCCAGCGCCGCCGGCCGTGACCAGCAGCGCGACGCCCTTGAGCAGATTGCGGCGGTCGCGGCGGGCGGCCTGCGCGAGGTCGAGCGCGGCCGCCGCGTGCGGGCCGGGCAGCGCGCCCAGCCTGGCGCGCAGCGCCAGCACCTGCTGCCAGGCCCAGCGATGTTCGGCGGCGGACCGCAGCCAGCGCTCGTGCGCGGCGTGCCGGTCCGGGCCGGCGTCGTCGGCGCAGAGCTGGGCATGCCACTCGGCGGCGGCCTTGAGGGCTTGCCGGTCGATGGTCAAAGCGGCGTCTCCAGCATCAGCAGCAGGCAGTGCTCGGTGGCGCGCGCCATGTATTTCTTGACCGAGCTGACGCTGACCTGCAGGCGTTGGGCGATCTCGGCATAGCCCAGCCCTTCGAGCTGCGACAACAGGAAGGCTTGGCGCGGCCTGGGGCCGAGGCCGTCGAGCATGGCGTCGATCTGGCACAGGGTTTCGAGAATCAGCGCGCGGGTTTCCGGCGAATGGGCGACCGGCTCCGGCTGCAGGGCCAGGACTTCCAGCCAGGCCTTTTCCAGCGCGCGGCGGCGCAGGTGGTCGACCATCACGCGGCGGGCGACCGCGGCGAGGAAATGGCGCGGTTCGCGCAGATCGTCGAGCTGGCCGCCGGCCGCCGGCGAGCTCAGCACGCGGACGAAAGTGTCCTGGGTCAGGTCCGCCGCTTCCCACACGCAGCCGAGCTTCTTGCGCAGCCAGCCGTGCAGCCATGAGCCGTGGTTCCGATAGAGATCGGAAACAGCGTCGGTGTTCGGCGCGGCGGCAGTCGATATCGAATCCACGGTAGCCTCGGGCAAGGGGAGCGCGCTGGCTGGCCGGAATCGGACGTGGCTGGCGTCAGTTATTGCGAATTGTTCGCATTCTTTTGGATTTGGTCTGTCGCGTCAAATTTCGGACTGGATCAATAGCTCGCGCTCAGCGTGAGCAGCACGCTGCGCGGCCTGCCGTAAGCCTCGGTGGCGCCCCAGTACCAGTCGTCGTTGGCGATGCTCGAGTAGTAGACCTTGTCGAAGACATTGTTGATGTCGAGCTTGAGGTTGAGGTTCTTCGTCAGGCGATAGGTAGCCGACAGATCGACGATGGCGCGGGCGTCCTGCTGGATGCGCACCATCTCGCCGTCAGCGTTCGCTGCGTCCCGGTACATCTTGCTCTGCCAGTTGACCCGCCCACCCAAGGTCAGCCGGTTCAGTGCGCCGGGCAGGGTGTATTGGGTGCTCAGCTTGAACAGTGTCGTCGGAATCCCGGTGTCGAGGCGCTTGCCGATGTTGTCCGGGTTGGCATCCTTGCGGTAGCGCGTTTCGGAGTACGTAAAGCCGGCCCCGATCTGCCAGTTGGGCGTGATGGCGCCTTGCAGTTCGAGATCCACCCCCTCGGTGCGCGCCAGGCCGGACGCGGCGTAGCAGCCTGTGGGAACGGTGCAGGCGGGCAGGCTGCCCGGCAGGCCCAGCCAGGCGGCCCGGTTGTTCTCGTCGATGCGGAACAGCGCGATGCTGCCGTTGAGTGCGCCGCCCAGATACTCGCCCTTCACCCCGATCTCATAGTTCCTGCCGCTCCTGGGCGGCAGAAAACTGCCGCTCAGGTTTTGCTGGTTCTGCGGTTGGAAGACATCGGTGTAGCTTGCATAAACGGAGTGCCGGTCGGCGAATTTCCAGGTCAGCCCGGCATATTTCGTCAGGTGCGCGTTTTCCGAATAGGAGGACGTACTGCCGGTATCCCAGGCGATTTTCCGGTCATACCAGTCCAGCCGCGCGCCCAGCAGCAGGTCCAGCGTGCCGGTGATGTTGAACTTGCCGGCGGAGTACAGGCTGTCCTGCTTGAAACGATCTGAAAGGCGCAAGGGGCTTGTACTGCTGGTGTCCGGTCGGGGCACGACATGGTTCCAGTTCGTCAGATCGATACCGCCGGTTATCGGATTGTCCCAGTCCGCGCCCCAGGAGGCGTTCTGCCCGTTCTGGTGGTTGAGCGTGGCGCCAAACACCAGGTCGTGTGTGCGTCCGAACCAGGAAACCGGGCCGGACACCTTGAGGTCCGCCGCCTTCTGCTCGCGCGACGATTCACCTGCCCACCATACGTGCCCATAGCCGCCGACGCCGGGGGTTGGGACCAAATAGGTCGCCAGCAGGTCATAACGACCATCCACGTAGGTGCTGTTGAAGTTCAGCTTCCAGCCTTCGCCGAAATCGTGTGTCAGGCTGGCGTAGACCGTATCGATCTGATTCTTGTTGTATTCCCAGTCCGCACCGGCAGAGGTCGAGCGCGGCAGATCGAGGTGCTGGTAGCCATAGGTCGTCGGCATGCCGCCCCAGCTCAGGTTCTTGTTGGAATAGAGATGGGAATAACCGAGGTTGAGCGTGGTGCGCTCGGTCAGGTCGACATCGACCGTGACATAGCCTAAACGCTTGTCATTGAACGCAAAATCATAGAAGTCGCTGGCGTCCTGAACATAGGCGACGGCGCGGCCGCGTACGCGGCCATCCTCCGTCAAGGGACCGCTGACGTCGGCCATCAGCCGGTAGTCGTCCCAGCTTCCCGCGCTGATGGAACCCTTGAACTGCCACGTGTTGGTCGGCCGTTTGCGGATCATGTTGACGGCGGCCGACGGGTTGCCGCCACCCTGCATCAAGCCCGTCGCCCCGCGGACCACCTCCACCCGGTCCTGCATGGCCAGGTTGCCGAGGGAGTCCCCTCTGCCCCACTCGTATCGGGTGGCGATACCGTCCTGCGTCACGCTTTCGACTGCGTAACCACGCGAGTACAGCTGGGGGCGGACTTCGTTGGAATTAAGCGTCAGCCCCGGCGTTGCCTTGGCGACATCCACCAGATCGACCAGATTGTCCGCCTCGATGCGGGCGCTGGTCAGCACCGTCACCGACTGCGGCGTCTCGCGCATGGAGAGCGGCAGGTGGGTGGCGCTGGACATCGTGCGGGTGGTGAAGGAACACGTGCCTTCGGTGGTGCCGTCTTTCACGCCCTGCGCCGCGACCGTGACCGGTGCCAGCGTGGTTTCCCCGCTGCTGTTGGCGGAGGTGGGCCGGATGACCAGGGTTTTCCCCTCGACCACGGTGCTTAGCCCGCTGCCGGTCAGCGCCTGTGACAGGGCTTCCTGCACGGAGAGGCGGCCTTTGATCGCCGGCGCCGTCTTGCCCTTGACCTGAGTGGGGTCGAAGCTGAGCAGGGCACCGGCCGTTTCGCCGATGCGGTTCAAGGTGGCGGCGAGCGGGCCGGCCGGGATGTCGAATTCGTGGGCGGTGCGCTGCGTCTGGGCCAGGGCGGGCGGCGGGAGGATCGTCGCGGCGACGGCAATGCCGCCGAAGGCAAGGCGCAGGGCCAGGATGAGGGGGCGGCAGGCGGGTGGGGGCGGGAAGCGGAGTGGAGCGCGCACGGCGGGTTTTCCTCGGGTTCGTTTTGAAGGGGTTTCACGCTCCCTGTCAAACGAAACCGAAAAAAGGTACAGCGCCGCGTATCCAGTCTCGCGCAGATGCGCCGCGGGCGGGGCGGCGTCTTTGCTCCGGGTTTTACCGGGCGACGACGAGGGTGCCGCGCGCCGGGTCTTCCGGGTGCAGCGGCTGGGTGCGCACGGGGAGGATGCGGCCGATGGCGGCCAGGGCGCCTTCCGTGTCGACGAGGGGGTAGGTGCCGGAGATGCGCCACTGGCGCACGGCCGGGGCGCATTCCAGGGGCGCGCTGCGGTAGCGGGCGAGTTCGGCGACGAAATCGGCGAGCGGCATGTCGTCGGCCACCAGGATGCCCTTGATCCAGGCGCTGCTGCCGGGACGGGCGGCCTCTCGCGCGATGATGCCCTGGCGTCCGAAGCGGGCGGCCTCGCCGGCGGCGAGGATGGGAGGCGCGCCTTCGGCCAGGCTGGCGTGAATCGCCACCCTGGCTTGCACGACGGTGACCTGGGTGCTGTCGCTTTCCTGCCGGACGACGAATTGGGTGCCGAGCGCTTCAACCCGCCCTTCGGCGGTTTCCACCAGGAACGGCGGGCGTGTTGCCGCCGGCGAAGGGGCGGGCGCGGTGGCAACCATGATGCGCCCGCGCCGCAGGCGGATGAGGCGGGCCGAGGCCGAGAAGTCGATGTCGATGGCGGTGTCGGTGTCCAGGCGCAGGAGGCTGCCGTCGGCCAGGGTGAGGTCGCGCTGTTCGCCGATGGCGGTGCGCTGGTCGGCGGACCAGTCGCTCTGCCGCCAGCCTTGCCGGGCCGCGATGCCGATGGCGCAGAGGATGCCCAGTTGCGCCAGGAAGCGGCGGCGCCCGGGGCGCTGGTCCTTGCCGGTGGCGTTGAGCGCGGCGACGGAGGCTTGCGCGTGTTGGCGCGGAATGCCGGAAACGCGGGCGGTGGCGGCGCTGATGTGCTGCCAGGCGGCTTCGTGGCGGGAATCCGCGGTGCGCCAGCCGGCACAGGCCGTCCGGTCGTCGGCCGTGGCCTCGCCGGAGGCCAGCAGCACGAACCAGCGCGCGGCTTCTTCGATCAGCGCCGGGTCGATGGCGGCGTTCATGGCTTGACGATGCCGGCCAGGTGCAGCGTGGCGCGCAGCATGTACTTCTTGACCATGCTGAGCGAGACGCCGAGGCGCCGGGCAATTTCGGCGTAGGTGAGGCCCTCGACCTGGGAGAGGAGGAAGGCCTGGCGCGCCCTGGCGGGCAAGCCCGCGAGCAGGGCGTCGATTTCGCACAGCGCCTCGGTGATGAGCGCCCGCTCTTCCGGGCCGGGGGCCAGCGGTTCGGGGTGGCTGGCGATGGCATCTAGGTAGGCGCGTTCGAGCTCCTTGCGCCGCAGGTGGTTGGCCATGATGCGGCGGGCCACCGTGGTCAGCCAGGCACGCGGCTCGCGGATTTCGTCCAGGCTCGGCGCGAGCAGCGCCTGGACGAAAGTGTCCTGCGCCAGATCGGCCGCCTGGTAGGTGCAGCCGAGTTTCCTGCGCAGCCAGCCATGCAGCCAGCCGTGATGCTCGCGGTACAGCTCGGCAACGGGTTGGGGCGAAGCGACGGCACTCAAGGACAGCCTCCGGAAAAACAGGAATCGTCGGCTGGCTATGGTGCGGGCCTGGCTTGCCGTTGAGAATTGTTCTTATTGATTATCCTGTCGGCCGAAGGCTGGCGTCAAATTCTGATTCCGGGTGAAGTTCCTTCGCCATCTGGAGACGCTCCATGACCGCCCAGACCATCCACCGGCCCGATTCCGTGCATCTGAAAGTCGAGGAACTCGCCGTCCGGGACGGCGGTAAGCCGTCCCGGAGGGGAACGCAGTGCCGCGTTCCCGGTTGTTCTGGCGCCGTTCGGCACCACCATCAATAGCCCGCATTCAGCGTCAGCAGCGCGCTGCGTGGTCTGCCGTAAGCCTCGGTCGCGCCCCAGATCCAGTCGTCGGCGGCGATGGTCGAGTAGTAGACCTTGTCGAAGACGTTGTTGATGTCGAGCTTGAGGTTGAGGTTTTTCGTCAGACGATAGCTGGCCGAAATATCCACAATGGCGCGCGCGTCCTGCTGGATGCGTACCGCCTCTCCGTAGGCGTTCGTCGCGTCCCGATACATCTTGCTCTGCCAGTTGACCCGCCCGCCCAGCGTCAGCCGGCTCAGTGCACCGGGCAGCGTATATTGGGTGCTCAGCTTGAAGAGTGTGGTCGGGTCCGCGGTGCTGAGCCGGTGACCGATGTTGTCCGGATTGGCATCCTTGCGGTAGCGCGTTTCGGAATAGGTGAGGCCTGCCCCGATCTGCCAGTTGGGCGCGAGGGCGCCTTGCAGTTCGATATCCACCCCTTCGGTACGGACCAGGCCGGCGGCGCCGTAGCAGCCTGCCGGAACGGTGCAGGCACTCTGGTCGCTCAGCCAGGCGGCCCGGTCGTTTTCGTCGATGCGGAACAGTGCGATGCTTCCGTTGAGCGCACCGCCCAGGTATTCGCCCTTCACCCCGAGCTCGTAGTTCCTGCCGCTCTTGGGGGGCAGAAGGTCGCCGTTCAGATTGCGCTGATTCTGTGGTTGAAAGACATCGGTGTAGCTGACGTAGGCGGAGTGCCGGTCCGCGAACTTCCAGGTCAGCCCGGCATATTTCGTCAGGTTCGCATTCTCCGAAAAGGAAATAGCGCTACTACCCGTATCTATAACTTTGTCATACCAATCCAGTCGCGCGCCCAGAAGCAAGTCCAGCGTGTCGGCAACGTTGAAGCGACCGACGGAGTAAAGGCTGTCCTGTTTGTAGCGGGTCGAGTAGACATACCGCAGGGGGCTCGTGCTGCTGGTGTCCGGCCGGGGTATGGCATGGTTCCAGGTCGCCAGATCGACGCCACGGGTCAGGAAATCGGGATCGTCCCAACTCTTGAACCACTGGGTGTCACGTTCGTTCTGACGGTTGACCGTGGCGCCGAACACCAGGTCGTGCTTGCGCCCGAACCAGGACACCGGGCCGGAGACCTTCAGGTCGGCGGCCTTCTGATAACGCACCGACTGTGTTGCCCACCACACATGCCCATGACCGCCGACATCGGGGGTAGGGAGCAGGAAGGTTCCAAGCATGCCGTAGCGGCCATCCACATAGGTGGCATTGAAGTTCAGGCTCCACCCCCCGTCGAAGTCGTGCGCCAAACTGGCGTAGAACGTATCGGCCTCGGTCTTGTTGTACTCCCAGTCCGCGCCGACGAAGGTCGAACGCGACAGATCGAGGTGCTGGTAGCCGTAGCTCGTCGGCATGCCGCCCCAGATCAGGTTCCTGTTGGAGTACAGGTGGGAGTAGCCGATGTTGAGGGTGGTGTTCTCGGTCAGATCGACATCGAGCGTGGCATAACCCAGGTGCTTGTCGTTGAAGGCGAGGTCATAGAAATCGCTGGCGTCCTGGCCAAAGCCGACCAGCCGGGCGCGCACCCGGCCGTCTTCCGTCAGGGGGCCGCTGACATCCGCCATCAATCTGTAGTCATCCCAACTGCCGGCGCTGGCGGAGCCCTTGAATTGCCAGGTGCTGGTAGGCCGCTTGCGGACCATGTTGATGGCAGCGGACGGGTTGCCAGCTCCCTGCATCAGTCCCGTCGCCCCCCGGACGACCTCGACCCGGTCCTGCATGGCCAGGTTGCCAAGCGAGTCTCCACCACTCCAGTCGTACAGGGTGGCGATGCCATCCTACGTCACGCTTTCGACGGTATAGCCACGCGATTGCAACACAGGGCGGACTTCGCTGGAACTCAGTGACAGCCCCGGCGTCGCCTTGGCGACGTCGACCAGATCGACCAAGTTGTCCGCCTCGATGCGAGCGCTGGTCAGCACCGTCACCGACTGCGGCGTCTCGCGCATGGTCAGCGGCAGGTGGGTGGCGCTGGACATGCTGTGGGCGGTGAAGGAACCGGTGCCTTCGGTGGTTCCATTTCGTACGCTTTTCGCGGTCACCTTGACGACCGGCAACGTGCTTTCCGATGAAGGATTGCCGGCTGCCGCGGCAGTCGGGGCTTCCACCAGGGTATAGGCGCCATTCGACTGGCGCACCGCATCCAAGCCCGTGCCGGACAGCAGAGCCTCGATGGCGCCCTCGGTAGTGTAGGTGCCGCTCAGGCCGGGGCTGTTTCGCCCTTGCACCAGTTCGGATGAACCCGCCAGCAGGACACCGGATATGCTCGCAAACTTGGACATCACCGAGCCCAGGGGGCCGGCGGGAATGTCGTAGTGCTTCGTGGCGTCCGCCGAGGCTTTCGGCGTGTCAGCGCTTTGTGCGTGAGCAGCGGTGCTCCAGCAGGCCGCCGCCATTGCGCCGCCCACCAGGGCCAGGTGCACGGCCAGTACCAGGGGGGCGGGCCGGAGGTTGGGCGTCTCTTCTTCGGGTTGGGGCTTGCCAGCCCGGCGGCTGGTGTGAATGGCGCGGTTCGTCATGCTTCGTCTTCCTTGGACAAGGGGGTCGTTCAGCGGAAACAAGCTGCCCCTTCGCGCTGATCAAGCTCGCTGCCTGGGAAGACAACCGGCGCATGCTGCGCGCCCGGTGCCGCACCGGCCCGCGTCAGCACCGCTTGCTCCCTTTGGGCGCAAGCCGCCGAAGGGGGCAACCGGTGACGCGGAACCAGCCGTGGGTGGCTGATGAATGAACGATTGGGAAGCCTTTCATTCGGTTAATCGAACGAGAGGCCCAAGAGCGGAACCGTTTTGGTTCCGCCCCGGGAAAAATTTGGAGCCGGTCCGAGCCGGAGGGGGCGGACTCAGCGGCTGGCGGCTTTGCCGGCGCTGCCGCTGCGCGCTTCGATGGTGCTCCACCACGGCAGCGGTTGCCGTACCTGGATGGGCAGGACGGAGGCCAGCATCACCAGCGCGCGGTCGCTGGAGTCCAGCGGGAAGCTGCCGTAGACGCGAAGGTCGGCCACTTCGGGCGCCACGCCCAGGTGGCCGTGGCGGTAGCGCGCAAGTTCGGCCGCCAACAGGCTGAGCGGCATGTCCTGGGCTATCAGGATGCCCTGCGTCCAGCCTTCGCGCGAAGGGTCGGCTGCGGCCGTTTCGCCAATGGCCTGTTGGTCGAAGCGGGTCTGTTCACCGGCGCGTATCACGGTGGTTGCCTCGCTGCCCGCGGTGCGCACTTCTACGGCGCCTTCGTAGACGGAAACGGCGGTTTGCCGGCCCTCCAGCCGCACGTCAAAGCGCGTGCCCAGCGCCCGCAGGCGGCCGTGCGGGGTATCGACCACAAAGGGGCGCGTGGCGTCAGGGGCCGTTTCGATGAAGATGTCGCCGGCGACCAGGTGCAGGCGGCGCAGATCGGGGCGGAAGTCTTCGTTGAAGGCGCTGGCCGACCCCAACCAGACACGGGTGCCGTCGGTCAGGCTGATTTGCCGCGTTTCACCCACGCCGGTGTGATGGTCGGCCACCCAGGCCCTGGCAGGCAGCAATGTGTGGCGCCATGTGGCCCAGCTCAACAGACCGGTGCCGCCGAACGCGGCCAGACCCAGCAGGATCCGGCGGCGGCGCGCCAGCCGGCCTTGGGCGGTCTGCAGTATGCCCACGGTGGTGCGCGGGTCGGGGCTGGTCTGGATGGGGGCGAAGCGGTTGCTGACGCGCTGGACGTAGGCCCAGGCGTTGCGATGCTCTTCGCAGGCGGCCAGCCATGCCTCCCATTGGCTGCGGTCGGCATCGGTGGCGTCGCCCGAGCGAAGCAGCGCGAACCATTCGGCAGCCTGCTCCTTGGCGCTGAAAGAAATGCCCGTCTGCTCGGGCGAAACGGAAAACTCAATCGCCGACATGCCGGAGAGGCGGCTCTTCCCGCAGTTCTTCCATTTCCATGCACCGCAGCATGGCCTGAGCCACGTACTTTCTAACCATGCGGGCGGAGACCCCCAACTCGGCGGCGACTTCCTTGTCGGTCATCTCGCAACCCACGGCCAGCACGAAGGCCCGGGCCGCCTTGGCGGACAGGCTGCGCAGCAGGGTGTCGATCTCCTGCAGCGCCTGCAGCACGATGCACTGGTGCTCCGACGACGGGGCAAAGGCTTCGGGTTGAGCGGCCAGGGCTTCGAGCCAAGCCTCTTCGATCTGGCGGCGGCGCCACAGGTCCACACACAGGCCATTGGCCATGGTGCGAAGGTAGGAGCGGGCTTCGGGCCGGCTGTCGAACCGGCGCGGGGTGACGATGAGGCGAATGAACGCGTCATGCGCCAGGTCCGCCGCATCCGCGGCGTTGCCCAGGCGACGGCGCAGCCAGCTCTGCAGCCAGTCGTGGTGGTCGCAGTAGAGGGACTCCACCGTGGAAGTGAGCGGGTAGTCGGAATCACTCACGGGCGGTTATCGCGCTGGGCGATGGCACGGCCACGCACAGCTTTTATCAGGTCGGCAAGATATTTAAATGAGAATCACTTTCAATCATGCCGTAAACAGTGCCTATCACACAACGTCTCTGGATTGAAGCGGACTTGCCTGGGCATGGGCGCCTGCCAGGCCTTCGTCGCCGTGGCCGTGGCGTTGTACTTTCGCCGGGCAGCCAAGCAATGCGCATCGAGCAGTCACCGCTGCCGCGCGCCATTTCTGGAAGGCTTTGGAAATTCGGAATGGAGCGGGCGAAGGGAGTCGAACCCTCGTCATCAGCTTGGGAAGCTGAGGTAATAGCCGTTATACGACGCCCGCAGAGGAGGCAGGCATTCTAATGGAGCGGAGCCGGGGCGTGCAATCGGCGGGGGGTGGGCGTGGTAAAATCCGCGCCTGTCCAGCGCCGCGGCGCAGAGCGCACACCCCGATCCCATGATCCAGCTTTTCGTCAATGGCCAGGCCGAAACCGTCGACGACGGCCTGACCGTCTCCGATCTCCTCTCCCGCCGCGGGCTCGCCGGCAAGCGGCTGGCGGTGGAGCGCAACGGCGAGATCGTGCCGCGCGGGCGGCACGCCGAGACGGCGCTGGCCGACGGCGACCGGCTGGAGATCGTGGTGGCGGTCGGCGGCGGCTGACGCGGCGCGCCATCCCGTTCCTCACATTCCTACAGGTTCATCATGAACGACGCCCTGGTCATTGCGGGCCAGTCCTACGGCTCCCGCCTGCTGGTCGGCACCGGCAAGTACCGCGATTTCGCCGAGACGCGCGCGGCCATCGACGCCAGCGGCGCCGAGATCGTCACCGTGGCGATCCGCCGCACCAACATCGGCCAGAACCCGGACGAGCCCAACCTGCTCGACGTGCTGCCGCCCGAGCGCTTCACCATCCTGCCCAACACCGCCGGCTGCTACACCGCCGAGGACGCGGTGCGCACGCTGTGCCTGGCGCGGGAGCTGCTCGACGGCCATGCGCTGGTGAAGCTGGAAGTGCTGGGCGACCCCAGGACCCTGTTCCCCAACATGCCCGAGACGCTGAAGGCGGCCGAGACCCTGGTCAGGGACGGTTTCGACGTCATGGTGTACTGCTCGGACGACCCCATCCAGGCCAAGATGCTGGAAGAGATCGGCTGTGTGGCGGTGATGCCGCTCGCCTCGCTGATCGGTTCCGGCATGGGCATCCTGAATCCGTGGAACCTGCGCCTGATCATCGACGCGGCCAAAGTGCCGGTGCTGGTGGACGCCGGCGTGGGCACGGCTTCGGACGCGGCCATCGCCATGGAACTGGGCTGCGACGGCGTGCTGATGAACACCGCCATCGCCCAGGCCCGCCAGCCGGTGCTGATGGCGCAGGCCATGAGGAAGGCGGTGGAGGCCGGACGCGAGGCCTACCTGGCCGGGCGCATGCCGAGGAAGCTCTATTCGGCGGACCCCAGCTCGCCCACCGGCGGCCTGATCGGGTCCTGAGCATGACGCAAGGCATCGACGACCGCGCCCTGACCGAGGGCGAGGAGCACCGCTTTTCGCGCCGCTCCATCCGCAGCTTCGTGCTGCGCCAGGGGCGCATGTCGGAGGCGCAGCAGCGCTATCTGGACACCGTGCTGCCCCGCATCGGCATCCCGTACCGGGAGGCGGCGCTGGATCTGGACGCGGCCTTCGGGCGGAAGGCGCCGAAGATTCTGGAAATCGGCTTCGGCATGGGCGAGACCACCGCGCGCATCGCCGCGGCCCACCCGGAGAACGACTACCTGGGCATCGAGGTGCACACCCCCGGCGTGGGCGCCCTGTGCAAGCTGGTGGAAGAGCAGGGCCTCGCCAACGTGCGCATCATGCAGCACGACGCGGTCGAGGTGCTGCGCGACATGATCCCGGAGGGCGCGCTGGCCGGCGTGCACGTGTTCTTCCCCGACCCCTGGCGCAAGAAGCGCCACCACAAGCGGCGTATCGTCCAGCCCGATTTCGTGGCGCTCGTCGCCGTCAAGCTCGCCCCGGGCGGCTACCTGCATTGTGCGACCGACTGGGAAGACTACGCCCACTGGATGCTGGAAGTGCTCTCCGCCGAGCCGGCCCTGGCCAACACCGCCAGCGGCTTCGCCCCGCGTCCGGACTACCGCCCGCTGACCAAGTTTGAAAACCGCGGCTTGGCGCTGGGCCACGGCGTGTGGGATCTGGTGTTCCGCCGCCGCGACTGACCTCCCGCCCCGCCTTGGGGTATGCTCACGCGTCATAGAGGTCGGCGCGGCGGGGTCTGCGGCCTCAGGTGCCTTCTTGTCGACCCCTTGGAGCGGCCTTCATGATCGGACGATTCTTCGCCTTCCTCGGCCGGGTGCTCGCGGCCTGCGCGCGCTGGCTGGATGCGGTGCGGCGCATCGCGTTCAACCTCGTCTTCCTGATCGTACTCGGCGTGCTGGTCGCCCTCTTCTTCGCCCCCGGGCCGCAGGTGCCGGATGGCGCCGCCCTGGTGTTGCGGCCGGCCGGGGTGCTGGTGGAGCAGTCGTCCTTCGAGGATCCCCTGGGTGTGCTGCGGGATGCGGGCGCGGCGACCGGGGAGGTGGCGCTGGCCGACCTGCTCGAAGCGGTGCGCGCCGCGCGCGGCGACTCGCGCATCTCCCTGCTGGTGCTGGAAACCGACCGCCTGCAGGGCGGCGGATTGTCCAAGCTCGCCGAACTGCGCGCCGTGCTGGCGGAGTTCCGCGCCGCCGGCAAGCCGGTGTTGGTGCGCGGCGAGCGCTTCAGCCAGGTCCAGTACTACCTCGCCTCGGTGGCCGACGAGATCCACCTGGCGCCGGACGGCTACCTGCTGCTGCGCGGGCTGGCGCGCTACGTCAGCTATTTCGGCGACGCGCTGGAGCGCCTGGGCATCAAGGTGCATGTGTTCCGCGTCGGCGAGTACAAGTCCTTCAGTGAGCCCTTCACCCGGCGCGACATGTCGGAGGAGGACCGCTCCTCCACGCGCGACCTGCTCGACGGCCTGTGGGACGTCTTCCGCACCGACGTGGCAGCGGCACGCAAGCTCGACGGGGCGGCGCTGGACCGCTACATCGCCGACTACCCGGCGGTGCTGGCGGCGACCGGCGGCGATGCAGCGCGGGCTGCGCTGGATGCCGGCCTGGTGGACCGCCTGAGCACGCGGGACGAATGGCGCAAGCTGCTGATCGAGCGGGTCGGCAGCGGGACGGCGGTGGAGAACGGCGAATCGGTCACTGCCAACGGGGAGAGCTTCCGCCAGATCGGCGTCGGTGCCTACCTTGCGGCTGTGCGCAGCGAACGGCCGCGGGCCGCGGAGAAGATCGCCGTGGTGGTGGCCCAGGGCACCATCCTGGACGGCGAGCAGCCGCCCGGCGCCGTGGGCGGCGACACCATGGCGCGGCTGATCCGCGAGGCGCGGGAGGACGCGGGCGTGAAGGCGCTCGTCGTGCGCATCGACAGCCCGGGGGGCAGCGCCTGGGCGTCCGAACTGATCCGCCGCGAACTGGAACTGACCCGCCAGGCCGGCAAGCCGGTGATCGCCTCCATGAGTTCGGTGGCCGCTTCCGGCGGCTACTGGATCGCCGCCGGGGCCGACGAGATCTGGGCCAGCCCGGTCAGCCTCACCGGCTCCATCGGCATCTTCGCCATGTTCCCCGAGTTCTCCCAGCCCCTGGAACGGCTCGGTGTGACCGTGGACGGTGTGGCCACCGGCCCGCTCGCCGGCGCCTTCGACCCGCGCCGGCCCATGGAACCGGCCGCTGCGCAGGCGCTGCAACTCGGCATCGAGCACGGCTACCGCCGCTTCCTGGAAACGGTCTCCAAGGCGCGCGGGCTGAGCGTGGAAGAGGTGGACGGCGTGGCCCGCGGGCGGGTATGGACCGGCCAGGCGGCCGCCGACCTGGGCTTGGTGGACAAGCTCGGCGGGCTGGACGGGGCGATTGCCGCCGCCGCCGCCCGCGCCAGTGTGAAGGAATACGAACTGACGTGGCCGGCCGCCCATCTGTCCCCCGCCCAGCGCCTGCTGCGCAAGTTCGCCGCATTCGCCGGCTTGGACGCGGCGCCGGCCGCCGGCAGCGGCGTGCTGGGCCGCCTGATCGGGGAGCTTGAGACGGCCGCCGGCGAACTGCTGCGCTGGAACGACCGCGACCACCTGTACGCCCACTGCCTGTGCGAGGCGCCCTGAGGGCGGGCCGCTCCCGCCACGATCTACGCGCGCCAGAACGGCCTGGCGGCCTCGATCAGCGCGTCCTCGCGGCGGATGCCGATGTCGCGCAGCAGGCGATCGTCCAGTTCATGCAGTTCGCGGCGCTGGCGGCTGCGGGCCATCCACAGCGCAACGGTGCGGCGGAATGCCCGGAGGCCGGCGACGACGAGCGTTCCGGGGCGTGCAACCGGCGGGCGGAGGGCGTGGTCGAAGGTGTTCATGATGCGTTTCCTGCCTGGTGGGTGAGGCGAGTCGCCCCGGCCTGAAGGGCTCGCGGGACTCATGCCCAGCTTGGCTTCCTTGCCCTGCCGCATCCAATCGTTTATTCCGAAGCGTGGGTTCGGAAAACGCGATGGCGCAGGAACCCCATCCGCGGTTTACTGGAACCCGTCGACGCACATCGAACCGGACGAAACCATGATGGAGCTCTACCACCTGAGAACCTTCGTCGCCGTGGCCGAGGAGCGCAACCTCACCCGCGCCTCGGAACGCCTGTTCACCAGCCAGCCGGCCATCAGCGCCCACATCAAGGCGCTGGAGGAAACCCTGGGCGTCACCCTGTTCGACCGCACCCCCAAAGGCATGCGGCTGACCTCCGTGGGCGAAGACCTGCTGCCCCGCGCCCGCCGGGCGCTGGCTGCCGCCGGCGATTTCGTCCAGCACGCCCGCAGCCTGCGCCATGAAATCACCGGCAGCGTGCGCATCGGGCTCAACACCGATGCCCGCTTCCTGCGCGTGGCCGCCCTGCAGACGGGACTCGCGGCCCGCCATCCCCACCTGGACGTGGCCATGCTGGGCGGCACCACCTGGCTCAACCTGCCCGCGCTGCGCGCGGGCAAACTGGACGCCGCCTTCATCTCCGGCACGTTCAGCGATTCCGACCTGACCCTCCACTACCTCTGCGACGAACCCCTGGTGGTCGCCGCACCCAAGGCGATGAGGGCCCGCATCACCGATGTCGACATCGCCAGACTGGCACGCCTGCCCTGGGTATTCACCTCGCCCGACTGCGCCTATTTCAAGGTCATGCACGCGCTCTTCCATGCCAACGGCTGCGAACCCATGCGCACGCTGCTCGCCGACCAGGAAGACGCAATGATCGAACTGGTGCGTGCTGGGGTCGGCCTGGGCATCGTGCGCGCCGGCGTCATCGGCGGCGATGCCGACAGCGCCTACGAACTCCCCGTGCCGCTACCTTCCGTGCCCCTGCAGTTCGCCGTTCTGCGCGAACGCGCCGGCGATCTGGTCATCGGCGCACTGATGGAGGTGCTGCGTGAAGTGTGGGAACTGGAGATGCCGGTGGGTGTGGCATGCGAGGCGGGGTAGGGTAGGGTAGGGTAGGGGCTTTCCCTCCCCCCCGCAGATACACACGTTCTTCGCGGAGGACATGGCCTCTCCGGCAGGTTGTAGCTCCCTCTCTCACCCCGGATAGCTACACTCCGGAAGACGTCATCGCCCGCCTGTACGCCGTTGTAGCTCCCTCTCTCACCCCGGATAGCTACACTGACCCGGCCTTTGGCTACACCCTGCGCAAGGTTGTAGCTCCCTCTCTCACCCCGGATAGCTACACTCCGAGGCCAACGAGGAAGCGCACCAGGAACGTTGTAGCTCCCTCTCTCACCCCGGATAGCTACACTACCATCGTCATAGCAAGCCAGAAGGGCGGCGGTTGTAGCTCCCTCTCTCACCCCGGATAGCTACACTAGCAGGTCATCGTTGGCCTGGTCGAGCAGGGTTGTAGCTCCCTCTCTCACCCCGGATAGCTACACTCCGCCAGCCGCGTCACCGTGAACAGCGTCGGTTGTAGCTCCCTCTCTCACCCCGGATAGCTACACTCGCAGCGCCGCGTTCTACGGCCCCGAAGACGTTGTAGCTCCCTCTCTCACCCCGGATAGCTACACTCAGCAGCAACCGCGAACTGTATGCGGACGTGTTGTAGCTCCCTCTCTCACCCCGGATAGCTACACTGAGGCGGGATTTGTTCGCTATCAGCACGATGTTGTAGCTCCCTCTCTCACCCCGGATAGCTACACTGGAATCATTTAGACACCTCGGCCAGTTGTTGTTGTAGCTCCCTCTCTCACCCCGGATAGCTACACTGAGGCGGGATTTGTTCGCTATCAGCACGACGTTGTAGCTCCCTCTCTCACCCCGGATAGCTACACTTTCTTCGGTAGGAGGGTGTGAAATGCTCAAGTTGTAGCTCCCTCTCTCACCCCGGATAGCTACACTGAAGCGCAGGGGAGTCACCTCTGCGAGCACGTTGTAGCTCCCTCTCTCACCCCGGATAGCTACACTCGTACCCACCAGGCGCACGCGCTGCGCGAAGTTGTAGCTCCCTCTCTCACCCCGGATAGCTACACTGCGCCCAGCACCAGGGGCTTGAAGCACACCGTTGTAGCTCCCTCTCTCACCCCGGATAGCTACACTATGGCGCTATCGACGCTGCTGTACTTGCGCGTTGTAGCTCCCTCTCTCACCCCGGATAGCTACACTTACAACCAAATGAGCTGGTTGTCCTCCGGGGTTGTAGCTCCCTCTCTCACCCCGGATAGCTACACTTCGAAGACGCTGGCCTACATGCGTGATATGGTTGTAGCTCCCTCTCTCACCCCGGATAGCTACACTCGCCTTCTTCACCGGCCTGGATGATTTCGAGTTGTAGCTCCCTCTCTCACCCCGGATAGCTACACTCGCTCACGCTGGCGAAGCTGAGCGATGAAGGTTGTAGCTCCCTCTCTCACCCCGGATAGCTACACTTCGACGTGCTTGAGCTGTCGCGCACCAACCGTTGTAGCTCCCTCTCTCACCCCGGATAGCTACACTGTTCGCGGCGAGCGCAACGGAAGGCAGGAAGTTGTAGCTCCCTCTCTCACCCCGGATAGCTACACTTTCTGCCGCGTGCGAAATCCAGCCTTACAGGTTGTAGCTCCCTCTCTCACCCCGGATAGCTACACTAGCGAGAATCGTGGGGATGCTCTTCGAGCTGTTGTAGCTCCCTCTCTCACCCCGGATAGCTACACTCAGGGAGCAATGGCTTACTGCATCCACAGAGTTGTAGCTCCCTCTCTCACCCCGGATAGCTACACTAGGTGCGCATGTTGTGCCCCGTCTGTCGCAGTTGTAGCTCCCTCTCTCACCCCGGATAGCTACACTCGAATTCTTTAAATGGCTTTTCACGTCGAAGTTGTAGCTCCCTCTCTCACCCCGGATAGCTACACTCACGAAGCATTAAGCCATGACGCCCGACAAGTTGTAGCTCCCTCTCTCACCCCGGATAGCTACACTATCCGCGAGATGACGCAGGCCGAGTTTTATGTTGTAGCTCCCTCTCTCACCCCGGATAGCTACACTGAGCTGGCGAAGAGCGCCGGCCGCTACACTGTTGTAGCTCCCTCTCTCACCCCGGATAGCTACACTCCGAGTATGAGCGCCAGTGCATCACCTACGGTTGTAGCTCCCTCTCTCACCCCGGATAGCTACACTACGCGCTCAACCGTTTCCCATCGCCCGCCGTTGTAGCTCCCTCTCTCACCCCGGATAGCTACACTCCATCGCGCTCGACGGTCCCTGCCTGTCCAGTTGTAGCTCCCTCTCTCACCCCGGATAGCTACACTCCTAGCGTTTGAGGTAGCTGCTGTGGGCGGGTTGTAGCTCCCTCTCTCACCCCGGATAGCTACACTGCTGGCCCCGCGCCTTCCCGCGGGCGCGCGGTTGTAGCTCCCTCTCTCACCCCGGATAGCTACACTCGCCCGCCGGAGGGCCGACGCGAACCCTGCGTTGTAGCTCCCTCTCTCACCCCGGATAGCTACACTCCGGACGAGTACACGCCCGATGACGTGCCGGTTGTAGCTCCCTCTCTCACCCCGGATAGCTACACTCGGGCGAGGTCGTGCTGCTGGAGAACTGCCGTTGTAGCTCCCTCTCTCACCCCGGATAGCTACACTAGGGAATCGCTGATTTATTCCTCCGCCGGCGCCCCGGCACAGAGATGCGCTTGAGATAATGGAGGCTGTGTTCGAATGACAGGACGTGGGCCGATGCAATCGAGCTTTTCCGAGTTGGAGTACGC
>NZ_SSOD01000011.1 GCF_004801305.1 Pseudothauera rhizosphaerae | reverse complement strand
AAGGAGCAAAAACGGAGGGCAACAGCCCGAGGACGACCCGATCGGAAGCGAAAAACGCCATCAAAGTCGAAAGCCCGTCACTGATACGCGCTCGAAATCGGTCCGCGGGCATTTGTTCAGCACTTCCCTAGACCTCGCCTTAACCCCCACCCGGCTTCGGTCGGGGCGGGGGCTTCTCTTTTTCATTCCTTGCTCAGAAGAGCAGCATCTGAGCCGCCGCGACCTTTTTTTCCTGAAAAAGGGGCATGCCCACCATGAGGCGCATCCCGGCATACTGCTTCTCGGTCACTGTCATGCAACGCACAGAACCTTCCGGCGGTAGGTTGTCGGCCAACCTTGCCAAGTGCTTCTTTTCGGCGTCGCTGCCGTTGAGGATGCGTCCATAGACCGACCACTGGATCATGTCGTAGCCATCGTTGAGCAGGAACTTGCGGAATTGCGCGTAGGCGCGTTTTTCCGCCTTAGTGACCATCGGCAGATCGAAGAAGACGAGCAAGCGCATGTATCGCCTCGTCTCGTGGCTCACTCAGTACTCCAGTCGGTGTGCCCGCAAGCCGACGAGAGTGGGTAGCTCAAGAGCAGATTCGCCATCTTCATAAACCCGTACGAGACTTTCGACGGCGTACTCGATGGCTGAAAGTACCGACATCTTTCCTTGTGGCATGGCGACGTCTACGTTGAGCAACGCTATCAGCGCCTGTTTGTCTGCGGGGATCAGATCGCCCTCGGTGGAGGCTGTATGCTTAACGACATGCAGGTCGACCAGCGGACGAAACGGCTCTATCAGGTCATCCGCGAGATTGAATGCGTTCTGTTCGCTGCCGTGAAACAGGCCGATGGTCGGATGCAGGCCGTGGGCTATCAGTCCGCGGGCGATGGCGCCGCGCAACACAGCATAGCCATAGTCCAAGGCCGCATTCATCCAGCGTTCGTCTGACCGATGGAAATCCGAGCCGAACAACTGCACAAAATAGAACGCTGCGGCTTGGGCCTCCAGGTTATCGGGGTCGCCCGAACGTATCCGCCGGGCGTAGGAGGCGAGCCTATCTTCGCCTGGCTTGCCGCACAGCCGCAAGCAAGTGGCTTGGTTCTCGATCTTGCGGCGGACGATACTGGCCCACGCACGTTTTGCTGTGGGACGAGTGATGTCCAACTGCTTGCGCAGCATGCGTGTGGTGCGCGAGTGGGACAGAAAGGGCAGGAATACTCCGGCGGGCTGGTGATTTCGACCAGTGGCGTAAAGTCCGATGCCGTACTCCGCACAGGCCGAGAGCACCGGATGGGTCAAGGTGATCTCTTGGTGGTTGAGTACGATGACCGCGATGTCCTCAAGAGGCACAAACGCTGTTTCCTCCTGATCGATCGCCAAGGAGAAATGCTCCCGCCGCAGCCGGGCGGGACGGGAGATCATCACGCTACGCCAGACCACGGCGGGTCTCCGGTTGGGCGGGGTAGATGTTGCCGAGCACGTCGACGTGAAACTTCTCAACCGCTACGGCAGTCTTGATACCGATGCTTTCAATCATTCCTCCTTTGCCCTCCCGCGAGTTGCGATCGTGCAACCAAAGATTGAAGGCGCCAGTAGAACGATTGCAGCTTGCAAAATATCCGAGATGCTTCTCTTTCTTGAGGGTGATTCGCAGCATGTCGTTAGGATGAACGGAAAAATGGAAGTCGAAATCCCCATTCATCACTGTCCATTCATCTTCGTCCTTGAACGCCACGATTGCCCGGTTTGGCAGCGCTCTCGCCACCGCATGATGTACATACACCGGCACGAGATGAAACTTCCCGTCCTTCCTGCTGCGGAAGACGTCCACCCTCAGCATGGAGTCGTTCTTGGCGATCCCGCTTCGAATCTGAATTCCCGATAGCTTGTCGATGACCATCGTCACCGTTCGAACGATGGGTCCAGTCGGGTTGCCATCCCGATCGGGTTTGCATAACGGATTGTCTGGCGGGAAGGCTCTGTCACCCTTGCCGCCGTGAGCTTCGAGCCGGGCACGGATCGCGGCGTAGAGTTTTTCGTTGCGATGAGGGTCGATCAGCTTTTCCATGTCTTTCAGCGCCAAGCTGCTCAGGGGCACCTTCTGCGTCACACTGCCTTGGGGCTTGAGCCGTTCGGGTTGCGCGTAGATGGTGTCCTTGTGTGCCGCGCCGCCGTTACGCCGTTGCGGTGCGCGGGAGACGAACAACGGGCGTACGGCGGCCAACGCCTCCGGTGGGTAGGTATCGAACATGGCCAGCCGTTCGCGCAATTCGTTTTCATCGTCGACGCCGAGGCGTATCTTCAGTTCGGAGCGGAAATGGGGCCAAGGATCGGGGAAATGGGTATGCAACTGCTGATACTTGGCGGGGTCGACGATCTCACCGGTTTCCGGGTCTGGGAATCCGTCGCGGACCTTTTCGAGCTCCCTCGTGCGGGCATAGTCACCAAGGCGTTTGATCATGCCGTGGCTGCAGGCTGCAACTACGGCGGAGTCGAGCGCGTGGTGGCGGTCACTGCCTCCGCGTACTTTGGACAGACCCCAGCGGGCGCGCAAGAAAGCGGTGGCCTGGCCGTTGAGCACTACGCAGCGCTTTGCCGCCGTCCCGTCATCCCCGGCGGCCATTTTCAGATGGCGCTCAACGTAGTTCGTGAAGAAGCGGCAGATGTAGCGGGTGTCATTGAGGTTGCGCTCGCGGAATTCCTCGGCCGCCTTGTCCCCGAAATCCTTGCGTAGCAAGCGCGTCTTCTTGGCCTGCCGGTACGACTTGTTGCTCTCGACCCAAATCTTGAAGTTGTGCCAGCGCTCGCCATCTTCACCGCCAGGGAAAGACGATAGATATTCGTAAGCCGTGCGGTTGCCCTTGTTGCGGTTCTCCTCCGTCAGCACGAGTACCTTGTTGTTCTTGCTGTCGTCGTAACTGCGTGAATAAGGCAGGGCGTGGTCGACTTCGGCGTAGCCGATGTCGCGTAGCACACGGTTCAGATCGAGTGGTTTCAACGAATAGGCACACTTGCCTTGCTGTTCCCGGTAAAGCTGGAAACGTTCGAATTCACGGCTCTTGGCTGGCATGTCGAATTCGGCGGCGAAGGCAGCCTTGTCCTTTTCGTTGCGCTCGCGATACTCGTCCTGAGCTTTCTTGACCTTGTTGCGTTCATCGAGAGGCCGGGAGAGGTCGCGGGCCATTTCGATGTGTACCGCAGCGGGCGAACCATAGGCGCGCACCAAGGCATTCAGTACTTTGCGAGCCTGGTTGAGGGAGCGCAGTACCACCGGGTTTCGAGGTATGTCGAGGTCTTCCTTGAAGACCATGCGCCCGTCCTTGTCCCGGCCGGAGTAGAGCGGTGGCAGATAGGTCTGTTCGCCACCGCCCGCTGCATGCAACTGGCTGTGGTGGTAGCCCGCCGCTGCACAGGCTTCGTCGTAACGCAGTCCCGCTTCCATGTGCGGGACGATCCTGCGTAGTGCTTTCAGAGAAAGGGCGTGGAACTTGTCGAAGCTGATTTCGGACAGTGCGTCGATCATCCTTTCACCGCCGGGCAGCGGGAGTTTTCGCAATTCCGCCGTTACTTCGTCTCCGTCCTTGTACACGGACAGTACCCGCGCGACTTCATCGAGAAGTGTGGGGTCGCCACCAGTCGCCGCGCCGGCCATGCCTTCCCACTCGGTTTCTAGCCCCTTGTCCTTGAGCGTCTTGCGCAGTTCCTGCCAGGCGGGAAGCTTGATGAGCTTTTCCGTTTCCGGGTCTTTGACCTTGGCTTCGTCAGGCTGCTTTCCGTATGGGTAGTTCAGGCCAGCGAACCGGAAACTGTCCGGCAACAGTCCCGCCTTGGTAAGGGCGACGCGCAACTGCTTGTACGTAAGATCGCTTGCCTGCTTGTAGGGGAGCGGTAGCGCGGCACGGCGCTCTTCCTCATCGAGCGGGCGCGTTGCGCCGTCAATGATGATGCGCAGGTTGCTCAGGCGGGTGAGCCAGACATGCCGTTCAGCGGTGAAGCTGGCTTTGGGGGCGCGGTACTCGTCCTTCTCGAACGTGCATTTGCCGAGCATCTTGAGCAGGTCGACGCCGGCCAGAGGCGGCTTCTGCTCCCAGAAAAGGCCACTCTTGCGGTCGCCGACGCCCAGAATCTTCGCTTCCAGTCCGGCGTCGGCGTGGGTGTTGCCAAGTTCGTGTTGCCGCTTGAAGAGCCGGGCAAGCTCCTCTCCGAGCAGGATGCGCGACAGTGCCTTGCTGTAGTCACCCTGCTTGTTGCGCTGGGTATCGGGAAATTCGGCCAGCACCATTTCTGCAGCGCTGCGGTATCCCTTCTCCTGCATGCGCCGCTGGGTGTCGGCAAGCCCCTTCTTGACCCGTCCGCCTTCGCCCTTGGCATCGCCTTCGGCTTTCCGTTCTTCGGCACGGCTGATCCAGTGGAAGCCGCGATGCTTGCAGATGTGGTAGATGACACACGCCCATTCGCCATCGGTCAGGCGGCGGTCGAGCCCCTCGACCCGCAGCCGCCACGGTGAGACAGCGGACGGTTGGTGCAGTTGATCGGTGTCGGCAACCAGTCCGGTGTGCCTGAGTAGTCGTGCGAGTTTGATCAGTCGCCAAGCGCGACGTCGCAGACGGCGGCGCATCAGCCTTGCGGTGCGTCGTGCAAGATTGAGAGATTCGCCCTCTTTGGCAGTTTCCGCCTTGTCAAAACAGCGCACTCCCAGATCGATGATGCGGTTTTCCGCAAGCACACACCAACCGACCGAGGCAATGCCAATGTCGAAGCCGAAGGTCAGTGGGCCAAGCGTCTTGTCAACCATCCCATCCTTCCCCATAATCTGCCCCGTTGTGGCTATCCGGGGTGAGAGCCGTTGCTACAATAAAGGTGAATAACCTGTACCCAGCCCGGCGGTGACCCCGCCGGGCTTTTCATTGTATGTCCATAAAGTCCCCTTGCCTACGCGAGTAGCATCCAACGTCAACCGAACTAGCTATTCATGGTGCAATCTCGGTGGATGCGGAAGAGCGACCCCAACGTTCGGCCCAAACTTAGTACTCTTCATAACCGAATGGGATCGAGTATTTCACGGTTTGTAGTATAGAAGACGTACTATTAACCCGGCAATCAAACAGCTGACGCTATAATGCCGGCATGGAGAAGATCGACGCTAGGAAGCTCCCTCCGGAAGCACTCGAACACATTCGCCGGCAAGCGTTCGTGCTGCGCAAGCAGGGTTACACGTGGGCGCATATCGCTGAGGTTTGTGGGGTTCATGTCGGCACGGTTCTCAAGTGGTCACGCCGAGCTGCCGAAGGCGGTTTCGATGGAGCGGTCAAGGGCGGCCAGCGCGGCCGTCGGCACGGCTCGGGGCGTACGCTGACGCTGGTTCAGGAAGAGCAACTTCGACTGGCGATCGTGGGATCGAACCCGGCGCAGCTGAAGTTGGAGTTCGCACTGTGGAACCGTCGTGCAGTGATGATGGCGATCAAGACGATGTTCGGTATCGAGATGCCGATCCGCACGGTCGGCCAGTACCTGTTGCGCTGGGGCTTCACACCGCAGCGGCCGGTCAAACGAGCCCTTGAGCAAGACGAGGGGAAACTGCGTCAGTGGCTCGAGATCGACTATCCCGCAATCGCCCTGCGGGCCAAGGCCGAGGGGGGCGAGATCTACTGGGCCGACGAGACGGCGATTCGCCAGGACACGCACTGGGTGCGCGGCTATGCGCCGGCGGGCGTGACGCCCGAGATGCGCATCCCGGCTGGCCGCCACGCTGCCACAACGATGATCTCGGCGATCACCAACCAGGGCCTGGTCCGCTTCACCTTCTTCGACGGCGCACTCGACACCGACCGCTTCATCGCCTTTCTGAGCGATCTCATCAAGGACGCGGGCCGCAAGGTGTTTCTGATCGTCGACAACCTCAAGGTGCATCGGGCCAAGCGCGTCACCGAGTGGGCGGCCGAGCGCACCGACAAGATCGAACTCTTTTACCTGCCGCCCTACGCGCCCGAGCACAACCCCGACGAGTACCTGAACCGCGATCTCAAGACGACGTTGCGCTCCGGGCCGATCGCCCGCACGGCACACGCCCTCACCGAAAAGGCAAAGCGATGCATGGTGCGGATTGCCGCGCTGCCTGAGCGCGTGCGGTCGTACTTCAAGCATGAGGCTGTTCGCTATGCTCAATAAAGCTTCTATTTGGTTGCCGGGTTAATAGACGTTCCAGACCAAGGTTGCAGAGCAGGCCGAATTGCGCAGCCGTTCGCGATTTGCGCGAGCGCTTCATGACGGAGTTGGTTGCCGAAACCCGGGCGGCTCACGCCAGGGGGCGTGCACGCGAGGCACGAGCATTGGCGGACGAGGCCATCGAAAGCGGCAATGAGGCGCTTGATATCGCCGAAGGTCGCTGGCCCGGAGAATCGTGGCCGGAACGAGTTGGCAGCCATTGGAAGCAGCACGGTCCACTATGCTGCCTCTGATGATTCACGTATGCCTGTCCTTCGTCGCTGGTACATCGTGCTTGCCTCGCGAGAGGCTTATCAAGGGGTGCCAGGTAGTCATCTGGCCCGGTTCGTTGGATTGCAGCTATATTGGTGACGGCACGCTGACAACGTCCGGCTTTATCGAGCGGGGCGGCGGCCGACGATACCAGTACCTGCGACTCTACCCGTGACGCTACCTGCGCTCCGTCCGGAACCTGCCACTTCCACGGGAGCCGAGCTACGCACCGCATCGTGGAAAAAGCAAAGTTGCTCTCCCGGCAGCGCATGACGATATCCATATAGGTGCTCGTGATCCAGCGCTTGGAGTCCTGTGGAGCAGCGGTACGGCACGTTTGGGCATTCTCACCACGGTGAGCTGCAGGCGCTCTGCAGACCCCATGCGCTGTCGCTACAACGTAAGGGTGCGGTGGCGGCCTGTCCCCATCGCCCGTGCTCCTTGAGGTGTTTGAATGCGACCGGGCTCAAGTACCCGATGCCGGGTACTGTCCGCGTTCGGGAGTCGCATTTGAACCAAACCAGTGAGGCATGGCCTGCAACCCTTCCGATAGCCGACTCAGCTCATCCATCGCTTCCAGCCTCTGCCGTACGGTCATCGCCAGCGCCCTGCGCAACTGCTCCTGGCGGCTGCCTTCAAAACTCGTACTGTCCCAACCTACGGGGGCTTCTTGCGTTTCGTTCATTGCATCTGTTTTCCGTGCTATCCGGCCTCGCTGTGGTGCCGGTTGTCCCGGCAAGCCTCTTGCCTTCCAGGATGGCATGGGGATGAACCTGCGGGTGTCACGTCATGGTCTGGTAACGTGCCGCCGCTGCGCGCAGGCGCTCCGCGGTTTCCCGCCGCAGTTCCCTGGGGGCGAGGACTTCCACCTCCGGCCCATACTTCAGGATGTCCATCAGCAGTTCGCGGGGGTCGGAGTAGGGCACCTGCAGTTCGTAGCTGTCGCCGTGCCATTGGCCGATCTGGTCGGGGTGCCAGGTTTCGTTTTCTATCCAGCGCGCGGCGTGGGCGGTGAAGCGCAGCACGGCCCAGGCGCGGGCTTCGCCAGAGAAGATGCCGAAGCTTGCGTTCATGAAGCGGTCGAGCCCGTCGGCCGGCAGGTCTCTCGCCGGTTCGTCCGTCGGGTGGGCGGTTTCGATGCGGTCCAGGGAGAAGATGCGCGGGTTGCCGGCGGTTTCGCACCAGGCGACCAGATACCAGTTGTCGCGGTAGCGCACGAGGCGCTGCGGATGGACCGTGCGCGTGGTGGTCTCCTCGCGCTCGCGGCCGGTGTAGTCGATGCGGATTTGGCGCTGGCCGAGCACGGCCGAGGCGACGGTGCCGAAGCTCTCGGCATTGACGCCGCGGCGCGCGATGCTGCGCAGGAGCACGCGGGCCCGGACGGTTTCGGCCGAGGCGCCGCCTTGTCCGAGCAGCTTGCGGATGCGCGCACGCAGCGGGCCGATGTAGGGCGAGAGCAGGCCGGGCTGGACTTCTTCGAGCAGTTGTTCGCAGGCCAGCAGCGCATGCAGTTCGGAGTGGTTGAACCACAGACCGGGGAGTTCGAACTCCGGCGCGGCCGGGTCGTAGCGGTAACCGTTGGTGTTGCGGTCGTAGACGATGGGTGCGCCCATGAAGAGGCGCATGTATTCCAGGTCGCGGTTGATGGTGGCGCGGGAAGCGTTCAGTTCTTCCATCAGCCGGGAGAGGGAAGGCGGCTGTCTGGCCTTGAGCAGGCGATGCAGGTGGAAAATACGTTCGGCGCGGTTCATGCGGGACGGTTGCCTGCAATCCTGGATGGATAATGCGCGGATCATCGCCGAGGCGACGGTGAACGGCAAGCGGTTCCCTGAATGTGACGGATCTGCAGCAGCAGATCCATGGCCGGGTGTCCGTCATCGGCCGTTCTGTGCCGGCTGCAGGCTTCTACCCGCTTCCAGAATCGGCAAGCCCGCTTCGGTGGGCACGTAGATGATCTGGTTGGGGGCCTGTTTGAGGGAGTCGATGTACAGGTAGCGCAGGTAGGCCTCGTTGTTCTTGAGGCTGTCGCCGATGATGCGGTTGGCTTCGGCTACACCGCGAGCGCGTTCGATTTCGGCCGCCGCGAGGGCCAGGGCGGCGTCCCTTGTGGCTTCGGCTTCCAGCACGGCCACGCGGCGGCTGGATTCGGCTTCGATCAGTATGGCTTTGCCGCGCAGTTCCTCGGAGTAAACCCGGTAGTGAGGTGCGAGCACGAGGATGACGGCAAATAGTATTCCTGCACCTGCCAACGGCACCACGATGCTCATTTCCATTCTGCCGGCCTGGTGTTCTTTCATGATGTCTTTCCTCCCATCGACGGCGCCAGTTTGGCAAGGGCGGTGCCTCACTGGCTGAGCCTGGGGTTTGGGCGGAAAGGTGTAGCACCATGTTTCCAAGTCGCTGTTCGTCATGCCAGAATCGGCCCATGACAACTACAAACCGGAGACAAACATGGCTGTGGTGTTCACCAAGACCGCCAAGGGGCAGGAAGAGATCAACGGCCGGGCCGGCGCACTGACGCCGCGGCAGCGGCGGGTGCTGATCTTCGTCGATGGCAAGCGCACCGTCGAGGAGCTGCGCGGCATGCTGCAGTCCGATGATCTTCAGCACACGCTGGGCCTGCTGGAGGAGTCCGGATATATCGAAGTGGGTGCCGTGATCGACGCGCAGGGCAAGGCCGGCGCGGCGGCCGGGCCGCTGCCGTCGATCACCGCGTTCAGGAAATTGCCCGCCGCGGGCGATTCGCTGCGCCTGAAGCAGGCGCGCAATTTCATGGCCAACACCGTCAGCGCCTTCGTCGGCCGCGTGGGGGCAAGTTCCCTGCTGGAGCGCATCGAGCAGGCGGCCGATCATGGCGAGCTGCGCGCATTGTTCGACGAGTGGTATCACTCGCTGGTCGGCAGCCGCGAAGGCCGGCGCGAGGCCGAGGCGCTGCGCGCCAAGCTGCTCGAAGTGATCTGAGCCGCGCGTCGGCGGTCAGGGCTCGTCGCGCAGGAAGATCTGCAGCAGGTCGTTGAGGAAGCGGCGGCCATGTTCGGTCGGCCGTATCGTTTCGGCATCGATTTCCAGCAGGCCGCGGTTGCGTGCGTCCCGCAGTCCGGCCTCGACCGCACCCAGGGGCAGGCCGGTGCGGGCCGCGAACAGGCCGCGGGGGAATCCGTCCGTGAGGCGCAGGGCGTTCATCATGAATTCGAAGGGCAGTTCATCCACCCCCACTTCGCGCCGTTCCTGGACGAAGTCGCTGCGCGCGGCGGCGGCGAGGTAATGCTCCGGGTACTTGTGGCGCATCTCGCGCACCATGCCTTCATGGCTGGAGAGCTTGCCGTGGGCGCCGGCACCGATCCCCAGGTAGTCTCCGAAGGTCCAGTAGTTGAGGTTGTGGCGGCACTGCTGGCCCGGGCGGGCAAAGGCCGAAGTTTCGTAGTGCATGAAGCCGGCGGCGGCCAGTTCCGCTTCGATGGCATCCTGCATGTCGGCGGCGAGGTCGGCGTCGGGCAGGGGCGGCGGGTGGTGGGCGAAGGGGGTGTTGGGCTCCAGCGTCAGGTGGTAGCAGGAGAGATGCCCGGCGCCGCTGGCGATGGCGGTACGCAGGTCGGCGAGGGCCTGATCCAGCGTCTGGCCGGGCAGGGCGTACATCAGGTCCAAGTTCACGCGATCGAAGGTTTCCAGCGCCAGATCGGCCGCGGCGCGCGCCTCGCGTCCGCCGTGGATGCGGCCGATGGCGGCCAGCATGCGGTCGTCGAAGCTCTGGATGCCCAGCGACAGGCGGGTGACGCCGGCGGCACGGTAGTCGCGGAAGCGGGCGGCTTCCACCGTACCGGGGTTGGCTTCCAGCGTGATCTCGGCCTGGGGGTCGAGGGGCAGCAGGGTGCGTACCGCGGTGAGCAGGCGATTGAGCGCCGCGGCCGGCAGCAGGCTGGGGGTGCCGCCGCCGATGAACACCGTGTGGACGCGTCGGCCCCAGACCTGGGGCAGTGCGGCCTGCAGGTCGGCGATCAGGGCGTCCACGTAGGCTTCGTGGGGCGGTTCGGCGGCACGCGCGGTGTGGGAGTTGAAATCGCAGTAGGGGCACTTCCTGACGCACCACGGGTAGTGGATGTAGAGCGCCAGCGGCGGTGGGGCCGTGAGCTGTGGATGTTGCGGCAGGGGCTGGGTGCTGGGGGGAAGCGGCGCGGGGATGAGCGGAATGGTGCGGCGTGCGCTCACAGCGGTTCGATCTTCAGGCGGGCGAGCAGGTGGCGCATGGCGGCGCCGCGGTGGCTCAGGGTGTTCTTGAGCGTGGCGTCGACTTCGGCTGCGGTCTGGCCGAGTTCCGGCAGCCAGAACAGCGGGTCGTAGCCGAAACCGCCCTCGCCGCGGGGCGCTTCGAGGATCTGGCCGTGCCATTCGCCGTCGGCGATCAGCGGCTGCGGGTCGTCGGCGGAACGCACCAGCACCACCACGGAGTAGAAATGCGCGCGCCGGTCGGCGACGCCGGCCAGGCGCTGGAGCAGCAGCGCGTTGTTGCGGGCGTCGGACTTGGATTCGCCGGCATAGCGGGCCGATTGCACGCCCGGCGCGCCGCCCAGCGCGGCCACGCACAGCCCCGAGTCGTCGGCGACGGCCGGCAGCCCGGTGGCCATGGCAGCGTGGCGCGCCTTGGCGAGCGCATTCTCGACAAAGGTGGCATGTGGTTCGTCCGCCTCGCCCACGCCCAGCTCGCCCTGGGGAATCACCTGCACGCCGAGCGGGGCGAGCAGGGCCTGCATTTCTGCGGCCTTCTTGGCGTTGTTGCTGGCGAGGACGAGGCGGGCAGCGGGGGTGCTCATGGCTCGGGTTCCGGCGATTTCAGGCGAACTCAGGCGGCGATCGCGGCCTTCTGGATTTCGATCAGGCGGGCGATGCCGCGTTCCGCGAGGCCGAGCAGGGCGTCGAGTTCGGCGCGGGTGAAGGGAGCGCCTTCGGCCGTGCCCTGCACTTCGACGAAGCCGCCGGCGCCGGTCATCACCACGTTCATGTCGGTGTCGCAGTCCGAGTCTTCATCGTAGTCGAGATCGAGCACCGGTGTGCCGCGATACACGCCCACCGAGACGGCGGCCACGAAGTCGCGCAGCGGGTTCGCGGCGAGCTTGCCGTCGGCCACGAGCTTCGCCAGTGCGTCATGCACCGCCACGCAGGCGCCGGTGATGGCCGCGGTGCGGGTGCCGCCGTCGGCCTGCAGCACGTCGCAATCCACGGTGATCTGGCGTTCCCCCAGGGCGGCCAGATCGACGACCGAGCGCAGGCTGCGGCCGATCAGGCGCTGGATTTCCTGGGTGCGCCCGCTCTGCTTGCCCTTGGCCGCCTCGCGCGCGTTGCGGGTGTGGGTGGCACGGGGCAGCATGCCGTATTCGGCGGTCAGCCAGCCCTGGCCCTTGCCGCGCAGGAAGGGTGGCACGCTGTCCTCCACGCTGGCGGTGACGAGCACGCGGGTGTGGCCGAATTCGACCAGCACCGAGCCTTCGGCGTGGCGGCTGTAATGGCGGGTGAGGCGGACCGGACGCAGTTCGTCCGGCCGGCGCTGGCTGGGGCGCATGGGGCGGGTCCTACTTGCTGAATTTCTGGATCGCGGCGTTGATCTCGGCGATCGCGCGTTCGATCTCGTCGTCGGTGAGGTCCGGCGCGGTGGTCGGACTGCGGCTCTGGTCGAAGGTTTCGAGCTGGGTGGTGAAGTCGTTCAGGGTCATGGTCTGGGTGGACACCCCGTCCGCCGACAGGGGCGCGCTGTCGTCGTGCCAGCGCACCGCGATGAGGGAGAGGTTGTCGCAGCTCGGACCGCCCAGTTCCTCGGCCTTGTCCATCAGGCGCGGCACCGCTTCCTGGACGAACTGGTCGGTGAGGCCGAGCAGCACGCCGGTGTCGCCCAGCGGCCCCCACAGCCCGTCGCTGCACAGGGCGATGGTGTCGTTGTCACGCAGCGGGATGCGGGCGGAGAACTCGACCTGCGGCGGGTGATTGCCGCCCAGGCAGGAGTAGATGCGGTTGCGCCCCGGGTGGCGGGCCGCGCTCTGGGCGTCGAGCAGGCCCTGGTCCATCATTAGTTGCACGCGGGAGTGGTCGCGGGTCTGGGAGACGATCTTGCCGCCGCGCAGCAGGTAGAGGCGTGAATCGCCGGCATGGGCCCAATGGGCGTGGCCTTCCTGCAGCACGCAGGCCACCACCGTGGTGCGCGGCGCCTCCGGCAGGTCCTTGTCGAAGGCATAGTCGAGGATCGCGTTGTGCGCGTTGGTCAGCGCGCGCGACAGGAACATGGACGGGTCCTGCAGCATGGGCTGGGCTTCGCGCTGGAAGGCCTGGGCGACGAACTGCACCGTGATCTGCGCGGCGATCTCGCCGTGCAGGTGTCCGCCCATGCCGTCGGCCAGCACCAGCAGCAGCGCGTCGCGCGTGTAGCAGTAGGCGATGCGGTCCTGGTTCGATTTGCGCCGCCCGATGCGGCTTTCCTGGTAGATGGTGAATTTCAACGCGATGTCCCTCAGCTACGGCCGATGAACGACCGGAGTCGGCTGCCCAGATCCGAGAACCAACCCGCCGGCATTGCATCGCCGGGTTCCTTGCGCATCAGCGCCTTCTGCAGCGAATAAACGCTCTGCGGGCGCTCCAGCGGGTCCAGTTTCAGGCACCAGTCTATGGTTTCCAACAGTTGGCTTGAATATCGTCCGGCATGGCTGCGGGTGGCGGGCTGCAGCGTCTCCTTCTGCTGCCGCTCGTCCGAGCGCGGCGGCGCGCAGCCCTCGATGCAGGCGTAGAGGCTGGCGCCCACGCTGTAGATGTCGCTCCAGGGGCCCAGCGCGTCGCGGTTGTTGAGCTGCTCCGGCGAGGCAAAGCCCGGAGTGTACATCGGCTTGAGCATGGGCTGGTCGGTCATCAACGTCTGCCGCGCGGCGCCGAAATCCAGCAGCACCGGCGTGCCGTCGTTGCGCAGGTAGATGTTGGAGGGCTTGATGTCCAGGTGCAGCAGCTTGTGCGCGTGCACCTCGCGCAGGCCGTTGAGCATCCGGGTGAACACGCCGCGGATGAAGCGTTCGCTCACCTGCCCGCGATGGCGCTGGATGTAGTCGTGCAGCGTGCGGCCACGCTCGAACTGCATCACCATGTAAACAGTGCCGTTGGCGCGGAAGAAATTCATCACCCGCACCACGTTGGGATGCATCAGGCGGGCCAGCGAGCGCCCTTCCTCGAAGAAACACTTCATGCCGTAACGGAAGGCCGGCATGCTCTCCTCGGGCACCTGGGGCTCCAGTTCGCCATCCTTGCGCACGGCAAGCGAATTGGGCAGGTATTCCTTGATCGCCACCGGCGTGTCGTCCTCGTCGTAGGCGAGGTACACGATGGAGAAGCCGCCGAGGGAAAGCTGCCGGTCGATGCGGTACTGATCGAGCTGGAAGCCGGTCGGCAGAGGAGCGTTCGCTTGAGGCGGCATCTGCGGGCGGGTTAGGATGGGCGTTTCGTCGCACGGGGTCGGGCAGAAGTTGCAAAGTGTAAACGATCCCGACATTTCCCGGAGATTTACCCATGGTTCATAGCATGACCGGCTTTGCGGCGCAGACCCGGGATCTGGGGCGCGTCAGCCTCCATCTGGAGCTGCGCAGCGTCAATTCGCGCTACCTCGACCTCGCCTTCCGCATCACCGACGACCTGCGCCAGGCCGAGCCGGCGATCCGCGAGCTGATCTCCGTGCGCCTGGGGCGCGGCAAGGTGGAATGCCGCCTGAACCTGCAGACCACCGAAGCCGCGCCGCGCAGCCTGGCGCTCAACGCCAGCCTGCTGGAACAGTTGCGCGAGGCCGAAGCCGCAGTGCGCGAGCGTCTGCCCGAGGCCGCCCGCCTGACGGTGGGCGAGGTGCTGCGCTGGCCCGGCATGCTGGCCGACGACAGTCCGGCCTTCGACGAGCTGCAGCCGGCCATCGTCGAACTGGCGCGCGCCGCGCTGGACGAACTCGCCGCCGCGCGCCGGCGCGAGGGCGACAAGCTCGCCGACATGATCCGCGAACGCACCGTGCGCATGCGCGAACTGGTCGATCAGGCCGCACCGCGCATCCCCGCCATCGTCGCCGAGCACCAGGAAAAGCTCGCTACCCGCCTGCGCGACGCGGTCGCCAGCCTGGACGAAGACCGCATCCGCCAGGAGGTAGCCCTCTTCGCCCAGCGCGTCGACGTGGCCGAGGAGCTGTCCCGCCTGGCCACCCACCTGGACGAGGTGGACCGCATCCTCAAGGCCGGCGGTGCGGCCGGCAAGCGCCTGGACTTCCTGATGCAGGAACTCAACCGCGAGGCCAACACGCTGGCGTCGAAATCCGCCGCCACTGACGTCACCGGCGTGGCGATGGAGATGAAGGTGTTGATCGAGCAGATGCGGGAACAGGTGCAGAACATCGAGTGAGGTTTCTGGGGGTCTCACGCCATCCCAAAGACTCCTTGAAAATCAGTTGATTAGGGTGGTTTTTCGGGTCATGACGTAGCAGGCGGTTTCAGTGTAGCGCACGATTTCTGTGGGGTAAATTGTGGGGTAAATCTATGCCCTGCGATTTCCGGGCTCCGGCCCGAATTTTTACCCCACAGTTTCTTCGTGAATCGCTGTGGAGACCGCGCCATGACTGAGATTGAGCACATCACCGACAAGACGCTACGGGCCTGGCTGAGCAGGGGGCCGACGGACCGCGGCATCGGTGGCGGGCTGACTTTTGTAGCCACCGCCGTCGGTGCCCCAAAAGGGTATGCATCCTGGATTTTGCGGTACCGCTTCGGTGGCATGAGCCGGGAGAAGGTGCTCGGCCGCTATCCCGACCTGTCGCTCAAGGATGCCCGCGAACTGGCTCGCCAGGACCGGGCGCGCATCCAGCAGGGGGTGGATGTCGCCGCCGAGAAACGCGCCGAACGGCTCAAGGCCCGGGAGCGGACCGACGTGGCGGCCCTGGCCCAGGCCTGGTACGACCGCCATATCGCCAGAGCCTACAAGCATCCCGAGGTCGTGCTGCGCGTCATCCGCCGGCACATCAACCCGGTGATCGGAAAACTGGCTGTGGAAGAAGTACGGCCGTTGCACATCGACAGGGTGCTCACCCGCATCCTCGATGCCGGCGCGCCCACGGTAGCCAACGATGCACTGCGCTACCTCTTCCGCATGTTTCACTTCGCCGTGAAGCGCCGGTGGATCGAAGCCAATCCGGCCTCCGGCTTCGAGATCTCCGATGCGGGCGGCACCGAGCCTGCCCGGCAACGCTGGTTGAACCGCGACGAACTCGCGGCGCTGGCCAAGGCTATGCGCGACACCCCGAACTTCGGCCGGGAAAACGAACTAGCGGTCTGGCTGTTGCTTGCGCTGTGCGTGCGCAAGATGGAACTGCTGTCGGCCAGGTGGGCGGAGTTCGACCTGGGGCGCGGCGTGTGGTCACTGCATCCTTCCCGCACCAAGACGAACCAGCCCATCGACATCCCGCTGGTGCCCCAGGTGCTGAAGTGGCTGGGGGAGGTGAAGGTGTTCGCGTGCAACAGCGAATACCTGTTTCCCGCCCGCCGGCGGATCCACAGGAAGGGCGGTGTGGCGAGGCGGAACCGCTTCGGCCACGTCAGCCCCGACACGCTGAACGTCGCGTTGCGCCGCCTGCCGCTGGACGGCGTGGCGCACTTCACCGTGCATGACATGCGGCGCACCGCGCGCACCCACATGGCGGCGCTCGGCGTGGATCGCTTCGTCGCCGAACGGGCGCTGAACCACAAGCTGCGCGATGTGGAGGGCGTGTACAACCAGTACGACTACTTCGAGGAACGCAAGGTGGCCTTGGAACGATGGGCGCAACTGCTTGATGCGACGGTACGCGCGGAACAGTGACGGCACCGCCTTCAATCAAGAGCCAGAGTAATGGCACTTATCGGCCAAGAACCGCCCTAAAGACCAGAAAAGCGACCCTGGGCCTGGCTATCGCCGACAAAATCCTTTAGACCTTGGGCCAGCGCCGACATCTGCCCAAGGTCGACGCCCGCCGCAAGCGGTCGGCATGAGGCTGATGGGGACGTCAAGGAGGACCTCCATGCTTCGCACTGCTCAAGGAACGCTGCGTTTCACCCGGCACGAAGTCGATGAGTTCCGCTCGCTCGGCATCGACGTGAGCCACGTGCGTACGGAGGACGAGTTTGCGGATGTCGTGCGTGGCTGGCTCGATCTCATTGCCGAAGAACGTCCAGAACTGTTCGACAAGATCACCCAGGCCATCATTTCGCGCGATTGACGTGACTGTGAAGACCGCTACTGATTCGTTTCGTTTATTGCGATTTACGTTTGTTTCGAATATGGTGTAGGCACCATTCATCAAACGCAGGAAAGCCACATGTCTACCGTTGCCCTGTCCAACGTGTCGCTGCCAGTCGAGCGCGAGGTTCAGGCTGCCGTGGAAGGCCAGCGTGCCTTGGCCGCCTTTCTGGCCACACGCCTCGAAACGCAGCAGATTCAGATCTTCGATGACAAGAACCAAGCCCACCGGGTGGAATTGCCCACGTCCGCGCTACGCCTGCTGGTGGACATCCTGGCCGAACTCGCCGAGGGCAATGCCGTCAAGGTGGTGCCGGTCCATGCCGAACTCACGACGCAAGAGGCCGCCGACATGCTCAATGTCTCCCGGCCGCACCTGGTCAAGCTGCTCGAAGAAGGCGCGCTGCCTTTCCACAAGGCCGGCAAGCACCGCCGTGTCCGCTTTGCCGACCTGATGCGGTTCAAGGCCCGGCGGGAGCAGTCCAGCGAAGACGCGATGGCGGCGCTGGCGAAGCAGGCCCAGGCGTTGGGCATGGGCTACGAATGAGGCAGTCGCCGTTCACAGCCGTCTATGACGCATGCGTGCTATACCCGGCGCCATTGCGGGATTTCCTCATGTGGCCCGGCCTGTCAGGCCGCTTCCGGGCGCGGTGGAGTCTGCAGATCCACGAAGAATGGAAGCGCAACCTGCTGGCCAAGCGGCCGGACCTGACCCGTGAACAGATCGACCGCACATCGGCCCTGATGGATCAGGCGATCCCGGATGGCCTGGTCACGGATCACGAAGACCTCGTTGCCGGGCTGACCCTGCCGGATCCCGGCGACCGCCACGTGCTTGCCGCAGCGATCCGCTGCAGCGCCAGCGTCATCGTGACCTTCAACGAGAAGGATTTCCCGCAAGCCGCTCTTGCGCCCTATGGCATCGAGGCGCAGCACCCCGACCTGTTTGTCGACAACCTGTTCGACCTCGACCCGGCGGCGGTTGTCGCGGCAGCACAGAAACAGCGGGCGCAGTTGAGGCACCCGCCGCTCGACGTGGACCGCTACCTCGACGTGCTTCTACGCCAGGGGTTGGTTCAGACCGTCAAGGCCCTCTCGACCTATCGAGCCATTCTCTGACGGCATCGGTTGCGCCGGTGAGCGCGCCGCGGCGGGCCTGCGGGAGCCGCAATAGGCATTCGTGATTTGCACGCGCCCATGCCCGAGGTGGTCCGCGATGCGTTGCCGGGCCTGGCGGTCGAGTGCGCTATCGACAGGCGTACCGCCGGCCACCGGTGGCCGCTTCCCGGTCATCGCCTCGTAGTCCTCGGCCGCCCCCTGGTGCCGCAGGCCGTGCGGCGTCACGCCGAGCGCGGCGCGGGTGATGCCGTGGCGCTCCATCACGTAGCGCAAGCGGCGCAGCGCCTGCTTCAGGTCCAGGCGCGGGTCGCTGACACTGTCGTTGACACCCACGGCGACCTTGCGCGCGTAGTCGATGGCGGCTGCGCGCAGGGCGTTGTCGATGGGGATCAGCCGTCCGCGTCCGCCCTTCGTGCCGCGATGCGTATCCAGGTAGAACGCCGCGCCGTCCTCCGGCTGGCCGGCCTGCGCGGCGGTGAGCACATCGACGTGCGGCCGGAGCATCGTGCTTTCCTTGAAGCGCAGGTGGAAGGCCTGCATCAGCTTGAGCGATGCGGCGGCATGCACGTCGTAGGCCTCGACCTCGCGGATCACCGCTGCCACCTCCACGCCCCGGGCCCGCCAGGACTTGTCGATGCCGCTCGCCAGCGACCGGCGGTAGAGCTGCGGGTCGTCGAAATAGCTCGCGATGGGCTTGAGCAACTGTGGCTTGCCGATCCAGCCCACGAAGGTCTTCATGAAGCTGAAATAGGTCTGGATCGTTGCTGGGCTCATCCGTCCGGCGTGGGCTTCCGTCTGCCAGTGCCGGGTGACGGCTTCCACGTGGCGCCCGCTGAAGGAGCGCGGATCGAGCTTGAAGCGCCGGGGGTGGTCGCGCAGGAAGTCGAACAGCCAGAAGCAGAAGCGCGCCCGCTCCGCCATCGTCTTGTGGCTCACCCCCTTGTGCTTGCCGCTGTGCCGCCAGTTGTGCCGTCGCAGGATGAGGTGCAGCACCAGGCGGCAGCGTTTTGGGTTGGGAGGCAAGTCGTCCAGCGCTAGCGCCTCGTAGGTGCGTGCGCGGCCCCGGCTGTTGCGGTGCCGTGGATGAGGTGCGGTCTGGTGCGAGTCGTCGTTGCGTTGATTCATGATCTTCCCTCGTGTCGGGAATGGAGAACCCGTTCAGTCGTATATCGGTGGGTTCGAAAGGCCGATGCGGTGCCAGTGCTTTGCCGCTTCTCTCAGGCAGGGGCGGCGCGGAGGTGCGTAAAAGTGATCGCCAGCCAGCACACGTCGGGCGTGATGTGGCGTTCGCCGTGGCGAACCAGGTCCTCAAGGAACCCGAGGCAACCCCGGAGGCGTGACCTCCGGCGCGGTGCCTGGGCTGCACCGTGAACTCATCCTTCCCGCCGGCTCGACTGGCAACGCCCGTTCCGCGACGGGCACGCGAGACCGTTTCACACGGGCCGTGCGGCCGCACGCAGCGGCGCGGCACGGCTGACCGAGGTCAGTGCGTGAGTGCGGGGAGGAAAAACTCGAACGCCGGCCCCGCAGGGCAGGCGTCATTCGTGGCTTGAAGAAACACGAGGGAAGGACATCCCTGGATTGCCTCGGGGACAACCGGGGGACGGACGTGCTCCAGGCACTGGCGGTCGGGCCGCCATCCGGGGAGGTCGCTGCTCAGGGCAGACGACCTCCGGGGCGCATGACCGCACCGGCGCATCTGGTACGCCGATACGACTGGATGCCATGGTCAGGCCATGGCGCCGCGCTTGGGAAGGGTACTCAGGATGCCAGAGCATCCGGATCAACGGCGCGCGAAGCGCACTGCGATGACGATCACCGCGACTTGAAAGGCTTGCATGTTCGCGTGCTCGATGCACGCACCGGAATGCCAGCTGGACCGGGGAGTAGCGTTTTCAGTGTGGGGCGGGATGCGCGCCCTTGCAAGCGCAAAAAGTGCCGATTAGGCAGACGCTAGCCCCAATCGGCCGCGTTTCGCCGGGCCTTGACTGGACATCGTTCTACCTCTGGTTCCGAACCGATGCGGAACCCCGGCCCGCCCATGAGCCGGGCTCGGACTACCACGCGACGCCAGTCACACGTGGGTACAAGGGCTTGAACAAAGAACCATCGTCTTGCCGGCCCATTCGAACTACAGTCCGGATGCAGTGCGACCACAGGTCGACAACATGCAGGCCTCCGCCGTAGCGTGCCGTCGCCGGGCTTGAAACAGGCGCCTTCCGCGCGACGCTGGACAGGTCTTCCACTCCCTGGAGCATGACCATGTCCGATCTGCAAACGATCCATGGGCGCATCGTCGACCTGCGCCGCCACGTCAACGTGCATCTCTACCACCTGCGTCCGTTCGCGCCGAGCGACCGCTACGAGTTGTGGATCCGGTGCCAGGACGGCAGCGAACGGAAGTTCACCCTGCACACCCGTACCATGCCGGCCCGGCGCGGGCACGAGGTAAGCCTGATCGTCACGCCCGGCAAGACGCCCCAGGTCCTGGGGCTGGCCAACTGGACGGCCCTGGACGGTGCCAACTACGTCCGCACCGATCCGCCCGCGCTGCTGCGGCCGTGGGATTCGCTGGCCGTGCTGGCGCTGGGGGCACCTTTGGTGATCACATGGGGTGCGGCCGGTGCCGTGTTATCCGTGCCGGTAGCGCTCGCCTACCTGCTGGTGGCCGGGGTTCTGCGGACGGGCGCCCGGATCCGGCGGGCCGCGCAGGTGGATGTGGCGATCGACCGGGAGGCCGGGCGGATCGCCGGGTCATGGAGGAGGCCGCTGCATTGATGGTTACTTGTTTCGTCCCCGATGTGCTGTTGACGATTGCGATCTCTGGCTCGCTCGCGGAGCAGAAAAGGTAAAAGCCTGACCCGTCGAGGTGCCGCGCCTTCATCGTGCCGTGGCAGGGCCCACAGATCGCCCAGCGAGTTGGTGGCGATGGTGAGTGTATGCGCCTCGGCATAGCGGTGCTCGATCCCGCACATGGCGGGGTCGTCGAAGAAGTAGTGCGGGAACCGGCAGTAGTGCCGCCACTGCCGGTAGGCATCGGCCGGCAGGTCCTCGCCCATGCCCAGCATCTTCTAGGGGCAGCAGCCTTTCCAGTAGGTCAGTACCACCTTCCGCATGGCCAGCACGCGCAAGCGTGCCTCCGGCGGTATGTAGCCGTGCCAGCCGGCGCCGGTGCCGAAGACGTAGCAGCCGGTGACCCTGACATGGTTGGGTAGCAGGCCCCAGATCGGGTGTTGGCCGGTGGAACTGCTCGAATGCAGGGCTCGTCCTCAGGGAACGTCCGGCAGGGGGACTGCCGGCAATGCCTTACGTTGCGCTACGGGTTGAACAGTTCCGGGCACGGACTTGGGAGAATGCCGAGCCCGATTGGGGGCGGGGCTTGAAGAGGCGGGTAACGACCACAACGCCTTTCGTTCCGCGCTAGTCGGTCCTCGAAGGCGCCGCCGATCCGCAGTCGCTGCTTGAGGCCGCAGAATGTGCTGGCGGTCCTGACGCTAAGTGGGGTCTTGATGGTGACGTGGGTCGAGGTCGGTGCCGTGTTGTCCGTCTAGGATAGAATAAACACAATGAACAGATGCGAGTGCTGGCTCGCTGAGGGGACTGTGTGCGGAAATTGAAATTGTATCGTGTCGAGAGCTCAAGTATTCGTGAGCATGAGCGACGCATTGCTCTCAGGGATGACAACGATAAAACCTTCACCATTCGCCTGCACCGATTTGCCTTGGTGGGCAAGGGAGATGCCATCGCCATCGATCCTGAGCATCCTCGGAACGTGTTCACGGTGTCCAAAGAAAATCCGGAAGACTTGATCCGCGTCTCACCGGCCTTCAGCGACGAAAACGAAGCTCGGTTAGGTGCGAGGCGTTACAAGCTGCAATTCAGCGAGATTCTAAGCCGCGAAGATAATGAGGATCTTCTCTACTTAGAACAATTTCACTACAAATCTCTCGGTGTCGATCTTGATGTGGAGGATCGCAAACTCTCTTCAGCGGGGGGGCGCCGAGCGGTTCTCCTGATGCATTTGATAGATGGCCGAAGCCGCACGCCTGCCGGCTATATCGAGCTTCAAATGCCACTGCTGATGGTTAAGCCAAGACATGAGCTTTTTTCGGCGGGATTTGAGCATCCAGAACGCCCTATCGCATGGACTGATTGGGACCAGAATGCGATGCGTAAATATGTAAACGCAATAGTACGGATCGCGCGTGTCGTCGTGCATCCTGAATATCGCGGATTGGGGGTATCCCGCACGCTGATCGAAACAGCCAAGCGATTTGCTACCGAACGTTGGCAAGTCGGTGGCGTTCGCCCGCTCTTCATGGAAATCTCTGCCGAGATGCTAAACTATATCGACTTCGTCAGTCGAGCTGGTTTCGTGCTTGCAGGAAAGACTGAGGGTAATCTGACGCGGATCGTAAAAGATCTCGTCAGCATGACCAAAGGCTATGAGGTCACCTCAGGCATTATGAGTTTGCAGAAGAAATATCTGACTCATCTTGAACGCTATTGCGCAGAAACAGGCAAGGATTTCGCTGCCGTCTTGAAACGACTTGAGGATGTGACCCGCGCTGACGATCCGATGAGTGCGTTGAGCCCAAGCGAATGGCTCCATCTGCGCCAAGTGCTCCGCTTCCCCATTCCCTATTACATAGCGGGTCTCGATGAACCAACAAGGGGCTTTCTCAAGCAGCATGTCAAGTGTGGCACGACCCCGAAGTCCAAGCGCTTTTCTCCAGGAAATGTGAGCATCTCCATCTCAGGATTGAAAGCGGTCAGCAATTACGAGATTCCCCGCACGAACAACGTGCGGCTTATCTTGAATTGCTTCGGCATCCAAGCAACCCACCTCAATAACCGAGTGGTCGGTCCCCTCGATATACGTGCTTCCAGTGGCAACATTATCTTCATTGCTGGAGCGAGCGGTACTGGCAAGAGTGTGTTGCTGCGCGCACTCGACCCACAACAATGGGAGCAGACAGGGTCGCTGGTGATTGAGGCGAAGAGCAGGTCACGATATAGCGCAAGCTGGCTGAGGCCACTGCCAGAAGATATTCCCATCTTTGATCTTTTTGCCGAGCGCCATTCGGCTGCGATGGCGCTCTCAGCGCTCAGTAACGTCGGGTTGTCCGAAGCATTCGCTTTCATCAAGCCATTTAATCTGTTGAGCCGGGGGCAGCGCTACCGTGCAATGCTGGCGGACCTGTTGCTTCGCAACGATCCTGTCTGGCTTATCGACGAATTTTGCGCCGACCTAGATCCCATGTCGGCAAGGATTGTGGCCCACAATGTGCGAAAGCATGTTTCGCGCACAGGAAGGATTGCCTTTATCGCCGCGGCGAACCATGGACATTTCATCGATGCCCTCAATCCAACCCAAATCATCCGGCTCCGCTTAGGGGGCGAGGCTACTGCAATGACGTTCCGGGACTATTGCGATGAATTCCAAACAATCGCTTCCTAGCCAGCTTGGGAAAAGCGTCGACAAGTCTCCATTCAATGCGCAGGAGGCGTTGCTCAAGGTGATGCAGCCTCCCAAGGGCAGCGGCATTATCCTGGGTCGGTCAAATCGATCAAAGGATTCGCTTTCCAATCTCGCCTATGTCGGCCAAGTCATTGAGAGCACAGTTGGCCGAAGCTATCTGGGCACCGGCTTGTGGCTCGACATCGACTTCCCGCATGTGATTTACATCTCCGGCACTCGGGGGTCTGGCAAGAGCTTCGACCTTGGTGTCTTAATCGAGGGTATCAGCGCCCTCGTTGAGCCGAGCGTAATTCAGCATTCAGTCACACCGCAATGCTCTATATTGCTTGATATGCAAAACCAGTTCTGGACGTTGGCTTATGAGCCGCGCGCCAACATCCCGGAAAACGCGCAGCAGCTCGACGAACTCAAGGCTTGGAAGCTAGCAGCCAACCGGCTTGCCGACTGCCAAGTGTTTATACCCAAGGTGACGGAGCCCTTCACTAACACCGAACATGTCTTTTCCCTAAGCGCTAGCGACGTCTTGCCTGAGGAGTGGTGTGCACTCATCGACCAGTCGCTCTACAGCCCGCAGGGCCATGTCATTGCTGCCTGTGTCGAACGGTTTGGCGACGATCGCTATAGTTTGGGCGACATGATCCGTTTCATCGAAAGCGATGCTAACTTGCAGGGAACGGCGGAAGCTACGCGCAATGCAGTGGTGTATAAACTCCGAGACATCGACCGAACCCAGCTCTTCAGTCGGGACGGGCTCAACGTCCAATCGCTGCTTCACCCCGGCCGCTGCAACATCTTCATGATTCGGGATCTTCGCAACGAGGACAAAGCAATAGTTGCTTCGATCATTGCGCGGCAGCTTTTCAGGATCATGGGGCAACACCATGCTCGGCGTAAGGTGAAGGCTTTTTTCGACGAGGATGGTGACGAGAGCACATTGCCCAACAAGGTTTGGCTCTTTATCGATGAAGCGCACATTGTCGCACCTAATGATCGGCCCTCTCCTGCGCGCGAAGCTTTGGTGGAGTATGTCAAACGTGGCCGTGACGCGGGATTGTCGCTCGTGCTTGCGACCCAGCAACCTTCAGCAATTGACGACCGCATTCTTAGCCAAGTTAACCTGAGCTTCAACCATCGCCTGACGTTCCAGAGCGACATATCGGCAGCAGTGAACCGAGTACCAACCAAGACGCTCTCGAGCCTCAAGCTTGCCGGTGCCACGATCAGTGATTTTGGCGATATGCTCCGACTGCTCGATGCCGGCGAATGTTTCATCGGCGACCATTCGACGAGCCGGGCTATCATATCAGCGATCAGACCAAGGATAACCTCACATGGTGGCTACAATCCATCGTGACCCCTACCGTCTGCTTATCCGCAAGATTGGTTATTCCGTGGGCTTGGAGCACACGCTCGAACGAGTTCGCGATCTTGCCGACTTGTATGCAGGGGAGGGATCCGTTACCAGCTCCAACATTTCCGAACTGCTGCGTACAAAGTGGGGCTTGAAGACTAACAATATCCTCGATTTCTTCAATGAGCTAGATCTCGTTCGTTCCGAAGCTAACACGATATTTGTACTTCCGACGCTTGACGCGCTCGCGATACTGCGCCGGGAGCTCACAGAAACCGATTTTGAACTAGCTCTCCGGGCCGTTTTGCTTTGCTCCATGCTGTCGAGTGATGGCGACATATTTCTTAATTGCTTGAGTGCGCATTTCGATCGCGATGCGGTGCGTGCGCGGTTGATTAGCATGGTCGAGCTTAAGAGGGCTCGTGTTAAGGCCGTGATCCGTACACCGCAAGCGGCCCGAAAAATTGACCGATTCATTGCGATTGAAACCCAGAAGACCAACAAAGGCGGAGCGGTGGCGGGCCAGGGGATCAATGCATTGCACAGGCGCGAAATGCTGGAGATCAAACGTGGCCCGCTTGCGGCCGAATCATCCATGCCAGCAGCCGTCAGCGATGACTATCTTCGCAAAGTTCCAGGGCGCAGGCGTGACTGGGCGATCACGCTCGGCCTTATCGATGACGAAGGTTCGCTCACAGGCTCGGGTGAGCGCCTAATGGCGCTTTTTGCACGGCTCGAACAGGAGGGCACTGGAACATTTACGTTCTGGCCCTATCCGGACGAACTTCGTCAGCTGAATCTTAAAGACAGCGATGTTCTCTGGGTAACGCCAGATCGTGAGAGCATCATCTATGGTCTGAAGGAGGTGATGACGAGCGAGGCGTTTGGTGCTGCGCTCTGTCCACACGAAGCAACTGTTGAATGGCTTATAGCAATTTTTGCGAGCTATCGTGCCCTTAATCCAGCCCGCTCAATGGTGCGCGTTGAACTTCCCTTACGGGTCGCTCGCCTTGTGGCACTGGGATTCTCCTGCGCTAACAGCCCCAAGGACTATGATGTACTGGCAACGGTTATGGAGGCTCAGAGCCGCGACCAAACTATCGAACTTCGACCCTCTCGTCAGCATGAGGGCTCGATAGTGTTTCGGAGTAGATGATCGATGGGGCTATACGTCTGCGACACCTTTCTCGCGGATCTTAGAAATCACGGTGATAATGGCTTCGCAAAGCGTGCGCTTTCCAAGATATTGGCGAGCAATGGGGGCTTTCGGCTTGCGGATGACGATCATCGTTACAATGGTATAGACGATGCTTGGATTCGGGTCATCAGTCGTGGCAATACTGCCTGGCGCGCTATTTACATTCGCCGTGGCGATGACATTTTCCTGTATCGTGTCGGCGAGCACAGTATTGAAGACAATCTATCTGCGCCTTCCGCGAATTTGGAGTTCCGGCCGCTCCAATCCGCGATCGAGGAAGTTCGTGCAGGGGCGACAGCTTGGCAAGCCGCGCCGCTGCCCTCTGACCACTTCGGCAACCGCTTTCTCCAAAACAATCGCGGTAGGCTACTCCGTAGCTTCATGCTCGGGCGGCGCCTAATCCCTCATAAGGAAATTGTTATTATTAGTCCAACCTTGTCATTTGCCGTAATGAGTCGCACGCATCGGCTCGGCATGGTTTTGGATGATCTCATGGCGGAAGGAACGACCGTCACTTTGATCACTCGCCCACCGACTACGAAGGACGAGTTGCAGCCCTTTGTCGATTTGGAGACGAGAGGGTTCAAGCTCTCGTTCCACGAGCGTCTCCATGCCAAACTCTATTTGTTCGAGGTCACCGAAGACGCATCTTCATGTGTGGGCGGGCAAACAGCCTCTAATGTTGCGATGCTGGGTTCTGCCAACTTGACCGAAGAAGGAATGGGTTTCGTCGATCCAAGCCAGGAAGAGCTATGCTACGAGCTACCGGATGTGGCTTATGACCACGCGCTCGAATTCGCTTTGCAAATCGTACAGGATTCTGACGATCTGCGAATAATACGTGACAAAGTAATTAAGGGAAATCGTAGATAATGACTATCTTGCAGCCAGAAGAATTTTATAAGGCATCTAATCTGACTGACAATCCCTTTCGCTCACAGCCCATTTACGGGGGCGATCCGCGCATGGGTATCTGGGTAGGTTACGACAAGCAGCGTCGTCAGATGATGAAATTTTTGACTCGTTCACGAGCTGATCAGGTTGGAAACGTGAATTTTGTCATGCTCTATGGGCAATATGGAACTGGGAAATCCCATGCATTGCTTTGGGCGATCAATGAGATTCTCCATAAGAGAAGTGATGAATTCAATTCCCTTGCTTACTATATTCCAAGCTTGAAAAAAGACAAGGGTGGACTGACCTTTGCTGGTGCCTATCGATCAGACTTGGTCAATAAGTCAAGTTATGTTAATGATATTTGGGGATATCGTGCGCATCTTCAATCGACGATGACTCGATTCCGGGATGCCAACAGTGATGCGGCTACATTGACAGATGAAGAGCTATTGAAGCGCATTTATTCGCAAGTCGACCTTTATCGGCTGGCAAATAAAATCCATATTTGCGCCTCGCCAGACGATCTCCGCAAGCTCCTTTGTCCAGAAAAAATGACAGACTATGAGGCGATGATCTTATTCACTACGATCGTCAATCTCGTGGTTGCAGATGTGAGGATAAATGACGATGTGCGGCGATATAAGAATGCCGTATACCTCATGATTGACGAAATGGACGATCTGATCCGTGCTAGCGCGAAGGAGGCGAGAGATATAAACGATATCCTTCGTCATATGTATGACCTTTGTCCCAACCGTTTCGGAATAGCGATTGGTCTCTCGGCCGAAATTGCTGATTTGACTTCTATTTTTTACGAGTATTTGCTGGATCGAATTCAGAAGAGAATTCATCTCGATACGATGGGGCGTGACGACGCCGTTGAATTCGTTCAGAAAATTCTAGATGAGTGGCGCGTTGATCCGTCGGGAGAGACAGGGTTTTTTCCTTTTGAAGAGGATGCGGTCGCCGCTATTGCCGGGCGCCTTAATAGAATTACGCCACGTAAAATTATTGATGTCATGCAGCAAACCCTTGAGGAAGTGCGGCTGGCTGGACTGGATCCTCAGCAAAGGATAGCGGACGAGACGTTTCTTGAAGATAATGAAATCATTGAAGAGGTGCTTGGCGATTTTTCTTAAGAATTTAGTTCCTCCAGTCGTGCAAGTATTATTAATCCGGCAAAAATATAATATGATTGAAGAGTGAAGATCGGTGTCCGCCGACCCGCTCGCTTTCTGTTGAATCGCTAAAACTGCGTCGTTGTCAGTCGTTGAGGCCGCGTCGGGGGACGTCGCTGACTAGGGCCGAAATTGCGAAGATGTCGGCGTATCCATCTCGATGGTGATGAAGTGGTCGCGGGGGTTTCCCGACCAGGGCAAAGCAGCGCTCGTCTCCAAGCGCCCCGGGCGCAAGCGCGGTTCGGGGCGCACGCTCACGCTCCTCCAGGAGTTGAAGCTGCGCGAGATGATCCTTGAAGGTGCGCCCAGTCAACTGAAGTTGCCCTTCGCATTGTGGAATCGTCGTTTCGACCAGGAGGCAGTGTGCCGGCTTTTCGGCCTCGTTAGCGGGTACCTGCTGCGCTCGGGTTTCACTCCGCAGCGCCCGACGCGCCAAGCCATCAAGCGCAACGAGGCCGTACTGTGCGCCTGGATGGACTTGCACTTTTGATTGAGCGCGCTAAGCGCGAAGGCGGTGAGATTTGTTAGGTCGACGAGACTGCGGTCAAACCATTAAGAAGCGATCAACAGCGACCGGTTCATCGTGTTCCTTGAGGCGCTCATTGCCGATGCGGGATGCAAAGTGCCTCTGATCGCCGGGTTAGCCAAGACTTGCCTATGTAATACTTAGGTATCGACAGCCAGAAACCGGGCCTCATTCAATTGAGTAGAGCCAAAACGCAAACCCTGGGCACCCCGGGCGCGATCGAATCCAATGCCGGCGACGACTACCACATCCTTTGGGCCTGCCGCCGCGCGTTGCGCCTGCTGGAGCCGGATCGTAGTTTGAGCCTAGTGTGCATTGAAGGGGTGTCTCGCGAAGACGAGATCACCGTGGCCGATCCGGATGCCTTCCTTGGCGTGGACCTCACCGAATACTACGGTGGCGCCGCTAGCGCCGATGCGACTCGTGTGGTGTTCTCACAGCTCAAATACAGTCAACGCCACCCGGAGCGGCCATGGACGGCCGCGCGCTTGTGCGAGAGGCCGAAGGGCGCGCGGGAGCGTTCCATCATCGCACGGCTGGCACAGGCGTTTTCCGGTTTTCACGAAGGGCGTGCGCGCACCCTCGTCATCGAGCGCCTGCGCATCAAGCTGGTCAGCAACCGGCCGGCGGACGAGGCGCTTGTCCACGCCCTGGATGCCGCTCAGGCGTGGCTGAAGGATCGCCCGGAAACCCAGGCTGCGCGGCTGCTTGCGGCCCTGCCGGTATCGAGTCGGGATGTCGTGCACCGTCTGCAGCAGGCTAGCGGTCTCGCCAGTACCGCCTTCTGCGACTTTCTCCGCTGCCTCGATCTTTCCGACTGCAATTCCGATGGCCGTCTGTGGCAACGCTTGCGCTTGATTGAGGAAATCGGGCGAATTGCACCGGCTTCTCCAGCGGAGCGTGCCCGTGATCTCTATGAACGAGTGGCATCGGAAGCATTGCCCAGGGTTGGTGAACTCGGATTGCGGCGCAATGATGTCCTGGCCGCGCTGGGATGCCATGGCAAGGGCAGCCTTTTTCCTGCCCCGCCAAGTTTTGAATGCCTCTCGAATCCGATTCCCACCCCGGACGCCGATCGCATTCTTGAAGCCCTGCGGACCAGCCCATTTCGCAGTCTCCTCGCCCATGGTGCAGGTGGCGTGGGTAAGACCAGCACCGTACTCTCCTTGCCGGACCATTGGCCGCATGGGCGCTGGGTCTTCTACGATTGCTTCGGCGCGGGCACCTACAAGGACAGTCCCGGCGACGAACGGCATTCGGTCCGCCGCGCTTTGCTCCAACTCAGTAACGAATTGGCGGTGCAGTGCGGTTCCCCTTTTCTGATCCGTCCACCGGACGGCAAGGATGACCTCTGGCGGGCATTCCGTACCCGGCTTGATGCCGCCGCCGACATACTGCAGAAGCAGGGGGCAGCGTTGGTGCTGGTGATCGACGCGGCGGACAATGCTATCCAGGCCGCCGATACCCCGGAAGACAGCTTCGTGGTCGATCTGTGGAAAGTCCCTCGGCCGGAAAATGTCTTTCTGTTGATGACTGCCCGTTCCGGCGGTCGTGCTCAATCCCTGCAAGCCCCCTCGGGCACCCCCCAACTTGAACTGACCGGTTTCAATCTGGAAGCCTCGGCCCAGCATCTGCGCCGGAGTTATCCCTTGGCGACGGACGAGGACACGGCGGCATTTCACCTCCATTCCCACGGTAACCCCCGCGTGCAGAACTATGCGCTGAACACCGGGGTCGCCGCGGAGATTCCGACCGTACTTAGCCATGCCCGTCGAAATCTGGACGATATATTCAAGGATTACGTTGAGGGTGCGCTCACTCTCCGCTTCAGCTGGGGACGGGCAAGTGACCATCTGGATGATCTGAGCTGTTTTCCCCGACCACTCCGCCTCGATCATCTGACAGAAGTCTCTGGCTTGCCAGCGGCAGAGCTTGAAGCCCTGTGTAATGCGCTGAGTCCTGGACTCACGCGGGATGCGGATGGCTGGCGTTTCCGGGACGAGGATTTCGACACCTTCCTGCGTGTGCGGCTGGAAGAGGCCGCCGGGGCGCCATCCGCCCATCGCCGCCTCGCACAACGCATGGCGGCCTTGCCGGACAGCGATTTCGCGGCACGCCATCGCGCCGACCATTTGTTCAAGGCGGAAGATGACGCCGCCATGATCGCCCTTGCTTTGGCAGGGCATGCCGCCATTCCCAGGCACATGGACGAGGTCGCGCAAGTCCAGGTCTTGCGTCGGCGGCTGGTACTGGGCGTCAAGGCGGCAGCCCGCGCCGGACAGGCCGAAGCCTTGGTCCGGCTGACCGTACAGGCTGCCGATGTGGCACGTTCGGACTACGCCATCCTCAAGCTCATCGAAGAGCACCCGGATCTCGCCGCCCTTTATGCCGATCCGCAGACCATCGCTAAGCATTACCTTACAGCTGAGAACCAAGCTTGGTTCGGCGGGGTGCAACTGCGTTGCGCGGCACTATTCTCTCGTGATCCGGAAAACCACGTTCGCGCCCGTGAACATATGAACATGGCGCGAGCGTGGTTACGCCGTCGGGCAGCTAAGCGGCAAGAGGAGCGAGGTCACTGGGAAATCAAACCGCACCACATTGCCGCCGGGGCAGAAGCGGTCTTTCGGTTCGCAGGTCCCGAGACCGCAAACCGCTGGTTGAGCGGTTGGCGCCCTCTCGATTTTGTTCTACACGTCTGCCGGGTACTGGCCGACGCCATCGCACGCGATGTTCCGCCTCCGCGCCAAACGGAATTATTCCATGCGCTGCGTCCTCACCCTCTCGCCGCCGTACTGTTTCTGGTGGCCTTCCATCGTGCGGGGGCGCAGCCTGAAGCGCCGCTGGTCGAAGCGGTCCTGTCGGCGATGGAGGCCTATTCCCGGCTCAAACGGCATCCGTTCTTGTATGAACGTCATGTTTTCAACGCCGACACCTTGGCCCTGCGGGCCGCCGTCGGAGTCGAATTCGCCGAACTGCTGGCAGCCTACGGTATTGCCCCGGAACGCATAAGCCGCCTGTTGGAGCGTCTCTCCCCGCTGGAAACCAATTTCGCACCGCGGGACGGTCATGACGCCAGCCGTTTCATTCCCCAACTCCGGGTGTTGGCACTGCTTGCCGAACTCAACGGCAAGGCGCCGGACGAGCAGGCACTGGCGCAGCGGCTGCTCAAATTCCACGAAGAGACGCCCGAATACGAGCGAGGTGAAGAACGCCAGCGCTTTCACACCATGGTGGGGGCGCGGTTTCAGCTCTACCGCCTGCGTGCCGAGGCGGTCATCGATCGCCCCGCCAGCACCGATCTGCTGCCCCGGCTGACCGAGGCACTCAATCGTGGCACGGCAGAGCGCTGGCGCTATGGCCGGGACTTCGATTTTTACCTGAGCGATGCTCTGCCCCCGCTGGCGGAAGCCGCGCTGGCCTGCACCGGGGAAATCGGCGTGTTTCTGGATACCCTGGCCGAGGCCATGGCCAGCAAATTCGGGGATGGCGCGCCGACCTACTGGATCAGCCTAGCCGCCCGTCTGCTGACCCGCCACGACCAGATTCGGCGCGGCCTGGCCTTGCTCGACCGTGCGGCCGGGTATCTGGCCGAGCATCCCACCAACGGCCAGGAACACTGCGAAGCATTGCTGCGCGCCGCCGCGTTGGCTCAGCCCCACGATCCGGCCATGGGGGCCGACTTCTTTCATCAGGCGGTCAATGTGGCCAGGGAGTTGAACGATGATCTTTGCGATCGGCTCCGATATCTGGCGGGCAGCGCCGAAGGTCTGAAGAACGATCTGGACGAAAGCGAGGCCCGCGATCTGTCCGCCCGCCTTGTGCGGCTGGCCGAAGAAACGCACATTTATGTCACCAATGAGGATGCCTATCCTTGGGAGCGCGTATTTCGTGCCGTGCTCGGCCTCCATACGCCCAGCGGCTACGCTTTATTTGTACGATGGGCCGATCTGGGCCATCTGGGCATCCGCAGCAGTACGGGCGAGCTCAGCCAGACCGCCCTGGACGAGGGCCGGCTTCAGCCCGGCCAGGCTCTGGGACTCCTTCGCTTGGGATGGAGCGGGCGTGGTACGGCCGATGCCTTTGTCTCCATGCTCGATGTCACGCTGGCGCAGCGTGGCGTGTCCTCCGACACCTTCCGCAACCTGCTGGGGTGCGTCGTGCACTGGGTGCTGCGCGACATCTCGCGCGATGAACGTGCCGCCTGCGCCCGACGCCTCCAGGCCTGGCTAAGCACAAACCACTGCGGCCACCTGCCGGAAGGCCAGCCTTTGCGGGAATACCTGGCCTTCGTGGCCGCCCATCCCCGCCAAGAGACGGCTTACAGCCACCCGCAACAGAGCCACTGGTCTGAGCAATCTCCAAGCGAGCAGGTCGACTGGGATCTATTTTTTGGCCAAGCTCCTATTCCTGCACGCTTGCCAGCGTTGCTGGCAGGGTTACGCGAGTTGCCGGGTTACCAAGGCCACGGCACATTCTACGAGCAGGTGCGACAGCGACTCAGTCCCTCGGAACGTCCCGCCTATCTGCAGGCCTTGCTGGAACTGCCTGACACGCGCCTGTATTCGGACGAATACCTGAACGAGTGGGAAATCTGTCTGAACAGTTGGCGGCATGCCTATCCGGTGCAACGCTGGGCGGTGTCAGGCATGCCCGAGCTGGTACGCCGGCATCTGCCGGGCCTGCTCGGCTACCCCTACCATGTGGATGAACATCTCGCCCGCTTGTCGCGCCTGCCTTTCGTCAAGCTGGAACGCTGGCTCGATCTGCTGGCCCCTGCCCTGGCGGATTGGGTGGAGCGGCTGGGGGCATGGCAGCTTTATCCCCTGGCGGGGGTGCTGGCGGCGGGGCTCGGAGCGGAACAACGCAAAACCCTGCTTGAGGAGGCGATTGTTCACGGCGAGCGTGCCCTTGAAGAACGCCAACAGAAACCCCTACCGCCCCTGCCGGCCTGGCAAGTTTACGGTGAAGACCGTGCCGCACCGTTCGCCACCTTGCTCCATACCTTGCTCGGCCATCCGGATACCCGCATTCGCTGGTCCTGCCTCCATGCGCTGCGCGACATGGACTTGCAGCATGCGCCTGCACTGCTTGCTGCACTGATTGGGCGGCTGGACGCCGAGCATGTCGATGGTTTTCTCCCTGCGGACAGCTACTTCCTGTGGATGTCCGCCCGCGCCTATCTGATGATCTTCCTCGCCCGCTTTGCGCTGGATCACCCGGCCGCACTGCGACCCCACGTGGAAACGCTGCTGCGCCACGCCCTGTCGCGGGATTTCCCGCACGTGCAGATACGGGAATTGGCCAAGCGTACCCTGTTGGCCGTAGAGGATGTCCTGCCCGGAACACTGGATGCCGAGACCCGGCTGCAGATCGAAGCGGTAAACCAGCCGGTCGCGGTACACGTCATCGAAGGCATGCGCCGGCATCTATCAGATGCACGCAACTACGAAGGGCGGTTCGATTTCAATTCACTGGATACCTTGCCGTACTGGTATGCCCCTTTGGGGCGACGTTTCAATCTGGGTGGCGACGAGGTCGCCGTCCTGGCGGAGAAATGGATTTGCGACCGATGGGGTGTCTTCGGGCACACCGTTCCGCAGCCTGGAAACAGGGGGCATGACCGGGATTGGCACTTGACCCGCAATGACCACGGCAGCCTGCCCATCATCGAAGAAGGGCGAACCTATCTGGAATACCATGCCATGCTTCTCGTGGCGGGTGAATTGATCGACAGCCGGCCGAACACGCTTAGATCTCCCGATTCCAGCTACGATCGGTGGGAATACTGGCTGCAAAGCCATCTGCCCACGCATTCCCGCTGCTGGCTGTCTGAACTGCGTGCCCCGGTTCCGCTGGAGGCGCAACTCCATGGCCTTGCCACCCCGCAGGAAGACTGGCTCAAGCCCACCGTCCCCAGTGCCTTCGACCACTGCCTTGGCCTGCGGTCATCCGGAAACAATGACTGTCTGATTGTGGCGGCCGCGGTCGACATCCATGAGTCGGGACGGCGGGAGCGCCATCGCATCGAGTCCGCACTGGTCAGTCCGCAATCCGCGCACGCTCTGTTGCGCGCACTCCAGGCGATCGGCGACCCGACGCCTTACCGCATTCCCCCGGCGGGTCATGATCTGGAAATCGATGAACCGGGGTTCAGCCTGCGCGGCTGGATAGCAGAAACTTCGGTGGAAAAAGAACTGGACGGCCACGACCCGCTGCTGTACGGCATGGATACCGACCTTCCTCGCTTTCCTCAAACCGTACAAGAAGCACTCCACGTACAGCCGGATCCGACGGGAAAACGCTATCTGGACCGCTCCGATCCGCATCGGCTCATCGCCGAGATCACCGCCTGGAGCGACCCCCATGAGGACAGGGAAGGGGCCGAATACTCCGCGGGATGGCGATTGCAGATCAGGCTCGACCGGCTGCTTGGCTATCTGCAAGCACAGCAACGCTGTCTGATGCTCGAAGTTCAAATCGACCGGAAAGAACGCCGCCATGGCCAGGAAAAAAACATCGACTACCAGCCCCCCGCCGTCCTCCTCTACCTCCTCCACCCCAGCGGACACCTCGAAACCCTGGAGCACCACCATCGCCTTGGGCCAACGGATACTTGAGGAGCTGAAGCTCGACCGTGAGATGGATACCCTGGGCCGCTGGCTGGCCCACTATCTTGCGGAGAAAATGGAAAGTGCTGCCTCCGCCCCCGAAGGTGCGGCGGGGGAGTCGGCGCGGCGCGAATGCGTGGATCTCATCCTGCGCCTGTGGGAACGCCGCCAGACTTGGCCCCTATCTGCCCCGCTCAAAGATGTCGCCGACCGGCTGGAGGAACTGCTCAGGCCGAAGCCGCGCTTCCTGCGTACAGCCACCCAGACATCGGACCCGCTCCTGGATTTGCTCCGTGGTTTGGAAGACCTGCATTACCGCGAGACCCAGGTCTGCCTGATGGCCTGGGCCACCGGCCTGGATCTGAGCAAGACGCGCGCATACCTGCACGACCATCCCGAACACCTGGACGACGACGAGCACCGACTCTCCCAACACCTGATCGAACTGCAAGGCCACATGTTCGGTCCAGAAGCACGGCTCGACGGTGAGCCCTGCCCGGATTTCGCTACGTTGCCAAAGCCCGAGCAAAGAAAAATCGTCCGCGCCCGGCTGCGCGCTATCGCCAAGTCTCGAACGCAATTACTGGGTCGGTAGTCAGGCCGGATATTTTCGAATGGAACTGTTGCGAAAATGGCTTTCGAGCCGAATTGCACTTGATCCGATGCGGATCGATGCCGTGCGCCTAGTCACGGATGGACCGAGGACAGTGAAGCGATTGCCCCTGTGCCCTCTGGTTGAAAACGGAGGGTCACCTGGGAGGAACGTTGCTGGTGACCGTCACACCCGATTATCACGTCAAGGTCAGCCCGCGCATCAGTGAGGAGTGGTTCAACGGCAAGGCCTACTATCGCCTGCATGGTCAGCCCCTGCCGAGGCTGCCGGAACATCCGGATCATCGTCCTGGTGCGGTCTATCTGCGCTGGCACAACGAGAATTGCTACGTAGGCTAGCGGTGCCTCATCGTCACTCAAGCGCTTTTTGGTAGATGGTGGCCGTGGGGGGCACCGACTTCATCGACACCAGCCGCTCCCGCGCTGTTGCAGGTGTGGGGCAAGCCATAGGCTGCCGGATTTCGGCTGATGCCATGGGCGATGGGTTGGTCTGTGATATGGCCGCGCTTCCAGAAGGGGACGCACCACCTTGTTTTCTGTGTGTTGGTTTCGTATGGATGGAACCGAAGCAAGTATCGAGTTCTTCATGAGATTCGGGGTCACAGACGGGAGTCCTCCTCCCTCCATTTCTTTAACCGATAATCGAGCCGTGCTCGTGTGACGCCCAGGCGTTTGGCCGCTCGCGCGACGTTGTTGTCTGCTGCCTCTATTGCCGCCTCGATGAGCCTGCGCTCCATGCCGTCCAGTGTTTCGGACTGGCCTTCGAGCGCTTCCTTCGCCCAGTTGCCGTCCTGACCGTTCGTCGACTGCTCGTTGTCGTTTTCACCGCCAATCAGCGTCCCGAGTTCACTCAGCCATTGGAGGCCCTTGCCCTTTGGTGAGTGATTGCTGCTGAAAAGATGGGAAATGTCGATCGGCTCTCCCTTGGGGCAGAGGATGACTGCGCGTTCGAGGATGTTTTCCAACTCGCGGATGTTTCCCGGCCAGTCATGAACGAGAAGCGCGCGGTAGGCACGCGGGGTCAGTCCGGCGACCTGACGTGTGTGCCTTTGCTCGTAGATCGCCGTGAAATGGCTGATCAATGCCGGGAGGTCTTCCTTTCTTTCTCGCAGTGGTGGAACGTGAATTGGGAAGACGTTCAGTCGGTAGTACAGATCCAGCCGGAATCGCCCCGCCTTGACCGCGCCCTCGAGATCCTCGTTTGTCGCAGTAACCAGTCGAACATTGGCGCGAAGAGACCTGCTGCTGCCCAGTCGTTCGAACTCCCCGCTCTGGAGCACCCGAAGCAGTTTGCCCTGGGCCGACAGGGAAAGCGTGCCGATCTCGTCGAGAAACAGGGTGCCGCCCTCCGCGGCTTCGAACCTTCCCGGGCGCGAGGCGCTGGCCCCGGTGTAGGCGCCTTTCTCGACCCCGAAAAGTTCGGACTCCAGCAGCGACTCCGGCATGGCTGCGCAGTTGACTTCGATGAAGGGGAAGTCGGCACGCCTGCTCGACAGATGAACCTCCCGCGCGAAGGCGCTCTTGCCGACGCCGCTTTCGCCCAACAGCAGGACTGTCGCGTTCGTGTCCGCAACCTGATTCACCTGGTGCAGGACGGCGTTGAAGGCCGCGGAGCGGCCGATGACACTGCTGCCCCGTGTGCCTGCCTGGCCGTATCCTCCGGTGGCGTCTGCGGGGCGCTCTTCCTCGTGTCTGGCCGAGGTGGCTGGGGTTTCCCGGGGGGCGATTCGAGGCAATGCCGTCATGAACTTCATGTCTTCCTCGGCATCCTCCCATTCGTGTGCGAAGCGTGCGATGCCCCGGCAGCAGGCGTGGCCCCGCGCCCGGCACTCGATCTCCCGAACGAGGACGGGGGTACCCAGGCACGTCGTGATGAAGCCCGACGCATACCCGACTTCCATCCAGCAGACCGAGTCGGTGCCTATGCTGTGCCGATCGACGTGGCTCTGCCCCTCGATGGAGTTCTTCCATATGAACTCGGCGTGTAGATGCCCTCCGTTGGGGTCGATGTCGATCATCAACGGCATGGGGGCCACCATGCCGTGAAGCGCATGGAGCCGCCCGCCAGTGAAGATCAGGTCGCGCGAGGCGTTCGGGCCGTACAGGTCGAGCGCCACCGTGGCATCCCGGCAGCCCGCCGCGTAACCCAGGCGTGTCAAGAGGCCACGCGCCTGCTGATGGCCCAGCAGTGTGCACAGTTCCTCCCGAAGGTCGGCGAACCACTCTTTCTGCAGCAGCAGCATCCGTTGGGTGCCAAGCCAGATCATGCCCTCCTTCAGATCGAAGTGAAGGCGCTCGGTCAGGTTCTTCAATTCAGGACGGGCCTCGGTGAGGTCGAGGCCGTCGTCCCAGTGCCCGAACTTCTGCGGGTCTCTGGATGCGTGCGTGTGCGCTGATCGCTTCTTGGCGTTCATTCGAAAATTCAAACAATCTGAGCTGCGTGGTCGGAAATTTATGAGTTCCGCCCTCCCTTGGCAAGCACTTGCCTTGGGGTATGAGCGCTCTCCTGGCCTGACTTAGAAAGAAAGGCCGGAAAAAACTCAATGAATGCAAGTGCTTGGATTCAAGGTCGGTTCTCCCTCATGTGCCTGAAGGGTGGTTGGCACGATGGCTGCTATAGAGCCTTGCCATCCAAATGGCCATGAAAAGCGAGCATGCGGCGTAGCGGGCCATCCCTTCGTCCGATGCTTCGAGAAAGAGGAGACGTCGTGCAACAGCTATCAGGGCTGATTCACAGCCGCAGGTACGTCCGCGTCACGGGCAACAGGCCGGGCGGCTTCATCGAGTTCGACTTCGCGATCGGCGACCCCGAGTTGTTCGTTGAGTTGATCCTTCCACAGAACGCGTTCGAAGAGTTCTGCGCCCGGAATCGGGCTGTCGTTCTCACCTCTTCCAGCGAACATTGCGCCGATGGCGAAATGGGCTGGAGGCTGAGAGATGTCGTCGACCGCGTCGCAGGTGGACCGCACGAGGCTTAGAAATCAATCAGGAGACATAGATGCAAATTGACTTGCGAACCGTCGAAATCAAACCGTTGCGCCAGACCTTCGATCACTTGGCGGAGCGGTTCGGCGACAAGCCCGCGACGCGCTATCAGGAGGGCACTTACGACATTCAGCAGACCTGGCTCTATCACTACCGCCCGACATGGGAGCCGGATCTCGAAATCTTCGATGAGCGCCGCACCCGAATCCGAATGAAGGATTGGTACGACTTCAAGGATCCGCGCCAGTATTACTACGGCGCCTACACCATCGCCCGCGCCAAGCAGCAGGAGGCGGCGGATTCGGCCTTCGCGTTTGCGGTGGAGAACGGCATGGTCGAGGCGCTGCCGGAGCGCTCCCGCGAGCTGATGCTGCAGTTCCTGGTGCCCGCGCGGCATGCGGAATGGGGGGCCAACATGAACAACATGTTCATGTCGGCATACGGGTACGGGACTGCGTTCGAGGCGGCGTGCAACTACGCGGCCATGGACCGGCTCGGGATCGCGCAGCAGATCAGCCGTATCGGGTTGGCGCTCGGCGGTGAGGAGGCGCTGCACGCAGCGAAGGAACTCTGGCTGCGCGGAGCATCGTGGCAGCCCCTGCGCCGCTATCTCGAGGACAGCTTCGTCGTGAAGGACTGGTTCGAACTCTTCGTCGCGCAGAACCTCGTGCTCGACGGTCTTCTTTATCCCTTCCTGTATCGCCACCTTCGCACGCTGATCTCCGCAGACGGCAATGCCTTCCATGGCCTGGCGACCAAGTTCATGAGCGACTGGGACAGCGAGGCCACGCGCTGGGTCGATGCCATCGTCAAGACGGCCGTCGCCGAGTCGGCGGAGAACAAGCTTCTCGTGTCGGAATGGGCATTCGACTACTTCGGCCGCGGTACCGAAGCCCTGGCCGCCCTGGCGGTTGCCGCCTTCGGCTCGGATGCCGAAGCCGTTGTCGGCGTGATCACCGATGAGCTCAAGGCTCGTCTGCAGAAGCTCGGAATCTGGGAAGGGGAGTGATAAATGTCGATCGTATTCATTGCGTTTCAGGCAAACGAGGAAACCCGCCCGATCGTCGACGCGATCGTCGCGGACAACCCGGCGGCCACCGTCCAGCATAGTCCAGGGCTGGTGAAGATCGATGCCGAGGGCTGTTTAACAGTGAAGCGCGCTTCGATCGAAGAACGCATCGGCCGTCCCTACGATCTGCAGGAACTCAACGTCAATCTCATCACGATCTCCGGCCATCTGGATGAAGACGATGACGAATTCACCCTGGCATGGAAAGACTGAATACCGACAACGGAGGGGCAGGAAATGGATATGAAAGCTACGCAGAAGAAGATGTCGCTCAAGGACCGCTATCGTCATCTGACGCGCGGTCTCGACTGGGAGACCACCTATCAGCCGATGGACGTGGTGTTTCCCTATGACAAATACGAGGGAATCAAGGTCCACGACTGGGATAAGTGGGAAGACCCTTTCCGCCTGACGATGGACGCGTACTGGAAGTACCAGGCCGAAAAGGAGCGCAAGCTGTACGCGATTCTGGACTCGTTCAACCAGTCCAATGGCCACCTGAACGTGACCGACGCGCGCTACATCAATGCGATCAAGATCTTCTTCACCGCGGTGCCGCAGGTGGAATACATGGCGCACCGGGGGTTCTCGATCGCTGGCCGCCAGTTCCGCGGCGTCGGGCCGCGGGTCGCCTGCCAGATGCAGGCGATCGACGAGATCCGCCACGCCCAGACCCAGATCCACACGGCGAGCAATTACAACAAGTACTACAACGGCATCAACGCCTTCGTGCATCAGTACCCGCGCATGTGGTACCAGTCCGTCGGCAAATCCTTCATCGACGACGCCATCACCGGCGGGCCGTTCGAGTGGATGGTGGCGATCGGCTTCTCATTCGAATACGTGCTGACCAACCTGGTGTTCGTGCCGTTCGTTTCCGGTGCAGCCTACAACGGCGACGTCGGTACGATGACGTTCGGCTTTTCCGCGCAGTCGGACGAAGCGCGCCACATGACGCTGGGGCTCGAGTGCATCAAGTTCATGCTGGAGCAGGATCCCGACAACCTGCCGATCGTCCAGGGCTGGATCGACAAGTGGACCTGGCGTGGTACCCGCTTCCTGTCGCTGATCGGCGCGATGATGGACTACATGCTGCCCAAGCGCGTGATGAGCTGGAGGGAAGCCTGGGATATCTACTTCGAGCAGAACGGCGGCGCCCTGTTCAGGGATCTCGCGCGCTACGGTATCAAGGTGCCCGATTGCGTCGCGCAGGCTGCCGAGGCGAAGGAGCACGTGTCGCATCAGCTGTGGGCCGCGTTGTACCAGTGGAACTTCGGCACCATGTTCCACACCTGGATCCCCTCACCGGAGGAACTGGACTGGCTGTCGGCCAAATACCCGGACACCTTCGACAAGTATTACCGGCCGCGGTGGGAAATGTGGGCGCAGATGGAGAAAGAGGGAAAGCGCTACGTGAATGCGGGTGGCCTGGGGGCGAACTGCCAAGTCTGCCAGTTCCCCATGATCTTCACCGAACCCGGCGACCCGACAAAGCTGTGCCATCGCCAGACCGTGTACAAGAAGGAGAAGTACCACTTCTGTTCCGATCATTGCCAGCACATCTTCGAGAACGAACCGGAGAAGTACATCCAGTCCTGGCTGCCGGTGAATCAGATGCTGCAGGGCAATATGGGCGGCGGCGGTCTCGAGGAATTCTTCAAGTGGGTGCATCTGCGGCCCGGCATCGACAACATGGGCTTCGAAGGGTCGGAAGATCAGCGCAACTTTGCCCAATGGCGAGGCATGGCAACCACCAATAGCTGAGCAATCCGGTTCAACAAAGGAGGAAAAGAGACATGCCAGTTGCTGCAGTCAAGGAGTATGTGGGCGTCGCCCGCGACACGGTGGCCAACTACCACGGCAACCAGATTCTGTACATGTGCTGGGACGGGCACCTGATGCTGGCGGCGCCATTCAGCCTGCTGGTCTCGCCGGAGATGAAGTTCGGCGATGTCCTGACCGGAATGGTCGCCCCCATCCTGCAAGTTCATCCCGATGCGGCCCATATCAATTGGGCGGAGGCGCGTTGGGAGAAGGACGACGAACCCTGGACGCCCGACCCGGAAAAGTCCATCCGGGACAACGGCCTTCATCACAAGGATTTTCTGCGCTTCTCCACGCCCGGACTGAAGGGGTACAGGGGCCTGGGAATCTGAACCTTGCCGCGGGCCGGCACCTTGGCAACCGGCTTGAGGGCTCCTGGCCGGTAGCCGAGGTGTCGGCTCACGGAACACCGGCCATCGCCGGAATCAAGACCCCTTCGCCGTGGGTGTCTGTGGACACGTCCGGGAGCCCATCTTCCTGGCGTTGTCCGGTCTGCTATCAGTAACCGCGAAAAAAGCGATTCTCCACATGAGCTTCCAATTGACCATCGAGCCCCTCGGCCAGGCGATCGAAGTCGAGGACGGCCAGACCATCCTCGACGCGAGCCTGCGCGCCGGGATCTATCTGCCGCATGCCTGTTGTCACGGACTGTGTGCGACCTGCAAGGTCCAGGTCCTGGACGGCGAGGTCGATCACGGCGAGGCGTCGAATTTCGCCTTGATGGATCACGAGCGCGAGGAAGGGATGTGCCTCGCGTGCTGTGCCACCCTGGAGTCGGACGTGACGATCGAGGCCGATATCGACGTCGAGCCCGATGCCCTCAACCTGCCGGTGCGCGACTTCACCGGCACGGTCAGCCGCATCGAGAACCTGACCCCCACCATCAAGGGCGTCTGGATCCGGCTCGACGAGGGCCAGGCACTGCGCTTCCAAGCCGGGCAGTACATCAACCTGCGTATTCCCGGCGGACTCGGCAGCCGCGCCTTCTCGCTGGCGAGCAGCCCGGCCGATACCCGGGAGATCGAACTGAACATCCGTCTCGTGCCTGGTGGCGCCGCAACGACCTGGATTCACGACGCCCTGTCGGAGGGTGATCAAGTCCGCCTGACCGGCCCCTATGGCCGCTTCTTCGTGCGCAAATCATCGAATGTTCCGATGATCTTTCTCGCCGGTGGTTCGGGGCTCTCGAGTCCCCGTTCCATGATTCTCGATCTGCTGGAGCAGGGGTGCGATTTTCCGATCACGCTGATATACGGCGCGAGAAACCGTGCGGAACTCTATTACCACGAGGCATTCGAGACGATGGCCCGCGAGCACGCGAACTTCACCTACGTGCCCGTGCTTTCCGACGAACCGGACGCCTCCGCCTGGACGGGGAGGCGAGGCTTCGTGCACGACGCGGCACGAGAACAGTTCGGCAACGACTTCCGCGGCCACAAGGCGTATCTCTGCGGGCCACCGGTGATGATCGACGCCTGCATCTCCACGCTGATGCAGGGGCGCCTGTTCGAGCGGGACATCTACACCGAAAAATTCCTGTCGGCAGCAGACGCGCAGCAAGTGCGCAGTCCGCTCTTCAGGAACATCTGATTCCTGGCTCAAGTCGGGCGGCGCACATTCCCGGCAAGGCGGCGCGCAAGGCGCTGCTCTCCCGGGCTTCGTTCTTTGCGCACGTGACCCCGTAAACGGATGTATGGACATGGTCCGCATGCGCTCTCCGGAACGCATGGCCTCGTCTTGTCCCGATGGCGCAGCCGGGTCCGGACGGAAGCAAGTCCGCCCCACGGGAAAATCATCCGAACGGATGACGGCATGACGTTCCGCGGCAGAAAGAATGGCAATAGACAAATTCACGGAGGCCGGGCGGGTGCGCATCGGCCCACTGAGAAGAATGGTTCCCCCGCCGAGAGTGACCGATCACTGCAGGGATCAAAAGGAGGATGAGATGGTTGAAGTTTCGACGCTGGGTTACGTGGTCATCAATGCCAGCAATCTCGATGACTGGGAGAAATTCGCCGCCGGCATACTCGGGCTGCAGGTCGGCAGCCGGGGGGACGACGTCCTGCGCCTGCGCATGGACGAGCGCGAGTACCGCATGATCGTCGAGCGTGGCGAAGAGGACGACGTCACGGTCCTTGGCTGGGAACTCGAGACGGAGGCCGATCTTTCGGCATACGTCGATCTGCTGAGGCGGCGCGGCGTGGACGTGGTCGAGGGCGATGCCGCGCTTCGCCAGTCGCGCCTGGTGGAGAAGCTCTTCTACTGCGTCGACCCGAGCGGCTTCAGGCATGAGTTCAGCTACGGGCCGACCCATGCGCCCATTTCCCGGCCGTTCAACTCGCCGGTGCTGCTCGGCGGCTTCGTCACCGGCGAACTGGGGGTCGGCCACATTCTCGCGGTGGCGCGCAACGCGGCCGAATCGGTGCGGTTCTATGCGGAAAAACTCGGCTTGCGGATCTCCGACTACATCCGCGACACCGAGAAGTTCCCCGGCGTCGCCGTGGATGCCACCTTCTTCCACACCGTGACCGGTCGCCACCATTCGCTGGCGACTGGCGAAATCCCCATCCAGAAGCGTACCCACCACCTCATGGTCCAGGCCAGTGCGATCGACGACGTCGGACTGGCGCTCGATCGGGTGCGCAAGGCGGGAATCCCTCTGGCCTTCGATCTCGGCCACCACCCGAACGACCGGATGACCTCGTTCTACGTGATGACGCCGTCCGGTTTCTCCATGGAGTACGGGTGGGGCGGCATCGTCATCGACAGGGATAGCTGGACCGTGCGCAATTACTCGCAACTGAGCGATTGGGGTCACCACTACGCCTTGCCCGGATAGCAGCAGGCACCCGCAATGCGGGTGCGGATGACAATTAAATCAAATAAAGGAGGTGGAGATGAAACATAAGAGAAGCAAGGGAAGTCCTGCGGGGCAGGCGCTTTCGTCCGGCAGGTTCCTGACCCGTGTGGCTGGCGGCATCGCCCTGATTTCGCTTTGTGCATCCGCACAGGCGATGGAGTTCGATACCGGGAATCCGGACCTGAAAATCCGCTGGGACAACAACCTCAAGTACAGCGCGATGTGGCGAGTGAAGGACGCATCGAGCGAACTGGTCGCCGAGGTCAACCAGGACGATGGCGACCGCAATTTCTCCCGCGGCCTGGTCTCGAACCGCGTCGACCTGTTGTCCGAACTGGACGTCGTCTATAAGAATTTTGGCTTCCGTCTCAGCGGTGCCGCCTGGTACGACGACATCTACAACCGCCGCAACGACAACGACAGCCCGCTGACCAACAATTCGGTCAGCGTGGACCATCGCCATTTCACCGATGCGACGGAAAAGCTGCACGGCCGCAAGGCTGAACTGCTCGACGCCTTCGTGTTCGGCCGCTTCGACGCCGCCGGCATGCCGCTCACGCTGCGCGCGGGCAAGCACACCCTGGTGTATGGCGAGACGCTGTTCTTCGGCGCCAATGGCATCGCCGCGGCGCAGGGGCCGGTGGATGCCGTCAAGCTGCTGTCGGTGCCCAACACCCAGTTCAAGGAACTGCTGATGCCGGTGCAGCAGATCTCCGGCCAGTTGCAGATCAATGCCGAGTTCAGCCTCGGTGCCTACTACCAGTTCGATTGGAAGAAGACCCGCCTGCCGGCTGCCGGTAGCTACTTCAGCACCATCGACTTCCTTGGCGACGGAGCTGAACGCTTGTTCGTCGGCCCCGGCATTGCCCTCGCACGGGCGAAGGACATGGACGCGCGCGACCAGGGGCAGGGGGGCATCGAGTTGCGTTGGCGGCCGCAGAGCAGCGACACCGAGTACGGTTTCTACGCGGTGCGCTACCACGACAAGACGCCGCAGGCCTACGTTCTGCCGGCGATCGGTGGTTACCGCTGGGTGTATCCGGAGAACATCAAGGCCTACGGCGCGAGCTTCAGCACGGTGCTGGGTGGCGCGAACGTGGCCGGCGAACTGTCCTACCGCACCGACATGCCACTGGTGTCGACCGGCCAGCTCGACCTCGCCGGTACTGCCGACAACGACGGCAACGCGCTCTACGCCATCGGCCGCACCGCGCATGCCAATTTCTCCGCGATCTACGTCTGGGGCAGCAGCGCGTTGTTCGACAACGCCACCCTTACCGCCGAACTCGGCTGGAACCGCCTGCTGAAAGTGACCAAGAACCGGCCCGCGCTCGACCCGAACGCGACGCGTGATGCCTGGGGCGTGCGTTTCATCTTCGAACCGAACTACTACCAGGTGCTGCCCGGTCTGGACGTCTCGGTGCCCATCGGCCTGGGTTACAACCCGCAAGGGCGTTCCTCGGTGGTCGGCGGGTTCAACGGCGGTGCGCACGAAGGTGGCGACCTCAGCATCGGGGTCAAGGGCGAATACCTGAAGAACCTGCGGCTGTCGCTCGGCTACACGCATTTCTTCGGCGCCACCAAGACTACGCTGCTGCCTGAAGGCGGCGGCTACGTCCAGAACTTCGGCCAGGCCCTGAAGGACCGCGACTACGTGTCCTTCTCGGCGCAGTACAGCTTCTGAGTTCCAGGACCCCGACGATCAGTTGAAGGCGGTGCCGATGACGCCGAAGTCGGTTTCTACGCCGGATGTGTTGTCGGGGCGTGTGCGCTGAGAGCCGGAGGGCTCCCCCTTCAAGGGGAGGTTGGAAGGGGGATACCCCATTCCCAAACGAACCCTCCCCGTGAAGGGGAGGGAGCCTGCATCCCTTTTTCCAGATCGCAGAGATTTTCCGGAATACCCCCAACGATCATGAGAATCCAGTCTTGCTTTCGTGCGGCGCTTGCAGCCTCGCTGCTGACCCTGCACCCATACACGGTGGCGCTCGCCGCGGCGCAGGCGACGCCGCTCGACCGTCCCGCGCAGATTTCCAGACTGGCCGTGCACGGCGCACTGCTCGACGTCGCCGAAGTCGGGGGCCGGCTGGTCGCCGTCGGTGAGCGCGGCCACGTGTTGCTCTCCGACGACGACGGGCGCAATTGGACGCAGGCCGAGGTGCCGGTCTCGGTCACGCTGACCGCGGTCCATTTCGCCGACCGCCAGACCGGCTGGTCGGTCGGCCATGGCGGTGTCGTGCTGCAGACGGTGGACGGCGGCGACCGATGGGCCCGGCAGACCGACGGCCGCGCGCTCGGCGGTGCCCTGCTGGAGGCGCTGCGGGCCGCCCGGGCGGCGGGCGACACAGCGCTCGCCGACAAGCTGCAGCGCTTCATCGACGAGGGCCCGGACAAGCCGCTGCTCGACGTGCTGTTCCTCGACGGCAAGCGCGGCTTCGCCGTCGGCGCCTACGGCCTGGTGCTCGCCACCGACGATGGCGGCAAACGCTGGCGTGTGGCCTGCGAACTGCTCGACAGCGACGAGGATCGCCACATCTATGCGATCCGCAAGCTGGGCAATGCGCTCTACCTGGCGGGCGAGCAGGGGCTGCTCTACCGCTCGACCGACGGCGGCAACCGCTTCGCGCGGCTGGAAAGTCCGGTCGAGGGAAGCTGGTTCGGCCTGATCGGCGCGAGCGACGAACTGCTGCTGTTCGGCCTGCGCGGCGCGCTGTGGCATTCGGACGATGGTGGCGGGCATTGGCAGCGCCTGCCGGTCGACACCAAGTACTCCTTCGCCGCCGGGCTGGTGCTCGCCGGGCAGGGCTTTCTGCTGGCCGATGACGGCGGCGGCCTCTGGCAGTTCGCTGGCGGCGGCACGCCACACCGGCTCGAGAACGGCGCCCGCTTTCCGCTGACCGGCCTCACGCTCGCGGCCGACGGTGGCGTGGTCGCCAGCGGTTTCGCCGGCACGCTGCGCTTCGCTACGTCCGGGCGTTGAGCCCACAACCACAAACGGACAGGAACATGGCCGTCTCCACACAGGAATTCGAATCGATCGCCCGCCTGGAGCAGTTCGACCACCGCTCCGGCAACGCGGTCGAGCGTCTGCTGTTCAACCATCGCGGGCTGATCGTGCTGCTGTGCGCGCTCGTCACCGCCGCGCTGGCCTTCTCGGCGCTGCGCGTGCAGCTCAACGCCAGCTTCCTCAAGACCATCCCCAACCAGCATCCCTACGTCCTCAACTTCCTCAAATACGAGAACGAGGTCAAGGGCCTGGGCAACGCGGTGCGCATCGTGGTCGAAGCCGCGCCCGATGGCGATATCTTCACGCCGGACTACGTCGGCATCCTCAAGGCGGTCAATGACGAGGTCTATCTGCTGCCCGGCGTCGACCGCGCCTTCATGAAGTCGCTGTGGATGCCGGCGGTGCGCTGGATCGGCGTCACCGACGAGGGCTACGAGGGCGGCCCGGTGATGCCGGAGGACTACGACGGCTCGGCCGCCAGCATTGCCGCCTTCCGCGACAACGTGCTGCGCTCGGGCGAGATCGGGCAACTGGTGGCGCCGGATTTCCGCTCGTCCATCATCTACGTGCCGCTGGTGGAACAGGCCGGCCAGCGGCTGGACTACGGCGCGCTGTCCGACCGCCTGGAGGACATCCGCACGCGTTACGAAGCACGCGGCGTCCATCTCCGCATCACCGGCTTCGCCAAGGTGATGGGCGACCTCATCGCCGGCCTCTACGCCATCCTCGCCTTCTTCGCCTTCGCACTGGTGGTGACCGCGCTGATCCTGTACGTGTTCACCCGCTGCCTGCGCAGCACGCTGCTGGTGATCGCGACCACGATGATCGGCATCGTCTGGCTGATCGGCTTCCTGCCGCTGCTGGGCTTCGAACTCAACCCGTATTCCATCCTCGTGCCCTTCCTCATCTTTGCCATCGGCGTCAGCCACGGCGCGCAGAAGATGAACGGCATCATGCAGGACATCGGCCGCGGCACGCACAAACTCATCGCCGCGCGCTACACCTTCCGCCGCCTGTTCGTGGCCGGCGCGACCGCGCTGCTGGCCGACGTCGTCGGCTTCGCCGTGCTGACGATCATCGACATTCCGGTGATCCGCGAGCTGGCGCTGATCGCCAGCCTGGGCGTCGGCATCCTGATCTTCACTAACCTCGCGCTGCTGCCCATCCTGCTGTCCTACACCGGGGTGTCGCCGCGGGCGGCCGAGCGCAGTTTGCGCGAAGAGAGAGCGACTGATACTGCGGCTGCCCGCAAGCATGGTCTGTGGCGCTTCCTCGATCTGTTCACCCGGCGCGGTCCGGCGGCGTGGGCGATCGGCGTGGCGCTGGTGCTGGGCGTCGGCGGCTTCCTGGTGAGCAAAGAGGTGAAGATCGGCGACCTCGACGCCGGCGCGCCGGAGCTGCGTGCGGACTCGCGCTACAACATCGACAACGACTTCCTGGTGCGCAACTACCAGGCCGGCAGCGACGTGTTCGTGGTGTTCGGCCGCACCGAGCAGGGCCACTGCGCCGACTACGACAAGCTGCTGCAGGTCGATGCGCTGGAATGGTCGCTGCGCCAGTCGAATGTGGTGGAGGGCACCAGTTCCTTCGCCGGGCTGGTGCGCCGCGCTTCGGCGGGCATGAACGAGGGCAGCCTGAAGTGGTACGACCTCGTCGCCAACCAGCACCTGATCAACGGCAGCGCGGCACGTGCCCCGCGCGAGCTGTTCAACGCCACCTGCGATCTGCTGTCGATCTATGCCTACCTGAAGGACCACAAGGCGGACTCGCTCGACGAGGTGGTGCGCGTGGTCGAGGATTTCGTTGCGGCCAATCCGTCGGCCGGCATCCGCTTCGAACTTGCCGCCGGCAACGCCGGTATCGAGGCGGCGACCAATCAGGTGGTGAAGTCGGCCAACGTCCGCATGCTGTTGGGCGTGTATGTGGCCGTCACGCTGCTGTGCGTGATCGCCTTCCGCTCGTGGCGGGCGGTGCTGTGCGCGGTGCTGCCGCTGGTGCTGACCTCCATCCTGGTGGAAGCGCTGATGGTGGGGCTGGGGATCGGCATCAAGGTGTCCACGCTGCCGGTGATCGCACTCGGCGTCGGCATCGGCGTGGACTACGCGCTCTACGTGCTCAGCGTCACCCAGGCCTGGCTGCGCAGCGGGGCAACGCTGTCGGAAGCCTACTACCGTTCGCTGGTGTTCACCGGGCGGGTAGTGATCTTCACCGGCTGCACGCTGGCGATCGGCGTCGGCGCCTGGGCCTTCTCGCCGATCAAGTTCCAGGCCGACATGGGCATTCTGCTGACCTTCATGTTCCTGTGGAACATGCTCGGCGCGCTGATCCTGATCCCCGCGCTGGCCACCTTCCTGCTGCCGGCGGCCCGCCGCGATGCGCCGTCCGGCCTGGCGGCGCGGAGCGAGGCCGAACCCGCGCCGGCGGAACAACCCGCGCGCCCGGCGCCCGTGCCGGCCACCGCCGTACGTATCTGAGGAGCGGCCACGATGTACAAGAACATCCTGATCCCGGTGGATGAAAGCAGCCTGTCGATGCTGGTGATCGAGCGCGGCGTGGAGCTGGCGCGCGTGTTCGGCGCGCGCGTGACCTTCCTGTATCTGCAGGCCGATGCGCAGAACATCGTCGATGGCGATGCCGGCCTGCTGCATGCCATGTCGCCGTTGCTGTTCGCGCGCAAGTATCTGTGGGCCGATGGCTATGTGGAGGCGAAGGCCCTGGCCTGGGCGCGCATGAGCGGCGTGGAGGCGGGCTTCGTCGGCGCGTTGAACAAGGGACGGGTACACGAGGAGATCGTCGAGGCGGCCCGGCGATGCGCGGCCGACCTGATCGTGATCGGCTCGCATGGCCGCCGGTCCGTGCTGCAGAAGATTCTCGACTCGGTCACGGTGAAGGTATTGCTGCATTCTCCGGTGCCCGTGTTCGTGGCGGAGACCGGCGTGATGCCGGAGCCGATGAAGAGCAGGGTGATTGCGCGTCTCCGTGACGAGCATGCCGACTGGATGGCATTGGCGGATCAACTGGTCGCGGCCCTGGATGCCGAGCGGGTCGATTCCGACTGGATCGAGGACGCGCTGGCCTGCCTGGCCCGTTTCAGTGCGGAGGTACACCAGCCGAAGGAAACCCGTCTGTTGGCGGCGTTGCGCGGTTCGAACGGAGAACAGTGCGAGGGGCTCGAGGAGATCGCCGCCGAGCACGAGGAGGAAGCCGGCCTCTTTGCGGACCTGTCCCATGCCTGGAATGCGCGGGCGTCGGGCGGCATGGGGCTGGTCCGCGATGCGGCCGAAAAATGGCGCGCCCTGGTGAGGCGGCATGTCAAGGCCGAGAACGGAGCCCTGTTGCTTCAGGCCGAGCGCGCCTTGTCGGATGCAGCGTGGCAGAAGGTCGGATACGAAGTCTTCGGCGACGACAGGCAGGCGGCGTCGATCGCGCACCAAGACGAATTCCGGCAATTGTTCGCGCGCTTCAAGGGGCATTGAGCCCGCCCGCATCATCGACATCGTAGGAAAACGACATGAATGAGAGTGAAATCGTTGAAGCCGCAGAGGCGCTATATCTGGCGTGGCAATCCGGTAACACCCGTTTGCCGCTGACCGAGCAGTATCCACACATCTCGATCAGTGATGCCTACCGCATCCAGCAGGCCTTCATCGGCCGCCGCACGGCCGGCGGGGAGCGGGTGATCGGCAAGAAGATCGGCGTGACCAGCCGGGCGGTGATGGACCTGCTCGGCGTCGATCAGCCGGACTTCGGCCAGCTCACCGATGCGATGGTCTTCAACTCGGGCGATCCGATCCCGGTGTCCAGCCTGATCCAGCCCAAGGCCGAGGGCGAGATCGCCTTCGTGCTCAAGCGCGACCTGATCGGCCCCGGCGTCACCGTTGCCGAGGTGCTGGCCGCAACCGAGGGCGTGATGGCGTGCTTCGAGATCGTCGACTCGCGCGTCCGCGACTGGAAGATACGCATCCAGGACACGGTTGCCGACAACGCCTCGTGCGGCCTTTTCGTGCTGGGCGACCGGCTCGTGCCGGTGAGCGAGGTGGATCTGGGCCTGTGCGGCATGGTGCTGGAAAAGAACGGCGAGATCGTCGCCACCGGCGCCGGCGCGGCCACCATGGGTTCGCCCGCGGTCGCGGTGGCGTGGCTGGCCAATACGCTCGGCCGGCTGGGCATTCCGCTCAAGGCGGGCGAGGTGATCCTGTCCGGCTCGCTCGCGACGATGGTGCCGGTCAAGGCCGGCGACAACCTGCGCGTGGCCATCGGCGGCATCGGCGGCTGCTCGGTGCGCTTCGTCTGATTTTTCGATTGCAGCCGCGCGGTGGGTTCTCTGCTCTCCTCTCCCGGCCTGTCGCGCGGCCTGCATCCTTCACGGAACCGCGTTACGGGAAGAAACCATGACCAAGATTAAATGTGCCCTGATCGGCCCGGGCAACATCGGTACCGATCTGCTCTACAAGCTCAAGCGCAGTCCGGTGCTCGAACCGGTGTGGATGGTGGGCATCGACCCCACTTCCGAGGGACTGGCGCGCGCCCGCGAACTGGGCCTCAAGACCACCGCCGAGGGCGTCGATGGCCTGCTGCCGCAGGTCGCGGCCGACGGCATCCAGATCGCTTTCGACGCGACCAGCGCCTACGTGCATGCCGAGAACAGCCGCAAGCTCAATGAACTCGGCGTGCTGATGATCGACCTCACGCCGGCCGCCATCGGGCCGTATTGCGTGCCGCCGGTGAACCTCGTCCAGCACGTGGGCAAGGGCGAGATGAACGTCAACATGGTCACCTGCGGCGGCCAGGCCACCATCCCGATGGTGGCGGCGGTCTCGCGCGTGCAGCCGGTGGCCTACGGCGAGATCGTCGCCACCGTGTCGTCGAAGTCGGCCGGCCCCGGCACACGGAAAAACATCGACGAATTCACCCGCACCACCGCCGGTGCGGTCGAGAAGGTGGGTGGTGCCAAGGTGGGCAAGGCCATCATCATTCTGAACCCGGCCGAGCCGCCCTTGATCATGCGCGACACCGTGCATTGCCTGACCGAGACCGAGCCGGACCAGGCCGCGATCACCGAATCCATCCACGCGATGATCCGCGAGGTCCAGAAGTACGTGCCCGGCTACAAGCTGGTCAATGGCCCGGTGTTCGACGGCAAGCGGGTGTCGATCTACCTCGAAGTCGAAGGCCTGGGCGACTACCTGCCCAAGTACGCCGGCAACCTCGACATCATGACCGCGGCCGCCGCGCGTACCGCCGAGATGTTCGCCGAGGAGATCCTCGCCGGCCGGCTCAAACTCGAATCCAACCGCGCCGTGCTGGCTTGAATCAGGAGAAAACCATGGACCTTCGCGGCAAGAAAATCACCGTCCACGACATGACCCTGCGCGATGGCATGCATCCCAAGCGCCACCTGATGACGCTCGACCAGATGAAGACCATCGCCCAGGGGCTCGACGACGCGGGCGTGCCGCTGATCGAAGTCACCCATGGCGACGGCCTGGGCGGCAGTTCGGTGAATTACGGCTTCCCGGCCCACACCGATGCCGAATACCTCGGTGCGGTGATCCCGCTGATGAAGAAGGCCAAGGTCTCGGCGCTGCTGCTGCCGGGCATCGGCACCGTGGATCACCTGAAGATGGCACACGAACTGGGCGTCAATACGATCCGGGTGGCGACCCACTGCACGGAAGCGGACGTCTCCGAGCAGCACATCGGCCTGGCGAGAAAGCTCGGCATGGATACCGTCGGCTTTCTGATGATGGCGCACATGAACAGCCCGGAAGGGCTGGTGAAGCAGGCGAAGCTGATGGAAGGCTACGGCGCGAACTGCATCTACGTCACCGACTCGGCCGGGCATTTGCTGCCGGACACGGTGAAGGCACGGCTTGCGGCGGTGCGCGAGGCACTGAAGCCCGAAACCGAACTCGGCTTCCACGGCCACCACAACCTGGCGATGGGCGTGGCCAACAGCATCGCCGCGGTCGAGGCCGGCGCCACCCGCATCGACGCGGCTGCGGCCGGGCTGGGAGCGGGTGCCGGCAACACGCCGATGGAAGTGCTGGTGGCGGTGTGCGACCTCATGGGGATCGAGACCGGCGTGGACGTGTTCAAGATCCAGGACGTGGCCGAGGACCTGGTGGTGCCGATCATGGACTTCCCGATCCGCATCGACCGGGATGCGCTGACGCTGGGCTACGCTGGGGTCTATGGCTCCTTCCTGCTCTTCGCCAAGCGGGCGGAGAAGAAGTACGGCGTGTCGGCGCGGGATATCCTCGTGGAGATGGGCCGCCGCGGCATGGTCGGCGGGCAGGAAGACATGATCGAGGATACGGCGCTCAGCCTGCGAGCTCGGGGTTGAGATGTTTGCGTCGTTGTCCGTTGCCGCTCGTCTGGCCGTGTCCTTTGGGGGCGTAGCGACACTGTTCATGCTCGTGGCGGGGGTGACCGTCTACACGAGCGTCGTGGTCGTCGAACGCTCCGTGGCGTCCCGTGACATCGGCATTCCGCGGCGGGATGCGGTGGCCGACCTGATGGATGCGGCGATCCGCGCCCAGTTGGCGAGTCAGAACGTGCTGTTGTTCGATGATGCGGACGATATTTCTGCCGAACAAGAGAGCTTCATCCAGGCGGAGAAGGGGTTTCAGGAAGCCTTGGCGCGGCTGGGCGAGAGCATTGCCCGTCACGGTGCAGACGTGCGCACCGCGACGCTGCTCGAGCAGATCAATGGTGGGGCCGGCAACACCTTCATCGTGCTGGACAAGCTTGTGCGAGATGGCAAGCAAGACGACAGGGAGCAGATAGCCGGGCTCGCCCTGACCTCGAACTCGATGATGACCCAACTGCGGGCGGCATTGAGCGACTACGACCGCGCGCTGCGTACGCAGAATCTCGACGACGCGGCCTCGATCGTCGGCCTCGCGAGCCGGGTCGGATGGGTAAGCGCCAGCCTGGCCCTGCTTGCCGGTGGGATGGCGGCCTTTGCGGGATGGTGGGTGACCCGAGGCATACGGCGTCCGCTGGAAGTCACGATCGGGAGCCTGGAGCGTATCGCCGGGGGTGATCTCACCCATGTGCTCGAGACGACCGAAACCCACGAAATAGGCCGTCTGCAAGCCGCGGTCGAGACCATGCGCGCGAGCCTTGCCAGAGTGATCGCAGAACTGGGTACGGGCGCGGCCGCGCTCAACGAAGAGGCGACGGGACTCAACCTCACGGCACAGATGCTGAGCAGGGGGGCCGCGGCGCAATCGGAAGCAGTGACTTCCATGGCCGATGCCATCGGTGTGATGGCCGGACAGGTGGAAGAGGTACGCGACCACGCCGTTGCTGCCCAGCAGCACGCGCGTGATGCCGGCAGGCAGGCGGAGCTGGGTGGGAGCGACATCGATGCAATGTCGTCGGAAATCGACCGGATTGCCACGACCGTCAAGCAGACCGCCACGACGGCGGGGGAACTCGGGGACACCTCGCGCACGATATCGACGATCACCGAAGCCATCCGGCAGCTTGCGGATCAGACCAACCTGCTCGCGCTGAATGCGGCGATCGAGGCCGCCCGGGCCGGCGAGCAGGGAAGAGGGTTCGCCGTGGTGGCCGGCGAAGTGAGGGCGCTGGCGGAGAAGACGAACGGAGCGGCAGCCGAGATTGCCGGAATGATCGAAGCGATTCAGCTCGGCATCGAGGATGTCGGCCGGCAGGCCGGCGAGGCCGTCGGGCGGGTCGATGAAGGTCTCCGGCATGCGGAACGCGCCGCCCGGACGATGGGCGAGATCAGGGAAGGGGCTGCGAACGTCGTGGCGGTGATCGACCACGTCTCCGATCGCATCGGGGAGTACGTGATCGCAAGCGACGGGAGCGCGAACAGGGTGCAGCAGATACGTGCCTCCGCTGCCGAGAGCGCGAAGAGCGCCAACGAGGTGGCCGTCGCCGTGGAGAAGCTGAACGCGCTCGCCGCACGCCTGGGCTGCAGCGTCGCAACCTTTCGGGTGACCTGAGCCGGCGTCCTGGAGGATGGCGATGAGTACGAAACCTCGCGAACACAGTGCGCGCCCAACGCCGACCATCGTGGGCGATGTTCCGTTGCCCCTTACGCCCGAGATCCTCAAGCGCCTCCATTTCAATCCCGCGGAAGGATTGATCTGGCTGGAGGACCGCCGCATGGTGCTGATGCATGCCGAGGCAATGGGGGCGTTGCGCCAGGAACTGATCGAGAGCCTGGGAAGCGAGGCTGCCCGCGGCCTGCTCACGCGGTTCGGCTACGCGGCCGGCTGCCGCGACGGGCAGCTTGCGTTGAAGATCCATACCGGCTACGAGGCGATCCAGAACCTGCTGGTCAGCGGAGCCCAGTTCCATGCCTTGCAGGGAATCGTCACGGTCGAACAGGTCCATGCCGACATCGACGTCGAGCGCGGTACCTGTGAAGTCGAGTTTCTGTGGAGAAACTGTTTCGAAGACCAGATCCATATCGCGGCCTATGGCATTGGCAGCGAACCCGTGTGCTGGATGGAGGTGGGCTACGCATCGGGTTTTCTGACCACCTGCATGGGCAAGCGCATCCTGGTGCGCGAGGTTGCGTGCAGGGCAATGGGGGACGACACCTGCCGATGCGTTGCCAAACCGGTTGAAGACTGGGAAAACGTCGAAAACGACCTCAAGTACTTCGAACCCGGCCCGGTACTACTGAGACCACATCGAGTGGAATCCCCCGTTTCTGCCGCCGTTGGTGCGGCGGCTCCCATGGGCACGGCAATGTCGGGGCCAGGAAGGGGGCCGCCTTGCCAGGAAGTGATCGGCGCCTCGGTGCCCTTCAACGTCATCCTGCACAAGATCCGGCGTGTGGCGCCCACGAATGCCACGGTCCTGCTGCTGGGGGAAAGCGGCGTCGGGAAGAGTGCGTTTGCCCGGGAGGTCCAGCGCCAGAGCCGGCGCGCAGGCGCGCCGTTTCTCGAAGTGAACTGCGCAGCCATCCCCGAGCAGTTGATGGAGGCGGAACTCTTCGGTGTGGAGCGAGGCGCCTATACCGGCGCCGGCGAGGCGCGGCCGGGGCGCTTCCAGGTGGCCGACGGCGGCACGCTCTTCCTGGACGAGATCGGCACGCTGTCGATGACGGCGCAGGGCAAGCTGCTGCGCGTCATCCAGACCGGCGAGTTCGAGCCGCTCGGCGGCGCGGCGACGCGCAAGGTGGACGTGCGCATCGTCGCTGCCACCAACGAGGAACTGCGCGATGCGGTACGGGAGGGGCGGTTTCGCGAAGACCTCTTCTACCGGCTCAACGTTTTCCCGATTCTGATCCCACCTCTGCGCGAGCGTCGTGAAGACATCCCCCTGCTGCTCGAACGCCTGATCCGCCGCTATGGCGCCTTGCACGGGCGCCGGGTGACGGGCGTGACGGCACAGGCGCTGCAGCTCATTCTGAACTATCGCTGGCCGGGCAACATCCGGGAGCTCGAGAACGTCATCGAGCGTGGCGTGATCCTCGGGGAAGACGATCAACCCCTCGGCTACAGCCACCTGTTCACCATTGACAGCGAAGCCCGCGGGCGCGGCGTGATCGGATTGAACGAGCTTGGCCTGCTCGCGGAACAGACGATCCCGACCGGCGCACTGGCGGGGTCGGAGGCGCACGCGGGCATCGAGGCCGATGTCCTGAACGCCTGGGCCGACGGGGTCGTGAAGCGTGCCGCCGTGACGCTCGACGATGTCGAGAACTCCCTGGTTCGGGCTGCTTTCGGCGCTGCGGGCGGCAACATGTCGAAGGCCGCCACCTTGCTGGGCATCACCCGCGCGCAATTGGTCTACCGCGTAAGGAAAATCATCCGAACGGATGACGCAAGCCCCCACGCTGAATTGGAAACTGAAACCTGATCGCCAGTCGGTTTCCGCTTTGGCCTGTTGCGGGCTGAGGCGGTCCCCGGGGATACATCAAGACATTCAAACAAGATCCGCAGGATGGGGATTGGGTGTCTTTGTATGCTTCCACGGCCTTCTAATCAACCAATAATTGGAGACAACGGTGAAAACCCATATCAAGCTTCTGTCCGCGACCATTGTCGCGCTGCTTATCGGCTCTGCTCATGCCGCAGTCACTCAGGAAGAAGCCGACCAGTTGAAAACGACCTTGACTCCGCTGGGGGCGGAACGTGCGGGTAACAAGGACGGAAGTATTCCGGAATGGAAGGGTTGCCCCGATCTGAAGGCTCCGCTGGACAAGCTGAAAGCAGGCGATCGACGCTGGGATCCCTATGCCAACGAGAAACCGCTGTACTCCGTTACTGCCGCAAACATGGCGCAATACGAGGACAAGCTTTCCGAAGGCGTCAAAGCGCTTCTCGCCAAATACCCGCAGACCATGCGGTTGGATGTCTATCCGACGCATCGAAATCATTGTGCGCCGGATTATGTGTACGAAAACACATACAAGAACGCCACCAGGGCAAAGTACGTAACCAATGGAAAGGAGGATGGAGTCGAGGGGGCTGTGGCTGGCATCCCGTTTCCAATCCCGAAGAATGGCATCGAGGTTCGCTGGAACCTCAACATGCGGTGGCGCGGCGTGGCGTTCGAGTCAAAGGACCGGCACTACTCGTTTACTTCAAGCGGGCAGCCTGTACTGGGTAGTCAAGCTCATCAGTTCGAGCAGTACGATGCTTACCAGGAAGGCTTGACGCCGGAGGAGCACGCCAAACAAGGGTATCCAAACTTCAAGTTCATGCAGTTTGTGGATCAGCCCACGTTCCGTGCCGGTGAAGGTCTGATGGTTCTGGATTCCACCAATTGCACGGTGCAGGACCGTCAGGCGTGGCAGTACCTCGTCGGGCAGCGGCGCGTTCGCCGTGCCCCCACCGTTGGGTGGGATACGCCTGATTTCGTAGTCTCTGGTTCGAACTTCTTCGACGAAGTATTTGGAAGCGTCCTGTCCTGCAACGAGCGCTACGAATACAAATTGCTCGGCAAGAAGGAGATGTTGATTCCCTATAACAACAACAAACTCTTCTCGCTGACCGAGAAAGAGATGTTTGGCCAGAATCACCATAATCCGGACGTACTGCGCTGGGAACTGCACCGAGTATGGGTTGTCGAGGCCACGCTCAAAGACGGCAAGCGCCACGCCGTGCAGAAGCGGAAGTTCTACGTGGATGAAGATACCTGGAGTACGGCCATGTTCGATGGCTGGGACCATAGTGGAAAGATCTGGCGGGTCAGCATTTCTCCTGCGTATTACTTCCCCGATGTGCCGGGCATGTTGATTCACAACGACTTCCTCTACGTCCTGGATGGTGCCTGGTCTACCCGCGGTGTCATGTACGAGCCCGGATTCCAGATGCGGCAGATTCCGATGAAGTCGAAAACCGAGTTTGGGCCGGATACGCTTTCTGCCCGGAACATCCGGTAGTTTGTAATCACGCTTGTTTCAGAAGGTGCGCCTTTGCGGAGCAATCCGCTTGGCTGATAGAAAACTGGAGGTAGAGATGCAGTATCGCGGAGAAAACTACGAGAAGAAAACCGGAAACAAGCTGAACGAAGACGTCCGTGCTTGTTTTGCCGCCCAGGCCGAGAAAGCCGGGACGAAAGCCAGTCGTCCGGAGGATGCCGAATCCGGCTATAACGAGATCTTCGTCAAGACGGTGGATTTCGGTCATCAGCAGATGATCATGGAGAAAGATGTTCCCGTGAAAATGCGTGACGGTGTCACGCTTTACGTGAATGTCTTCCGCCCCCTGAAGCCGGGAAAGTTCCCGGTCGTCCTGTCTGCCTGCGTATACGGCAAGGACTCGAGGAATGACGTCTTCCTCGACATGATCATGAATCATGCGGGGGTGATCAAGCATTCCGACTTTACAGCCTTCGAATCGCCGGACCCGGGCTTCTGGGTTCCCAACGACTACATCGTCGTCAAGGCGGCCGTACGGGGGACGTCCAATTCCGAGGGCGCCCTGCATCCGTTTTCTCAGATGGAGGCCCAGGACTATTACGAACTCGTCGAGTGGTGCGGTAGGCAGGAATGGAGCAACGGGAATGTCGGCCTGAACGGCGTCTCCTATCTGGCGATGTTGCAGTGGTACGTCGCGCCGCTGAGCCCACCCCATCTCAAGGCCATCATTCCCTGGGAGGGTGGCTACGACGTTTACCGCGAGTGGGCATTCCACGGGGGCATGCCGGACACCTTCTTCGTGGATTTGTGGGATGCAAGCATCAGCGCCCTCAATGGGAAAGAGATGGAGTTCATCAGTATGAAGATGAAGGAACATCCTTTCGACGACGAGTACTGGCGGGAAAAGCGGGCGAACATCGACCAGATTACGGTCCCGATGTATGTGGGCGCGAGCTGGTCGACGCAAGGGCTCCATACACGCGGCAGCCTCGAGGGGTTCAAGCAGAGCCGCTCGGAATACAAATGGGTGGAAATCCACGGCCGCAAAGAATGGGAGTACTACTACGCTCGCGAGACCCTCGAGCGTCAGAAGGCGTTCTTCGACTACTTCCTGAAAGGCATCGACAACGACTGGATGGACACGCCCAGGGTGCGCCTGGAGGTCAGGAACAAGTTCTTCGACGGCGAGTTTCGTTACGAGAACGAATGGCCCATCGCGAGAACGCAGGCCACGCCGCTGTATCTGGACGGCAAGAACCTGTCACTGTCCTTTTCCCCACTGCAACACGAGGCCAAGGTCGTCTACGAAGCCGATCCGGCCAGTGCGAACAATGCGACGTTCAAGATCGTCTTCGACAAGGATACCGAACTGACGGGATCGATGAAGCTGAAGCTCTGGGTGTCTGCGGACGGCTCGGACGACATGGACCTGTTCATCGGGATCAAGAAGTACGACCGGCGCGGGAACGAGGTCCTGTTCCCGGACTGGGACGCCATCGAGCACGGTCAGGTGGCCACCGGATGGCTGCGCGTCTCGCACCGCGAGTTGGATGAAGAGATGTCTACCCCGCTGCAGCCGTGGCACAAGCATCAACGAGCCCTGAAGCTGAAAGAAGGTGAGATCGTCCCCGTGGAGATCGAGATTCAACCTTCGGGCACCGTGTTCAAGGCGGGTGAAAGTCTGGGGGTGGTTGTCCAGAACACGGACATCATCCAGTACACCCCGCCCGAATACGGTTGCCGGCACAAGGATACGGTGAATCGCGGCAAGCACATCATCCATACGGGTGGCAAGTACGACTCGCACTTGTTGGCGCCGGTCATTCCTCCGAAGGGGTAAGCGGTTTCCGACTCAGGAGGGGGCGTCACGCAAAGCTCCCTCCTGTCCCCGACTGCGGGATGTTGAGCGCAACCGGGTGGGCTGAATTGACGGGCCGGAATTGTTGTTGGTTGGAGGCACCGAAATGAGAAGAAAGAGGGACCGCAATGACGGATATTGATCGTCGTAACGTTTTGAAAGCCATGGCTGCCACCGCTGCTGCAGTGGGCGTGCCTGGCATTGCCGGCGCTGCGATGTCCTCGCAAAACGCCACCGCGCTGCCGAAAGGAATGAGCAGGGCGAACTTCACGCGCGCGGTTGCGGAGTTGCGTGCGATCGTCGGTGACGAATGGGTTTTTGCGGACCCGGAATCCGTTCTGCCCTACAAGAAAATCATGGTTCCCGACACGGCGCATGTGCATGTGCCTTCGGGCGCGGTGGCACCCGCTTCGACCGAAGAAGTGCAGCGCATCGTGCAGGTGGCCAATCGTTACAAGTTGCCGTTGTGGGTCGTGTCGACGGGCAAGAACCTGGGCTACGGCGCGGCGACGCCAGCGACGACTGGACAGATGGTGCTCGATCTGAAGCGGATGAATCGCATCCTCGAGGTCGACACCGAAATGTGCACGGCCTTGGTCGAGCCCGGCGTCACCTATCAGCAGCTTGCCGACTACATCGCCGAGCATAAATTGCCGCTCTGGCTTGATGTACCGGCGCCCGGTCCCATCTGCGGCCCGGTCGGCAATGCCCTCGATCGAGGAGGCGGCTATACCCCCTACGGTGACCATTTCATGACGCAGTGCGGAATGGAGGTGGTCTTGCCGGATGGTCAGGTGCTTCGTACCGGCCAGGGTTCGGTAAAGAACACGGATGCATGGCAGTCCTACAAGTGGGGCTACGGCCCCTACGTCGACGGCCTGTTCTCGCAATCCAACCTGGGGATCGTGACCAAGATGGGGCTTTGGCTGATGCCTGCACCGCCGGTCTACAAGCCCTTCGTCGCCTGCTATGACAAGCTGGAAGATATCGAACATGCGGTGAACGTGACGCGTGATCTACAACTCCACGGGGTTGTGGTGAATGGCGTCCTCTGCCTCTCCGGTGCATACCAGCTTGCGTTCTTCAACCGCCGTAACCAGTACTGGGACAAGCCGGAGCAAATTCCGGACGAGGTGTTTCTCAAGGCCGCAAACGACGTCGGCATCGGAATGTGGAATACCTATTTCGCACTGTACGGCACCGAAGAGAGCATTGCACTCGCCGAGCCGATGATTCGAAAGGCCTATGAAGCGACAGGGGCGAGGGTATTTGCCGGAAAGGAAATGGATGAGAATCCATACTTCCACCACAATGCCACGCTGATGCGCGGCGGCTTGAATCTCGACGAATTCGGAATCATACGCTGGCGGGGCAATGGAGGTGGTTTGGCCTGGTTCATTCCCGTTGGCGCTGCACGAGGCTCACGCGCGGTTGAACAAACCCGGCTGGCCAAGAAGATTCTGGCGAAATATAGCTTCGACTACACCTCGGGCTGGGGCGTTGGCGGGCGATCACTGCACCACGTCATCGCACTTCTGTACGACAAGAGCAATCCCGAGGAGGAACTGCGAGCCGAGGCGTGTTTCCGGGAGCTTGTCGAGGAGTTCGGCAAGCGAGGTTTGGCGCCCTATCGCGTTGGTTCTCACGCGATGGACCTTGTTGCAGAGCAGTATGGCAAGGTTAACCTTGAACTCAACAGGCGGATCAAGCGCGCAATTGATCCTAACGGGATTATTGCGCCGGGGAAGTCCGGGATTATCTAGGGGCAACCCGTGGAGAGTGAAAGGCGGTGAGTCTGCACCAATCGCTGGGTGAGGTATTGGTCTGCTTGTTCCGAGGGGGCGAAGGACGCTTCCCCGGAACAAGGGGCCCCTGGGGGATATCATGAAGACAAAGAAACAATCGATTGCGCTGGTCGGAATTCTTGCGCTTTGCACAAAATTTGGAAGCTTCGCTGCTGGTGCGAATGCGGTTTCGCCGTATCCGGATGCCAAGGTTGGTGCTGGTGCCGAAGGAATCTACGCACGTGTTTGTGGCTATTGCCATGGTGCGAATGTTGGGCCGTTGATTCTTGGCCGAGAACTGCATGTGGATTTCATCAGAACCATGGTGAGGTTGGGTATCGGGTCCATGCCGGCATTTCGTCAGTCCGAAATCAGCGACGCCGAACTCGGCGAGCTTGCTCAATGGATTTCGAAAAGCGCTCCGAGGGCGGGCGAAACCGGTCGGTGACGGCTATCCGACCGTGTCGTCCCGTGTAGATGGGGCCGTCAATTTTCTGAGCAAGGTTTTTTCGGGCGCTTACTCAGGCTTTCCGTGTTGTCGAGCAGATCGCAGTGACTTGTTCCCGACGCCAGAAAATTGTCTTGCATGACTGCAGATCAACCGGAGACAGAGATTATGGGATTGTTGAACGGTAAGGCGGGCCTGGTGACCGGCGGGGCGACCGGAATCGGACGTGCAACGGCGGTTGCGTATGCGAGGGAAGGGGCCAAGGTCGTGATCGGTGACCTCGAAGGCATGCGCCCTTCGGTCGAGGAAACGCTGGCCTTGGTCAAGCAGGCCGGTGGCGAGGGCATCTTCGTTCCGACCGATGTGACCAATGCGGCCGAGGTCAAGCGCCTGGTCGATACCACGGTGGAAACCTATGGCCGTCTGGATTTCGCATTCAATAATGCGGGTGTCTTTGCTGCGGGTTTCGTCGATGAGGTCGATGAGGCCGACTTTGATCGCATCATCGCGGTGGACCTCAAAGGTGTCTGGTTGTGCATGAAGTATGAGATCCAGTACATGAAGGCCCATGGCGGAGGCGCCATCATCAACACCACCTCCATCGCGGGTCTGGTGGGAGGGCCGATGGGGAGTCCTTACGTCGCGGCCAAGCACGGCGTTGTCGGCTTGACCAAGTCCGCGGCGGGGGAATACGCCAATATGAACATTCGCATCAACGGGATCGCTCCGGCAACGATCGCCACGCCCCTGGTACTGCAGGCGCCTGCAGAGATGCAGGAGGCACTGTTGTCGCCGCAGCCTTTGCGGCGCATGGGGACGCCTGAAGAAGTAGCCGAACTGGTGGTTTTCCTGAGTTCGGACAAGGTGCCTTTCATGGTCGGGTCAATCGTGACCATTGACGGAGGGGCAACTTCCAACGCCGTATCGTATAGCCCGGCGTTGAGCCCGTCGGCGGCGGCTTGATTCCATTATTTGTGCGCAGCATGGGGATGCTTCTACATGGGCGCACGAATCGAGGGTGTGCGCACCTGCGCTCGGGCAGCGCCCGGCGTCGCCGGCAGAGTCCTCAAAGCGAGCTTGAGCGGCGCCGGGGAAACTGCGTCTGATCCTTGCTGATCTGCAGCTTTATTGCGTATCAAGGGCACCCGTTCCGGGCTGGCCATGTCCGTGACGGCTGGTCTTTTGACCCTGCAACTGCGCTCCCGACAGCCGTTCTTCGCCTGAGACTGAAATTGCTCTGGGCAGACCATCTACAAACGGCACGCGCGACCGTTCTCGCGCCTGAACTGCTGGGGATGAGGGCCAGTGCGTCCGCCATTCCTGGAGCCTGAGCTTGAGCGAAAGCAGGCGGAGATTCGTCAATTGAACGGGCCATAACAGCACGAACAATTGAGAATTCATATTTCGCCCGGCGAAGCGGCACCAAGCCCGTTCGCGCGTTCACCGAATTGAGCGAACGAAAGACCCACCGACGCTGAATGCACGCACAATTCATCGGCGGGTTGCAGTATTCCCCCCTGAATCGGTGACGCACCCGAAATTGGTCAATAGTCATTCATCGGGCAGACAGCCGCTAATTTTCTCGGACGACAGCAGGCAATTTGCTCGGTTTTAGAGAATTTTATGCGGTTTGGCCGCTGAGGCCACTCTGTGCGCTCGCAGTACCGTCAGTAACTTTCCTGTCAGAAAGGTACTGCCTGTACCGTCTTTGCTGATGATGCGCCGCAATAAATTCGGTGGACAAAACAATCTGGCACGCCCGTTGCAATTATTTCCTCACCGACGCTGCCGGTGTCGGATTTTATCAATCACATGATTCGCTGCCGTGACGATCCCCGTGTCGTCGCGTTGCGGATGGGAGGAGATGAATGGACGGAGTATCGAGGCTGGTCCATGTGGTGATCGACGCCAATGTCCCCAATGAAAGGGCAGCATTGGCACTGGCCGTGCACCCGCAGGCGGGTGAGATCTGAAATGGAGGACGTGTCCGTAAGCGCAGCCGATTTCCGGAGCAGCATGCGCAGACTTGCCGGTGCGGTTTCCATACTCACCGTGCAGCACGACGGCACGCGGGCCGGCCTTACCGCAACCGCCGTGATGTCGGTATCGGCCGAGCCGCCACGGTTGGTGGTTTGCGTGAATCGTGACGTATTTGCGCACGATCTGGTCCGGATCGGCGGCCCGCTGTGTGTAAACGTCCTCGATGTCGAGTCGCTGGAAGACGCCCGGCGCTTTGCGGGCATGGTCGATGGCGTTGCGGGGGATGCGAGATTCCGCGACGGCGCCTGGCGAGAGGGGTGCGCCGGTGCGCCGGTACTGGAGGCGGCGCTGGCCGCATTCGAATGTCGCGTCGTCGAGCTGATTGCCGCCGTATCGCACACGCTGGTGCTGTGCGAAGTGGTGGCGGTGCATGCCGCCCGGAGCGGGCAGGTGACCGGCGCGCCGGCGATGCCCCTGGTGTATTTCGACGGACGCTTTGCATCCGTCGGTGAACTTTGAAGCATGAACAAGGAGACGAAGATGGGTGTGGTGGCGGAAAACGTGTCGGCCCGGCCGACGATGGAAACTCTGGTGCAGCGTGCCGCGTCGATGGTGCCGGGGTTGCGCGAACAGGCGGATGCGGTGGAGCAGGCGCGCAGCGTGCCGGCCGCGACCATCCGGGCGTTCAAGGACGCGGGCTTCTTCAAGATCCTGCAGCCGGCGGCCTGGGGTGGCTACGAGATGAACCCGGAGGTGTTCTACCGGGTGCTGATGGAACTGGGCCGCGGCTGCCCGTCGAGCGCCTGGAACCTGATGATCCTGGGTATTCACCAGTGGGAGTTCGGCAAGCTCGATCCGCGTGTCGGCGACGAACTGTGGGGCGAGGATCAGGAAATCCTGGTGGCCTCGTCCTATGCGCCTTGCGGCAAGGCGCGCAAGGTCGAGGGCGGCTGGATGCTGTCCGGCACCTGGCCGACGTCCAGCGGGTCCGACCACTGCGAGGGCGGCGCCTTCCTCGGCGCGCGGGTGTTCGACGACGACGGCAACCTGCTTGACCATCGTTCCTTCCTGGTGCGCCGTGAAGACTACGAACTGATCGACGACTGGTACGTGGTCGGCCTGGCCGGCACCGGCAGCAAGTCGCTGAAGGTCAAGGGCGAGGCCTTCGTGCCCGACCATCGTTCGCACAGCATCGTCGAGTACACCTTGAGCGACGGGGCGATGACCTACCGCCTGCCGTTCACCCAGGTGTTCTTCGGCGCGGTGTCCTCGGTCACCATCGGCTTTGCCAACGGCATGGTCGAGCTGTTCGTCGAGCACATGAAGCCGCGCCAGAACGTGTTCGTGGGCGGTCCGGTGGCAGCGCAGAACCCCTTCGTGCAGGAGAAGCTCGGCAACGCGGTACTGCTGATCCGTTCGGCGCGTGCCCGCATCCTGCAGTGCATCCAGGAATCCACCGGCTATGTGGAACGTGGCGAGCCGGTGCCGCTCGACCAGCGGGTGCATTACTTCCTCGACATCCAGGGCGTGGCGAAGGACTGCTTTGCCGCCGGCCACATGCTGTTCAAGAAGAGTAGCGCGCGCGGCATCTTCGACAGCAGCCCGCTGCAGCGGCAGTTGCGGGCGCTGCTGGTGGCGGCCAACCACGTCACCCAGAACGAGGACGACACTTCCGCGCTGCTGGGGGCCTATCTCCTCGGGCAGGGTGTTCCGCCTTGCGTGTTCGAACTGCCTGGGCAGGGGTAACGGCGCCGGTTGGCCGGCAGGGCGCTTTCCCGTGGGAGGGCGCCCTGTTTCCTCAAAATCGTCCATACGGATGACGGAAAATGCCCTGGCCATGGCTACTGTGCAGCCGTATATAAACAGCTGGAGACGCATGGTCATGCCTCGCGATGTCCTCGAACACTCGCCGCTCAGCGGCATGGACGAATATCCCATCCATCAAACCACGGACCCGATCCGCTTTCTGAACACCACCGATCCGAGGGCGTTCGAACGGTACTGGTTCAGCGCCCAGTCCGATGACGGCGAGCTGTTCTTCGTCTGCGGCATCGGCCTGTATCCCAACCTGAACCGTTGCGACGGCTACGCCATCGTCGTGCAGGACAACCGGCATACCGCCATACGGGCCGCCCGCACCCTGGGCGTGGATCGTTCGGAATTGACCGTGGGGCCGATGACGGCCCGGATGATCGAGCCGTTCACAGAATGGCGGCTGAACTGCGCCCCCAACGATTTCGGCCTTGAATACGATCTGGCGTGGCGGGATACGAAGCGGGCGGTGTTCGGCAGGCAGGGCCCCACGGAAATCCCGGGTCAGATGAATGCACGCCTGATTCACGATTGGTGCGGCTACGAGACCTTTGGAACCATCGAGGGAGCGATCTCGGTTCACGGCAAGAAGTTCACGCTGACGCCGTCCCGCTTCCGTGGCAGCCGGGATCACCATTGGGGCGTGCGGGATGGCGTGGGTGGCGCCGGCCACATGCTGCAGACGAGCAGTTCCTCCCACCTTGGCCAGTGGGTCGAGTTCGGTGACTGGTCGATATGGTGGCACAGGGTGCTGTACAACCTGGGGGATGCCCGCCAAGGCGCCGGGAAGATCACGCCCATCGACCACAAGGTCCGTTTCGACCCGGTCACCAGGCATCTCGTGGAGGCCGTGATCACCAATCGCCTGGACAACGGCGAGATCCGCGAAGTCCACTACGAGCAGATCGGCAACCAGATCGCCTATCTCCGCTGTGGGATGTACACCGGCCCGGACGGAAAAGGCACGCCTGCGGAGAATTATCACCATGGGTCGATCGCGGGCGATTTCATCGGCGGCGAGACCTTCGATCTTTCGGACCCCGCGGTGAGAACCGAGATCGCCGGCTTCGAGGATCACCTGGTGCGTGCCACCTGCAACGGTGAATCGGCGATTGGCATTCTGGAATGCCGCAATCCGGTCATCTACGAGATGTGTGAGAAGGGACTGCCCGGATTCTCGTTTCTGTAATCCCTGAACGGGCAGTCGAGTCATACGCCCGGCGTGGCGTGCAGTACCGAGAGGGGCGCCGAAAGCCCCCCGAAAAAAATGATAAGGAGGAGAAGGTCTTGAGTGATCTGGCAGTGGAGCGCGTTCAGACATATCTTTCGAAAGCGCTGGCTGCAGCCGACTTGCGCGTGCTGTCGGCCAGTCAATTCGCGGGTGGAATCTCGCGTGATACGTGGGGCGTCGATGTGGCATGGACCGGCGAGGATGGCCTGCCGGTCGAGCGTGGTCTGGTGCTGCGCCTCGATCCGCCGATATCGCTGATCAAGAGCAGGCGCAACGTCGAGTACGCCATGTACCAGGTATGCCGTGACGTACCTGGTGTTCCCGTACCGCTGATGATCTGCAATGAGGATGATCCGGAGCAGATCGGGGCGCCGTTCTTCGCCATGGAGAAACTGAAGGGTGTCACCTCTCCTCCGGCCATCCTCGGGCCCGAGTTCGAAGCGTCCCGGCAGGCGATCATGAAACAGATGTTCGAGATTCTCGGCGCCATCGCTGCCGCCAGGCATGAGGGCAAGGGTCTTGCAGACGTGGTGTCGACGCCCGCCCCCGGCGACATCTGGGATACGGAATTGAGCCACTGGGAAAGGATCATCGCCGACAATCACATCGGCCACCAGCCGATCACCCGTGCCGCGATCCGGTATCTGCGCCGTTCCCCGCCGCCGCCGCCGCCGCGCGTCACGATCGTTCATGGCGACTACCGGATCGGGAATTTCCTGTTCACTCCGGAGGGGATCAACGGGATTCTCGATTGGGAGCTTGCCCACCTGGGGGACCCGCTCGAAGACCTCGCGTGGGCTTTGGCCAAGAACTGGCGCTATGGCCATGATCGATCCAGGGTCGCCTCGCTGATCACCCCTGAACAGGCTATCGAATACTGGGAGTCGACCAGCGGATACAAGGCGGACAGGGCGGCCCTGCACTGGTGGACCGTTTTCACCCACGTCAAATGCGTCGCGCTGTGGACCACGGGAGCGCATGAGTTCATGGCCGGAACGCCGCGCGGAGCCATGCACGCCTTTCCGTCCTGGCTTTTCATGAATGCCCAGGAATTGTGGATGATCGAAGAGATCGGAGCCATCGAACAATGAAACCGTCCGTACCCAGCGTACTTGCCGCCGTGCTGCGCGGCATCGAGGACTCCTCCCGTGCTGAACAGAATCCGGTCAAGCTCTTTGAACTGCGTATTCTGCGGACCGTCATCGAGGTCATCAATCGGGACTGGGATGGTGCCGTTCCCGCGAGGATTGCGGAGATCGATTCGGCCATGTCGCTTCTTCGGCGCGGCTTGCCGCTCGTTTCCGACTCCTTGCGCGACGAACTGCAGGCCACGCTTGCGAGAAATGAAGCGACCCGCAGCGATCTGCACCTGTCCGCCCTCGACAAGACGATAGACAGCCTCAACGCCGGTCTCATCGACCTGCATGAATACCTTGAAGTTGAAATGCACTGCACGTACCAGGGGCGCCGTGAGCTCATCCGCGACATATGGACGCACCTGGAGGCATGCGCGCGGCGCCGTGCGGTGATTGAACCGCTCTGGGATGTCGCATAGGTTCCAGCATCCTGAGTCTCCCCGGTTCGCTTCCCTTTCCTCTCGGTCCCTGGCTCTCCTCCGCTTGCGTAGCCAGGATGGCGAACCGGAATTCGGCCCGCGCAAGCGGGCCTTTTTTTATTTCATCCGCATGCCGCCCGTGTGTTTTCGCAGGGCGTGACTACGCCTGCGAAAACACTGGATCAATCAGCGATACTGCACTTTCCGGATTCAGCGTCCGGAGGGTACGCGACGTTTCCCGAGGAAGGCTGCAACGGCGGCGCTGAACTCCGGTGTCGCGGCGCAGGCCGCGAAGCCTTCCTGCTCGGCGGCCAGTTGCGATGCGAAGTCGCGGGAGCCGGACGTTCTGAACAGGCGCTTGAGCGTGCCCACGGCGGTGGGGGCGGCGCCGGCCAGGCGTGCGGCGATGGCCTGGGTCTCCTGCTGCAGCGAGGACTCGGGCACGACCCGGTTGACCAGGCCCAGCCGCAGTGCTTCAGTTGCATCGATCGGATCGGAGAGCAGGGCGATCTCGAGCGCGCGCCGCAAGCCGACAATGCGCGGCAGATGCCATGAAGCGCCGAGATCGCAACTCGTGCCCAGATTCACGTAGGCGAAGTTGAAGCGAGTGTTGTCGGCGGCAATCGCGAGATCGCAGGCCAGGGCCAGGCTCATGCCGGCGCCGGCCACGGCGCCCTGCAGGCTGGCGACGACCGGAGCCTGCAGGGTGGTGAGGATCTGCAGGGCTTCATGCATCGGGCCGATGAGCGTGTCGGGGATGGAGGCGGGGTCGTCGCGGAACTGGGCGATGTCACCGCCCGCCATGAAAGCACGCCCTTCACCGCTGATCGTGACGACGCGGATGTCGGGGGCGGCGGCAAGGCGCTGGCAGGTGTCGAGGAAGACCGCAGCCATTGCGCTGTCGATGGCGTTGAGCGAGTTCGGGCGGTTGAAGCGGATATGGGCGATGTCGCCCTCGCGTCGGAAGATCAGTGGGGCGTTGTTCATGTGCGTATCGGGCATGACGGCTCCGGCATGGAAGGCGATTGACGGCTCATTGGATGACGCCGAGCTTGCGGGCGACGGCGATGGCCTGCGTTCGATTGTGCACGCCAAGTTTCGTGTTGATTCTTGCAAGGTGCGTCTTGACGGTGCTCTCCGACACGAAGAGCTTTCCCGCCAGTTCCTGGTTGGACAGGCCCGATGCAAGTATCGTCAAGACCTGATGCTCCCGGTCGGTGAGGCCTTCGAACGATTCGGCGTGTGCCTGGGCAGAGGGGAGCGGCTGGTGCGGAGCCTGCGTCGGCGAGGACGTTTCCCAGGGGGCGAGCAATCGGTGCATGAACCCGGACAGCTCTGTTTCCTGGTCGGCTGCAGTCTCCCGCAGCGTGGCGAGCATGGACAGGACTTGCGGCCCTTCGTCGCGGAAGATGCTGATGAAGCCTTCCCGGGCGCCGAACTGGAGGGCCTCGGTCAGCGTTCGCATGCTGCCCCTGAAGTCGCCGCATACCTGCAGGGCGCTGGCAAGCAGGATTCTGAGCTTCAAGGCGCGGTGGTGCCTGTTGGCCTGCAGAGCCTGTTTTAGATGGTCTTTCAGCGCGACCACAGCCGTGTCGGCCTTTCCGGCATGTATCCGCCACCGCAGCCTGCCTGTCAGGAGCGAATCGACGTCATTGGCGTCGGGGGTGAAACCGTCCATCGATCCCCACAGCTGCTTGTCGTCGGCATTCTCCAGGTATGTGGCGGCCAGCGACAGTTCTCCATCGATCGTCGCCAGCCTCGCCCGTTCGAGCCAGGCCGACGCCACCAGGCGCGGGAGGTTGGCGTGGTGCCCCAGGTTCTCGAGGTCGGAGATCAGCTCGAGGGCCTGTTCGCGGTCGCCCCGTGCCTCGGCGATGCGAGCCGAGGTGATCGAGCCATTGATGAGGATGTCCGGAATACCCGACTCCTTGGCCAGGGCGAGACATTCGTTCAGCAGGCGTTCGGCGCCCGAGAGTTCGCCGCGTTCGTAGAGGACCCGCGCCAGGATGACGCCGACCGTGGCGCTGAGACTGACTTCACGGGACTGGGCACTGTTTTCGTAGGCGCGCCGCAGCCGCATGGTGGCATCCCGCAGATGGCCCTGCACAAGCTCCATCGTTCCGTGGACCCGCTCGGCGATGGCGACCCCCACCGCGCTCTCGACGCATGCGTAGGCTCTCTTGGATTCGTCGAGACACCGCAGTGCGTCGGTGAAATCGTCCGCCGCTACCAGCCAGTAAGCGAAGAAATAGTTCAGGGAGGCGTACTGCGTGGTCAGCCCGGCGTTACTCGGACCCAGTTCCCGGCGACACAACGCGAAGCATTCGGAGGGCCGGTCTTCCATGGTGAGCAGATAGGCGCGCAGCGCCACGACCCAGGTGCGGATGGCATCGGACGGGTCGACAAAGCCGTCGAGAATCTCCTTTGCCAGTGCCAGGTTGCGCGTTGCGGTCAGCGCCCAGGCGAAAGCGATGCGCAGGTCCGGGTACGGCGCGAGTTCTTCGAGGGGAATCTGTTTCAGCCAGCGGGCGAGGAGGCTGAACCGCCCCTCCCGCAACATCCAGTCCGCGTGAGTGGCGAGCAGTTCCAGGGATCGGGGCAGGTCACCGGACAGCAGTGCATGCTCTATGGCAGGAATCGGCCGTCCCGCTTCCGAGAACCATCTTGATGCCGCGCCATGCAGAGAGGGAGTCACCCATGGGTACAGAGCAGCGAGTTGCTGCTGGAGAAATCCGGAGAACAGGGCGTGATAGCGGTATTCACGTGTCCGCTTGTCCGTCTGGGTGACGAAGAGGTTGGCGCGTTCGATGCGCTCCAGCATGGTTGCACTGTCCTTTCGCCCCGTGACCGCGTCGCACAGCGGCGGGGAAAGTTCGCGCAGGATGCAGGTGCGCAGCAGGAAGTCCCGGATGTCGTGGGGCAGGTGACGGAAGACGTCTTCGGCCAGGTAGTCGGTGACATCCGAGTTGCTGCTCGAGAACGCCGCGATGAAGCGTTCCGGATTGTGGTGAGAGGCGAGCGAGAGCGAGGCCAACTGGATCGCGGCAGGCCAGCCTTCCGTTCGCTGCAGCAGGGTTTCGACCTCCTCGTCGCTCAGCGTCAATTGACGGTTTCTGCGCAGCAGGGCGGCGGTCTCTGCGAAGGAGAGCTTGAGGTCCGCGGCGGTGATTTCGACCAGTTGGCCGCGGGCACGCAGGCGGCCGAGTCCGAGGCTGGGAATCGTCCTCGACCCGATGACGAATCGTCCGTGGGGCGGGAGATGGGTGGTCAACAGGCGGATGAAGTCCAGTCCGGCCGGATTCAGCAAGACTTCCAGTTCGTCGATGAAGAAGGCGAAAGCCTGCCGGGTGGTGGCGATTCTGTAGGGGAGATCGCTGCTCGGAACCGTTGCCGGGTCGGAAATGCCGCTCTGCGCTTCTCTGCCGTCCAGGTCGTCCAGGCTGCCGAGGGCGGCACCCAGGTGGAGCATCAGCCGCTCCATGTCGTTGTCCGCCTGGTCGAGCGTCAGCCAGCAAGCTCTTACGCCCCTGGCCTGGAGCAAGGCGTGATGCTGGGCCATCAGCGAAGTCTTTCCGAACCCTGCCGGTGCGCTGATGAGGATGAGTTTCGGGCTTGTCTCGGCATTCAGCAGGCGTTCGTGGATCTGAGGGCGGGGAACGAGCGAGCGCGCAACCGGGGGCGCCAGTTTGGATGCGATCACCCGGCTCCCGCCCTGGCCTGGAACGGCCCTGGCGCTGTTGGTGTGTCGGTCGGTTCTCATGTCGCGTGCGCTGTCGATCACTGGAATTCCGGGGGGCGGGGCAGGCCCATGGTCGAAGCAAGGGTCCCGCGCTGGACAGGGGCAACTGCCGTCCGTTCGGAGCGGCTTGCCTGTCGATCTTATCTCCTTTCCCTCGCCGAAAAATCAATCGAACGGATGACGCGGGGGCCGGGATGCGGGTCGGATACTCGGCACGGCAGGACTGAGATTGCGCGATTGGTCACCGGCTCGTCGAGTCGGACTCTTGGAGGTTGGATTCATGGCAGAAATTACAGAGGCCGCGACGAGCAGGTATGTGGTCGCCGACGGCATGAAGCTGCATTACAACGACGCCGGCGAGGGTGAGGCGGTCATCATGCTGCACGGGGCAGGCCCGGGTGCGAGCAGTTGGTCGAATTTCAGCCGCAACGTCGATGCCTTCGTGGACGCTGGTTACCGGGTGTTGCTGCTGGATTGCCCGGGGTTCAACAAGTCGGACCCGGTCGACAAGGTTGCCAACCGCTTCCTGCTCAATGCGCGGGCGGTGAAGGGGCTGATGGATGCGCTCGACATCGGGCGTGCCCACTTGGTGGGCAACTCGATGGGGGGCGCTTCGTCGCTCGCGTTCGCAACCGAGTACCCCGAACGTCTCGGCAAGATGATTCTCATGGGGCCGGCCGGCCTCGGGGCGAGCCATTTCCATGCTCTGCCGATGGAGGGGATCAAGCTGCTGTTCCAGCTCTATCGCGAGCCGACCCTGGAGAATCTGAAACGAATGATCCAGGTCTTCGTGTTCGACCCCGGCCGCATCAGTGACGATCTGCTGCGCGAACGCTACGACAACATGATGAGAAGCCCGGAGCATCTGTCGAACTGGGTCAAGGTATTCCAGGACAACCCGCGCTCGATCGCTGCCGACTATTCCTCGCGCCTGCCGGAAATCAAGGCCGAAACGCTGGTGACCTGGGGGCGCGACGACCGCTTTGTGCCTCTGGACTGGGGGCTGAAGCTGATCTGGGGGCTGCCCAATGCCCGCCTGCATGTCTTCAGCCAGTGCGGGCATTGGGCGCAATGGGAGCATGCGGACGAATTCAATCGTCTGTCGCTGGATTTTCTCAAGAACTGACAGAACGCGGGCGCGGGAAGACGCTACCGGGCGCAGCGATGGCGCGTCGAAAGAATGAAGGAGTGAGGCAAATGGAGCAATCGAACGTGTCGATGGCAGGGGCGAGGCAGCATTGCATCGGCGACATCCTGCGGCGAACCGCGCGGCGGGTGCCCGACAAGACCGCGATCCTATGCGGTGAGGTGAGTTGGACCTACAGGCAGTTCGACCGGGTGTGCGATCGCATCGCCAATGCGCTGATCGATCGGGGTGTCAGGCAGGGCGACCGTGTCGCGATCCTGTCGCGCAATTCGCATGCGTTTGCGGCCATGCGTTTTGCGATCGCGCGCATGGGTGCGATTCTGGTGCCGGTCAACTTCATGCTGAATGCGGACGAGATCGCCTTCATTCTGCGTAGCTCCGGTGCCGAAACCCTGCTGGTCGGCCCCGGTCTGGAGAGCGTCGGACGAGAAGCCGCCGCGAAGGATACCCGCGTCGAGCGCACGTTCTGGTTGCCGGGCGAGGAGCCGGCCGAACCGCCCCCCTGGCTGCTCAATTTCGACGACCTGACCGCGGAGAAGGACACGCCCCTCGACGTCACGGTCGATTCGCGGGCGCCGGCACAGATCATCTATACGAGTGGAACCGAGTCCTTGCCGAAAGGCGCAGTGCTGAGCCACGAGGCTGTTCTCTGGGAGTACGTCAGCAGCATCGTCGAGGGCGAGATCTCCGGCGACGACGTCCTGCTGCATTCCCTGCCGTTGTTCCACTGCGCTCAACTGGACTGCTTCCTCGGCCCCGCGGTCTACCTCGGCTGCACCAACGTGATCACCGGCATGCCGCGGCCGGACGTGATTCTTCCCCTGATCGCCAGGCACGGCGCCACTTCTTTCTTCGCGCCGCCGTCGGTGTGGATCTCGCTCCTGCGCTCTCCCCTGTTCGATACGACCGACCTTTCGTCGCTGCAGAAGGGCTATTACGGCGCCTCGATCATGCCGGTCGAGGTATTGCTGGAAATGCAGCGCAGGCTGCCCAAGGTGCGCTTGTGGAACTACTACGGCCAGACCGAGATCGCGCCGCTGGCGACGGTGCTGAAGCCCGGCGACCAGTTGCGCAAGGCCGGATCGGCCGGCAAGCCGGTACTGAACGTGGAAACCCGCGTCGTCACCGACGACATGCGCGACGTGCTGCCCGGCGAGGTTGGGGAGATCGTGCATCGCGCGCCGCAACTCCTCACCAGCTACTTCAACGCACCGGAGAAAACCGAAGAGGCTTTCGCTGGCGGCTGGTTCCATAGTGGCGACCTCGCCACGATGGACGAGGAGGGCTACATCACCATCGTCGACCGCAAGAAGGACATGATCAAGACCGGCGGAGAGAACGTCGCCAGCCGTGAAGTGGAAGAAACGATCTTCAAGCTGCCGCAGGTTTCCGAAGTCGCCGTCGTCGGCCTGCCCGACCCCCAATGGATCGAGGCGGTGACCGCGGTGGTCGTGCTCAAGGAAGGCACGGCGCTGACCGAAGCCGAACTGATTGCGCACTGCAGGCAGCACATGGCGCATTTCAAGGTGCCGAAGCATGTGTTCTTCACCGAGGCGCTGCCCAAGAATCCGAGCGGCAAGCTGCTCAAGCGCAATCTGCGCCAGCAGTTCTCGCCTGCCGAGGCGAAGTAAGTAGTGTCCGAGGCGGGTGTCGCGTCCTGTCTGCGGACGCGACACCCGCCCGTCAATGCGAGCAAGTACTGGAGTTCAAATGAAAGAACGTGAAGTCGTCGTCGTGGGAACTGCCCGGACGGCAATCGGCACCTATGGCGGGTCGCTGAAGGATGTGCCGCTCACCAGACTGGCGAGCGTGGCAGTGGGTGCAGCCTTGCGGCGCTCGGCCGTCGAGCCGTCCCGGGTGGGGCACGTGGTGATGGGGAACGTGGTCCCCACCGATCCGAACGATGCCTACCTGAGCCGGGTGGCCGCGATCGATTCCGGCCTTTCCGAGGAGACGCCGGCCTTCAACGTCAATCGCCTGTGCGGTTCGGGTCTGCAGGCGATCATTTCCGCTGCCCAGTCCATCCGCCTCGGCGACACGGACGTCGCCATCGGCGGCGGTGCCGAGTCCATGAGCCGCGGGCCGTACATCGTGCCCGCGCTGCGCTGGGGCGCCCGCATGGGCGACAGTCAACTCGTCGACTACATGAATGGCATCCTGCACGATCCCTGGCGCAAGATCCATATGGGCGTCACCGCCGAGAACGTCGCCAAACGATACGGCATCAGCCGCAGGGATCAGGATGAGCTTGCCTTCGAAAGCCAGCGCCGGGCTGCCCGTGCGATCGAAGCCGGCTACTTCGAGGCGCAGATCACCCCGGTGGAGGTGCCCACGCGCAAAGGCGTGGTGAACTTCGACAAGGACGAGCACGTCCGCAGCGTCACGCTCGAAGGGCTGGCCCAGATGAAGCCGGTGTTCCAGAAAGAGGACGGAACCGTCACGGCCGGGAACGCCTCCGGGCTGAACGATGGCGCCGGGGCGGTGGTGCTGGCCGAGGCGGGACGCGCGGCGGCCCTGGGCCTGACGCCGATGGCGCGGCTGGTGAGCTACGCGCACGCCGGCGTCGATCCAGCCTACATGGGAATCGGGCCGGTGCCGGCGACGCGTCTTGCGCTCGAACGCGCCGGGCTGAGGGTCGGCGATCTCGATGTCATCGAGTCGAACGAGGCGTTCGCGGCCCAGGCGTGCGCCGTGACCCGCGAGCTGGGCCTCGATCCGGCAAAGGTCAATCCGAACGGCTCGGGCATCTCTCTGGGGCATCCGGTCGGCGCGACCGGAGCGATCATCACCGTCAAGGCCATACACGAACTGCATCGCCGCGGCGGGCGGTTTGCCCTGGTCACGATGTGCATCGGTGGCGGCCAGGGGATCGCGGCCATTTTCGAACGCGTCTGAGGTTGCGACCATGATTCTGACCAAAGTGGGTGTCGTCGGTGCGGGCACCATGGGCAACGGCATCGCGCAGGTGTGTGCCGCCGCCGGTTTCAAGGTGGTCATGGTGGATGTCGCCGAGGAGGCGGTCGCGCGGGGGCTCGCAGCAGTGCAGAGCAGCCTGGCTCGCCTCGTCACGAAAGGGAAACTGCGCGAGGTCGAGAAAGAGGCGATTCTGACTCGAATCGAGGGCACGACGCGCTACGACCAACTGGCCAGCGTCGATCTCGTCATCGAGGCGGCAACCGAGAACGAGGCGCTCAAGCTGCGCATCCTGAAGGACGTGGACGCCATCGTTTCCCCCGAGGCGATCATTGCCACCAACACCTCTTCCATCTCCATCACGAAGCTGGCCGGGGCGACGGGGCGGCCTGATCGTTTCATCGGTACCCATTTCTTCAATCCGGTGCCGCTGATGGCGCTGGTGGAACTCATCAGGGGCCTGCAGACGAGCGATGAGACCGTGTCCTGCGTCCAGCGCTTCGTCGAGCAGATCGGGAAGGTCTCGATCGTGGCGAAGAACAGGCCCGGGTTCGCGGTGAACCGGATTCTTTGCCCGATGATCAACGAAGCCATCTTCGCCTTGCAGGAAGGGCTTGCCACTGCGGAGGACATCGACTCGGGGATGAAGCTCGGTGCCAACCATCCGATCGGCCCGCTCGCGCTCGCCGACCTTATCGGGCTGGACACCATGCTGTTCGTGATGGAGGTGTTCTACCAGGGCTTCAACGACCCGAAGTATCGTCCGGCACCGTTGTTGCGCGAGATGGTCGATGCCGGTTTCCTGGGGCGGAAGAGCGGGCGAGGCTTCTATCAGTATGAATAGTAGAGCGCGCGCATTGTTCTGCACGGACAACTGCCGTAAGTCTTGCGGTGGTGCCCGGCAGACGTCGGTGAAGTGATCCGGCATGTCAAGACGCTGGAGGCATGAGATTCATGGAGAGCAGAACGGTTGTCCGAGAGGAAGGCAAGAGAAGTAGTTTCGAGCTACGGAGAGACCAGATTCTGTGCGCAGCGAGGGCATGCTTCAGCGAGAACGGTTTTCATGGTACGAGCATTGCCGATCTGTCCCAGTTGTCGGGGATGAGCAGTGGTCACATTTATCATTACTTCCAGAGCAAGGAGGCCATTGTCGAAGCCATTGCAGAATCGACATTGATGGAGATATTGGAAGTACATGGTGAAATCATCAATCGTCCAGACGTGCTTGATGGGCTGATTTCGCATGCTGTGGAAACTTCCATCCAGTTTTCCCGCCTCGAAAATTCGAGGCTCAGGCTGGAGATTCTGTCTGAGGCTCCACGCAATGTTCGGTTGGCTCGTATTGTTCAGGATTTCGATCGACGAGCAAGGGAGAGTACGTTCAGTATATTGAAATCCATCAACAGGTCGACAGGTACGTGCGCAAGTGACGCGGAGCTTGAAGCTAGGTTCGAGATTCTTGGTGCTCTTGTTTCCGGCTTTCTGGTGCGCTCGGTGAAAGGGGGGCGAATTGAAGAAGATGTCCTCCGGCAATCTCTTCGCCGCGTGTTCTTCCTGATCTTGATGCCTGATTTCAAAGCGCATATTGATTGTTGGACAGACAATCAATAGCCCATGGACAGTGTCTGGATCGACGCGCATATCGGGAGCGGGCTGATGTCCATGCGGTGAACCGAAGATGCATAGCGACTCGACCCGGTTGTCCATTGTCATCTTGCGGGCAGTGCTCGCCGGCATGACGTACGATGCCGTCGCAACGACCCATGGCCGGACCCGCACGGAGATTGAGCGCCGGGTCAAGTACCTGGCAAAGATGCTGCAGCGGCAAATCGGCATCGAAGGACTCAACCCTGAAGCCGCCGGCTATGTACGCACGCTACGTACCCACAGACGTGCGGTCGAGACGGCACTCGGCTGTTTCGAAATGGGCGATACGCGGCTGACCCGGGCGCCCCCGCGGAATCTCACCGACCAGGACGTCCATACGGTGATCCACCGCGCCGGCCTGCACAGCCCAGCGCCATTGCGGGATATGGCACTTATCCACATCGTGCTGGCAACGGGCGCACGGCCGCTCGAAGTCGCACGCTTCGAAATCTCCGACTACTTGAACCCTGACGGAACGGTTCGCGCAAACTCCGAAATACGCGCCAGCGTGTCCGTCAACCGCAAGGCCCGGCCGTTGTTCTTCCGAAGTTCCGCGGCTGTCAGGGCGATTGACGCCTACCTTGCACAGCGGATGAAACGGTGCGGTCGACATCCGGGCGCGGATGCACCGTACCGGGGATTCGAGCCCTCGGAGCGCCTCTTCCTTAATGACGCCAGCGAACCCTACACAGTGCACTGCCTTGATGTGGACGGCAGACCCCGCTTCCTGTGTCGGCAGATGCTCGATACCTACCGCAAGATATTCAAGCGCATCAACCTACGCGGCCTGTCGGCCCTGATTCTGCGCCGTACGGTCGCAGTTCGGTTGGACGCGCGTGGCGCCGACGTAGGACAGATCGGCCTCATCCTCGGCATCGCTGAAAAACAGGCAGTGCGGCAACTGCTGCCCCGCCGCCCCGACATAGCCGAATTGATGACCGACCTTTATTCGGATTTCGATTCCCCTGCAGCCGCACTGCCAGGACCGGACTCCCGTGGCCGAACAAGCGGGAATTCATAATATTGAGCTTTCAACTCTGCGTTACTGCTTGGGGAGCGTCAGGTGTTCGGCGGATCTGTCGTTCGACGCTTGGCTCCCGAATTATCGATACCGACCCAAAGTAGCCATCCAGCGAACCTTCAACGATAACCATTTTTGTAGCGGTTTGTGATAACTGCACGAACCGCTAGAACAAAAGCTCACTTTCGACCTTGGCGCGCCACGCTGGGAAGCTGTTTGGCACATCGGACTGCAACTCCTGCGCTATCCGCAACACCAGCACATTCAGCTCTTCCGACATTTGCGAAACCGCTGCGACATCAGCTGCTGACTGCATGATCTTCCGGCTTCCATCTACGGTATCGAGCCTCCTCAAATATGTTTCATCATGCGCAAGAGTAAAAAACCAGCTCTGCAGCGAGGTGACGATTTTCCCTTCGTAATAGGACGAGTGCACTAGGTCTGAATCTTGCATTGCATAGACGAGCGACATGATGTTAAAGCTGGACAGCGCGATCAAAGTATCGGAGTCCTCCTTCATGTTTTTGAGAAGGCGAATGGCCTTCTTGCACCCGCCACCAGTCCGGTCTTCCTTTGCATTGATCAAGGCTCGAACTTTGAAGGGGTAGTTCGTGATCAGCTCATAGAGTTTATTGTCATATATTTGAACTCCCCTGTCCTCGTCATTGTTCGATTTTTGATAGGTCGCAGTTTTATACAAAACTGATGGAACAACATCGATCTCACGTAGAAGAGACCCCTCTGAAACCGTGATGCACTTTGCTCCAGAGTCGTTGATCTTCGCCGCAGGAAATGCAGAACTGATCACAGAACAACACTCGGAACGCAAGGAGGTTATTTCGGAAACAGTGTTCTTTGTACTGACTGAATAGCTGGAGGCGGCAATCCCGTAGCCGTCAAAGACGAAGAAGCTCCACGGCCATACGAGCATATCCACGTCGCTCACGCGCCTCAAATGCACGTTCAGTGGCAGCGAACCTTGGAGTTCGATGCTCACGGTCCTTCCGCGTCTCGAAAGCCCTAAATCAATTTGCTTCGCGACCCTGTCGGCCTCGCGATAGCTAATGGCTGTGTATTGAGGATCGACCTCTTGCATGGACACCAGTGCGTACTGAAAACTCTTGGATTTCGTCTTGCTTTGGTAGCCCTTGGTCACCGAATCACCGAAAGCACTGGCCGCAGCAAACGACACACTTTCGGTAAAGCGCTCAACTGCGGTATTGTTGCGTCGTGCATTAACTCTGCCGATGCGGTTTGCGTAGTCAGTTGCCACGGGTCTTTCTCGTAAGTTTCATGCGGCCGCCTGTGTAGCGGCCTCCACCATTGAAATAAGTGGCCTCAGCGGAGGCGCCATCGGCAGCGATGTGCCACTCAGCATAGCCGTGGTGCGCCTTCAGTTCAGGCTCCCCGGGGCGTGGCTCGTTGCGGTAGCTGTACATCAGGATATAGCCGACGTTTTCTTCCATCACGATGGAAGCGGCAACACTACGCGAACGCGAGTGCTTCGTTTGGGAGTAAATCCTGATCTTTTCCCAACCCTGCGAAATCGTGACTTCCGCAGTCCAGTTGTACGTAACCGCGCCAGTAGTGGGGTCTATGGTCTCACCAACGCAGTCCCACTTGCCACGCAAGTCAGGAATGTCTAGAACGAAATGGATCAACCACGTTCGCCAAGCCCACTTATCAAAAGCAAGGTGACCCAAAGTGTAGAAAATGGCCGCTGTCATCGGTAACGTCCAAAACGCTTGGGCGTGAAAGAAACCCCAGCGTTCGGCATAAGTTATTGCAGTGGCGAGTAGAACTGCCACGCCTGAACTAGCCAATCCCGCTCCGATTCCAAGAAATCGACCAACCGTCGCGCGACTGTGTCCGATTACCGCATATTCATGATTTGAGGCCAAAATTTTTCCTGCTAGCTTGCTCTAATCAAGACCGTGGCCTGAGCACTTCCACCCCGAAAAACATCGCACGTATTCATAGTGGTTAAGTCAACCAGTCTTTCTGGTTAGCTGGTATGGCAAGGACGGCAACAATAGAAGCAGCCATTGATTCTGTTCGTAGGCCAGCGACGCTTCGCCTCGGCAACCGCAGGTGCGCAGGAATAATAGTTGCCGAGATAGATCCTGTTGGGCTCAGACGGCAGGTAGGAACAGGTGTCAATGTGAACTTCATGGTCACCGTTGGCCTGTTGATTTTTGTTGATGTAGTAGTGAGACATTGCTGACTCCAATTTCCGTGTAAGTGTGGGTGGGCTCGTTGGCTAATTACGCTTTTCCTTGCGAACGCCCTTAAACGGGTCGCCGCCCTTCTTCTGCTCCATGAATCGACCGTTGCCAATATCACGTTTAGCCGCCCACCGTTCGTGAAAGCTAGGGCAGCTTGGCCTACCCCCGGAGGAACGCTGCTCGGGCTCGAGAGTCAGTTGCGCGATTAACTGAGAGTTGTCTGCGCTAGTTCCGGAGCTGGAGCGCACATCGAAGACGGCGAAATTGATCCAGCCACCGCTCCGAGCGCGTTCACGAGGGTGTGCAAATTTGATCTTCATCCTGGCTCCAATTCGGGACTAATCTCGAGCTTGGGCACATTCTGAAGGAGGCACTAGGACAAAGAATGTCCTACTGAGCCGGATTTGGGCAATATTTTTTTGCGGCGGCGCACAATGTTTCGTAGACCTTTTGCCGCAACTCCGGCGGGGCAAGTACCTCGACTTCGGGCCCATGCCTCAGTACATCCATGACAAGTTCCCGGTCATCGGAGTAAGGCACATCGAGGACATAGCTGCCGTCGTTAAGGGTTTGGCTGGTTTGATCGGGGTGCCACGTCTCCATGGCGACCATCTCGGCACGCCTTGGACTGAACTTTAGGGAGGCGCGGTTCTTGGCAACACCCGCAAAAATTCCATATCCGCTCTGGAAGTGGTCCCGCATTTCCTCTTGAGAGACTTCGAGAGCGACCTCGTCCAAGACCTGAACGTGCTGAATGGCTTCCAAAGAGAAGGAGCGAAGTGCCTTACGTTCATGGCACCAAGCGTCGAGAATCCAATTTTCTCTATAGTGAACCAATTGCTGTGGAGAAATGGTCCGTTCGGTGACTTCTTGTCGATCACGCACCCTATACTGGATGCGAAGCTTCTTGCCATCAAGGAGGGCGCTCGCCAACACTTGGAAGTGCTTGGGATCGACAATGCGCGGAGCGAAATGAATGAGCTTGACCTTGTGCTCAATATTCGCTCTTGGAGCACCTACAGCAAGCATGCGCCTCAGCCTGTTTTTCAGCGGGCCGAGGTGCTCCTCAAGCAACCCTGGCTGAACCCCTTCTACCAAGTGTAACATCATAAGGAGGGCAAATACCTCGGAGGCTTCAAACCAAACCCCAGGAAGCTCGAAACGACCTTCATCTTCAATGACCCATCCACCTTTGCTACGACTCCATTCAATCGGGCACTCGAATCGGTCTCGAAGAAAGTCGATGTCTCTGGTAATTGTCTTTCGCGAAACGCCTTCGAATTCCTCTAGGAAGTTCCGCATTGGAACGACACGCTTCTTGCGAATCATTCGGACAATCTTGGCGATTCGTTGGAGACTGATCTTGGTGACGCGTTGCCGCTTCGCCCCGCCTATATCTGCGCGTTTTCGGACCATGCTTGGGTTGTCTGTACACCGTACTGCAGGATGTCTCTGAGGCATATCCAGCATCCTCCCCTCTTTTTGGATATTTGATTCACGCAGACTCTCTCTAGTAACAAGTGCGGCATATCGATATGCTTGCAGTAGCTGAGCGAATCGTGCGTACCAGAATCGACTTTCTGCTTGCGCAACTTCGAACGGATCAACCCGCGGTCTGCTTCGGGCGGGGCTTTGCCGCTCGGTCGCGGGAAAAGCGGCCATTCAGATCTGAAGCCCAATGAACAGCAGCAATAAAGCAAACTGCAGCTGTTCGGCCCGCAGAGGCTACACGGCAGCTCCGGCCGAGTATCTGCCACCCGCCCGACTAACAGGGCGTTGGCTACGGCAGGTAAGGGCGCCCCGTTCCCTGTATCGCACGCGTGATGCTCCGGCGACGCGGATCTCGTAGGCATCTGGGTGCTGACTTTCCATTGGTCAATTCGGGGCGAATGGTTGCACGCCCGCGGCCCGCGCTGCCTTCTTGAGGTCTGCGTCCAGTGTCGCAAGCGGTGAGCCGGTTCGCAGGGCCAATTCCAGGTACGCCGCGTCGTAGGCCGACAGCTTGTAGCGCCGGGCCAGGTGCAGGGTGTCGCCCAGGGCGTGCGCCGCCGTGGCCGTATCCGTCGCGATGTTCAGCCTCCCCAGGAGGATGACGAACGCTTGGGAACGGGCCTCGGTGAGCAGCCCTTTGGCCTCGCCCCTGGCGATGACATTGCCAGCCTCCAACGCCCACAGCGATGGGACTAGCGCCTGCCGTTCCTGCAGTGCATCCAGCACGGTCTCGGCGTAAGCCACATCGGCAGGCTTGCCATCGGCCAGCAGCCAGCACATCGCCACCGAGTTGTCGAGCACGAAACTCATGCCCGGCCTTCGTTGATCAGCGCCTTGAGATCGAGCCCCTTGACGGGCGGCGCTGCGCGCATGAACTGGCGCATTGCCTCGACGGCCGCCGCGGCATCTGCTTGCCTGATGCCTTCGGCTGGCACCAGGTCAGCAACCGGTTCACCACGCAGGGTGATCGTGTAGCGTTGGCCCGCCTGTACGCCGCGGAGCAACTCCGGCAGCTTGGTCTTGGCTTCATACGAGCCGATTTCAAGGTTCATGGTATTCTCCAATTGATATAGACCAGTTTATAGACTAGTCCGAGAGGGATCAAGGACGACGTTTTGCCCGCATGGCACCGGCCTTCGCCTGCTTACAGGTCGCCAGGGAGCCTCAACGCCGTCCGGCGGGATAACGAGGCGTTGTTCAAATGGATGGTGTTCAACATCATTGTCAGCAGCAACGACGACCACTTGTGTAACCGCTGCTTCGTCCGGGATCCGCGCTTGCCCGGCTGGCGGCTGAGTCCTTTGTACGACGTATTGCCACGGCCCGGTGTTTTTTCGGAGCGCTGACTGCATCTGGGAATGGGGCCGCAGGGTAGGCTGGCCATGCTGGACAACGGGCTGGCATCATACGAACGGTTCATGCTGTCGAGGGCGATGGCGTGCCAACTGGTGGCCGATGTGTGGCTAGGTTCGCCAACTGTGTGTCTGTTTCGACGAATTCGGCAAGTCTGCGGCGGAACAGGGCAAGATTGCTCCGGCATTCTGGCATCTCGACGGCATTTCGACGCCGGCACTGCACAGGCTCTGCCCTGACTGTCATTTGAGGAGTCGGTATGTCCGCGAACCTCTTTACCGGCACCTGGCGCATCGTTTGGATGAGTGCCTGGGATCAGGACTATGTGGATATGGAGGTGCCGGGCCACGTCACCTTCGAAACCGCCCGATCGGGGCGCTTCCAGTTCGGTTTGGTACAGGGGCAGATGGATTGTCGGCGACAGGGGCGGCGCGTCGACTTCACCTGGGAGGGGGCCGATGAAGGCGATGAAATGTCCGGCCGTGGAATCGCCGAAATCGTTGACGGCGAATTGCATGGCCATTTGTACATTCACTTGGGCGATTATTCTGCCTTTCGGGCCGTCCGGCGGTCCGTAGCGACGGATAAAGACGGGACGGGCCTGTAGCCCTCGAGAGTTCATGAGCGAATACCAATACTACGAATTCGCCGCCATCGATCGACCGCTCAGCCACGCCGAAATGACGGAACTGCGCGCCGTGTCCAGCCGGGCGCAGATCTCTCCATCAGGCTTCGTCAACCACTACGAGTGGGGCGACCTGAAGGCCGATCCGGCCGACTGGATGCGGCGCCATTTCGATACCCTCGTCTACACTTCCTGCTGGTGCAGTTGCCGCCTGGCCCTGCGGGTGCCGCGGGACGCGTTCTGTCGGGTAGAGCTGGAGGCGTTCGCCGTTCGGCACGTACTTGATTTCGACAAGACCAGCGCGCACTGGATCGTCCATTGGTCGCTGTACGAGAGCGAGAACTACGACCGCTTCGGCATGGACAACGGCAGCGGCTGGATGCAGCGCCTGCTGCCGCTGCGCGACGAGTTGCTGCGCGGCGATCTGAGGCCGCTCTACTTGGGCTGGCTGGCCGGCGCCGGGGAGTTGTCCGGCGATGAAGCGGAACCCGAGGTGCCGGCGGGCTTGTCGGCCTTGTCCCCGGCGCAGCAGGCGCTGGCCGAATTCCTGGAGATCGACTCGGACATGCTGGCCGCGGCGGCGGCCGGCAGCGCGCCGATGCCGCAGACAACCGAGGGGGACGACGGGTGTCTCGACGTCTGGTTGGAAACATGGCCCCGCGAGGCGATGCTGGACGTGTTGAAGCTGCTCGCTCAGGGTCGGGGACAGGAAGCGGAACGACACGTCAGGGGCCGCCACGCTGCCTGGCTGAAAGCGCTGCGACTGCCCGCTGAACCCGGCGCGCGCAGGCGCAGCGTGGCCGAGTTGAGCGAACTGGCTGAATCGCTTGCTCTCGTAAGGCAGGAGCATGAGGCGCAAGAAAGTGCGAAGGAGGAGGCTAAACGTCGTCGCGAGCGTGAAGAGGAATTGCAGCGCCTGATGGCCGAAGTGGATCAACGCTGGGAGGCCATCGATGCCCAGGCCAGGCGCGGCACGGCCTTGGGCTACGAGTATGCGGTGCGAGCGCTCACCGATCTGGCGGAAGCCTACGTGCTGACGTCCACCCCGAAGGAATTCGAGTGCGCCTTGCGCCGCTTCCTGGTGCCCCATGCGAAGCGGGGCGCCCTGTTGCGCCGCTTGACAGCAGCGGGTTTGTGGTCGGGATGACGGCTGGCGAGGACGATGAGCTTGCCCGCCTGCGCGCCGAAAACACGCGGCTGGTCGAACTGCTCGAAACCCATGGCATCGCCTGGCGCCTGCCCGAATCCGGGCCGCTTACCGACACCCCGTTGTCCACGGATGAAAAAGTAGCGCTGTTTCGCCGCTTGTTCCGGGGCCGCGGCGACGTCTACGCCGTGCGCTGGGAGAGCAAGGCGGGCAAGAGCGGCTACACGCCGGCCTGCACCAATGAATGGCGCGCGGGTATTTGCGGAAAGCCCCATGTCAAATGCTCGGATTGCGGTCAGCGCCTGTTCGTACCGCTGACGGATCGGACGGTCTACGACCACCTCGCCGGCCGCCACGTCATCGGCGTGTATCCACTGCTGGCCGACGATAGCTGCCACTTTCTCGCGGTGGATTTCGACGCGGCCGCGTGGCGCAACGACGCGCAGGCCTTCGTCCATACCTGCCGGGATCTGGACGTGCCCGTTGCACTGGAAATTTCGCGCTCGGGCAATGGTGCCCATGCGTGGATATTCTTCTCGTCGAACGTCCCCGCAAGGGATGCGCGGCGGCTCGGTACCGCCCTCATCAGCCACACCTGCGCGCGTACTCGGCAGTTGCAGCTCACGTCCTACGACCGGCTGTTCCCGAATCAGGACAGCCTGCCCAAAGGCGGCTTTGGCAACCTGATCGCCTTGCCGCTGCAAAAGGCGTCGCGCGAACACGGCGGCAGTCTGTTCGTCGATGACACGCTGCGGCTATATGCCGACCAGTGGGCCTTTCTGGCGTCGATGGTGCCCATGGTGCCGCATGACATCGAGCCGGTGATCCTGCGGGCGACCGGCGGCTCTCACCCGTTGGATGTGACCTTCATTACCGAGGACGATCTGCTGGAGCCATGGAAACGTCCGGCACCGGCCAGTCAGTGCTTGCCGGGTCCAATGCCGGCCGCGCTGATGTTGACCCTGGCCAATCTGCTCTACTTCGACAAGGCTGAGCTTCCCCAGGCGCTCGCCAACCGTCTGATCCGGCTGGCGGCCTTCCAGAATCCCGAGTTCTACAGGGCGCAGGCGATGCGCCTGCCGGTCTGGGACAAGCCCCGGGTGATCGGCTGCGCCGAGAATTTCCCCCGGCACATCGCCCTGCCGCGCGGCTGCCTCGATGCCGCCAGGGCGCTGCTGCGCGAGAACGGCATTCGCTGTGACGTGCGGGACGAGCGAAACGGCGGACAGGCGCTGGATGTCGGCTTTGCCGGCACGCTGCGATCTGATCAGGAGGACGCGGTTGCCGCGATGCTGCGCCACGATACCGGCATCCTCTGTGCGCCGACCGCCTTCGGCAAGACCGTCACGGCTGCGGCACTGATCGCCCGGCGGGGCGTCAATGCGCTGGTGCTGGTGCATCGCACCGAACTGCTCAGGCAGTGGCAGGCGCGGCTGCAGGTCTTTCTGGCAGACGGGTGTGACATGGTCGGCACCATTGGCGGCGGCAAGAGCCGGCCCACCGGCAGGATCGACATCGCGGTCATGCAGTCCTTGTCCAGGCAGGAAGGCGTGGCGGTGGAGGACTACGGGCACGTCATCGTCGACGAATGCCATCACCTGTCGGCATTTTCCTTCGAGACCATCCTCAAGCGCGTCCGCGCCAGGTACGTGCTGGGCCTGACCGCCACCCCGATCCGGCGTGACGGACGGCAGCCGATCATCTTCATGCAGTGCGGCCCGATCCGACACACGGCGTCAAGGCCTGCAGGCGCTCCACAGATCCTGGAGGTGGCGCCCCGCTACTTGTCGGCCCCAATCAGCCTGGCCGCCGATACCGGCATCCAGGACGTCTTCAAGGAAATCGCCAATGATGGCGATCGCACGAAAGCCATCGCGGATGCGATCGCCGAGGTTTTTGCCCAGGGGCGCAAGGTACTAGTGCTGACCGAGCGCACCGAACACTTGAATGCCCTCCATGCCGCCCTGGCGGGACGCATCCAGACGCTGTATGCGCTGCATGGCCGCATGTCGAAGAAGCAACGTGCCGCGCTGACCGCGGAACTGGACGCCATGGGCGCCGACGTGCCCCGCGTGCTGCTGGCCACCGGCAGACTGGTCGGGGAAGGATTCGACCACCCGCCACTCGACACCCTGGTGCTGGCCATGCCGATCTCGTGGAAGGGCACGCTGCAGCAGTATGCCGGCCGCCTGCACCGCGCACAGGCCGGCAAGCACCATGTGCGCATCATCGACTTCATCGATACCGGCCACCCTGCGCTATTGCGCATGTGGGAACGTCGCAGACGTGGCTATCAGGCCATGGGCTACCAGATTTCGGTGGATGCCGTAAGCGATGCGTTGGCCTTTGATATGGCCGCGCGTCAAGAAGGGGAGGCGCCACCTTATCTTTCCGCACGCTGATTTCGTGTGGATCTGCGGCAAGGGGGCTGTCGCATGAGTGCTTGGCCCCTCGCACCCCACCAACCGGCTGATAGAATCCAAAGCATGTGCCTACGCCGGCCCGCCCGTCTCGTCAGCGTGCATCCCGTCCCACAACAGCCCAAGCACCCTGTGGGGTAAATCGTGGGGGAAACGGTGGCTGCTCGGCAGGATTGACCATAAAAATCAACCCATTGCAGCGCATCTCGCATTTCAGGTGCAGCACCTGGAGTAACGCATCGGCACGCACCGGGCGGCACGTCCAGCGACCCGGTGTGCCTTTGACACAATGAAACGCCCGCGGGGGCACCGGAGACGATTTCCGGTGCCCCCGCGGGCGTTCAGGCTGGTGATGCTTTCAGTGGGTGAAGAAGCCTATCCCCACCAGCACCAGCAATACCAGACCGACCGTGATCAGCGTCAGGCCCAGAATCACCGAGCCCACATGCATCGGCTTCGAGGGCTCGTCCACCAAGTACTTCTCCAGTTCGCCGCTGGCGACCAGGCGCTGGTAGTGGGCCGGATGCTCGCGGCGGAATTCTTCCAGCGACTGGGTGCCGGTGAACATCACCACGTCGGGGGGCGGCAGCTTGTCGGGCCGGAAGTGGTTGTTGAAGAAATGCACGGTGAAGAGGAACACCGCCGCGAGGAAGGCTTCCTCGCCGTGCACCAGCGTCGCCACGTTGAACACCCAGCCGGGGAAGAAGCTCGCCGTGACGTGCGGGAAGGCCAGCATCAGGCCGCTCCAGCCGATCACGTTTACACCCCAGAACACCGCCCAGTAGTCGAACTTCTCGAAATAGGTCCAGCGGTCGAACTGGGGCTTCGGCCCCTTGCCCAGGAACCACTTGAACATGCCCCAGCAGTCGGCGAGATCCTTCCAGTTGGGAAGAAGCGAGTCCGGCCCGAACCAGCGGAAGTTCCGGTCGCGCAGCAGCCTCTGCATCACATACACGAAGTGGATCAGGAAGATGCCGACGAAGAGCGCCGCGGCGACGCGGTGGATCAGCCCCATGTTCTTCGGCCCGCCCACGGCGGCGGCGACCTTGGGCGCCCAGTCGGTATGGGAGAACAGGGCCGCAGTCCCGGTGATGATGAGCGTCATCGTCACCAGCGCGAACACCAGGTGGGCGATGCGCCAGCCCCACGGGAAGCGGCGGAAGTGCTTCTGCGGCAGGTCGAGCCCGCTGGTATCGACGCGGGTCTCGCTCTTCCTTTCCTTGCGTTCCTGCCATTCGCGGTAGTACCACAGGCCGCAATGCGCCCAGAAGAAGGCGAACACGCCGATCAGCAGCGCCACCATGAACCGGGTGGCGATCCACATCTGCGGATACTTGTCGAAGTCGTGGCTGTTGGCGTGGGGGCCGAAGGTGATGAAGCCTTCGGTGGCCGTGACCATGCCTTCCTTCTTGTCGCTGTGGCACTGCTGGCAGGTCTTCAGCCGGTTGTCCATGTGCACCGCGGATTCCGGATCGTCCGCCCCCAGGATGCCGTGGCTGCCGTGGCAGTCGGAGCATTTGGCCGTGTAGGTGTAGCCCAGCTTGTTGACCTGGCCGTGGTAGGTGTCGCGGTAGCTGTGGAGTTCCGCCTCATGGCAACCGCCGCAGGCTTCCACGTTTTCGAGCTTGAAGGGGTGGGACGACGCGCCGCGGATTTCGTGGCTGGTGTGGCAATCGGTACACACCGCGCCCTTGGGGTCGCCTTCGCCCATCACCCGTTGGCCGTGTGCCGAGGTCTCGAAGTCCTCGAGCTGGTCTTCGTGGCAGGTCGCGCCGCAGGTCTTGGGGATGGTCAGCCGCCACTGCTCGCGCTCGGGCGTGCCTTCCTTGGGCACGGCGAAATCGTGGGTGGCGTGGCAGTCGCCGCAGGTGGCCTTGGGCCGGTCGGGGTAGTCGGCGTCCGGGCGGGCGTGGAAGGATTCCTTGTAGGCGGCGATGTTGGCGGCAACGGTGCCCAGGCGCTCCTTGGCCGTGGCCTCGCCGCGCTGCTGCGCCTCGTCCCATAGCCTCTGGTGGCAGCCGGCGCACTCGGGTGGGCTGACGCCTTCGGCCTTGGCGTGGTCTTCCTGGGCGTCCACGATGTCGGTGTGGCAGCCCACGCAGGTCATGCCGGCGTGTACGCCTTTGCCGAAACTGTGAGGATCCACCGCGGCCAGCGGACGGGGTTCGTCGTCCAGGCCGGGGACTTCGATCTCGTCCTGGCCGGCGCCGTGGCAACTGAGACAGGTGGCATCGTCGAGCCCGGCGGGCACGTCGGCCGGCGCGGCGTGGGCCGCCCCGAAAGCGAACACGCAGGCGCAGAGCGCGAGCAGGCGTGTCGCGAGATTCATGGTAGGCATGTTGCTGTTCCCCAAGATTGGCATGGTCCCGGACGCCCGGCCGTCTGCGACGGCGGCACGGGGGTCGAAAAAACTCCGCCGGTCATGGCCAGCCATGAACACGGCGGAGTCTCGTCGGGCCGGGCCCTTTGTTATCGGAAGCTGTAGATGTAACGCACGGCCACGAAGTTGGAGACCTGCTTGGGCTTCGTATAGACCGTGGTGCCGTCGGTATTCACGTTGGCGCCATAGACGAAGGGCGAGCCGTCGGCGAACTGCCAGGTCCAGTCGTCGGTCTTCCAGCGCTCATGGATGAAGTCGAAGCGCACCTTGGAGGATTTGTCGAGCGTGTACACCGAGAACAGGGAGAGGCGCAGGAGCTTGTTTTCGATGTCTGGTGCGCCCAGCGAGAGGTTGGCCGTCGTGGGGAATACGGGCACGCCGCCGGCGTCCAGGGGGACGACGTCCTGGTCGTACTGGCTGACGGAGCGGAAGAATTCCAGGTCGGCACCGATGTCCAGGCGGGAAGTGGCCTCCCAGCGCAGGCCCAGGCCCAGGGAGTTGCCCGTGTCCTGCAGGTCGCTGTACTTGAACGCCGGATCGCCGAAGCCGCCGCCGGCACCGCCCGTGGTATGGGTGCGGTAATGGGACTGCTCGGCCTTGTTCTGGTCGTAGCTGTACCAGGCGTTGAGCTTGAGCGCGTCGGTGGCCGTATAGACCGCGTCGATGGTGTACAGGCGGTTCGTGCCCTTGTCCAGGCCATTGACCATGGTGGAGTGGTCGTGGTACTTGTCCCGCCCTTCCTCGGCACTGAACTGGAGCGACAGGGCTTCCAGGGGCGACCAGTCCACGCTCACCCGCAGCCGGTCGCGGTCGCGCTTGGCCATGTGCAGGGGGTTGGTCAGGTTGCGCACGTCCTGCAGGCCGCCGAGGCCGATGTCGTCGGAGTGATCCCACAGCGCCCGCTTGTAGCGGTTGCCGCTACGCTTGCTGTGCAGCCAGGAGACGCTGCCGTTGGCGGTGTCGGAGAGGGAGCGGCGCAGTTCCAGCCTGCCCGTGAGTTCGTCCACCTCGCTGCGCAGGGGCACCACGATGTCCTTCTCGGCGCCGGTCACCCGCAGGGGGCGGTCGCGATCCTGGCGCTTGTCTTCCAGCCCGGCGGTGAAACTGTAGACCTCCGCGAAGCGGTACGTGCCTTCCAGCTTGCTGGTGATGGTCTTGTAGGAGTTGCGCACGTAGTCCGGCGCCGTGGCGTTGTAGGGCTGGCCCGCGGTGGAGAAGGTGCGGATCGGGGTCTTGTCCTTCGTCTCGTGGTAACGCAGGCTGGCGTTCAGGGAGAAGTTCTTGAACGGCCGGGAGGTCAGCCCGAACTGGGCCAGCCTGGTATCCACCTTGCCATCCAGCTTGTCCGGGCCGACGGCCGCCTGGACCGCGGCCGGCCAGTCGGTGACGCCGCTGGTGGGCAGGTAGTCGTCCTGGAGGGCGCGGGCGTACTCCAGCTTGAGGGTGGCACGCGTGGTCGGCGTGAAGTTGTAGCCACCGTTCAGGAAGAGCTGGTGCGCCTCGTTGTCACCGGGGAAGGAGAGATAGGTTGGATTGGTGTTCGACGCGGCGCCGGTGTAACCGACCCGCACCAGCGGATTGTTGTTCTTGTACCAACTGCCGTTGTAGCCGCCGCGCAACTGCCACTTCTTGGTGGTGTAGGAGAGGGCCGCCTCGAGTTGGCGCGTGGTGCTGTCGACGGGTTCGGTGACGAACTGCACGGCGTGGCCCGGACTCCAGGCACGCTCGCCGGTCTTTTCCTCGTGCTTGAAATTGACGTTGAACTCCAGCCCCGGCAGCAGGTTCTTGTAAAAACTCAGGCCGGTCTGCTCGCGCGTGGTGCCCAGGGTGAGGTCGCGCCGGGGGGCCGTGGCAAGCCCGCTATTGACCACGGTCTGGTTGGTCGTGCCCGCGCCTTGCAGCGGGGTGTTGAAGGTCTGGGGGCTTTCGCGGGTGATGCGGTTGTAATCCACCTTGATGCCGATGTTGCCCTGGCGCAGCCATTCGCCGCTGAATTCCCGATTGTCCAGTCCCAGGTTGCGGGTCTCGAACCTGAGCCAAGTGCCGGTGGCGTCGTCCCGCTTGACGATGTCGGCATCGATCAGCAGGTGCGGGGATTCGTTCTCCCGCATGCCGTCGTAGATGCCCTGCTGGGGACGATCGTTCGACCAGTGGCCGACGCCGATGGAAACCGTGCTTTCCGGCTTGATGAGTTCGTCGATTTCGTCGTCGGCCCAGGCCGGGCCGCCGAAGGCGGCGAGCAGAGCGAGTGTGATGACGCTAAGCCGCGGATTGAACGTGTTGTTGCTGTCCATGGTTTTTCTCCCTTTCGGTTAGCGGCGCAGGCTCTGCGACTGGTTGTAGCCGGTCGCGCTGCCGTCGGAGCTGTTCTGCGTGCTGTTGCTGCCGTGGATGTTGGTGTGGCAGTTGAGGCAGCCGCGCGCCACGGTCTGGAAGTTGCCGCTACCCGGACCTCGCGGCAGGGACGCAGCAGCACCGTGGTGGCTCAGGCCGTCGTGGCAGCTCTGGCACAGGAAGGGCGGACGGCTCTTGAGCAGGTTCGGGCTGGTCGTGCCGTGCGGGTTGTGGCAGATGCCGCAATCCTCGGTGACCGGCTGGTGGCTATGCACGAACGGCCCGCGCTTTTCCATGTGGCAGGTGTAGCAGGTGTCGTTGGTGCTGCTCTTGATGAGCGTCTTGGGGTTGTCGTTATGCACGTCGTGGCAGGAGGAGCAGGCCACCTTGCCTTCGAGTACCGGGTGGTGGGACGGCCGGTTCACCTGCACGCGCTGCTCCTTGTGGCAGGAGAAGCAGACTTCGGTCTGGTCGCGCTTGTCGCGTACCTTGTCGTGGTCGGTGTGCACCTTGTGGCAGGAGGTGCAGGCCACGTCGCGGTTGGCGTGGATGCTGGACTGCCAGTTCATGTGCTTGCCGCCCTGGTGGCAGGTGAGGCAGGTCTCGTTGCGCGCGTCGACCGGTGTGTCGGTGTTCTTGGCGAACCAGCGGTCCGGCTTGGGCGGGTTGCCGCTGCCCTTGTGATTCAGGTGCGATTCGCTCTCGCCGTGGCAGTCGGTACAGGAGGGCGTGCGGCCGTCGGCGATGACTCCGTGCTTGGTCTTGCCGATGGCGAGTATGGACGGCCTCAGGTCAAGCATGGTCGGCTTGGTATCGTCGGCCTCGTCGTGGCAGGAGGTGCACTTGGCGTCGCCCTTCAGAATGAGGTCGGGCGCATCCGGATCACTGGCTGCGAGCGCCGCGGCCGAAAAAAAAGCGCTGGCGCAGAACGCCAACGCAAGCATTTGTCTAGCGATATTCATTGTTTTCTCCTGGCTGAGTCAGGTGTACAGCGCAGTTCTCGGTGCAGGGCCGCGTCTGGAGCGCGGCTGTGTGTGCCGGTCCGGCGGGTTGCAGAAACCCTTGTCGCAGGGTGGTCTTGAAGATTCGTGCGGGCTGCGTCGGCACGGACGGCGTGCCCGGGGAGTGAGGGGCGGAGGCTTGCGGCCCGCCGCCCCGGGGGCTTCCGGCTTACTGGGCCAGCAGCCAGGCGACCAGGTTCTTGAGTTCGGCGTCGTCCTTGGTTTCGAGGATCTTGTGATCGTCCTCGGAACCGTCTTCAAGCTTGACCTTGGGACCGGTGGTCATGTGCTTGATGAGGATTGCCTCGGCATCGGGCTTGCCCCGGTTGTCCTCGGCGATCTTCTTCAGGGAGGGGCCCTTCTTGGTCTTGGCCGGGGCGTGGCACTTGGTACAGTCCTGCTTCTTGAAAAGCGCCTTTGCGGCGTCCGCATCGACGGCAGAGGCCGGACAGGAAATGGACAGCAGCGTGGCGGAAGAAATTGCCAGGACCAGGCGGGCAGGCGTGAGCTTCATGATGTTTCCCTCTTTGCAGACAATACCGGCGTTTTTCCCGGTAACCGGACCAAGGTTGAATTACCCTTGATCGCGTGAGGGACTTTATCGATGTGCCTGGAATCCCACCATCGGCAAAGGATTAAGCTGTTTATAGGAAGATTCCTATTACTGCTTTAATACTCTTCGGTCTTCGTGAGGTGATGGGCGATGGCGTAGTGGATCAGCGCGGCAGTATTGGAGACGTTCATCTTCTCGAAAATGTGCGTCTTGTGGGTGCTGATGGTCTTGACGCTCAGGGAAAGGCGCTCGCCGATTTCGGTCAGGCCCAGGCCGCTGACCAGCATGTCGAACACCTGGTATTCCCGGTCGGACAGGCGTGTGTGCGGCAGCGGCTCGGTGGCGGGCTGCCTGTCGCGCACCATCAGTTCGGCGACCTTGTCGCTCATGTACACGCCGCCTCCCGCGACGCGGCGCACGGCCCCGATCACGACCTCGCTGTCGCTTTCCTTGGTGAGATAGCCCGACGCGCCCGCGTGCAGCGCGCGCACGGCGTATTGTTCCTCGTGGTGCATGCTGAGGACGAGGATGCGCAGGTCCGGTCTTTCCTCCTTGAGCACCTTGATGAGATCGAGGCCGCTGCGCCCGGGCATGGAAATGTCGAGCAGGACCAGGTCCCAGTCGCACTCGCGCACCAGGGCCAGCACCTCGTTGCCGTTGGCGGCCTCGCCCTCGACGGAGATGTCGTCGGTGTCGGCCAGGAGCTGCTTGAGGCCGTCGCGGATGATGGCGTGGTCATCGGCCAGCAATACCGAGATTTTGTGCAAGGGGAGCCTCCATGTCGTTGTCGCCGTATTCGGGGATGATCGCCTCGACCAGGGTGCCGCCGCCCGGCGTGCTCGCGACGGACAGGCGGCCCCCAAGCATGGCGGCCCTTTCGCGCATGCCGACGAGGCCGATGCCGCCTTTGCGCGCGTGCGCCGGGTCGAAGCCGCAGCCGTCGTCCTGCACGGCAAGCCGCCACTTGCCCTCCGCGTGGGAGAGGCGCACGGACACCCGGCTGGCTCCGGCATGGCGGGCCGCGTTGGTCAGGGATTCCTGCAGGATGCGGAACAGGGCGCTGGCCACCGGGCTGCCCCGGGGCGCTTCGTGCGCGGGCAGGTCCAGCGTCGCGGCGAGGCCGGTGCGGCTGGAAAACTGGTCCACGTACCAGGAGGCCGCCGCCGCGAAGCCCAGGTCGTCCAGCACCAGGGGGCGCAGCTCGGCGGAAATGCGGCGCACGGTGGCGATGACCTGGTCGATCTGCATCTTGACCGCATCCGCCTTACAGGCCAGTTCGCCTTCGCGGCTGCTCAGGCGCTTGCCCAGCCAGGACACTTCCATGCGGATGCCGGTGAGGAGCTGGCCCAGTTCGTCGTGCATCTCGCGGGAGATGCGGGCACGCTCTTCCTCGCGGACGTTCTCCAGATCCACGGCGAGCTTGTAGCGGAGGCGCTCGTCGCTTTCCTTCAGCGCCCTCTCCAGGGCGTCCCGGCGCATGAGGGCGCGCACCATCAGCCATGTGCTCAGGACGATGAACAGCACGCCGAAGCCGACGCCGACGACCATGGGCTCGGCCAGCCCCCGCCAGGTGGACAGCGCCGCGTCCTCGTCGATGGCGACGGCCACGCTCAAGGGGAAGTCGGCCACGTTGCGATACGCGACGAAGCGCCGCCCGGTGGCGGTGTCTTCCTCCGCTTCCACCACCATGTCGGCCGGTGTGCCGTGCAGCCGGGCAAGCACCGGGACGGCCACGGCCTGTCTGCCGATGGCGTCTTCGGAACTGGGCTGCTCGGCGAGCAGATGGCCATCGTCCCTCAGCAACTGGATGTAGCCGGCGAATTCGACGGCGATGCGCTGGTAGAAGGATTCGAAGTGGTCGATGCTCATGGCCGTGGCGAGCACGCCGCGGAAATGGCCTTCCGTATCGGTCAGGCGCATGGCCGCGTAATACGTCCATTGCCCGTCCACCCGCGCCCGCTCGGGCGGGCCGATGAAGACGCCGTCGTCGCTGTGCTCGACGAAGTGGCGGAAAAAGCCGCGCTCGTTCACGTCCAGGTGCAGGGGGAAATCGGGCCTGGAAGAATTGAGCACCCTGCCGTCGTGGCTGACCACGAACATGGACTTGACCTGCGGCAGCCCCTGGGTGCGGGCCTGCAGGAGCAGTTGCACCCGGTAATCGTCCAGGCGCAGGTGCTGGCCGAAACTGTCGGAGAGCCGGTCGCGGGTGTTGCGCATGTTGAGAGCGACGACGCCGAAGGTACGCGTGGTCTGTTCGACCAGGATGCGGCTCAGGCTGGCGATGTGGTCCCTGGCGCGCTGCCGTTCCTGCTGGGCGAGGTCGGCCATCAGCGCCGCGGCGCCGGCTATCAGCGCAAGAACGAGCACCGCGGCCAGCATGATGACGGCGCCGGCGGTGCTCCTGCACGTGAAGCGGGGTTTCGCCCCTGTCGATTCGGTCATGGCGTGGATTATCGGGGAAGGTATTGCGTTCGGCCAGTCGGGCAAAGGCGGCGACGCCACAGACTGCCTGCGGCAGTGCAGCACGTATGGCGGTGGTCGTAGTAAGATGAATCCTCTCGCGTCGAAGGCCCTGATGCCCATGCCCGGAACCCTGTTCATCGTCACCGCGCCTTCGGGAGCCGGCAAGACCACGCTGGTGCGCGGCCTGCTGGAGCGCGATCCCAAGGTCCAGTTGTCGATCTCCTACACCACGCGCGATCCGCGTCCGGGCGAGCAGGACGGGTGCGAGTACCACTTCGTGGACGTGGACACCTTCCGCAACCTGCGCGATCGCGGCGAATTCCTCGAATGGGCCGAGGTGCACGGCAACTACTACGCCACTTCGCGGGTCTGGTTGAAGGAGCAGATCGCCGCCGGGCGCGACACCCTGCTGGAGATCGACTGGCAGGGCGCGCAGCAGGTGCGCAAGGCCTTTCCGCAGGCGGTCGGCGTGTTCATCCTGCCGCCTTCGCTGGACGAACTGGAAGCCCGCCTGCGCGGCCGCGGCACCGACAGCGACGCGGTGATCTCGCGCCGCCTGCTCGGCGCGCGCGGCGAGATGCGCCATGTGGGGGAGTTCGACTACGTTATAATTAACAACGAGTTGCAGGAGGCCGTAAACGACCTGGTGGCGGTCGTGCACGCTGCGCGGCTGCGCTATGCCAACCAGCATGCACGGTATCTGCAATATTTCGACTTTCTCGAACAGGACTGACCCATATGGCACGGATCACCGTTGAAGACTGCCTGAAAAGGATCCCCAACCGCTTCCAGCTCACCCTGGCGGCGACCTATCGCGCCCGCCAACTGACCGTCGGCGGCACCCCGCAGATCGAGATCGACAAGAACGACAGGGACAAGCCGACCGTGATCGCGCTGCGCGAGATCGCTGCGGGCAAGGTGGGCCTGGAAGTCCTCAACCGCGGACAGGCCTGACCCCCTGCGGGGGGAGGGAATTCCTGCCATGGAAGCCGCCGCCGCTCCTGCCCCGGAACCCCTCCGCCCGCCCGGCTCCAGTGTGCTGTCGCTCGATTTCGAGCGGCTCAAGGCCAAGCTGGCCACCTACCTCAAGTCCGAGGACCTGGGCCGCATCGAGGCGGCCTACCACTTCTCCGCCAACGCCCACGAGGGGCAGTTCCGCATCAGCGGCGACCCCTACATCTCGCACCCGGTGGCGGTGGCCTCCATCGTCGCGGACTGGAATCTCGACGCCCAGGCGCTGATGGCCGCGCTCCTCCACGACGTGATGGAGGACACCCACATCTCCAAGGCGGAGATCACCGAGCGCTTCGGCAAGACCACCGCGGAACTGGTAGACGGCCTGTCCAAGCTGGACAAGATCGAGTTCCGCTCCCACGAGGAAGCGCAGGCGGAGAACTTCCGCAAGATGCTGCTGGCCATGGCAAGCGACCTGCGGGTGATCCTGGTCAAGCTCGCCGACCGCCTGCACAACATGCGCACGCTCAGCTACGTGCGCCCGGCCAAGCGCCGCCGCATCGCCAACGAGACGCTGGAGATCTACGCCCCCATCGCCAACCGGCTGGGGCTCAACAACCTGTACCGCGAGCTGCAGGAACTCTCCTTCGAGCACAAGTTCCCGCTGCGCTACCGCGTGCTCGCGCGCGCCATCAAGGCCGCGCGCGGCAACCGCCGCGAGGTGGTGGGCAAGGTGCTGGCCGCCATCGAGGAGCGCCTGCCCCAGTGGGGCATCTCGGCCGACGTGCAGGGGCGCGAGAAGCACCTGTTCTCCATCTACCGCAAGATGGTCGAAAAGCACCTGTCCTTCTCGCAGGTGCTGGACATCTACGGCTTCCGCGTCATCGTGCGCGACGTGCCGGGCTGTTACCTGGCGCTGGGCGCGCTGCACGCCATGTACAAGCCGGTGCCGGGCAAGTTCAAGGACTACATCGCCATCCCCAAGGCCAACGGCTACCAGTCCCTGCACACCACGCTGATCGGCCCCTTCGGCACGCCGGTGGAAGTGCAGATCCGCACCCGAGAGATGCACCACATCGCCGAGGCCGGCGTGGCTTCCCACTGGCTGTACAAGGAAGACGAGAAGACCCTCACCGAACTGCAGCAGAAGACGCATTCCTGGCTGCAGTCCCTGCTCGAACTGCAATCCACCTCGGGCGAGGCCACCGAGTTCCTCGAACACGTCAAGATCGACCTCTTCCCCGGCGAGGTGTACGTGTTCTCGCCCAAGGGCACCATCTTCTCCCTGCCCAAGGGCTCCACGCCGGTGGATTTCGCCTACGCGGTGCATACGGACATCGGCAACCGCTGCGTGGCCTGCCGCATCAACGGCGACCTGATGCCGCTCCGCACCGAACTGCGCAACGGCGACCAGGTGGAGATCATCTCCGCCGCCCACGCCAGCCCCAATCCCGCCTGGCTGTCCTACGTGCGCACCGGCAAGGCGCGCGCGCAGATCCGCCACTTCATGAAGAACGCCCAGCAGGAGGAATCAGTGGCCCTGGGCGAACGCCTGCTCAACCAGGCCCTGCGCCCCCACGGCCTCACCCTGGGGCAGATTTCCACCTTCGCCTGGGACCGCTTCCTGCGCGACCGCGGCGTGCGCAGCAAGAAGGAAGTGTTCTCCGACATCGGCCTGGGCAAGCGCCTGCCGGTCATCGTCGCGCGCCGCCTGGCCCAGGCCCAGGACATGGAGTCCGGCCGCCCGGACGTGATCAAGCCCAAGCCCGCCGGCGCGATACTCATCCGCGGCAGCGAGGGCATCGCGGTGCAACTGGCGCGCTGTTGCCAGCCGATTCCGGGCGACCCCATCATCGGCACCATCCGCAAGGGCCAGGGACTGGAGGTGCATCTGCACGACTGCCCCACCGTGGCCAAGCTGCGCGGCGACCGCGGGCGCTGGGTGGACGTGGAGTGGGAGACCGGCGAGGAGGGGCGTTTGTTCGACGTCACCATCCGCGTGCTCACCAAGAACGCCCGCGGCGTGCTGGCGCGGGTAGCGGGCGCCATCGCCGAGGCCGACTGCAACATCCAGAACCTCACCATGGACAACGAGCAGGGCGCCTACACCGCGCTCAACCTGACCCTGCAGGTGCGCGACCGCATGCATCTGGCCCAGGTCATGCGGGCGGTGCGCCGCGTGCCGGAAGTGGTGCGCATCGGCCGGCTGCGCGGCGACGGACGGGCGAGCTGAGTTAGAATCCCGCCCGGACCGCAGGACACTCAGGGAGAAACCGCATGGCCATCTACGAATCCGAGCACACCAAGTTCATGCGCGAATGGCTCGCGCAGCATCCGCAGGAAGTCGAAGAGCAGAAGAAGGGCCGTGCCCTGTGGTGGGACAAACCGCAGGATCTGGACACCAGCACGCGCCGGGCGCAGGCCCAGGTGCCGGTGAAGTCCTATTACTACGACATCAATCACTGATACGCCGACGGTGCGCGTTTCGCGCACCGTCCGTTGCCTTCGCCCGCGCGCTCGCCCGTAAGTCCGCATGTCCCTGCCCGAGCGCCTCGCCATCGTCGACGTCGAGACCACCGGCGCCAACCCGGTGCATGACCGCGTCACCGAGATCGCCATCCTGCGCATCGAGCGCGGCGAGGTGGTGGCGCGCTGGGAGAGCCTGGTCAATCCGGGCAGGTCCATCCCGCGCATGATCCAGGACCTGATCGGCATCACCGACGAGATGGTGGCCGGCGCGCCCGCCTTCGGCGAACTGGCCGGCACCGTCCGCAGCCTGCTCGCCGGCTGCGTGTTCGTCGCCCACAACGCCCGCTTCGACTACGGCTTCATCCGCAACGAGTTCGCCCGCATCGAGCAGGACTTCGAGTCCTCGGTGCTATGCACGGTCAAGCTGTCCCGCGCGCTCTATCCCGAACACCACCGCCACGGCCTGGATGCGCTGATCGCACGCCACGGCCTGCAATGCGACGCCCGCCACCGTGCCATGGGCGACACCGAGGCCCTGTGGCAGTTCGCCCGCCTGGTGGGCGCGAGCTTCCCCGCCGACGCGCTGGCCGCCGCGGCCGCCAAGGCGATGAAGGCGCCCCCGCGTCCGCCCGGCCTGCCGGTGGGCGTGATCGAAGGACTGCCGGATACGCCCGGCGTCTACCTGTTCCACGGCGAGGGCGAGCGGCTGCTTTACGTGGGGCGTGGCGCCTCCCTGCGGGCGCGGGTCATGGATCATTTCGCCGCTGCCGGCAGCGGCAAGGGCGCCGCGCTGATGCGCGAGGTGCGCCGAGTGGAGTGGATCGAAACCGCCGGAGAACTGGGTGCGCAACTGCTGGAAACGCGTCTGGTGCGGGAACTGCGTCCGCTGCGCAACCGCCAGGGGCAGGACGGCGAGTCCTTCGCCCTGCGCCTGATCGCCGGCCGGCGCCGGCCGCCCATCCTGCAGCGCGTGGCGCTGGCCGGCACCGACCCGGCCGGCTGGGAAGACCTCTACGGCGTGTTCCACGACCGCAAGGAAGCCGACAGCCTGCTGCGCGAATTCGCCCCGCTGTATCGCCTGTGCCCGCGCCGCCTTGGGCTGGAATCCGGCAGCGGCGCCTGCCAGGCCTATCTGGCCAAGCGCTGCGCCGGCGTCTGCGCGGGGCGCGAGACGCCCACCGAACACGATGCCCGACTGGCCGGGGCGCTCGCCGCGGTGCGGATCAAGCCCTGGCCGTGGCGCGGCCCGGTGGTGGTGGCCGAGCACTGCGCCCATTCCGGGCGCAGCGCCTGCCATGTGCTGGATCGCTGGTGTTTGCTCGGCAGCGCGGAGACCCCGGCCGAACTCGACGAACTGATGGCGCAACGGCCGGCGCCGGCCTTCGATGCGGACATCTACCGCATCCTCGTGCGCTGGTTCGCCGATCCGACCCGCGCCGCGGCGGCACAGCCGGTGGGTTAGTCCGGAGAAGGTTGGGCCTCAGCCCGCCGCACAGGTGCGCAGCATGCCCACGTCGGTCAGTGTCAGGCCGCGCCGGCCGCGGGGGCGGATCATGCCGTCGCGGGTCAGGCGGTTGAGCGCGCGGGACAGGGTTTCCGGGGTCAGGTTGAGCTGGGCGGCGATGGTCTGCTTGTCGGTATCCAGGCGGATCTCGCAGTGGTCGGCCTCGCGCGGCGCGAGCTGCGCCAGGTAGTGCGCCACCCGTTGCGTGCTGTTGCGCTGCACGCACAACTGCAGGTTCTCGATCAGACCGTGCATGCGCTCGGCCAGCGCGCCGAGCAGGGCCGCGTCGAGCGCGGCACTGGCTTCCATGGCCCGGCGCAGTGCGGCCGTGCCGATCAGCAGCAGCACGCTGTCACGGGTGGCCTGACAGCCTACCAGTTGCGGATGGCCGGTCAGGGCGGATTCCTCGCCGAAGGTCTGGCCCGCACCGCACAGCTCGATGATCTTTTCCGCCCCGTTGGGGGAGAGCAGGAAACGCTTTACCTCGCCGGACAGCACGAGGTACAGCCCCTCGGCAGGGCGGCCGCCGTGGCTGATCATCTCGTGGCGCGCAAAGCGGCAGATGCGCGTGCCGGCCGCGAGGCGTTCGATCTCGTCGTGCGGCAGACAGTCGAACGGGGCGACCCCCGCAAGGGATTCGACGATGGGTACGATGTGTGCGCTCGCCATGACGTGTCTCCTTCCCCTTCTCATATCGGCTACAGTCGGAACGGAGTCTAGAGGGATTGCGATCCGGCCTGAATCGGCCGAATGTCCGAGCGTTTTTATCGGGATACCTCCATGGAGGTATCGAGAAATGTGGGTAACTCACTGATTATCATAGGTACGATTTTCAGCTCCGGCCATCGGACAAGGTGGGCGGAGCATGTGGGGATACCCCCAAATTCACCCGCTGCCGGCAGGGTCGTCGGCGGCATCACGTGTCCGCAGCCGTCCTGCGCCGGGGCCGCCGCGAACACCCGCCGGGGAGAACATCGATGAACCGGATCCGCGACGCCCTGGCCAAGCGCTCCATCCTGCTGCTGGTCGGCCTGGCCATGCTGGCGGTCACGCTGATCAGCGTGGCCGGCATGAGCGCCTCCGTGGTGGTGGCCGAGACGGTGCAGGGCAGCGGCAGCGCGATCAACGTGGCCGGCAGCCTGCGCCGCCTGACCCACCGCATCGCCAGCCTGGTGGTGGCCGATGCGCTGCAGGACCGCCGCGCCCAGCCGCGCGTGGCGGCGGCCATCGAACATTTCGAGGTCAACCTCGCCCATCCTGCGCTGATGCACGTGCTGGAGCGCGCGCCCAACGGCATGTTCGCCGCCACCTACCGCGGCGTGGATGCGGCCTGGCGGCTGCGCCTGAAGCCGCTCTTCGTGGAGGCCGACGGCGAGGGGCCGCCGCCGCGCACGGTGGAGTACTACGAACACCTGCTGGTGGAGGTGGACGCTTTCGTGGACCAGCTCAACACCCTGGTGGCGGTGCTGGAGCACGACACCGAGGCCAGCATCCGCCAGTTGCGCACCACGCTCGCGGCGGCCATCGCGCTCGCCGTGCTGGTGGTGGCCGCCGCGCTGTTCCTGGTCAATCGCGCCCTGCACCGTCCGCTGGCGGATCTGCTCGCCAGTTCGGCGCGCTTCGCCCACGGCGACTTCGGCGCGCGTGTGCGCCACACCGGGCGCAACGAACTGGGGCGCGTGGGGGCGGCGTTCAACCAGATGGCCGAGGAGCTCTCCAAGCTCTACCGCGACCTGGAACGCCGCGTGCAGGACAAGACCGCCGAACTGCAGCGCACCAACCGCTCGCTGGAGCTGCTCTACCACGCCATCGCGCGCCTCTATCACGCCCCGGACGCGCCGGAAACCTACGAGGCCACCCTGCGCGACATCGAGCAGATCCTCGAACTGGAAGGCAGCTTCGCCTGCCTGCAGCCCAAGCACGAAGGGCCCGCGGTGGTGTTGGCGAGTTCGCTGGGCCCCTGTCCGGAGCGCGAACGCGAGCCCGGCGGCTGCGCCCTGTGCCGCGGCGCGGTGGCGCCGTGGGCCTACCACAGCGAAGGGGGCTACGACCTGCTGATGGTGCCGCTGCGCGACGCCGAGCGCACCTACGGCATGCTGCGCCTGGCGCTGCCGACGGGCCGCCGCCTGCAGGACTGGCAGCGCCAGTTGCTGGAAGCCCTGTCACGCCACATCGGCATGGCCCTCGGCATGGCGCGGCGCACCGAGCAGGAACGCCTGCTCGCGCTGCAGGAGGAACGCTCCATCATCGCCCGCGAACTGCACGATTCCCTCGCCCAGTCCCTGTCCTACATGAAGATCCAGGTCAGCCTGCTGCAGCGGGCGCTGGCCGATCCGGCGCGTGCCGCCGAGGCCGAACCCATCCTGGCCGACCTGCGCGAGGGCATCAACTCGGCCTACCGGCAACTGCGCGAGCTGCTGGCTTCGTTCCGGCTCAAGATGGAAGGCGACTTCCGCACCCTGCTCGACCGCACCGTGGCCGAGTACGCCGCGCGCGGCGGCGTCCCCATCGGGTTCGAGGCCCGCCTGGCCGGCTGCCATCTGACGCCCAACCAGGAGATCCACGTGCTGCACATCATCCGCGAGGCGCTTTCCAACATGCTGCGCCATGCCCATGCGAACCACGCCTGGGTGCGCATCGCCTGCCCCGACGGGCGCGAGCTGCACGTCGCCGTGGAGGACGACGGCATCGGCCTGCAGCCGCCGACCGCCGACGGCCACCACCACTACGGCATGACCATCATGCGCGAACGCGCCCACGGCCTGCACGGCGACATCGCCATCGGCCCGCGCCCGGGCGGTGGCACGCGCGTCGCACTGCGTTTCCCCGCCGCTCCGCCGGAGCCCGCCATCCTCGCCGGCAGCACGTCCGGCCAATCTGCATGGCATTCCGCATGAACGATACCGTCCAGCGCGTCCTCATCGTCGACGACCACCCCCTGTTCCGCAAGGGCCTCGCCCAGTTGCTGCAGACCATTCCGGCCTTCCACCTGATCGGCGAGGCCGCCAGCGGCACGGAGGGGCTGCGGCTCGCCTGCGAACTGCAGCCCGACCTGCTGCTGCTCGATCTCAACATGAAGGACGTCTCCGGCCTGCAGGTGCTGCGCGGCGTGCGCGACGCCCAGCTCGACACCCGTGTGGTGATGATCACCGTCTCCGACCACGGCGACGACCTCGTCGCCGCCCTGCGCGGCGGTGCCGACGGCTACCTGCTGAAGGACATGGAGCCGGAGGAAATGCTCGAATGCGTGCAGAATGCGGCCGCCGGGCGGGTGGTGGTGACCGACAAACTCACCCACCTGCTCGCCGCCGCGCTGCGCACCGAGCGTCGCCCGGAGAGCGTGGGCGAGGCCGGCCTCACCGAGCAGGAGCAGCGCATCCTGGAGCTGATCGCCGGCGGCCTGTCCAACAAGCTGATCGGCCGCGAACTGGACATCGCCGAAGGCACGGTGAAGGTCCACGTGAAGCACATCCTGCGCAAGCTGGGCCTGCGCTCGCGGGTCGAGGCCGCCGTGTGGGCGGTGGAGCATCTGCGCGGCTGAGGGCCGGGCGCTTTCGTCAGGGCGTCTGGCCGTGCGCCCGCAGCTCGGCCCTGAAACCGATGTTGAAGGCAACCCGCAATTCCCGCATGGGCGGCGGGAACGGGGCCGCCTTGATGACCGCGTCGACGGCGCTCTGATCCAGCGCGGGATGGCCGCTGCTGCCCAGGACGTCCACCCGGTTCCCTACGATTTCTCCCTGAAGGCCGATCCGGAAACCGACCTTGGTGGCCCCCTTCTGCAGCGCCCGCCGTACTTCCGCGGGATAGGCGAGTTGCCCCTGAACCTTCCGGTGGACCCAGGTCAGATAGCGCCGCAGCGCTTCCTCCTCGGTTCTCGGCGCGTCGATGTGTTGCTGCTGGCGCTCCATGGCCAAGCCTTCCACCGAAGCATCCTGTGGCCTCGCACCGGCATCGCCGGCGGGGGGCGCTGGCGGCGGGGTCTGCTCCGCGGGGGGCTCCTCTATGGGCTTTTCCGCCACTACCAGCGGTTTGTCGCTTTCCACCCGCTTGGGCTGCTTCTTGCGCGCTTCCTGCTTCGGGCGTGGCTGCGGGGCGGGTTTGGGTTCGCCCGCTTCCTGCGGGGCCTGGGTTTCCTGCGCGCCCTGTTGCTGTGCCTGTGCCTGGCGCTCCGCCAGCACGCCGAGAAAGTCCAGATTGAGCGGCTGGCGCCGTTCCGGCGGCTTCTTTTCCTCCCAGCCGTGCATCCACGGCAGGGTCAGCGCCCCATGCACGCCCAGCGACACCAGCAGCCACGGCCACAGCCGGGGAGTAAACGTGTGCTTCACCACGTCCCCATCTATCCCGCCGCCACCGTCTCGACCGCGATACGGGCGAAGCCTTTCTGCTTGAGCAGATCCACCACGTCGATGAAGCGCTGCAAGGCCAGCGCCTTGTCCGCGCGCAGCAGGAAGGCGGTGTCCTTCTCCAGGCCCGCCACCCGGCCTTCCAGGCCCTCCAGGCTGAGCGCTTCGCCGTCGCGGAACAACTGGCCCTGCGCATCGATCTCGATGACCCAGGATTCCTGGAGCTCGGCCTGCTGCCGGCTCGCCTCGGGCAAATTGACGGCGATGCGGCCGGTGGCGATGAAACTCGACGTCGTCAACACGATGGTCAGCAGGACCAGCATGATGTCGATGAAGGGGATCATGTTCAGGCTTTCAAAGCCCTTGTCGTCCATGCCCGATCTCCCAGGTCAGCGTCAGCACCTTGGCCTTGCGCAGCAGGCTGTTGTAGAGGACCACCGCCACCAGCGCCACGCCCAGCCCGGCGGCCGTCGCCTTCAGCGCCAGCGCCAGGCCCATCATGATCTCGCCGGCGTCGATCGCCGCGTTCTGGCCCATCCGGTAGAAGGTCAGCATGATCCCGAACACCGTGCCGAGCAGGCCCAGGTAGGGCGCATTGCTGGCCACCGAGGCGATGACGAACAGGCGCCGGCTCAAGGCAAGTTCCAGTTCCGGCTTGCTGCCGATGGCGGCGAGATCGAGGCGCCGGTAGAAGAAAAAGCGCTCCAGCGCGATGGCCAGTGCCAGCACGTTCAACAGCGCCAGCAAACCGATGACGCCATAGTCGATCGCACCCGCCAGCCAATCCATGTTCCCCATGACGTTTACCCTTCTAGAAGCCGACGCCGGCCATCGCCAGGATGCGGGTGCGGCTTTGCCGGTCCACCCTGTTCAGCGCATGTGCCGCCTGCACGCGCATGAACACCGGCCCGTACAACAACTGGTAGCTCAGGCCGGCATCCGAACGGCGCACGCCATTGCCCGCCCCCGGGTTCCAGCCCGTGTCGCTGTCGAACACCCGCCCCGTGCCGGCGAACACGCCGGCCTGATGCTGCACCCCGAGCACGTCCGGCAAGCGGTAGCGCAGCGACAGGTCGGCCCGCCAGCCGTTGTCCGCCGAAATCCCCTCGCGATAGGCCCGCAAACCATTCGCCCCGGCCAGGTTCATCTTTTCGCTGCCGTCCAGGTTCTTGTCGTTCAGCGCATACTGCCCCTCGAACAGGCCGTCCAGGCTCCAGCGCTCGGCCAGCGCCAGGCTGCCGCCCAGGTTCAGATTGACTTTGCCATAGCTGCCCTGGGTATCCGCCCCGGCCCTGTCCAGCGCCTTTTCCTCCGCCTCGTCGAAGCGTATCCGGCCCTGGCTCAGGCCGACCCGCGCACTGCCGTAGGCCGCCTTGCCGAGCAGATTGCCCCAGTGCTGATAGCGCAGGTCCAGGGTCGCCACCCGGGCCCGCTTTTCGTTCAGCTTGATACCGGAGAAATCGTCGTGCATCCGCTTTTCGGTCCAGCCCAGTTCGACCCGCAGATCCTGCTGCCGGGTCCGCAGCACCGGATACGACAGCTTCGCCTCGACCTGCTCCGACACCCCGTTGTAATCGAGTATCTTGAACTGATCGCCCAGTTCGTAGGTCGTCCGCCCCACCGCCACCTCGCCACGCAGGCCGGAATGGCCGAGCGGCAGGCTGTACGCCGCCCGCCCGTACAGCAAACCCTCGCCGTCGCTGCGCATGCCATCCACGCTCAGCCGGTCGCCGATGCCCAGCGGTGAATTGACTCTGCCGCTCAGGCTCAGGCGCGTCTTGCCGGTATAGTGCGAGCCGTAGTTGTCGAGCAACGCATAAGCGTTCCATCTCGGCCCGGTCCCGACCTGGATGTCCAGGTCGCTCTGCCCCTGCGCCTGCCCCGGCGACAGAGAAATCTGCGGCATCTGCGCTCCGGGCAGGTCATACACCAGCAGCATCGCCCGTTCCAGGCCGTCCTGTTCGATCGGCGCCCCGCCCTGCAAGGCCCCGAACAGGCCACGAATCATTCCGTCGCCGACCAGGCTGCCGTTCTGCAAACGGATCTCGCCATACTGTCCGAGCAGCACCCGGATGCGCAGCCGTCCGTCGCGCGCATCCTGGCGCGGCACGTAAGCCCTGGCCACCAGGTAACCGCGCGCGCGGTACAGCGCCGTCAGCTTCGCGGCCGCCTCTTCGATCCGCGCCATGCTCAACGCCTTGCCCTTGTATGGTTCAAGCACCGCCTGCAGTTCCGCTTCGGCCAGCGGCGCGATCTCTTCGAGCACGAATTCGTTCACCTGCAGCGTTTCGCCCTCCGGCAGCGACAACGGCACCTCCTCCTGCTGGTGGAGGCGCGGCAGCGGTGCCTGTTCGGGCGGCGACATCGGCCGCGGCCGCTCCGTTTCGCGCTGCGCGTCGCCGATGCCGAACGGCACCGCCGGCGCCTGCGCCCAGGCACTGGCCGACAGACCGCCGGCGCAGGCCAGCAGCAGGGCACGGTTAAAGCTCTTCCGGGAAAAAGCCGGACATTTACCTGTCTTCATCTTGATTGCTCTCTGGAAATACGAAAAAGGGAGGCGAGGCGCCGCCACGGCGGACGGCGCGAGGTGCCCGTATGGATGGTCGTCAACCGTCAGCGGGCACGCCGTCGGCGCTCTTCCCCTTCCTCTTCCTCGTTCCGATCGCTCGTTTCGCCACCCTTCAGATCGAAAGCCCTTCCATCGACTTCGATGCTCTCGATATCCGCACTGAAGTGGCGGTCCAGAACCGTGATGCTGGCTCCGACCGGCGGCGGGGCGGCATTGCCCCCGGCTGCCGTGAAAGGTCCGGGCTGTGGGATGATGCTTCTGGAACCAGCTTCCTGCTGGATGACTCCGCCAATGGATTGCGCCGCTTGATATTGCAGTTCCCGGACGGGATCGGGCGTTGAATCCGTTGGCGGAGCGGGCGATGTGTCGATGACGGTCCCCGAACCGGAGGAATTGACGATGGTTCCTCCGGAATTCGAGCCGACCAGATACTCATTGTTGGCGTAGCTGTAGTATCTGCTGACCGTGCCACTCGCCCAGGAGTCGCGGACTTCGCCGGAGTTGTCGCCGATCAAGGCCGCAACATCTCCTTGAATGCCTTCGACATTCCCGGTAGCAGACGAACTCGTCACGACACCTCCGTCGTTCTCCCCGATCAAGCCTCCGACCTGGGTACCGCCGAACATGCCGCCATATTTATCGGTGCCGTTGGTTATCACGTCACCCGACGCCGACGAGTTGGACACGCTTCCATCGACGTTGTAACCGATCAGGCCGCCGACCCGGCAGTTCGTGAAGTAGCCCGTGTCGACCCAGTATGCATACACATTGCCGCTGGCAACGGCATGATCGATCGAGGAGCTGAAGCTGCTCCCGATGAGGCCGCCGGCCCACTGGCCGGCGGTGACATCGCCAAAGGCTTTCACGTAGTCCAGCACGGAACCGCTCACGTCACCGACCAGACCACCGACACTGCGGGCGATGGTGCCGTAATTCCCTTCCAGGTCTGGAGATGTCAGCGGGCCGCCGGATACGTTGCCGCTTGCCCAGGAATAGGTAAGCGTGGAATCGGACTGCATGCGACCGATCAGGCCGCCGGTCTGATTCTGGCCAGTCACATCGCCGGTGGCATACGAATGGCTGATGTCCGAAACGGAAACCCAGCCGAACAAACCGCCAATGTTGTTTGACGGCTGGGTTCCCCGGATATCGTAATCGGGCGGATTCAGCACGACGACATCCACATCCGCCCTGGCTCTGCTGACCTGCGCGTGAAGCAGGGAACCCGCCATGCCGCCGACCATCTCGTGGCCGACGGTGGTCTGCGGCCCGGTCACAGTACCGCTGACCCATACGTTATCCAGAACGATCTCGTTGACGTCGACAACCACATTATTTTCGTTGAGCGTCGCCCCCAAGCCCGCACCAAGCAGCACCCCCATGTAGCTGCCGCCGCGGATATCGGCTTCTTCCACCCCGAGGTCGCGGATGACGGTCCCTGGTCCGGCCTGCCCGATCAAGCCGACATGATCATCGTTGCCCGCATCGATGGTCAGCCCCCTGATGACGTTGCCGAGGCCGGCCAGTGTGCCCGAGAAAGTGGTGATGGGCGCGGCAGCGTAGATCGTGCCGGCAGCATCGATTTCCTGCGCCAGCGCATAGTGGCCCGCGCTGTTGTCCTGGATGGCCAGAACGTCGGCCATATCCTGCAACAGGACATAATCGTCGCCATTGATGTTCAAGGTGGCGTTCCCGCCACTCAGGGTGATCCCGGCATTTTCATGCCCCGTGGGATTCTGGTCGTAATCCAGCCGGGCCGAATCGATGTAGTAGTCGGTGCTGTTCAGCGCCACTCCGGCATTGGCGCCGTGGGCGGCAATGCGCCCCTCGATGGTGATGGTGTCCCGCGCGGACAACGCCAGTTTGCTGTCGCTGTCCCAGGCAATGTCATCGGCAACGATCAGATCGCCTTCCAGCGAATTCAGGGTCAGGTTGCGGCTGGCAAGCTGATTCTCCACATAGTCGGCGCCGTAGGTGCCCCCGTTCCCCACCGTGATGCCGGGCAGGGTGATAGAGCGGGTGCCCGCCGTGATCGTGGCGGTATCGTTGATCCCGCCCCCCGCGGTCTCCAGCAGCCCGTCGCCCAGGTTTACCGTGCCGGAAAGCCTCGTGATACCGGCAAGACCGGAAAAGGAATGACCGGATTGCCCGTTGGACGACTCGTCCAGGACAAGCGTCATGCCGTTGGCGGATGCCAGCAGCGCATCGATGTCGCCGCCGTTCCTGGCCGTCAGCGTGCCGCCGCTTTCCACTCCGTTGCCGCTGGCCAGCGCCAGGAAACCACCATCCATGATGATGATGTCTCCTTCATTGATGACCGAGCCACTGCCACCGGAGGCGGAAAAGACGTAGTTCCCGTTCTGGAAATCGTCGTCACTGATCGTGTGCGTACTGGCGAGCAGGGCGGCCACATCCACCGAGGCGCCGGCGGAGAACAAGACGCCATTCGGGTTGATGATGAATACTCGCCCATTCGATGCCAGAGCGCCGGCAATGATGGTTTCGGTATTCCCCAGCACCCGGTTCAGGACGATGGAGTAGGTATTCGGCTGGTCGAACCTGACCGTCTCCCCCTCATTGATGGCGAAGTTCTGCCAGTTGATGATGGACTTGTCCTGGGTGGTGGTAATCACCGTCGGCGTATCGTCATCGTCGAAGCTCACGCCGCGGCTGGCGGAACTGACGGTTCGGGAGAAATCGCCAATGGTGAAACTGGCGACACCGCCGACCAGGGTGTAGTTGGAATTGTCGAGGGACAGGCCGCCGGTATCCAGCCCATTGCTGCCTGGATTGCTGGAGAGGAGGAGCGCGGTGCCGAGCAGGTTGACCGTGTCGCCGTGGACCGTATTGCCCAGGGAGAGCGTACTGGCATCGACCGTCGTGAGGCTTGCGTCCGTGCTGCTGCCGAACACGTTGACCGGGCGCTGCGCAATGTCGGCGCTGCCGGTCAGCGTGGTCGTCCCCAGCGTGTAGTTGGCCGCGTCGCTTCCCGTCAGGCTCAAACCGTAGATCGTCACCGCCTTGCCCGATCCGGCATTGGCATCGGCAAAGGCGGCGGAAGTGTAGCTGAACCCCAGCGTGCCATTGGCAATGTCCTGCAATGCCGCCGTGTCGCTGGAGCCGAGATTGACGGTGGCGGTGGCGTCGCCGTCATAGACCTTGCCTCCGATACTGGCGATCAGATCCGCCTCCGTCAGTGCCCTGGTGGCGATCGCCGCGGTGGCGGTCAGGGCGGACGTGTCGGCGAGGACATAATTGCTGGCCTTGCCGCCATTTTCGCCGTCGGTGATCGAGATGTCGGCAATGGTGACGCTTCGGCTCGCACCGGCATCCTTGCTGTCGAAACTTGCCGTGTAGCTGACGGTCAATGTCTGGTCGCCGATGAGCGTGAATGCCCCCGTCCTGTCGGTCGTGAATCCACCGAACGGCACTCCATCCTTGAGCGTCGCCGCCGTCGTTCCGTCATACGTCTTGTCGGCGATGACCCCCATGCCCATGCCGAACTGCCCGAAATAAAGCAGTGCCGGACTGACGACGAAGGCCCCGTAGAGGCCGTAAATACCGGCTCCGGACGCAACCACGTCGGCAGCGGCATAGGTTCCTGCGTCCAGATAGCCGAAAGAAAGAAATTCGGGGCGGATGCTCAAGACACTGGCCGCGGTGTCGCCGGCCTGCAGCCCCACGGCGCGCAGCGGGCTGGTCGTGTTGTAGAGATCACCAGTGGAGGTGAAAGGATCGTTGCCGTACCTGAGCGTGACCACGTCGTTGCCGACGAAGACCGAGGCAAGATTCGACAGCATCGGGAAGCCGCTTTGGGCGCTGTTCCAGATGCCCGGGTCGAAACCGCCGTAACTGGCCAGAGTATCGGGGCTGGTCAGGGCGCTGGCGGACGTCGTGCCCGCCGTGCCCGTGATGGTACCCGTGTTGCTCTCGACGCTCCAATATGCGTTGTTCAATTCACCGCCGGTATTGTCACAGACGAATCCGCACCGGTCCGCGCTTTGCGTCATGGCCCCCCATCGGACATAGGCATTGCTGATGGTGCCCGAATTGATGTATGCGAAACCCGCGCTGTTTCCCCGGTTCCCGTTCAAGGTGTTGTAGGAATAAGCATTGGTAATGGCGCCGGTGTTCTCATATACGAAACCGGCCACGGTCAGATAGCGCGCGGTATCCGGGCTCGTGGCCGTCTTGTAGGCGTAGGCTTCGGAAATCTCCCCGGCATTCCGCCCGACAAAGCCCCCCCATTTCAGACCGCTGGTATACCAGGAGTCCTTGTATGTGCTCGCAGTACCGGAATAAAGAAAGCTGTTGGTATACGAGCGCGCGATCGTGCCCTTGTTGACCCCGGCAAATCCTCCCAGCCAGGTGGCGTTCTTGCTGTTGGCGTTGCCGACATTTCCGACGTAGCCGCCACGCACGGAACTATCCACGATGCGTCCGGTTGTTTCGTTGGTGCCGACGAGACCGCCGGCAATGACGACCGCCCCGACGTTGCCGCCCAGGTGATAGCTCCGGGCGATCAGGCCGTGGTTGATGCCGACCATGCCGCCGATGCTGCTGGCGCCATCCACGGCTGCCACGGTATTGCTGATGTCGCCTTCGGAGATGACGTTTACGATGCTGCCGTGGTTGATGTTGGCCACACGCCCGACAGCCGCGGAACTGCCGTTCGAGATCGAGGAGCCGTTGAGCACGCCGAGGTTGGTCAGGACGGCTTCACTGCCCAGGACGCCGAACAACCCGCCTGCCTGGCCGCTGGTGCTGGCGTTGTTCGCGTACAGCAGCGTATGGCCGAAACCATTCAGATTTCCATTGAAGGCCGCGATGCGCTGATGAGTGTAGGTGTCGCCGAGATCCGCACCGAGCACGTAATTGCCGCCTTCCGTCACGGCGGCCATGTCACCCGCGTCGCCAATCACCGTATGGATGACGCCATTGAGCGTCACCGTGCCGCTGCCGGAAAAGTCCACCCTGCCGGCGAAGGAGGCAAAACCGCTTTGGGCCATGTAAAGCCCATACGGAACCTCATCGGCATCCTTGCCGGTGCCGTTTGTCAGGGCGGAGGTGGGATCGCCGGAGGCATCGACGACGCGGCCGTAGTTGGCGGAGAAGCTGGCTGTTCCCGTCGCGCTGAGCACGTTATTGATCAGGACGTTCTCGCTGGCGGTCAGCGTCAGCGTGCCGGACGACCAACTGATCGCATCGTTGACGTTCACATCCCCGTTCGAGGCCGTGGCGATGAACTCGCCATTGTTGGCCAGCGCGGCCTCGACGGTCGCGCCGCTGGCATTGCCGCCCTCGCCGATGGTGAATGTCTCCGGATCGATCAGCCAGGTGCCGCTTTTCCCATCCGCAGCCCTGGTCGTCACCACGCTGCCGTCGGCGATGTTGACCTCCTTGCCCGAGGTCTCGATGAAGCCGCCGTCGCCGCCGTCCGGTGCGCTGGCGTCGAGCGTGCCGTCGATGTTGGCCACGCCCCCATGGGCATAGGCGACGATCTCGCCCTTCAGCTCGCCCAGCGTGCGCGCCTGCACGACACCCGTGTTGTTCACCTGCGCGCTGAGCAGCTCGTCCGCCGCCCTGGCGGTGAGGAACACCCGCCCGCCATCGGCCAGGATCGCCTGCCGGTTCGCCACCAGCGCATCCAGCGCCCCCTGCTCCAGCGTCACGCCCACCAGTGAATTGCCGGCGAAATTCAGCGTCACCTTCTCGGCGCCGTTCAGGCTCACCGTCCCCAGCGTTGCCGTGATCACCCCCTCGTTGATCGCCTCCTTGCCCAGCAGCGCGATGTAGCCGCCCTGCGCCGCCGTCAGCACCCCCTGGTTGAGGACCGTGCCGCCGCTGCCCGAGAAGGTGTAGCGCCCGGCCATGAAATCCTCGTCGCCGATGTCCAGCGTCCCCGCCACCAGCCCACCGACATCGACCTGCGCACCCTGGCCGAACAGCACCCCGTTGGCGTTGATCAGGAAGACCTGGCCGTTGGCATTCACCGTCCCGTCGATCACGCTGCGCTCGTTGCCGACCACGCGGTTGAGCGTCACCGCCGAGACATCGGGCTGGCGGAAATTGACCGTCTCGTCCTGGCCGACCGAGAAGCCCTGCCAGTTGATCACCGCCTTCTGGCTGCTCTGGATGATCTCGGTGAGCTTGCCGGCCTGGGAGATCGAAGCCGAACCATGGGTGAGCACCCCGCCGGAAGGGCCGGCCAGCGCCAGCGCCGGAGCCAGCAGCGCGGGGGCGAGCAGCGCCCGCCCGCTGCGGGACTTGCCGCGGGCGCGGGCGAATTCGGCCACCGCCACGAAGGCACCGAGCACATCGCTCCAGACGAGGCGGTAGGCATGGTTCAAGGAAGCAGGTTTCATCGCGTTGTTCCTCATGATAAATAGCGGTGCCGATGCCCGATGGCGTTCAGGGAACGACGTGTGGACTGGCGGCGGCGTTGCGGAATGAGGCTTGTTCAGTGCGCCAATGGGCGCGCATGGGCCGAATTTAGGGAGCATGGCAAGCGCGTGCCATGATTGCGATCATGTGTCGCTATATTTATTTGGATATAGCGATGCGGGAGCCCGCCCGCGCAGGCCCCGCGCCGGGTTCAGCGGCCGATGAGGTGCAGGGCGGAGGTGGTCCGTTCGATCTCGCCCGCTTTCGTCATCTGGGTGAGTGTCCGGTAGAGCGCCTCGGGGGTGAGGCTCAGTTCCGCAGCCAGTTCCTTGAGCGCGCCCGGGCGTTCGAGGCTGTAGCCGTCCGGGCCGGTTTCCAGCATCAGGAAGTGGCGTATGCGCTCGCCAGCGTTGTTCATGTTGGCGCGCTCCAGCCGGGTGCGCGCGAGCATGAGCTGGTGCCCGAGCATCCTGGCGTACGCCAGGGTGAACACGGGGTTGTCCCGGAACTCGGCCAGGAGTTTCTGCTTGGGATAGAAATTGACCGAAACATTGGTCACAGCCACGGCCGAGCAATGGTAAACGTCCGAGAAGATCGACGCTTCCGCGAAGGGGGCGCCGGGCTGGGCGACGAAAAGCACCGCTTCCTTGCCGCGTTCGGTGATGCGTTCCAGGCGAACCCGCCCCTTCACTACGGTGTAGACGCCGGCGGACGGCGTGTCGGCGGAGAAGAGCGTGGCGCCCGCCGCAAGCTTGCGCACGCTGGCGCTTGCGCCGCAAACGGATGCTAGGAGTCGGTCGGCGTTCATCGTGGCTCCATTCCTTGGCACTGCACCCGCCGCAGAAGCGTTTTCGTACGGGAGAGCCCAGGGAGCGCGCGTTCAATCGGGCAGGTTCTTATCTATATATTTCAATATACAAATACAGCAGATTCCGTGCCATCGCCAAAAAGTCAGTCCGTCTGCGTTCTTATTCAACTTGTTGATGAGTAACGTAATGATTCAGGATTGAATCGCTGCCGGACGGGTTGTGCTGCACCGGTGCCGTCGCTTGTTTATAAGTCGACATATATATAACGATGTCGGTAATGCGACGACGTCCGGTCCGTTCCGGCTTGCCGGCCGGGATGAGAGCGATTCTCAGCTTGACGGCTGTCAATGACCTTGCTGCCAGCGGGGTCTGAAATGGCCTCCGTGAGCAAGACGGAGAGCCCATCTTGGACGCCGTATCCCTGACCCGCCGAGGTTTCCTGCGCGGCCGCCCGAGCCGGGTGGAGCCCGCCCAGCGCCCGCCCTGGGCGCTGGGTGAGGCGGCGTTCCTGGAGCGCTGCACGCGTTGCGACGCCTGTCTGGACGCTTGTCCGGGTTCGATCCTGACGCGCGGCGACGGTGGTTTTCCGAAAGTGGATTTCGAGCGCGGCGAGTGCGTGTTCTGCGGCGACTGCGTCACGCAGTGCAAGAGCGGCGCGCTGTTTCGCCAGGAAGCGGCGGCGCCGTGGGCGCTGCGCGCTGCCGTGGGTAGCGCCTGCCTCGCCTTGCATGGGGTGGAGTGCCGGGTGTGCGGAGAGATCTGCGAGCTTTCGGCGATCCGTTTCCGCCCGCGCATCGGCGGGGTGGCCCTGCCCGAACTGGATGCCGTGTCGTGTACCGGTTGCGGCGCCTGTGTGGCGCCCTGTCCGGCGCACGCCCTGACCATGGAGAAGATGGAATGAACATCGCAAGTCTGGTGGTCCGCGCCAAGCCCGAGCACTTCACGCAGTTGGAAGCGCTGTACCGCGGCATTCCCGGCGTGGAGGTGCACGGCCGCTGCGAAGAGAGCGGCCACCTGATCGTCACCGTGGAAGACGGCGAGGGCTACGCAACGACGGATTCGATTCTGGCGGTGAGTACGGCCGGGCACGCGCTCAGCGTGAGCCTCGCCTACGAATACACCGACGAAGGTCTTGGATTACAGGAGGCATGACGAACATGGATCGACGCTCATTCATCAAGTCCAACGCGGTCGCGGCCGCGGCGGCATCCACGGGCATCGCCGGCATCCCGGTGGTGGCCCAGGCGCAGACCAACGCGGCAGCGACCAAGGTGCGCTGGGACAAGGGCGTATGCCGCTTCTGCGGCGTAGGCTGTGCGGTGCTGGTCGGTGTGCAGAACGGCCGCGTGGTGGCCACCCAGGGCGACCCGGATTCCCCGGTCAACCGCGGCCTTAACTGCATCAAGGGCTACTTCCTGTCCAAGATCATGTACGGCAACGACCGGCTCACCAAGCCCCTGCTGCGCATGAAGAACGGCAAGTACGACAAGAACGGCGAGTTCACGCCGATCTCCTGGAAGCAGGCCTTCGACATCATGGCGGAGAAGTGGAAGGCCGCCCTCAAGGAGCACGGGCCGCGGTCGGTCGGCATGTTCGGCTCCGGGCAGTGGACCATCTGGGAAGGCTATGCCGCGGCCAAGCTGTACAAGGCGGGCTTTCTCAGCAACAACATCGACCCCAACGCGCGCCACTGCATGGCCAGCGCGGTGGTCGGCTTCATGCGCAGCTTCGGCATCGACGAGCCTATGGGCTGTTACGACGACATCGAGAACGCCGACGCCTTCGTGCTGTGGGGCAGCAACATGGCGGAGATGCACCCCATCCTGTGGAGCCGCATCACCGACCGCCGCCTGACCCACGAAAGCTGCGAAGTACACGTGCTGTCGACCTTCGAGCACCGTTCCTACGAGCTGGCCGACAACCCGATGATCTTCGTGCCGCAGACCGACCTGGCGATCCTCAACTACATCTGCCACCACATCATCAGCACGGGCAAGGTGCACAAGGACTTCGTCGCCAGGAACGTCAAGTTCAAGCTGGGCGAGGCCGACATCGGCTACGGCCTGCGCCCCAACCATCCGCTGGAGGCCAAGGCCGCCAGCAACGGCTATCCGGGCGCGGACGGCAAGCCCAAGGGCGACACGGGCGCGGCCAAGGACATCGGCTTCGAGGAGTTCGCCAAGTTCGTCTCCGACTACACGCTGGAAAAGGTCGCCAAGCTCTCCGGCGTGCCGGCCGACCGCCTGCAGCGCATGGCCGAGCTGTACGCCGACCCGAAGCGCAAGGTCACCTCCTTCTGGACCATGGGCTTCAACCAGCACACCCGCGGCACCTGGGTGAACAACATGATCTACAACGTCCACCTGCTGGTGGGCAAGATCAGCGAGCCGGGCAACAGCCCCTTCTCCCTCACCGGCCAGCCCTCGGCCTGCGGCACCGCGCGCGAGGTGGGCACCTTCGCCCACCGCCTGCCGGCGGACATGGTGGTCATGAACCCCATGCACCGCGCCATCGCCGAGAAGAACTGGAAGCTGCCGGAAGGCACGATTCCCGGCTGGGTGGGCCTGCACGCCGTGGCCCAGAGCCGCGCGCTCAAGGACGGCAAGCTCAAGTGCTACTGGACCAGCACCACCAACAACATGCAGGCCGGGCCCAACGTCAATGACGAGATCTACCCGGGCTGGCGCAATCCGGAAGCCTTCGTGGTGGTCTCCGACGTCTATCCCACCGTGTCCGCCCTGTCGGCCGACCTGATCCTGCCCTCGGCCATGTGGATGGAGAAGGAAGGCGCCTTCGGCAACGCCGAGCGCCGCACCCAGTTCTGGCGCCAGCAGGTGTCCGCCCCCGGCGAGTCGAAATCCGACCTGTGGCAGTACGTGGAATTCTCCAAGCGCTTCAAGGTGGAGGACGTGTGGCCGGCCGAACTGCTCGCCAAGAATCCGGCCTACAAGGGCAAGACGCTGTTCGACGTGCTCTACAAGAACGGCCAGGTGGACAAGTTCCCCCTCACCGAACTGGAAAAGGCCAACGGCCACGCCATTCCCGGCTACACGAACGACGAGTCCAAGGATTTCGGCTTCTACCTGCAGAAGGGCCTGTTCGAGGAATACGCGGCGTTCGGCCGCGGCCACGCCCACGACCTGGCGGACTTCGACGTCTATCACAAGGCGCGCGGCCTGCGCTGGCCGGTGGTGGAGGGCAAGGAAACCCTGTGGCGCTTCCGCGAAGGCTACGACCCCTACGTCAAGGCCGGCGAGGACGTGAAGTTCTACGGCCACAAGGACGGCAAGGCGGTGATCTTCGCGCTGCCCTACCAGGACCCGCCCGAGATGCCGGACAAGGAATACGACCTGTGGCTGTGCACCGGCCGCGTGCTGGAGCACTGGCACACGGGCTCCATGACCCGCCGTGTGCCGGAACTGCACCGCTCGGTGCCCGAGGCTCAGATCTTCATGCACCCGGACGACGCCACCCAGCGCGGGCTGCAGCGCGGCATGGCGGTCAAGGTCGCCTCCCGGCGCGGCGAGATCGTGGCCCGCCTGGAAACCCGCGGGCGCAACAAGCCGCCGCGCGGATTGATCTTCGTGCCCTTCTTCGACGAAGGCCGGCTGATCAACAAGCTCACGCTGGACGCCACCTGCCCGCTCTCGAAGGAAACCGACTTCAAGAAGTGCGCGGTGAAGGTGCTGAAGGCCTGACTTGAGTGCGGTGGTCTGCTCCTCCCCCTTCAAGGGGGAGGTTAGGAGGGGGATGGGTTTCCATCGGGATTGGCAGGCGTCTGTGAGAGCCTCGCCCGAAACCCATCCCCACCCCGGCCCTCCCCTTGAAGGGGAGGGAGAAGGCAGCGCCTGCGGCGCGAACACGAGTTCCTGTCCTCCCTCTTGAAGGGGGAGGCACTTGCTAACCAACGCTATTGCGGACATGAGCGACAAACAGACCCAGCATGCCGAGGAGCCGAGAACCCCGCCCCGCCGCCGCTTCCTGCGTGAAGCGGCCGGGGTGGCCGGCGGCGCTGGATTGCTCGCCCTCGGCGTCGGCCTCTACGCCCGCCAGGCGTCCGCGCTGCCGGCGTCCGCGCTGCGCCCGCCGGGCGCGCTGGCGGAGGAGGATTTCCTCGCCGCCTGCGTGCGCTGCGGGCTGTGCGTGCGCGACTGTCCCTACGACACGCTCGAGCTTGCCGAACTGGGCGATGGCATCGCCACCGGCACGCCGTATTTCAACGCCCGCCGCATCCCCTGCGAGATGTGCGAGGACATCCCCTGCGTGGTCGCCTGTCCCACCGGCGCGCTGGACCGCGGGCTCACCGACATCGGGAACGCGCGCATGGGCCTGGCGGTGCTCATCGACCAGGAAACCTGCCTCAACTACCTGGGCCTGCGCTGCGACGTGTGCTACCGGGTGTGCCCGGTGATCGACAAGGCCATCACCCTGGAGCTGTTCCACAATCCGCGCTCCGACCGTCACGCCATGTTCCTGCCCACGGTGCATTCGGACCACTGCACCGGCTGCGGCAAGTGCGAGCAGGCCTGTGTGCTGCCGGGCGAGGCGGCGATCAAGGTGCTGCCGATCGCGCTCGCCAAGGGTTCGACCGCCGAGCACTACCGCAAGGGCTGGGAAGAGCGCGCCGCCCACGGCCGTTCGCTGATCGGCGACCAGGTGGAACTGCCGGTGCGCGGCATGGAAGGCCAGGCCTACGGCGACACCCGCTTGCGCCAGGGCAGCGCGCCGCAGCCCGGTGCCGACGAGCCGGCACCCTATGCGCCGGGCGGGCTCGATTCGGGGTGGAAGCCATGAGCGAGACCTGCGATCCGGTCCTCCATGCCGACCCGGCCGCGCGCGGACGGGCGCTGCGGACCGTGGTCTCCCGCCCCGGCGCCGATGCGGTCAAGGAAAAGGGCTGGCTGCGCGCCCACAAGTGGCTGCTGGCGCGGCGCCTGTCGCAGCTCGGCATCCTGGCCCTGTTCCTCGCCGGGCCGTGGTTCGGCCTGTGGATCGTCAAGGGCAATCTCTCGTCCAGCCTCACCCTGGGCGTGCTGCCGCTCACCGACGTGTTCCTGATCGCCCAATCCTTCGCCGCCGGCCACCTGCCGTACAAGGAAGCGCTGATCGGCGGCGGCATCGTACTGGCCTTCTATCTGCTGGTGGGCGGGCGGGTGTTCTGCTCCTGGGTATGCCCGGTCAACATGGTCACCGACGCCGCGGCCTGGCTGCGCCGCCGCCTGGGGCTGAAGGGCGGCAAGGTGCCCCACGCCCACACGCGCTACTGGCTGCTCGGCTTCGTGCTCGCCGCCGCGGCCATCAGCGGTACGCTGGCCTGGGAGTGGGTGAATCCGGTGTCCATGTTCCACCGCGGGCTGATCTTCGGCTTCGGCCTGGCCTGGGGCATCGTGCTCGGCATCTTCCTGTACGACCTCTTCATCGCCGGACGCGGCTGGTGCGGCCACGTGTGCCCCATGGGCGCGGCCTACGGCCTGCTCGGCTACGGTGCGCTGCCGCGCGTGTCCGCCCGCGGGCGCAGCCGCTGCGACGACTGCATGGACTGCTTCGCGGTGTGTCCCGAACCCCAGGTCATCCGCCCGGCGCTCAAGGCCGTCGGGCAGGACCATCCCCTCATCCTCGACCGCAACTGCACCACCTGCGGCCGCTGCATCGACGTGTGCAGCAAGGACGTGTTTCGCATTACGACCCGATTTGACAGGAGCGAGTCATGAACCCCAAGACCCGTAATTTCGTGTTGTCCCTGGTGGCCGCACTCGGCCTCGGTGCCGCCACCGCCCCCTTGGCCCAGAGCGTGTCCAGCGTGCGCGGGGCGGATGTCGCCGCGCCCGAACCGTCGCCGGGCAACTTCCGCCAGTTGCCGGACAGCCCGCCGATCCCGCGCGACTACGTGCAGCAGCCGCCGCTGATCCCGCACCGGGTGGAGGGCTACGAGGTGTCGCTGAACTTCAACAAGTGCATGGACTGCCACGCCTGGTCGCGCTACCAGGAAGCCGGCGCCACCAAGGTGAGCCTCACTCACTTCAAGGACCGGGACGGCGGCGAGCTGTCGAACGTCTCGCCGCGGCGCTACTTCTGCCTGCAGTGCCACATACCACAGACCGATGCCAGGCCGCTGGTGGAGAACACCTTCCGTCCCGCCACGGGACTGCGCTAAGACGATACGGGGAACGTCATGACTGACGAGAAGAAGAACAGCCTGTGGCAGAAGCTGCGGGCGCTCGGGCTCGGCACCATCGCGGTCGCCTTCGCAGGGGGCATCGTCTTCTGGGGCGGCTTCAACACGGTGATGGAATGGACCAACACCGAGAAGTTCTGCATCTCGTGCCACGAGATGCAGGAGAACGTCTACAAGGAGTACCGCAACACCATCCACTACCAGAACCGTACCGGCGTGCGCGCGATCTGCTCCGACTGCCACGTGCCCAAGGAGTGGATACCCAAGATGATTCGCAAGATCCAGGCCAGCAAGGAGGTCTACGGCAAGGTCATGGGCACCATCGACACGCCGGAGAAGTTCCGCGAACACCGCCTGCGCCTGGCGCAGAACGAGTGGCGGCGGATGAAGGCCAACGACTCGCGCGAGTGCCGCAACTGCCACAGCTACGAGTACTTCGACTACTCGGTGCAGGGCCGCCGCTCCAACCAGTCCCACCAGGCCGGGCTCGCCGAAGGCAAGACCTGCATCGACTGCCACAAGGGCATCGCCCACTCGCTGCCGCCCATCGAGCAGGACATCGGCCTGGAACGCCCGTCCGTCGCCCCCGACGTGTTCCACCCGCCCTCCACGCAGCAGCGCTGAGCAGGCTGCGCCGCGCTTCCCGGGCGGCGCACCGTGCCGCACGTCATTGCACCGGCGGCGCGGCTCATGGTAGAACGGCTCCGGCAGGCCACCTCGATGTGGCCTGCCGGAGCCTTTGCGTCGACGGGCTCCCCATAAAGGAAAACAGAAACGGCCGCTGCGCGGGAAGTGCCGCGAGCCGTTCGCCGGAGACAAAATGCATGTTGTCGGCCTCGCCCGCGCCGGGCGGGGCCATGCCGGACGTCTCCCCAACACCGGGCGGCGCATGGCAGTTGCGCCGCGTTACCGATGGGCCATCGTAACGGGGAGACGCCATGCCTATCGTTCTGTCCACCGACGACATTCCGCCGTCCGAGCGCCTTGCCTACTGGTCCGCCGCGCTCGGCGAACGCCTGGGCTGCACGCACCGGATAGCGTCGCCCGCGGCGCTGTTTTCCGCGCGCATGACGCTGTTGCCGCTCGGTACCCTGAGCGTCGTCGACACGGCCGGCTGTCCCATGTCCTGTACGTGCGCGCCCGAACGGGGCGCGGTGTCGATACTGCTCGACGGCAGCCTGAGTGTCGTCCAGGGCGAGACGCGCTTCGACGTCGGGCCGGGCGGCCTGTTCCTGCTCGATACCGGCATGGAGGCCGAGCTGCGCTTCGGCGCCGATTTCCGCCTGCTCTCGGTGTGGATGTCCGCCGAGCGCATGGCCGAATCCTTCCCCCGGTGGAGGCGGCTGCTTGGCATCACGCTGCCCACCGCCTGCGGGCCGGCGGCGGTGCTGGTCGAACTGCTGGAGAGCATGCTGCGGATGGGACGCACGCTGGCGCCGGTGGAGCGGGCCGGACTCGCCAACGCGCTGGTCGGCATCCTCGGCACCGTGCTCACCACCTTCCACGACGCCGCCGCGCAGTACAAGGCCGGCGCCTCGCGCCTGGAAAGCTATCACGTGCAGCGCGTCAAGGCCTTCGTGCGCGCCCACCTGCACGATGCCGGGCTCAGCATCGGCAGCATCGCCCAGGGGGTCGGCCTGTCGGTCAGCTACATCCACAAGCTGTTCGCGCGCGAGCCGATGCGGCTGATGCAATGGGTCACCGCGGCGCGGCTGGAAGCGTGCCGGCGCGAACTGGCCTGTCATGCGGAAACCCGCCGGCCCATCTACCAGATCGCCGAGGCGTGGGGCTTCGAAGACCAGGCATCCTTCAGCCGCGCCTTCCGCGCGCGCTTCGGCATCACGCCGAAACAGGCGCGCGACGGCCATCCGCCCTGTCTCGACGGGGCGACCGGCAAGGCCCCCGACTGCACCTGCCTAGAAGACTCCAGTGCAAAAAACGGTGAATTTTCTGCAAAAACTTGTTTCCGGTCCGGGTGCTAGACTGAGTCCAGGTTTTTAAGGAAGGATGGCGGCAAGCGCGATCCCCCTGCGGATAGTCAGGCAGAGGCGACGTAGCTGGCCGGCATAGGAGGAGGGGCGCCCGACCCGGATGATCGCGGTGCGCGTGTTTTCTGCAGGCACGCCGCGCGATCGCAAAGTCCGTTTCGGTGCGTTTCCAGGGTGTTACCCCAGGTGGTCTTGCACACGGCTTCTTGCCGTGCGGACGGTGCTGTTCGCGTCTGCGCAGACCGCCTCCCGATGCGGGACAGGAGACCCATGAACCGTTCACGTCACATTCCAGCGACGCGTGCCCTCGCGCACGCCCTCGTCCTGTTCGCCGCGGCCATGCTGCTGTACGGGCCCGCGATGGCGCAAGGCACGTCCGACCCCATTCCCGGGGCCACCTACGTGGGCGAACAGGCCTGCGTCTCCTGTCACCAGGTGGAGGAGCAGCACTTCGGCCATACCACCCATGCGCGGATATTCCGCCAGAATCCGCGCAACGAGAAGGAACGCCAGGTGTGCGAGGCCTGTCATGGCCCCGGTTCGCTGCACGTCGCCGAAGAGGAGCGCGAGCAGCACGCCGACCCGCGCGAACGGCGCGAAGGCGACCGTCCGCCCGGGGACAAGCTGATCATCGGCTTCACCAAGCAGTGGGGCACGCCGATCGACAAGCAGAACGGCCAGTGCCTCTCCTGCCACCAGGGCGGCCAGCGCCTACACTGGCCCGGCTCCATGCACGACCTCAACAAGCTCGCCTGCAGCGACTGCCACAACCCCATGGCGCGTTTCGCCGGCACTGGTCTGCTGAAGAAGCCCAGCATTACCGAAACCTGCCAGAGCTGCCACCAGCAGCAGCGCGCCGAGTTCCGCAAGCGCTCCCACATGCCGGTGCCGGAAGGCAAGATGACCTGCACCGACTGCCACAACCCCCACGGTTCTCCCACCCAGCCGCTGCTGAAGGCCGACACGGTCAACGACGTCTGCTATAGCTGCCACGCCGAGAAGCGCGGTCCGCTGGTCTGGGAGCACGCCCCGGTGCGCGAGAACTGCGCCAACTGCCACAGCCCCCACGGCAGCAACCACGACAAGCTGCTCCTCGTGGCGCGTCCGCACCTGTGCCAGCAGTGCCACGCCAACCCGAACCACCCCGCGGCCTTCTACAACTCCACGCAATTGGCCGGCAACGAAACCGGTCTCAACAGCCGCGTCATGGGGCGCTCCTGCCAGAACTGCCACTCGCAGATCCACGGCAGCAACCACCCCGCTGGCGCCCGCTTCCAGCGTTGAACGGAGGGTAAGGTCATGAAGAAGATCGTTCGTCCGGCCCGCCCCCAAGTGGATCGCGGCCCCCGCGTCAAGACCGTCGCCGTGCTGATCGGCATGGCGCTGGCGCAGTTCCAGTTGTCCGCCCAGGCTGATTCCGGCATCGGCGTCGATGCGATCCTGGGCAACGCCCTCAATGCGGCGCCCATCAACCCCTCCACTCACATGGGCGGACAGGATCCGGACGGCCTCGGCACCTACGTGCCCGCCGCGCGCACGCCGACCGGGCAGATGTATTCCACGCCCAGGCTGCCGGTGTCCGATCCGCGCACCACGGAAGGCGGCTGGCAGTACTTCGGCTTCGTCGAAGCCGGCCTGATCGGCGTCACCGGCGACCGCAAGGCGCACGGCTTCCGGCGCTACAAGGATGTGGACGACGGCCTTTACCTCTCCAGTTTCGGCCTCGACCTGAACAAGCCCACCACGGCCCACTTCTTCGAGGTGGTCGGCGGCGGCGCCTTCCAGGACGACCAGTTCTACGGCGTGCAGTTCGGCCGCTACAACGACTGGCGGGTGCGTGCCTTCTACAACGAGACGCCGCACGTGTTCACCAGCACTTTCCGGCCGCTGTGGAACGGCGTCAATTCCGGCAACCTGACGCTCAAGCCAGGCCTGACGCCGGGCGGCAGCGGCAACACGGCCGACGACAACGCCGCCGTGGCCGCGGTCGCCGCCGCCAACGCCGAAACCGAGATCGGCCTGACGCGCGAGAAGAGCGGCCTGCGCTTCGACATGTATCTCACCGATACGTGGAAGTTCTACGCCAGCTATACGCACGAGAAGCGCGAGGGCGGGCGGCCGTTCGCCGCGGTGTGGGGCACCGGCGGCGGCACCGCGCCGATGGAACTGGTGGAGGGCATCGACTACACCACCCACGACATGACGGCCGGCGTGCATTTCGCCGACGCGCTGACCAACTTCAACTTCTCCGCCTCGGCCTCGCTGTTCCGCAACAACATCGACACGCTGACCTTCGAGACGCCGTACCGGATCGCCGCCGGCACGGTCAACGGCGTGGCCGCGGGCGGCTTCACCCAGGGGCAGTTCGACCTCTACCCGGACAACGACGCCTACAACATCAAGGGCGAGTACGCCCGCCGTTTCCCGGACTTCATGAACAGCCGCTTCACCGCGGTGCTGTCCCTGGGCACGTCGCGCCAGGACGACGACCTGATCCCCTACACGCTGCAGCCGGTGACCATCGCCGGCGTGGCCAACAACAACTGGAATACCACCGACTCCCTGAGCCGCACGTCGGCCGATGCACGCATCGATACCCGGCTGCTCGACCTGGGCTTCGCGCTGAATCCGACCAACGCGCTGAACGTCAAGGCCAAGGCGCGCTACTACGAGACCAGGAACCACACCGACTTCCTGCTCTGCAATCCCAACGCGACCTACGATGGCGGCGACGTCTATACGGCCTATGGCTGCAGCGGTGTGTGGGGGCCGGTGATCAACAACGGCAGCGGTGCCGCTGCCAAGGTGCTGTCCTATACCGCGCCGAACGGCAACACCATCATCCGCAACATCCCGTTCGACCATCGCCGCATCAATCTGGGCCTGTCCGCCGACTGGCGCATCGACCCGGCCCACAGCGTGAATGGCGCCTACGAGCGGGAAATCTACCTGCGCGACCACCGGGAACGCAGCAAGACCTGGGAGGACAAGCTCAAGGTCGGCTACGTCAACCGCGGGCTGGAGAACGCCACGCTGCGCCTGTCCGCCGAGCACGGCAACCGGCGCGGCAGCACCTACCACACCCATCATCCCTACGCCGACTTCTACAGCGGTTACCTGGCGGACATGCCCGATTCCGGCAACGTGCAGAGCTGGGCGGTGCACATGAACTCCGGCCTGCGCAAGTACGACCTCTCGGACCGCCGCCAGACCACCCTCAACGCACGCCTCAACTACCTGGCCCGCGAGGACCTGGACCTGGGCGTGTCGGCGCAGTTCAAGCAAATCCGCTATCCGGATGCGGACTACGGCCGGCGTGACCGCCAGAGCCAGCATGCGCTGAACTTCGACATCGATTGGCAGCCCACGGCCGAGCGCAGCCTGTACGCCTTCTACTCGTGGTCCGGCGGGCGCATGAAGCAGCGTTCGGTGCCCAGCGGCGGCGGCCTCGGCTGCACCATCGGCACGGTGACGCCGATCGGCACCATCACGCCCGAGAATGCCGACGCCATCTGCCAGGACCCCGCCTCCAACGCGCTCTACGTGGCGGAGAACGTGTGGAATGTGGAGCACAAGGACCGCGGCCACACCATCGGCTTCGGCGTGCGGCAGGACTTCGGGGTGCTGCGGCTGGACGTGAATTTCACCCATTCCTATCACGTCACCGAGATCGGCTACACGCTGCCGGCCAACGCCAATGCGGTCACGGTGGAAGGCGCGGGTTCCGGCTTCCCGGACCTCTCCTCGCGCCTGAGTACGCTGGAAGCCAACCTGCTGTTCCCGCTCAACAAGACCACCACGCTGCGGGCGCTGTACCGCCACGAGCGCGGTAATTTCCGCGACTGGCACTACCAGGGCTTCGACACCAGCCCGGTGGCCGTCAATGCACCGGGCACCGCGCTGCCCACGGCGGTCATCCTCGACGCCGGGCCGCAGAAATACCGTACCAACCTGTTCGGCCTGCTGCTGCAGGTCCGGCTGTAGGCCCAACGCCGGTCGGCGCAAACCTACTGGATCATCACCCAACGGCTGTCGGGGAGGCATAGTGAACGGAGACAAATTCAGAAAGATTGCCGCGCTCGCGCTGCTCGGCGCGCTGCCGGCGGCAAGTGCGCTGGCCCAGCCGGTCGGCGACGCGGCGCGGGGCCGGGAACTGGTGGAACAGAACTGCATCGCCTGTCACGGCGTGGACGGCAACGGGCCGGTGCCGAGCTTTCCCAAGGTGGCCGGGCTGCACTACGAGTACACCATCAAGCAACTGCATGAATTCCAGGGCAAGCGGCGCCCCAGCGAGATCATGCAGCCCATTGCGGCGGTCCTGACCGAGCAGCAGGTCCAGGACGTGGCCCTGTACTTCGCCAGCCAGCGGGCGGTCCCGGTGGATACCGTCGATGCCAGTCTGCTGCCCCTGGGGCGCAAGCTGTACGAGGACGGCAATTCGGACAGCGGCGTACCGGCGTGCGCGGGCTGCCATGGCACGGAAGGGCGCGGCAACGCCCGCTTCCCGCGCTTGGCCGGGCAGTTCCAGGAGTACGTGGTCGCGCAGATACAGCAGTTCGCGGAGGGAAAGCGCACCAACGACAAACGCATGATGCAGGTGATCGCCAACCGGCTCACCGCCGAGGAAGTCCAGGCGGTCGCCCACTACATCGCCAGCATGCCCTGAGGACGTATAAGGAAAGAACGACATGAAACGCTTTCTGATCGTTGCACTGACCGGCGCCGTCCTGAGTGGGGCGGCCCTTGCCCAGCAGGGCAAGGCCGGCGATTACGTGTGGAACGCCCCCGACCCGGAGAAAGATCGCGCCCTGGCGCACAAGGCCGATCCGGTCGCCGGCAAGGTGGCCTACGAGGTCTGTCGCGGTTGCCACCGCGCAGACGCCTCCGGGCGCGCCGACGCCATCTATCCCCAACTCGCCGGCCAGCACACCACCGTGCTGATCAAGCAACTGGTGGATGTGCGTGCCGGGCGCCGCCACAACCCGAAAATGGAACCCTTCGTCAGCGCGGAGGTGCTGTCGGCCGAGGACATCGGCAACATCGCCTCCTATCTCGCGCTGCTGCCCACGCCGACCAACAACGGCAAGGGCGACGGCAGCAAGCTCGCCCTCGGCGAGCGCCTGTACCGGGAAAACTGCGTGCGCTGCCACGGCAACTACGGCGAAGGCAGCGCCCAGGCCTTCTACCCGGTGGTCGCCAGTCAGCACTACGAGTACCTGTTCAAGGAACTGCAGATGATCCGCGACGGCGAGCGCCGCAATTCCTACCCCGAGATGGTCCAGGTCATCAAGGGCTATGGCGACGACGAGCTGCGCGCCCTGAGCGACTACATGTCCCGCCTGGTGCTGCCAGCCAATCGCTGACGGGACAGGCGCACAAGGCAATCGCACGAAGGGGCCGGGAGGATTCCCGGCGGTTGCGCCCCCTCTCCCCCAGCCCCTCTCCCGCGAGGGGAGAGGGGAGTCTCGTCCCCGGAACGTCCGTCCGGCCACGGGTTTCCTCCCTCTCCCCTCGCGGGAGAGGGCCGGGGAGAGGGGGCTGCCCCGCAGGAGCGAAGGAAAGCGCGGCGGCGTGCGACTACCCCGGGATGGCGCAGCGCGCCGTGCAAAGCGCGCCCGGTTGTGGTTGAATCCTCCCCCATGCTTCAAGCCACCGATCTCGCCTGTCTGAAGGGCGACCGCCTGCTGTTCCGCGGCCTCGCCCTGACCCTCGGGCCGGGCGAGATGCTGCGCGTGGCCGGACCCAACGGCGTGGGCAAGACCAGCCTGCTGCGCCTGCTCACCGGGCTCACCCAGCCCGAGGCCGGCGAGGTGAGCTGGCACGGCACGGCCCTGCGCCGCAGTCGCGAGGACTTCCACCGCGCGCTGCTCTACCTGGGCCACTCGGCCGCCCTCAACGACCTGCTGACCCCGCTGGAGAACCTGCACTTCGCCTGCGCGGCGGCCGGCGACGCCGATGTGGACGAGGAGGCCTGCATGCAGGCGCTGGTGCGCATCGGACTGGCGCGCCAGCTCGACCTGCCCGCGCGGGTGCTGTCCCAGGGCCAGCGCCGCCGCGTCGGCCTGGCGCGGCTGTTCCTGTCCTTCCACCGTCCGCTGTGGATACTCGACGAACCCTTCACCGCGCTGGACGTGGATGCCGTGGCCGATCTGGCCGCCACCCTCTCCGACCACTGCGCCGCAGGTGGCACCGTGGTGCTCACCACCCACCAGGAGGCGCCCTTCGCGCGCGCGCCGCAGGTGCTGAATCTGGGAGCCTACGCGTGCTGAGCACCTTCCTCGCCATCCTGCGCCGCGACCTGCTGCTGTCCTGGCGCGGCCGCGCCGACCTGCTGGTGACGCTGGCCTTCTTCGTCGTCGTGGTGTGCCTTTTCCCTTTCGGAGTAGGTGCCGAACCCAACCAGTTGCGCGCCATCGCGCCCGGCGTGCTGTGGGTGGCAGCACTGCTCGCCAGCCTGCTCGCGCTGCACCGCCTGTTCGCCCAGGACCACGCCGACGGAACCCTGGAGCAGCTTCTCCTGTCTAGTGAGCCGGCAGTGCTGTGGGTGCTGGCCAAGATCGCCGCGTTCTGGCTCACCACGGGGCTGCCTTTGGTAATAGCCGCCCCAGCGCTGGCACTGCTGTTTGACCTGGAACAAAGCGCCCTCCCGGTGCTCACCCTTAGTCTTGCGCTCGGCACGCCCATCCTCGCCCTGCTCGGGGCGGTGGGCGCGGCGCTGACTCTGGGCGTGCGCGGCGGCGGCATGCTGCTGGCGCTGCTGGTGCTGCCGCTTTACGTGCCGGTGCTGATCTTCGGTGCCGGTGCGGTGGACGCCCACCTGGGCGGAACGGGTGCCAAGGCCCAGTTGCTGCTGCTCGGCGGCGGGCTGGCCGGCGCGCTGGCGCTGGCCCCGTGGGCCTGCGCCAGCGCACTCAGGATAGCGATGGAATGACCAACGAACGATACGCCGGCCCGCCGGCACCCTCCGCATGACGATCTCCACGACGACCCCGGGCCGCGCCGCAGTGCGTCCGCCGCAAGGCTGGCTGCGCTTCGCCGCCCCGCAGCAGTTCTACCCCCTTGCCGGGCAGCTCGCGCCCTGGTTCGCCGCGCTGGCCGCGCTGCTCGCCGCGGCGGGGCTGTACATCGGTTTCTTCGTCGCCCCCACCGATTTCCAGCAGGGCGAGGTGTACCGGGTCATCTTCATCCACGTGCCGGCGGCCTGGATGTCCATGTTCATCTATCTCATCATGGCCTTCTGGTCCGCCGTGGGCCTGGTCATGAACACGCGCCTGTCCTTCATCGTGAGCCAGGCGCTGGCGCCCACCGGGGCCATGTTCTGCTTCGTCGCGTTGTGGACCGGCGCCCTGTGGGGCAAGCCCACCTGGGGTGCCTACTGGGTGTGGGATGCGCGGCTGACCTCGCAACTGCTGCTGCTCTTCCTCTACTTCGGCTTCATTGCGCTCACCCGCGCCATCGAGGACCCGCGCCGGGCCGACCGCGCCGGCGCCGTGCTGGCCCTGGTCGGCGCGGTCAACGTGCCCATCATCTATTTCTCCGTGCAATGGTGGAACACCCTGCACCAGGGCGCTTCGGTCAGCATCGCCAAGGCGCCGTCCATGGCCACCATCATGCTCGTGGGCATGCTGCTGATGGCGCTGGCGGCGTGGATGTATTCCATCGCCGTGGCCCTGTGGCGGGTGCGTGCGCTGATCCTGGAGCGGGAACGCCACACCGAGTGGGTGGGGGCGGTGCTGGAAGCCGAAGCGAAGGCCGCGGGAGGGGTGCGCTGATGGAATGGGAATCCTGGTCCGCGTTCTGGCAGATGGGCGGCGCGGCGCCCTACGTGTGGGGCAGCTATGGCGTCACCCTGGTGCTGGTGGCGCTGGAACTCGTGCTGGTGCTGCGGCGTCGGAAGGACACGGCCGCGCGCCTGCTGCGCTGGCGGCGTGCCGTCGGCAAGGACGTTGGCGGGCCGCAGGCCCGTATGGAGTCGATTGAATGAAAGCCCGTAACAAGCGCCTGCTCCTGGTGGGCGGCGGCGTCGCCCTGCTGGTGGCCGCGGTGGCCCTGGTGCTGTCCGCCTTCCAGCAGAACCTGGTGTTCTTCCATACCCCCAGCGAGGTGGTGGCCGGCAAGGCCCCGGTGGGGCGCACCTTCCGCATCGGCGGCATGGTGGAAGCCGGCTCCATCAAGCGCGAGGCCGACGGCCTCACGGTGAACTTCGCCATCACCGACACCGCCAAGGTCATCCCGGTGAGCTACCGCGGCACGCTGCCCGACCTGTTCCAGGAAGGCAAGGGCGCCGTGGTGCAGGGCACGCTGGGGCCGGACGGGCGCTTCGTCGCCTCCGAGGTGCTCGCCAAGCACGACGAGAACTACATGCCGGTCGAGGCCCAGTACGCCCTCGACCAGGCCCACGAAGCCGCGCGCACGGTGCAGCAATGATCGCCGAACTGGGTCACTTCGCCCTCGTATTGGCGCTGGTGCTGGCCGCCGTGCAGGCGGTGGTGCCGCTCGTCGGCGCGGCGCGCAACCGCTACGCGCTGATGGCCGTCGGCCGCCCGGCGGCGCAGGCGCAACTGGTGTTCCTGCTGGTTGCCTACGCCTGTCTGACCTGGGCCTTCGTCACCAGCGACTTCTCGGTGCGCCTGGCGGCGGCCAACTCCCATACCGACACCCCGCTGATGTACAAGATCACCGGCGTGTGGGGCAACCACGAAGGTTCGATGCTGCTGTGGGCCACTTCCCTGTCCCTGTGGACCGTGGCGGTCACCATCTTCAGCCGCAACCTGCCGGAAGCCTTCATGGCCCGCGTGCTGGGCGTCATGGGCGCGATCAGCACCGGCTTCGTCGCCTTCACGCTGTTCACCTCCAACCCCTTCACCCGCCTGCTGCCCGCGGCCGAGCAGGGCCGCGACCTGAACCCGCTGCTGCAGGACCCGGGCATGATCATCCACCCGCCGCTGCTCTACATGGGCTACGTGGGTTTCTCGGTGGCCTTCGCCTTCGCCATCGCCGCGCTGCTCACCGGCCGGCTGGACGCGGCCTGGGCGCGCTGGTCGCGGCCGTGGACCACGGTGGCCTGGGTCTTCCTCACCGCCGGCATCGCCGTCGGCTCGGGCTGGGCCTACTACGAACTGGGCTGGGGCGGCTGGTGGTTCTGGGACCCGGTGGAAAACGCCTCCTTCATGCCCTGGCTGGTGGGCACGGCGCTGATCCATTCGCTGGCGGTCACCGAAAAGCGCGGCGCCTTCCGCAACTGGACCGTGCTGCTGGCCATCGGCGCGTTTTCGCTGTCGCTGCTCGGTACCTTCCTCGTGCGTTCCGGGGTCATCACCTCGGTACATGCCTTCGCCACCGATCCGGCGCGGGGCCTCTTCATCCTTGCGCTGCTGGTGCTGGTGATCGGCGTCTCGCTGACGCTGTTCGCCTGGCGCGCGCCCAGGCTCACCGGCGGCGGCAGCTTCGCGCTGGTGTCGCGGGAATCCTCGCTGCTGGCCAACAACGTGCTGCTGCCCGTCGTGACCGGCGCGGTGCTGCTCGGCACCATGTACCCCCTGTTCATGGACGCGCTGGACCTGGGCAAGATCTCCGTCGGACCGCCGTACTTCGAGGCGGTGTTCGTGCCGCTGATGGTGCCGGTGGTGGTGCTGATGATGATCGGCCCCTTCGTGCGCTGGAAGGGCGACGACGGCGCGCGCCTCGTGCGCCGGCTGGCCCCGGCCGCGGTGGCCAGCGTGCTGCTCGCCGTGGCCGTGGCGGCGGCGGTCGGCCACTTCACCTGGCGCACCGTGCTGGGCCTGGTGCTGGCCGCCTGGGTGCTGATCGCCAGTGCGAAACTGCTGTGGGCGCGGCTGGCGGAACGTCCCGGCGCGGCCGCCGCCGCCCGCCTGCGCGGCATTCCGTCGGCCTGGTGGGGGATGTGGCTGGCGCACCTGGGCGTGGGCGTGTTCATCATCGGCGTGACCATGGTCGGCAGCCTGGATTCTTCCCTGGACGTGAAGATGCGCGAAGGCCAGGTCGCCCGCCTGGCCGGCTACACCTTCACCTTCCGCGGCGTGCAGACCCAGCCGCGCGCCAACTACATGGCCGCGCGCGCCACCATCGAGCTGGCGCGCGGCGAGCGGACCATCGCCACGCTGAATCCGGAAAAGCGCCTCTACACCGCCCAGGGCATGCCCATGACCGAGGCCGCCCTCGACATCGGCCCCTTCCGCGACGTGTACGTGGCCCTCGGCGAGCAGGTGGACGACGGCAGTTGGATCGTCAGCCTGCACCACAAACCCTTCATAAGCTGGATCTGGCTGGGCTGCACGCTGATGGGCCTGGGCGGCATCCTCGCCGCCGCCGACCGGCGCTACCGCCGCCTGGCCGAACGCAGCGCGCCGGCCGGCGCGCGCCAGACTGCCTGAGCACGAAACCATGAAAGCGAAATTCCTCGTTCCCCTCGCCCTCTTCCTGCTGCTGGCCGGCTTTCTGGCCTACGGCCTCAAGCTCAATCCGCGCGAAGTGCCCTCGCCGCTGGTGGACAAGCCCGCGCCGGCCTTCCGCGTGGCGCAACTGCAAAGCCCCGAGGCCAGCTTCGCCCTGGAGGACATGCGTGGCAAGGTGTGGCTGCTCAACGTGTGGGCCTCCTGGTGCGTGTCCTGCCGCGCCGAACACCCGGTGCTGCTGGAACTCAAGCAGCGTGGCGTGGTGCCCGTGGTCGGCCTCAACTACAAGGACACGGTGCCCGACGCCCTCGGCTACCTGGCCCAGCACGGCAACCCCTTCGCCACCATAGGCGTGGACCCGCAGGGCGCGGTCGGCTTCGAGTACGGCGTCTATGGCACGCCGGAAACCTTCCTGATCGACGCCAACGGCGTGATCCGCTACAAACACATCGGCCCGCTCACCCGCGACACGCTGGACAAGGTGCTGCTGCCGAAGATCGCGGAGCTGTCCCGTGCCGGCTGATCCCGCCCTGCGTATGCTGCGCGCCGGCGTGCTGGCGCTGACCTGCCTGGCCGGCGCGGCGCTTGCCGCCGACGAAGCCGTTCCCATCGGCGAAGACCCGGCTCTCGAAGCGCGTGTCCTGGATCTGTCCCACAAGCTGCGCTGCCTGGTGTGCCAGAACCAGTCCGTGGCCGAATCCAACGCGCCGCTCGCCCTGGACATGCGCAGCCAGGTGCGCGAGCAACTGGCCGCCGGCAAGAGCGAGCAGGAGGTGGTGGACTTCCTGGTCGCCCGCTTCGGTGACTTCGTCGTCTTCAAGCCGCCGTTCAGGGCCAGCACCTTGCTGCTGTGGCTGGGGCCGGGCGTACTGCTGGTCGTCGGCCTCGGCGGGCTGGCCTGGCGCCTGCGCCGCCGCATGGCCGAAGCGCCGCCGGCACCGCTGGACGAGGCCGAGCGCGCCCGTGCCCGCGCCCTGCTCGCCGAACCGCCCGCCACCCACTCCCCCGAGGAGCCCCGCTCGTGATCGTCTTCGCCCTTCTCGCCGGCCTGATGCTGGCCGGCGCCTTGCTGTGGGTGCTGTTTCCGCTGTTCAGCACCCGCGCCCAGACCACTGCCGGACGCGAGCGCCAGCGCCAGGCCGAGACCGCCCTCACGGTGCTGCGCGAACAGCTCGCCGAACTGGACGCCGAACGGGCCGCCGGGCGCGTGGACGATGCGGCCTACGCCCGCAACCGGGAAGAACTGGAACGCCGCGCCCTGGAGGAAGGGCAGGGCGGCGACCATGCCGCCGCCACCGGGCCGTCTCCCGCCTGGGGCGTGGCCCTGCTGCTGCTCGTGCCGGTGCTGGCCGCGGTGGTGTACCTGGCGGTGGGCGAGCCGGACGGACTGGACCCGGAGAAGATCGCGGGAGGGCAGGAAATCACCCCGGAACAGATCCAGGAGATGGTGGGCGGACTGGCCGCGCGCCTGGAGCAGGAGCCGGACAACGCGGACGGCTGGTTCATGCTGGCGCGTTCCTACCTGGTGCTGCAGGACTTCCCCAAGGCGCTCGCTGCCTATGAGCGCCTGGGCGCGTTGCGCCCGGACGATCCGGACGTGCTCGCCACCTGGGCCGACGTGATGGCGGCCGCGCGGGGCGGCGACGTGGCCGGGGAGCCGGAGAAGCTGCTGGAAAGGGCGCTGGCCATCGACCCCAACCACTTCAAGGCCCTCGCCCTGGCCGGCACCGCCGCCTTCCAGCGCGGCGACCACGCCGCCGCGGCCGGGCTGTGGGAGCGCATCCTGGCCGGGCTGCCGCCGGGGGACGAAAGCGCCGCGACGATACGGGGCAGCATCAACGAGGCCCGCGCCCGCGCCGGCCTGCCGCCCCTGGCCGCAGCCGACACCCCCGCACCGGCACCCGCATCCGCGCCGGCCACTGGTCCCGCGCTCACGGTGCAGGGCCGCCTGGCCATCGCCGAGACGCTGCGCGCCCAGGCCGCACCCGAAGACACCGTGTTCGTCTTCGTCCGCCCTGCCGAGGGCGGCATGCCGGTGGCCGCGCTGCGCTACAAGGTGGCGGACCTGCCGCTGGCCTTCAACTTCGAGGGCGTGCCGTTGATGAGCGGTGAGGCGCCGGTGCCGGGGCGGCTGGCGGTGGTGGCGCGGGTGTCGAAATCCGGCGACGCGACCCCCCGCGCGGGCGACCTGGAAGGCGCGGTCAGCGGCGTGGGGCCGGATGCGCGCGGCGTGGAACTGCTGATCGACGCGGTGCGGCCCTGATCCTCAGGCACTCAGGCTGTCGCGGTACTCGAAGCGTACCCGCTTGACGTTGCACAGCAGCTCGTAGGCGATGGTGCCGGCGCCCTGCGCCACGGCATTGACCGGCACCTCGTTGCCCCACAGCTCCACACGGCTGCCGGGGCCGGCCGCCGGCAGGTCGGTCAGGTCCACGCTCAGCATGTCCATGGACACGCGGCCGATCAGCCCCGTCGGCTGGCCGTCCACGCTCACCGGCGTGCCGTCCGGCGCGCTGCGCGGATAGCCATCGGCATAGCCCATCGCCACCAGCCCGACGCGGGTCGGGCGCTCGGCGTGGAAGCGCGCGCCGTAGCCCAGCGGTTCGCCCGCGGCCAGCTCCCGCACCGCCATCACCCGGCTTTCCAGCGTCATCACCGGCAGCAGGCCGTTGCCTGCGTCCGGCATGGGGTCGGCGCCGTAGAGCAGGATGCCGGGGCGCGCCCAGTCCCGGTGGGCCGCGGGCCAGCCCAGCACGCCGGCCGAGTTGGCCAGGCTGCGCGCACCGGGCAGGTCTGCGGTGGCGGCGTCGAAGCGGGAGATCTGCGCCTCGGTGCCGATCACGTGGGGTTCGTCGGCGCGGGCGAAATGGGTCATCAGCGTGATCTCGCCCACCTTGCCGCTGGCGTTGAGGCGCTGCCAGGCGTCCGCGGCGGCCTCCGGCATGAAGCCCACGCGGTTCATGCCGCTGTTGATCTTCAGCCACACGGCGTAGGGGGTGGCGGGCCGCGCCGCCTCGATTATGCGCAACTGCTCGGCGTGGTGCACCACCATCCACAGATCGTCGCGCTCGACCGCGTCGAGTTCGGCGGGCTCGAACACGCCTTCCAGCAGCAGGATGGGGCGGGTGATGCCGGCCGCGCGCAACTCCTGCGCCTCTTCCAGGCAGGCCACGGCGAAGCCGTCGGCGTCCGCCTCCAGTGCCCGCGCGCAGCGCACCGCGCCGTGTCCGTAGGCGTTGGCCTTGACCACGGCGAGGGCGCGGCTGCCGTGGCGCAGGCGGGCGAGGCGGTAGTTGTGGCGCAGGGCGTCGAGGTCGATCAGGGCGCGGGCGGGTCTCATTGCGGGGGTAGGGGTGGCGACGGCGGGGCCTTACTGTGCCACAAGCGCAGGGTCCGCGCGCCCACGCTCAGTTGAAGCCCGCCGAAAAAGTGTGAGGGTTGATGTCGCCGGACTCGGGGCGGCTCTTAACCGCCGCCAGCAAGCCGCGCAGGATGTCGATGGGCGGCGGCGGGCAGCCGGGCACGGTCACGTCCACCGGGATCACGTTGGCGACCCGTCCGCAGCTCGCATAGCTCTCGCCGAAGAGGCCGCCGGTGCAGGCGCATTCGCCCACCGCCACCACCAGCTTGGGCGCCGGCGTGGCGTCATAAGTGCGGCGCAGGGCTTCCTCCATGTGGCGCGACACCGGCCCGGTGACCAGCAGCAGGTCGGCGTGGCGGGGGCTGGCGACGAACTTGATGCCCAGTCCTTCGATGTTGTAGAGGGGGTTGTTGAGGGCGTGGATTTCCAGCTCGCAGCCGTTGCAGGAGCCGGTGTCCACCTCGCGGATGGCCAGCGCGCGGCCCAGGATGGCCAGCATCTCGCCGCGGATCGACTGCTCCTCCGCGTACCAGTCGGTGGCGGGTTCGGGGATCGGCTCGCTGACGATGCCGTCGCCCAGGATGCGTTTCAGTACGTGCCACATCACAGATCCTGCCCGGAGTAACTGAGGTTGAAGGATTTGTTGATCAGCGGGAAGTCCGCGACGATGTTGCCGATCACCGCGTGTTCCAGCACCGGCCAGTTCTGCCACGAGGGGTCGTGGCAGTGGCAGCGGGCGATGCGCCCGGCGGCGTCGGTTTCCAGCGCCGCGAACACCTGGCCGCGCCAGCCTTCCACCCAGCCGGCGCCGACGGCGTCGGGGCGGGCGAGGACGGGTGTGTGGATTTCGCCCGCGGGCAGTTGCGCGAGGATGTCCTCGATGAGGCGCAGGGATTCGAAGACTTCGGCGAAGCGCGTCGCCACCCGCGCCGCCACGTCGCCGTTGAGATGGGTGCAGGCCTGCACCGCGAGCCTGTCGTAGGGCGCCCAGGGGAAGTCGGCGCGCAGGTCCACACCCTGGCCGCTGGCGCGCCCCGCCAGCCCGGCCAGGCCCAGCCGGGCGGCCAGCGCGGGCGTCACGCGGCCGGTGGTCACCAGGCGGTCCTGCAGGCCGGCATGCTCGTCGAAGATGCGCTTCAGTTCCTCGACCGCGCGCCGGGTGTCCGCGGCCTGCCCGAGCAACCGGGCGGCGGCGTCCCCATCCAGGTCGGCAGCGATGCCGCCGGGAACGACGCAGTCCATCAGCAGGCGGTGGCCGAAGCAGTCGCGGCTCAGGCGTTGCCAGTTCTCCCGCAGGCGCGAGAACTGGGCCAGGGCGAAGCCGAAGGCGGCGTCGTTGCCCAGCGCGCCCAGGTCGCCCAGGTGGTTGGCCACGCGTTCGCGCTCCAGCAGCAGCGCCCGCAGCCAGGCGGCGCGCGGGGGGATGGACGTGCCGGCGAGCGCCTCGGCGGCCATGGCGTAGGCCCAGGCGTGGGCCACAGTGCTGTCGCCGGACACGCGTCCCGCCAGCCGCGCGCCACTGTCCAGGTCCATGCCGACGAAGCGCTTTTCGATGCCCTTGTGCTTGTAGCCGAGGCGTTCCTCCAGGCGCAGCACCTTCTCGCCCACCACGGAGAAGCGGAAGTGGCCCGGCTCGATGATGCCGGCGTGCACCGGGCCGACCGGAATCTCGTGCACGCCGTCGCCTTCCACCGGGACGAAGGGGTAGTCGTCAGGCTGCGGGTCGAAGCGCGCCTGGGGGTCCGCATCGTGGCGCAGGGGGAAGAAATCCGCCGGCCAGGCGCCGTGGCGCAGCCAGGGGCGGCGGTCGGCGGCGCCCGCGGCGGCCACGCCCACCAGGTCGAAGGCGGCCCGCTGCAACCGGTTGGCGGCGGGGAAGAAGGAGGCCAGGTCGGGATAGGCGGGTGCCTCGGCGTCCAGGGTCAGTTCCGCGATGAGCAGGCCGTCGAGGCCGGCGTAGGCGGCGGAGACGACGAAGCCGCCGCCGGTGGCGCGTCGGTCGCCGGCCCACAGGCTCACCAGCCGGCCGCGGGCCTCGGCGACCGCGCGGGCGAGGGCTTCCCAGCGGTCGGCGTCCACGGCGCCGTGCCAGATCGGCAGCGGCGTTGCCAGGCGTTCGAAGTCGATGCCGAGTCCATGGAAATCCATCTCAGCCTCCTGCAATCATGCGCGCCGCCTGTTCGTACCAGGTGTTGAGCCAGGGCGGGATGTAGAGGCCGAGCATGAGCGCCAGCCCCAGGTGCACGAACACCGGCACCAGGGCCGGCGGATGGGCCAGCGGGCGCAGCGCGGTCTCGCCGAACACCATGGGCTGCACCCGGCCGAAGATGGAGGCGAAGGCCACGCCCAGGGCGACCAGCAGGAAGGGCGTGGCCCACGGCAGTTCGCGCATCGCCGTGGTGAGGATGAGGAACTCGCTGGCGAACACGCCGAAGGGCGGCATGCCGAGGATGGCCAGCGTGCCCAGCATCAGCCCCCAGCCCACGGTGGGGCTGACCTTGAGCAGTCCGCGGATGTCCTCCATGACCTGGGTGCCGGCCTTCTGCGCGGCGTGGCCGACGGCGAAGAAGATGGCCGACTTGACCAGCGCATGCACCGTCATGTGCAGCAGGCCGGCGAAGTTGGCGATGGGGCCGCCCAGGCCGAAGGCGAAGGTCATCAGCCCCATGTGTTCGATGGACGAGTACGCGAACATGCGCTTCACGTCCCGCTGGCGGGACAGGAAGAAGGCCGCGGTAACCACGGTGATTAGGCCGAAGCCCACCATCATGCGTCCCGGCAGGCCGTCGCCCATGGCCCCGTCGGCCAGCACCTTGCAACGCAGAACCGCATACAGGGCCACGTTGAGCAGCAGCCCGGAGAGCACCGCGGAGATGGGCGTGGGGCCTTCGGCGTGGGCGTCCGGCAGCCAGTTGTGCACCGGCACCAGGCCCACCTTGGTGCCGTAGCCCAGCAGCAGGAAGGCGAAGGCCAGGGACAGGATGCCCGGGTCGAGCAGATGGGCGATCTCCGCCAGCCGCGTCCATAGCAGCGCGCCCTCACCGCCGCCGCCGGCGCGCTCGGCCGCCAGGTACACCAGGATGGTGCCGAACAGGGCCTGGGCGATGCCCACGCCGCACAGGATGAAGTACTTCCACGCCGCTTCCAGGCTGGCCGCGGTGCGATAGACCGAGACCAGCAGCACCGTGGCCAGCGTGGCGGCCTCCATCGCCACCCACAGGATGCCCAGGTTGTTGGTGGTGAGCGCCACCAGCATCATGGCGATGAAAAGCTGGTACATGCTGTGGAAGAGGCGCATGCGCGGCCCGGTCATCTTGCCGTGGTCGAGCTCGATGCGCATGTAGGGGCGCGCGAACAGCGCGGTGGTGAAGCCGACGAAGGTGGTCAGCGTGACCAGGAAGACGTTGAGGGGGTCGACGAAGAACCACTCGCCCCACACCGTGAACGGCCCCTCCCGGACCACGATCAGCGTCAGCCACACCGAGGCCAGGAAGGCCGCCAGGCTCACCGCCGCGTTCAGGTCGCCCGCCCGCTCGCGCGCACCCCACAGCGCCAGCGCGAGGCCGCCGAGGAGCGGAAGGGCGAGGACCAGGGCGAGGGCTTCCATCAGTCTTCCTTGAGCCTTTCCAGGTGGCGGATGTCCAGGCTGTCGAACTGCTCGCGGATCTGGAACATGAACACGCCGAGGATCAGGATGCCCACCAGCACGTCGAAGGCGATGCCCAGCTCGACGATCATCGGCATGCCGGCGGTGGCCGCTGTGGCGGCGAAGAACAGGCCGTTTTCCATGGACAGGAAGCCGATCACCTGCGGCACCGCCTTGGCGCGCACGATCATCATCAGGAAGGAGAGCAGCATGCAGGCCAGCGCGATGCCCAGCGTGCCGCGGGCGATGGAGGCCGACAGGCTGGCGATGGGCGCGGCCAGGTTGAAGGCGACGATGACCAGCACGATGCCGATGAGCATGGTGGTGGGGATGTTGAACAGGGTCTCCACGTCCCAGCGCACGTTGAGGCGGTCGATGACCCGGTGCAGCATCACGGGGATCAGTACCACCTTGAGCACGAAGGTGAGGATCGCCGAGCCGTACAGGTGGTGCTGGCCGGTAAGGTGAGCGACCACCAGCGTGGCCGCCACCAGCGCCGCCCCCTGCAGCGTGTACAGGTGGATCAGCGTGAGGATGCGGCGCTGGGCGATCATGGCGAAGGCCAGCACCAGCAGCGCCACGGCGAAGAGGTTGATGGTCTGGGCAAGCAGGCTTTCCATGTCAGGCTCCCAGCAGCACGTGGACGAGCAGCGCGATCACCGCCAGCAGGAAGGCGGTGGCGAGGAATTCCGGCACGCGGAACAGGCGCATCTTGGCGTTGATGGTCTCGATGACCGCCAGCAGCACCCCGCCCACCGCCAGCTTCAGCACCAGCGCCGGAATCGCGAACAGGATCGCCAGCGGCGTGCCGGCCTCGGCCACGCCCCAGGGGAAGAACAGGGCCAGGCCGATGCAGGAGTAGGCGAAAAGCTTCAGCGCCGCGGCCCACTCGATCAGCGCCAGGTGGCGGCCGGAGTATTCGAGGATCAGCGCCTCGTGGATCATCGTCAGTTCCAGGTGGGTGGCGGGGTTGTCCACCGGCACGCGGGCGTTCTCCGCCAGCGACACGAAGGTGAAGGCCACGCCCGCCACGGCGAGGCTGGGGTAGATGGCGAAGGACTGGTGGGCCAGCGTCTCCACGATGCGGGCCAGCGAGGTGGACTGGGTGATCAGGGAGGCGGAGAACAGCACCATCAGCAGCGCCGGCTCGGCGAGGAAGCCGATCAGCATCTCCCGCCGCGCGCCCAGGGAGCCGAAGGCCGTACCCACGTCCATGGCGGCGAGCGAAATGAACACCCGCGCCAGGGCGAACAGGCCCACCAGCGCGATGGCGTCGGCGGCCGGCGCGAGCGGCAGGTCGGTGGACAGGGTGGGGGCGATGCCGCAGGCGAGCGCCATGCAGCCGAACACGATGTAGGGCGCGATGCGGAACAGCGGCGAGGCGTTTTCCGCCAGCACCGATTCCTTGTGGAACAGCTTGTGCAGAGTGCGGTAGGGCTGCAGCAGGCTGGGCGCGCGGCGGTTCTGCAGCCAGGCGCGCCACTGGTTCACCCAGCCCATGAGCAGCGGGGCGAGCGCCAGCGCCAGCGCGATGGCGAGGATCTGGGCGAGGAGGCCGGTCCAGCTCACCATCGCACCACCCCCAGCAGCACGATCAGGGTCAGGAAGCTGTACAGCAGGTAGATGGCGATGCGACCCTGCTGCAGCCGTCCGACCAGGCGGGCGAGACGCTCCGTGAGCCGGGCCACGGGCAGGTAGAGCCCGTGCCAGAAGGGGTCCTCGATGGTGACGCGGTACTTGGGCGCCGCATCGAAGGGGGTGGGCAGTTCCCGCGTCATGCGGAACACGGGGTTGAAGATCTCCCGGATGGGCTGGCCGAAGCCCTCGGCGCTGTCCTGCATGCGCGCGGTCTGCGCCGGGAAACCGCAATCCCAGGGCGCGCTGCGCCGCAAACGGCCGTGGTAGAGGCGGTGCACCAGCCAGGCGGTGAGCGCCACCGCGAACGCCACCACCAGCAGGAACACCAGCGGCCCGTAGCTAGCCCGGCCGAGGGAGGTGGGCGACAGGAACAGCCAGCCGTTGGCGCGCACGGTCTCGCCCACTCCCGCGCCCAGCAGAACCTGGGTGACCGGGTCGATGACGCCGATGACCTGCACCGGAAACAGCCCCAGCAGCACGCAGCCCGCGCCCAGCCACACCAGCCCGGCGCGCTCCAGGGGCGAGGCCGGGTGGGCGTGGGCGAGGTGGGGTTCGCGCGGCTGGCCGAGGAAGATCACGCCGTAGAACTTCACCATCACGTAGCCGGCCAGCGCCGCCACCAGCGCGATGGCCGCCGCCACCACCGGCACCAGCATGTTGAGGAAGGAGTTGGGCAGCCCGGTGGTGAACAGGAAGCTCTGCAGCAGCAGCCATTCCGCGACGAAACCGGAAAACGGCGGCAGGCCGGAACTCGCCAGCACGCCCACCAGGGACAGGGCCGCCACCCAGGGCATGCGCCGGATCAGCCCGCCAAGCTTGCCCAGGCTGCGCTCGCCGGTGGCGTGCAGCACCGAGCCGGTGGCGAGGAAGAGCAGGCTCTTGAAACAGGCGTGGCTCGCCACGTGGAAGAGGGTGGCGGTCAGCGCCAGGGCGGCCAGCGCGCTCATGGCGTAGGCGTGGAACAGCACGGCCAGGCCCATGCCGACGAAGAGCAGGCCGATGTTCTCGATGGAGGAATAGGCCAGCAGGCGCTTCATGTCGCTCTGCACCGCGCTGTAGATCACCCCGAAGAGCGCCGTGGCCAGCCCCAGCCCCAGCAGCACCACGCCCCACCACCAGAGCTGCGTGCCGGCCAGGTCGAAGACCACGCGCAGCAGCCCGTAGATGGCGGTCTTGAGCATCACCGCGCTCATCAGCGCCGACACCGGCGAGGGCGCGGCGGGGTGGGCCTCCGGCAGCCACACGTGCAGCGGCAGCACGCCGGCCTTGGCGCCGAAGCCCACCGTGGCGAGCAGGAAGGCGACCGAGGCCCACAGCGGCGACAGGGACTGGGCGCGCATGTTGGCGAAGGTGTAGTCGCCCGTGCCCGCCTGCAGCACGCCGAAGGTGAGCAGGATGGCCAGTGCCCCCACGTGGGCCACCAGCAGGTAGAGGAAGCCGGCGCTGCGGATGGCCGGCACGCGGTGGTTGGCGGTGACCAGGAAGAAGGAGGACAGCGCCATGGTCTCCCATGCCACCATGAAGGCGTAGGCGTCGTCGGCGAGCACCACCAGCGCCATGCTGGCGAGGAAGAGGTGGTACTCCAGGCACATCAGTCCGGGCGGGGTGCCCTCGCCCTGGCGGAAGTAGCCTGCCGCGAACAGCGAGATGCCGGCGCCGGCCGCGCCGATCACGAGCAGGAAGAAGGCGGAAAGGCCGTCCAGGCGCAGGTGGAAGGGCAGGGTGGGCAGGCCCAGCGCGAGCACCGCCGTCTGCGGTTCGGTGAACAGGGCGGCCAGCGCGAGGCCGGCGAGCACAAGGGCGAGAAAGGCCCCCGCGGGGAACAGCAGGCGGGCGACGACGCCCGTGTTGCGCAGGGCCGGAATCCCCGCGACCCCGAGGGCGAGCCAGCCGGCGATGACGACGAGGAGCCAGTCCAGGAGCATCATCGCCGCCGCCTTGCCTCAGGACCGGCGCCGGGCGGCGCGGATCGACGCCGGCGCCGAGTCGTCGGGATGGGTGCCGCGCTGCTCCAGGCGGCCCTGCATGCGCTGAGCCAGCGCCGGCAGGCCGACGGGGTGTGCATCGGCCAGTGCCCGGGAGCGGGCGAGCAGCTGTGCCCGCCCGGGCGGAAATCGTCCGCCCTTGAAAGCGAAGGCGACCCGGTTGCCGTCGTCCTCGGCGCGTACCACCACCATGCGGTGCTCGAAGCAGTCCCGCAGGCGCGCGGCGTAAAGACCGTAGCGGGAATCGCCGGACCACAGGTTGGCCACCAGCAGGCCACCGTCGGCGAGCAGGGTGTGGCAGTCGTCGTAGAAGCCCGCCGAGCACAGTTCGCGCGCCTGGCCGCCGGGGCCGAAGCCGTCCACCAGCAGCACGTCGGGGGTGTCGGCGCTCTCGCGCACGTAGGCCGCGCCGTCCGCACACACCACCGAGAAGCGTTCGTCATCGGGCGGAATGCCGAAGGTGTCGCGCAGGGCGATCACCGCGGGGTCGATCTCCACCGCCGTGAAGCGCGTATCGGGGAGTCGGCGCAGGCAGTATTTGGCCAGCGATCCGCCCCCCAGGCCGATCATCAGGATGTGGCGCGGTGCCGGCTGGAAGAGCAGGAAGCCCATCATCGTGCGCGTATAGGCGAGTTCGAGGGCATCCGGCGCGGCCAGGTCCATCTCGCTCTGGATGATGGTGCCGTCGAACTGCAGGGTGCGCCGTCCGTGGGTGTCTACCACGAACGGAGCCCCGTCGCCGCGTCTCGCCAGGGATGCCGACACGTCCAGTGCAAGTTCCTCCGGAAGGCACGGGAAAAGGGTGGGCCGGCCCGTGCGTGGCGTACACCTTACATGGGTCGCGGCGACTGTTTCAATGATGGTTTGATGCAAATTCACTGCGGATGCCGCCCGCGGGGACGCACTCCGGTGGTGCGGAAACCGGTCGCGCGCACTACATCGGGTCGCCCGTCGGGCGGAGAAAGACACTGTTCGAACAATGGTTGTCGTTTGAAAAGTCCTTGATAAACATTGCGTTGGGAATCTTTGCGGGTGTGCCGCAAATCTGGCACGGCTGACGCTTGTCGACCCCCATCCCCGCAGCGCCAGCGGCCGTGGGGCAACACGATAACCAGGAGACAAATCATGCCCAGCCGAGCGATTTATCAGGTCATCGAAGAGCGCCCCTTCGTCTGCGTGCCGTCCCACATGACGGTGCAGGAAGTCACCCGCCGCATGGCGGCGCTGCACGAAAGCGCCGCACTGATCAGCGAGCATGGCGTGCTCGTCGGCATCTTCACCGAACGGGACGCCACCTTCCGCGTGCTGGCCGCCGGCCTCGACCCGGCGCGCACCACCGTCGGCGAAGTGCTCACCCACCATCCCCAGTCGATCCGAGACGACAAACCCTTCGGCCACGCGCTGCACATGATGTACGAGGGCGGCTTCCGCCACGTGCCGGTGGTCACCCGCGACAACCGCCCCCTCGGCGTGGTCACCGCACGCGATGCGCTGGGGATCGACGCCATCTCCCTGGGCGAGGAACTCGTGCGCCGCGAGGAAATCACCGTCATTCTCTAGGCTGCTGCCGCGCCGCCGCACGCCGCCGGTATCCCCTTCCCGGCGGCGTGTTCCTGTGCGCCTGCCGCCTCCGCTGAGCGGGGTGGGGCGCCGGTGGATGCGCCATCCTTTATACTGCGCGGTCATCGACCCGCGGCATGCCCGCGGAGGACGGTGTGCCGCGCCTTGGCGCGTCTGCACGGAACAGTGGGATAATGGCGCCATGAATGCACCGAAACCTGTTTCCCCGCGCGCTCGTCTGCAGGAACTGCTGGCCATTCCGGACGGCCAGCGCAGCGACGCCGAATGGGATGAACTGAACGAACTCGAGATCATGTTCGCGCCGGGCAACCGCATCGGCACGCCCGACCGCAGCGGCGTGGGCGCCGTCGAACGCGGTGGCGGCCAGCAACAGCGCCGCAAGGGCGGGGGCCCGCGGCCGCAACCGCAGGTTGCCGGCAACGGCAACGCCCCGCCGGCCGGTGAGGCGGGCGCGGGGGTCAAGAAGCCGGGGGGACGCAAGTTCCGCAAGAAGCCGCGCAGCAAGGACAAGGCGCCCGCCGCCTCCTGATGTCCGGGACGGGCCGTTCCCGTCTGCTGCCGGCCGGTGTAGGCTAGCGCCATGGCTCCCCCGGATTCCGCAACCCCACCCGCCGACGCAGGCACCGGTTCGCGCCTGGCCCTGCGCCGCGTGGCCATCGACACCTACCGCGAGAACGTTGCCTACCTGCACCGGGAATGCGCGGTGTATCGCGCCGAGGGTTTCCAGGCCCTGTCCAAGGTGGAGGTGCGCGCCAACGGCCGGCGCATCCTGGCCACGCTCAACGTGGTGGATGACGAAGCCATCGTCGGCAACCGCGAGCTGGGCCTGTCGGAAGACGCCTTCGCCCAGCTCGGCGTGGCCGACGGCCATCTCGCCAGCGTCTCCCAGGCCGAACCGGCCGCCTCCATTCCGGCGCTGCACCGCAAGATCGCCGGCGAGCGCCTGGGGCGCGAGGATTTCCGCGCCATCGTGCGCGACATCGCCGAGCACCGCTATTCCAAGATCGAGCTGACGGCCTTCGTCGTCGCCACCAACCAGGGCGAGCTGGACCGGGAGGAAGTCCATTTCCTCACCGAGGCCATGGCCGAATCCGGCCGCCGGCTCGACTGGCGTGAACGGCCGGTGGTGGACAAGCACTGCATCGGCGGCATCCCCGGCAACCGCACCTCCATGCTGGTGGTGCCCATCGTCGCCGCCCACGGCATGCTGTGCCCCAAGACCTCGTCGCGGGCGATCACCTCGCCGTCCGGCACCGCCGACACCATGGAAGTGCTGGCCCAGGTGGAACTGCCCGAGGCGGCGCTGGCCGACATCGTGCGCGAGCATCGGGGCTGCCTGGCCTGGGGCGGCACCGCCGGGCTGTCCCCGGCCGACGACGTGTTGATCTCGGTGGAGCGCCCCCTGTCCATCGATTCGCCCGGGCAGATGGTGGCCTCCATCCTGTCCAAGAAGATCGCCGCCGGTTCCACCCACCTGGTGCTGGACATTCCGGTGGGGCCCACCGCCAAGGTGCGCTCCATGACCGAGGCGCTGCGTCTGCGCAAGCTGTTCGAGTTCGTCGCCGCACGCATCCATCTGACGCTGGACGTGGTGATCACCGACGGCCGCCAGCCGGTGGGCAACGGCATCGGCCCCGTGCTGGAGGCACGTGACGTCATGCGGGTGCTGGAAAACCACCCGCTGGCGCCCATCGACCTGCGCCAGAAGGCGCTGCGTCTCGCGGGCAGGGTGCTGGAGTTCGACCCGGACGTGCGCGGCGGCGACGGTTTTTCCATTGCCCGCGACATTCTCGATTCGGAACGCGCGCTGGCCAAGATGAACGCGCTGATCCAGGCCCAGGGCGCGCGTGCCTTCGACCCCGATCACCTCAATCTGGGGCGGCTGAGCTTCGAGGTGGAAGCCGCCGCCGACGGCGTGGTCACCGGCATCGACAATCTGCAGATCGCCCGCATCGCGCGCCTGGCCGGCGCACCCAAGGTGGCGGGTGCCGGCGTGGACCTGTTCCGCAAGCTGGGGGACGCGGTGCTGCGCGGCGAGCCGCTGTACCGCGTGTATGCGGACTACCCGGCCGACCTGGAATTCGCCCGCCAGGCCTGCGGCCAGTCCAGCGGCTACGCGGTGGGCGGCGAGGACGAGGTGCCGCACGTGTTCGTCGAGTTCTGAGGACGCCGCGCCATGGGGTTGCTGCTGCATTTCGACGACGAGGCGGAACTCGCCCGGCGCATCGCGGCGGCGGCGGGCATGGCCTGTGCCCCGATCGAGCGCCACCGCTTCCCCGACGGGGAACTGAGGCTTCGCCTGCCGCCCGGACTGCCGGCGGCCGCGGTGCTGCTGCGCGGCCTGCAGCAGCCCAACGAGAAGCTCGTGGAACTGCTGCTCGCCGCCCGTGCCGCGCGCGCCCAGGGCGTGCGGCGCCTCGCGCTGGTGGCGCCCTACCTGGCCTACATGCGCCAGGACACGGCCTTCGCGCCCGGCGAGGCGGTCAGCCAGCGTATCGTGGGCGACTTCCTCGCCGGGCTGTGCGATGCGCTGCTCACCGTAGACCCGCATCTGCATCGCGTGGCGAACCTGGCCGAGGCCGTGCCGGTGGCGCAGGCCCACGCGCTGTCGGGGGCGCCGCTGCTCGGCGCGCTGATCGCCGAACGCCGCCCCGGCGCGCTGCTGCTCGGCCCGGACGCCGAGGCCGCCCAGTGGGTGGCGGCCGCCGCGGCGGCGCACGGGCTGGCGCACGCGGTATGCGCCAAGACGCGCCATGGCGACCGCGCGGTGGAGATCGAACTGCCGGATGTCCCGCTCGCCGGCCGCGCCGTGGTGCTGCTCGACGACGTGGCCAGTTCCGGCCATACGCTGGCGCGCGCCGCCGAGGCACTGCACGCGGCCGGCGCGGCCTCGGTGGACGTGGCGGTCACGCACGCGCTGTTCGCCGGCGATGCGCTGGCGGTGATCCGCGCGGCGGGCGTGGGCGAGGTGTGGAGCACCGACTGCATCGCCCATCCGAGCAACGCCGTGGGCATCGCGCCGGCCGTCGCCGCCGCGCTGCGCATGCTGGAGGGGGGCTACGCATGAGTACGGAACAGGGGCAAGGCCGGTTCGTGCGCTGCGGCTGGGTGGGCGACGATCCGCTCTACGTCGCCTATCACGACGACGAATGGGGCGTACCGGTGCGGGACGAGCGCCTGCTGTTCGAGTTCCTGCTGCTGGAAGGCGCGCAGGCGGGCCTGTCGTGGTTCACCGTGCTGAAGAAGCGGGCACGCTACCGGGAGGTGTTCGAGGGCTTCGACCCGGAGCGCATCGCGCGTTTCGACGAGGCGCGCAAGGCCGCCCTGCTGGCGGACCCGGGCATCATCCGCAACCGCGCCAAGGTGGAAGCGGCGGTGATCAACGCGCGCGCGTGGCTGGCGCTGCGGGAGGCGGGCGTCGATCCGGTCGCCTGGCTGTGGGGCTTCGTCGGCGGCAGCCCGGTGGTCAACAATTTCCGTTCGCTCGCCGAGGTGCCGGCCAGCACGCCGGTATCCGAGGCCATGAGCAAGGCCCTGCGCCAGCGCGGCTTCAAGTTCGTCGGTTCCACCATCTGCTATGCCTTCATGCAGGCGGTCGGCATGGTGAATGACCATACTGTGGATTGTTTCCGCCATCCTGCCGCAACGGCGGGCGATGACGCGCTTATCCACAGATGTTAGGATTGCCGCCCGAGGAGTCGCCCAAGGCGGACAAGCATCCAAACCGCCAGGGGCGTCGGAGAGAATCAATGAATTGCCACATCGATGACGCCATGCCCGGCCAGCGGGCGGGGCCGGTTGCGCGTGCCGGTCGGGCGGCTGCAAGCCGCGCGGCGGACGGTGGCGCGGGAGGCGGGCCATGCGCCAGGCGCTGAGGACGGTCGTCTTCGCCGACCTCACCGGCAGCACCGGCCTGTTCGAGTCGGTGGGCAACGTCGTGGCCACCCAACTCGTCACCCAGGCCATCCAGCGCGTGGGCGGGCAACTCGCCGCGGCCGGCGGGCGCATCGTCAAATACCTGGGCGACGGCGCGATGGTGCTCTTCGACAACGTCGAAGCCGCGGTGGATGCCTGCATCGTCCTGCCTGCGGCACTGAGCGACCTGGCCGGCACCGGACCCCAACCGGCGCGGCTGACGATCAAGGTAGGCATCGATTTCGGCCCGGTGGTCGACCTGGACGGCGACTGCTACGGCGACGCGGTCAACGTGGCCTCGCGGCTGTCCGACCTGGCCCAGTCCAACGAGATCCTGCTGTCCGAATCGGTCTTCCTGCATCTGCGCGACGAGCAGCGCGCCGGCTGCCACAGCCTGGACCGCATCGCCATCAAGGGCAAGACCGAGCCGGTGCGGGTATGGCGCGTCGATTGGGGACGGACCGCGGAGAGCACGCTGATCTTCCCGATCGGCGTCTACGATGGCCGCGACGAGGCGCAGCGCGAACAGCGCCTGGAACTCGACTGGCTCGACCGGCACCGCGTGCTGGCGGCTTCCCACGACCCGCTGGTGATCGGCCGCGGCGAAGAGGCCGGCTTCATCGTCAACGATCCGCGCGTGTCGCGCCGCCATGCGCGCCTCGAATGGTCCGGCGGCCAGTGCGTGCTCACCGATTTCAGCAGCAACGGCACCTGGGTGCGCCTGGCGGGCGCTGCGCAGGCGCTGATGCTGCGCCGCGACGGCATCATGCTGCACGGTGAGGGCGAAATCGTGCTGGGCGCGCCGCCCGACGATTTCACGGTCCCCGCCATCGCCTTCCGCGTCTTCGACTGAAACGCCCGCGCGGGGGGCCGCATGGACGCACGCCTGGCCGCCGACCTGCTGCTGGCGCTGCATCTGGCCTACATCGTGTTCGTCGTCGCCGGCGGCCTGCTCGCCCTGCGCTGGCCGCGCGCAGCCTGGCTGCACCTGCCGGCCGCGGCCTGGGGCGCGGCGGTGGAACTGGGAGGCTTCGTGTGTCCGCTCACCCCCTTCGAAGACCACTACCGCCGGCTGGCGGGACAGGCCGGCATCGACGGCGGTTTCATCGAGCACTACCTGCTGCCGTTGATCTACCCGGCCGGCCTGACCCGTGAAATCCAGATCGGTCTGGGGCTGTTCGTGGTGGCACTGAACCTCGCGATCTACCTGTGGGCCCGGCGCCGGTATCGCAAGCGGGCAGCCCGCATGCGGTGAAGCGGCGTCCGGGCCCCCGGCCGCGGGCAGCCTGTCGTCGCGAGCGCAGCGTGGTGATCTTCGGTAGTAGAGCCGGGCCCGGCATCGGCGGAAATTCATCGTCATCGCATCCAAACCGGACGGCGTAATGCATAATCAGGGCGCCGGCACGCACCGTCCAGGTGCGCGCCGGCAGACTGCGCCGGTGCCCCGCAAGGGGCTTAAAAGGGAACGCGGTGCGGGTGCGATCTTCCGGAAAGCGCCCAAAACCGGGGCTGTCCCTGCAACTGTAAGCGGCGAGCGCCCTGCACCCGCGGCCGGAATCCTCCGGGCCGCCAGCCACTGGAAAGACCTTTCCGGGAAGGCCGTGCAAGGGCGCCACGACCCGCGAGCCAGGAGACCTGCCGGCGTCTGTCGCTCTTGCCCGGGCCCAGGGATTGGCCGGGGCGCGGACCTGGTCCGTCTGGGCGACGAACGAAGCGGCTGGGGCCGCATCGGTTCGTGTGACAGGCGCCGGCGTCCGCTTTTCATCCGCTCCGACCGTTCGTGACGGCACGCCCCGGCCTCGCCATCTGGCGCCGGCTTGGGGTCATGCATGAAGAGGAAAACACTGCCCGTCGCCATTGCGCTGCTGTGGGTGAGCGCGTCCGCACTGGCACAGAACGCGCGGGGAGAGGAACAGGAAGACATCCTGCGGGAAATCGCCGTCACCGGCAGCGGTGAGGAAGGCCGCATCGCGTTGCGCGAGGTGCTCTCGCCCGGCGTCGTCTCCGTCGCCTATCCGGACGACGTCAAGGGCGAGCACAAGAGCATTCCCGACCTGCTCGACCAGATTCCCGGCGTCTACGTGCGCCGCCTGGGCGGCAGCGCCCACTACACCACCGCCAGCATCCGCGGCGCGGCACCCAGCCAGGTCAACATCTACATCGACGGCGTGCCGCTCAATACCGCCAGCGAAACCGCCGCCGACCTGTCCACGCTGCCCATCGCCAACGTCGAGCGCGTCGAGGTCTACCGCGGCACCACGCCGGCGCGCTTCTCCGGCGCGCCGATCGGCGGGGCGATCAACATCGTCACCAAGAAGCCCACCACTTTCAGCGGCAGCGTCTCCGGCGGGCGGCGTTCCTTCGGCGGCGAGCAGTACGGCGCCAGCCTGAACGTGCCGCTGCTCGGCGGCCACCTGCTGGTGGGGCTGGACAAGGACCGCAGCACCGGGGATTTCAAGTACACCGACTACAGTGTCGCAGGCAAGCGCAATCTGGTCTGGAAGGACGGCACGCACTACTACGACGCGAGCGGGGACCATAACGTCTATCCCATCCCCGATGGCCGGGATATCCCCGACCGGCGCAAGCGCATGAACGACGGTTCGGACAAGGAAAACGTGCTGCTCAAATGGGAGAACCGGAACTTTCTGCTCAAGTACGCCCGCACTGAGATGGAGCGCTATCTGCCTACGGGCATCTCTGGTCCGTTGAGCGGTAGTCTCGCGCACTTGCAGGATCTGCCCTGGGTGCCTGCCGTATACAACCCCCGGAACCGTCAGCAAATCGAGCAGCAGGAAATCCTGGCCGGCTGGCGCGGCAGCCTGGGCAGACTGGACCTGGGCTTCAACCTGTCGTGGCTGGACAGGGACCAGCAGTACCGCAACCTGGACATCGAGCCGCCCGCCAGCGGCTGGATGGGCCGCGACTGGACCGAGTACCGGACCACGCGCAAGGGCATCGCCGGCGATGCGGCCTGGAGCTTCGGCAGCGGGCCGCTGGCCCACCGTTTCGAGGTATATGCCGAGCGCTACTGGGAAGTGCTCGATTCCGACATGAGCGGAAACAACGGCAAATCGGACTTCATCGAGGAGTTCAAGCGCATCAGGACCAGCCTGCAAATTCAGGACACCCTGACCATCGCCGCCCTCGGCGACCTGCAGATCACGCCGATCTTCCGCGTCGAAAAGCTGGATGGCCCGGTCATCGGCAGCCGCTGGTCGCCGCTCGCCGGCCCCACCGGCAAATACAACTGGCACCGCACCGGCAGCCTCAGCGTCAAGAAGGATTTTGCTTCCGGCTGGCAGGCTTTCGGCAACTACGGCAGCTACATCCGCTATCCCAATTTCTATGAAATCTACGGCAACGGCCTGGGCACGGTGCCCAACGTCGATTCGACCGGCCGCGCCATCCAGCTCGTGCCGGAAACCGGGCGCAACGGCGACCTCGGCTTCGGCTGGAACGGTCGGTTCGGTGAAGACTGGCGCGGCGGCTTCCGGCTGACCTGGTTCCAGCGTGATGCCAAGGATGCGATCACGCTGTACAGCGCGCCGATCGCCGCCAAGTACATCAACTCCGGCAATACCCGCACCAGGGGGCTGGAACTGGAAGGCAAGCTGGCCTGGGGCCGGCGCGCCGACCTGCAACTGGCCGTCACCCGCCAGGAGGGCAAATACGTCGGCAAGGACGGTTATTACTACTTCGGCGGCAATACGCCGGAAAGGCGCTGGCCGGGCCAGAAGGTGCGCACGAAGAACACGCCCCTGCTGGTCGCCAATGTGCGGCTGAACCTGCATTTCCTCGGCGGCGACCTGACCACCTTCATCGAAGGCACCCGCATCGGGCGCAACTACCTGGATGTCAATACCTGGGAAAACCCGCTGACCACCGTCAACCTGGGCGCGCATTACCGCATCGCCAAGGGCTGGAAGCTCTCGCTGGGCGTCAATGACGTGTTCGACAAGGGGCCGGAGCAGACCGTCGAAAGCCCGGAGAACATCCTGCGTTACCACAAGCGGACATGTCCCGGCGGCGGTCCCTTCAATAACGAACTGGATTGCTCATTCGGCTTCGTCCCTTGGACTGAAGTCAGCGACGAGGCTCGTCTGAAGCGCAACGTGGCGTGGCCGCTGCAAGGGCGCACGCTCTGGGCGACGCTCAATTACAGCTTCTGACCGCATTCAACCCGAATACCGGACTGGCCTCTTCCGGGCCGGGCGCGAGCCGGGCGAAAAGGTGCCGAACCCATTCAATCAAGGAGAAGGAAATGGCTACATCCTATGCTGCCTACAGCGTTTATTATTATGAGGACACGCCGCCGTATGACGGACACGGCATGGCGGGGCGGATTCTCGATGCCGGTGCAAGTTTTGTCGTCGCCTATCCCAACTTGCGGTCCACCAACCTGAACGGCGACCCCAAGGTGGAAGGCTTCACCGACACCGGCAACGCCCTGCGCCTGGCCGTGACCGATTACGTGACCGGCAGCGCGCGGCCCGTGTATATCTACGATCCGGTCGCGGCGGCCAATCTGGCGACGCCCACCTGGACCAATGTCCAGAACCTGTACACGCTGACCCGGCTCGGCAGCTACCTGTATGCCCTCGACTACGACAACGCCCGCGTCGTGCAGATCGACCCCTCGAACTACTCCGAAACCGGCAAGACCTTCTCGTTGGCCGGCAGCGGGCTGCCGCTGCCTTCCGGCTACACGCCCTACGGCCAGGCGCTGATCGTCGCCGGCAGCGATCTGTACGGCCTGTTCGCGTTTGCCGACAGCACTTGGTCGAACTACGCCAGCAGCATGCTGGTCCGCTTCACGATCAGCGGCACCGGAATCACGGTCGGCCCGACCGATTACAACAATACCCTGGAAAAGAACGCCTTCTCGCTGGCTGCCTATGGCAGCGATCTCTACATCGCGGCGATTGGCGGCGCCCAGGGTTCGTCGGGCGTATCCAATCCGGATTCCCGCGTGCAGAAGATCAGCATTGCCGGCGCCCTGAACGGCGCCACGGTGACGCCCGTGCTGACGCAAAGCGATTTCGCCTACGAATACCGCGACATCAGCTTCGATGCCGGCGGCAACGCCTACGTGCTGATGGGCACCTACGACAGCAGTTGGAATCTGGTCGGCAAACTGGTCAAGGTGACGGCTTTTTCCCCGCTGGCCAGCACGGACATCGACACCTTCTCGACCACGCCGGGCTATTTCTGGTCGGCGCAATACACCGCCGACAACAACCGCATCTGGTTCGCCCGCGGCAACGCCATCCGGGTCTATGACGCCAGCTCGTTCACCACGCCGGCCGCCACGCTGACCCTGTCCGTCAACGGCCCGGGCAACCTGGGCGGGCTGCTCGGCTCGGGCGATCTCTACGACAACATCAACGACCTGACCTACATCGGCGCCACCGGCACCCGCGCTTCCCTGCGCGGCTACCGCTCGCCGCTGCAGGTCTCCAACACGCCGCGCGCCCGCGCCGCCCGCGGCCTGACCCGCGGCCGCCCGGAACTCACCGAGGACGAACTGGAGCAACTGGACGATTGAGGGGCAGGCTGTAAATTGGACGGAACCGAACGGGAGCGGCCTTGGCCGCGATGCGTCCTGCGAGGTAACCACTGCCGCATCGCGGCCAAGGCCGCTTGTGTCTGCGATACCCCGTAGGATCGTGGGTGAGAGCGGCGGGTGGCAAGCTGCCAGGCCGGGGTGCGCAAAGCACGTGTGGGAGCCCAAGCTGCCACCCGCCTGC
>NZ_SSOD01000010.1 GCF_004801305.1 Pseudothauera rhizosphaerae | reverse complement strand
CAGCGCCGGCGTACGCGTGGCCGACGTGGCGCAACTCATCGACAAACTCAAGAACGAAGCGAAGGTGATCTGAGATGGCGATCCTGGTCATTGCTGAACACGACAACGCCAGCCTGAAGGCGGCCACGCTCAACACCGTGAGCGCCGCGGCCAAGCTCGGCGACATCCACGTGCTGGTGGCCGGCAACGGCGCCGCGGCCGCCGCGGCTGCCGCCGCGAAGCTTGCCGGCGTCGCCAAGGTGCTGCTGGCCGAAGCCCCGCACTACGAAGCCCAACTGGCCGAGAACGTCGCTGCGCTGGTGGTGGCTAACGCCGGCGGCTACAGCCACCTCCTGGCCCCGGCCACCTCCTTCGGCAAGAACGTCGCCCCGCGCGTGGCGGCCCTGCTGGACGTGGCGCAGATCAGCGACATCGTCGCCGTGGACAGCGCGGACACCTTCGTACGCCCCATCTACGCCGGCAACGCCCTGGCCACGGTCAAGAGCGCCGACCCCGTCAAGGTGATCACCGTGCGCACCACCGCCTTCGAGGCGGCGGGCGAGGGCGGGGCTGCCCCGGTCGAGAACATCGCCGCCGGAGCCGACCTGGGCCTGTCCCGGCTGGTCGGCCGCGAACTGACCAAGTCCGAGCGTCCCGAACTGGGTGCGGCCAGGATCATCGTCTCCGGTGGCCGGGGCCTGGGCAGCGGCGAGAACTACCACACCCTGCTCGAACCGCTGGCCGACAAGCTGGGCGCGGCGCTGGGCGCCTCCCGTGCCGCGGTCGATGCGGGCTACGTGCCCAACGACTACCAGGTGGGCCAGACGGGCAAGATCGTCGCGCCGCAGCTCTACGTGGCGGTGGGCATCTCCGGCGCCATCCAGCACCTGGCCGGCATGAAGGACTCCAAGGTGATCGTGGCGATCAACAAGGACCCGGAGGCGCCCATCTTCCAGGTGGCCGACTACGGCCTGGTGGGCGATCTGTTCGAGGTCGTGCCGGAGCTGACCCGCGCGCTGGATCCAATACGGTTCAGTTAAGCAAGCCGCATCGACTTCCTGCCCCCTCTCCCCTTGCGGGAGAGGGCCGGGGAGAGGGGGCGCCCCGCAGGGTGTAAGACAGTTCATAGCGGTCTGGCTGGCGCAGCCCCCTCTCCCCAACCCCTCTCCCGCGAGGGGAGAGGGGCTTTGCCGGCAACCCAATACCCGTTTGGGCTGACCCAGGGCGAACGGGGCGCCTGCTTGACCACCGGGTCAATGGGCGCCGCGCTTCCGGCTCCTGGCGCGGCTTGCCGCGTGCCCCGGGTGATTCATGATGCTGTCGATCAGCGCCTGGGTGTAGCTCGGCAGCGCCTCCCCGCGCCGGGCCAGCACGTGCCGTTCGCGCAGCGCCCAGTCCTCGTCGAGCTGTTTGATGAGGATCTTCATCGTGCGGCGGTGACGCAGGGCGGCCGATTCGGGCACGATGCCCACGCCCACGCCGGCCTCGACCATGCGGCACACGGATTCGAAGTTGCTCACCTGCACGCGGATGTGGAGGCGGCGGCGCGCGTTCTGCATCAGTTGATCGACGAACTGCTGCAGGGTGCTGCCTTCGTGCAGGCCGATGTAGTCGTGGTCGATGACGTCGCTGAAGCGGACGGCCGCCGCCGGCGCCAGCGGGTGCCCGGGGGCGACCGCGAGCACCAGCCGGTCCGAGCTGAAGGTGTGCACCTCCAGCCCGTCGGCGGCGATCGGGCCGGAGGTGATGCCCAGGTCGGTCATGCCGTCCAGCACGCCACGGATGATTTCCGCGGTGGGGCGCTCCTGCAGGTCCACGTCCACCTTCTGGTGGGCGGCGAGGAAGGTGGCGAGCACTTCCGGCATGAACTCGGTGACCGCGGTGGTGTTGGCGAACACGCGGATGCTGCCCTGCACGCCTTCGCCGTAGCGCTGCAACTCGGACTTCATGTGCTCGATCTCGCTCAGGATGGTGCGCGCGTGCCGCAGCAGGCTCTGGCCGGCCGGGGTCAGGGCCACGCCGCGCGGCGCGCGGTAGAGCAGGCGCACGCCCGCTTCGGTTTCCAGATCCTTGATGCGTGCGCTGACCGCGGGCAGCGAGAGGTGGTTGCGCTCGGCGGCGCGCGTGAGGCTCTTGGTTTCGGCGATCAGGCTGAACAGGTTCAGATCGCGCAGGTCGATGTGCATGCGTCCGGTCTCCGATGTAGTTGTTGTTGCCGCAGCGGCGCGGCGCTCCGGTCTGCGATCGTGCCACGCCCGGCCCCGATTTCCACGCAGTTAAGCACAGGTGAAGGCCGGGTACAGAAATCGCGAATTGTCGCGCTCCGGGCGCGGAGGGAGCATGTGCCCAGGTCGCGGACACCAGAACACGCGACGGAGGAGATGACGATGAACGACCGCGTCGGGGCTTCCGGGCCCGACCTGACCCAGTGGATCGGCCGCGAGGAACTGCGTGCCGACCGCATCGATCCGCGTATCGCCCAGGCGCTGGCGGCCACGCTCGACCTCGACCCGGACGGGATGAAGGCGGGCGCCGAACTGCCGCCCCTGTGGCACTGGGTGTACTTCACCCCCAACGCGCGGCGCAGCGAGATCGGCCCCGACGGCCATCCGCAGCGCGGCGGCTTCCTGCCGCCGGTGGAACTGCCCAACCGCATGTGGGCCGGCGGCCGCCTGGGCTTCCGCCAGCCGCTGCGCGTGGGCGAGGCGGTCACGCGCATCTCGCGCATCGTGCGCTGCGAACGCAAGAGCGGGCGCAGCGGCGACCTGGTGTTCGTGACCGTGGAACACACCCTGTCGGGCGAGCGCGGCGTCGCGCTGGTGGAAGAGCACGACATCGTCTATCGCCAGCCGTCGCCGCGGGGCGGCCCGCTCGCCGGCGAAGCGGTCGAGGCCCGGGCGGAGTTCCGCCAGCGCGTCCACCCCGATCCGGTGCTGCTGTTCCGCTACTCCGCGCTCACCTTCAACGGCCACCGCATCCACTACGACCATCCCTACGTCACACGGGAAGAGGGCTATCCCGGCCTGGTCGTGCATGGCCCGCTCACCGCCACGCTGCTGCTGGGAGCCTTCCGGGCCGCGCACCCGGACAAGGTGGTGCGGCGCTTCGCCTTCCGCGCGGTCGGGCCGCTGTTCGACACCACGGATTTCGACGTCTGCGGCCGCCTGAGCGGACCCGGCGCCGCCGAATTGTGGACCGACTGCGACGGGCGTCTGACCATGAAGGCCGACGTCGTCTTCGACTGACCCACCCCAACCCTTGCCGATTGCCGCGATGGCGCTCCCGATGGCGGCGCCAGGGGCGCCGCCACGCCCGCGCGGACCCGCAATGCAACAGGAGACCCCATGACCATGCTCAACACCCCCGACGAATACCAGGAAATCCGCGACGCCGTGCGCAGCCTGTGCGCCGAATTCCCGGACGAGTACTTCCGCAAGGTGGACGAACAGCGCGCCTACCCGGAAGCGTTCGTGGACGCCCTGATCGGCGCCGGCTGGCTCGCCGCGATGATCCCGGAGGAATACGGCGGCTCCGGCCTGGGGCTCGCCGAGGCGTCGGTGATCATGGAGGAGATCAACCGCTCCGGCGGCAACTCCGGCGCGGTGCACGGCCAGATGTACAACATGGGCACGCTGCTGCGCAGCGGCAGCAGGGCGCAGAAGGAGAAGTACCTGCCCGGCATCGCCGCCGGCAAGCTGCGCATCCAGTCCATGGCGGTCACCGAGCCCACCACCGGCACGGACACCACCAAGATCAAGACCACCGCGGTGAAGAAGGACGGCCGCTACGTGGTGAACGGCCAGAAGGTGTGGATCTCCCGCGTGCAGCACTCCGACCTGATGATCCTGCTCGCCCGCACCACGCCGCTGGCCGAGGTGAAGAAGAAATCCGAGGGCATGTCGATCTTCATCGTCGAACTGAAGGACGCCATCGGCCGGGGCCTCACCGTGCGGCCCATCCCCAACTTGGTCAATCACGAGACCAACGAACTCTTCTTCGACAACCTGGAGATTCCCGAGGAGAACCTGATCGGCGAGGAGGGCAGGGGCTTCAAGTACATCCTCGACGGCCTCAACGCCGAGCGCACGCTGATCGCCGCCGAATGCATCGGCGACGGCTACTGGTTCATCGAGCGCGCCACCCGCTACGCCAACGAGCGCGTGGTGTTCGACCGCCCCATCGGCAGGAACCAGGGCGTGCAGTTCCCCATCGCCGACGCCTTCATCGAGATCGAGGCGGCGAACCTGATGCGCTTCAAGGCGTGCGAACTTTTCGACGCGAACCAGCCCTGCGGCGCGCAGGCCAACATGGCCAAGTACCTCGCCGCCAAGGCGTCCTGGGAGGCGGCCAACGTGTGCATGCAGACCCACGGCGGCTTCGGCTTCGCCAACGAGTACGACATCGAGCGCAAATTCCGCGAAACCCGCCTGTACCAGGTGGCGCCGATCTCCACCAACCTGATCTACGCCTACGTGGCCGAGCACCTGCTCGGGCTGCCGCGCTCGTTCTGAGCGCCGGGGAGAACGACGACATGACGACGCCGAACGATCCGGGCGCCGCGCTGTGCGCCTTCGCCGCCGCGCTGCGCTTCGAGGACCTGCCGCCGGCGGTGGTGGCGCGCACCGAGGAGCTGTTCCTCGACTGGGCCGCCTGCGCGCTCGCCGCCAGGGGCCTGCATCCGGTTCCGCATTTCGAAGCCTTCGCGCGCACCATGGGGCCGGCCGACGGCAGGGCCCAAATCCTCGTGAGCCGCAGGCGGAGTTCCGCCTACTTCGCCGCGTGGGTCAATGCCGCGTCCTCGCACCTCGTCGAGCAGGACGACCTGCACAACAGTTCCGTGCTGCACCCGGCCACCGTGGTATTCCCGGCGGCGCTCGCCGCGGCCCAGGATACCGGGGCGAGCGGCGCGGAGCTGATCGCGGCGGCGGTGGCGGGCTACGAGGCCGGCATCCGCATCGGCGAATTCCTCGGCCGCTCCCACTACCGCATCTTCCACACCACCGCCACGGTGGGCACGCTCGCCGCCGCGGTCGCCGCCGGCCGCGTGCTGGGGCTCACGCCGGTGCAGATGGTGAACGCCCTCGGCTCGGCCGGCACGCAGGCCGCGGGGCTGTGGGAATTCCTGCGCGACGCGGCGGATTCCAAGCAGCTCCACACCGCCCACGCCGCCGCCAGCGGGCTGGCCGCCGCCTATCTCGCCCGCGGCGGTGTCACCGGCGCGCGGCGCATCCTCGACGGCGCCCAGGGCCTGGCCGCCGGCATGTCCGCGGATGCCGACGCCGCCCACCTCACCGACCGCCTCGGCAGCCGTTGGGCGCTGCTGGAGACCTCGTTCAAGTTCCACGCCTCCTGCCGCCACACCCACCCGGCCGCGGACGCGCTGCTGGCGGTGCTGCAGCGGGAGCGGCTCGCCCATGCGGACGTCGCCTCGGTGGTCACCCGCGTGCATCAGGGCGCCATCGACGTGCTCGGCGCGGTCGGGGTGCCGGCCACCGTGCACCAGGCCAAGTTCTCCATGGGCACGGTGCTGGGCCTGATCGCCGTGCATGGCAAGGCGGGCCTGGAGGAATTCCGCGATTTCGCGCTCACCGATCCGGCCGTGGTCGCCTTCCGCGGCAAGGTCCGCATGGTGCTCGACCCCGAGGTGGACGCCGCCTATCCCCGGCGCTGGCTCGGTCGCGTCGAGGTCACGACGCATGCCGGCGCGGTGTTCCACGGCGCCATCGACGAGCCCAAGGGCGACCCCGGCAACACCCTCGCGCGCGCCGAAATCGAGGACAAGGCGCACCGCCTCGCGCGCTTCTCGGGCGCCGCAGACGAAGCGGAAATCGCCGCCCTGATCGGGCGCGCCTGGAACCTGCACGACGCCGCCAGCGTAGCGGCCCTCCTGTGACCCGTCCCGGAGCCCATCCATGAACCGCCCCACCCCCAACCCCCCGCTGCCCCTCGACGGCATCACCGTCGTCTCGCTCGAACACGCCATCGCGGCGCCGCTCGCCACCCGCCACCTCGCCGACCTGGGCGCGCGCGTCATCAAGGTGGAGCGCCCCGGCGTCGGCGATTTCGCCCGCGCCTACGACCACCGCGTGGATGGGCTGGCCTCCCATTTCGTGTGGGTGAACCGCTCCAAGGAAAGCCTCACCCTCGACCTCAAGCGGCCCGAGGCGCAGGAAATCCTGCACGAACTGCTGGGCAGGGCCGACGTGCTGGTACAGAACCTCGCCCCCGGCGCCGCGGCGCGCCTGGGCCTGTCCTTCGAGGCCCTGTCGCCGCGCAACCCCGGGCTGATCGTGTGCGACATCTCCGGCTACGGCGACGGCGGCCCCTACACCCACAAGAAAGCCTACGACCTGCTGATCCAGAGCGAATCCGGCTTCCTGTCCATCACCGGCACGCCCGAGGAGCAGGTCAAGGCCGGCATCTCCATCGCCGACATCGCCGCCGGCATGTACGCCTACTCGAACATCCTCGGCGCGCTGATCGAACGCGGCCGCAGCGGGCGCGGCCGGCGCATCGAGATCGCCATGATCGACGCCATGGTGGAGTGGATGGGCTTCCCGCTCTACTACGCCTACAAGGACCAGGAGCCGCCGCGGCGCAGCGGCGCCTCCCACGCCACCATCTACCCCTACGGCCCGTTCCGCGCCGGCGACGGGCGCACCGTGATGCTGGGTTTGCAGAACGAACGGGAATGGACGGTGTTCTGCGACAAGGTGCTGGGCGACGCCGCCCTGGCCGCCGACCCGCGCTATGCCAGCAACGCCCTGCGCGTGGCCAGCCGCGACGCCGTGCGCGCCATGATCGAGCGGGCCTTCGCCGATCTGTCGGCGGAAGAGGTCATCGCCCGGCTCGACGCGGCGGACATCGCCAATGCCCACGTCAGCACCATGAACGACCTCTGGCGCCACCCCCAGCTCGAAGCACGCGGGCGCTGGACGAGCGTGGATTCGCCCGCGGGGCCGCTGCCCGTGCTGCAGCCGCCGGGCATGGGCGGCGACCACCCCGCACGCATGGGGCCGGTGCCGGCCCTCGGCGCCCATACCGATGCGATTCTGGCCGAACTCGGCTACGGCGGCCGCGCCGCCGAACTGCGCGACGGGAAGGTGGTGTGATGGCGGCCCGGCACATCGATCTCGCCCGGGCGCGCACCTTCCTGTTCGTGCCCGCCACCCGCCCGGAGCGCATCGCCAAGGCGCTGGCCACCGGCACTGACGCGGTGGTCGTCGACCTGGAGGACGCGGTGGCGCCGGCGGACAAGCCCGCAGCGCGGCGGGCGCTGCTGGACTGGCTCGACGCCCACCTGGATGAGCGCGTCACCGTGCGCATCAACGCCGCGGGCACGGCCTGGCACGAGGAAGACCTCGCCGCCTGCCGCCATGCGGGCGTCGCCGGGGTGATGCTGCCCAAGGCGGACGGCGCGGCGCAGGTGGCGCACGCCCACGCGGCCGGCGGCAAGCCGGTGCTGTGCATCGTCGAGACCGCCCTGGGCATCGAGGAACTGCCGCAGATCGCCCGCGCGCCGGGCTGCGCCCGCCTGGTCTTCGGCAAGCTGGACCTGGCCGTGGAACTCGACCTGGTGCCCGACGAAGCCGACCCGGAGGAACTCGTGTTCCTGCCCTGGCGTGCCTTGCTGGTGCTCGCCAGCCGGCGCGCCGGCCTTCCGGCGCCGGTGGACGGGGTGTTCACCGCGATCGGCGACGAGGCGGCGCTGGGCCGCTACGCCGCCCGCGCGCGCCGGCACGGCTTCGGCGGCCAGTTGCTGATCCATCCGGCCCAGGTCGCCGCGGCCGCGGCGGCCTTCACCCCCTCGGCGCAGGACGTGGAATGGGCGCAGGCCGTGCGGCGCGCGGCCGCCGCGGCGGGGGGCGGGGCGGCCGTGGTGGACGGACGCATGATCGACGCGCCGGTCATCGCGCGGGCGGAACGCATTCTCGCCGTGGCCGCGGCATTCGGGCCGTGAGCCGGCACAGGTTTCTTGCAAGCGTTGTACACACACAAAAGGAGGAGACACCATGAAAGAACATTCCCGCATCCGCCGCGCCCTGATCGGCGGCGCCCTGGCGCTGGCGCTCGCGCCCCTGGCAGCGCCGGCGCTCGCGGCCGACCCGATCGTGCTCAAGTTCAGCCACGTGGTGGCGGACGACACGCCCAAGGGCAAGGGCGCGCTCAAGTTCAAGGAGCTGGCCGAACGCTATACCGACGGCGCGGTGAAGGTCGAGGTCTATGCCAACAGCACGCTCTACAAGGACAAGGAGGAACTGGAGGCGCTGCAACTGGGGGCCGTGCAGTTGCTGGCGCCGTCCCTGTCCAAGTTCGGTCCGTTGGGCGTGCGCGAGTTCGAGGTCTTCGATCTGCCCTACATCTTCGACGGCAGCGACGCGCTCAGGAAGGTCACCGAGGGGCCGGTGGGCGCGGCCTTCCTCGCCAGGCTCGATCCGAAGGGCATCAAGGGGCTGGCCTACTGGGACAACGGCTTCAAGGTGCTGAGCGCCAACGCTCCGATCCGCAGCCCGGACGATCTGCGCGGCAAGAAGATGCGCATCCAGTCCTCCAAGGTGCTGGAAGAGCAGTTCCGCGAGATCAAGGCGCTGCCCCAGGTCATGGCCTTCTCCGAGGTGTACCAGGCGCTGCAGACCGGCGTGGTGGATGGCACGGAGAACACGGTCTCCAACTACTACACGCAGAAGGTGCATGAGGTGCAGAAGCACATCACGCTGACCGAGCACGGCTACATCGGCTACGCGGTGATCACCAACAAGAAGTTCTGGGACGGCCTGCCCGTCGAGATCCGCACCCGGCTGGACCAGGCCATGGGCGAGGCCACCGTCTACGCCAACCGCATCGCCCAGGAGGAGAACGACAAGGCGCTGGAAGCCGTGCGCGCTTCGGGCAGGACCGAGATCCGCACGCCTACCGAGGCCGAGCGCAAGGCCTTCATCAAGGCGCTGCTGCCGGTGCACAAAAAGATGGAATCGCGCGTGGGAACCGCCACCATCAAGTCGATCTACGAAGCCACCGGCTTCGACCCGGCCGCGTTCTGAGCCGCAAACCGCGAAACCGCCCGCCGGCACGCCGACGGGCAGTTTTTCCCGGAATGGACCATCATCGGCTCCGGCCTTGTTACAGCCCTATCGACCGGCGAAGGAGACCGTTGCATGAAAATCGACAGCCTGGACCATCTGGTCCTCACGGTGGAGAACCTGGACGCCAGCATCGCCTTCTACACGCAGGTGCTGGGCATGGAGGCGATCACTTTCGGGGAAGGGCGGCGGGCCCTCGTGTTCGGCCGGCAGAAGATCAACCTCCACCCCGCGAGCGCGCCGATCCGGCCGCACGCGCGCCGGCCGCTGGCCGGCTCGGCGGATCTGTGCTTCCTGACCTCGACCCCGCTGGAGGAGGTCGCCGCGCAGCTCGAAGCATGCGGCGTGGCCGTCGAGGAAGGGCCGGTGCCGCGCACCGGTGCCACCGGACCGATCCGCTCCGTCTATTGCCGCGATCCGGATGGCAATCTCGTCGAGATCGCCAATCCGGCGCGCATGGCCTGAGCATGGCCGCATCCACCCGCTCCCGCGCCGCGCGGGGAGGCCGCCGATGATCCTTTCGCTGGCGATCACCCTCGCCATCCAGGTGCTCGCCACCATGGCGGCGCTCACCGTTCCGGTACTGGCGCCGGCCGCGGCGGCGGGCACGGGCATCCCGGCCACGCTGGTCGGGGTGTTCATCGCGCTGGTCTATGGGGCGGCCATGGCCTCCTCGCTGGCGAGCGGCAGTCTGGTCGCGCGCTACGGCGCGATCCGCGTCAGCCAGGCCTGCCTGCTGCTGTGCGGCGGCGGGCTGGCGCTCGCGGCGGGCGGCACGGCGTGGTCGATGGCCGCCAGCGCGCTGCTGATCGGCTGCGGCTACGGGCCGGTGACGCCGGCCAGCTCCCACATCCTCGCCCGCAGCACGCCCGCGCACCGCATGGGCATCACGTTCTCGCTCAAGCAGACCGGCGTGCCGCTGGGCGGCGGGCTCGCCGGGCTGGTCGTGCCCAGCCTCGTCCTGCTGTGGCAATGGCAGGGCGCGGCGCTCGCCGTGGGCGCGGCATGCGCGCTGATGGCGGCGATCGCCCAGGGGGTGCGGCACGGCTTCGACGCGGACAGGAACCCCCGGCACCGGGTGTCCCCGGCGGGGGTGCTGCGTCCGCTCGGCCTGGTCTTCGCCCACCGCGACATCCGCGACCTGGCGCTGTGCACCTTCTTCCTAAGCGCGATGCAGCTGTGCCTGACCACCTATCTGGTGACCTACCTGACCGATGAATACGCCGCGCCCCTGGTGACCGCCGGCCTGGTCCTTGCGCTGGCGCAGGCCGCGGGGGTGGGCGGGCGCCTGCTGTGGGGCTACGTGGCCGACCGGTGGCTGGCGCCGAACCTGGTGCTGAGCCTGCTGGCGTTCGGCATGGCGGCGGCCGCCATGGCCACGGCGCTCTTCGACCCGGACTGGCCGCTGGTGGCGGTGGTGCTGGTCAGCATGCTGTTCGGCGCCACGGCCATCGGCTGGAACGGCGTCTATCTGGCCCGCGTCGCGCAGCTCGCGCCGGCGGGCCAGGCCGGGCAACTGACGGGCGGCACGCTGTTCTTCACCTACTTCGGCGTCGTGCTGGGGCCGCCGGCCTTTGCCGCCCTGGTGTCCGCCACGGGGTCCTTCGCCGCCGGCTATGCGGGCATCGGCGCGGTGCTGCTGGCGGTGGGCGCGGCCTTGCTGCGCGCAGTGGCGAAGGGCAGGGCATGAGCGCCGCAGCGGCCGTCCCCTGCCGCGTCTCCCCGGTGCCTGCGGTCCCGGTCCCGCCCGGCACGCGCGACCGCCTGAAGTCGCTCGGCCCCTGGAACTTCGTGGAGTGGATGCTGAGCAAGCCCGGCGTGCTGCTCACCGATACCTCCCTGGGCGATGCGGCGCGCATCCACGGCGTGCGGGCGGTCGCACCCCACTATGCGCGCCTGGCGCCGCAGCTCTTCTCGCTCGAATGCCGGGGCGGGGCGGCCTCCGGCGGCGCGCGGCGCGGTCCCGAAGGCGACGTGTGGATACGGCTGCGGCAACTGCGTGCGGCCATCCCCGGCATCCTCTTCCAGATGCCCCTGTGCGGCCCGGACCGTGTCGGCGGCGCGGTGCGCCGCGTCGTGGTGCAGGCGGTGGAGAACGGCGTCGATCTGTTCCGCGTGTCCGATCCGTCGAACCGGATCGGCGGCATGCGCGCCGCGATGGAAGCGGCGGTGGACGGCGGCGCGCTGTGCGAGGGCGTGCTCCGCTACGGCGCGGACGTCCGCGACGGCGGACTCGGGTACTGGGCCGGCCTGGCCCGGCAACTGGAGCAGGCCGGCGCCCACGTCGTCGGTATCGAGGACGCGGCCGGCACCGCGTGCCCACGCGCCATCGGCGCGCTGGTGCGCGCGCTCAAGGGGGAAGTGGGGCTGCCGCTGCGCTTCCGCGCCCGCAGTGCAGGCGACATTGCTTCAGTGCTGGCCGCGGTGGAGGCGGGCTGCGACGTGGTGGACGGCGTGCTGGAGGCGGCGGGCGGACCCGCCTCGCCGCCCGGCCTCGGTTCGATCGTCCAGGCCCTGCGGGGCTCGGGCCGGGATCCGCAGATCGACGGCGCCGTGTTGCGGACGCTCAGGCGACCGTGACCGGAATCTTGCCGATGCGGGCCTGCCATTCCTTGGGCCCGGTTTCATGCACGTTGGCGCCGGTGGAATCCACCGCTACCGTCACCGGCATGTCCACCACGGTGAATTCGTAGATCGCTTCCATGCCCAGGTCGGCGAAGCCGACGACCTTGGCTTCCTTGATGGCCTTGGAGACCAGGTAGGCCGCGCCGCCCACGGCCATCAGGTAGGCCGACTTGTTGTCGCGGATGGCCTCGATGGCGACCGGGCCGCGCTCGGACTTGCCGATCATGGAGATCAGCCCGGTCTTCTCCAGCATCATGCGGGTGAACTTGTCCATGCGGGTTGCGGTGGTGGGGCCGGCCGGGCCGACGACTTCGTCGCGCACCGGGTCCACCGGGCCGACGTAGTAGATGACGCGGTTGGTGAAATCCACCGGCAGCTTCTCGCCCTTGGCCAGCATGTCCTGAATGCGCTTGTGCGCGGCGTCGCGGCCGGTGAGCATCCTGCCGTTGAGCAGCAGGGTCTGGCCCTGCTTCCAGGAGGCGACTTCTTCCTTGGTGAGCGTGTCCAGATTGACGCGGGTGGCGACGTTGGTGTCCGCCTTCCACGTGACCTGCGGCCAGTCTTCCAGCTTGGGCGTTTCCAGCTTGGCCGGGCCGGAGCCGTCGAGGTGGAAATGCACGTGGCGGGTCGCCGCACAGTTCGGGATCATCGCCACCGGCAGGCTGGCGGCGTGGGTGGGGTAGTCGAGCACCTTGACGTCGAGCACGGTGGTCAGCCCGCCCAGGCCCTGGGCGCCGATGCCGAGCGCGTTGACCTTCTCGAAAAGCTCCAGGCGCAGTTCCTCGGCGCGGGTGAGCGCGGCGCCGGAAGCGGCCTTGTCCTTGAGTTCGTGGATGTCCACCGGCGCCATCAGGGCTTCCTTGGCGAGCAGCATGGCCTTTTCCGGCGTGCCGCCGATGCCGATGCCGAGGATGCCCGGCGGACACCAGCCCGCGCCCATGGTCGGCACGGTCTTCAGCACCCAGTCGACGATGGAGTCGGACGGGTTCAGCGCGTAGAACTTGGATTTGTTCTCCGAGCCGCCGCCCTTGGCCGCACAGATGACTTCCACGTGGTCGCCGGGGACGATCTCGTAGTGCACCACGGCCGGCGTGTTGTCCTTCGAGTTCCTGCGGGCGCCGGCCGGATCGAGCAGCACGGACGCGCGCAGCTTGTTGTCCGGGTGGTTGTAGGCGCGGCGCACGCCCTCGTTCACCAGCTCCTGGATGCTCTGTTTCGTATCCCACTGCACGTTCTGGCCGACCTTGAGGAAGACCACCGCAATGCCCGTGTCCTGACAGAGGGGGCGGTGGCCTTCGGCGCTCATGCGCGAGTTGGTCAGGATCTGGGCGATGGCGTCCTTCGCCGCCGGGCTTTCCTCCCGTTCGTAAGCCTCCCCCAGCGCCTTGATGTAGTCGAGCGGGTGGTAGTAGCTGATGTACTGGAAGGCATCCGCGATGGACTGGATCAGGTCTTCTTCGCGAATCACGGTCATGGCGAGGTTCTCCGTAGTGAAGGGCGGGCCGGCCCCCGGTAGGGGCGCATCGAAGCGCCGGATTCTAGCACTGCACCGGCCCCGCACCGGGCTATGCTGCAGATGCGGCCCTGTAAGTCGTGTGTAAGATACATATTCTTCAATAGTGCCCAGTTCGCGGCAGCAGGCGAAGTCGATCCAAGACTGGTCCAACCAGCAACCCGTCAGACAACGGGACAAAATCAACCTGATGAACGGTTAGGAGAGGAAAGCATGTCCAACGAGCAACAAACTCGTGTGTACCACCCGTCCGCAGAGGTGGTTAAGAACGCCGCGGTTTCCGGCATCGACGCCTACAACGCGCTGGTCAAGGAGGCCGAACAGGACTACGAAGGCTACTGGGCCCGCCAGGCGCGCGAACTGGTCGATTGGAAGGTGCCTTTCACCCAGGTGCTGGACGAAAGCAACGCCCCCTTCTTCAAGTGGTTCGCCGACGGCAAGCTCAACGTCTCCTACAACTGCCTCGACCGCAACATCGAGAAGGGCCTGGGTGACAAGGTCGCCATCATCTTCGAAGCGGACGACGGCCACATCACCCGCGTCACCTACAAGGAGCTGCTCGCCAAGGTGAGCAAGTTCGCCAACGCCCTGCGTTCGCTGGGCGTCAAGAAGGGCGACCGGGTGGTCATCTACCTGCCCATGTCGATCGAAGGCGTGGTCGCCATGCAGGCCTGCGCGCGCATCGGCGCCACCCACTCGGTGGTGTTCGGCGGCTTCTCCGCCCACGCCCTGCGCGACCGCATCAACGATGCCGGCGCGGTGACCCTGATCACCGCCGACGGCCAGTTCCGCGGCGGCAAGGCCCTGCCGCTGAAGCCCATCGCCGACGAAGCGCTGGCCCTGGGCGGCTGCGAGACCATCCGGAACGTCATCGTCGTCAAGCGCACCGGCGGCGATGCCAGCTTCGTGGCCGGCCGCGACCTGTGGTACCACGAGGTCGTCGCCAACCAGCCCGAGACTTCCGAACCGGAGTGGGTCGAAGCCGAACACCCGCTGTTCCTGCTCTACACCTCCGGCTCCACCGGCAAGCCCAAGGGCGTGCAGCACTCTACCGGCGGCTACCTGCTGCATGCCATCCTGACGATGCAGTACACCTTCGACATCAAGCCGGACGATGTCTTCTGGTGTACCGCCGACATCGGCTGGGTGACGGGCCACACCTACATCACCTACGGTCCGCTCGCCACCGGCAGCACCGAGATCGTGTTCGAGGGCGTGCCCACCTACCCGGACGCCGGCCGCTTCTGGAAGATGATCCAGGACCACAAGGTCACCGTGTTCTACACCGCGCCGACCGCCATCCGCTCGCTGATCAAGGCTGCCGACGCCAACCCGGCGGCGCATCCGAAGAACTACGACCTCACCAGCCTGCGCCTGCTCGGCTCCGTGGGCGAGCCGATCAACCCGGCGGCCTGGGAGTGGTACTACGAGAACGTCGGCGGCAGCCGCTGTCCCATCGTCGATACCTTCTGGCAGACCGAGACCGGCGGCCACATGATCACTCCGCTGCCGGGCGCGACCCCGCTGGTGCCGGGTTCGTGCACGCTGCCCTTCCCGGGCATCCAGGCCGCGGTGGTGGACGAGACCGGTACCGAAGTGCCCAACGGCCAGGGCGGCATCCTGGTCGTCCAGCGTCCGTGGCCGTCCATGATCCGCACCATCTGGGGCGATCCGGAGCGCTTCAGGAAGTCCTACTACCCGGACGACTTCAAGGGCAAGCTGTATCTGGCCGGTGACGGCGCCATCCGCGACAAGGACACCGGCTACTTCACCATCACCGGCCGCATCGACGACGTGCTCAACGTCTCCGGCCACCGCATGGGCACGATGGAAATCGAGTCCGCGCTGGTCGCCCACGAGAAGGTGGCCGAAGCCGCCGTGGTGGGCCGCCCGGACGACCTGACCGGCGAGGCCATCGTCGCCTTCGTCGTGCTCAAGGGCGCGCGCCCCACCGGCGAAGCCGCCGCGGCCGTCGTCAAGGAACTGCAGAACTGGGTCGGCCACGAGATCGGCCCCATCGCCAAGCCCAAGGACATCCGCTTCGGCGAGAATCTGCCCAAGACCCGGTCCGGCAAGATCATGCGGCGCCTGCTGCGTCAGCTGGCCAAGGGTGAGGAGATCACCCAGGATACGTCGACCCTCGAGAATCCGGCGATCCTGGATCAACTGAAGCACTCCGTCTAAAGAGCGGAGTTTCCGGTGACCGGCCCGCCAGAGGCCGGCCCGGCGGAACAGAAGGAGGCACGCCGGTTCCTGCCGGCAGTGGGAGGAGAAGGGCGCGCCGCAAGACGCGCCCTTTTTTTCCGCTGTGCGGAACCGCGCACGCCCGGGCGCTTGCGCGCAATCGCTATAATCCGGGAACCCGCAATCGCGCCGAGGGCTGTGCTTTCCAGCATGCCCGCCGTGGCTTGCGCCCGATGATGGAGGCAACCGATGCGCAGAGGGCTTGCAGGGCAGCGGCTGGTTGCGGCATTCCTCGCCGGCACGCTGCTGTTCAACTACCCCGTGCTGTCGCTGTTCGACCGGCTCGAAACGGCGTTCGGCCTGCCGCTGCTGTACGTGTACGTGTTCGCGGCCTGGGCGGTGCTGATCGCGCTGATCGCCTGGGTCGTGGAACGCGGCGCGCGCTGAGGGACGCACCAGGATGCTCTCCGGCGGGCTGATCGTCAGCGTTTCCTTCGCCTACCTGCTGCTGCTCTTCGCCGTGGCCTACTTCGGCGACCGGCGCGCGGACCAGGGGCGGTCCATCATCGCCAACCCGTGGACCTACGCCCTGTCGCTGGCGGTGTACTGCACGGCGTGGACCTATTTCGGCAGCGTGGGGCGGGCGGCTTCGGGCGGGGTGTGGTTCCTGCCCATCTACCTCGGCCCCACGCTGGGCTTCGCCCTGTCCTGGCTGGTCATCCTGAAGATGATCCGCATCGCCAAGACCTACCGCATCACCTCCATCGCCGACTTCATCGCCTCGCGCTACGGCAAGAGCCACCTGCTCGGCGGGCTGGTCAGCATCATCGCGGTGGTCGGCACGGTGCCCTACATCGCGCTGCAGTTGAAGGCCATCTCCAGCGGCTACGCGCTGCTGATCGGCGAGCACGACGCCGCCTACCGCAGCATCCACGCCGGTTCCTGGCTGCAGGACAGCACGCTCTACATCGCGCTGCTGCTGGCGGTGTTCACGGTGCTGTTCGGCACCCGCCACCTGGACGCCACCGAACGCCACGAGGGCATGGTGGCGGCCATCGCCTTCGAGTCGGTGGTCAAGCTGGTGGCCTTCCTGGCGGTGGGCCTGTTCGTCACCTACGGCCTCTTCGACGGTTTCGGCGACATCTTCGCGCGCGCCTACGCCGACGCCGACCTCGCGGGGCTGTTCACGCTGGACGGGGCAGGGGGCAGCTATGGCGGCTGGTTCGCGCTCACGCTGCTGGCGATGCTGTCGGTGATCTTCCTGCCGCGCCAGTTCCAGGTCACCGTGGTGGAAAACGTCAACGAGCAGCACCTGCGCCGCGCCACCTGGCTCTTTCCCGCCTATCTGCTGGCCATCAACGTGTTCGTGCTGCCCATCGCGCTGGGCGGGCTGCTGCTGTTCGGCCAGGGCGCGGTGGACCCGGACACCTTCGTGCTCACGCTGCCGCTGGTGCACGGCCAGAAGTGGCTCGCGCTGCTGGCCTTCGTCGGCGGCCTGTCGGCGTCCACCGGCATGGTCATCGTCGAGACCATCGCGCTGTCCACCATGGTGTGCAACGACCTGGTGATGCCGCTGCTGCTGCGCCTCTCCCGCTTCAAGCAGGCCGCCTCGCCGGACCTCACCGGCCTGCTCCTCGCCATCCGCCGCGGCGCCATCCTGCTGGTGCTGCTGCTCGGCTACGTCTATTTCCGCCTCGCCGGCGAGGCCTATGCGCTGGTGGCCATCGGACTCATCAGCTTCGCTGCCGTGGCCCAGTTCGCCCCGGCGATGCTGGGCGGCATGTACTGGCGCGGCGGCACGCGCGAAGGGGCGCTGGCCGGGCTGGCAGGGGGCTTCCTGCTGTGGACCTACACCCTGCTGCTGCCATCCTTCGCCAAGTCCGGCTGGCTGGATCCCGCCTTCCTGGAGCACGGCCTGTTCGGCCTGGCCTGGCTCAAGCCGGAGCAACTGTTCGGCCTGCAGGGGCTGGACAACATCAGCCACGCGCTGTTCTGGAGCATGGCCGCCAACATCGGCTGCTACGTGCTGGTCTCGGTGCTGCGCTCGCCCACCGGGCAGGAGGCCAGCCAGGCCACGCTCTTCGTGGACGTCTTCCGCCGCGGCCAGACCGCGATGCCGGCGAGCTTCTGGCGCGGCAGCGCGGAAGTCTCCGATCTGCTGCCGCTGGTGGCGCGCTTCCTCGGCACGCGGCGGGCGATGGATGCCTTCAACGATTACGCCCGTACCCGCGGCGTCGCGCACGTGCAGGAACTGAAGGCCGACGCCGGCCTGGTGCATTTCGCCGAAACCCTGCTGGCCGGCGCCATCGGCAGCGCCTCGGCGCGGGTCATGGTGTCGTCGGTGGTGCAGGAAGAGCCGCTGGGGCTGGACGAGGTGATGAACATCCTGGACGAGGCCTCCCAGGTGCGCGCCTATTCCCACCAGTTGGAGGAGAAGTCCCGCGCGCTGCAGGCCGCCACCGACGAGTTGCGCCGCGCCAACGAGCAGTTGAAGGAACTGGACCGCCTCAAGGACGACTTCATGTCCTCGGTGACCCACGAACTGCGCACGCCCCTGACCTCGATCCGCGCCTTCTCCGAGATGCTGCACGACGACCCGAGGATCGATCTGGCCGAGCGCACGCGCTTCCTCGGCATCATCGTGTCGGAAACCGCGCGCCTGACCCGGCTGGTCAACCAGGTGCTGGACATGGCCAAGATCGAGTCGGGCCATGCCGAGTGGCACAATACCGACATCGACATGCGCCAGCTCGTGGAACACGCGGTGGGCACCACCGCCCAGTTGTTCCGCGACCGCGGCGCGGCGGTGGAGCTGAGTCTGCCGGATGCGGTGCCGCTGCTGCGCGCCGATCACGACCGCATGGTGCAGGTGATGCTCAACCTGCTCTCCAATGCGGCCAAGTTCGTGCCGGCGGGCGAGGGCAGGGTCAAGGTCGCGCTGACCCACGGCGGCGGCGAACTGCGCGTGGACGTGGCTGACAACGGCCCCGGCATTCCGCCCGAATCCGCGGCGGTGATCTTCGAGAAGTTCCGTCAGGGCGGCGACCAGCGTTCGCGCCCGCAGGGCACCGGGCTGGGGCTGCCGATCAGCAAGCAGATCGTGGAGCACTTCGGCGGGCGCCTGTGGGTGACGTCCAGCCCGGGCGAGGGAGCCACCTTCTCCTTCGTCCTGCCGCTGGCCGAAGGGGCGGCGGAATCCGCAGCCGCAGCCCACAATGAAATAGAATAGCAGGCGGGAGAGAGGCACATGACCAAGAAAATACTGATCGTCGACGATGAGCAGAACATCGTCATTTCGCTGGAATTCCTGATGAAGCGCGAGGGCTACGAGGTCTCCATCGCCGGCGACGGCGAGGAGGCGGTGGCCCGCATCCGCCGCGAGGAACCGGACCTGGTCCTGCTCGACGTGATGATGCCCAGGAAGAGCGGCTTCGAAGTCTGCCAGGAGATCAAGTCCGATCCGGCGCTCAAGGCGGTGCGCATCCTGATGCTCACCGCCAAGGGGCGCGACACCGAGGTGGCCAAGGGCCTGGCGATGGGGGCGGATGCCTACATGACCAAGCCGTTTTCCACCAAGGAACTGGTGGAGAAGGTGCGCGCCATGCTGTCGGAGCGCTGATACATGCCGGCGCGCTCCCGCTTCATCCTCGCGGTGGTGGTGCTCGGGCTGCTGATGACCGGCCCCTTCCTGCTCACCGCCGCGCTGATCTGGGCGGAGACCGAGGGCGCCGGGCGCGACGCGCTGCTGCAGACCATCGCCCCCCACCTGCCGCTGGGCACTCTGATCACCGCCGCCGGCTACGCGCTGGGGGTGGTGGTGGTGCGCAACCTGTTCCGCCAGTACGTGCAGGGATTCGAGCGCCTGGGCGAGCAACTGCGCCTGATGCTCGGCACCAACCGCAACTTCCGCGTCGAACCGTCCGGCCCGCCCGAAGTGCGCGCCGTGATCAGCGTCGCCAACGAACTCGCCCAGCAGCGCGACGTGATGATGGACGACGTGGAGGCGCAGATCGAGCGCGCCAAGGCCCGCGTCGAGGAAGAGAAGAACCGCCTCGCGGCGCTCATGTCCGAGCTCACCCAGAGCGTGGTGGTGTGCAATCTGGACGGCCGCATCCTGCTCTACAACAACCGCGCGCGGGCCCAGTTCCGGGCGCTCTCCGAGGCGCCGGGGGTGGCCGGCGGCGGCGAACTGATCGGCCTGGGACGGTCCATCTACACCGTGTTCGAGCGCAACCTGATCGCCCACGCGCTGGAAACCATCCAGCAGCGCCTGCGCCGCCATGCGGTGCAGCCAGTGTCCAACTTCGTCACCACCACCCGCAGCGGCCAGTTGATCCGCGTGCAGATGTCGCCGGTGCTGTCCGCGCCGGAAGCGCCCGCCGAAGGCGGGGAGGGCGGCGAGGGCAGCGAACGGGTGGCGACCGGCTTCATCCTGCTGCTGGACAACATCACCCGCGACTTCGAAAGCGAATCGCGCCGCGACCAGATGATCCACACGCTGACCGAGGGCAACCGGGCGTCGCTCGCCAACGTGCGCGCCGCGGCCGAAATGCTGGACTACCCCGACCTGCAGGGCGAGCTGCGCGAACGATTCAGCAAGGTCATCCGCGACGAGGTGCAGTCCATGAGCGCGCGCCTGGACGGCGCGGCCACCGAGTTCGCCGACGCCCTCAAGTCCCGCTGGCCGCTGGAAGACATGCTGGGCGCGGACCTGGTGGCCGCCGCGCAGCGCCGCATCGAGACCCTGCTGGGCCTGCCCACCAAGGAGGACGAGGTCGACCCCTGCCTGTGGATCAAGGTGGACAGCTTCTCCCTGCTGCAGGCGCTCACCTATCTCGCCAGCCGCCTCTCGGACGAGTTCGAGGTGCGCGAAGTGCGCTTCCGCCTCTCCGGCTCGGGCCGCCTGGTGCACCTGGACCTGATCTGGTCCGGCCAGGCCATGAGCACCGAAACCGTGATGAGCTGGGAGCTGGAGCCCATGCGCATCGCCGGCGAGAACAGCCCGCTGGCGGTGCGCGACGTCATCGACCGCCACGGCGGCGAGATGTGGCTGGAGCGCGAGAAGGTGCGCCACCGCGCCTTCTTCCGCATCCTGCTGCCGGCCGCGGTGCCGCGCGAGGAGCTCGACCTGGGCGCCGGTTTCAAGAGCGAGAGCCGGCCCGAGTACTACGACTTCGACCTGTTCTCCTGGGCCGACCGCGCCCATGCCCTGGACGACCGCCTGCTCGCCGAGCTGGCCTACACCGTGTTCGACACCGAGACCACCGGGCTCAACCCCTCGGAAGGCGACGAGATCGTGCAGATCGGCGCCACCCGCGTGCTCAACGGCAAGCTGCTGCGCCAGGAATCCTTCGAGCAGCTCGTGGACCCGCGCCGCCCCATGCCGCGCCCGGCCTCCGAGATCACCGGCATCACCCCCGACATGCTGCGCGGCCAGCCGCCCATCGAGAAGGTGCTGCCCGCCTTCCACGCCTTCGCTGCGGACACCGTGCTGGTGGCGCACAACGCCGCTTTCGACATGCGCTTCCTGCAGTTGAAGGAAGGCATCACCGGGCTCGCCTTCGACCAGCCGGTGATCGACACCCTGCTGCTGTCGGCGGTGGTGCATCCCAACCAGGAATCCCACAGCCTGGACGCCATCGCCCAGCGCTTCGGCCTCACCAACGACGGCCGCCACACCGCGCTGGCCGACGCCGTGGTCACCGCGGAAGTGCTGATCAAGCTCATCCCGCTGCTCGCCGAGCGGGGTATCCGCACCCTGCGCGACGCGCGCGAAGCGGCCGAGAAGACCTACTACGCGAGGCTCAAATACTGATGCCGGTGCCTACGCTCAGGGAAGCGCCAAACGACTCCGTTCGCCCTGAGCTTGTCGAAGGGCGTTTCCCGGCTGCCGAAGGGCTTCGACAGGCTCAGCCCGAACGGTTGGGAGCGGATCGGCATTTTTCGGCGGAGTGCGATGAGTAGCGGCTCGCAGTTCTCGCACCAGTTGCGCCGGTACTACATCTGGTACACCGGCTGCTTCGTGCTCTTCATCATAATGCTCGCCATCGGCGAGTACCTGGGCATGTCCCAGGCGGCCATCGGCCACGTCTTCCTGTTCGCCACCATCGTCATCTACGCCGGCATCGGCGTCATGAGCCGCACCTCGGACGTGTCCGAGTACTACGTGGCCGGGCGCCGCGTGCCGGCGATGTTCAACGGCATGGCCACCGCCGCCGACTGGATGAGCGCGGCCTCCTTCATCGGCCTGGCGGGCACGCTGTACTTCGCCGGCTTCGAAGGGCTGGCCTTCGTCACCGGGTGGACCGGCGGCTTCGTGCTGGTGGCGCTGCTGCTCGCGCCCTACCTGCGCAAGTTCGGCCAGTACACCATTCCCGACTTCCTCGGCGAACGCTACCAGGGCAACTTCGCCCGCCTGGTCGCGCTGGGTGTGGCGGTGCTGGCGAGCTTCGTGTACCTCGTCGCGCAGATCTACGGCGTGGGCCTGGTGGTGAGCCGCTTCGTCAGTGTGGAGTTCGAGATCGGCCTCTTCACCGGGCTGGCCGGCGTGCTGGTGTGTTCCTTCCTCGGCGGCATGCGCGCCGTCACCTGGACCCAGGTCGCCCAGTACGTCATCCTCATCATCGCCTACCTGGTGCCGGTGGTGATCCTGTCCTACAAGGTCACCGGCATCCCGGTGCCGCAGGCGGTCTACGGCACCGTGCTGAGCAAGATCAGCGAGCGCGAGGAAGAACTGCTGGTCGAGAAGAGCGAAATCGAGGTACGCCGCCAGTACGGCCACCGCGCCGCGGACTACGAACGCAAGATCGCCCAACTGCCCCTGTCGCTGGACGCCGAGCGCACCGCCCTCATCGAACGGCTCAACGCCCAGCGCCGGGAGAACGCCCCCGCGCGCGACATCGCCCACACCGAACGCATGCTGCGCGACCTGCCGCGCACCGCCGAGGACGCCCGCGCGCGCTGGGAGAAGGACCGCGTCGCCGCGCTCGAACGCGCCCGCCCGCCGCCGCGCCACGCCGAGGCGCATCCCGGCGACACCCCCGAGGAATCCGCCATCGCGCGCAACAACTTCCTCGCCCTGGTCTTCGTGCTCATGGTCGGCACCGCCGCGCTGCCGCACATCCTGATGCGCTACTACACCACGCCCACCGTGGCGGACGCGCGCCGTTCGGTGCTGTGGGGGCTGTTCTTCATCTTCCTGCTCTACGTCACCGCGCCGGCCTACGCGGTGTTCGCCAAATGGGAGGTGTACAGCAACCTGGTGGGCTCCAGCCTCACCGACCTGCCCAACTGGGTCGCTTCCTGGGGCAAGGTCGGCATGGTCGCCATCGAGGACCTGAACGGCGACGGCATCCTGCAACTGGCCGAACTCACCATCGACACCGACGTCATCATGCTCGCCACCCCGGAGATCGCCGGCCTGCCCTACGTGGTGGCGGGCCTGGTGGCTGCCGGCGGCCTGGCCGCCGCACTATCCACTGCGGACGGACTGCTGCTCACCATCTCCAACGCGCTGGGACACGACCTCTACTACAAGATCATCAATCCCCGCGCCTCCACCCACCGGCGGCTCCTCATTTCCAAGTCGCAACTGCTGGTGGCCGCGGTGGTCGCCGCCTGGGTGGCGTCGCTGCGCCCGGACAACATCCTGTTCATGGTCGGTCTTGCCTTCTCCATCGCCGCCGCGGCGTACTTCCCCGCGCTGGTGCTGGGCATCTTCTGGAAGCGCGCCAACCGCGCCGGCGCCGCCTGCGGCATGCTCGCCGGCCTCGGCATCACCCTCTACTACGTCGCCGCCACCCACAGTTTCTTCGGCGGCTCCATGGACAACGCCTGGCTCGGCATCGCTCCCATCGCCGCCGGCGTCTTCGGCGTGCCGCTGGGGTTTGCGACCATCATCGCCGTCAGCCTCGTCACCGCGCCGCCGCCGAAGGAAATCCAGGATCTGGTGGATTTCGTGCGTTATCCGCAGTTGCCGGGGGGCGAACAGCACTGACGGCGCGGCGAATCGGACCGATGTCCGTTGCTACCGGGGCCGAGGCTGGGAAGGCTCCGGCCGCGGGCCGGCTTCGAGCCCGTCGTCGTCCGCGATGCGCAGCTCGAAATCCGACGGGTGCGCAACGTACTCCACCTGCAGCCCGGCCGGGAGGACGATGGCGTCGTCCAGCCTGGCCGGGTAGCGGCCGTTGCGGCGCGCGTAGTCGCGCACCGCGTTGTCGGCAAGGCGCAGGATGGCCTCGCGCCCTTGCGCCAGGTCGGCCTCGCTCGGCCCCGACGGCCACGGATTGAAGGGGCTGAGCCAGCCGCCCGCCAGCGCGGCCAGGCTGAGCACGAGCAGGACCGGCAGCAGCAGGCGCTGCGGCGGCTTTCGGGCCGGCGGCAGTTCGAGGCCAGGCGTTTCGTCCCTGGCCTCGACGGTGAGATCGTTCCAGTCCTCGGTGGGCTTCGTGCTCATGATGGCGCGGGGATCCGTTGCACCGGCTTCACCCCGTCCCACTTGACCGCGGGATCCGTGGGCCAGTAGTAGAAGACATCGGCAACTTCGAAGCGCGTCGCCGTCACGCCCTCGACCCCTGGGCCGGCCAGCGGCAGGCCGGAGAGGGAGAAGGTCGCGCAGCCGTCGACGATGGGTACCTGCGTCAGCCAGGAGCGCTCGGTGGTCTGGCCGTCCCAGGTGCGCACTTCCTGCACGACGCGGATCTGCACCTGCGCATTGAGGTCGCTCGCCAGCGGCTTGCCGTCGCTGCCGCCGAGGCATACGCGCGCCTCGGCCTCCCAGCCCGAGCCCTGCTGCGTCGCTTCCGCGCTGTCCCAGCCTGTCGTCTTGTCGCCGGCGGCGGGCGGCACGGGCGGGGCAACGGGGGGTTCCGTGATCGTCCCGGGGGGTGGTACGGGCGCCGCCGCGTCCCCGCCGGGGCCGACATCCAGCGGGAAATACAGCATGTTCTCCGCCAGCCAGATCTTGTCGCCTTCTCTGTGCGGCAACATGATACGCAGCATGCGCAGGCGGCGTTGCCCCCGCCCGTTGCCGGCGGCTGCGATGAGCGCGTAGACGTCCCGGTCCGGGAAGCCTGCGAAAGTGCCGGCCGGCGCCTTCACCAACTGCAGCGTCGTGTTGTCGAGCTGGTTGAACTCGGAGCGGCTGAGCAGCGTGGCGAGCGCCGGCGGCACCTCGCCGGGGACGCTGCCCGCCTGCAGTTCGGTGCGGCCGCCGGCCCAGGTTTCGATGCCGACGACGATGCGGATGTGGCCGTAGTCGGTCAGCGTCTGCGCGATCTGGCCGCGGATCACGTAGATGTCGTAGGCGCCGATCGCCAGTGCGGCGAGGATGCCCATGATGGCGATCACCATCAGCAACTCGATCAGCGTGAAGCCCCGGTACGTGCTCATGGAGCCACCGTTCCCCATTGCCGGACGTCGCCCTGCACCCGGCCGCGGCCGGGATGCACCCTTGCCCCCGCGAAGACCGGTCGGCGCGGGGCGGTCTTCTGGAAAAAGTGTAGTACACCTGCGAAACGTATCCATCTATAAAAAGAACACGCCCATATGAAGGCCCCATTGTTCCCATGAAGCGGCGTCCCGCGGGCGGAACCGACCGCATACGGAAACCGGCGGCGGCCGCGAAGGCTGGCGCCGGTTCGATGCGGGTCAACCGAGGTACGAGGCATGGACCTGGCACAGAACAAGCTCACCGAGATCACGTTCCAGCTCATCGTCGATTCGGCGCCCGGCTCGATCGTGCTGGTCAACGGCGAGGGATTGATCGCCTATGTCAACAGGCAGTGCGAGAACCTGTTCGGCTACAGCGCTCAAGAACTGATCGGCAAGCCTGTCGAGGAACTGATCCCCGAGCGGTTCCGCCAGGGGCATGGTGCGCTGCGCACTGCCTATGCACGGGCGCCGACCTTGAGAAGCATGGGCATCGGCCGCGAACTGTTCGCCCTGCGCAAGGACGGCACGGAGTTCCCGGTGGAGATCGGCCTGAACCCGCTGGTGCTGGTGGACGGCATCTGGATCCTGGCGACCATCATCGACATCACCGAACGCAAGCAGGCCGAGGCGCGCTTCCGGAAGGTGGTGGAGTCCGCACCCAGCGCGATGATCCTGGTCAACCAGAACGGCCTCATCACCCTGGTGAACCAGCAGGCTGTCACGCTTTTCGGGTATGCGGAGAGCGAGATACTCGGGCAGCCCGTGGAGATTCTGCTGCCCGATGAACTGCGCGGCCACCACGGCGCGCTGCGGGACTCGTTCTTCGCGAATCCGCAGACGCGCTACATGGGCTCCGGGCGCGACCTGCTGGCCCGGCGCAAGGACGGCACGGTGTTCCCGGTGGAGGTCGGGCTGAATCCGATCCAGACGGAAGGCGGCGTGGTCGCCCTGGCGTCCGTCGTGGACATCACGGCACGGCGGGTGCAGGAAGAATTGAGGGCCAAGAAGGAGGCCGCGGAGGCCGCCTACAAGGCCAAGGGCGAACTGCTCGCCATCGCCAGCCACGACCTGAAGAATCCGCTGGCGGCGATCGCCGGCCTGGCCGAGATCCTGCTGGAGATGAAAAAGGGCGAGCCGACGGCGTCGCAGCAGGATCTGGAGTTCCTGCAGAACATCTACGACGCTTCCAACCACATGTCGGAGGTCGTCAAGGGCATTCTGGAAAGCGAGGGCATCGAGCAGCTGGGGCTCGCCTTCGACGAAAAGGGCGTCGACCTCAGCGCGCTGGGTACCGAACTGGTCCGCTACAGCCAGAGCATGGCGAAGCGCAAGCGCATCCGCCTGGTGGGCGACATCCAGCCGGACATCGTCGTCCGGGGCGACGCGACCCGGCTGCGCGAGGCGCTCGACAACTACGTCAGCAACGCCATCAAGTATTCGCCGCCGGACAAGACGGTGGAGGTCACGCTGGCGACCGTGGCCGACGGGGCGCAGGTCGAGTTCGGCGTGCGGGACCAGGGCCCGGGCCTGAGCGACGACGACAAGGCCAAGCTCTTCGGCAAGTTCCGGAAGCTCAGCGCGAAGCCGACCGGCGGCGAGTCCTCGACGGGCCTCGGGCTGTCCATCGTGAAGACCATCATCGAGCTTCACCAGGGCACGGTCGGCTGCGACAGCCGGCTCGGCGAGGGCGCCTACTTCTGGGCCCGCCTGCCCAGGAACTGACGGCAGGGCCTATTCGGCCGTGACCCGGTCCACCTCTTCGACCGTTGTCAGTCCCTGCATGGCCTTCATGATGCCGTCGTAGCGCATCGACCTGAAGCCCTGGCGCACGGCTTCCCGCTGCATCTCCAGGAACGGCGCCCGGCTGGTGATCAACTCGCGGATGAGGTCGGTCAGGATGAAGATCTCGTGGATCGCAACCCGTCCGGCATAGCCCGTGTGGTTGCAATGCGTGCAGCCCCTGCCGCGATAGAAGTAGACCGGTGCGTGCGAGCGGTTGTAGAAGATCCGGTCCAGCACTTCCTCCGACGGTTCGTAGCGCTCCTTGCAGTGCTCGCAAACCCTGCGCACCAGACGCTGCGCCAGCACGCCGATGACCGCCGGCGCCACCAGGAACGGGTCCACGCCGATCTCGATCAAGCGGCTCACGGCCTGCAGCGCGTTGTTGGCGTGCATGGTCGCCATCACCAGGTGGCCGGTCTGGGCGGCCTGGGCCGCGATCCGTGCCGTCTCCAGATCGCGGATCTCGCCGATCAGCACCACCTGCGGGTCCTGGCGCAGGATGGCGCGCAGCACCTTGGCGAAGTCCAGGCCGATCCCGGCGTTGGTCTGGATCTGCGTGAGGCCGTCGATCCGCAGCTCCACCGGGTCCTCGACCGTGACGATGTTGATCTCCGGGCGGTTGATCGCGGAAAGTGCCGAGTACAGCGTGGTCGTCTTGCCGGAACCGGTGGGGCCGGTCACGAACAGCACGCCGTTGGGACGCTTGATGAGCCGGTTGAGCAATTGCCGGTTGCGTGTGGACAGGTCGAGCTGGTCGAAGGGCCTGGCCAGTTGATCCGAAGAGCCGATGGCGCGGATGACGGCCTTTTCCCCGAACACGGTCGGCACCGTGGACAGGCGGAAATCGAAGCTGCGGTGGCGCAGCACCAGGGAAACCCGGCCGTCCTGGGGCTGCCGGCGCTCGCTGATGTCGAGATTGGCCATGATCTTCAGCCGCGAAATGACCGGCGGAATGGCCTTCCTGTTGAGTCTGAGCAGCGTCTGCAACTGGCCGTCGATGCGCAGGCGGACATCCAGGGATTTCGCCATGGGCTGGACGTGGATGTCGCTCGCATTGTGCTGGATGCAGTAGAGGAGCAGCCCGCGGACGAGTTCGACGGCATCGGCCGACTTCGCCACCCGCTGCAGGTGCTCGGTGCTCATCTCCTCGCCCGCGCCCGCATCGAAGGCCAGTTGATCGGAGAGCTTCACCAGCGTGTCGCCGCTGCCGTAATGGATGTCGATGCTGTTCTCGATCTCCTGCGGGAAGGCGAACACCGCGCTCACGGGGCAGCCCATGAGCTTCTCCAGGTGGGAGATGAGCTGGGCATCCTCCGGATGCGCCATCGCCAGGGTCAGGGCCTCGCCCATCACGTAGACGGGAATGCAGTACTGCCGGCGCGCGATCTCCGGCGGCAGCCTGTCCAGCGCCTCGCGCTCGAACAAGGTCTTCTCGAGCGGCACGTAGGCCTTGCCGAGCGTGTCGCCGTACAGCTTGGCCAGTGCGTGCCTGTCCGCGGGGATCGCGAGAATCTCGAACAGCCGCTTCGCGACGTCGAAGTCCCTCCCGCCCGTTTCCTGGAGCAGCGCCTGCGCGTCGATCTCGTCGACCAGTCCGGCATCGATCAGGGCGCGTAGAAAAGGGGTTGCGGCCATCACTGAGACTCGCTGTCCGGGGGTTCGGCGCGCTTCTTCTTCTTGAAGAGCTGCGAGATGTCGTCCTGCCTGACGTCCTTCAGAACCGGCTTGGCACCCTCCGATTCGAGTTCTTCCAGCATCTGCCGGAAATCGATGCGGGACTCGTCGTCGTGCTGCTTCTCCATCACAGGGCAGGCTCCTGCAAAGGGGGTTACTCCCGGTGCGGGTCCACGTGGTCGCGCCACGTCTCCACCAGGAGCTTCCTCAGTTCCGCAACGGGTGTGTCCTTCCGGATGTACTGCGCCGCGCCCAGCTCGAGGGCCGATTCGATCGTCCCCATGTCGGACAGGGAAGTCAGCATGACGACCACCGCGCCGCCGTCGAAAGCCTTGATCTCGCGCAGCGCCGCCAGGCCATCCTTCACCGGCATGTTCACGTCGAGCAGGACGACGTCCGGCCGCTGCTCCTTGTAGAGCAGCACGGCTTCGGCGCCGTTCTCGGCCTCGCCGGCCACGTCGGCGCCGAGCGTCGTCAGGACCGCCTTGATGAGCTGCCGGATGTGCCTTTCGTCATCCGCCAGCAGGACACGGACTTTGCGCGATTCGATGTTCGTCCCCTCCACGAGGATGGTGCCCGGTAATATCCATCCCAGCATAGTACATGGATGAACAAGGTTCTCTTCCCGAGCCGCCGGGTTCCGGAACCTCCGGCCGCCCCGGCCTTCAGAGGAGTATCCCCGTCCGCTTTCGAAGAAGAAATCGGTCACGATGCCGGCATCGGAGGTTTGTTAACCTTCCAGCCATTCGCCGCCCAGAGCGAACACCGGAGGAGACGGCCATGAAGTGTCCCCCTGAACTGGCCACGGAGAAGGAAAGGCTGGCAGCCCTGTCCGCCTACGGGCTGGGCAGCGACCGGCCCCTGCCCAGCCTGGACCCGGTGGTCCAGATCGCCGCACGGATGTTCGGCATGCCCGTGGCGGCGGTGAACATGATCGGCAGCGATCACGTCTTCTTCGCCGCCAGCACCGGGCTGGAGGGGGCGACGGTCGACATGGGCCGCGACGTGTCGTTCTGTGCCCATGCCATCACTCAGGACGAGGTGATGGTGGTGCCCGACGCGAGGCTGGACGAGCGCTTCCACGACAATCCGCTGGTGACGGGGTCGGCCAACCTGCGCTTCTATGCCGGGGTGCCGCTGCGCTCGCCGGAGGGGCATGCCCTGGGGGCGCTGTGCGTGATCGACGGCAGGCCCCATGACGATTTCTCGCCGGAAGACCGCGCACGCCTGCGCGATCTCGCCAGGATGGCCGCCGACCGGCTGGAACTGCGCCGCGTGGAGATTTCGACCGAGCAGGCCAAGCCGCCTTTCGACGAGTTCGCGCGGAATTCGCCGACCGCCGTCATATGGTTCGATGAGCGCGGGCGTGTGGTGGCATGGAACGATGCGGCGGCTGCGCTGTACGGCTACGGCGCGGACGAAGGCGCGGACAGGGCGGTGGAAACGCTGGTCGCCGCGCGCGACCGGCCCGCGCTGGGCGATCTGATCGCACGCGCCGTGGCGGCCGGTTCGGTGGATGGGCTGGTCATGCCGCAAGGGCTGCACGGCCTGCGCAGGGACGGCACGGAGTTCCTGCTCGGCCTGTCCCTGTTCTGCTGGCGCGACCAGGGGCGCCTGACCTTCAATGCCCACCTGCAGGATCTGACCGCGCGCCGCCGCAAGGAAGAGGAACTGCACCGGATGGCGAATACCGACATCCTCACCGGGCTCGCCAACCGCGCGAGTTTCTACCGGCGCATGGAGGAAACGCTGATGCGCCCGTCGGCGGCCGCGGCCCTGATGATCGATCTCGACCACTTCAAGGACGTGAACGATACGCTGGGCCACGCGGTGGGCGACGGCATCCTGCGCGAAGTCGCCCGCCGCCTCGAGCGGGCGGCCGGACCGGATGGCGTGGTGGCGAGGATCGGCGGGGACGAGTTCGCCATTCTGCTGCCCGGCGTATCGAGCCCGGAGCGGGCCGCGGAGTTCGCCCGCCTCGCCATCGCCCGGGTGGCGGAGCCCATCGCCATCGACGGGCACGAGGTGCGCGTGGCGGCCAGTTGCGGCGTGGCGGTTGCGCCCGTCCACGCGCAGGAGGCGCTGGAACTGGTCGGCGATGCGGATCTCGCCCTGTTCAAGGCCAAATGCGTCGGCCGCGGACAGGCCTTCGTCTTCGTCACGGCGCTGCGCATGGAGGCCGTGGCGCGCCGGCTCTACAACATCGAACTGCACCGGGCGGTCAACGACGGCGAGTTCGTGCTGTTCTACCAGCCCCAGGTCCGCCTGGCGGACGGTTCGCTCACCGGCGCGGAGGCGCTCATCCGGTGGCGGCACCCGGAGCGCGGGCTGCTGTCGCCGGCCGCTTTCCTGCCTGCCCTGGAAAGCGGGCCGCTCGCCGCGGTGGTCGGCTTCTGGGTGCTCGACGAAGCCTGTGCCCAGGCGGCGCTGTGGCGCAGGCAGGGGGCCGGGGACTTCCGCATGGGGGTCAATCTGTCCGGCGCGCAGTTCCGCGTGAGCGATCTGGTCGCGGAGGTCGTCGCGGCCCTGGAACGGCACGGCCTGCCGCCGCAGGCGCTGGAACTGGAGATCACCGAGAACATCGTGCTCGATCACGACGATCTCGTGCTGGATGCGCTGCACCGCCTGCGGGCGCTCGGCGTCGGCATCGCCTTCGACGATTTCGGCACCGGCTACGCCTCGCTCAGCCTGCTCAAGCACTACCCGCTGAGCCGGATCAAGATCGACCGCTCGTTCGTGCAGGGCATGCATGAATCGGAGCGGGATGCTTCCGTGGTGCGCGCCATCCTCGACATGGCGCGCAGCTTCGGCCTGGAGACCATCGCCGAGGGGGTCGAGTACGAGCCCCAGCGCAGCCATCTGCACGGCTTCGGCTGCGAGGAGGGGCAGGGCTACCTGTTCGGCCGGCCGCTTCCCGCGCTGGAGTTCGCCGACGTCTTCGGGATCGGGCTGCCGGAGCGCACGGCCGCGCGGGCATAGACAGGCTTCAGCCTTCCATCCCGTACACCAGGATCACCGTGCCCAGGCGGGTGTTGAGGCCCTGGATGGGGATCACCAGTTGCCGCTCCGCCGGGGCGGCCGCGGGCTGCACGGTGACGTCGGGCACTTCCAGCAGGCTGGCGGGGAAGGCCGGCGGGAGCGGGGCGTCGACGAAGGCGCGGTCGCTGGAGACCAGCACCTTGCCGGCGGGGTCGGCGAGCAGGACGAGGCGGATGCGCTCGGCCTTGACCAGTTCGTTGAAGTACTGGTCGATCTGGTCCAGGTTGTTGCGGATCATGTCGCCGCGCACGGCCCAAGCCAGCGCGGTGCCGAACAGGGCATGGGTGGCGTCGCTGGTGCGCAGCACGGCGCTGCGCGCTTCCTCTTCGGCGGCGGTGCGCTGGCCGATCAGGGCCTGGCGCTCGGCCTCCACGCCGCGTTCCACGGTGGCCACCGAAAAGCTCTTCCAGGCGAACACGAGCAGGAGCAGCACCAGCAGTGCCAGGCTGACCCACAGGGGCAGCTTGATCTCGTTCAGCCGGGCGAGGGAGGCGCCGCGCTTGCGCGGCGGGAGCGGAAGAGGTTCAGGTGCGGATTCCGAGGCGGGCGATTTGTGTTCCATCGGTATTCTCCCTGGGTGTTGGCGGGCATCGCTGGATTCTAGTCCCCATTGCGCATGTCCGCCCATCAGGCCGGCACTGCCTTGCGCGGCAAGGCCGGCCTTGTACACCTCCGGCTTTGCCGCTTGCATCCCGTTGCGCCGGTGCGGCGCACGCTGCCGGTATAATCCGGCGCTCCCCACCTCCCGGATCGACAACGTGCCCGAACGCCTCGCCGTGCTGCTGCAATACCTCTTGCCCAAACAGGCGCTGACCGGACTCGCCGGGCGTTTCGCCGGCTGGCAGGGCGGGGCCGTCACCACCGCGGTGATCCGCTGGTTCGTGCGCCGCTACGGGGTGAACATGGCCGAAGCGGCCGAGCCGGACGTGGGCGCCTACCGCAGCTTCAACGAGTTCTTCACCCGGCCGCTGCGCGACGACGCCCGGCCGCCGGCGCAGGCCGATTTCCTGTGCCCGGTGGACGGGGCGATCAGCCAGTTCGGCGCCATCGAGCGCGACCAGATCTTCCAGGCCAAGGGCCACCGCTATTCCACCGCCGCGCTGCTGGGGGGCGATGCCGAACTCGCGGCGCGTTTCCAGGACGGCAGCTTCGCCACCCTGTACCTGAGCCCGCGCGACTACCACCGCATCCACATGCCCTGCGCCGGGCGGCTGAAGCGCATGATCCACGTGCCAGGGGCGCTGTTCTCGGTGAACCCGGCCACCGCCCGCGGCGTGCCGGGTCTCTTCGCGCGCAACGAGCGGGTGGTGTGCGTGTTCGAAGGGGAATCCGGCCCCTTCGCGCTGGTGCTGGTGGGCGCCACCATCGTCGGCAGCATGGCCACGGTGTGGCACGGCGTGGTGAATCCGCCCCGCTCGGGCACGCTGCGGGAATGGCGCTACGACGAGACTCCGGTGGAGCTGGACAAGGGCGCGGAGATGGGCCGCTTCCTGCTCGGCTCCACCGTGGTGATGCTCTTCCCGCGCGGCACCATCGCCTTCAATCCCGCCTGGCAGCCCGCTGCGGCGATCCGCATGGGCGAGGCGATGGGCGAACGTCCCGGCGCCTGACGTGCCGGCCAGACCACAGGAGTTGAGCACGATGAACACGTTCGACAACAAGGCCGCGAGCTGGGACGACGACCCCGCCAAGCGCGAGCGCGCGCATGCGGTGGCCGACGCCATCCGCGCCCGGGTGCCGCTGGGCCCGGCCACGCGCGGCTTCGAATTCGGTTGCGGCACCGGCCTGCTCGGCTTCGCGCTGCAGGCCGATCTGGGGCACGTCACGCTGGCGGACAACTCCGCGGGCATGCTGGCGGTGCTGCGTGACAAGATCGCTGCCGCGGGCATCGGCAACATGACGCCCATCCGCTTCGAACTCGGTGCGGACGATGCGTCCACCGCGGGCTACGACCTGGTGTTCTCGCTGATGACCCTGCACCACGTCGCCGACACGCGGCGCGCGCTGGCCGATCTGCACGGCCTGCTCGCGGCGGGCGGCCATCTGTGCATCGCCGACCTGGACGCCGAGGACGGCTCCTTCCACGGCGAAGGCTTCGACGGGCATTGCGGTTTCGGCCGGGAGTCCCTGGGCGGGCTTGCGGAGGCGGCCGGTTTCGCCTCGGTGCGTTTCGACACCGTGTTCCACATCGATAAAGCGGGGCGGCGCTACCCGGTGTTCCTGATGGTGGCGCAGCGGCCCTAGCCGCGGTTCCGGCAGACGGTCAGGCCGGGCTCGACAGGCTGTTGCGCACCTGTTCGGCAACCTGGGTGCCGATGCGCCGGTTCGCTTCCCGGGTCAGGCCGGCCACGTGGGGCGTGAGCCACACGTTGGGCAGGCCCGCCAGCGGCGAGCCGGACGGCAGCGGTTCGTGGGCGAAGACGTCGAGCGCAGCCCCGCTCAGGTGGCCGCGGCGCAGTGCGTCGGCGAGTGCCGCCTCGTCGACGATGCCGCCGCGGGCGGTGTTGATCAGCACGGCACCGGGGCGCATGCGGGCCAGTGTGTCGCGGCCGAACAGTCCCCGGGTGGCGGGATTCAGCGGCAGATGCAGGGAGACGGCATCGGCGCGCGCGAGCAGCGTGGGCAGATCCACGCATTCCACGCCGGAGGACTGCCAGACGGGGGCGTCGGGGCCATGGGCGGGATCGTAGGCGACGACCCCCAGCCCGATGGCGCGCGCCAGCCGCGCCGTGCGCTGGCCGATGTCGCCGAAGCCCACCAGGCCCAGCGTCCTGCCCGCGGCCTCGCCGCCGTTGCCCAGGGCTGCACGGGGCCAGGCGCCCGCCGCCACCTCCGCGGTGGCACCGTAGCTGCCGCGCAGCGTGACCAGGGTCATGGCCAGGGCGTATTCGGCCACGGCCTGGGCGTTCGCGCCTGGCGCGTGATGGACGGCGATGCCGCGTGTGCGGCAGGTGTCCAGATCGATGTTGTCCAGTCCCACGCCCAGCCGGCCGATGACCCGCAGTGCCGGGGCCCGGGCCAGCAGTTCGGCCGTAACCTGGGTGCGGTTGCGCACGATGAGGGCCCGGGCGCCGCCGATCAGGCGGTGCAGTTCCGCGGGCGATTCGAACAGGTCCGGGTCGTAGTGGACGGCGAAGTCCTGCTGCAGCGCGCGGACGCCGCCGTCGTCCATGTACTCGGCGATCAGCACGAAGGGCCTGGGCATGGCGCGTCCGGCGCTCAACTGCCCGGCAGGCTGTGGGCTTCCTCGAAGAAGTAGTCCTTCCACGAGCCGGCCTTGTTCTTCAGCACGCCGATGTTGTGCAGTTCGGTGGCATAGACGAAGGTCTGCTGCGGCACGATGGTGAAGTCGTTCTCCGGGTCGTCCAGGATCTTGCGGACGAATTCCTCGGACAGCCTGGACTTCTGCTGGCGGATGAAGAGGCGGGCGGCTTCCGCCTTGTTGTGGCGCAGCCATTCCGAGGCTTCCACGAGGGCGTCGTAGAACGCCTTGTAGGTCTTGGGATTCTCGCCGCGGAATTTCTCCGTGGTGTAGAGCACGCAGAAAGTGGCCGGGCCGCCGAGGATGTCGTAGGAACTGAGCACCTTGCGGATGTTCGGGTTGGCTTCCAGGGCCTGGTAGTAGAAGGGCGCGCTGGAGAAGTGCGCGTTCACGTCCAGGCCGCCGGAAATCAGCGCCGCGGTGGCTTCCGGGTGGGGCAGGCTGACGGAGATGCGGTCGTAGCGGTTGAAGTTTTCCTTGCCGAACAGGCGGGCCGTCTCGATCTGCAGCGTGCGCGACTGGAAGCCGACGCCGGCGGCCGGCACGGCGATGCGGTCCTTGTCGCCGAAGTCCGTCAGGGTCCTGACGTTCGGGTTGTTGGTGAGCAGGTAGTTGGGCAGCGAACCCAGCGCCGCCACGGCCTTGACGTTCTGCTTGCCGCGGGTGCGGTCCCACAGGACCAGGGCCGGCGGCACGCCGGCGGACACGATGTCCAGATTGCCGGAGAGCAGGGCCTCGTTCATGGCCGTGGCGCCGGAGAGCTTGGCCCATTCCACCTGGATGTCCAGCCCCGCCTTGCGGCCGTGCTTTTCCACCAGTTGCTGGTCGCGCAGCACGTCCAGGACCAGATAGGTGATGCCGAACTGCTGGGCGATGCGGATGCGCCCTTCGGCCTGGGCGGACAGGCTGCCCGCGGCCAGGACCAGGCCGGCGGCCAGGGCGGCGGTGTGACGCAGGAAACGCTTCATGATCGGTGTTCCTTTCGGGATGGCGGGGTCGGCGATGCCCGCGGCAGTCTAGGGAGGGGGCGGGAGGACGGGAACCGAGAAATTCGGATTTGCATATCAGTTGCTCCACCGCGCCCGGCGCGACCCACGACGCATGAAACGGGGTGGCTGTGCTCCCTCTCCCCTCGCGGGAGAGGGCCGGGGAGAGGGGGCGCTCGATGCAGGCACGGCGCCCGTCCCAGCCCCCTCTCCCCAACCCCTCTCCCGCGAGGGGAGAGGGGCTTGCGCACGGTGCAGGCATGGTGTGTTTCATTTCAGCCCTTGCTGCGCGGGCAGGCTTCATGCCCCCTCGGCGACGACCCCGGCGGCGATCAGCGCGTCGATCTCCTGCGGCGGCAGTTCCAGCACTTCGGCGAGGATTTCCCGGCTGTGGGCGCCCAGGCGGGGCGGGGCGCGGCGGTAGGTGACCGGCGTGGCGTTGAGCCGGATGGGGTTGGCGACCAGGGGCACGCTGCCGCCTTCCACCTCCTCGTCGGCGAGGTCCACGCGGGCGCCGCGGAAACGGGCCTGCGGGTCGGCGAAGGCTTCGGACACGGTGTTCACCGGGCCGGCGGGAATGCCCAGGGCTTCGCACTGGCCGAGCCAGTGGCTGCGTTCCCGGCGGCGGGTGAGGTCCTTCAGCAGCGGGATCAGCGTGTCCCGGTGCTCCAGGCGCGCCGGGTTGGTGGCGTAGCGCGGATCGTCGGCCAGTCCGGGCCGTTCCAGCAGGCCGCACAGGCGGCGGAACTGGCCGTCGTTGCCCACCGCCAGGATGAAATGCCCGCCGCGGGCGGGAAAGACCTCGTAGGGCACGATGTTGGGGTGGGCGTTGCCCAGTCGGGGCTGGTCGCGGCCCGAGAGCAGGTAATTGGTGCCGGCGTTCACCAGCCAGGCGAGCTGGGTGTCGAACAGGGCCAGGTCGATGTGCTGGCCTTCGCCCGTATGCTCCTTGTGGCGCAGGGCGGCGAGGATGGCGACCGCGGCGTACATGCCGGTCATGACGTCGGCGATGCCCACGCCGGTCTTCATGGGCGGGCCGTCCGGTTCCCCGGTCAGGCTCATGATGCCGCCCATGCCCTGGATCAGGAAATCGTAGCCGCTGCGCGTGGCGTAGGGGCCGGTCTGGCCGAAGCCGGTGATGGAGCAGTAGATCAGCCCGGGCAGGGTCTCGTGCAGGCTGGCGTAGTCCAGGCCGTAGCGTCCCAGCGTGCCGACCTTGTAGTTCTCGATCAGCACGTCGCTGCGCGCGGCCAGCCGGCGGACCAGGGACTGGCCTTCGGGGCGGGAGAGGTCCACGGCGATGGAGCGCTTGTTGCGGTTGGCGCACAGATAGTAGGCGCTCTCGCCGGTGGGCTTGCCGTGCCGGTCGCGCACGAAGGGCGGCCCCCAGCGCCGGGTGTCGTCGCCCTCGCCGGGCTTTTCCACCTTGATCACTTCCGCGCCCAGGTCGCCCAGCAACTGGGCGCAGTTCGGGCCAGCCAGGATGCGCGACAGGTCGAGGACGCGGACGCCCGCCAGCGGCCCGCCGCTCACGGGCGCCCCGCGTCGGGGAAGATGCAGCGGGCGATCATGTTGAGCTGGGCCTGGGAGGTGCCGCCGCCGATCTGGAACATGCGCACGTCGCGCAGCATGCGTTCCAGCGGCAGGTCCCGCGAGTAGCCGGCGGCGCCGAACATCTGCAGGGATTCGCTGACCACGTCGAAGGCGTTGTGGGCGGTGAACACCTTGGCGATGGAGGCTTCCTCCATGTCCGGCAGCATCACGTTGTTGGGCAGGTGGCGGGCGTTGCAGGCGGCGCGGTGGATCAGCAGGCGGGCGGCCTGCAGCCTGGCCTCGCCGTGGGCCGCCATCCAGCGCAGGCCCTGGTAGTCGGCCAGCTTGCGGCCGCCGGAAGTGCGCTGCTGCATGTAGTCCACCGCCAGCTCGTGGGCGCCGCGGGCGATGCCCAGGGCCACGCAGGAGGCGCCGATGCGCTGGGCGTTGTAGCCGTTCATCAGCTTCTTGAAGCGGTCGCGCGGGTCGGCCGGCACCAGGTTTTCCTTGGGTACCCGGCAGTTCTCGAAGATCAGCTCGGTCTCCGGGATGCCGCGCAGCCCCATGGCGTCCTCCACGCGGCCGAAGCGGAAGCCCGGCGTGCCCTTGTCCACCAGGATGCCGCCTATGCCCTGGTCGCGGCCGCCGCGGTCCACGATGCGGGCGAAGACGAAGTTGGTGCGGGCGATGCCGCCGCCGGTGATCCAGTGCTTGGTGCCGTGGATGACGTAGTGGTCGTCCTGCTCCACCGCGGTGGTGCGCAGGGCGGTCAGGTCCGTGCCCGCCTCGGGCTCGGTCATGGCGATGACCGGCTTGTCGCCCTCTTCGAGGATGCGGCGGGCGGTCTCGCGCTGCTGGGCCTCGCTGCCGTAGGCCATGATGCAGCCCAGCGCGCCCACGTTGGTCTCCACCACGATGCGGGCGGTGACACCGCAGTAGCGGGCGATCTGTTCGATGACCAGCGCCACGTCGATCAGCGGGCGTTCCTGGCCGCCGAAGCGGCGCGGGATGGTCATGCCCAGCAGGCCGGCCTGGCGCAGCACCTCCACGTTCTCGTGGGGGTATTCGTGGTTCCGGTCCCAGCGCGCCGCCTTGGGCGCGAAGACCTCGCGCCCCAGACGGTCGGCCAGCTCCACCAGGACCTGCTGTTCGCTGCTCAGGCTGAAATCCATGTCCGGCCCTTCCCGGTAGAAAAACCGGGAAGTCTATGAAGCGGGGCAGGGAATGCGAACGATGCTTTTCTTCGTACCTTATCGGGAAAACGCGGATGGGCGTTCAGGCCCGTTCGGCCGTGCGCAGGGCCCGGAGCCGTTCCATGAGCGCCTCGGGCACCGTCTCCACGACCTGGGCGCGGCCGGCGTAGAGGGTGCCGGTGTTGCCGTCCAGGGTCAGCAGGTCGCCCTCGCGCAGCGTGGTGTCGCCCAGCCGGATGGTGCGCGCGGCCTCGTCGATCTGCAGGCCGTCGCAGCCGACCAGGCAGACCTTGCCGAGCTGGCGGGCGACGACCGCGGCGTGGGAGGTGCGCGCCCCGCGCCGCGTCAGCAAGCCTTCGGCGAGGTCGAGGGCGGCGATGTCCCGCGTCTCCGCGTCGTTGCGCACCAGCACGACGGCCGCGCCGGCGCGGGTGCGCTCGCGGGCGCGGGCCTCGTCGAGGGCGATCTCGCCGCAGGCCACGCCGCTCGCCGCGCTGGGCGCGTGGGCAAGGGGCACGAGCACGGCCCCGTCGGCGGCGGTGATTCGGCGCTGGGTCAGGGACTGGGCGTCCAGCCCGGCGGTGCGTTCGCGGGCGGTGCGGGCATCTATGCGGCCTTCCTCGTACAGGTCGAGGGCGATGCGTGCGGCGGCGAGCGGCGTGCGCTTGCCTTCCCGCGTCTGCAGCAGGTACAGGCGGCCGTCCTGCACGGTGAACTCGAAGTCCTGCATGTCGCCGAAGGCGCGTTCCAGCCGGTCGGCGGCCTGCAGCAGGGCCTCCCACACGTGGGGCGCGACGGCGGCCAGTTCCTCGTGTCCAAGCGCGCTGCGGCGGCCGCTGACCACGTCCTCGCCCTGGGCGTTGAAAAGGAAATCGACCCAGGGCTTCGCTTCGCCGCTGCTCGGATCGCGTGTGAATCCCACGCCCGCCCCCGACAGGCCGCCCGCATTGCCGAACACCATGGCCTGCACGGTGACGGCGGTGCCCAGGTCGTGGGGCAGGCCGTGCAGTTCCCGGTAGGTGCGCGCCCTGGGGGCGTTCCAGGAGGCGAACACGGCGGCGATGGCCATTTCGAGCTGGGCGTGGGCGTCCTGGGGGAAGGCCTCGCCGGCCTCGCGGCGGTAGGTTTCCAGGTGGCGCGCGGCCAGCGTGCGCAGGTCGGCGAAGTCCAGGCTGCGTTCGTCGGCATCGCCGCGCAGGTTGTCCAGATCCGCCTCGAAGTGGCCCGCGTCCACGCCGGCGACCACTTCGCCGAAGCCGCTGATGAGGCGGCGGTAGGCGTCCCAGGCGAGGCGCGGCTGGCCGCCGATGCGGATGAAGCCGGGCAGGGTGGCGGCGGTGAGGCCGATGTTGAGCAGCGTGTCCATCATGCCGGGCATGGATACCGGCGCGCCGGAGCGCACCGACAGCAGCAGGGGATGGCGCACGTCGCCCAGGCGCAGCCGGGTCAGCCGCTCCAGTTCCACCAGCGCGGGGAGCCAGCACTCCCGCTCCACTGCGGCGGATTGTGCGCACCAGCCCGTGCCGAGCACGAAGGCGGGCGGCACCGGCAGGCCCAGGGCAGCCATGCGCGCCAGGTTCCAGGCCTTGAAGCCGAGTTCCTGCGGGCCTGCAGTGGCGGTGAGGGGATGGTCCGCGTGGATCAGGCGTACGGTCCGGCGCGTCTCGGCTGCGCCGGAAGGCGATGGGGCCGGGACTTTCTTCATTCGCCCGCCCCCGCGCGGCTGAAGGCCAGCCGCCGCAGGCCGTAGCCGGTGGCGAGCAGGGCGTCGGTGGCCGCTTCCAGCGCCTGGGCGAAGTCGGTGCTCAACTGCAGCGTGGCGGCGTCGCTCACGTGTTCGGCCAGCGCGCGGCGCACCTCCCGCAGCAGGATGTCGCTCTGGCGTTCCGCGTTGAGCACGCGCCACAGGGCGGCGACGAACTCCTCGTGGTCCTCGGCGCAACTGCCCTCGCCGAAGCTGCGGGCGATGGCCAGCGCCTTGACGTGGTCCTGCACCGCGCCGAGCACGGCGTCGGCCAGCAGGCGCATGGACTGGTGCACTTCTCCGCGCCAGCCGTGATGGTGGCCGGCGGCGATCAGGCACAGCAGGAAGGCGGCCTCCTCCAGCGCGTCGGCCACGTCGTCGGCACCCTCCACCAGCCTGGCGAAGCCGGTCCAGCGCGGGCGGGCCTCGGCGCGGGCGCGGGCGTCCATCACCAACTGGTCGGCGCGGCGCTCCCAGTCCTTGGCGCGCTCGGCGAAGCTGCGGGCGGCTTCCCGGTCGCGCTCGTGGCCGTGGGCGAGCGCATCCCGCAGCCCTTCGGCCAGGGCGTGGCAGTAGGCGGCGTGTTCGGCCAGCAGGTCGAACTCGTCGTGGCGGCTCATGTAACGCGCCAGCAGCAGGCGCGTGTCGTCGGCGATCAGCGCGGCCGGCTGATGCTGCTGCATGGCCTTGGTGGCGAGCGCGAAGGCGTCGAGCAGGAATTCCACCGCCCGCTCGGCGCCCATGACGTCGTCCAGGCGGTCGCCCAGATGGAAGTAGTCCGGGCCCAGCGCCTCCATGGCGCCGAAGACCAGCTTCTCGCCGCCGGCCGTGAGCCAGCTCATGTGGCCGATCCGGCGCCGGGCGGCCTCGGTCAGCACCTCCAGCGCGGCGGGCCTGCCCACGAAGAGTTCCAGCCGCTTGCGCGCCCGGTTCCAGTCGATCAGGAACACGATGCGCTCGCCTATGCCTTCGAGTACTGCCCCCAGCAGTTCCTCGTCGGCGCAGGCGAAGGTGGCCACGCCCACGTAGTAGGCATCGCCCGCGTTGAGGCCGGCAGTGACGCGTGCCCGGGGTTCGGTCCACTCCGCGCCGACCGCTTCGAGCAGGGTGCGGAAGAAGTCGAAACGGCGCCGGTGCAGGTCGGAATAGGTGAGGCTGACGTGCAGGTCCTCCACCTGGATCACCAGCACGTGGGCGTCGTTGGTGCCGATGTCGTTCTGCAGCAGCAGGCGCACGCCGTCGCGGGTGGCGGCGGTATCCAGGCCGGGGTGGTCGAGCTTGAGGGCGCGCGTGGCATTGACGCCGCGCATGAAGGCGGCCACCCGCGGCCGGTCGGCCTCGTCCAGTTGCCACACGTGGGCGCCGTCGATGTTCTCGCTGGACAGTCGGGCGGCCATGCGGTTGAGCGCCTTGTGCAGGTCCATGATCAGCAGGTGGACGCTGTCGTTCTTGCCGCGCTTGCCGCTCACCAGCGCGTGCAACTGCTCGGGGGAGAGTTCGTTCGGCGCCAGTCCGTCCACCCATCCGGTCCAGTGGGCGAGGCGGGTATCGAAGTCCGCGTCGCCTTCCAGCGGCCGCGCCATGGTGTGCAGGTCCTCGCGCAGCAGTCCGGCGAGGCGGGCGAGTTCGGGGATGTGCAGCGTGCGGCCTTCCCGGTAGGCGGCGGCCGGCAGGTTGGCGAGCCAGGGCGCGTTCACGCCCGCGGCGGCGAGCTCGCAGGAGAGATCCAGGGGCGGGGCGTCGGCCTTGTCGGCACGCTCGCCGGCGGCCTGCAGCACGCTCAGGTAGAGCTTGAGACGGTCGTTGGCCGCCAGCGCGGCCTTGACCCGTGCCGGTTTCAGGAGTTCGTCCTGCCCCAGGGTGGCGAGCGCATCGACTTTTTCCACAGCGGACTCCCGCGCCGTTTTTCCCATTGTCGAAGGCCAATGTGACAGGCATGTCACAAACCGGGCCGCCGCCCACCGCACCGACCGCCCGGCCAGTGGCGCGAGCGTGCTCGGCTCTACACCGGAAGTTGGAGGGAGGAATGGATGGGCTGGCTCAAGCCCCGCGCCGGGGACTTACGTGCTCGAGTCCTGATTCGCCGAGAGCTTTCGGAGGCCGCCGTGGCCATGTCGCCCGGGCCGTTGTGGGCCGAAAACGCGTTGTGGGCCGAAAACGAAAAACGCGCCGGGCGGCGCGTTCATGCTGGTGTTCTGGCGGAGAGGGCGGGATTCGAACCCGCGTCAGGGTATTACCCTGAACACGCTTTCCAGGCGTGCGACTTAAACCACTCATCCACCTCTCCGTGGAAGGCGCGCATTCTAGCTTCAAAGCCTGTCCAGTGGAAGCCCTGAGGGCCGCTGCGGGGCAGGCGCGGCGGACCGTGTTGTCGGCGGCGGATGTTTCGGGCGGGACAATCCGCGCTGCAGCGGCTATCAAGAATGACCGGACGGCGTGATGTGCGTGCCGTTCAGGTGTCCGGCGCGCACTGTTGCTGGGTACGCAGGGCCCAGGCGAAGGCGATGCCCGCGGCGGCGAGGATGATGCCTGCGGCGGTCTCGCCGGTGCCGAACAGCAGGCCGGAGGCCGAGCCGCAGGACATGAGGATGGGATTGATCCAGCGTTCCATGATGGGGGGTTCCGTATCGAGTCAGCCAGGTTTGCGGGCGCTGCGCAGCAGGCGTCCGATGTGGTGTAAGAATATACAGTAATCGACCTGTCCGCAAGTCGGCGAAAAGGGGTATGCGAAATTACCCGATGTGGGTAGCGATGCTTTGCGTCCGGGTGTCCTGCAAAGGCTGAGACGGGCCGTGACGGGTTTAACATCGGCGCCGCAGTGCGTCATATAAGGTGTCGGCAATCGGGTTGCCATTCACGTTCAGACGACGGCACAAGGCTGCAGGTCGGAGAGGGGGGGCCATGCTGAAGGTCTTCAGCCATTATTTTCCATCGCATACGCTGTTCCAGGTCCTCACGGACGCGGTGCTGCTTTGCCTTGCCGTCATTCTGGCCATCGCCTTCCAGTTCGATGCCCGGACGACCGACTGGCCGTTGGTGATACCTTCGGCGATGCTGTTCGCGGTGACGATGATCGCGCTCAACAGCGTGCTGGGGCTGTATCGCTCGCCGGCGGGCGGTTCTTCGCGCGACTGGCTGATCCGGGTGATCCTGGGCGTGGTGGTGAGCGTGCCGGTGGCGTACGGCGTGTTCCATGTGCTGCCGTGGGATTACTTCGCCTCGGAAGCGATCCAGGTCACGGTGTTGCTGCTGCTCGGCGCGGTTCTGGCGATGCGCGGGGCGCTCAACCGGCGCCAGGCCAACGCGCTGTTCACGCGCCGCGCGCTGGTCGTGGGCGGCGGGTCCGATGCGCTGTCGGTCGAGGAGGCTCTGAGCAGCCCGGCGGACAGCGGCGTGGAGCTGGTGGGCTTCTATCTGCCCAACGCCGGGGATGCACCGCAGGTGGACCCGGCGCGCGTGCTCGGCCGCGGGGCGAGCCTGATCGACGTGGTCCGCGAACATCGCGTCGGACAGGTCATCGTGGCGGTGCGCGAGCGCCGCGGCGGCGTGCTGCCCCTGCGCGATCTGCTCGACTGCAAGCTGCGCGGCGTGAAGGTGGACGACCTGTCGGGATTCTTCGAGCACGTGAGCGGCCAGGTCCGCATCGACTCGCTCAGGGCGAGCTGGCTGATCTACGGCGACGGTTTCCGCCAGGGGCGGGGGCGGGCCTTCGTCAAGCGTTCCTTCGACCTGCTGGCCGCCGCGGTGCTGCTGACCCTGGCCATGCCGGTGATGCTGCTGACCATGCTGGCCATCCTGCTCGAAGACGGCGCGCCGGTGTTCTACCGGCAGGAGCGCGTCGGCCAGGGCGGACGGGTGTTCAAGGTGGTCAAGTTCCGCAGCATGCGCCGCGACGCCGAACGCGACGGCACGCCGCGCTGGGCGGCGCGCAACGACGACCGCACGACGCACGTCGGCCGCGTGATCCGCCGCCTGCGCATCGACGAACTGCCCCAGTTGTTCAACGTGCTGGCCGGGAGCATGAGCCTGGTGGGGCCGCGCCCGGAGCGGCCGTTCTTCGTGCATCAGCTCACCCTCGACATCCCGTTCTACGCCGTGCGCCACAGCGTCAAGCCGGGGCTGACCGGCTGGGCGCAGGTGCGCTACAAGTACGGTTCGTCGGTGGACGATGCGCTCAACAAGCTGCAGTACGATCTTTACTACGTGAAGAACCACACGCTGGTGCTCGACACCCTGATCCTGCTCGAAACCGTGCGCGTCGTGCTCACCGGCGAGGGGGCGCATTGAGCGACCCTGCATCGCCGGCCGGCGGCCGGCGTTGAGCCGGGTCCATGCCCGGCAGATTCAACCATGCTTGCTGAAATCTCGGTCGTCGCCGTCTGGGGCTATGGCCTGGCCGCGGCGGCCTACGCGATCTTCGCCCTGTATCTGCTCGGCGCCTGGCGGGGCGGCCCGCCCGGCGGCGTGCTGGTCGTGGCCGCGGTGGCGAGCACCGCGTGGGCGCTCAGTGCCGCGCTGGTGGCGTGGTCCCCCGGCGTATGGCTGATGCGCGGCGCGGCGCTGCTGGAGGTGGCGCGGGTCGCCGCCTGGTACGTCTTCGTGCTGGTGCTGCTGCATCCGCCGGGCACGCCGTGGCGGCGCTGGCCGGTGGTGGCGGTGGTGGCGGTGCTGTCCATGCTGGCGTCGGCGTTGCTGCCGGTCGATACGCTGGTGGGTGGTGCGGAGGTTGCCGGCAAGCTGCTGCTGGGGAGCTTCCTGGCCGCGGCGGTACTCGGGCTGGTGCTGGTGGAGCAACTGTTCCGCAGCCTGCCGCGGGAGTCGCGCTGGGGGCTCAAGCCGTTGTGCCTGGGGCTGGCCGCCGGCTGGATGTTCGAGCTGTATTTCTTCGCCGACGGCTTCCTGTTTGCCCGCCTCGATGCCGACGTGTGGTCGGTGCGCGGCCTGGTGCACGCCATGGTGATTCCGCTGGTGGCCCTGTCGGCCGCCCGCAGTCCGTCGTGGACGCTGCGCATCTCCATGTCGCGCGAGGTGGTGTTCCATTCCACCGCGCTGGCGGTGGCCGGCGCCTACCTGCTGGTGATCGCCGCGGCGGGCTACTACGTGCGCTACCTGGGCGGCGACTGGGGGCGGGCGCTGCAGATGGCGCTGCTGTTCGCCGGCCTGCTGATGCTGGGCCTCATCGTCGGTTCCGGGGCGAGCCGGGCGCGCCTGCGCGTGCTGGTGAACAAGCACCTCTTCCCCTACCGCTACGACTACCGCAACGAGTGGCTGCGCTTCACCCAGGCGCTGTCCTCGGCCGACGGCGAACTGGATCTCGGCCAGTCGGTGATCAAGGCCCTGTCGGACCTGGTGGAAAGCCCCGGCGGCGGCCTGTGGCTGCGCAATGGCGAAGGGCGCCTGGCCCAGCATTCGCGCCTGAACGCGCCCGCCTGTGATGCGGTGGAGACGGAGGACGGCCCGCTGTGCGGCTTCCTCGCCGAGCGCGAGTGGGTGATCAACCTGGAGGAATTCCGCATGGGGCCGGCGCGCTACGGGGGCCTGCGCTTGCCCGACTGGTTGCTGCAGCTCGAGGGCGCCTGGCTGGTGATCCCGCTCAAGTCGGGCGGGCGGCTGGTGGGCTTCGTCGTCCTGCACGCGCCGCGCGCACCCTTCGAGATCAACTGGGAGGTGCTCGATCTGCTCAAGACCGCCCAGAGCCAGGCCGCCAGCTACCTGGCGCGCATGCAGGTGACCGAGGCGCTGATCGAGGCGCGCAAGTTCGATTCCTTCAACCGCATGTCGGCCTTCGTGGTGCACGACCTGAAGAACCTCGTCGCGCAACTGTCGCTGATGCTCAAGAACGCCGAGCGCCACCGGGACAACCCGGAATTCCAGCAGGACATGCTGGAGACCGTGGCCCACGTGGAAGCGCGCATGCGCGCGCTGATGGCGCAACTGCAGGAAAAGCGCTCCATCGACGCGGCGCGGCCGGTGGATCTGGGCGCGCTGGCCGAACGCCTCCGCAACGTGAAGCGCACCCAGCGCCCCGCCATCCGGATCGCGGTGCCCGAGGAGGGTGGCGCGCACGTGCTCGCCCATGCCGAGCGACTGGAACGGGTCGTGGGCCACCTCGTGCAAAATGCCCTCGACGCCACGCCCGAGGATGGTAAGGTGGCCTTGAAAGTGAATGGAGGCGACGACGGCTTCTGGACGCTCGAGGTGGCGGACACCGGCTGCGGCATGACGCAGGAGTTCATCCGCGAACGCCTGTCGCGCCCCTTCCAGACCACCAAGGACGGCGGCATGGGGCTCGGCGTGTACGAGACCAGCCAGTACGTCCGTGAGCTGGGAGGAACCATCGCTTACGACAGCGAGCAGGGACGGGGTACCCGGGTACTCCTGAAACTGCCGGCCTGCCGGCGCGAGGCGTCTGCCATGGACGAGGGTCTCGCGGCGGCGTCCCCCAACACGTCCGAATCCCTTCGTGCCTGAGCCATGACGGAAAAGCGCCGCACCCTGCTCATCGTCGAAGACGACCCGGCCCTGCAGAAGCAGATGCGCTGGGCCTTCGACGCCTTCGAAACCGTGGTCGCGGGCGACCGCGAGAGCGCCATTGCCCAGTTGCGCCGCTTCGAGCCGGCGGTGGTCACCATGGACCTGGGCCTGCCGCCCGAGCCCGACGACGTGGGCGAGGGCTTCCGCCTGCTGGGCGAGATGCTGGGCATGGCGCCGGACACCAAGGTCATCGTGCTCACCGGTCAGCACGACCGCGAAAACGCCGTGCGGGCGGTGGGCCTGGGTGCCTACGATTTCTTTGCCAAACCCTTCGAGCCCGAGCTGCTGGCGCTGACCATCGAACGCGCCTTCCGCCTGTACGACCTGCAGGCCGAGAACCGCCGCCTGCAGGCGGTGCAGGGCAGCGTGCTGGACGGCCTGATCACCCGCGACTCCGGCATGCTCAAGGTCTGTCGAACCATCGAGAAGGTGGCTTCGGCCAACGTCACCGTGGCGCTGATCGGCGACAGCGGCACCGGCAAGGAGGTGCTGGCGCGCGGGCTGCACGCGCTCAGCCCGCGCGTCGGCGGGCGCTTCGTCGCCATCAACTGCGCCGCGATTCCGGAAAACCTGCTCGAAAGCGAGTTGTTCGGCTACGAGAAGGGCGCCTTCACCGGCGCGGTCAAGCAGACCCCGGGCAAGATCGAGCTGGCCCACAAGGGCACGCTGTTCCTCGACGAGATCGGCGACCTGCCCATGGCGCTGCAGGCCAAGCTGCTGCGCTTCCTGCAGGAGCGGGTGATCGAGCGCATCGGCGGGCGCGAGGGCATCGCGGTGGACGTGCGCGTGGTGTGCGCCACCCACCGCGACCTGAAGGCGCGCATCGCCGAGGGCCTGTTCCGCGAGGACCTCTACTACCGCCTGGCGGAGATCGTGGTGGACATCCCCCCGCTGCGCGAGCGCGAGGGCGACGCGGCGCTGCTCGCCCATGCCTTCGTGCAGCGCTACGCCCAGGAAAACCGCCGCGGCAGCATGCAGCTTGCCGACGACGCCCTGGACGCCATCGCCGCGCACCGCTGGCCAGGCAACGTGCGCGAGCTGGAAAACTGCCTGAAGCGCGCCGTGATCATGGCCGAAGGCAACCGCATCACGGCCGGCGACCTGGGCCTGGAAACGGCCGAAGCCGACCTGGGCTTCTTCAACCTGCGCCAGGTGCGCGAGGAAGCCGAGCGCCAGGCGGTGGTGCGCGTGCTGGCGCGCACCAACGGCAACATCGCCCGCGCCGCCGAAATCCTGGGGATCAGCCGCCCTTCGCTGTACGACCTGATGAACCGTTTCGGCCTCAAGAAGGAGTCCTGACCGTGCCTGCCGAACCCACCCGTTCCCGTCCGGTCCGCCGCGGCTCCGTCGCCGCGCTGGTGTTCGCGCTGGGCGCCGCGGCGCTGCTCGGCGGCTGCGGCGACCCGCCGGAGAAGCTGCTCGATTCCGCGCGCGGATACATCGCCAGACAGGACCTGCGGGCCGCCAGCATCCAGTTGAAGAACGCCCTGCAGAAGGACGGCTCGCTGGCCGAAGGGCGCTTCCTGCTGGGGCAGGTCAGCCTCGAACTGGGCGACGTGGCCGAGGCGGTCAAGGAACTGCAGCGTGCCGAGGAACTCGGCCATCCCACGGAGCGGGTCGCCCCCCTGCTGGCCGCCGCGCTGGTGCGTGCGGGCCAGTTCGACAAGGTCATCACCAAGTACGCCGACACCCGGCTCGCCGACGCCGATGCCCAGGGCCGTCTGTCGGCCGAACTCGGCACCGCCTACCTGGCCAAGGCCGACCTGGAGCGCGCGCGCAGCGCCTACCAGTCGGCCGCGTCGGCCCTGCCGGCAAACGCCGCCGCGCGTCTCGGCATGGCCCGCGTGAGCTTCTTCGCCGACGACCTGGAAGGCGCCGAGCGCGACGTGGCCGCGCTGCTGCAGGACGAGCCCGATCTCGCCGAGGCGCACCTGCTGCAGGCACAGATACTGATGGCGCGCAAGCAGCCCGAGGCGGCGGTCGAATCCCTGGCCGCGGCGGTGCGCAGCCGTCCGGACGTGCCGGCCTATCGCTACGAACTGATCACCCTGCTGCTGCGCCTGCAGCGTGCCGACGAGGCCAAGGCCGAGGTCGAGGCCATGCGCAAGGCGGCGCCCAACAGCCCCGCCACCCACTACCTGACCGCCCTGATCGCCCACCGCGACGGGCGCAACACCGAAGCGCGCGACGAAGTGGCGCTGGCCCTGCGTGGCGCCCCCGATTTCCTCCCGGCGCATCTGCTCTCCGGCAGCGTGTTCTTCCGCCTCGGCAACCACACCCAGGCCCAGCTCGGCCTCAACAAGGTGCTCGAACGCATTCCCGGCCACGTGCCGGCACGGCAGATGCTGGCGCTGTCGCTGCTGGCGACCGCGCAGCCGACGCGGGCGATGGAAGTGGTCAAGCCGCTGATCGACGCCGACTCCAAGGATGCGCGCAGCAATCTGGTGATCGGCCAGACCCTGCTCGGCAACGGCGAGTTCGCCGCCGCCGCCGACTACTTCGCCCGCGCCTCGGCCACCGCGCCGGAGGATGCCGGGGCGCGCATGCGGCTCGGCGTCGCGCGCCTGATGGGCGGCGAGTCCGCGCAGGCGCTGGCCGACCTGCAGGCCGCGGCGACCATGGACGACCAGGGCATCCAGGCCGACGTGGCGCTGGTGCTCGCGCACCTGCGCGCACGGGACTACGACAAGGCGCTGGCCGCGGCCGATGCCATGGTGGACCGGCATCCCGACAACGCCGAGGCGCACAACATGCGGGGCGGGGTGCTGATGGCCCGCCAGGATCTGCCCGCCGCGCGCGAAGCCTTCGAAAAGGCGCTCGCGCTGCGCCCCGATCTGCTCTCCGCGGTGGTGAATCTCGCCCGCCTGGACATGGCCGCCGACAAGCCCGATGCCGCCGCCGCCCGCCTCGATGCCTTCGTGGCCGCCCATCCCGCCAACGTGGATGCGCGCATCGCCCTGGCCGAACTGAAGAGCAGCACCGGTGCTCCGCCCGCCGAGGTGCTGGCCATCCTGGAAAAAGCCGCGGCCGCGGCGCCGGGGGCGCTGCTGCCCAAGCTCGCACTGGTTCGCCACCACCTGCGCCAGCGCGATGCGCGCCGCGCCCTGACCGTTGCGCAGGAAGCCGCCGCCGCGAACGCCAGCGATCCCGCCGCGGTGGAGGCGCTCGCGCGCGCCCAGTCCGCCGCCGGCCAGCACGAGCAGGCGGCGCGCTCCTTCGGCCGTCTGGCCGCGCTGATGCCGCGCGTGGCGGCACCGCTGGTGGAGATGGGCGCCGCCCAGATCGCCGCCAAGGATCTCAAGGGCGCCGAGCAGTCCCTGCGCCGCGCCATCGCCCTGCAGCCCGGCAACCGCGTCGCGCGCGAGCGCCTGATGCTGCTGCTGGTCGAACAGGAGCGCCTGGACGAGGCGCTCGCCCAGGCGCGCGACATGCAGGGCGTGGCCGAGCTGGGCGGCATAGGCTTTGCCGCCGAGGGCGACATCCAGTTCCGGCGGCGCAACTGGGAACCCGCCGTCACCGCCTATCGGCGTGCCATCGAGAAATCGGAGGCGCGCAACGCGCCCGTGAACGTGCGCCTGCACGGTGCGCTGGTGGGGGCCGGCCGCAAGGCCGAAGCCGACCGCCTGGCGGCCGGCTGGCTGCGCGCCGAAGAGCGCGACACGGCGATGCGCGCCTATCTGGCCGAGCGCGCCATCGGCGAGCAGCGCCTGAAGGACGCCGAGCGCCTGTATCGCGAGGTGCTCGACATCGAACCCACCAACGCGCTGGTGCTCAACAACCTGGCCTGGGTCGCGGGCCAGCTCGGCGATCCCGCGGCGATCTCCTATGCGGAAAAGGCGCTGGAGATCACGCCGGACAATCCCGCCATCCTCGATACGCTGGGCATGCTGCAGGTCGAGCGCGGCGAAACCGAGAAGGGGCTCGCCAACCTGAACCGTGCGGTGACGCTGGCGCCCGCCGTGCCGGCGCTGCGCCTGAACCTGGCGCGCGCCTACCTCAAGCTCGACCGCAGGAACGAAGCCCGCGAGCATCTCGACACGCTGCTCGGCCAGGTGCCGGAAGACTCCCCGGCGCACCGCGAGGCCAGCGCGCTGCGTGCCGATCTCTGAACGGCACGCGGTCCGCATCCCAGACTTTCATCCCAGGAAACGATCATCATGACCACCACCCTCGCAGTCGTCGGACTTGGCTACGTCGGCCTGCCGCTCGCCGTCGAATTCGGCAAGAAATACAGAACCATCGGCTTCGACCTGTCCGCGGCCAAGGTCGCCAGTTACCGCGATTTCGTCGATCCCACCGGCGAGGTCCCCTCCGCGGACCTGCGCGCGGCCACCCACCTGTCCTGCCATACCGACCCGGCGCCGATCCGCGACGCGGATTTCGTCGTGGTGGCCGTGCCCACCCCGGTGGACGAGGCCCACAATCCCGATTTTTCGCCGCTGGTGGGCGCCTCCGAGATCGTCGGCCGCAACCTGCGCCGCGGCGCGGTGGTGGTGTTCGAATCCACCGTCTATCCGGGGGCGACGGAGGAAGTCTGCGTGCCCATCCTGGAGCGCGAATCCGGCCTCAAGTGGAAGCAGGACTTCTTCGTCGGCTATTCGCCCGAGCGCATCAACCCGGGCGACAAGGAACGCACGCTGACGCGCATCGTCAAGGTCGTCTCGGGCGATACGCCGCAGACGCTGGACAAGGTGGCCGGGGTGTACGGCGCCATCGTCACCGCCGGCATCCATCGCGCCAGTTCGATCAAGGTGGCCGAAGCCGCCAAGGTCATCGAGAACACCCAGCGCGACCTCAACATCGCGCTGATGAACGAGCTGGCGGTCATCTTCCACAAGCTCGGCATCGACACCCTGGAAGTGCTCCAGGCCGCCGGCACCAAGTGGAACTTCCTGCCTTTCCGCCCCGGCCTGGTGGGCGGGCACTGCATCGGCGTCGATCCCTACTACCTGACCCACAAGGCGGAGATGCTCGGCCACCATCCCCAGGTCATCCTGTCCGGGCGGCGCATCAACGACGGCATGGGCAAGTACGTGGCCGAGCAGACGGTCAAGCAGATGATCGCCGGCGGCAGCGCCGTCAACGGCGCGGACGTCATCGTGCTGGGGCTGACCTTCAAGGAAAACTGCCCCGACCTGCGCAACAGCAAGGTCATCGACGTGATCCGTGAACTGCAGAGCTACGGCTGCCGCGTGCACGTGCATGACCCGGTGGCGGCGCCGGCCGAGGCCCAGCACGAATACGGCGTGACGCTCGCCGACTGGGACGCGCTGCCGGCGGCCCAGGCCATCGTCGCCGCCGTCGCTCATGCCGAATACCAGCGCAAGGGCGTGCCCGCGGTATTGGAAAAACTTGCCGACGGCGGCGTGTTCGCCGACGTCAAGTCCATCTACGACCAGGCTGAACTGGAGGCCGGCGGCGCGCGCGTTTGGCGCCTGTGACGAGCGGTGCTAGAACGCAGTAGACGCAGCGAAGAAGCAAGGCAGGCGTCCGGGCAGCGCAAGCGCCGGACGGACTCGGGGAGGGCGCGGATGAACCGGAGCGGCCGGACGGCACTGGGCACGATATGCGGCGTGCTGCTGGGCGCATGCCTGGCGGCGCCGGTGTCCGCGCAAGGGCACGACGCGGCGACGGTGAATCGTTCCAACGCCGCCGCGCAGGCCCGCCATCTGGTCCGCGATGCCGTCGCCTACGAGCACGGCGAAGGCGTGCCGCGCGATGCCGTGCGCGCGGCGGCCATGTACTGCGAAGCGGCGCGTCTCGGCAATGCGGAAGGCATGTACTCGCTGGGCTGGATGTATGCCAACGGCCGCGGCGTGGTGCGCAGCGACGCCCACGCGGCCACGCTGTTCGCCATGGCGGCCTACCTCGGCCACGAGCACGCGGCGCGCATGCGCCGCTACACCGGCGATTACCTGGGCGAAGTGCCCGACTGCCTGCTCCCGCCGCGCCAGCGCCAGTACGCCGGGCCGTGGGACGTGGACAGCTTCCTCGCCCGGCTCGGCGCCGAACGGCGCCAGGTGGCGCGGCTGGTGGCCGAACTGGCGCCCGAACACGGCGTCCACCCGCGCCTGGCGCTGGCGGTGGCGCTGACCGAATCGGCCCTCGACCCGCGGGCGCGCTCGCCCAGGAACGCCATGGGCGTGATGCAGCTCATCCCCGCCACCGCCGAGCGCTTCGCCGTGCGCCAGCCCTGGGACCCGGAGCAGAACATCCGCGGCGGCCTGCGCTATCTGCGCTGGCTGCTCGCCTATTTCCGCGGCGACGTCACCCTTGCCGTGGCGGCCTACAACGCCGGCGAAGGGGCGGTGGACCGCCATCGCGGCGTGCCGCCCTACCGCGAAACGCGCCAGTACGTGGATCGCGTGCTCGGCCTTGCGCAGCAGCGCACGCATCCCTACGACGCGGCACTGGCGGAACCCAGCCCGATCGTGTCGCCGACTCCCGCAACCCGCCCGTCGGGAGAATCCTGACCGATGAATTCCCCCTGCCGGGCGCGGCGCCGCGCCTTCCTGTTCGCCGCCCTGGCGGCGGGCGGGGCCGCGCTGTGGCCCCATGCCCATGCCGACCTGGTGGATACCGTGCCCCGCGTGAAACCGTCGGTGGTGGCCGTCGGCACCTACATGCCCAACCGCAATCCCGCCTTCCGCTTTCTCGGCACCGGCTTCGTGGTCGGCGACGGGCGGCTGATCGCCACCAACGCGCACGTGGTGCCCGAGACGCTCGACAGCCAGCAGATGGAGAGCATGGCCATCGCCGTGGCCGGCGGGCAGGGCGGCGCCGTGCGCCGCGCCGAGCGGGCGGCCTCCGACAAGGGGCGGGACCTGGCCGTGCTGCGCATCGACGGGCCGCCGCTGCCCGCCGTCACGCTGGCACCCGCCGACGGCGTGCGCGAGGGGCAGAGCATTGCCTTCATCGGCTTTCCCATCGGCAACGCGCTGGGTTTCTCGCCGGTCACCCACCGCGGCATCGTCGCGGCGATCACGCCCATCGGCATCCCCCAGGCCAGCGCCCGGGACCTCAATCCGGCGCTGATCCGCCGCCTGTCCGGCGACCGCTTCGAAATCTACCAGCTCGACGCCACCGCCTATCCAGGCAACAGCGGCAGCCCCGTGTTCGACCCGGCTTCCGGCGAAGTCGTCGGCGTGATCAACATGGTGTTCGTCAAGAGCACCAAGGAAAGCGTGCTCAGCGACCCGTCGGGGATCAGCTACGCGATCCCGGTGACCTACCTGCGCACGCTGCTGCGGGACATCCGCTGACCCCGCGGGGGCGGGATGCCCTTGGTCACCGGCCGCCGAACGGCTAGAATGCGCCCCTCTCCTCGTAGTTCAATGGATAGAACGGCCGCCTCCTAAGCGGCAGATACAGGTTCGATTCCTGTCGAGGGGACCATTTCTCCCCACTTGCGACGGCTCCATGCCTCTCCTCACCGTCGAGAACGCCTGCCTGGCCTTCGGCCACGTGGATTTGCTCGCCCATGCCGACTTCCAGCTCGATGCCGGCGAGCGCGTGGCGCTGATCGGGCGCAACGGCTCGGGCAAGTCCAGCCTGCTGCGGGCGCTGGCCGGGCAGGCGGCGCTGGACGACGGTACGGTGTGGCGGCAGGACGGCCTCAAGGCGGCCTACGTGCCGCAGGAGGCGGACTTTGCGCTGGAGCGCGACGTGTTCGCCACCGTGGCCGATGGCCTGGGCGACGCGGCCCGCCTGCTGGTGGACTACCACGCGGCGATGCACGCGGTGGCCGAAGCCGCCACGCAGGAGGCGCTCGCCCGCCTGGACGAACTGCAGCACGCCGTGGAAGCGGCTGACGCCTGGCGGCTCAACCAGCGCGTGGAGCAGATGCTGGCCCGCCTGGGGCTGGAGGCCGACGTGGCGGTGGCGAGCCTCTCCGGCGGCGGCGTCAAGCGCGTGGCGCTGGCCCGCGCGCTGGTCAGCGAGCCGGACCTGCTGCTGCTGGACGAGCCCACCAACCATCTCGACGTGGACGGCATCCTGTGGCTGGAAGGGCTGATCCGCGAATTCCGCGGCGCGGTGGTGGTGATCACCCACGACCGGGTCTTCCTCGACAACGTCGCCACCCGCATCATCGAACTGGACCGCGGCCGCCTCGCCAGCTACCCGGGACGTTTCGCCGACTACCAGCGCCGCAAGGCCGAGGAACTGGAAGCCGAGGACAAGGCCAGCGCGCGCTTCGACAAGCTGCTGGCGCAGGAAGAGGTGTGGATCCGCAAGGGCGTGGAGGCGCGCCGCACCCGCAACGAAGGCCGCGTGCGCCGGCTGGAGGCGCTGCGCCGCGAGCGCGCCGCGCGGCGCGAGCGCCTGGGCGAGGTGAGCCTGGCGGTGGACCGGGGCGAGAAGAGCGGCCAGATGGTGGCCGAGCTCGCCCACGTCACCAAGCGCTACGGCGAGCGGGTGGTCGTGCGCGACTTCTCCACCCGCATCCTGCGCGGCGACCGCATCGGCTTCATCGGCCCCAACGGCGCCGGCAAGACCACGCTGCTCAAGCTCATCCTCGGCGACATCGAGCCCGACGAAGGCACGGTACGCCGCGGCACCCGCCAGACGGTGGCCTATTTCGACCAGTTGCGCGCCCAGCTCGACCCGGAAGCGCCGCTGACCGAGGTGATCAGCCCCGGTTCGGACTACGTGGAGATCGGCGGCGAGAAGAAGCACGTCATCGGCTACCTGGGCGACTTCCTGTTCGCGCCCCAGCGTGCGCGCTCGCCGGTGAAGTCGCTCTCCGGCGGCGAGCGCAACCGCCTGCTGCTGGCGCGCCTGTTCGCCCGCCCGGCCAACGTGCTGGTGCTGGACGAGCCGACCAACGACCTGGACATCGAAACCCTGGACCTGCTGGAGGAACTGCTCGCCCGCTATGACGGTACGCTGTTCCTGGTGAGCCACGACCGCGCCTTCCTCGACAACGTGGTGACTCAGGTGATCGCGGCGGAAGGCGACGGGCGCTGGCGCGAATACGCCGGCGGCTACGCCGACTGGCAGCGGGTCAGGGAGGCGGAAGCCGGCGCCGCCGCGCGCGAGACGAAGCCCGTCCCGTCCTCCGCGCCCAAGTCCGCCCCGGCGGAAAAACCGGCCGCAAGCCGGGCGAACAAGCTGAGTTTCAACGAAAAGCGCGAACTCGAAGCGCTGCCCGACCGCATCGCTGCCCTCGAAGCCGAGCAGGCCGCGCTGCACGCGCGCATGGCCGACCCGGCCCTGTACCAGAACGCGCCCCAGGAAGTCGCCCGCTGCAAGGCGCGCCTGGAGGCGCTGGAAACCGAACTGGAAGCCGCGCTGCTGCGCTGGGAAGAGCTGGAAACCCGCGCCGCGGGCGGCTGAATCAGAACGTGCCGAAGTGGCCCAGCAGCGCAATGGCCGCGGCGGTACCGAAGAACACCGCCAGGTGGAAGGCTGCCCACAGCCGGTAGCGCCGCGCGATGCGCGCGGTGTCCAGATCGGAGATCAGGTACAACTGTCCGCTGGAAGGCTTGCGCACCACGTGCGCCTCGGCCGCCGCCAGCAGTTCCCGCTGCTGGCGGGTGACCTCCCGGTGGGCCTGGGCGCGCGCCAGTTCCCATTCCTTCAGGTCGATCTCGCCATTGCCGTCCAGGTCGAAGCGGGCGAGCAGGCCGGCCCGGTCGCGCTTCCATTCGGCCAGCAGTTCGGCGACCTGGCGCGAGGTGTCGAGGGCGGGTGAGATGCTGCCCAGCGTGGCGAATTCGCCCAGCACGTAGATCGGGTCGCGGTCGATCAGCGACCACTGGGTGTGCTGCAGGTCGCCGGCCTTGAACACGTCGCGTCGGCGCACCAGCATCTCCGCGCCATCCGGATCGACCGCGCAGACACCGCTGCCGTCGTCGAGCAGGAAGGAAGCGTCGCTCTCCACCGTGCGCACGTGGCGCCACTTGCCGTCGCTCTGGCGCTCGCGGGTGACCACGCGGTACCACAGCACCGGCAGGTGGTTGATCGGGGACAGCAGCGGCGTGCCGTCCAGCGGCCGGCCGCGACCGCGCAGTTCGGCATAGCCCTGGGCGGCGGAGGCGATGCGTGCGGTGGGGGTGTCGAGGATCAGCCGCGCATGGCGCACCGAGCGCAGCCAGCCGTACAGGCCGGTGGCGAGCAGCAGGGTCAGCGCGGCCAGCGTGCCGGGCGCGCGGCCGTGCACGAAGGCGAAACCGGCCAGCCCGAGTTGCAGCGCGGGCAGGCCGGCATTGGCCAGGTCGCGGCGCAGGCGGACGAGCATGCGGGCGCGGCGCTCAGGCGCGGAACAGCGCCTTCACGTCCACGTCCGCCGTCTGCGCGGCGGCAAAGCGCAGCAGCGGCTGGGCGACGTAGCCGAACAGGCGGGCGACGAGGATGTCCGGGAACTGCTCGATGCGGATGTTGTGCACATTCACCGACTCGTTGTACCACTCGCGGCGGTCGGCGATGGCATTCTCCAGCGCGGTGATGCGGCCCTGCAACTGCATGAAGTGTTCGTTGGCCTTCAGTTCCGGGTAGGCCTCGGCCACCGCGAAGATGCGGTCCAGCCCGGTGCGCAACTGGTCCTCGGCCGCGCCCAGGGCCGGCACGTCGTGGGCTTCCCGCGCGGAGGCGACGCGGGCGCGCGCCTCGGTCACTCGCACCAGGGTGTCCTGTTCGAACAGCTTGTACTGGCGGCACACCTCCACCAGCTTGGGCAGTTCGTCGTGGCGCTGCTTGAGCAGCACGTCGATGTTGGACCAGGCGCGCGCCACGTTGTGCTTGAGCCGCACCAGGCCGTTGTAGATCAGCACGCCGTAGACCAGCAGCACGACCGCCGCGGCCAGCACCAGTGCGTTGGAAACGCTCATGAGTGGATGTCCTCCCCGTTTGCGGGCGGTATCTTATCCCCAGTCAGCCCGGTTCGGCGGGCAGGAAGCGCGGCATGGCCTCGGGCGGCACTTCCAGGCGGGCGAGCAGGGGTTCGCGCCCCAGGTGGGTGAGGGCTTCGATGGCGGCGATGTCGTCCGGCAGCGCGGGGTTCTCCCAGCCGTGGGCGACATGGCGGGCGAAATCGGTGGCAAGCAGCACGTTGCGCACGCGCGGATGGTCCAGCCGGCTTTCGTCCATCAGTTGGACCAGCAGGGCGGGCAACTGCCAGGCGCGCACCAGGGCGTGCTGCAGCTCCGCCGCGGTGGCGCCGAACACCGCATGCTGGGCCACCACGCTGCGCAGGCTGCGGTCCGCGCGCTGCATGGCGTAGACCTTGGCGGTGAGCGTCGGGGCGAAGACCCAGCACACGATCTCGCTGGCCTCGACCAGCAGCGCGGCGACGGTGATCTCGTCCACGTCCAGGTCGTGGCGCACCACCGCCCAGTCGCGCGCGTGGTGTGCGGCGCGGCGCGCGCGGGCGATGACCCGCAGCACGCCGACCAGGGCGTCGCGGTGGGCGGCCAGCGTGTCTTCCACTGTGGGCATGTCGCCGAAGATGCGGAAGAAGGGCTCCATGCCTATCATCATGATCGCCCGGTCGATAGTGGTGATGTCGTGGTTCTGCGCCTGGCCCCTGTGGGTCTGCAGCCAGGTGAGCAGCCTCATCGTCATCAGCGGATCGCCGAGCACGATGGCGGCGATGCGCTTGCCGCTCACGGTATCGAGTTCCCCGTGCAGGGCGGCGAGTTCGCGCACGGTGCGCTTGAGCACCGGCAGCGGCTGGGCGGTAAAGAATTCGACGTAGGCATCGACCGATGCGAGCGGCTGGGTGAGCAGTTCCATGAGCGGGTCCCCGGCGGGGCGGCAGGATGTTGGCAGGATTATCGGCGCGGCGGTGCCGAACTGAAACCCCGCGGCATGCCGTGCTGCGGGACGCCGCGGGGGTTTTCGCTATAATCTCGCGAATTCCCGCGGTCCCGGGCAAGCGTCCGGGACGCACCATAACAGGAGACAGTCGTGGTGGGCCCTTTCAAAGCCCTGCTGATCGAACAGGACGACGAGCGCAAGGCCGTCGGCAGCCTCCAGACCCTGACCGCGGACCGGCTCGATGCGGGCGAGGTGCTGATCCGCGTGCATTACTCCAGCATCAACTACAAGGACGCCCTGGCGGCCACCGGCGCAGGCAAGATCATCCGCCGCTTCCCCTGCGTGGGCGGCATCGACCTTTCCGGCGAAGTGGTGGAAAGCGCCGACGGGCGCTTCCGGCCGGGCGACAAGGTCATCGCCACCAGCTTCGACATCGGCGTCTCCCACCACGGCGGCTATGCGGAGTACGCCCGCATCCCGGCGGGATGGGTGGTGCCGCTGCCGGCGGGGCTGGATCTGTTCGAAGCCATGGCGCTGGGCACCGCGGGCTTCACCGCCGCGCTGGGCATCGTGCGCATGGAGGACAACGGCCTCGCCCCGGCCAACGGCCCGGTGGTGGTCACCGGCGCCACCGGCGGCGTGGGGGGGCTTGCCATCGACATGCTGGCCCGCCTCGGCTACCACGTGGTGGCGCTCACCGGCAAGGAAGCGGAAAGCGGCTACCTGCGCGGACTGGGTGCGGCCGAGATCCTGCTGCGCTCCTCCATCGACTTCGACAAGGTGCGCCCGCTGGAAACCGCGCGCTGGGCCGGCGCGGTGGACAACGTGGGCGGCCGGATCCTGCACTGGGTGCTGGCCACCATGCAGCAGGCCGGCACCGTGGCGAGCATCGGCAACGCCGCCAGTTTCAACCTCGACACCACGGTGTTCCCCTTCATCCTGCGCGGCGTGAGCCTGCTCGGCGTGGATTCCGGCTACATGGGCTTCCCGACCCGGCAGAAGGTGTGGGACCGCCTGGCGGGCGACCTCAAGCCGCGCCACCTGGCGGCCGTTACCCGCACGATCACGCTGGACGAACTGCCCGCCGCCTTCGCGGCCTACATCAGGGGCGAGGTCAAGGGCCGTACCGTGGTACGCATTTCCTGACAGTCTCCGGAGCCGGTCAAAGAACTTATGAGTGAAGAACAGAAGGAACCACGGCCCAAGGTGCTGATCGTCGACGATTCGCGCATGGTGCGCGCGTCCATCATCAAGAACCTGCGGGACGGCTTCCTGGTGCGCGAGGAAACCGATGGCGAAGCGGGCTGGGAAGCGCTCGTCATCGACCGCGACATCCAGCTCGTGATCACCGACATCGGCATGCCGCGTCTGGACGGCTACGGCCTGCTGGAGCGCATCCGCGGCTCCAAGCTCGCGCGCGTGCACGACGTGCCGGTGGTGGTGATCTCCGGCGAGGAGGACGGCGAGGCGCGGGACAAGGCCTACAAGCTCGGCGCCAACGACTTCATCACCAAGGGCATCGGCGCCACCGAGCTGCTGGCGCGCCTGGAGTCGCTGACCCGTTTGGCGCAGACCAGCCGCGAGCTGGAGGAAAGCCGCGCCGCGCTGGCCGCGCAGAGTCCGGTGGACCCGGCCACCGGCCTGGCCAGCGAAGCCTACCTGACCTGGCACGCGGAGCAGGAGCTGGCGCTGGCCAAGCGCCACGGCAGCGAGGTACGGGAAAAGCCGAGCGACATCAGCGCGATGGTGGTGGAGATCGACCACTACGAACAACTGGTGGAGTGGCATGGCCCCCACGTCGCCCAACTGGTGACCCGCAAGCTGTCCAAGATTCTGTCCACCAAGGTGCGCAAGGAAGACACGGTGGCACAGCTCGCACCCGACCAGTTCGCCGTGCTGTCGCCCAGCACCGACCTGGTGGGCTGCTGCGCCTTCGCGCTGCGCCTGCAGAAGGCCATCGAGAAGGTCGTCATGACCTACCGCGACGAGCGCATCCGCATCAGCGTGACCGCAGGGGTGGCGTGTTCGTCCGTGGACGGCATGCAGACCGTGAGCCACCTGATCGGCCTCGCGGTGCAGCGCGCCCAGCAGGGCAGGGAGGCCGGCGGCAACAAGGTGGTGGCCGACCAGGGCGAGGTGGGCAAGGATTTCGTCGACAAGGTGTTCCGCCAGACGATCAGCCTCGACCATGCCCTGTTCCAGTTGAAGGCCGGAGCCACCGACGAGGTGATCGAGCGCATGGGCGACGTGGTCGCCACGCTGCTTCCGCTGCTCGAATTGGTAGAATCGCGGCTTCACTGCGGCATGCCGCTCGATGCGCTCCGGCAGCACGCGAGCGAGGCGGCCAGCAGCGGGGAAGAGACGGACTTCACCCGGACGACGATATAAGACATCAGAAGACCTGGCGGCGCATGCCGGACCGGGCGAGCGAAGCGGACGGGCCATCCCGGGCACTGATCCGCGCATTTCATGCAGGCATGCAGGGAAACTTGTTGAAGGGAGAGGATGTTCATGAGCAGCTACAAGGAATTTCACCGCCGTTCCATAGAGGATCGCGACGGCTTCTGGGCCGAGCAGGCCGCGCTGGTGGATTGGCACAAGCCCGTCGAACAAGTGTGCGACTTCTCGCGCCCGCCGTTCGTCAAGTGGTTCAAGGGCGGTGAAACCAACCTGTGCTACAACGCGGTGGATCGCCACGCCGCCAAGCGCCCGAACGACCGGGCACTGATCTACATTTCCACCGAGACCAACGAGGAGAAGGTCTATTCCTTCGCCGAACTGCAGCGCGAAGTCGAGCGCATGGCGGCGGTCTACGAGGAACTCGGGGTCAGGAAGGGCGACCGCGTACTGATCTACATGCCGATGATCGCCGAGGCGGCCTTCGCCATCCTCGCCTGCGCGCGCATCGGCGCCATCCACTCGGTGGTGTTCGGCGGCTTCGCGGCCGGCTCGCTCGCCACCCGCATCGACGATGCCAAGCCGGTGCTGATGGTCAGCTCCGACGCCGGCATGCGCAACGGCAAGCCGGTGCCCTACAAGCACCTGGTGGACGAAGCCTGCAAGCTGGCCGAGTTCCCGCCCCGGAAGGTGCTGATCGTCGACCGCGGCCTGGACAAGGGCTTCCCCACGGTCGAAGGCCGCGACGTGGACTACGCCACCCTGCGCGCCAAGCACCTGGACGCCCAGGTGCCGGTGGTCTGGCTGGAATCCTCCGAGCCCAGCTACATCCTGTACACCTCCGGCACCACCGGCAAGCCCAAGGGCGTGCAGCGCGACACCGGCGGCTACGCCGTGGCGCTGGCCGCGTCCATGAAGCACATCTTCACCGGTTTCGAGGGCGAGACCATGTTCTCCACCTCCGACATCGGCTGGGTCGTGGGCCACAGCTACATCATCTACGGCCCGCTGATCGCCGGCATGGCCACGGTGATGTACGAAGGCACGCCGCTGCGTCCGGACGCCGGCATCTGGTGGCAGATCGTGGAGAAGCACAAGGTCAACGTGATGTTCTCCGCGCCCACCGCGGTGCGCGTGCTCAAGAAGCAGGACCCGGCCTACCTGAAGAAGTACGACCTGTCCTCCCTCAAGCACCTGTTCCTGGCCGGCGAGCCGCTCGACGAGACCAGCCACAAGTGGATCATGGACGAACTGGGCATCCCGGTCATCGACAACTACTGGCAGACCGAGACCGGCTGGCCCATGCTGGCGATCTGCCGCGGCGTCGAGGACAGCCGCATCAAGCTCGGTTCGCCCGCCTTCCCGGTCTACGGCTACGATCTGCGCATCTTCCGCGAGGACGGCACCGAGTGCGGCCCGGACGAGAAGGGCATCGTCGGCATCGTGCCGCCGCTGCCGCCGGGCTGCCTGTCCACCGTGTGGGGGCAGGACGACCGCTTCGTGTCCACCTACTTCAGCCTGTTCACCGACCCGGTGGTGTATTCCTCGTCCGACTGGGGCATCAAGGACTCCGACGGCTACCACACCATCCTGGGCCGCATGGACGACGTGATCAACGTGGCCGGCCACCGCCTGGGCACCCGCGAGATCGAGGAAGCCGTGCAGGCGCACAAGGCCATCGCCGAAGTGGCCGTGGTGGGCGTGGCCGACGAGGTCAAGGGCCAGATGCCCATGGCCTTCGCGGTGGTCAAGAACGCCGCCGACGCGGACACCCCGGAAAAGCGCGCCGCGCTGGAGAAGGACGTGATGAAGACGGTGGACAACCTGCTCGGCGCCATCGCCCGTCCCAGCCGCGTGCACTTCATCACCGGCCTGCCCAAGACCCGCTCGGGCAAGATGCTGCGCCGTTCCATCCAGGCGCTGGCCGAAGGGCGCGATCCGGGCGATCTGACCACCATCGACGATCCGACCACGCTGGAGCAGATCAAGGCCGCACTGGCCGGCTGATCGCCCCCTGCATGCAGCAGCAAGGCCCGCCCGAGTGCGGGCCTTTTTCATATGGATAGCTGTTTTTCTTCGTTCCGTGTCGTCTGCGGCATTGCTAGCTTCAAGGGTTGCCGGCGGCCCGCCGCGCTTCCTTCCCACAGACCTGGCCGACACCATGACCGATTCCAGCCGTCCCGCCGTGCTCGACCTCATCGGCAACACGCCGCTCGTCGAGGTCACCCGCATCGATACCGGCCCGTGCCGGCTCTTCCTCAAGCTGGAATCCCAGAATCCCGGCGGCTCCATCAAGGACCGCATCGGCCTGTGGATGATCGAGGACGCCGAACGCCGCGGCCTGCTCGCACCGGGCGGCACCATCGTCGAGGCCACCGCCGGCAACACCGGCCTGGGGCTGGCGCTGGTGGCGCGGGCCAAGGGCTACCGCGTGGTACTGGTGGTGCCGGACAAGATGTCCACCGAGAAGATCCTGCACCTGAAGGCGCTCGGCGCGGAGGTGCACATCACCCGCTCGGACGTGGGCAAGGGCCACCCGGACTACTACCAGGACTACGCCGCGCGCCTCACCCGCGAGATTCCCGGCGCCTACTTCACCGACCAGTTCAACAACCCGGCCAATCCGGCTGCGCACCAGCAGTCCACCGGCCCGGAGATCTGGGCCCAGACCCGGCACGAGGTGGATGCCATCGTCTGCGGCGTCGGTTCCTCCGGCACGCTGACCGGGCTCACGCGCTTCTTCCGCGACGCCGACCCCACGGTCGAGTTCGTGCTCGCCGACCCGCTCGGTTCGGTGCTGGTGGACTACGTGAAGACCGGCACTTTCGGCGAGGCCGGCTCCTGGGCGGTGGAGGGCATAGGGGAGGACTTCGTCCCGGCCATTGCGGACTTCTCCGCGGTGCGCCACGCCTATTCGATCCCTGACGCGGAAAGCTTCTCCGCCGCCCGCGAACTCCTGCGCGCCGAGGGCATCTCCGCCGGTTCGTCCACCGGCACGCTGCTGGCGGCCGCGCTGCGCTTCTGCCGCGAGCAGACGGTGCCCAGGCGCGTGGTCTCCTTCGTCTGCGACACCGGTACGCGCTACCTTTCCAAGGTGTACAACGACAACTGGATGATCGACCAGGGCCTGCTGGAGCGGCGCCGCTTCGGCGACCTGCGCGACATCGTCGGGCGGCGCTTCGAGGACGGTTCGGTGGTCAATGCTGCGCCCGACGATACGCTGAAGACCGTCTTCCAGCGCATGCGCTATGCTGACGTGTCGCAACTGCCGGTCATGGCCGGCGGGCGCGTGGTGGGCATCATCGACGAATCGGACGTGCTGCTGCGCGTTCAGGAAGACGCCGCCCATTTCGATGCCAGCGCCGCCGGCGCCATGACCCCGTCGCCCGAAACCCTGCCGCCGGATGCCGGCCTGGACGAGCTGCGCCGCGTGCTCGACCGCGGGCTGGTGGCCATCGTCGCCGACGAACGCGGCTTCTACGGGCTGATCACCCGCTTCGACCTCCTCAACCATCTGCGCAGGACCATCGCATGAGCTCAGACACGCCCACGGCGCGCCGCTTCGGTTTCGGCACCCGCGTCATCCACGCCGGCCAGTCGCCCGACCCGACCACCGGCGCCATCATGCAGCCGATCTACGCCAACTCCACCTACGTGCAGGACAGCCCCGGCGTGCACAAGGGGCTGGACTACGGCCGCTCGCACAACCCCACGCGCTGGGCCTTCGAGCGTTGCGTGGCCGACCTGGAGAACGGCGCCCAGGGCTTCGCCTTCGCCTCCGGCCTGGCGGCCATCGCCACCGTGCTGGAACTGCTCGACGCCGGTGCTCACGTGATCGCCGGCAACGACCTGTACGGCGGCACCTACCGCCTGCTGGAGCGGGTGCGCAAACACAGCGCCGGGCTGGAATTCAGCTTCGTGGATCTGTCCGATCCGGCTGCGCTGGAGGCCGCGATCCGCCCGGAAACGCGCCTGCTGCTGGTGGAGACGCCCACCAACCCGTTGCTGCGTCTGGTGGATCTGGCCGCGCTGGCGGACATCTGCCGCCGCCGCAACATCATCGCGGTGGCCGACAACACCTTCGCCAGCCCGTGGATACAGCGCCCGCTGGACCTGGGCTTCGACATCGTGGTGCATTCCACCACCAAGTACCTCAACGGCCACTCCGACGTCATCGGCGGCGTGGCCGTCGTCGGCGCGGAAGAGCGCCGGCAGCCATGGCGCGAACGCCTGGGTTTCCTGCAGAACGCCGTCGGTGCCATTGCCGGCCCCTTCGACAGCTTCCTCGCCCTGCGCGGCCTGAAGACGCTCAACGTGCGCATGCAGCGCCACTGCGAGAACGCCGCCGAACTGGCGGCCTGGCTGGAGAGCCGGCCCGAGGTGCGCCGCGTGCACTACCCGGGCCTCGCCTCGCACCCGCAGCACGAGTTGGCGCGCCGCCAGATGCGCGCCTTCGGCGGCATGATCACCGTGGAACTGGCCGCCGACCTGGCCGGCACGCGGCGCTTCCTGGAGGCAGTGGAGATCTTCGCCCTGGCCGAGAGCCTGGGCGGCGTGGAAAGCCTGATCGAGCATCCGGCCATCATGACCCACGCCACGATCCCGCCCGAGCAGCGCCGGGCGCTGGGCATCGGCGACGCGCTGGTGCGCCTGTCGGTGGGCATCGAGGAGGTGGACGACCTGCGCCGCGACATCGAGCGGGCGCTGGCCCGCATCGCCGCCTGAGGGCGGGGCCGGGACGGGGCTAGACGATCCCGCCCGGTGGATCGGACAGCCCTGCGCCGCCGGCCCTGCGCTCGTAGCCCTGTTCGATCTCTTCCTGGATCACGCGCCAGATCGGCTTGATGATCAGGCGCATGTTCTTGACGATGCCCGGCACGTCCATCACCGACGGCACGCGCAGGCCGCGGTGCTCCACGCCGCCGCCGATCTGGCGGATTTCCACCCCCAGCTTGGCGAAATGCGAGGCCAGGCGCGGTTCGGTGAGCACGAACAGGGTGTCGATGCCGCTGCGCGAGGCCAGCGCCACCGCGCCCAGGTAGAGACCGATGGGGATGTAGGGGAAGCGCGGCCGGTCGCCCTGGCCGAAGTCCTCGTCGTTGATCGCCACGGCCGTGCGCGCCTCGCCGCGGCGGCGGCGGTAGGTGCCGCGCACCGCGAGGCGGGACACCTCGGCAATGCGCTCGCGCGGCAGCCGCGCCGGATCGATGATGCGCCGGTCCAGCGTGGCCTCGCAGGTGTGTTCGAAGGGCAGCGGGGCGTCCGGGTCGTCCTGCGAGGTCAGCACCAGCCGCGTGCAGCCCACCGGCTGTTCCGGGTCGGCATTGGTGGTCAGCAGGCAATGCAGGCTCTGGGCGTCGTATTCGTCGGTCTCGCGGCGGTCGGGGCGTTCGGGTTCGAAGCCGAGTTCCTCGCAATAGACCTCGTGCCGGATGCGGTACACACGGTCGCGCAGGGAGTCGTCCACCGCCGGCGCGATGCGGAAGTATTTGCGGAAACCGTGTCCGAGGTTGAAGCGTTCGAAGAGCAGCATGGCGGTTCCCCCGAGCTGCTCAGGTGCCCTGCCTCAGCGCGTCCACGACCTGCGTTGCCGAAACGCGGCGGGCCGGAAAGATCGCTGCCAGAAGGGTGGCCGCGAAACCGATGAGGAAGGCGGTGAGCACCGTGAGCGGGATGATGCGTATGAAGGCAGTGTAGCCGACGTTCGCATTGGGTGGCGGCGGCATGGGGATGCCGATGGCGGAGATCGCGAGGGCGAGCGTGATGCCGATCACGACTCCCAGCAGGCTGCCGATCAGCCCCAGCAGGCAGTTCTCGGTGAGGATCAGGCGGAACACGTCGCGCTTGCGGTTGCCCAGCGCCTGCAGGGTGCCGAATTCGGCCAGGCGCTCGAAGGCGCTCATGTTCACGCTGTTGGCCACCGACAGCAGCACCATGAACAGGATGATGAGCTGCAGCACGCCGAACTGGCGGTCGTAGAGCTGCAGGGTCTTGTCGTAGAAGTCCGACAACTGCCGCCAACTGCGCGCTTCCAGCGCCGCCGGGTCGAGCTGGGCGCGGATCGCGGCCAGGGCGGCGTCCGTGTCTTCGGTGCGGTGCAGGGTGGCGACCAGCACGTTGGCGCCGGGGGTGTACATCAGCTCCTGGGCCGCGGCCAGCGGAATGCGCACCGCGCGGGCGTCGAAATCCTTGGAAAAGCTCTGGAACACGCCGATCACCTGGAAATCCAGCGTGTTCAGCGCGCCGTCGGCGGTGTTCATGACCAGCGTCACCGGGTCGCCGGGCTTCAGGCTCATGGAGTGGGCCACGCCCTGGCCGAGCAGGATGCCGAAGGCGTCGCCGTCCTCCAGTTGGCGGCCGGCGATGATCTGCAGGAAGGTGCCGAGGCGGGCCTCCTTGTCCGGCTCCACGCCCTCGCCGATGATCGCCAGGTCGCGCCGGCCGTTGTTGAGCAGGCCGGCGAAGTTGAGCCGCGCGGCCACCTCCGCCACCTGGGGCAGGGCCTCGACGCGGCGCGCGAGGGCGTCCGGTTCGTCGATCAGGAAGCGGTCCGGCTGGCGGCTGCCGCGCTCCATGAAATCCTTGCGGAACACCTGCACGTGGCCGGTCTGGGAGTGGATGATGGCTTCGCCGAGCTGGTGGAAGATGTCCTGCACGAAGCCGCCGGAGAGGATCAGGCCGGTGACGCCGAACACGATGGCCGCCAGCGTCATGGCGGTGCGCACTTTCTGGCGGAAGACGTTGCGCAGGGCGAGCTTGAGGAGCATGGCGGTCACCGTTGGTGGCGCAGGGCGTCGACGATGTTCATGCGCGAGGCCTTCCAGGCCGGGAAGATGCTCGCCGCCAGCGTGGTGACGAAGGCGAGAAGGAAGGCGTCCAGCGCCAGCGCGGGGGGAATGGCGATCTGCCCCGTGTAGCCGCGCGCCATGCCGGGCGGCGGCGGCATGGGGATGCCGATGGCCGAGATCAGCGCGCCCAGCGCGTAGCCCGCCAGCACGCCGATGACGCCGCCGGCGATGCCCAGCAGCACGCCTTCGGACACGAACAGCGCCAGGATGCCGCGCCGGCGCACGCCGATGGCCATGGAGGTGCCGATCTCGCCGGTGCGCTCGATGACGGCCATGGACAGGGTGTTGGAGATGGACAGCACCACGATGAAGGCGATCAGCAGGCGCACCACGCCCACCTGGCGGGAGAAGAGCTCCACGGTCTTGTTGTAGAAATCCGCCAGGTCCGACCAGGGGATGATCTCGAAGCCGTCGGCCGGCAGGCGGGTGCCCAGGGCGGACACGGTCTGCGCGGTGGCGTCCGTGTCGTCCAGCAGCATCACCCAGCTCGTGGCGCCTTCCACCCGCATCAACTGGCGGGCCACGGCGATGGGCGCGCGCAGCACGGTGTCGTCGTAGGCCTTGGTGATGGTGGCGAAGAGGCCCGCCACCTCCAGCTCCACGGCGTTGATGCCGCCGTCCGCGGTGGTGGCCAGCAGCACCACCTTGTCCCCCGGCTGGGCGCCCAGGTTGGCGGCCAGGCCTTCGCCGAGCAGCACGGATTCGGGCGGCGCCCCGGTCAGGTCACGGCCGGCGACGATGGTGATGGCGCGGGTGATGGGCGCTTCCAGCGCCGGGTCGATGCCCTCGCCGACGAAGGAGATGGTGTCCTCCCCCTTGCTCACCAGCCCGCTGAAGGCAAGCCGCGGCGCCACGGTACGCACGCCGCCGCTGCCCGCGGCCCCGGCCGCCCCGGTGTCGGTCGGCAGCAGGTAGCGGTAGGGGTCGCCCAACCCTTCGCGGAAGTAGCCGGGGCGCGTGATCTGGATGTGGCCGAGCTGGGAATGGATGGTGGATTCCCGCATGTCCTGGAATATCCAGTGGATGAAGCCGCCGGCCAGCAGATAGGCCACCACGCCGCCCACCACGGTGGCCAGCGCGAGGAGGGCGCGGCGGCGCTGGCGCAGCAGGTTGCGGGCGGCCAGGCGCACGGTCTGGACAAGGGCGGCGGACAATGCTCACCTCAGCGGGCGGTTTCAAGGGCGGGGGTACTTATCTATGATAGCTGCGAGTCCGCCGATCACTAAGGAGTTGTTCCATGGCCGCCGCTTTCGATTACGACGCCGCCTTCTCGCGCAACATCGGCTGGGTGACCGAGGCCGAACAGCAGCAACTGCGCGGCAAGCGGGTGGCGATCGCCGGCATGGGGGGCGTGGGCGGCGTACACCTGCTCACGCTGGCGCGCCTGGGCATCGGCGCGTTCAACACCTCGGACTTCGACACCTTCGACGTGGTGAACTTCAACCGCCAGGCCGGCGCCATGGTCTCCGCCCTGGGCCGGCCCAAGGTGGACGTGCTGGCGGAGATGGCGGCCGACATCAATCCGCAGCTCGACATCCGCCGCTTTCCCGAGGGCGTCTCCCAGCACAACCTGGACGACTTCCTGCGCGGCGTGGACCTCTACGTGGACGGCCTCGACTTCTTCGCCTTCGAAGCGCGCCGCTCCACCTTCGCCGCCTGCCACCGCCTGGGCATCCCGGCCGTCACCGCCGCGCCCCTGGGGCTGGGCACCGCGGTGCTGGTGTTCATGCCGGGCGGCATGTCCTTCGAGGAGTACTTCTGCCTGGAAGGCTGCGACGAGGACGAGATGGCGGTGCGCTTCCTGCTCGGCCTGTCGCCCGGCATGCTGCAGCGGGGCTATCTGGCCGATCCGTCGCGGGTGAATCTGGCCGAAAGGCGCGGGCCATCCACCATTGCCGCCTGCCAGTTGTGCGCCGGCGTCACCGCCACCGAGGCGCTGAAGATCCTGCTCGGCCGCGGCGGCGTGCGCGCCGCGCCCCACGGCTACCAGTTCGACGCCTACCGCCAGCGTCTGGTGCGTACCTGGCGCCCCGGCGGCAACCGCAACCCGGTGCAGCGCCTGGGGCTGTGGATCGCCCGCAAGCAACTGGCCAAGATGAAAACCTCCGGAGCCGCCCGTGGCTGAACGCGACACCCTGCTGAACATCCTCGACCTCGCCCGCTGGGCCCCCAGTGGCGACAACGAACAGCCGTGGCGTTTCGAGATCGTCGCCGCCGACCACGTCGCCATTCACGGCCACGACACGCGGGACTGGTGCCTGTACGACTTCGACGGCCACGCCAGCCACATGGCCCATGGTGCGCTGCTGGAGACGCTGCGCATCGCCGCCACCGGCCACGGCCTGCGGGCCGACTGGGTGCGCCGGCCGGGGACGCCCGACACGGCGCCGGTGTTCGACGTGAAGCTCACCGACGACCCGGCGCTCGCAGCCGATCCGCTCGTCCCCTTCATCAAGACCCGCTGCGTGCAGCGCCGGCCGCTGAGGACCACGCCGCTCACCGACGCGCAGCGCCAGGCCTTGCAGGCGGCGCCGGGGCCGGGCTATACGGTCAGGCTGTTCGAGGATTTTGCCGAGCGCCGCCGCATCGCCGGTCTGCTGTGGGACAACGCGGGCATCCGCCTGACCTGCCCGGAAGCCTATCCGGTGCACAAGAAGGTCATCGAGTGGGGCGCGCGCTTCAGTGCCGACCGCATCCCGGAGCAGGCCGTGGGCGTCGATCCCGCCACCGCACGCCTGATGCGCTGGGTGATGCAGAGCTGGGAACGTGTCGATTTCTTCAACCGCTACCTGGGCGGCACCATCGCGCCCCGCATCCAGCTCGACGTGCTGCCCGCCCTGCGCTGCGCCGCGCACGTACTGGTGAGTGCGGAGCGGGCGCCGGAATCGGCGGAGGACTACGTGCGTGCCGGTATTGCCATGCAGCGCCTGTGGCTGACGGCCGAGTCGCTGGATCTGCGCCTGCAGCCGGAGATGACGCCGCTGATCTTCCGCTGGTACGCCGGCAATCGCCCCGCGGTCTCGGCCGATCCGGCGATCAACGGGGCGATCTCCCGCGTCGGGGCCCAGGTCGAACGCATGCTCGGGACCGACGGCAAGGCGGTGTTTTTCGGCCGCGTCGGCCAGGGACGGTGCGCCCGCTCTCGCTCCGTCCGCCGCGTGCTCGCCGAGTTGATGAGGTGAGGAATTTCCCGGTTTCCGGTGGGGTGTCGGGATTCTTTACATCTATGACGATAGTTGTTTTGGGGTTGTGTTTAAGATTTTGATTTAACTGATTATTTTATTGTTGGCACGCAATCTGCTCTATGTCGGTCAGGAACGATTTCACCTGAACCGGATTTCTGGAGCCGATCATGATCAACCTGAAGAAACTCGCACTTGCCGCCACCGTCAGCGGCGCGCTGCTGGGTACTGGTGCCGCTCAGGCCGCCGTGGTCCTGGACGGCTGGGGGCTGTCCTACACGACGGCCCAAGGCACATCCACGACGACGAATATCGGCCATCTGTCGCTGTCCGGCGGTTTCGCCAACGTGATCCAGGAGACCGATGCGGCGGGCAATCCCTTTGTGGGCGCCAATTTCGTGGAGTTCGGCGCGATCTACTCGATCGGGTATGTCCCGGAGAACGTGCAGGGAGCGAACGATTTTGGGTCGCCGTCCTTCCTGAATAATTTCGCCAGCCTCAGCATCGTCTTCAACGGGCTCAGCGGTTCCGTGACTTCCGTCGGGCCGGGTGGCGCGCTCGAGTACGTGTTCGCGGCCGGCGTCGGTTCGATCCAGTTGTTCGGCCAGGTGCTGGGCGGACCGGATGAGGTTCTCCTTGCCGACCTGTCGTTGATCAATCCGTCCGGCGGTGGGTTGAACAACTTCTTCGGTTCCAGTGGCACGAACGGCTTTTCGACGCTGACGGCCCTGATCACGGGTAGCCTTGCGGGCCTGCTCAGTGATCCTTCGGAGGGCGGAGCGCTCGACGAATACATCGCGGAAGGCCGCCTGTTCTTCGACGTGCGCACCAACAACCAGATCAGCGCCCCTGCGGTGCCACAGGACCCGGCGGCTTGCCTGCAGCTCTACGGTTTCGAAAACTGCTCCGCGCTGCTGGTGACCAGCAATGGCAGTGCCAACCTGCTGCTGGTTCCGGAACCGGCGAGCCTGGCCCTGCTCGGCATCGGTCTGCTGGGCCTGGGCGCCTCGCTGCGCCGCCGGCTTACCCCCGCCTGACATCGCATACTGCGATGAAAAAGACGCCCCGCGGGGCGTCTTTTTTTTGTGTCCGGCAGCTCGCTGCCCGTGTCAGCGCACCACCATGTTGTCGCGGTGGATCAGTTCCGGTTCGTCCAGGTAGCCCAGCACCGCCTCGATCTCGCCGCTGGCCTTGCGCGCGATGCGGCGCGCCTCGGTGCTGTTGTAGTTGATCAGCCCGCGTCCCAGTTCCCCGCCGGCTTCGTCGTGCAGCGACACCGCGGCGCCGCGCTCGAACTCGCCGCGCACTTCCGTCACGCCCACCGGCAACAGGCTGCGTCCGGCGCGCAGCGCGGCCACGGCACCGGCGTCCAGCACCAGGCTGCCGGCCAGTTGCAAGTGGTCGGCCAGCCACTGCTTGCGCGCCTGCAGCGGGGTGCTGGTGGCGTAGAGCAGGGTGCCCAGGCTGTCGCCCGCGGCCAGGCGCAGCAGGGCGTCGGCCTCGCGGCCACTGGTGATGCAGGTGTGGGCGCCGCTGCGGGCGGCGCGCTGGGCGGCGCGCACCTTGGTGATCATGCCGCCCTTGCTGATGCCGCTGCCGGCGCCGCCGGCCATGGCCTCGAAGCGGCGGTCTTCCGCCTTGCCCTCGGCAATCAGTTCGGCCGCGGGGTCGCGGCGGGGGTCGGCGGTATACAGGCCCTGCTGGTCGGTCAGGATGATCAGGGCGTCGGCCTCGATCAGGTTGGCGACCAGGGCGCCTAGGGTGTCGTTGTCGCCGAACTTGATCTCGTCGGTGACGATGGTGTCGTTCTCGTTGATGATGGGCACCACGCCGAGATCGAGCAGGGTGTTGAGGGTGGAGCGGGCGTTGAGGTAACGCTTGCGGTCGGCGAGGTCGTCGTGGGTGAGCAGGATCTGCGCGGTGTGCAGGCCATGGCGCGCGAAGACTTCCTCGTAGGCTTCCACCAGGCCCATCTGGCCCACGGCGGCGGCGGCCTGCAGCCGGTGCATCTCGTGGGGGCGTTTCTTCCACCCCAGGCGTTGCACGCCGGCGGCGATGGCGCCGGAAGACACCAGCGCCACCTGCTTGCCGGCGTCGCGCAGCGTGGCGATCTGGCGCGCCCAGTCGGCCATCGCCTCCTTGTCCAGCCCGGTGCCGTTGTTGGTCACCAGGGCGCTGCCGACCTTGACCACCAGCCGGCGGGCATCGCGAATCTTCGTTCTCATGGTGGGTACCGGGTCGTTCAGTCGCGGGGCGGAGTGTCCTCTTGCGCGTCGTCGTCCGCTTCCCCGATGTCCTCGTCGTCCAGTTCGTCGCTCAGTTCGCCAATCTCGCGCGGGCGGATGCGTTCGGCCAGCAGGGCCGCCTGGGCGGCCTCGTGCTCGGCACGGCGGGCGGCCCGTTCGGCCTCCTGCTGCGCCCGCTGGGCGTCGATGAAATCCTGCAGCGCGAAGATCAGTGCCTGGCAGCCGTCGCCCTTGAGGGCGGAAATCTCGAAGTGGCGGTCCACCGGACCGTAGGCGGCCAGGAAGGCGGCCACCCGCGCTTCGCGCTCTTCCTCCGGAATCAGGTCGAGCTTGTTGAGGGCCAGCCAGCGCGGCTTGCGGTACAGGTCTTCGTCGTACTTGCGCAGTTCGTCCACGATGGCGCGGGCGTCGCGCACCGGGTCCGCCTCCGGGTCGAAGGGAGCCAGATCCACCAGGTGCAGCAGCACCTGGGTACGCGCCAGGTGGCGCAGGAACTGGTGGCCCAGGCCGGCGCCTTCGGCCGCGCCTTCGATCAGGCCCGGGATGTCGGCGATGACGAAGCTCCTCGATTCGCTCGCGCGCACCACGCCCAGGTTGGGCGCGAGGGTAGTGAAGGGGTAGTCCGCCACCTTGGGTTTGGCGGCGGATACGGCGCGGATGAAGGTGGACTTGCCGGCGTTGGGCATGCCCAGCAGACCCACGTCGGCCAGTACCTTGAGTTCCAGGCGCAGGTTGCGGCGCTCGCCTTCCTCGCCCATGGTGCGCTTGCGGGGCGCGCGGTTGACGCTGGACTTGAAGTGGATGTTGCCCAGGCCGCCCTTGCCGCCGCGGGCCAGCATGGCCTGCTTGCCGTCCTCGTCCAGGTCGGCCACCAGCTCGCCGCTGTCCAGGTCGGTGATCACCGTGCCCACCGGCACGCGCAGCACGATGTCCTCGCCGCTCTTGCCGTAGCAGTCCTTGTTGCCGCCGTTCTCGCCGCGCTGGGCGCGGTGGATGCGGGTGTAGCGGTAGTCGATGAGGGTGTTGAGGTTGCGGTCGGCCACCGCGAACACGCTGCCGCCGCGCCCGCCGTCGCCGCCGTCCGGACCGCCGCGGGGCACGAACTTCTCGCGCCGGAAGGAGGCGATGCCATTCCCGCCGTCGCCGGCGATGACCTCGATGCGTGCTTCGTCAAAGAACTTCATGGGGTTGCCTGTGATGGCCGAAAACAAAAAAGCCCTATCGCAAGGATAGGGCTTTTCGGACTGCCTGAAGAGGATCAGGCGGCAGCGGGCACGATGGTGACGGTGCGGCGCTTCTGGGAACCCTTCACGGAGAACTGGACGGTGCCGTCCTTCAGCGCGAACAGGGTGTGGTCCTTGCCGATGCCGACGTTCTCGCCAGGGTGGTACTGGGTGCCGCGCTGGCGGACGATGATGTTGCCCGCGAGGACCTGCTGGCCACCATAGCGCTTGACGCCGAGTCGTTTGGATTCTGAGTCGCGACCGTTACGGGAACTGCCGCCAGCTTTTTTGTGTGCCATGACGTATTACCTCCTGGTCCTGCTAGGCCGAGATCGCTTCGATGCGAAGCTCGGTGTAGTTCTGGCGATGGCCCTGGTGCTTCTGGTAGTGCTTGCGACGACGCATCTTGAAAATCTTGATCTTGTCGTGGCGGCCGTGGGAAACCACGGAAGCCTTGACGGAAGCGCCGGAAACCACCGGGGTGCCGATCTTGACCGACTCGCCCTCGCCGACCATGAGAACCTGGTCGATGGTGATTTCGGAGCCCACGTCGGCCGGTATCTGTTCTACCTTGATCTTTTCGCCGGTGGTGACGCGATACTGCTTGCCACCGGTTTTTATCACCGCGTACATGGTGTTGCTCCAGTTGATGGGTTGTTGCGAAGAATCGCGCACTCTAGTGAAAAAAGCCTTTCGAGTCAATAGCGCGGTGCCTACAAAACGCTGGCGGATCAGGCGCTTCCGGTGCCGTCGAGGACGAGCCGCAGCGCTTCCAGCGCCTGCGCTTCGGTGCGGTAGGCGGCATGCGGTGCCAGGTGTTCCCACAGGCCGTCGCGCTGCAGCGCGTCGATGGCCTGCTTCTTCAGCCCGCAGAAGGCCATGAACTGGCCCTGGCTGCGCAGGCGCTCGGCCAGGCCGCCCAGCGTGTGCAGGCCGGTGGCGTCGATGTCGTTGATGCCGGCGCCGGAGACCAGCACCACGCGCACCGCGTCCTGGGCGCGCACGGCGCGCAGGACGCCCTCCTCGAAGGTGGCGGCGGTAACGAAGGTGAGCGGGCCGTCGAAGCGCAGGATCACCGCGTGGGGGTGCGGGTGGGTGAGCCCGAAGCGTTCCAGGTCGCGGTAGGTGCCGTCCGGGTGCAGGCCCAGCAGCGCCACGCGCGGCTTCATGCTGCGGTAGAGCATCAGTGCCAGCGAGAACAGCAGGCCGGTGAGGATGCCGTTCTGGATGTTGGGCGCGAAGGCCAGCGTGGCGGCGAAGGTGAGCGTACCGGCCAGGCCGTCGTCCCGGCTGGCGTGCCAGGCGCGGGCCAGGGCGCGGACGTCGATCAGCCCCACCACCGCCTGCAGGATGATGGCGGCGAGCACCGGCACCGGCAGATGCCACAAGAGCGGCGTGAAATGGAGCAGGGCGAGCAGCACCACCGCCGCGGTCACCAGCGAAGAAAAACCGGTGCGCGCGCCGCTGGCGTGGTTGAGCGCCGAGCGGGAGAACGACGCGCTGACCGGCATGGCGCCGGAGAACGCGGCGGCCAGCTTGGCCAGGCCCTGGCCGATCAACTCCTGGTTCTGGTTCCACGGCTGGCGCCGCTTGCCGGAGATCAGCCGGGCGCTGGAGGCTGCCTCCATGAAGCTCACCAGCGCGATGACGAAGGCGGCCGGCAGCAGGGCCGCGGCCGCCTTCAGATCCGGCGCCGGCAGGACGAGATCCGGCAGGCCGGCGGGAATCGCGCCGACCACGCGGCCGCCGCCGGCCTCGAAGCCGAGGAGCGCGGACAGCGCGGTGGCCGCCGCGGCGACCAGCAGCACCCCCGGCAGGCGGGGGACGAAGCGCCGCAAGGCCGTCAGCGCCACCAGCGCGCCCAGCCCGAACAGTACCGAAGGCAGATGGATGCGGCCGGGGTCGGCGAGCGCGCCGGCCAGGCCGGCGAGGAACTGTTCGCCGTTAGACAGGTGCAGGCCGAGCAGCGGCGGCAATTGCGACAGGCAGATGATCAGCGCTGCGGCGTTGATGAAGCCCATCAGCACCGGATGGGAGAGCAGGTTGAGCAGCCAGCCCAGGCGCAGCACGCCCAGCGCGAGTTGGATCAGCCCGGAAAGCAGCGCCAGCAGCACCGCCAGGGCGAGGAACTCGGGTGTGTCCGGGCGCGCCAGGGGCAGCAGGCTGGCGCCGCTGAGCAGCGCGGTGAGCGCCACCGGGCCGGTGGAGAGCTGCCCGCAGGAGCCGAACAGGGCACCGACCACGGCCGGCAGCAGCGCCGCGTACAGGCCGATGTGGGGCGGCAGGGCGCCGAGTTGGGCGTAGGCCAGCGATTGCGGCACCATGACAAGCGCCACCGTGATGCCCGCCACCAGGTCGTTCCGCAGACCGCCCGCGGACCACAGTCGCGGCCAGGCGAGGAAGGGGAGCAGGCGTTCGAGCAGCGGGGCGGGGGGCATGGGTGCCGGCAAGGCGGAAAAAGACGGCATGTTAGCAGCCCGTTGCAGCTCTGCGCCGCGGTGGCAGAGCGGAGCTGGATGGCGCAGAATCGGCTCCCCGTCGGATAGCCCTCGTATCCCGCGCCGAGGACCGCCCCATGCCCCGTTTCAGCGCCAACCTGTCCTTCCTGTACCAGGACCGTCCCTTCCTGGAGCGTTTCGCCGCCGCCGCGCGCAGCGGCTTTCGCGGCGTGGAGTTCCATTTCCCGTACGAATGGCCGGCCGCCGAAGTGGCACGGGCGGCGCGGGAGGCGGGGGTGGAGGTCGTGCTGTTCAACTTTCCGGCCGGCGACTGGGCGGGCGGCGAGCGTGGCTTGGCCTGTCTGCCGGACCGGGTGGCGGAGTTCCGCGCCGGGGTCGAGCTCGCCCTCGACTACGCCCGCGAGCTGGGCTGCCGGCAGATCAACTGCCTGGCCGGCATCACGCCGGACGGCGCGGCGGCCGACGAGACCGGCGCCACCCTGGCGGACAACCTGTGCCACGCCGCCGACCGGGCCGCGCCCTACGGCGTGCGCGTGCTGGTCGAGCCGCTCAATACGGTGGACACGCCGGGCTTCTTCCTGTGCCGTACCGGGCAGGCCGCCCGCCTGCTGGAGGCGGCCGGGCGCGCGAATCTCCATATCCAGTACGACATCTACCATGCCCAGGTGATGGAAGGCGATCTGGCGCGCACGCTGGCCCGCTTCCTGCCGCGCATCGGCCACATCCAGTTCGCCGACAACCCGGGCCGCGGCGAACCGGGCAGCGGGGAGATCAACTTCCCCTGGCTGTTCGCCGAGATCGACCGCCTGGGCTACGGCGGCTGGGTAGGGGCTGAATATCGTCCGCTGGGCACGGACACCGAATCCGGTCTGGGCTGGCTGGCGGTGGCCGAAAATGGCGGGATTGCCCCAATGGCTGCCGGGCAGGGCGCTGCGTAGCATCACTGCCCTGTAGGAGCGGGCTTGCCCGCGATACTGCGGTTCCGGGTACAAACGACGCCGCATCGCGGGCAAGCCCGCTCCCACGGGATGAATCGGCCGGCGGCGATTGCCGGCTGCAACGGAATCGAGAGCCATGCCGGAAACCCAAGTCCAGTCCGACGAACCGCTCGCCGCCGAACATGAGGCCGACTTCGCGGCCATCGACAAGGCGCGCCTGATCGAGGCGCTGGCCCGCGTGCTGCCGGTGGGCGCGCTGATGTACGACCCGGAAGACCTGCGCCCCTACGAGTGCGACGGCCTTACCGCCTACCGCCAGGTGCCCCTGGCCGTGGCCCTGCCCCACGATGAGGAGCAGGTGGTGGCCGTGCTGCGCGCCTGTCACGAGCAGGGCGTGCCGGTGGTGGCGCGCGGGGCGGGCACCGGCCTGTCGGGCGGCGCGCTGCCCCACGACCGCGGCGTGCTGCTGTCGCTCGCCCGCTTCAACCGCATCCTGCACCTGGACCCCCATTCGCGGACCGCGGTGGTGCAGCCGGGCGTGCGCAACCTGGCCATCTCGGAAGCCGCCGCGCCCCACGGCCTGTACTACGCGCCCGACCCGTCGTCGCAGATCGCCTGCACCATCGGCGGCAACGTGGCGGAGAACGCCGGCGGCGTGCATTGCCTCAAGTACGGCCTCACCGTGCACAACCTGCTGCGCGTGCGCGGCGTCACCATCGAGGGCGAGATCGTCGAGATCGGCAGCCATGCGCTGGACAGCCCCGGCTACGACCTGCTGGCGCTCATGACCGGCTCCGAGGGCATGCTGGCCGTGGTCACCGAGGTTACCGTCAAGCTCACGCCCAAGCCGGTGCTCGCCCAGTGCGTGCTGGCGGCCTTCGACGACGTCATCAAGGCCGGCGACGCGGTGGCGGCCATCATCGCCGCCGGCATCATCCCGGCCGGGCTGGAGATGATGGACCAGCCCGCCACCGCCGCGGTGGAGGAGTTCGTGCACGCCGGCTACCCGCTGGGCGCCAAGGCCATCCTGCTGTGCGAATCCGACGGCACGCCGGAGGAGGTGGCCGAGGAGATCGCCCGCGTGCGCGCGGTGCTTGAAGCCAGCGGCGCCACCGAGATCCGCGTGTCCGGCTCGGAGGCCGAACGGCTGAAGTTCTGGGCCGGGCGCAAGGCCGCCTTTCCCGCCGCCGGGCGCATCTCGCCGGATTACTTCTGCATGGACGGCACCATCCCGCGCAAGCGCCTGGGGGAGATGCTGGAAGCCATCCAGGCCATGGAAGGCAAGTACGGCCTGCGTTGCATCAACGTGTTCCATGCCGGCGACGGCAACCTGCATCCGCTGATCCTGTTCGACGCCAACCGGCCGGGCGAGACGGAACGAGCCGAAGCCTTCGGCGGCGAAATCTTGGAACTGTCCGTGGCCCTGGGCGGCACCGTGACCGGCGAGCACGGCGTGGGCATCGAGAAGATCAAGCAGATGTGTTCCCAGTTCGCCAGCGCCGAAATCCGCCAGTTCTTCCGCGTCAAGGCGGCCTTCGACCCGCCCGGCCTGCTCAACCCCGGCAAGGCCATCCCGACGCTGAACCGCTGCGCCGAGTACGGCCGCATGCGCGTGTCCGCGGGCCACGTGCCCTACCCGGACATCCCGCGCTTCTGAGCGATGAACAAGGCTTGGACGCAGTTCCTGCTGGTCGCCGTGCCGGTGCTCTCCCTGGTGGGCGCCTGGCTCGCCCTCAAGGGCGTGACGAAGCGGCCTCCCCCGAACAAGCACGACGAGACGACAGACGAATGAGTGACAGCCTCGACCCCATTGTGGCCGCCTGGGCGGACCGCATCCGCGCCGCGGCCGCCGACCGCATCGCGCTGCATGTGCGCGGCGGCGGCAGCAAGGACTTTTACGGCCGCAGCGTGCGCGGCGAGCGCTTCGACACCACGGATTACCGCGGCATCGTCGCCTACGAACCCACCGAACTGGTGGTCACCGTGCGCGCCGGCACGCCGCTGGCCGAGTTGGAGGCCGAACTGGCGGCAAAAGGCCAGATGCTCGCCTTCGAGCCGCCGCACTTCGGCAGCGGCGCCACCGTGGGCGGCGCGGTGGCCGCCGGCCTCTCGGGGCCGCGCCGCGCGGCGGCGGGGGCGCTGCGGGACTTCGTGCTCGGGGTGAAGCTGCTGGACGGGCGCGGCGAGGTGCTGCGTTTCGGCGGGCAGGTGATGAAGAACGTGGCCGGCTACGACGTGTCGCGCCTGATGGCCGGCAGCCTGGGCACGCTGGGCGTGCTGCTGGAAGTCTCCCTGAAGGTGCTGCCGCGCCCGGTGGCCGAGGCCACGCTGCGCTTCGACCTGGGCGAGGCCGAGGCCATCGGGCGCCTCAACGCCTGGGGCGGCAGGCCGCTGCCGATTTCCGCTTCCGCCTGGGCCGACGGCGCCCTGACCGTGCGCCTGTCCGGCGCCGAGGCCGCGGTGCAGGCGGCGCTCGCCGACCTGGGCGGGGAGCGCGTCGGCGCCGACGAGGCCGCGGCCTTCTGGCTGGGCGTGCGCGAGCAGACCCTGCCCTGGTTCGGCGCGGGCGTGGGCGGCGGCGCCCTGTGGCGCCTTTCCATGCCCAGCGCGGCGGCGCCCCTCAAGCTCGGTGGTGAACGGTTCATGGAATGGGGCGGAGCGCAGCGCTGGCTGCGCAGCACCGAGCCCGCCGGCCGCATCCGCGAACGCGCCGCCCAGCTCGGCGGGCACGCCACCCTGTTCCGCGGCGGCGACCGCAGCGGCGCCGTGTTCCACCCGCTGCCCGCGCCGCTGCTGGCCATCCACCGGCGCCTGAAGGACGCGTTCGACCCGGCCGACATCTTCAACCCCGGCCGTCTCCACCAGGATTTCTGACCATGCAGACCCAGCTTGCCGACTTCATCCGCGACACCCACGAGGGGCGCGAGGCCGACGAGATCCTGCGCAAATGCGTGCACTGCGGTTTCTGCACCGCCACCTGTCCCACCTATCAGTTGCTCGGCGACGAGCTGGACGGCCCGCGCGGGCGCATCTACCTGATCAAGCAGGTGCTGGAAGGCCAGCCGGCCACGGAAAAGACCCGTGTGCACCTGGACCGCTGCCTGACCTGCCGTTCCTGCGAATCCACCTGTCCGTCCGGCGTGCAGTATGGCCGCCTGGTGGACATCGGCCGCCACCTAGTGGAAGCCCGTGCGCCCCGCCGCGGCCTGGAGCGCGCGGCGCGCTGGGTGCTGCGGGAATTCGTGCCGCGCACGGAACTGTTCGGCGCGGCGATGAAGGCCGGCCGCCTGGTGCGCGGCCTGCTGCCCGGGCCGCTGCGCGAGAAAGTGCCGGCCGCGCACCCGGCCGGCCCCTGGCCGCGCGCCCGCCACGCGCGCCGCATGTTCGCGCTGGCGGGCTGCGTGCAGCCGGCGATGGCGCCGGCCATCAACGCCGCCGCGGCGCGGGTGCTGGATACGCTGGGGATTTCCCTGGTCGAGCAGCCCGGCGCCGGCTGCTGCGGCGCGGTGCGCTACCACCTCAACGACCAGGAAGGCGGGCGGGCGGATGCGCGGCGCAACATCGATGCCTGGTGGCCGCGCATCGAGCGCGGCGAGATCGAGGCCATCGTCATGACCGCGTCCGGCTGCGGCCTGCAGGTCAGGGACTACGGCCACATGCTGCAGGGCGATCCGATTTACGCCGACCGGGCACGGCACATCAGCGAGCTGACGGTGGACGTGAGCGCCGTGGTCGCCGCGGAGGCCGGGCGCCTGGCCCAACTGTTCCAGGTGCGCCGGCCGGAGCCCGTGACGGTGGCCTGGCACGCCCCCTGCACGCTGCAGCACGGGCAGCAGGTGCGCGGCGTGGTCGAGGGCCTGCTGGAAGCCGCCGGCTTCCGCCTGGTGCCGGTGCGCGACGCCCACCTGTGCTGCGGTTCGGCCGGCACGTACTCGCTGCTGCAGCCGGAGCTGTCGCAGCAGTTGCGCGCGAACAAGGTTGCCGCCCTGACCGAGCACGGCGCCACGCTGATCGCCTCAGCCAACATCGGCTGCATCTCCCACCTGCAGGGCGGCACCGCGGTGCCGATCCGGCACTGGATCGAACTGATCGACGCGCGCCTCAACGGGTTTGCGCTCTGATACGAAGAACGTAATAGAAGCCGGGCAGGCTGCGCGCGCGTCGGCGCGGGAGGTCGGGCGAGTGTGATATTTGTCACACCCAGGCGCGTTCGGAGCATACGGGCCGCGGTTTCCAGATGCCCAATCTGGGGCGTGATTGCTATGATGAGCCGCCATCTTCCATCGCTCTCCGCTCCATGCCGCTCACCATCGAAACCTGCGTCGCCCGCCATACCGGAGACCGCAAGGAACAGCAGGACCGGGTGGCGCTGTTCGCCCATCCGACCCTGCCGGGCACGATGATGGCGGTGCTGGCCGACGGCATGGGCGGGCACTCCGGCGGCGCGATGGCGGCCGAACAGGTGCTGATCAAGGCCAAGCAGAATTTCGAGGCCTATGCGCCGCGCTCCGAGACGCCCGAGCACCTGCTGGACAGCGTGGTCAATGAGGCGCACGTGGTCATCAAGCTGACCCGTTTCACCAGCGAACAGGACCCGCACAGCACCGCAGTGGTTCTCATGCTCCAGCCCGGCCGTGCCGACTGGGTGCATTGCGGCGATTCGCGCCTCTATCACTTTCGTAGTGGTGAGCTGGTCTCGCGCACGAAGGATCATTCGCTGGTCGGCGAACTGCAGCGCCAAGGTAGGATCGATGAGACGGCCGCCCTGCGCCACCCCCAGCGCAACGTGCTGCTGTCCTGTCTCGGCAGCGAGCGCGAACCCGACATCGAACATGGCCGGCAGATGCCGCTGAAGGCCGGCGACAGCTTCCTGCTGTGTTCGGACGGACTGTGGACCTATTTCTCCGACGAGGAACTGTGCGGTGCGGTGGCCGCGCTGCCGACACGCGAGGCCGCCCAGACGCTGGTCACGCGGGCGCGCGAGCGCGCCGACGGCTATGGCGACAACATCTCCGTGGCGATCATCAAGCTGGTCGAGGCGCCGGTGCGCAGCGCCAGGGCCGCGCACATGAACGCCTGGTGACGCGCACGCAGCGTATGGGTCGTGCCGGGCGTCGCGGGGCACGGCCTGGGGAAACTCCGGCAAGGAAATCGGCATGCGCAGTTGCGCATGACAGGATTATCAGTAATATCTGACGCGCGCCGCACGCGCGCCGCTTCGGCAGGCGCAAGGGGAGACACAAGAAAGGCAGGGACGGCGCATACCTTCACACCCATTCCCTAGGGAGGAGCGTCCTATGCCTCTGATTCTCGGAGTGCCTGCGGAGACCGTTCCCGGCGAGCGACGATTGTCCGTCGTGCCGGACGTGGTCAAGAAGTACCAGGGCCTCGGCGCGCAAGTGCTGATGGAATCCGGCGCCGGCCTGCCGGCGCATTACCGCGACGAAGCCTTTGCCGGCGTCGAGTTCGCCGCCGACGCGCAAGCCTTGTATGCGGCGGCCGACGTGCTGCTCTGTGTGCAGCCGCCCAAGGCCGAATTCCTCACGGCGATGAAACCCGGCAGCGTGCTGCTGGGCATGCTGCAGCCGTGGGGCGATGCCGAACGGGCGAAGCTGCTGCTGGAGAAGCAGATCACCGCCTTCGCGCTGGAACTGCTGCCGCGCATCACCCGTTCGCAGTCCATGGATGCGCTCTCCAGCCAGGCCGCGGTGGCCGGTTACGAATGCGCGCTGATCGCCGCCGACCACAGCCCCAAGTTCTTCCCCATGCTGACCTACGCCGCCGGCACCATCCGCCCGGCCAAGGTGCTGGTGATCGGCGCCGGCGTGGCGGGCCTGCAGGCCATCGCCACCGCGCGGCGCATCGGCGCCATGGTGGAAGCCTACGACGTGCGCCCCGAGACCCGCGAGCAGGTCGAGTCCCTGGGTGCCCGCTTCGTGGATACCGGTGTGTCCGCCGCGGGCAAGGGCGGCTACGCCCGGGAACTGACCGATGAAGAGAAGGCCCAGCAGACCGAACGCCTGGCCAAGGCGGTGGGGCAGTGCGACGCGCTGATCACCACCGCGGCCATCCCCGGCAAGCGCGCACCGAAGATCATCACCGCGGACATGATCGGGCGCATGAAGCCCGGCGCGGTGGTGGTGGACATGGCCGCCGAAACCGGCGGCAACGTGGAGGGCACGGTGCCCGGCGAGAAGGTGTGGATCAACGACGTGCTGGTGATCGGCCCGACCCACATCGCCAGCCGCATGCCGGTGCATGCCTCGGAGATGTACGCCAAGAACCTGTTCAACTTCATCTCGCCCTTCATCAAGGAAGGCGCCCTGGCGCTCGACTGGGAGGACGAGGTGATGGCCGGCTGTTGCCTCACCCACGCGGGGGAGCTGCGCCATGCCGGCGTGAAGCAGGTTCTGGGACTGTAATCGGGGAGGCTCACATGGACGGTATTACCGCACTGTATGTTTTCATGCTGGCCGCGTTCACCGGTTACGAGGTGATTTCGCGCGTGCCGGTGATCCTGCACACGCCGCTGATGAGCGGCTCCAACTTCGTCCACGGCGTCGTGCTGGTGGGCGCCATGGTCGTGCTCGGCCGCGCCGACCCGGACAGTCCACTGCAACTGGCCATCGGCTTCGTCGCGGTCTTCCTCGGCGCGGCCAACGCGGCCGGCGGCTACGTGGTCACCGAACGCATGCTCGCCATGTTCAAGGGCGGCAAGAAGGCGGGAGGGGCCTGACATGATCAGCGGATTCATCCAGGTTTCCTATTTCGCCGTGGCCGTGGTGTTCATCCTCGGCCTCAAGGCCATGAGCTCGCCGGTCACCGCGCGCAAGGGCATCGTCTGGGCCGGCTGGGCCATGGTGGCCGCCACCCTGGTCACGCTGCAGACGCCGGGCATGCAGAACTACGGGCTGATGATCGTCGCCATCGTGCTGGGCGGGGCCCTGGCGTGGTGGTCGGGGCGCGTCGTCAAGATGACCGACATGCCGCAGATGGTCGCCATCTACAACGGCATGGGCGGCGGCGCGGCGGCGGCCATCGCGGCGCTGGAGTTCGCCCGCGGCGAGGTGCACGGCACGGTGGTGGCTACGCTGGCGGTGCTGGGCGCGCTGATCGGCTCGGTGGCCTTCTCCGGTTCCTGCGTGGCCTTCGCCAAGCTGCAGGGCTTGATGAAGAAGCCCATCCGCCTGCCGCAGCAGAACGTGGTCAACATCGCGCTGGCGGCGCTCACCGCGCTGCTGGGCCTCTTGATCATCGCCTCGGATGCGCCCGCGGGGGCGGCCATCGTGCTGTTCTTCGTGCTCGCGCTCGTCCTCGGGGTGATCCTCACCAGCCCCATCGGCGGCGCCGACATGCCGGTGGTGATTTCGCTGCTGAACGCCTTCACCGGGCTGGCGGTGGGCTTCGAAGGCTACGTGCTCGGCAATCCGGCGCTGATCGTGGCCGGCATCGTGGTGGGGGCCTCGGGCACGCTGCTGACGCAGTTGATGGCCAAGGCCATGAACCGGCCCATCTCCAACGTGCTGTTCACTCCGCTCACCGGCGCGGCCGCGGGCGGCGAGGGCGAGGCCATCGAGGGCACGATGAAGGAGTTCTCCGCCCTCGATGCGGCCTCGGTGATGCGCTATGCCGCCAAGGTCATCATCGTGCCCGGCTACGGCATGGCGGTGGCCGGCGCCCAGCACAAGGTGTGGGAGATGGCGCAGTTGCTGGAAGAGGGCGGGGTGGAGGTGGCCTTCGCCATCCACCCGGTGGCCGGGCGCATGCCGGGGCACATGAACGTGCTGCTCGCGGAAGCCGGCGTGCCCTACGACAAGATCTTCGACCTGGAGGAGATCAATGCGGACTTCGCCCAGGCCGACGTGGCCCTGGTGATCGGTGCCAACGACGTGGTGAACCCGGTGGCGCGCACCGACAAGTCCAGCCCCATCTACGGCATGCCCATCCTCAACGTGGACCAGGCGCAGAACGTCATCGTCGTGAAGCGCGGCAAGGGCGCGGGCTACTCCGGCATCGAGAACGCGCTGTTCTACAAGGACAACTGCCGCATGCTGTACGGCAGCGCGCAGCAGGCGATCGCCGAGGTCATCACCCACGTGAAGGCGCTGGAGGCGTGAGCGCGGGGCCGGGGGCGCGCTGCCGCGCTCCCGGCTCAAGTCCCGTCCGCAGCCTGCCGTAGACGGCGATGTACCCGCCGCCTGCCGCATCCCGGACATGAAACCCATCCGCCGCCTTCTCTGCCTGCCCTTCCTGCTCTGCGCCCTGGCCGCGCAGGCGCAGGACGCGGCACCCCAGCCGCCGGGCGATGCCGCCCCGCCTGCGGCAGCCGCGGAGGAAGACAAGGACTGGCGCGATATCAGCGCCTACGACTTCGGCGCCCTGGCCGACACCACGCGGCGCCTGGAACTGGTGGCGCTGGCCATGCAGGTGCGGGATTTCTGCGCCGACCGCCGGGTGCCGGACGAGTTCGTGCGCGAGCGCCTGGCGCGCTTCGCGGCCCTGTCCGGGCGGGCTGAGGATTGCCGGACGCTGGTAGATTATTGACGGTCGCCCGGGTCAGCTCGAACGGTGATGGTGTATTCCTCCCCCTTCAAGGGGGAGGTTAGGAGGGGGATGGGTTTCGGTTCAGCATGGCGAAAAACCCATCCCCACCCCGGCCCTCCCCTTGAAGGGGAGGGAGTACGCGTTCAACCGGGCAAGGTGCCTCAGGGCGCTTTGCCGCCCGCGACATAGGCGGCGAACTCCTCCGCCGTCATCGGCCGGCCGAACAGCGGCCCCTGCTGCAGGTAGCAGTCCAGCGCGCACAGGAAGGCCTGCTGGGCTTCCCCTTCCACGCCGCGGGCGAACACTTCCAGGCCGAGCGCACCGGCCATCGCGGCGATGGCTTCGACCACCGCTTCGGCTTCCTCGCGCACGCCCACGTCCCGCACCAGCACCGGGTCGAGCTTGATCGCCCGCAGGGGGAAGCGCTTCAGGCGCGGGATGGAACTCACGCCGCGGCCGAAGTCGTCCACCGCCAGCCGCACGCCCAGCGCGGCGAGCTTTTCCAGCGCGCTCTGGATGCGGCTGTGCTCTTCCTTGAGCACGATCTCGTCCACGTCCAGTTCCAGGCGTTCGGGCGGCAGGCCAGAGGCCTTCAAGGCGTCCTGCACGCGGTCGGCCAGGTTGCCCTGCATGATCTGCTCGATGGCCACGTTGATGGTCAGCAGCGGCGGATGTCCGCCGCGCGCCGGCCAGGCGGCGGCATGGCGGCAGGCGGCGTGCAGCACCCAGTCGCCCAGTTCGCCGAGCATGCCGCCTTCGCGCGCGGCGGTCAGGAAGCGGCGGAAGGGGATCAGGCCGAGGTCCGGGTGGCGCCAGCGCAGCAGCGCCTCGCCGCCGCGCAGGCTGCCGTCGCGGCCGTCCACGAGGGGCTGGAAATGCACTTCCAGTTGCTCGCGCTCCACCGAATGGCGCAGGTTGAGTTCGAAGGCACTGTGTTCGAGGGTGCCGCCGCCCATCTCGTCGGCGTAGTACTGGTGGTTGTTGCCGCCCAGTTGGCGCGCATGGGTGAGCGCGGCGTTGGCGTTGCGGACGAGGGCGTCGAACTGCGTGCCGTGCTCGGGAAAGATGGCGATGCCGATGCTGGCGCCGAGCTTCACCTGCCGGCCTTCGGCCTCGAACGGTTGCGCCAGGCTGGCCAGCAGCGCTTCGGCGGCGCGGCCGATCTCGCTGGTCAGGTCCACGTCGGGCAGCAGCACGAGGAGGGTGTCGCTGCGTTCGCGCGCCACCGTTGCGCCGCGCGGGGTCGCCATCCGCAGGCGGCGGGCGATCTGCTGCAGGAAGGCGTCGCCGGTGTTGTCGCCGTACTCGCGATTGACCGCCTTGAAGTTGTCCAGGTCGAGGCGCATGAGCCCCACGCTGCGGTGCGAGGCGCGGGCGCGCTCGGCGGCTTCCGTGAAGCGGCATTCGAACAGGCGGCGGTTGGGCAGGCCGGTGAGGATGTCGTGGGTGGCGATGTAGTCGGCGCGCGACTCGGCCTGCCGCTTCGCGGTGAGGTCCGAGAACATGCCGATGTAGTGCAGCACCTTGCCGCGGGCATCGCGCACCGCGGTGATGCTGAGCCACTCCGGGTAGATTTCGCCGTTCTTGCGCCGGTTCCAGATTTCGCCCTGCCACTGGCCGGTCTGCGCCAGGCCGGTCCACAGGGCGTCGACGAAGCTCTTGTCGCGCTGTCCGGCACTGAGCACCGCGGGATTCTTGCCGTGCACCTCGTCCAGCGTGTAGCCGGTGATCGTGGTGAAGGCCTTGTTGACTGCGATGATGCGGTTCTGCGCGTCGCTGACCAGGATGGCCTGGCTGGTGGCGTCGAACACGTCCACCGGCAGCAGCAGGCGCGAGGCGGGCGGCGGGGCGTCTGCGGGCAGTGTCGCCGGCGCGGCGGGCAGGCCGCTGATGGCCGCCACCGGCGGCAGGATCAGCAGGCGCCAGTCGGGTTTGGGGCCGGGCAGCACGCGTGCGCTGAGCGGTGCGCCGCCTTCCGGGTGCAGCGTGGCCAGCGGCGTGGCGCCGTCCTCCGGCCACTCGATCGGGATGCAGTCGGCAATCGGGCGGCCGACCAGCGCGCCGCGCTCCACGCCTAAAGTGCGCAGCGCGGCGGCGTTGGCGGCGGCGACCTGCAACTGGTCGTCCACCACCAGCACCGGTTGTTCCAGCGCAGCGGCCAGGCGCGGCCACAGGGTGTCGCCCGGGGCGGCGTCAGCGGCCGGCTCGGCGTAGCCTTCGGCAGCCAGATCCGGGCTCAGGATCAGGGCATGGATGCCGGGGCGCAGGCGCGCGGCGGCGATGAACTTGAGGTTGCGGTTGCCGGTCGGGGTGGCGACCTGCAGGCAGCCGCGCATCTCGCCCTGGATGAAGAGCCGCGCGCGCGCGTTGAGGAAGGCGCGCTCGGACGGGAAGATGTCGGCCAGCGGCTGGCCGGCGAGCTGGCGGTAGTCGCGTCCGAGCAGCCGGCACGCGGCGCTGTTGACTTCGAGGATGACCTCGTCGCCGGTGATGATCAGGCCCTCGTCGAGCAGTTCGAGCAGGGCCAGGTACAAACCGGTCTCCGCGCCCTCGGAGAAGTCGGGCACGAAGGGCTCGTCGGGGTTGCGGTCGTCCTCGGGGCGAGGGGCCAGGTTCATCGGGATCGGCATTTCCAAGCGTTCGGACCTCTTAACGGCTGAGGTCCACGATACTTGAAGCCATCCCGCCGCCAGACCGGAATAAGCCGGGCAGAAGGCCCCTATTTCCGTCCCAGGCCGCCGAGCAGGAAGGCCACCGGACGCTGCCCGCGGCGCGGCGGTTCGTCCGGCCTGGCGGCGATGCTGGTTGTGGTGTCCACGACCGGTACAGGCGTGGCCGGCTCATAGGGTTTGCTGAAATCGAAGCCGTCCGGTGCGATGGTGGGGCGGGGCGGACGCTTGCCGCCGGCCGCGGGCTGGGTTGCACGCGGGGCGCGCTCGCGTGCGCCCTCGGTCTTCTCGACCCTGTCGGTCCTGTCGGCCGCACTGCGGCGGCCGCGGCCGCCCTTGCCGGCTTCGAAGAATTCCGGCTCCGGTTCGAAGCCCGGCACCACTTCCTGGGGAATCTGCAACTTGATCAGCTTCTCGATCTCGGACAGCCAGTGCTTTTCCTCGGCGCACACCAGCGACACCGCGTTGCCCTTGTGGCCGGCGCGGCCGGTGCGGCCGATGCGGTGCACGTAGTCCTCGGCGGTGTGGGGCAGTTCGAAGTTGATCACGTAGGGCAGTTCGTCGATGTCCAGCCCGCGCGCGGCCACGTCGGTGGCCACCAGCACGCGCAGCTTGCCGGCCTTGAAGGCTTCCAGGGTCTCGGTGCGCTGCTGCTGGCTCTTGTCGCCGTGGATGGAATCGGCGGAGATGCCGTGGCGCTCCAGGAAGTGGGCGAGGCGGCCGCACACCAGCTTGGTGTCCACGAACACCAGCGCCTGGGTGTCGGGCTGGTGGCGCAGCAGGTGGGCGAGCAGGTTGCGCTTCATGCCGGACGAGACCGGGTGCACCACGTGGGTGATGGTCTCGGACACCATGTTGCGGCGGGCCACTTCGACCATCTGCGGGTTCTTCAGCATCTGGTCGGCGAGTTTCTTGATCTCCTCCGAGAAGGTGGCGGAGAACAGCAGGCTCTGGCGGTTGGCCGGCAGCAGAGAAAGGATGCGGCGGATGTCGGGGATGAAGCCCATGTCCAGCATGCGGTCGGCTTCGTCCAGCACCAGCATTTCGACCTGGGTCAGGTTGATGGTCTTCTGCTGCACGTGGTCCAGCAACCGCCCCGGCGTGGCAATGACGATCTCGATGCCGCGGCGCAGTTCCTGGATCTGCGCGTTCATGTCCACCCCACCATAGATGCAGGTGGCGCGCAGGGGCAGGTGCCTGGAATAGGTCTTGACCGATTCGTACACCTGCATCGCCAGCTCGCGGGTGGGGGCGAGGATCAGCGCGCGGGTCTGGTGGCGCGCCGGCGAGGTGCTGGTGTTGGCGTGGCGAGCCAGGCGTTGCAGGAGTGGCAGCGTGAAGCCGGCGGTCTTGCCGGTGCCGGTCTGCGCACCGCCCATGACGTCGTGTCCGGCGATGACGATGGGGATGGCCTGGCGCTGGATGGGGGTGGGTTCGGTGTAGCCGGCGTCGGCTACGGCGTTCAGCAGTTCGGGGATGAGGCCGAGGTCGGCGAAGCTCATGGGCGCCTTTCTGGTTCCGGGGCCCGTCGGGGCCGGACGCGTTGGAAAGGCGGCATTATACACCCGGCGTCATGGCAAGCCGGTGACCGGCGCCGGGACGGGGCATGCGCAGGCCGGCATATATCCTTCGCAGGATTGATTCGTTGGCGCGTCCCGCGGGGCCTCGCACAATGCTGCGCTGTTTTCGGCCGCCCGACCCGACGGGCCCCATCAGGCCGACCCCGCGACGAAAGATGAACGCTCCCGAAATATATCCGGTTCCGCCCGGCTTCGCCGCCAGGGCCCATGTGGACGCGGCCGCCTACGAGCGGCTGTACCGCAGTTCCATCGACGATCCCGACGCCTTCTGGCGCGGGCAGGCCGCCTTCATCGACTGGCTGCAGCCGTTCACGCAGGTGAGCGACACCCGCTTCGACCCGGACGATCTGCGCATCAGGTGGTTCGCCGACGGCACGCTGAACGCCTCGGTCAATTGCGTGGACCGCCACCTGCCGGCCAAGGCCGCGCAGCCGGCCATCCTGTGGGAAGGGGACCGCGCCGGCGAGTCGCGCACGGTGAGCTGGGGCGAACTGGCCGACAGGGTCAATCGCCTCGCCAACGTGCTGAAGGGCCTGGGCGTGGGCAAGGGCGACGTGGTGACCATCTACCTGCCGGTGATCCCGGAGGTCTTCGTCGCCATGATGGCCTGCGTGCGCATCGGCGCCGTCCATTCCGTGGTGTTCTCCGGCTTTTCCTCGGAGTCGCTGGAAAACCGCATCGCGGACGCCGGCGCCAAGGTGCTGATCACCGCCGACGAGGGGCTGCGCGGCGGCCGCGTGGTGCCCCTCAAGCACAACGCCGACCGGGCCGTGGCCACCCAGCCCAGCATCCGCCACGTGGTGGTGGTGCGCCGCACGGGCGCCGAGGTGCCGTTCTCGCCCGGGCGCGACCTGTGGTACGACGAGGCCGTGGCCGCCGCCGAGCCGTGGTGCGAGCCGGTGGAGGTGGGCGCCGAGGACCCGCTCTTCATCCTCTACACCTCGGGCTCCACCGGCAAGCCCAAGGGCCTGGTACACACCACCGGCGGCTATCTGGTGCATGCCGGCACCTCGTGGCGGATCATCTTCGACTGGCACGAGGGCGACGTGTTCTGGTGCACCGCCGACGTGGGCTGGGTCACCGCGCATACCTACAAGATCTACGGCCCGCTGCTCAACGGGGCCACCAGCGTGCTGTTCGAGGGCGTGCCCACCTGGCCGGACTCGTCGCGCTGGTGGTCCATCATCGAGCGCCACCGGGTCAGCATCTTCTACACCGCGCCCACCGCGCTGCGCGCGCTGATGCGCGAAGGCGAAGGGCCGGTGGCCAAACACGATCTGTCCTCGCTGCGCGTGCTGGGCTCGGTGGGCGAACCCATCAACCCGGAAGCCTGGCGCTGGTACCACGCGGTGATCGGCGGCGGGCGCTGCCCCATCGTGGACACCTACTGGCAGACCGAGACCGGCGCCGTGCTGCTGGTGCCCATCCCCGGCGCGATCCCCAACAAGCCCGGCATGGCGGCCAAGCCGTACTTCGGCATCCGCCCGGCCGTGGTCGACGCCCAGGGCCAGGTGCTGGACGGTCCGGGCGAGGGCAACATGTGCTTCGCCGGCTCCTGGCCGGGCCAGGCGCGCACCATCCTGCACGACCACGAGCGCTTCGTGCGCACCTATTTCGCCCCCTATCCCGGCTACTTCTTCACTGGCGACGGAGTCAGGCGCGACGGGGACGGCTACTACCGCATCAGCGGCCGCGTGGACGACGTCATCAACGTCTCGGGCCACCGTCTGGGCACGGTGGAACTGGAAAGCGCGATCTCGTCGCACCCGGCGGTGGCGGAATCGGCCGTAGTGGGCTATCCCCACGAGGTGAAGGGGCACGGCGTGTTCGCCTACGTCACGCTGAAGGAAGGCTTCGCCGAGTCGGACGAACTGCGGCGCGAGATCGTCGCCTGGGTGCGCGAGCGCATCGGCCCCATCGCCAGCCCGGACATCGTCCAGTGGGCGCCGGCCCTGCCCAAGAACCGCGCCGGCAAGATTCTGCGCCGCATCCTGACCAAGGTGGCGGCCAACGACTTCCAGGATTTCGGCGACACCTCCACGGTGGCCGAACCGGGGGTGGTGGACGACATCGTCCATCGCCGGCGGCAGGAACTGGCCGGCAGCAATGCAAGGGAGACTCCATGAACGCCGATGAATTGCGCCAGTTGCAGGCGCCCCTGAAGGACAAGTACAAGACCGAGCCGCAGGCCGCGCTGATCACCCTGAGGGCGGCCGGCGAACTGGATGCCGCCGACGTGGTGTGCCGCGTGGACACCGGGCGCGCGCTGGTGGAGGCCGGCCTGCACCCGGCCACCGGCGGCACGGGCGCCTTCGCCTGCTCCGGCAACATGCTGCTGGACGCCCTGGTGGCCTGCGCCGGCGTGACGCTGAAGGCGGTGGCCACCGCCATCGGCTTCGAACTGGCCGGCGGCAGGGTGTCGGCCGAGGGCGACCTGGATTTCCGCGGCACGCTGGGGGTGGGCAAGGAGGCGCCGGTGGGTTTCCGCGAGATCCGCCTGCGCTTCGAGCTGCAGACGGCCGAAACCCAGGAGCGCATCGACCAGTTGGTGAAGCTCACCGAACGCTACTGCGTGGTCTTCCAGACCCTGTCCACGCCGCCGCGGCTGAGCCTGCAGGTTAACGCCGGCGGCTGAGGCCGGACGCAAGGGGAGGAGCCGCCGTTGAGCATCCGGACGCTGCCGCGAGAACCCGAGCTCCCCGCCGGCGAGGCCGGCGGCACGTCCTTCGATGCCCTGTCCACCGCCCGCGCGCTGGCGCTGCGCTTCGCCGAGAACGCGGTCGAACGCGACCGCCTGGGCGGCACGCCCAAGGCCGAGCGCGACGCCCTGCGCGACAGCGGCCTGCTGCGGATGAGCATCCCGCGCGCCTACGGCGGCCATGGCGCGTCCTGGCGCGAGACGCTGGAGGCGGTGCGCGTGCTGGCGCGGGCGGACAGCTCCATCGCCCACCTGTTCGCCTTCCAGCACCTGATGCTGGCCACCGTGCGCCTGTTCTCCCGCCCCGCCCAGTGGGAACCCTGGTTCGAACACACGGCGCAGCGCAACTGGTTCTGGGGCAACGCCCTCAATCCCCTCGACGAGCGCCTGGTGGCCACGCCCCGGGACGGCTGGCACGAGTTCTCCGGCATCAAGAGCTTCTGCTCCGGCGCCCTCGACTCGGAGATGCTCATCGTCTCCGCGCGCCGCCGCAATACGGCCACCGTCGTAGTCGCCGCGCTGCCCACCCAGAGGAGCGGGGTGAAGACGCTGCAGGACTGGGACAACATCGGCCAGCGCCAGACCGACAGCGGCAGCGTGGCCTTCGAGAAGGTGCGCGTGGAGGACGACGAGATCCTCGCCGACCCGGGGCCGCTGTCCACGCCCTTCGCCTGCCTGCGCTCGCTGATCGGCCAGTTGTGCCTGAACGCCATCTACCTGGGCATCGCCGAAGGGGCCTTCGAGGAGGCGCGGCGCTACACGCTGACCGAGGCGCATCCCTGGTTCCGCGCCGGGGTCGAGCGCGTCGAGCGCGACCCCTACGTGCTGCAGCACTACGGCGAATTCTGGCTCACGCTGGAAAGCGCCCGCGCCCTGTTCGAGCGCGCCGCCGACGGGCTGGACGCCGCCTGGGGCAGGGGCGAGGCCTTGACCCACGAGGAGCGCGGCGACCTGGCCCTGGCCATTGCCGCCTCCAAGACCGTCGCCGGCCGCGGCGGGCTGGACATCTGCACGCGCATGTTCGAGGTGGCCGGGGCGCGCGCCACCCATTCCGCCCTGGCGCTGGACCGCTACTGGCGCAACCTGCGCACCCATTCGCTGCACGATCCCCTCGACTACAAGATCCGCGAACTGGGCGAATGGGCGCTGGCCGGGCACTATCCCGAGCCGAGCTTCTACTCGTGAGCGCCGCCATGCCCGGCTCCGACGCCTCCCGCCCGGCGACCGTCCCCGCGCTGCAGGACGGGCGCCTGTGGACGCTGCCCAACCCGCAGGCGCTGGCGACCTCCATCCGCGCCACGGCGCAGGTCTTCGAGGACCCGCGCTCGATGGAGCTGCTCGCCCGCATCCGCCTGATCGCGCCCAGCGAGGCCAGTGTGCTGGTCATGGGCGAGACCGGCACGGGTAAGGAACTGGTGGCGCGCCACGTCCACGCCTTGAGCCACCGCGCCGGAGGCCCCTTCATCGCCGTCAACTGCGGCGCCTTCCCGGAAACCCTGGTGGAGAGCGAGCTGTTCGGCCACGAGAAGGGGGCCTTCAGCGGCGCCTTCACCGCCAAGGCCGGCTGGTTCGAGGCGGCCAGCGGCGGCACCCTGTTCCTGGACGAGATCGGCGACCTGCCGCTGTCCATCCAGGTGAAGCTGCTGCGCGTGCTGCAGGAGCGCGAAGTGGTGCGCCTGGGCTCGCGGCGCACGGTGCCCATCGACGTGCGGGTCATCGCCGCCACCAACGTGCGCCTGGAAGAAGCTGTGGCGGCCGGGCATTTCCGCGAGGACCTCTATTACCGCCTGCACGTGGTCTCCCTGGACCTGCCGGCCCTGCGCGGGCGCCCCGGCGACATCCTGCCGCTGGCGCGCTACTTCGCCGCCGAATACCGCCAGCGCCTGGGCTACGGCGCCATAGCCCTGAACGCGGAGGCCGAAGCCAAGCTGCTCGCCCATTCCTGGCCGGGCAACATCCGCGAGCTGGAAAACGTCATCCACCACGCCCTGCTGATCTGCCGCGACGGCACGATCCGCCCCGAGGACCTGCACCTGTCCGCGCTGCAGGGCGCGCCGCGCGGTGGCGAGGCCGCCGCCGGCGATCCGCGCGCCCGCCTGGAAGCCGCGCTGGCGGCCTACTTCGAGCAGAACCGCGAAGGACTGTACGAGCACCTGGAAGACGTGATCGTCCGCGCCGCCTTCGAGTACAGCGAACGCAACCAGGTGCAGGCCGCCCGTCTGCTGGGCATCAGCCGCAACGTGATGCGCGCGCGGCTGATCCGCATGGGTGCGATCGCCGCGCTGAAGTAGGGCTGCTGCTCAGGCAGCAGTCGACCAGCAGCGTGCTGCTGCACCAACAGCGAAAGGTGGCCGGACTATGCCGTTCGGCCTATTCGCCGGCACATCGCCCCTGGCACGGCTTCTGCTCTATTGACGGAATCTGTGCGCGAACCCCTATTTCATTTATTTTGATAATCAAATCAAGGATATGAACCATCCCGCCGAAGGCGCAAACGAGTATTCGATTGCCATTTCCGCGCTCAGCAAGCGTTACCGTCCCCATGCCGGCTCGGAACCCCTGCTCGCGCTCGACGGCATCGACCTGAAGGTCGCCAGGGGCGAGTTCCTGTCCATCCTGGGGCCGAGCGGCTGCGGCAAGTCCACGCTGCTGCACGTCATCGCCGGCCTGGCCGAAGCCGAGGGCGACGTCGTCGTGCATGGCCGCAAGGTGGACGGCCCGGGGCTGGACCGCGGCGTGGTGTTCCAGGATTACGCCCTGTTCCCGTGGCGGACCGTGCTGGACAACGTCGCCTTCGGCCTGGAAATCAAGCACGTCGCCGCCGCCGAGCGGGAGGACGTCGCCCGCCGCCACATCGCCGCGGTGGGCCTGCGGGGTTTCGAGGACCGCTATCCGGCCCAGCTCTCGGGCGGCATGAAGCAGCGCGTGGCGATCGCCCGCGCGCTGGCCTACGATCCCGAGGTGCTGCTGATGGACGAACCCTTCGCCGCACTCGACGCGCAGACGCGCGAGATACTGCAGGGCGAACTGCTGCGCATCTGGGAGCGCACCGGCAAGACCATCGTCTTCGTCACCCACAGCCTGGACGAGGCGGTCTTCCTGTCCCAGCGCGTGGCCGTCATCAGCGCCCGGCCGGGGCGCCTGAAGGCGGTGGTGGACATCGACCTGCCGGCGCCGCGCTACGAGCACGACGTGCGCTCCAGCGCGGAATTCGCCGCCGTGCGCCATCGCCTGTGGGAACTGCTCGCCGACGAGGTCAACAAGGCCAGCAGCTACGGCCTGGAGAGCCCGGTGCAGGCGGTGCCGCGGCGCAGTCCCGGCGTGCTGTCCACGCTCGCCGGCGCCTTCTCGCGGAGGGCCGGCTGATGATACGCACGCTGCTGCTGCGCGCTTCGGTCGCCGTGCTGATCCTCGGCGCGTGGGAGATCGCACCCCGCGCCGGGCTGGCCGATCCGACCTTCCTGCCGCCCTTTTCCAGCGTGGTGGACGCCCTGTGGCACTGGGTCACGTCGGGCGAGATCGTCCGCCACGTGTCCATCAGCCTGCAGCGCACCGCGCTGGGCCTGGGCATGTCCATCCTGATCGGCGTGCCGCTGGGCATCCTCATCGGCACCTCGCACCTGTTCGCCGGCGCCTTCGACGGTCCGCTGCAGGCCAGCCGGCAGGTGTCGGCCATCGCGCTGTTCCCGGTGTTCATCCTGTTCTTCGGCATCGGTGAGCTGTCCAAGGTCATGATCATCTTCTGGGCCTCGGTGTGGCCCATCCTGCTCAACGCCACCGCCGGCGTCACCGACGTGGACCCGGTGCTGGTACGCTCGGCCCGCTCCATGGGCGCCAAGGGCCTGGTGCTGTTCCGCAAGGTCACGCTGCCGGCGGCCCTGCCGGCGATCTTCACCGGCATCCGCACCGGCGCGGCCTACGCCTTCATGGTGCTGGTGGCGGCCGAGATGATCGGCGCCAACGCCGGCCTCGGCTTCCTGGTGCTGCACTCGCAGGAGATCTTCCGCATTCCCGAAATGTACGCGGCCATCGTCGCCCTGGCCGTCTTCGGCCTGGTGCTGAACAAGTTCCTGCTCTGGCTGGAGCACAACCTGACCTCGTGGCGTACGGCAGCCGCGGGGCGCTGATCCGACACCCATACCCGCAAGACCCACACGTTTCATCAAAGGAGCGATACCACCATGAGACTCACCACCCTGCTGTCCGCCGCCGGCCTGGCTTTCGCCGTGCTGGCCGCGCCGGCCCAAGCCGCCGACGCCAAGAAGGAGCTGTTCCCGATCAAGTACGCCAACGTGCAGTGGTTCGACCCGGTCTACATCGCCGATGCGAAGGGCTGGTTCGCGGAGGAAGGGCTGAAGATCGACTGGGTGGGCGAAGTGCCGGCCGCCCAGCTCGTGCCCGCGGTGGCCTCGCGCAAGGTGGACATCACCAACCGCATGACGCCGCTGGTGCTCACCGCGCGCCAGGGCGGGGCCAAGCTGACCCTGATCGCCGCCGGCGCCCAGACCACGCCCGAGCGCCCGCACATGAAGTACCTGGTCAAGACCGGCAGCCCCATCAAGTCGATCCAGGACTTCAAGGGCAAGAAGATCGGCATCAACAGCTTCGGCGCGTGCTCGGAATACGTGCTCAAGGAATACCTGAGCCGCAACGGCCTGGACGGCAGCGTGGAGTTCGTCGTGCTGCCCGACCCCAACATGGAGCAGGCGCTGACCCAGGGCCTGATCGACGTGGGCGTGCTGCATTCGCCCTTCCATGAGAAGGCCGTCATCACCGGCACCGCCACCGAGGTGTTCAGCGACTACGCGGTGGACAAGGGCGAGCCGGGCATGCTGCCGTACTTCACCCACGACGACTTCATCAAGGAAAACCCGGAGGCGGTGAAGAAGTTCGTCAAAGTGCTGGTGCGCGCCTCCAACTGGGTCAACCAGAACCACGACGAAGCCGGCAAGATCTTCGCCAAGGCACGCGGCCTCGATCCCCAATACTCGGGGAGCTGGAGCTACTACGAGAACGGCCTGATCCAGGACGGCCCGGTGCAGTGGTGGATCGACTACCTGGTGGGCATCGGCCAGCTCAAGGCCGGCTCGCAGAAGGCCAGCGAGGTCTACACCAACCGCTTCAACCCCTACTACGTCGCCAAGCAGTAAGCGGCGGCCCCTTCGCGGCGGCGCAGCGGTCTTGCGCCGCCGCGCCGTTTCGTCGTGGGGATTCCTCCTTCCATGTCGTCCGTCTTCCGCCTGATCCGGCGCTGTGCCTTCGGCCTGGCTCTGTTCGCCGCCCTGCCGGCCCATGCCGGCAACTTCGGCGACGTGCTGCGCTACCTGTTCGTCAGCCATCCGGCCGGCAGCCTCGTCACCGTCATCGACACGCGCGACGACCGCATCGCCGGGACGCTGGATGTCGGCCTGGTGCCGCTGCAACTGGAAGGCTCGGGCGATCTGGCCAAGCTGGTCGCCATCGACGGGCGGAGCCCGCGCGTGAACCTCGTCGAGCTGACCGGCGGCCGGCTCGCCAGCGTCGCACTGGATTTCGTCCCGCAGCGCATCGTCGTCAGCCCCAACGGCCTGAAGGCTGTGGCCATCGCGCCGGAGGAGGGCGTGTTCGCGCTGGTCGATCTGCTCTTCGCCGTCCCCCTCGGGCCGACCCGGCATCACCCGCAACTGCACGACCTGCTGTTCGACCGAAGCGGGCAGGTCCTGCACATTGCGGATGCGGAAGGTATCGAACGCTTCGATACCGGCACGGGCCGGGCCCTCGGACGCATCGGCCCGGCGGGTGCGGTCCTGCGGCTGGACTCGAGCGCCAGCGGGCGCCACCTGTATGCCCGCACGGCGGACGGCACCATCCATTCCGTCGCGCTCGACCCTTCCGCCGGTACCGCCGGCCCGGGCGCCCTCGCGGCCGGGGAGGGCGTGGCACGGGCCTACACCAATGCCACCGGCACCCGGCTCTTCCTGCCCGACAGCGCCCGGCGGCGGATTTCCATCGTTTCCCCGCTCACGCTGCGGACCGAGGCCGTGCTGCCCGCGGCCGCCGGCCTGGGGCACGTGTATTCGGCCTGGTTCGACACCGTCGCCTTCGTCGCCAGCGCGGAGGGGCCCGCGGTGCTGGTCTTCGACCAGGAGCACGCCGTACGCGGCGCCGACATCCCGCTTTCCGGCGTCGGCGGGCGAGGCACCGTGACGCCGGACGGACGCAAGTTCTATCTGCCGGTCGCCGACGGGCACAGTCTGGCGGTCATCGACGCGGAAGGGCGCCGCCTGGCCAAGTACATCGTCCTCGACGCACCGCCGCGCGCCGCGCTGATGGCGGTGACCTTCGGCATCTGCCACTGACGCGGTCGTTCATCCATCCCGATCCACGGAGCACACCATGCACGAGAAAACCATCCGGCCGGCCCTGGCGCTCGCCGTCCTCCTGGCCGCCCTGGCCGTCCCCCCGCAGGCCGTCGCCCACGGAGGTCCGGCCCTGCCCGCCGCCGCCCCGGCCATCGGCGGCCACTTCGAACTCACCGACCAGAACGGCCGCACCGTGCGCGACAGCGACCTGCGGGGCAAGGTGGCGCTGGTCTTCTTCGGCTTCACCCACTGCCCGGACGTGTGCCCGATCACCGTCGCCAACCTCACCCAGGCCCTGCAACTGCTCGGCGACAGGGCCGACCAGGTGGTGCCGGTGCTGATTACCGTGGACCCCGCCCGGGACACGCCGGAGGTGATCAAGGCCTACCTGTCCCACTTCGATCCGCGCATCGTCGGCCTGACCGGCAGCCCGGAGCGCATCGCCGCCGTGGCCGCCGCCTACAAGGCGTACTACAGCGAGCCGCCAGCCAGCGCCCATGCCGGCCACAATGCCCACGATCACGGCGCGCACGGCGGCCATGAGGCCCATGCCGCCCACGGCCTGGCAACGGACTACCGGGTGGACCACTCCAGCTTCGTCTACCTGCTCGGCACCGACGGCCGCTACCGCACGCACTTCGCCTTCAACGAGGCGCCGAGCGCCATCGCCGACGCGGTGCGCCCGCATCTGCCGAATCCGTGAGGCCGGGTCGCCTTACCGGTGCAGCGCCAGATAGGCGGTGACTTCGTCGCGGTCGTGGTACAGGTGCTTGATGCGCAGGTCGAAGGGGCCGACGCTGGCCAGGCGCTTGGCGATCAGCGCGCGGCACTGGGCCACCGCATCCAGGCGGCGCTTCATGGGCAGCTTGAGGTTGAAGATGCTGCGCCTGCAGCGCCCGGTGGCGATCCAGTCCGCCACCAGCGCGGCGATGCGGGAGGGCTGCTCCACCATGTCGCACACCAGCCATTCCACGGAGCGCGGCGGGCGCCAGGTGAAGCCGTCCACACGCAGGTGTTCGACCATGCCGGTCGCCAGCACGGATTCGGCGATGGGGCCATTGTCCACCGCGGTGACGTGCATGCCCCGGTTGGCGAGCTGCCAGGTCCAGCCGCCGGGCGCGGCGCCCAGGTCCACGGCGCGCAGGCCGGCGCGCAGCGTGACGGTGCGCTCCTCTTCGGAGAGCAGGGTCATGAAGGCTTCGGCCAGCTTCAGCGTGGAGCGGCTGGGGGCGCCGCCCGGCATGCGCAGGCGCGGGATGCCCATGGGCCAGGGCGAACTTTCCTCGGCCAGCGCCGAGGCCAGCCAGGCGGTCTGGGCATCCTCGAACACGACGTGCAGCACGGGCAGCCCGACCTTGCTGGGGCGCAGCGCGCTGGCCTGTTTCAGTACGTTGGCGAGCGGTTCGGCGAAGCGGCGGCAGAAGCCGGAGCGCTGCTTGGCTTCGTCGGTGTCCGGGGTCTCCAGTACCAGGGCGCCGAAGCGCTGGCCGGTGGCCTTGACCGCGTCCCGCAGCGGCGTGGCCCGGTCGCGCTCGGGCAGGTCTGCGACGCGGGCGAACCACAGCATCAACTGGCGCACGAACACGGGCACGCGCCAGTCGGCGAGCCCCTCGAAGACCGGGGCCGGGAGCGGCTCGTAGGTCTCGTAGACCACCAGGCCGCTGTCGGGCTTGGCGCGCACGTGGCCGATCAGGCCCGCTTCGGCAGCGAGTTCGTCCAGTTCCGCGGCCAGCTCCTTTTCGAAGCCGGCACGGCAGAAACCCAGCAGGCCGCTGACCATCAGGCCGGGAGGTTGTTGGAAGTCGGGCATGGCGGTCCTGTTGGGGGGCTGTCGTATCATCGGGGCGAAGGCGGGGGATGATAAGCCCCGTGGCCGGGGGCGCAAAGCCCGATCCCATACAGGAGAACGCAATGGAATACCGGGTGCTGGGCGAGGGCGGGCCGAAGGTGTCGGCCGTCTGCCTCGGAACGATGACCTTCGGGCAGCAGAACACCGAGGCCGAAGCCCACAGCCAGCTCGATCACGCGGTCGAGCACGGCATCAACTTCATCGACACCGCCGAACTGTACGCGGTGCCGGCGCGGGCCGAGACCTACGGCGCCAGCGAAGCCATCGTCGGTAACTGGCTGGCGCGCCAGGCGCGGGAACGCATCGTGCTGGCGACCAAGGTGGCGGGACCCGCGCGCAACCTGGAATGGATACGCGGCGGCCCGCCGGCGCTGGACCGGGCCAACCTCCGCGCGGCGGTGGAAGGCAGCCTGCGCCGGCTGAAGACCGACTACATCGACCTCTATCAACTGCACTGGCCGGAGCGCAACCAGCCCATGTTCGGCCAGTGGCAGTACGACCCGGGCAAGGAGCGCGAGTGCACGCCGATCCGCGCCCAGCTCGAAGCGCTGGCGGAACTGGTGGAGGAGGGCAAGGTGCGCCGCATCGGGCTGTCGAACGAACACCCTTGGGGCGTGATGCAGTTCGTCCGCCTCGCCGAAGAGTTCGGCCTGCCGCGGGTGGTGTCGCTCCAGAACGCCTGCAATCTGCTGAACCGCAGCTTCGAATATGGCCTGGCCGAGATTTGCCATCGCGAGCGCGTGGGCCTGCTGGCCTATTCGCCGCTGGCTTTCGGCCATCTCACTGGCAAGTACCTGGCCGATCCCCAGGCGCCGGGGCGGCTGACCGAGTTCGAGAACTTCGGCCAGCGCTACACCAAGGCGAACGTGCAGCCGGCGGTGGCGGCGTATGCGGAACTGGCGCGCAGCCGGGGCCTGACGCCGGCCGCGCTCGCGCTGGGCTGGATCTATCACCGGGGCTATGTCACCAGCACCATCATCGGCGCGACCACCATGGCCCAGTTGCAGGAAAACCTCGCCGCCTGGCGCGTGAGCCCGGATGCCGAACTGTTGGAACGGATCGACGCCATCCACCTGCGCTTCACCAACCCCGCGCCGTGAGGGCAGGGCGGGCGAGTACGGATCAGCTTGCCGACGGCTTGATCGGGGTGAAGGGCATGCCGGGCACGATGGCCGGCGCGTCCTCGCCCTCGTCCGCCGGAGAGGTCTTCGCCGGTTGCGGCACCAGTTGCGAGGGAACGTCCTGCAGCTTGTGCTCCATCATGTAGTCGTTCATCTCGCGCCAGCCGGCGAACACGGCCGCCTTCTGCGCCTTGGGATTGAGCACGTAGCAGTCTTCCAGCGAACGCCCGGCGTGCCGGCAGGCACTGCCGATGGCGCGGCCTTCGGCGTCGGCGACCAGCGCCTCCTTCTGCGGGTCGGGGAGTTCCAGCAGGTCGGCCAGCCGGTCGCAGCCGAGCAGCAGGGGCGCGAGGAGCAGGAGGAGGGAACGTCTGGCAGCGGAGGACATAATTTCTTACAGTTGCCGGGGCGGGGTACAACAAGAATTACGTCCGTGTTTGGGAAATCTTGAATCGGTCTTCTTCGATCGACCGCTTTTTCTTCGGGTGACGACAGACATGAAAACGACAACGTGGCGGCAGGGGTGGATGGGTGCGGTGCTGGCGCTGATGCTGCCCGTGGCCGGTTTGGCCCAGCCCGCGGCCGAAGGCGCCAAGGGCGTGAAGGAAATCGAACTCGCGCACCGCTTCGATCTGGTCAGGACGGAAGCCCTGCAGTCCCTGGTGGACCGCTTCAACGCCCAGAGCAAGGATTACCACCTGACGCTGACGCGGCGCGACTGGCAGCAGGGCGCGCTGCCGCACCTGATGATTCTGGACGGTGAAGAGGAAGAGCGCTTCCTCGCCGGCAAGGCGCGCTACCGGGCGCTGTACGAGCTGATGCGTACGGCCGGCGTACCGCTGCAGACCCTGCGTCCGCCGGTGACCATGACGCGCAAGCCGGTGGATGCCCAGGGGCGCCTGCTGGCGCTGCCGGTGGGGCTGACCACCCCGGTGCTGTACGTGAACCGGGAATCCTTCCGCCGCGCCGGGCTGGACCCGGAGGCGCCGATCAACACCTGGCAGGACCTGCAGCACGCGCTGGGCACGCTGTTCGACAAGGGCCATGCCTGCCCCTACACCGTGTCCGAACCAGGCCGGGTCATGGTGGAAAACCTCAGCGCCTGGCACAACGCGCCGGTCACCGCCAGGCGCGGGCGCACGGAGGCGCCGGCCTTCAACGGCTGGGTGCAGATCAAGCACGTGGCGATGATGGCGAGTTGGTACCGCGCGCGCTACCTGCACATCTTCGGCCGCGGCCCGGAAGCCGAGCGCCGCTTCGCCGATGGCGAGTGCGCCGTGCTCGCCGCACCGTCGGCGAGTTGGGTCGCCTTCCGCCGCCAGACTGGGCTGGACGTGGGCGTGCTGCGCCTGCCGTTCTATGAAGATTTTGCGGGGGCACCGCAGAACACGCTGGCCGATGGCGCCTCCCTGTGGGTCGCCGCGGGCAAGAAAGCGGCGGAATACAAGGCCGCCGCCCGTTTCGTGGCCTTCTGGCTGCAGCCGGAGAACCAGGTCGCCTGGCAGCGGGAAGCCGGCTACCTGCCCCTCAACCGTGCCGGGCTGCTGGCCTACCAGAGCGACTTGCTCGGCCCCGACCTGGAAAACGTGCGGGTGGCGGTCGCTCAACTCACCAACAAGCCCGCCACCGCCCAGTCCTCCGCTTCGGCGGTGGTCGGCAGCGACAAGGTGCGGCGCATCCTCGACGAGGAACTGGCCGCCGTGTGGGCGGACGTGAAGCCGGCCAAGGAAGCGCTGGACACCGCGGTGGCCCGCGTGGCGCCACCGGCGGTCGCCCGCCGCTGAACGTGGGCGGCGCGGCCCCCTGGCGCTGGCCGCGGGTGCTGGCCCATCGCTGCGGCGGGGGGCTGGCACCGGAGAACACGCTGGCCGGGCTGGAGGCGGCGCGGGCCTGCGGCTGCCGCGGCGTCGAATTCGACGCCATGCTGTCGGCCGACGGCGTGCCGGTGCTGATCCACGACGAAACCCTGGAACGCACCACCAACGGCAGCGGGGCGGTGGCCGAAACCCCCTTCGCCGTCTTGCGCAGGCTGGATGCCGGACGCTGGTTCGACGAGCGCTTCGCCGGCGAGCGCATCCCCGCCCTCGGAGAGGCCGCCGCGCGCTGTCTGGCCCTCGGCCTGGCCGTGAACCTGGAAATCAAGCCTGCCGCCGGCCACGAGGCGCAGACGGGCAGGGTGGTGGCGGAACTGGCGCGGGCGCTGTGGCGAGGGCAGTCCCTGCCGCCCCTGTCGTCCTCCTTTTCGGAAGAGGCATTGGCTGCCGCAGCCGTGACGGCGCCCGAGCTGCCGCGCGGCCTGCTGGTGGAAACCGTGCCGGCGGATTTCCGCGAGCGCTGCGTCTGCCTGGGCGCCATCGCGCTGCACGTGGGCGCCGAAGGGCTGGATGCCGCCACCGTCGCCGCCGTGCGGGGTGCCGGCCTGCACGTGCTGGTCTATACGGTCAACGATGCACAGCAGGCCGCGGCCTTGTTCGACTGGGGCGTGGACTGCATCGTCACCGATCATCCCGAACGGATAAAGGAGCCGGCAGCGGCGGGTTGAGGCGTTCTGCCCCGTGTTGACGCGGCTGCGGCGGGCCTCCTAACATCCCGCTTTTCCCCGTGAGCGCGTCCGCCTTGTCCATCCAGCAGCTCTTCGCCCCGATCGCCGCCGACATGCAGGCCGTCGACGCGGTGATCCGCCAGCGTCTGTACTCCGACGTGGTGCTGATCCGCCAGGTGGCCGAATACATCATCCACAGCGGCGGCAAGCGCCTGCGCCCGGCACTGGTGCTCTACACCGCCGGCGCCATGGGCTACCGCGGCACCCATCACCACGAACTGGCCGCGGTGGTCGAATTCATCCACACCGCCACGCTGCTGCACGACGACGTGGTGGACGAATCCGACCTACGCCGCGGCAACAAGACCGCCAACGCCATGTTCGGCAACGCCGCCTCGGTGCTGGTGGGGGATTTCCTCTATTCCCGCGCCTTCCAGATGATGGTCGGCGTGGGCGACATGCGCGTCATGCAGGTGCTGGCCGATGCCACCAACATCATCGCCGAAGGCGAGGTGCTGCAACTGCTCAACTGCCATGACGCGGACGTGGGCATCGACGGCTACCTGCGCGTGATCCGCTACAAGACCGCCAAGCTGTTCGAGGCCGCCGCCCGCCTGGGCGGCATCGTCGGCGGCGCCCCGGCGGAGCTGGAAGAACGCCTGGCGACCTTCGGCACGCACCTGGGCACGGCCTTCCAGATCATCGATGACGTGCTCGACTACTCCTCCGACGAGGCCGCCACGGGCAAGCACCTGGGTGACGACCTGGCCGAAGGCAAGCCGACCCTGCCGCTGATCCACGTCATGCAGCACGGCAGCGCCGAACAGGCCGCCGTGGTGCGCAAGGCCATCGAAACCGGCGGCCGTGACGACTTCCAGGCCGTGCTCGCCGCCATCCGTGCCACCGGCGCGCTGGACGAAAGCCGCCGTCATGCCCGCGCCGAGGCGCAGCTCGCCATCGCAGCGCTGGACGCCTTGCCCCCTTCCATTTTCAAGGACGCATTGCTACAATTATCGAACTTTGCGGTTGCGCGGGATCGCTGATATATTAGTGGGCTTCGCAAGGCAACAACGAAGAAGCGTCGGGGAATAGCTCAGCCTGGTAGAGCACTGCGTTCGGGACGCAGGGGCCGGAGGTTCGAATCCTCTTTCCCCGACCACAAAATCCCGAAAAACGCCCAAGTGATTGATTCACTTGGGCGTTTTGCTTTGAAGCGACATCTTCAGCGGTTGTTGCGCGCTTTGCGCTGCGCCCGACGATGGCGGGGCACGGCAGGCAGGATGGCGAGCCTCAGCGTGCCCGATGGCGAATGCGCGCCCGCCAAGAAGCGTGCATTACCAATATGTGACATATGTTCTGGAGAAATTTGACGTTACTCCGGATTTATCGTCAATTTTGTCGCTAATGCGGCAGATTTCTCCCGAACAAAATAAACGGAAATGACACGTTGATTTGAGATCATCGTCGGGCGCGGAATGCATTCGGCCTGGAGATGAAGATGATAGTTGGCGTCCCCGGATCAATGCGCGGTACTCCCAGACACCAGGGAGGCTTCTCGCTGATCGAGATCATGGTCGTCGTGGTGATCATGGGTGTCCTCGCCGCATTGATCGTTCCCAACCTGATGGACCGCCCCGACCAGGCCCGCGCCACGGCTGCGCGTCAGGACGTAGGCGCCCTCATGCAGGCGCTCAAGCTCTACCGGCTCGACAACAGCCAGTACCCCAGTGCCGAACAAGGCTTGCGCGCCCTGGTCGAGAAGCCCACCGCGGGCCGCATGCCGCCGAACTGGCGCCCCTACCTGGAGCGCCTGCCCGCCGATCCCTGGGGCAACCCGTACCACTACCTGAATCCGGGCACCAATGGCGAGATCGACGTGTTCTCGCTCGGCGCCGATGGCGAACCGGGTGGCGAGGGAACCAACGCCGACATCGGCTCCTGGCAACTGTAGGCGAGACCATGGGCGGATTCAGGGGGCTGCCTGCGGGCCTGCGATCACGGCATTGCACCCGCTGGCGGCGTGGCCAAGCGGGCATGGCCGTCATCAGCGTGCTGGTGGTGGTCGCCGTGGTGGCGGTCATGGCCGCTGCGCTGATGGCGCGGCAGGCCACTGCGATCCATGCTGCCCAGGCCGAGCAGACCCTGGTGCAGGCGCGGTGGCTGCTGCGCGGTGAAATCAGCCGTGCGCAGGTCGTGCTTCGCGCAGAAGCCCAGCGCGAACCTTCCACGCGTCTTGATGGACTTTGGAGTCGGCCGATCACCGGCAAGGTAGTTGGGAGCCTTGATGGTGAGCCCGCCCGCGTGTTTTCCGAGATCATTGATGAACAGTCAAAATTTAACCTGCGAAATCTACTGACCGCCGACGAGGTCGATCCAACCGAGGCTGCAACGTTCTTGCGGCTCTGCACACTTGTAGGGGTTCCACCGGAACAGGCCCGGCATATCGTGCGGCGTGTCGTGGTGAGCCTGGTCGCGGCGGAGCGTCGCGTCGAGGCAGCGGGTTCGCCTTCACCGGCAAGGATTGAGCGGCAGGCGCAGGCTCGGGCAGTCGCGACACAGCTTGGATTGCCTCAGCCGCTTCCTTCGCAAGAAGAAGCGCCGCGCTTGCGCACCCTTGATGATCTACTCAGCGACCACGGCATCGAGCACGCCGCGATCGAGCGACTGCGGCCGTATGCGACGATCTTGCCGATTCGTACTCGCATCAATGCCAACACGACCGGGCCGGAAGTTCTCGCGGCCGGTGTCCCGGGTCTGCCACTGGAGCGTGCGCGAGCGTTGGTCCAAACGCGCGATAGGGGCCAGTGGTTCCTGAACCGGGGCGACATCATCAATCGCTTGCAGATGCGCGAGACACTGGACCCCGCTGAACTCCGGGTGGGCGTCACCAGCCGCTGGTTCCGGGTTTCCAGTGCCCTGCGGACACCGCATACGACGGTACTGATGCAGGCATTGCTGCACGACAACAAAGAATCCCTTCCCGAAGTGGTGTGGCTGCGGGAGGGGGCATGACCGCGATCAGCGTCGACCTGCTCCGCCTCGTTCTCCCGCCCTGCCGTGCGAACGGTCCGGCACCCGTGCGCTGCGCCTGGCGCGTGCCCCGGGGGCCGTGGCAAAGCGGATTCCTCGCGGACCTGGACGAGGTCGCGGCCCGGTTCAGGCCCCGGCGCGTGGAAGCGTGCCCCCACCCGGCCGACCTCTCGATGACCGAAGCCGAACTGCCGCCGCTGCCGGCCGCAAAGCGGCGTCCGGCAGTGCAGGGTGCCGTCGAACTGCTCGCATTGGCGCCGCCGGCGAGCCTGGCCATAGGCTTCGGCCCGCGGGGCGATGCCGGCCGGGTGCCGATCGCCTGGATGGCGGCCGGGCAACTGGCGGGCTGGCAGGGCCAACTGGCGGCGAACGGCCTCCGCGTCGATGCCGTGTACCCGCCGCCCGCCTTCCTGCCCCTGCCACACGATGCCGGGCCGGACGGCGCGGCCAGCGCCGCCATCATCGACGACTGGGTGGTGGTGCGCACGGGGCCCGACTCGGGGGCGCTGTACCCCCTGCCCAGCCGCTGCAGCGAGCCGGGCCAGCTCCAAGCCCGCATCCAGGCGGCGCATCCCGCCGTCGGCCGGCTTCAATGGCATCACCCGGACGGGGCCGGTGACGATGAACCGCCGTGGAGCGGGGCCGGCTGGTCCTGGGGCCTGCCACTGGGGCATGGATCGTCGCGCACGCTGGAACACAGTTGGCTGCGCCCGGCGCTGGCCTGGGGCGCCGCCGCGGCGCTGGTCGGGCTGGTCGGGCTCAACCTCCATGCCCACCGCATCGCAAGTGAAGGGCAGACGCTGAAGCGGGAGATGGCAGCCCAGGTGAAAGCGGCCTTTCCCGAGGTGCCGGTGGTGCTCAACCCCTTGCAACAGGCACGCCAGCTTCGCGATGCGCGCAACGCCGGCACCGGATCGGCGGCCGCCGATGACTTTGCCGCGCTCCTGCGCACCTCCACGACGCTGCTCGCGCAGTCCGCCGGGCAGGTGGAGCGCGTGGATTTCCAGGGCGGCCGGCTTCGGCTGCGATGGCGGGAAGGCGCGATGCTCAAGGCGAGCGAAGTCGAAGCGCTGCAGGCGCAAGCCGCGGAGCGCGGCCTGGCGATCGAGTCCGATAAAGACGGGCTGCGTGTGCGCGCTGCCGCCGCATCGCCGGAGCCGTCGCCATGACCGCGCGGCCGTCCGCATTGCGCGCCGAAAGCGTGCCGGCAGCGCTCCGCCGCTTCACCGTTCTTCCGGTCGGCGGCGTCATGGCGCGCCTGCGCGCACGGCTGCAGCCGGTCCACGCGCAGGCCACGAGCCGCTGGCGCGGCCTGGCGCCGCGTGAGCGCAAGCAGATCCTGCTGATGGTGGCGGTGCTGGCCGGGGCGGCCGTCTGGCTGCTGTTCACCAAACCTGCGTTGGACACCCTGCGCTACTGGGGCGAGGAAATGCCGCGCCTGCGCTCACAGGCGGCCGCGCTGCGGGACATCCTCGCCGACGTCGGGGGCGTCCCATCGGCCCTGGGCGCGCAGACCGGGCCGCCCGCCGCGCGCACGAGCGCCAGCCTCGACCAGATCGGGCTCGCCGGGACCTACCGGATGCGCGAGGACGGCACAACACTGATCATCGGGTTCGAGCAGCCCGTGGACGCCGCACGGCTGACCACCTGGCTGCTCAACGCACCGGCGGGCCTGGGGCTCGCGGTGGAACGGGCCACGCTCCAGCGCATCGACGGGGACGAACACGGCATCAAGGCCTCCGTGACGCTCGCGGCACGGCAGCGACAACCAGGGAACGGGACATGAAGCGCATCGATGCGAAGCGGGCCTTCCGGCCCTGCGCGCTCGCGTGCAGCCTGGCGCTGGCCGGCTGCGCCACCACCGGCGAGGAACCGCTCTTTCGGGACGGCACCTATGTGCCGAGTTCCGCCGCGCAGACCCGCGAGCAGGCCGCACGGGCACAGCCCGTTGCACCGCCTTCCGCGCTGATGCCGTCGGCATCGCCGGGCACGGGCGAACGGGTGATCCGGCCCGTGGGCGGAAGCCGGCCGGCCGGCGACCGCCCATCGGCCCGTCGGCCGGCCGCGGACGTGGAAGACCAAGTCGTCCTCAACTTCCAGGATGCGGAAATCCAGGCGGTCATCAGCGCCTTGGCCCGCTTCCTGGGGCGAAACTTCCTGATGGACCCGCGGGTGAAAGGGCAGATTACCCTGGTCTCCGACGGCGAGATCGGTGCGGATACGGCCTACGGCATGCTGGTATCGGCCCTGCGCATGCGCGGCTTCACCATCGTGGACGTGGGCAGCGTGAGCCGCGTCGTGCCAGTGGCGGACGCCAGGCTGCAGGGCGGCGCCGTCGACGACCCGGCCGCCGGCGGCGGCATCGCCACCCGCACCTTCCGCCTGGCCTATGAGAACGCCGAAGCGCTGGTGCCGGTGCTCAAGCCGATGATCGCGCCGGAGAACAGCATCGCCGCCTACGCCGCCAACAACACCATCGTCATCACCGACTACGTCGACAACCTGGAGCGCATCGCCCGCATCGTCGAAAGCATCGACACGCCCACTGCGCTCGACACCGAAGTCGTGAAGGTCCACAACGGCGTGGCCGTCGACATCGCGGGACTGGCCGGCGAACTGCTGCAGCAAGGCGGCAGCAATGCGCAGCGGGACATCGCGGTGCTGGCCGATCCGCGCTCCAACAGCATCGTCATCCGCGCCAGCAGCCCCGCCAGGACGGCGCTGGCGCGCGACCTCATCATCAAGCTGGACAACGCCCAGGACGATCCGGGCAACCTCCACGTCGTGTACCTGCGCAACGCGCAGGCCACCTCCCTCGCCGGCGTGCTGCGCGGGCTGCTGACCGGCGAATCGGGCGACGTGGCGCTGGGCAGCGGCGACAGCGCGCGCGCCGCGCTGGGCGCCGGCGGCATGCTCAGCGGCGGCGGCAGTACCGGCACTACCGGGCGTGCGGCGAACACGTCTGGCACCACCACCTCCGGCAGCGGGCTCGCGGCGGGCGGCAGCCAGCGCTTTGGCGCGAACACCGGCGGCGCCGGTGCGCAGCAGCAGAACGGCGGCACCGCGTTCTCCGCCAACGGCGTCACGGTCCAGGCCGACGCGACCACCAACACGCTCATCATTTCGGCGCCCGAGCCCATGTACCGCAGCCTGCGCCGGGTCATCGACCTGCTCGACCAGCGGCGTGCCCAGGTGCTCGTCGAAAGCCTGATCGTGGAAGTCGTCGAGGAAGACGCCGCCGAACTGGGCATCCAGTGGATGCGTCAGGGCGGGCGCTTCATCGGCGGCACCAACCTCGGCGGCGCCGGACTCGACAACGACGCGGCCAATACCATCGATCTGCTGCCGCGGGGCCTGAACCTGGGCGTCATCGACGGCACCATCAACCTGCCCGGCGTCGGCGAGATCATGAACCTCGAAGTGCTGGCGCGGGCGCTGCAGACGCGCGGCGGCGCCAACATCCTGTCCACGCCCAACATCCTCACCCTGGACAACGAAGCCGCCTCCATCATGGTCGGCAAGACCATCCCCTTCGTCAGCGGCCAGTACATCACCTCGGGCAGCAGCGGGTCCGACAACCCGTTCCAGACGGTCGAGCGCGAGGACGTCGGCCTGAAGCTGCAGATCCGGCCGCAGATCTCCGAAGGCGGCACGGTCAAGCTGGACATCTACCAGGAAGTCAGCAGCATCGACGAACAGAACTCGGGCATCGCCGGCATCGTCACCAACAAACGGGCGCTCGATACCAGCGTACTGCTCGACGACGGCCAGATCATGGTGCTGGGCGGCCTGCTGGAAGACAGCGTCAACAACGGCAGCGACGCCGTACCGGTGCTGGGCTCGATCCCGCTGCTCGGGCATCTGTTCCGCTACGAACGGCGCCAGCGCGTGAAGACCAACCTCATGATCTTCCTGCGGCCCTACGTGATCCGCGACGCCAATGCCGGCCGCGGCCTCACCCAGGACCGCTACGACTTCATGCGCACGGCGCAGAGCCGCGTCCAGCCGGGCCGCCACCCGCTGCTGCCGGACATCGCCGCCCCCATCCTGCCGCCGGCCGACCTGCCGGTCGCAGGGCGCAGACCTGCGCTCGACCTGCGGCCCGAACAATGGCCCCGGACCCGCGAGCAGGAGGTGCCGCCGACCGGGGTTTCGAGCGCGGTCAGGGAACGGCCCGCGGCGCCGGAAGACGATACGCCCGGTGTGACCGGAGACCTCGCCGCGCTCTACGCCGCGCCCGCCGGCGACAGGACGGTGGTGCAGGTGGCCGACGTGCGCCAGGAAGAAGACGCCACCCGGATCGCCCGGCGCGTGCGCATCAGCGGCCTGCCGGCCTATATCGTCACCGGGCCGGGCGGCATGGGCTATGCGGTGCGGGTGGACCTGCCGCGCGACGCCCGCGCGGTGGATGTGTCCACCGAAGTGCTGCGGGAACTGGGCTATCGCCCCGAACTGGTGGTGACGCCATGAGCGCCATGCCGCACATGCTGCAGATCGTCGACCCGGCGCTGCCGCATGCCTGGGCGCGCAGCCAGCGCATCGTCGTACAGCGGACCGGCGACGCCCTGCGCCTTGCCACCAGCCCGCGGACGCCCGGCTGGGCGCTGGCCGAGGCCGTGCGCCAGACGGGAATCGGGCATTGGCACGAGGTCGAAGAGGCCGACATGGACGCGCTGCTGGCCGCGGCCTATACCGAGTCCGGCAGCGCCGCCGAAGTGGTCGGCGCCGCCGAGTCCGAAGTCGACCTGGAACGCCTGATGCACGACATCCCGGCCGTCACCGACCTGCTCGACGCCCAGGACGACGCCCCCGTCATCCGCATGATCAACGCGCTGCTCACCCAGGCCGCGCGCGACGGCGCCAGCGACGTGCACTTCGAGGCCTTCGAGACCCACTCCGTGGTCCGCTACCGCGTGGACGGCACCCTGCGCGACGTGGTCTCCCCGCGCAAGGCGCTCCACGCGGCGCTGATCTCCCGCATCAAGATCATGTCGCAGCTCGACATCGCGGAAAAGCGCATTCCCCAGGACGGCCGCATCACCCTGCGCGTGGCCGGCCGCCCCATCGACGTGCGCGTATCCACCGTGCCCACCGTGCATGGCGAACGCGCCGTACTGCGCCTGCTGGAGAAGGACGCCGGGCGCCTGCAACTGCAGAAGCTCGGCCTGGCGCCCGACACCCTGGAAGAACTCACCCGCCTGATCCGCCAGCCCCACGGCATCGTGCTCGTCACCGGCCCCACCGGCAGCGGCAAGACCACCACCCTCTACGCCGCGCTCGGCCAGCTCGACAAGAGCGTGAGCAACATCCTCACCGTCGAAGACCCGGTCGAATACGACCTGCCGGGCATCAACCAGATCCCCGTCCACAGCAAGATCGGCATGAGCTTCGGCGCGGCCCTGCGCGCGGCCCTGCGCCAGGACCCGGACAACATCATGATCGGCGAAATCCGCGACCTGGAAACCGCGCAGATCGCCGTGCAATCCTCGCTGACCGGGCACGGCGTGCTGGCCTCGCTGCACACCAACGACGCCATCTCGGCCGTGACGCGGCTGACCGACATGGGCATCGAACCCTTCCTGTTGTCCTCCTCGCTGCTCGGCGTGCTGGCCCAGCGCCTGGTGCGCTGCCTGTGCCCGGCGTGCAGGCGGCAGGACACCCTGCCGGACGGCGGCACGAGCTGGGTGCCCGTGGGCTGTGCGCAGTGCAATCACTCCGGCTTCAAGGGCCGCACCGGCATCCACGAACTCTTCGTCATCGACGACGAAATCCGCCGCGTCATCCACGATGGCGGCAACGAGCAGGCCATGCGCGAAGCCGCCCGCCGCCGCGGCATGCGCACCATGCGCGAGGACGGGCAGCGCTGGGTCGCGGCCGGGGTCACCACGCAGGACGAAATCCTGCGGGTGACCCGGGACGAGGGATAGGAGCAGGGAAACCGCATGAATGCCAATGAGGTAGGCGCACCGGCTGGCATCGTCGGTGCGCCGCTCTTGCTCCTCCCCCTTCACTCCCCTCTCCCCTCGCGGGGCGGAGGCGGAAAAGCGAAGCACCGCTTCGCCCGCCGGAGCGCCCTGTGGCCGGCTGGCCACAGGGCCGGGGCGCGGAGCGGGGGCCGGGGGAGAGGGGGAATGGCCTTCCAGCATGGCACACCGCCGCCCCTGCGGGGCACCCCTCTCCCCAGCCCTCCCCCGCAAGGGGGGAGGGAGCACCGCGCAGTCGGCAATGACGTTACCTTGTTTGAACTGCATTGGGGGTGGAGCAACAATACAGTTCATTCAAGCGAACAGCATGATCCTTTCTCCCCTCTCCCCTTGCGGGAGAGGGGCCGGGGGAGAGGGGGAATGCCCTTCCAGCATGGCACACCGCCACCCCTGCGGGGCGTCCCTCTCCCCAGCCCTCCCCCGCAAGGGGGGAGGGAGCCCACCCCCACCCGATTGCCCGACTGGGGACAGGAGTGCCGCGATGCCCCGCTTCCAGTTTGAGGCCGCCAACGCCGCGGGCCAGATCCAGGCCGGCACCATGGAAGCCGAATCCACCCGCGCAGTCCGGCTGCAACTGCGCGACCGCGGCCTGACCGCCCTGGACGTGCAGGAAGTCTCCGCCGGCACCGGCCCGTCGTGGCTCAGTCCCGCCCTGAACGCGGCGGACCTGTGCTGGACGACGCGCGAACTGGCAAGCCTGCTGGGCGCGAGCCTGCCCCTGGAAGCGGCGCTGACCGCCACCATCGAACAGGCGGAAAAGAAGGCCGTCGCCGATGCGCTCACCGCCGTGCGCGACCACGTGCGCGGCGGCATGCGGCTGGCCGACGCGCTCGGCGAGCGCCCGCGCGACTTCCCCGCCATCTACCGGGCCCTGATCAGCGCCGGCGAAGATTCGGGCGACCTGGCGCGCGTCATGGAACGGCTCGCGGACTACCTGGAGAACCGCGACAACCTGCGCAGCCAGATGCTCACCGCCTTCATCTACCCGGGGGTGATCGCCCTGGTCTCGGTGGGCATCGTCATCTTCCTGCTGGGCTACGTCGTGCCGCAGGTGGTCAGCGCCTTCTCCCAGGCCCGCCAAGAGTTGCCCGCCATCACCCGGGCCATGCTGGCCGCCAGCCACTACGTGCGGGACTGGGGCGGGCTGAGCAGCGCGGCGCTGGCGGGCCTCTTCGCCCTGTGGCGCGGGCTGCTCAGGGACGACGGCGTGCGCCTGCGCTGGCACGCGGCCATCCTGCGCATCCCCCTGGTGGGCCGCTACGTGCTGGGCGTGAACACCGCGCGCTTCGCCTCCACCCTCGCCATCCTGATGGATGCCGGCGTACCGCTGCTGCGCGCGCTCGACGCCGCCCGCCAGACCATGGGCAACGACCGCCTCAAGGCCTGCGTGGCGGACACCGCATCCCGGGTCCGGGAAGGCGCGCCCCTGGCGGCCGCGCTGCGCGTCCAGAAGATCTTCCCCTCCAACCTCATCCACCTGGTGGCCAGCGGCGAAAAGACCGGCGCGCTGGCCCCCATGCTGGACCGCGCCGCCACCAACCTTTCGCGCGATCTCGAACGCCGCGCCACGCGCCTGAGCGCTCTCCTGGAACCGATGATGATCCTGGGCATGGGCGGTGTGGTGATGATGATCGTGCTGGCGGTATTGCTGCCGATCATGGAAATCAACCAGATGGTGCGCTGACGCGCGCCGCGCCGGTGCCCGGACGTTCCGCGTCCGCCGGCTCCTTGCCGTTGTTACGAATCGTAAGCACAACCGCCGGAAAAGGCCGTGTTCGGGAGCGGTCCTGCAAATGTTCGGGAGAGCGTGCCGGGAGGACCGGCGGGCGAGGCGGGCTCCGATCAACTGAGCGGGCGTCCGGAGACCGGGAACCCCATCTTCCCATCGCTTGAAAATCAATGCGTTCCGGGAACTTCGTGACAAGTCCATGAGCATTTCATCGGAATCTCGATGGCATCGTAACACGATGTATCTCAATGAATTATCGGGAGAATTTTTGTGCGTGTTGGGGATTTCATTTAGTCGCCGTGTAACCGGCGATCGTGAAAATGGACTCGCCGCCAACCGATGGCGGCATGTCAGCCCCCAGGGCGACGGGCGTCATGCGCGAGATGGCGAATGAGACGCCCAGGCAGGTTGGTTCGCAGGTTCTCCCAAGTTCACTGAATGCAAAGGAGCAATCCGATGAAAACGTTCAAATTCAAGGCGCTGTCCGCGGTCGTTGCGGCTGGCATGATGGCGATGGCTGGTGCGGCTTCGGCGCAGGAGCAGTTTGTCGTCGGCGGCGGTGCGACGCTGCCGCAGCACCTCTACAACGATACCTTCACCCTGACGGACATCAATGGCCTTCCGGGCTTCGAAGCCTACATCGGTGTCGGCAGCGGCGCCGGCAAGCGCGCCTTCTTCAATAACGACGCTACGGAGTTCGGCCTGGCGTCCGGCATCACCGTCGACTACGCGGGCAGCGACTCCCTGGTGAGTTCGACCGAGGCGGCCAACTATAAGCTGAACGACGAGCCGGATTTCGGCCCGCTGATCCAGATCCCGTCCGTGCTGACCTCGGTCACCGTGCCGTACAACGTGCCTGGCGTGTTGGACCTCAATCTGACCAGCGAGCAGTTGGCTGCGATCTTCTCCGGTGCCGTGACCAACTGGGAGGACGTCGGTGGTCCGGACTTGGACATCACCGTTGTGTACCGCCAGGACGGTAGTGGCACCACCGAGATCTTCACACGCCACCTGGCGGCTCGTAGTTCGGCATTCACGGCCGACAACGTCTTCTGGGAAGCGCTGGGTCATGCGGACGAAAGTGATTTGGATACCCGGCCTGGTAACTATCTTCCGAGCAACGATTTGGGCACCGAAGGTAGTGCCGGTGTTCCCCAGGTCGTCTATTCCATCCCGGGTGCGATCGGCTACGTGAGCCCGGACTACACCGATGAGGACGACAACACCAAAGTCGCCCGCATCAACGGCCTGCTGCCGACCCAGGTCAACGTGCAGGCGGCCATCGAAACGGTTCCGGTACCGACTGCGGATGAGGATCGCCAGAATCCGTTGGCGTGGGGCATCTCCAACCCCAATCCGTCCGCGGGCTATTCGATCGTCGCTTCGACGAACCTGATCCTGAGCCAGTGCTACGAGAGCGAGGATGATACGGCCAGCATTCGTGACGCCCTCACCAAACTCTACAACGGCACGTGGAACAGTAAGATCGTCCAGCACGGCTTCATCCCGCTGCCGCCTGTGTGGGCGAACGCCATCACTGCCACCTTCCTGAACCATGCGGATCCGCTGGAACTGTCGGTGGGCAATCCGGCGGAATGCCCGGCCGGTTTCGGTCGTCCGATCGGTGATGTCGATTGAGTTGCAGATAGGGTCTCGTCGACAGCGCTGAACCTTCCGGACTGTCGAACTTGCACCGGCGGCTCCGTGCCGCCGGTGCTTTGTCGTGTCCGCACGCGGCAGATCGCCGGCATGAGGCTTCGCCGGCAATTCGATGTCGCTTTTGGGACGCTGATTCCGTCCTGTAGACGAACACCGCCGCGGCGTGCGCACCCCAAGGACACAGTGTCGGCGGACCGCTTTCGACTTCAGCCCAGCATTTCTCAGGAACGTCCACATGAAAAAGAAACTCTGCCGGCAGTCCGCGTCCTACCGCTTCTTCCGCAGGGCGCCTATCGCCCAGGCCGTCGCCCTGGCCTTGGCCGCCGGCGGCCTGTTCAGTGAAGCCCACGCCCAGCAGGCGTTCAGCCCGGCCTGGTTCGCGGCCAAGGGGGCGAACCAGGCGACGGCGACGGCCACGGGCCTGCTGCCCAACGGCAACCCGGTATCCAGCCTGACCAGCCCGCAGGGCCAGAGCAATGCGGCGCGCGAGCGGCTGCAGACCTCCATCGCCAACCTCAACACCGCCGCCCAGGCCATCGCCCTGCAGCAGGCGCTGCAGGCGCAGGCCCGGCAGGCGGCGCTGCTGCGCCCGTCGTCGGTCCCCGACGGCCTGGGCGAAGGCGGGCTGAAGATCGACGAGAACGAACTGACCAAGGGTTGGAGCAATGCCAACGCCCCGACGCAGACGATGGAAGGCGGCCAGACCACAGTGACCATCGAACAGACCGCGGACAAGGCGATCCTGAACTGGGAGACGTTCAACGTGGGCCGCAACACCACGGTGAACTTCGAGCAGGATGCGAACTGGGCGGTGTTGAACCGGGTCAATGACCCGAACGCGCGACCCTCGCAGATCCAGGGGCAGATCAAGGCCGACGGCACGGTATTCATCCTCAACCGCAACGGGGTGGTGTTCGAGGGCAGCAGCCAGGTCAATGTGCGCAACCTGGTGGCCGCGGCGGCGAACATCACCGATGCGCAGTTCCAGGACAACGGCCTGTACGGTGCCAGCGCCACCACCCCGACCTTCACCGGTGCGGGCGGCGCGGTGAAGGTGGAGCAGGGCGCGCTGATCCAGACCCACACGCCGCAGTCTGTGACCCAGGGCGGCGGCTACGTGCTGCTGCTGGGCAAGGAAGTGGAGAACGCCGGTGAGATCGTGACCCGGAGGGGCCAGACGGCGCTGGCCGCCGGCGACAGCTTCATCATCCGCAGGGGCGTGGGGACCGACGGCAACCAGGCCTCCACCACCCGCGGCAACGAAGTCACCGCCAGCGGCAGCGGCACGGTGACCAACGCCGGCCTGATCCAGGCCGCCACCGGCGACGTCACCCTTACCGGCGCCGAAGTCCGCCAGCAGGGCGTGATCCTCGCCAGTACCTCTGTGGATACGCGCGGCACCGTGCACCTGACGGCCACCGACGCCGACGGCAAGATCACCCTAGGCGAGGGTAGTGCCACCGCCATTCTGCTGGAAGACACCGACGCCACTGCGCTCGACAGTCAGCGCGACAGCCTGCTGGCCCCGGCCGTCGACAACCTGCCGGACCAGAACATCGTCGCGGCCGACGCCTACCGCCGCGACCAGTCGCTGGTGGAGATCAAGAGCGGCGGCACGGTGGATTTCGAGGGCGGCTCGCTGACCCTGGCCACCGGCGGCCAGATCGCCGTGGATGCCGGCACCCGCGCCCTGGTGCGCGACGGCGCCATCCTCGACGTCTCCGGCGCGGTGGGCGTGCAGGTGGCGATGGAAGCCAACAGCGTGAAGATCAACATCCAGGGCAACGAACAGCGCGACGCGCCGGTCAATCGCGACGGCACGCACCTCAACAACAGCGACGTGTGGATCGACGTGCGCGACCTGGTGTTCGTGCCCGCCGGCACCAACGGCTACGAATCCGACCGCTGGTACACCGCCGGCGGGCTGCTGGAAGTGGGCGGCTACCTGGGCCTGCAGGGGCATGGCGTGGGCCAATGGATGGCCCAGGGCGGCACGGTGCGCTTCACCGGCAACGACGTGGTCACCCAACTGGGCTCGAAGATCAACCTGTCCGGCGGTACGCTGGACGTGCAGACCGGCTCGATCCGGCAGAGCTGGCTCAAGGGCGCGGACGGGCAGTTGTACGAAGTCTCCAGCGCGCCGGGCGACCTGCTCTACACCGGGCTGTACCGGGGCTTCGAGAACAACCACGAACGCTGGGGCCAGACCGAATACTGGTACAACCCGATCATCGCGCCCACGAGCCGGCTGGAGAACGGCTACACCGTGGGCCGCGACGCCGGCACGCTGGTGATCGGTACGAAGAACGCGGTGCTCGAAGGCGAGATCGTCGGCGATACCTTCCAGGGCAATCGCCAGACCCAGGCGGCGCAGCAGGGGCTGGACGGCTACCACCAGTCGCAGAAGGCGGTGGCCCGCGGCGCCAGCCTGGTGGTGGGCAGCTACACCCCTTATTACGTCAAGGACAGCGGCACCCTGCAGCACGGGCTGACGGCGACCGCCAACACCCTCCAGGACGTGATCCTGGGGACCGCGGCGGAGAAGATCGCCGCCGGGCTGGAGCTGGACAGCGTATTGCCCGAAGACCGTGAAGGCGTGCTGTACCTGGACACGGCGCAGTTGAACGGCTTTGAGCTGGGCGTGGTGAAGATCGCCGCGCGCAACGGCATCGCTGTCGATGGCGAGCTGAACGTAGCCCCGGCCGGCGAGATCACCCTGTACGGCCCGCAGGTGAACGTGAATGCCGACCTGACCGCCCATGGCGGCACGATCCGCCTGGGCAACGTGCTCAATCAGGTCGCCAGCAGTTACCGCATCGAGGACACAACCCTGGCCGTGCCAGCGGGCACCACCGTGGCGGTGACGGTGGCCGAAGGCGTAACGCTCGATACCAGCGGCCTGTGGAGCAACCTGGTGCTGGAACCGGAGAATATCGCCAACCTGCCGTACCAGAACGGCGGCAGCGTCTCGATCCGCAGCAGCGGCGACGTGACGCTGGGCGCGGGCAGCCTGATCGATGTGTCCTCGGGCGCGGCGCTGCTCGGCGACGGCAGCTTCACGGGGGGGCGTGGCGGCAACATCAGGCTGCAGGCCGGCGCGCAACAGGCCCAGGGCGGCACGCTGACGCTGGACGGCACGCTCGCGGGCCATGGCGTCAATGGCGGTGGCACCTTGACCCTCCAGCATGGTGGTACCGTCGTGGTGGGCGGTGAGGTGTTGCAGGCCGAAGGCTGGCTGGAGGCCGGCGAAGCCGCGCCGGTCAGCTTGGCCCTGGATGAACCCTTGACGGTGGCGGCTGGCGATCTCCTGCCCGTTGCGGCCACCTATACCCAGGTCGTGGCCGGCCAAGTGCTGGACTCGGCGATTACTTACAGCAACACCGGGCACACCCTGGAAATCGTGGTCGGCCCCGGCGGCTGGGATCTGACCGGCACCAACATGGACATCTATATCAACGGCAGCAATAGTTCCACCAGCCGATACCGGGGGAACACAGGTACGCGAAAGGTTGTGCCCGAAGGGGCCGTGGTCACCCGGATCAATGCGGGCACCTTGCCTGCGGGCTACGAGATTCCGGCATCCGTCGCCGCGCTGCCGTCCCCCGCCTATACCGTTGCCGCAGGGCAGCCGGCGTTGGTCGAGACCGTGATCCCGGCGGGTAGCCTGCTCAAGGCCGGGACCGTGCTGGCCCAGCGCGTGGCCGTGCGGCCGCCGTTGACGCTGGAATCCGAACGGTTCCGCAGCGGATTCTCCCACTACGACGTCACCGGCCAGCACGGCCTGCTCGTCGCCGAAGGCAGCCGGATCGACGTCGCGATGCCGGTGTATCGGCTTGCCGATGGCGCGCTTCAGGCCGCCACCGGCAGCGATCCGGCGACCGCCCTGGAGCTGTGGACGCCGCCCTTGTACCTGGAGGACCCTGCACGGGGCGTGCTGACCCAGCGCCAAGGGGCCAGCCTGAGCCTGCAGGCGGGAACGTCCGCGTCCCCGGCCGACGACATGGCGTCGGTGGAAGCCCGTGTCGGGCGGGGCGCCGTGATCACGGTCGATCCGGGCCAGTCCATCGCCGTGCGCAGTATCGGCCAGTTGACGATGAATGGGGCCTTGCAGGCCTGGGGTGGCCGCATCGAGTTGGGCAGCGTGAATGTCGGCGGCGTCGAGGCTGCCCGGCTGAGGGCCGCGGGCCATGGCCGCTCGATCTGGATCGGCGGCGAGGCGGTGCTGGACGCCGCCGGCCGCGCAAGCGTGGCGACGGATGCGCTGGGCCGCCGTTATGGCATCGTCGATGCCGGCGGCGAGATCGTGGTCGGCAGCGGCTTCGACCACGAAGCCGGAGAGATAGCGGCCCTCAGCGACCTTTTCGTCGTCGTCCGCGAAGGCGCCTTGCTGGATGTCTCCGGGGCGGGTGCGGTACTGGATGTTCCTGGCCAGGGCGCCGTCACCGTTGCCGGCGCGGGTGGTGCCATTACCCTGGCTTCCAGTAACGGCCTGTATGTCGACGGCGCATTGCGCGCGGAGGCGGGCGGTGCGGGCGCGGCCGGCGGAAGCCTGACGCTGGTGCTGGATACGCCCTTTTATCGAAGTGATTCCGTCAGAGACAGGGTACAGCGAGCGCGGGATCTGGTGCTCGTGCAGGAGCGCTCCGGCGGAGCCTTGCCTTCCGGCATCGACGCGAACGAAGCGGCAGACCTGCTCGCGTACGGCCACGGCGTGTTCGGCGTCAACCAGATCTCGGACAGCGGATTCGATCGTTTGACCTTGGCCAGCGATGGCGGGATCAGTTTCGAAAGCGACCTGTCGCTGCAACTGGGCCAGTCCCTGAATCTTTATGCGCAGGTGCTGGGCCTGACCGAGGCTGCGCCGCAGGAGAGCCGGGTCGAACTGGCTGCACCGTACGTGCGCCTAGCCGGATATGGCAGTTCAGGGGGTGGGGACGGTCTCATTCATCCCACGATCCTGGGCGGTCTTTCTTCCCAGGCGCCTGCTGGGCGTCTGACGATCCAGGCCGGCCGGTTGCTGGATTTGGGCGGTCTGACCATTGGCGGGCTCTACTCGGGAGGGGGCACGGTGATGGATCGCCGTGCGTTCGAGCACGTCGAGTTCGCCAGCGTCGGCGATCTGAGGTTGCTTGGAGGGGATTTTCATACGCCGGGCAACCTGACCCTGGCGGCGGCGCAGATTTACCCGGTCACGGGGGCCATTGCCGGCGTGTATGCGGGCTGGCATGGCAACAACGCGGATTTCGATCCGGAGCGGGTGCTGACCCTGGCCCGGACCACGGACGAGATTCCGGCGGTGCCGTACTCGGCGTTCGGCAGCCTGACGCTCGGTGCGGCGACGATCGACCAGGGCGGCATCCTGCGCGCGCCGCTGGGCGAACTGGCGCTGGGCACCTCGAGGGCCGGCATCCGCAATACACAGGCTGTCAACCTGCTCGATGGCAGCCTGACCTCGGTCAGCGCGGCCGGGCTGGTGATGCCCTACGGCGGCACCAGCGACGGGGTGACCTGGTACTACGACGGCGAAGAGATCGAGTTGCAGGGCGTCGGTTCGCCGAGGGCCGGCAGCGTGACCTTGCTCGGCAAATATGTAGATGTCCGAGAAGGCGCCGTCATCGATATCTCCGGCGGCGGTGAACTGACCGGCGCCGGCTTCGTCTCCGGCCGCGGCGGCTCCACCGATGCCCGCTACCACCCGCTGGTGCAGGTGGGCAGCGGCGGCTTTACCCTGCCGGGGCTGAGCAGCAACCCGGTCTATGCCATCGTGCCGGGCGTGCAGGCGCCAGCGGCGCCGGCCGGCGGCGAGAGCGGGGTGGCCGATCTCCTCGTCGGCCAGCAGATCACCATCGGTGCCGGCGTGCCGGGGGTGCCGGCCGGCACCTACACCCTGCTGCCGTCCACCTACGCGCTGCTGCCCGGTGCGTTCCGGGTGGAGTTCAACGGCCTGTCGGGCCAGGGCGCGGCCATGGCCACGCAGGCGCTGCGCAACGGTTCCTGGGCCACCTCGGGCATGCTGTCGATCGCAGGCACCGACATCCATGACAATCTGTTCCGCCAGGTGATCCTGACCCCGGCCAACGTGCTGCGCACCTACTCGCAGTACGACGAGACCTCCTACGCCGAGTTCGCGCGTGCCGATGCCGCCACGCTCGGGGTGCCGCGCGCGCAGATCGAGGCCGATGCGAAGCAGTTGCGACTCAGATTCACCAACCGTGACCCGGACAGCGAGGCCTTGAGCCTGAGCTTTGCAGGCACGGTGTTGGGCGAGGCCGCCGAAGGGGGCCATGGCAGCACCGCGGCGGTGATCGGTGCTTCGACGAATGCCAGGATCGAGATTCTGGGCGATGATGCGGCGCCCTCTTCGGATTTCGGTATTGCGGTCCGTGCCTCGGATCTGAACGGAATCGAGGTGAACCGGCTGACGATCGGCAGCGTGCCGGTCGTTGTCTATGGGCAAAGTGGCAATCTCGTACGCTTTGTTGGAGGCCCCGGTGTGGTTGACCCGGCGGCGTCCATTGCCATCCGTAGCGGCGTGCGCCTGTCGGCCCCCGAGGTGATGCTGGTCAGCCGCAGTTCCCTCGGTTCCAACAATGCCATCCTGATCGAGCAGGGCGCGATCATCAGTACCCTGGGCCAAGGTGCGACGGCGTACGATTCCACCGACGGCTTCATCTATCAACCCGAGTCGGTCGGCGTCGTGGCCGTCTCCAACGGCACGCTGCAATGGCTGGCGCCGGAAGCAGATTTGATAGGTCGTGGCCCCAGCCGGATCCTCGTCGGCGCCTGCGCCTCCGGCGACTGCACCGGCACCACGCAACTGTATTCCGAAGGCAGCATCGCTTTCGTCACCGACAACGACTTCCAGCTCGACGACGCGGTGCGCTACGGCACCCGCCACCTGAGCCTGGCGGTGGGCGCGTTCAACATCGGCAGCGGCGAGGCGCTGGCCGATGCCGCCGCACGCGGCGCATTGACGCCGGGCCTGGTGCTCAACCAGCAGGTGATGGAGCGCCTGCTGCAGGGCGACACCAGCGTGGGCGCGCCGGCGCTGGAAACGCTGGAACTGATCGCCGGCCGGTCGGTGAACTTCTTCGACATCGTTACCCTGTCCACGCTGGATGCGGACGGCAACTCCCTGCTGGACAACCTGCTGCTGACCACGCCGGCCATCTACGGCTACGGTGCTGCCAATGACGTGGCGCTGATCCGCACCGGCCACCTGATCTGGAACGGTTCGGACCAGGCACCGGGCGCGGTTGCCGCGGGTGGCGCCGGAACCGGTTCGGGCACCTTCCAGGTGGAAGCCGAACGCATCAGCTTCGGCTACGGCCCCTGGGGCCAGCCCGACGGCGTCAGTTCGCTGGGCCGCCTGGCGCTGGGTTTCGCCCACGTGAACCTGCTGGCCAGCGAGCGCATCACCGCCAACAACGCCGGCACGCTGGCGGTGTATCAGTCCCAGGGCGAGCACGTCGCCGGCGAGGGCCGGCAGTACAGCGGCGGCAACCTGAACGTGGTCACCCCGCTGTGGACCGGCGAAGCCGGTTCGGTGAACAAGATCACTGCGGGCGGAGCGATCACCGTCTCCGCCGCATCCGGAGCGGCCGACCCCGCCACGGTGTCCGACCTGGGCGCCGAACTGTCGCTGACCGCCGGCGCGGGCCTGAGCCTGGACACCACCGTGGCCCTGCCCAGCGGCAAGCTGACCCTGGCTGCCGAGAATGACGTGGTGCTGGGCGGCAGCGCCCGCCTGGACCTGTCCGGCCGCAGCGTCGAGTTCTTCGACGACGAGGAGGCCAACCAGTACAGCTGGGGCGGCGACGTGACCCTGGAGAGCACGGCCGGCAACGTCCGCCAGGCTGCCGGTGCGGTCATCGACCTGTCGGCCGAGTACAACCAGGCCGGCCGCCTCACCGCCATCGCCCTGGCGGAGAGCGCCGGAACCTTGGATCTGCAAGGCGCCATCCTGGGCGGCGCCAGCGGCTACTACGAGGCGGGTGGCACCTGGGTGCCCTACCTGGACGGCGGCATCGAGGTGCGCGCCCAGTCGCTGGGCGCGGGCAGTTTGAGCGACGCCTTCGCCGCGCTGAACCAGCGCCTGAACGACGGCAAGGTGTTCGGCCTGCGCAGCTTCCAGATCAAGCGGGGCGACCTGACCATCGGCAACGAACTCAAGGCTAACCAGATTGAGGTCTCGCTGGACGGCGGCCACCTGACCGTGGCCGGCACCGTGGATGCCAGCGGCGGGCGGGTGGGCAGCATCCGCCTGGCGGGCAGGAACGGACTGACCATCGGCGGCAATGGGATGCTGGACGCTCACGGCACGCTGCTGCGCCTGGACAGCTACGGCAAGATCATCGACGCCCCCAACCGGGCGATCGTGGAACTGAACTCGGGCAACGGCGTGCTGACCCTGGCCGAAGGGGCGCGTATGGACCTGCGCCACGGCACCGCCGATGCGCGGGTGCAGGCCGATCCCTCGCTGCACGACGGCCGCGCGTTGGGCACGGTGGAACTGTTCGCCCCGCGCCTGGGCGGCGCCACCGGCGGCGACGTGGCCATCGACGCACGTGGCGCCCTGGACGTCCAGGGCGCCAAGTCCATCGCGCTCAATGCCGTGCAGCGCTACGACGATGCCGACTACGGCAGCGATCCCGCCGCCGGCGGCCGGCCCTATCAGGTCATCGACCAGGCATACCTGGACGGCAAGCATGCGGAGAGCACGGCCTTCATCGATGCTGCGCTCGGCAACGCCAATCTGTTGAACGCCAAGCTGGCCGGCCTCAACAACGCCACCTACCGCGACGTGTTCCACTTGCGTCCGGGTGTGGAAATCGTCAGCAGAACGCCCGATGGTGACATCGTGGTCAGCGGCGACCTGGATCTGTCGGGCCACCGCTACGCCAGCCTGAACCCGCACACGCAGCAGATCACCACCGTTTACGGCTCGGGCGAGCCGGGCGCGCTGGTGATCCGCGCCGGCGGGGATTTGAACATCTACGGCAGCATCAACGACGGCTTCGCGCCGCCACCGGACACGCCGGACGACAACGGCTGGGTGCTCACGCCGGGGGTGCAGGCCTATGGTGGCGACGTGATCGTGCCGGGGGCGGGCGTGGTGCTGGCCGAAGGTACCCGGTTCCTGCCCGGCAAGACGCTGAACTACGACCTGCCGATTCAGGCGGCGACACTGGCTGCGGGCACCGAACTGCCGGCGCAGGCCGTGCTGGCGGCGGCGCTGGAGGTGCCGGCGGGCACGGTGCTGTCGGCGGATGTGACCTTGCCCGACGGCACGGTCCATCGTGCCGGAACGGTGCTGGGCGAGGCCTTGCCGCTGCCGGCGGGCAGCCGGCTGGATGCGGGCTTCAGACTGCCGGCGGCCACCTCCCTGGCGGCCATGGTCTGGCCTGCGGGCGTACCGTTGCCGAACCGGGCGACGTCCAACCCGAACACCGATCCTGACGGCGTGTTCCTGGCCGGTGCTCTGCAACTGCCGGTGGGCGCGCTGATCCCCTCGATGACCGATGTGAAACTGGTCGATGACATCCCCTCGGTGGCTTTGCGCCCGACTGGTGACGGCGGGCTCATGGGCCGTAACTGGGCGGTGGCGGCGATGCTGCCGGAGGGCTCCCTGTCATGGAGCATGCGGCTGGTGGCCGGGGCCGATGTGGAGGCGGCGGATTCGCGGCGGGCACGGCCGCGGGCGGATGGCAGCCTGGTACTGGCGGATACCCATTACGGCCTGTATGAACGCACCGAGATCGTGGGTGGTGAAGGTGCGTGGTACATAGCGGGCACGGATGAGTTGGTGCCTGAAGATACGTGGGGCCTTGATCCGGCAACCGCCTGCAGTTGGGGGTATTACACATGTGAATATCGCGTGGTGGGAGGCGAGGAGTTCGTTGTTCCCTACCCGGTGGCACAGCACTTCAGCGTGCTGCGTACCGGCACCGGCGATCTGGACCTGATCGCCGGTGGCAATATGGCGCTGCATTCGCTGTACGGCGTATATACGGCAGGCACGTCCACCGCGTCCCGTGCGGGCGATGCGGCGCAGGCCTTCGACCGGGCGCGTGGCACGGCCACCGGTCCCGCCGACGGAACCTATCTGGGCACCAGCGGCAGCGCCGATGCCGCAGTCGGCGCTGCCTACGAAGCGCTGGTGGACGGCGGCGGCACCTACGCGGCCTGGTATCCCGATGATGGCGGCAATCTGCTGCTGAATGTGGGCGGGAACCTGATCGGCGATATCCAGGCGAGCTACAGACCGGCGTATTCCGGTGAGGAGTTGAGGCCGCAGCGCAGCAGTGCGGACGTCGGCAACTGGCTGTGGCGCCAGGGCAGCGGCGATACGGTGGGCGTCGATCCGATCCACACCAGTTGGTGGATCAACTTCGGCACCTACGTGCAGGGTGCCGGGGTCTCGAACGACAGCTACGGCTTGAGCAGTGCGGAGAAGAACGCCGTGGCGGCAATCCCTGAACTCGTCGGCTTTACCGGACTGGGCACGCTGGGAGGCGGCAATCTGACCGTCCAGGTCGCGGGCGATGCCGGTCTTCTGGACCGGCGCGGGACATCCCGGTCGGCAGCCGAAGGCCGTCAGCGTAGTCAAGGGCTGGTCGTGGTGGTCGGCAGCACGGGGCGCGTCCTGAGCGACGGAGAACTGCTGCTGACCGGGGGCGGCGATCTGCGGATCGACGTCGATGGCGCGTTGAACCCCGGTCTCGCGGCGCGCGCGACGGCCACCTCCGGCACGTCATCGGATGCAGCCGACTATCGAGTGCAGAACGTCGATCTCAACGGCGTTCTTGGCAACCTGAGGGGCGGCCTGCAGTTGCAGACCGGAGAGATGGGGGGCGTGGCGCTCACTTACTTCACTACGGTCGCGGGTCAAGTGGATAGCCGGGAGGCGCGTGCCTTCGATCCCTTTACTGCCTCTTTGGGTACCGCCACGGGCGGGCCGGTCTTGATGCTCGGTGATTCGGCCGCGTATTTGACCACGCGTGGCGATCTGGTGGTCGCGGGAACCGGCGATCCTGGCCGCGTCGCGTTGCCCCATGCACTGCCTTACGTGGCGAACGGCGTAGCGCAGGAATCCGGGGGCTATGCCTGGTTCTCCTTGTGGACCGACAACACGGCGATCAACCTTTTCTCCGCCGGTGGCGACGTGACGCCGAGCGTCCAGCTCAGTGAAGTCCCGGTAAACGGCAGCGGTATTGCCCTCGGTGGAAAGAACCATACGGCCACCGACGGGCGTTTCGTCTGGCCGGGTCAGTTGAGTGTTACCGCCGCCGACGGGAGCGTATTCTTTGGCAAATCTGCGCTGGGCATGGCGACGTCGAATCAGTACAACACGGCTTACTCGCTTCTGCTGGCTCCGTCCGGGAACGCCAGGCTGGAGATTCTGGCCGGAGATTCGATCTATGCCAGCGGCTATGTGGTGAGCCGCTCCGCCGCGGCGCAGGACGTCGTGCCGACCGTTTTCCGCCCTGCATTCGGGGTATTCACGTCGGGTGGCGGATTGACGTCGATGCATAATCTGGCTCCAGACGCGATCCGGCCGACGACAAATATGTTCTCCCTTTTCGCCTTCGGGCCGAACACCGCCTCCAATGCCGCGGCCGCCGCGGATGACCCGGTCCGCATTTATGCCCGTGAAGGCGATATCGTCGGGCTCGGCACGGGTGAAATACTGACGTTCTACGGCCCGCGCACGGGCCAGACATGGTACGAGGGGGCCGGGCCGGTCTGGATGCGCGCAGGCCGCGACATCGTGCGCTCTGGTTCGCTGATCGGGACGGAGATAATTGCGCCCGATGAGCTTGGCAGAACCCCGTCCAGCACTCAGAGCGTCGTCAGGGGCACCGGCAACAACCTGTTCGTTCATGGCCAGGCCAATGATGTATCCATCGTCGAGGCCGGACGCGACATTCTCTTCAGCAACTTCGACGTGGCCGGCCCCGGCACGCTGGAGATCAGCGCCGGCCGGAACATCGTCATGGTCGGGCAGACCGAAGGCGGTGCTTACGGGGAAACGCGCGTACGCAGCCTGGGCCCGGTCGTGCCCGGCGACGACCGCCCCGGCGCCAGCATCGTGGTGCAGGCGGGCCTCGGCGACCGTGGCGCCGACTGGCGCGGCTTCCTGGATCTGTACCTGGACCCGGCCAACCGCGCCGAGACCGGCGTGCCCCTGGAAGCTCAGGCCGGCAAGGTGGCTCACACCTATGAAGAGGATTTGGCCGGGTGGCTGGCTGCCCGCTACGGCTTCGAGGGCACGGCAGAAGAAGCGCTGGCCTACTTCGCCGGCCTGCCTGCCGAGCAGCAGCGCATCTTCGCGCGCCGGGTGTATTTCGCCGAGTTGCGTGCCGGCGGCCGCGAGTACAACGACGCCGACGGCCCGCGTTTCGGCAGCTACCTGCGCGGGCGCAACGCGATTGCCGCGCTGTTCCCGGACGAGGGCGGCTACTCCGGCGACTTGCTCGCCTATGGCGGCGCCGGCATCCACACCTACGCGGGGGGCGACATCCAGGTACTGACCCCTGGTGGTGCACAGACCTATGGCGTAGAGGGGGATGTGCCGCCATCGACGGCCGGCGTGATCACCCAGGGCCAGGGCGACATCCAGATGTACAGCCAGGGCAGCATTCTGCTGGGCTTGTCGCGGATCATGACCACCTTCGGCGGCGACATCTTCGCCTGGTCGGCGGAAGGCGACATCAACGCCGGCCGGGGCGCCAAGACCACGGTGGTCTATACGCCGCCGCTGCGGGTGTACGACCAGTGGGGCAACGTGACCCTGTCGCCGCAGACGCCGAGCACGGGCGCGGGCATCGCCACGCTCAACCCGATCCCGGAAGTGCCGCCGGGCGACGTGGACCTGATCGCGCCGCTGGGCACGATCGACGCGGGCGAGGCGGGCATTCGCGTCTCGGGCAACGTGAACCTGGCGGCGCTGCAGGTGGTGAATGCGGAGAACATCCAGGTGCAGGGCGAGGCCACGGGCCTGCCGGTGGTGGCGTCGGTGAACATCGGCGCGCTGACCTCGGCCAGTGCGGCGGCCAACAGCGCCACCCAGGCGGCGCAGGACATGGCGAGGAACCAGACCCGGCAGGCGCGCCCGTCGATCATCAGCGTGCAGGTGCTGGGCTTCGGCGAGGCGACCAGCAGCATTGAGGCGCCGCGCGATGCGCGCGAACCGCGCGCTCAGTACGCCAGCTACGATCCGGACAGCGCGTTCCAGTTTCTCGGTACAGACGAACGCCACCGTCTGACGGAAGCCGAGCGGCGCAATCTGGAGCGGCAGTGAGGCGGCGCGGGGAGTAGTGTGGCCGGTGATGCGCAGGCCGGGCCGTTTTCATCAGTCCGGCCCAACCTGAAAACGCTATCCGTGTAGGAGTGGCCTTGGCCGCGATGCGGCGGTCATTTGTACCCGGAACCGCCGCATCGCGGGCAAGCCCGCTCCACAATGCCGGCCACTACGTCCGTACCTCAAGCGAGAATGGCTTTCGAGAACACTGCAACGACATCGCCTGCAAGCTATGCTTACAGGCTCCCGCCGTGCTCTTAGCGCGCCGACGGCCGGGTTAGCTAACACGTTGGGCACTGAACTGGAGGATTGATGGGACTCGATGATGTTCTAAAGCTAGTCGGTGCTGTCATCAGCATCGTAACCGTTGGGAAACTCGTGTACGACGTTTTCGTATCGCGAAAAACTCGCCTCCGCGATGATTACAAATTTGCCAAGGAATTCTTTGACGAACTCGGAAAGACGCCTCGACCTCATCCTTTGGTAATTGAGCGTGGATATCACGCAATCGCCGGTGACACTGCGCTTTCCGTTCGTGAAATGGAGTATCTGCTCTCACTCCAGAATCCCAGCTCTGCTCTCCGAGACTACGTGCTCGCTCGCCCATATCTTGAGCATCTGCCCGAATCCGGCCACCTTCAAGTAAAGTTCAAAAAGAAATACTCCTCGCTGTGGTCGAGGCGATGGAGGCGCAGTGTCTATCTGGTTCTTTATTTCTTCTCTGCCCTTCTTGCGGCTTCACCAATATTCTTCCTGAGTTCGCTCAAGCCGAGTCTTGGAACAGGTCTTTTAATTCTAATCATTTTTGGAACCGCATTCGGTTTGCCGGCCTACAATGCCTTGAGGGAGTACGGGCGCCTTTACCGGGGAGAGAAACTCGTTGCGGGGCAGAAGCGACACCCTCAAATAATCGTTGTTGGCGGCCAAGAGATTGCCCAATAAGTGCTTACGGCAGACCGTCAAAATGCTGTGCATTTTGCCATCCGATAAAACTTTGCGTTGGGTCACGGAGAGCTAGTCACTCTTAGGAGTAGTACGGTGAATGACGAGACAAAGAAGGTTGAGATAATGGACGAAAATACCCGTAAGCTTTGGCGTGATTACGCGTGGGGTTATTTTTCACAGCACGCGGAGCAGCGTCTCAAGGCGTTCAATTTTTACATTACGTCTTGCGCCATTGTTATTGGCGCCTTCGCTACTATCATCTCAAGAAAAAGCGTTTCCATTGAGTATGCGTTTTTGCCGCTGTCGTTGGTGTTCTTGTCGTTCATCTTCTGGAAGCTCGATGTGAGAACACGCATGCTCATCAAGCACGCGGAAGCCGCGCTAAAATACCTTGATTCTCAATCTCTTAAAGGCCTACCAGAAGAGGCCAAGATTCTTGCGCTATTTCAAAAAGACGATGAGGCCAAGAGCAAGCTCAAGAAGTACCTGCTGGTGGGCGGCTTGTTCACCTACGGACGAGTATTCAACTGGGTTTTCGTAGTAATGGCCCTTGCGGGAGTGGCTGGTTCAGTGGCATGCGTAGTGGCCCAACCATCAGTTCCAGCCGACGGCTCTGCCTCCGCGTCGCTACAGCAGCCCTGCCGCGCAGGCTAACCCTTTTACTTACCAATCCACAGGAGGCAGTACCATGAACAGAGTTCCCGTATCCTCCAGTAATCTTCGCGCCGTTGGCTATGATCCTGAGACTCGTATCCTTGAGGTTGAGTTTCTGAACGGCGGCCTTTACAGTTATTCAGGTGTTCCATCATCTATTCATCCTGGTATCATGTCTGCTTCTTCTCACGGGTCGTACTTTGAGGCCTGCATCAAGAAGGGCAGTTATCCATGCAAGAAGATCCGTTGATCACCATCATGTCATGTCTTTGCCCTTTCAAAATCTGTAGCAAAAGGGCTGACATTGCGCTCTTGCTGACCGCAAGATGCTCTTGGGCTTCCGGGCTGAAGATGACGCGATAGTTCATCGCGTCTTGGCGTGCTCAGTGGCTACGCGCGAGGTCCACTCGAACGCCGGGTTGGGCGTCGCTTGGCCGTCTCGCCCTGGCTATGCTTGGCCTCCTGTGACTCTCTTAAGCGCCCCGTAACGTACTTATGCAGGACACTTGCAATGAGTGTCTGGTACGGCACCCCCTCTTCGAGCGCTTTGACCTGAATGTCGTTGAGATCTCCTGACGACAGCCGAATGTTGACGCGCCGGTCTTTAATGGCTGTAGCTCGCGCCGCCGCCTTGAACTTTGCCAGTTCGGCCTTTGTCGCGATGGACTTCAGTTCGCCCTTGTCGTAGGCAGTCAGTACTTCGGATTCATATTCATCAATTCTCGGCATCTGCTTCACCTTGATTCAAGTAGTCTCTCGTCGCCTTCCGGCTCGGAATCACCGTCTTCAGGAAGAAGTAGTCGACCTCTTCCACGAACGGTACTAAGTAAGCGTAGTTGTCGCAGGCGACGACGAGAACGCGTTGCTTCGGATACTTCGCAGGGTTCGGATGGGCAAGAATGTCCAGCAACCCGCCGGCCTCGATCGCAACCACAATGCTCTCGAAAGAAATGCCTCGCTCCGATCTGAGCGTCTCATTCTTTTCGGCGTTCCAGCGCAAGGGTTTCATGGGCCGATCTTACGCCGACGTGTGCCTTTTGTCGCCACGTCGGTAATGCGCGCGCATGGCTACCGGTAAGTGAGCCGCAAGGCGTGACCGGCAATCGCCGGTGCCACGGACGGATCTGGCCTGGGTACTGCTGCGTGGCCGCTCTGGGAAGGTTTGTCGTGCGCGCCGGCACGGCACGTGCCCAAAAGGGCTCGATTAGAATACCTGCAATGTTCAAGCCGCGCCTGACCCGACAACAGCGTACCTCCGTCCTGGCGCTACTGCTGTCGTGCGCACTGCACCTCTTGCTGCTGTTGCTGGCGTCAAGCTCCAAGCCGGAACGCGAGCCGCCGGCGGCATCGCCGGCGGTACCGTCCATTCAGGCCCGTCTGCTGCCGCCGGTGGTGAAAGCCGCTCCCGCCCAAGTGGTCACCCCGCCGCCGTCCGCGCAAGCCGCGGCACCGAGTACCCGTCCCCAGGCCAGGCGCACGACGCCGCCCACCACCGCCAGATCGCAACCGCGGGCGGCCCAACCCAGCCCCCGAGCCATCACCGCCCCCAGTGGGGAACCGACCTGGACCGAGGCCGAGAAAGCCGAGATGGAGAAATTCCTCGACGAACTCGCCCGCACACCGCAGCCCACGCTCGCCCAGCGCGCACTCGCCATGGCGCGCGAGCAGGGCCGCCAGATGGCCCGCCAGGACGCAAGCGAGGAAGCCCTGCTGGAAGCGCGCCCGAACGCTCCGCCCATCCATCCCTTCAGCCTGGAAAGCTATCTCAACGGCCTGCTCCGCCGCCTGAATCAGAGCGCCGCGTTCGTCCAGCGCGGCAAGGGCGATCCCGGTGTCCAGCCCGCCGCGGTCCGGTTCCGTCTCAACCCGGATGGCTCCCTGCAGGGTTTCGTCGTCCTCAATGCCGGCGACCAGGCGGCGGAGATCGCCTTCATCAAGGCGGTGGTGGAGCGTTCGGTGCCTTTCTCGCCCTTTCCGCCGGATATCGACCGAGCCGCCCGCTCGCTCGGCATCACCATCTGCATCCGCCCCGGCAGCGGCGACGGCGGGCTGGGCTTCACACGGATGAGCGGAAACCGCTGTTGAAACAGATGGCCGCACGCGCCGGGATCGCACGCAACACCCTGCGGGCAGCCGAAGCTGGTGAGCCTCCCGAAAGCGTTCAGCCATGCAGGATCTTGCCGCTTCCAGCTTCCGCATCCGGGATGTCGGTTCCGCCTTCGGATGGCGCGACGTGATGATCGCGCAGTGCGTGCAGCAGACCGAAGTTCACCTTGAACTCGCATGCGTCTGCATGCGTTGTCAGATTGCGGGACAGGCAGTGGTACACTAGGTCGACGATGCGGGGTTCGGCGCTGACCATCCGCATGTCCTGGATGAACCTGGCGGCGTCGGGCAACGGGTCCGAGGCACGCGCATAGCCGATGAACCAACGCCACAGCATGTTGTAGCCGAGCGCCTCCCGGACTTGCGTTGCGCAAGAGACCGAATAGACGATCTGCAGCACCCAGGCACGAATGACGATGTGAGCATCAACGCCGCTCCGGCATTGCTGCGTGAGTTCGCTGATCAGCCTGCCCTCGGATGAAAGTGCGTTATCCAGCGCTTCCCGCAAGGAGACCAGCGCGTGGCTGCGGCCGGGGAGATAGGTTTTCAGGCAGTCGATTTCGACCCAGCTCGGCCAGGATACGATGCAGGCCCATGGCTCGTCATAACGCTCGACAGTGACCGGGCCGGATTTTCTGGCCACCCCCATCCATTCGGACAGCTTTCCGTCAAGCTCGGTCATGGAGACCCGGTAGCCATTCGATCCGTACAGGCCGGCCCTGTGCTTTGGCTTTCTCATCTTCATTCGGACTTCTCCCCAGCGCCAGCATGTCGATGCGCAGGAACCATGTCGGCAGCGCCGCTTGGTCAGGTACCGCGTGAATTCGTCGTCCGGAATTGGAGTCAGGCGGGAAGGTCGTCAGCAGGTCTGCAACGAGAAGAGGGCATCTGATGACCTCCTCCTGGTGGTGTCTACTGGAACGAGGCAGGCAGCGCCAGACGGCACGGACCCCTGCTTCTCAATAGACGGATTGATCGACACAGATGCGACAGCGGAATGCCGCTGCTGAAATGCCAGGACGATCGGCCTTGGATCAAGGTTCCAGGAAATGACATTTTGATGAAGGCGGCGGGGCGCGGCCCGTCGCAGGGTGGCCGATCCCGAGCGCCTCGGCCGGGCGCGCCCGTCGTCAGGGAACGCGAACGATGCCCGACGGATCGGGCTCCGGCCGGGCCGGCGCGGCGATGCGCAGGGGCGTGCCCGAGCGCTCCACGGTGATGCCGTCGGGCTCGACGGAGCGCAGGACCACGTCGCGCATCAGCGTCTCGCCAGACATATAGGCAACCGGCGGCGCGTCGTTGATGCTGAGCACTGCGACCGCCTTGTCCTGCCGGCGTACCAGGCCGATCACGTTGATGTTCAGACGAACGTCGCCGGGCCCCAGCCAGCCCGCCACGATTTCGCCCGCCGGTTCGACCCCGGATTGAATCGCTTCCGGCCGCTGGGCCGGAGCCGGTTCGGGGCCGAGCAGCCGGTAGGACCAGAAGAGCAGACCTGCGGCGACAAGCGATGCGCCCGCGATGTGGACCATACGAGCGGGCGGGATGGTCTTCCATGGGTGGCGCATTGGGGCATGCTCCTTTCAGGCGATGTAGGAGCGGCCTTGCCCGCGATGGGGCGGTTCCGGGTGCCAATGACGCCTCATCGCGGGCAAGCCCGCTCCTACGATGCCGGTCCTGTCCTCGCCGTTGGAGGGGGGCGATTGCAGCGTTGATAGCAGATTCATGTTGGCCTTTCATGTCAACGCCACATTCAATTCATAGAATCAAACCCCCGTCGAATGCAGCGAGCAGAGACGGGCCTCCAATCACATCAATGGCACGCCGGCATGAGTCCGATCGACCGCAATCGTGGATTTTCCCTGGTCGAGGTGATGGTGGTGATCGTCATCATCGGCATCGCCACGGCCGCGATCTCCGTGAGCATTACACCCCGGCCCGGCGAGGCGTTGCGGCTCGACGCCCGGGAACTCGCCCAGCGGCTGAGCGCCGCGCAGCAGGAGGTCCGCATCGACGGTCGGCTCATCGTGTGGCAGCCGCGTGGAGACGGCTACTACTTCGCACGCGGCACATGGGCCGGCGTTCCCGGCAGCGTCGTTCCGACGGTATCGACGGCGGGCGATCTGGACGAGTTCCCGCGCGATGATGTCCTGCGCCCGCGGCAGTGGCGCATCCGGCCGGTCGAGGTCGTGCCGGCCAGGCCGTTGGTCCTGACCTCCGAATGGATGGGGCTGCCTTGGCAGCTGGAATTGCGCAGCGGCAACGACACGGCCACCATCGTGCGCGACGGCACCGGCGGCTTCCGGGCGGAGTGACCCATGCGCGCGCCGCCACACGCCCCGAAGCGCGATCGCAACGGCCAGGCCGGCTTTACCCTGATCGAGGTTCTGATCGCGCTGGCGATCGTCAGCGTGGCGCTGGCCGCGTTCGTGCGCATGACCAGCCAGACGACCACCAACCTCGGCCATCTGGAACAGCGCGCGCTCGCCATGCTCTCGGCGGAGAACAGTCTGGCGGAACTGCAGGTCGGCACGCCGCCGCCGCCCGGCATCCAGGCCGTCGACTGCCCCCAGGCCGATCAACCCTTCATCTGCCGCGTGCAGATCGGCCCTTCGCAGCAAGGGGTACGCTTCGTTTCGGTGGAGGTCTATGAGGGCCGCAACAGCCACCGGCGCCTGGCCAGCCTGCAGACGCGGCTGCCGGAGCGGCCATGACGCTGCGGCGCGCGGAGCCGGGCTTCAGCCTGATCGAAGTCATGATCGCCATCATGATCATGGCGCTGCTCAGCCTGATCGCCTGGCGCGGCCTGGACAGCATGAGCCGCGCGGACACCCGGTTGCAGATGCGCACGGAGGAAAGCGTACGGCTCATGCGGGCGTTGCAGCAGATCGAGCGCGACCTGAGCTGGCGCACGACCGTGGAACTGCCGTCTCCCGCAGCCGAGGCGGCGGCGTCGCAGGAGGATGGCAATGGCGGCGAAGAGGCGCCTCGCGGCCGCCGTGCCGCGGTACCCGTGTCGCTGCTGCCCGCCGGCATGGACGCGCGCCGCACAAACCAGGTGCCGTTTGCGATTGAACTGGTGCGTGCCGCGCCCGCGGCGCCGGGCCAATGGCAGCGCGTGCAATGGTGGGTGCAGGGCGGAACGCTCTATCGTGCCGCCGGCGATCCCGCGGCGGCGTATCCATTGCCCGCACCGCGCACCGCCGACCGTATCGCCGCCCTCGACGGCGTGGCGTCGTTCGAGGTCCGGGCCTGGGAGCCGGGCCAGGGCTGGCGCCGGCTGCCGGCCGCCGGCCGCGCCCGCGCCGCGGCAAGGGGGTTGGAAGTCACCCTTGGCCTGCGTCGCAGCGAAGGGCCGGTCATGCAGTATCGGCGCGTGATTCCGCTGGGCTGAAGCGCGGCACGGCGTCACGCCAGCACGGCGATGCCGCCAGGGTATACGCTCACGCTCAGGTCGAGCGCCAGGCGGAGTTGTTCGAGGACCGCGTCCGGGTCGTCCATGAGGAAGCGGCCGCTGACCGGAAGCGCGGCGATGCGGTCGTTGAGCACGATCACCTTGCCCGGCCGGTAGCGGTTGAGTTCATCCACCACGCGGGCCAACGGTACCCTGCGGAACACCAGCACGCCCTCGCGCCAAGCCGAGGCCTCTTCCGGATCGGCCGGAACGGCCTCGGCGATCGCACGCTGATCGTAGCTCATCTGCTGCATCGCCTGCAGGCGATGAACGCCGGCGAGGTGGTTCACGCGGACCGAGCCCGACAGACAGGTGACCCGGACCTCCTGCCCGATGCACCGCACGTCGAAACGTGCGGCGCCGGCATCGGCGGTCGTGCGCCCGGTCCCGGCCCGCACCGCAAATGGTACGCCGCCATCGGTCTCGATCGCCACCTGTCCGGCGATCATTTCGATTTCCTGGAGGGCGCCGCGGACCAGGATGCTCGTCCGCGTATCCAGATCCAGCACCGCGTGCTCGGACAGCTCCACGCGGCGGCGTTCGCCGGTCGCGGTGCGATAGTCCGCCTTCAGTTCTCCGGCGGACGGCCACAGGTCCAGCGGCGGCCGCCACAGCGCCAGCGCTATTGCCGCAGGCGCGGCCAGCGCACCGCCGATCAAGGCGCGCCGGCGCAGGCGGACGCTGCCGCCGGCCGCGCCGCCGGCGCGCAAAGGGGTCCAGTTGGACACCTGCGAGCCGGCCGCCTTGATGCTATGCCATTGGCGCTGGGCGCGGGCGAAGGCGGCCTGGTGGGCCGGGCTCTGCGCGCACCAGGCCTGCAGCGCATCGGCATCGGCGGCCGTCGCCTTTCCGGAGGTCAGGCGGACGACCCAGGCAAAGGCTTCGCGTTCGATCGCACTCAACGGAGGAGGGTCTGATGCGGGAATCATTGATCCATGTGCAGGGTGACGGCGGAACTGCCGCTCAATCACGTAGACGTATCGCGAGCGCGCGATACGCACGCCAATGGCGGCGGCGCGTCATCGGTCCAGATGAGCGGCGATCTGCTCCTGGGCCATTTTGAGCTCGCGCTGCACCAGCCTGAGCGAGACGCCCAGGCACTCGGCCACCTCCTTCTGCGGCAGGCCTTCGAGCCGGATCGCGAGCAGGATCTGCCGACGCCGGGCCGGCAGGCGTTCGATGATCGCAGCCAGCGACTTGAGCTCGGCCCTGGCCTCGGTGGTCTCGGCCGGTCCGGGCGCAGGATCGGGGTGGGTGAGCAGGGCGTCGATCTCCTCGGCGCCGAGCAGCCGGCTCCGGCTGCGATAGCGGTCCACGAACTGGTTGAACGCCATGCGCAGCAGGTAGGCTCTGGGGTTGCTGACCGAATCGGCGGCGACATCCCCCGTGTGGGACGCCAGGCGGACCCAGGTGTCCTGCAGCGCCTCGGTCGCCTGTTCATCCGAACCCAGGCGACGGGCCAAGTGGTGCCGCAGTTCGTCATAGGAGCAGGCCAGATAATCGAGGAACTCGGTGATGGTGGCGGCTTTGTTCATGATATCCGATCTTCAATTCTCAGTCGGATCCGCGGAATCGGCCGGACATTCGTTCGCGCTTGCGGCCCTGGGCAGAATCAGCAGCAACATCGGCTGCGGCACGTCCGCGGGCGGCGCCTGGAAACGCATCGCCAGCAGCGTTTCGACGATGGCGGCGTCACGCGCTGTGTCCGCGGTCGTGTCCAGGAGCCGGGCATCGAGCACCGCACCCCGTGCATCCAGGCGCAGGCTGATCGCGGCACGGTAGCCGCCGGGCGCGATCCACGGGTTGTTGCAGAAGGCCCGTCGCAGGCTCGCCTGCGCAGCGCCGAAATACGCCCGGTGTACGGCCGCGGCTGCGGCATTGTCCGAAGGCGTCCGCGGCGCCGGCAGCAGCACGATTCGCTCCGGGTCCGAGTAGCGCGGCGACAGGCCGGTGCCTTCCAGCAGCAGCCGCAACCCGGCATCGGGCGTGAAGCGCCCCTTGACAGGGCTCGACGTGCGGCCCATGGACAGCGAGCCCTGGTGGATCACGGAGCGACCTGTGACGGCGCCATAGCGCTCCAGCGCCGTTTCCAGCGCTTGCGCAGGGATGTCGAAGTCGATTGCGGCATCTGCGGATACGCCGGCCGCCGGGGGAGGAGGGGAGACCCCAACGCCGGCATGAAGGAAGCCGGTGCAAGCGCACGCAAGCACAAACCCCACCAAGCCAATCCGTGATCGCGCATTACGGTACCCTATGCCACGCATTCCTCGAGGCCCCTGCTGTAGACCGGCCTCCAACCGCCCTGATACGCGGGGCGTCGATGCAATGGCCGCGCTGAAGGGACTGACTGCATCAGCATAGCCAGCAAAGATGACAATCATGCAACAACGGCCGTAAGCCACACGGCAGCGCCGGTCGCCTGCACCCTCCGTAACGAAAGCATCATCCTCGGCCGCCACAATGTCGCGGCTATGAATGCTGCCCGTATCTTGTCGACTTGCTCGTTCATTCCGTACCGGGACCCGCGGCATGGTCGCGCCGATGAAGGCTCTTCGTCAGGTGAACCGGGTTGGCTGGCGTGCGTTCGCCTGTGGCCGGCCTGATTGGCGCCGGAGCGGCGCTCTTCATGCTGGGAGGGCTTGCATCGGTCGAACTAGCGTACGGTGGCCCCCCGCTGGCGGAACCTGTGCCGGCCTCGTCCTTTTCCGAAGACGACACGCAGTTCGACTTCGACATCCCCACCCAACCGCTGGAAGCGGCGCTGGACCGGTATGCCCAGGCGACCGGCCGCCCGACCTTGCTGCCCAGCGACCTCCTTGGCGGACGCACGTCCTCGCCGGTGCGGGGTCGCTACTCGGCCGAAGTGGGGTTGCAGATGCTGCTGCAGGGCTCCGGCCTGGCGGCGGCGCGGCGCCGTTCCCGTCTCGGCCAGACCTTCGTCCTGCAGCAGGCCGAGGTTGCGGTCGGGCGGCGCAGCGGCCTCGCCGCGCTGTTCGGCGAGGCCGGCTATGCCGGCCTGCTCCAGGCACGCATCTGGCAAAGCCTGTGCGCGGATGCGCGTACCCGGCCGGCCGACTACAGCGTGCTGCTGCGCTTCCTGCCCGGTACCGACGGCCGGCTTTACGACGTCCGCCTGCTCGGCAGCAGCGGCGATGCCGAGCGCGATGCTGCGCTGCTCGGCGCCCTGCAGCGCGTGCGGATCGAGCGCGCGCCGCCGCCGGCCATCGCCCGGCAGGCGCTCACGATGATGATCCGGTCCAACGATTCGGCGAACGGGCCGCGCTGCGAAGAGCAGCGGGAGCGCACCGGAAATGGCTGAGAGCACGCACGTCGCCCTGCTGGACTACCTCGGCCAGCACTATGCCGCGCTCAAGCGGCGCCTGGCGCGGCGGCTGGGCAACGCCGAACTGGCCGGCGACGCGCTGCACGACACCTGGTTGCGCCTGAAGGGCGGCGAAGACCTCGGCCCGGTGCGCGATCCCGGTGCCTACCTCGCGCGCATGGCGGTCAACATCGCCATCGACGTGCAGCGCCGGAACAGCCGCCTGCTGTCCGGCGAGGATGTCGACGCGCTGCTGGAGGAACTGGCGGACCCGGCCCCAGGTCCGGCGGACGCGGCCGAAATGCGTTCGGACCTGGAAGCGCTGCAGGAACTGCTGGACCGCATGCCCGAGCGGCGCCGTGCCGTGGCGCTGCTGGTCCATGCCGAAGGGGTGACGCAGAAGGAAGCCGCCCAGCGCCTGGGCGTGTCCCTGCGCACCGTAGAATACGAAATCAGGCGCGTCCACGAACGCCTGGACGCCTACCTGGCCGCGGTCGAAGAAGGAAAATAATGCGGTTTCCCACGCGCTCGTTCGTCATCCATCATGAAAGGACAGACGCTCACATGCGGCAGGCCGGCGGAAACCCGCCTGCCGGTCGAGTCTGACTGAAGGACATGACGCGATGACGACACCTCCGTCCCGTGACGGCCACGCCGTGCCTGCCGACCTGGAAGCCCAGGCCTGGAACTGGCTGCGCCTGCTGCGCTCGGGGGATGCCCGTGAACTGGACGCCAAGCGCTTCCGGCGCTGGGTGCACAGCAGTCCCGCCCATCAGGCCGCCTACAACGCGGTCAAATTCCGCTGGGACGCCCTCGAACCGCCCGCGCGCGAACTGCTGCAGCGCAAGCCCGAGGCCGTGCCGCGGCCCCGGCGACGGGTCGGCTCGGCATACGGCCGCCGCGCCTTCCTGGGGGCTGCCATCGGCGCGGCGGCAGCGGCCGGCGTGGCCGTGGTCCACCCGCCCCTGGGCTGGTGGCCCGCCATCGACGAATGGGGGGCGGACGACCGCACCGCGGCCGGCGAGCAGCGCACGCTGGCGCTGGCCGACGGCATCGACGTGACGCTCAACACCCGCACCAGCGTGCGCCGCCGCACCAGCGGCGGGCAAGCCGTCGGTCTGGAATTGATCGCCGGCGAGGCCGCCATCGACCTCGGTGCGGGCCGCGCATTCGCCGTCATCGCCGGTGCCGGCCGCAGCACGGCCGAGTGGGGGCGCTTCGAAGTGCGCCACGTGGACGGCAAGGCCTGCGTGACCTGCATCGAAGGCGCGGTGCGGGTCGAGCATCCGGCGGGTACGCGCGTCCTGCAGGCCCGCCAGCAGGTGCGCTACGACGCCGTTGCCGTGGGCAGCGTCGCCAGCGTCGAGCCGGCCGCGGCCACGGCCTGGCGCGAGGGCGTGCTGGTGTTCAGCCAGACGCCCCTGGCCGACGTCATCGATGAGATCAACCGGTATCGCACCGGTCGCGTGATGCTCATGAACGACCGCGTGCGCAACCGCCCGGTCAGCGGGCGCTTCGCCATCGTCGAACTGGACATGGCGCTGTGGCAGTTGCAGGAGTCTTTCGACCTGCGCGCCCGCACGTTGCCGGCCGGCGTGTTGATCCTGAGCTGATCCGAAAGGGGACGTCGAACCGGCCGTCGGCGGTGCGTCGGAGCAGCGTCGCGCGTATGCATGCATGCCATGCGCGTTGAGCTCGGGGGAGTGCGAAAAATTTTGCGGCATTGGGTCCGTGCCGTTCGTCAGCCGTACAGAAGGGGGCTTCCGCCTGCCGCCGGCGCATGCCGCGGGAGGTGAGAACGCCTCCATCCATACGGCTGGCCGGCATGAGGCGGGCAGCCGAACGGGCCAACCTCACTCGGTAGAACGCACTTATGACCACTCGCACGCGCAACAGCAAGCCTTGCCAGTCGAACCCCTCCGAAGCACGAGCTTTCATGATGGCCCCGGTTGCCCGTGCCATCGCGTTGGCGATGATGGCCGGCGGTGCCGTCGGCCACGCGCATGCGCAGCAGGCGTTCAGCCCGGCCTGGTTCGCGGCCAAGGGGGCGAACCAGGCGACGGCGACGGCCACGGGCCTGCTGCCCAACGGCAACCCGGTATCCAGCCTGACCAGCCCGCAGGGCCAGAGCAATGCGGCGCGCGAGCGGCTGCAGACCTCCATCGCCAACCTCAACACCGCCGCCCAGGCCATCGCCCTGCAGCAGGCGCTGCAGGCGCAGGCCCGGCAGGCGGCGCTGCTGCGCCCGTCGTCGGTCCCCGACGGCCTGGGCGAAGGCGGGCTGAAGATCGACGAGAACGAACTGACCAAGGGTTGGAGCAATGCCAACGCCCCGACGCAGACGATGGAAGGCGGCCAGACCACAGTGACCATCGAACAGACCGCGGACAAGGCGATCCTGAACTGGGAGACGTTCAACGTGGGCCGCAACACCACGGTGAACTTCGAGCAGGATGCGAACTGGGCGGTGTTGAACCGGGTCAATGACCCGAACGCGCGACCCTCGCAGATCCAGGGGCAGATCAAGGCCGACGGCACGGTATTCATCCTCAACCGCAACGGGGTGGTGTTCGAGGGCAGCAGCCAGGTCAATGTGCGCAACCTGGTGGCCGCGGCGGCGAACATCACCGATGCGCAGTTCCAGGACAACGGCCTGTACGGTGCCAGCGCCACCACCCCGACCTTCACCGGTGCGGGCGGCGCGGTGAAGGTGGAGCAGGGCGCGCTGATCCAGACCCACACGCCGCAGTCTGTGACCCAGGGCGGCGGCTACGTGCTGCTGCTGGGCAAGGAAGTGGAGAACGCCGGTGAGATCGTGACCCGGAGGGGCCAGACGGCGCTGGCCGCCGGCGACAGCTTCATCATCCGCAGGGGCGTGGGGACCGACGAGAACAGCGCTTCCAGCACGCGCGGCAACGAAATCGCGCCGCAGTTCGCCACCGGCAGCACGGCGGGTACGGTGACCAACAGCGGCCTGATCCTGGCGCGCGAAGGCGACATCACCCTGGCCGGCCGGGACGTGCGCCAGAATGGCACGGCGGTCAGCACCACCACGGTGAACCAGCGCGGCACGATCCATCTGCTGAACTCGGCCACCGATGCCAGTGGGCAGGTAACGCTGGGTTCCGGTGCCACCACTGCGGTCGTCATCGAAGACGACAGCCAGACGGCGCTGGATAGCCAGCGTGACACCCTGATCGAAAATTCCTCGGCGCCGCGCTCCACGGTGGCGACGGGCAGCTTCAACAACTATTCCAGCCTGAACGACCGGCTCGACCTGTCGCGGATCGAGATCGTCAGCGGCGGCAACGTCCACTTCACCGATGCCAGCCTGACGCTGGCCACCGGCGGCCAGATCGTGGTCGGCGCCGGCAAGCGCAACTTCGTCGCCGCAGGCGCGATCCTCGACGTGTCCGGCGCCGTTGGCGTCAACGTGGCGATGGAGTCCAACAACGTCAAGGTCAACGTACAGGGCAACGAACTGCGCGATTCGCCAGTGAACCGCGACGCGGGCACGCTGTTCAACAAGAACATCTGGGTGGACCGGCGCGATCTGATCCTGGTGCCGGCCGGCACCGGGGGCTACGAATCCGATCGCTGGTATGCGGCGGGCGGCCTGCTGGAAGTGAGCGGCTACCTGAGCAACCAGGGCCACCGCATCGGCGAGTGGGCCGCGCAAGGCGGCACCATCCTGCTCAACGGCAACGAAGTGGTGACCCAGGCCGGTTCCACCCTGAACATTTCCGGCGGCACCCTCGACATCGCCACGGGCTACGTCAGGACGACCTGGCTCAAGGGCGGCGACGGCAAGCTGTACGCCGTGCAGGATGCGCCGGCGGACATGCTGTTCATCGGCGTGTACCAGGGCTTCGAGGACGAACATGCCCGCTGGGGCCAGACGGACTACTACTACAACCCGATCATCGCCCCACCGCAGCGCCTGGAGAACGGCTACACCGTCGGCCGCGACGCCGGCCGGCTGATCGTCGGCGCGCCCACCGCGGTGCTGGAAGGCGACATCGTCGCCGACGTGTTCAACGGCGCGCGCCAGGTTCGCGGCCGCGATGGCATCGACGACGGCTACAGGCAGGCGCAGACCGCGGTCGCCCGCGCCGGCGCGCTGATGTTCGGCCGCTTCGGCCTGCCGGGGATCGGCGGCATGATGGGCGGCATTGCTGCCATCGACACCACCGACGTGCGCATCGCCGACCTCGACGCCATCAGCGCCGGGCTCGACATCGACACCCTGTTGCCGGCCGAACGCGCCAACACCCTGTGGCTCGACGCCGGCCAACTCAACCGGCAATCGCTCGGCGGTCTGGTGATCGGCACCCGCGGCGCGGTCAGCATCGATGGCGCGCTGTCGCTGGCCGACGGCGGCCGCCTGGACATCGTCGCGCCCGTCGTCGATTTCAATGCCGACGTCACCGCCCACGGCGGCAGCATCAGCGTCACCAACAACTTCGCGCCGGGCAGCGGCGTCACGCCGCAGGTGCTGACCTTGGGCGGCAATGCTGACATCACCCTGCACGACGGCGTCACGCTCGACCTCACCGGCCACTGGGCCAACCTGCGGCTGAACCCGGAGGAGCAGGCCAGGCTGGCCTTCCTCGATGGCGGCAGCATCAGCCTGTCCACCAGCCAGAACATCGTGCTGGAAACCGGCAGCCTGATCGACGTGTCGTCCGGCGCCGCGGTGCTGGCCGACGGCGGGAGCAAGGGCGGCAAGGGCGGCAGCGTCGCGCTGGAGTCGGGCCGCAGCAGTACCACTGGCGAAGTGAGCCTGGAGGGGCAGATCAAGGGTTATGGCGTCGCCGGCAGCGGCACGCTGACGCTGCGCACCGGCGAGCCCCTGGTGCTGGGCGGCAAGGTGCACGACGCGGGCCATCTGCAAAGCGGCGAAGCGGCGCAGGTCGGCCTGATACTGGACGAGCCGGTATCCGTGGCGAAGGGAGAACCGCTGCCGAGCGCGGCCACTTTCAACGTGGTCATGCCCGGCCAGCGGATAACGAGCGGCATTGCCTTCACCAACACCACGGGCCTCAGCATTCCGGTCGGCGAAGGCGGCTGGGACCTGGGCGGCACCACGCTGACGGTTTATGTGGGCACCACGATCTATCGCGGTTCCACCGGCCAGGTGGTGCCGGCCGGTTCGGTGGTGGATCGCATCGCCTCCGGTTCCCTGACGGCGGGCTACGTCGTCCCGGCCGGCCTGGCCACCGGCATTCCCACGCCGGCCTACACCGCCCCGGCGGGCACGCTGGCGCCGGCCGACGTGGTCTTTGAGGCGGGCACCCTCATCGCGCCGGGCGCGGTGTTCGACCGCCAGGTGGCGGTGCGCGCGCCCCGGGTGCTGGACAGCGCTTTCTTCCAGAGCGGCTTCTCGGCCTACGACGTGTTCAGCCGGCACTCCGCGCTGGTGGCGCCGGACGCCGACCTGCAAGTCTTCATGCCCGCCCTGCGCCTGGGCGCCGGCGCCAAGGGCGCCGCCACGCGCGGCGAGGGGCTGGAACTGTGGACACCGCCGCTCTACCAGGAAGACCCGGTCAAGAGCGTGCTCGGCCAGCGCCGGGGCGCCAGCCTGACGCTTACGGTCGGCGACGGCCAGACGGCCGATGCCTATGCCAAGCGGCTGCATGTGGCCGAAGGGGCGCGCGTGGCCGTGGACCCGGGGCAGTCCATTGCCCTGCTGACCGCTGGCCAGTTGACCGTGGATGGCCGCCTGGAAGCGCCGGGCGGGCGCATCCGGTTGAGCCGCCATGACCAGGGCGGCCTGATGCCTATCGGCGCATCGGTCTGGGTGGGCGAGCACGCCGTGCTCGACGCGGCCGGCCGCGCCATCACTGCCGTCAATGCCCGCGGTGAGCGCTATGGCCGAGTGGATGCGGGCGGCAGCATTCTGTTCGGCAATGCCGAAATCGACCCAGTGGAGGGAACGCTGGGCGGGCTGCCGCACTTCGTGGTGGTGCGTGAAGGCGCCTTGATCGACGTTTCCGGCAGCCATGCCGTGCTGGATATTCCGGGCATCGGCGCGACCGACGTGGTCAGCGCCGGCGGCAGCATCACCTTGTCGTCCAGCGCCGGCTTCTACCTCGACGGCACTCTGCGCGGGGCGTCGGGCGGCGCCGGCGCGGCGGGCGGCAGCCTGACCGTGGGCCTGGCCAACAACAACTACATCAACACCACGCCCGAGTACGAGCGCCGGGTGACCGAACTGGTGTTCGCGCAGGAACAGGGGACCAGCGATCTCGCGGCGAATGCCAGCCCCGAGGATGACGGCATCGCCCTCTTCACCTACGGCCACGCGCGCCTGGGCGCCGACCGGGTCAGCCAGGGCGGCTTCGACACGCTCAATCTGTGGACCTCGGCCATGCTCACCTTCGATGGCAGCGTCGATCTGACGCTGGGGCGGGCGATCAACCTCTACGTCGGCGCGCTCGGCTGGAGCGACGCCAGCCCGGACGGCAGCCATGTCGAACTGGCCGCGCCCTACATGAAATGGTCCTCCGCTTTCCTGACGACGAGCACGACAACGACGGGTTATACCGGCATTGCCCATTCCTCCAATGTGCTCAACGTCACCGGCTCGACCCAGCCCAACCTCGGCAGCCTGACCCTGAGCGCCAGCCGCGTGTTCGACGTCGCCACCGTCCCGGGCGTCACCGCTACCGGCGGCCACATGACCATCGCGGGCTTCAGCGCCGACACCGACCAGGTCATCGACCGCCGTGCTTTCGACCAGGTCTCGCTCGTCAGCGCCGGCGACATGCGCTTCGGAGCCAGCCAGGCTGCCGGCAACAGCAACAACAGTTCCCTGCTGGTGGCCGGCGACCTCACGCTGTCGGCGGCGCAGCTCTACCCCATTACCCATGCGGCGGTGACGGTCAATGCCGGCCGCCGCGACAACAAGAGCGTCGGCAACACCACCGACTTCACGCGCGCGCTGACGGTCACGCGCAGCACGGACACGCTGCCCGACCAGCCGTACTCCGTATTCGGCCGTCTTACGCTGATCGCCCCTACCCTCAACCAGAGCGGCGTGATTCGCGCGCCGCAGGGCATGATCGCGCTCGGCTCGTCCACTGGGTCAACGGCGACGCAGACCGTGAACCTGCTGCCCGGCTCCATCACCTCGGTCAGCGCCGCCGGTCTCGTCATCCCCTATGGCGGCACCGCCGACGGCATCAGTTGGTACTACAACAGCGACGACCCCCTGCGCCTGAACGGCGTCGGCAAGGTCATCACCGGCGGTATCCAGTTGACCGGCCTGCAAACCAATGTCGCCGAAGGCGCGGTCATCGACCTCTCCGGCGGCGGCACGCTGGCTGGCGCTGGTTTCGTTTCCGGCCGCGGCGGCTCCACCGATGCGCGCTACACGCCGCTGCTGCAAATCGGCAAGGACGGCGTGAGCGCCCCCAGCCTGGCCGATCATCCGGTCTATGCCATCGTGCCCGGCGCGCAGCCTGTGGCCGCGCCGTCCTCGGGCGAACTGGGGGCCTCGACGCCGCTGCTCGGCCAGCAGATCACCATTCCCGAAGGCGTGCCCGGCCTGCCGGCCGGCACCTACACGCTGCTGCCCTCGACCTATGCGCTGTTGCCGGGCGCCTTCCGCGTCGAAATCAATGGCGGCGCGGCCAGCGGCGCCCCGTTGGCACCGAGCCGGATGGGCAACCGTTCCTGGCTCGCCAGCGGCACGCTGTCCATCGGCGGCACCGGCTTTGCCGACACGCTGGCGCATTCCGTCATCCTGACGCCAGCCGACGTGCTGCGCGGCTATTCGCAGTACAACGAGACATCCTATGCCGACTATGCGCGCATCGACGCCGCGCGCCTGGGCGTGCCGCGTGCGCAGATCGAGGCCGATGCCAAGACCCTGGTGCTGTCCTTCTCTTCCCGGCCGGCCGACAGCACGGAGATCAGCCTGAACTTCGACGGCACGGTGCTGAGCGCCGCCGCCGAAGGCGGTTTCGGCAGTACCCTGGCGGTGGCGGGGACGGCCAACAGCACTGTGGAAATACTGGCCGATGGCGCCATGCCCGCCCCGGACTATGGCATCTCCCTGCGCGCCTCGGACCTCAGCAAGATCGAGGTCAGCCGCCTTGCCATCGGCGGCCTGCCGGGCGTGGTGTATGGCCAGAGCGGCAACCTGGTGCAGCTCAACAACAACACGGCCAACGGCATCAGTACCAGCCCGGCCCTGGGCATCGTCCTGCGCAGCGGCGCCGAGCTCAGCGCGCCGGAAGTGATGCTGATGGCCTATGGCGGCCTTTCCAATGCCCGCCTCGGCATAGAGATCGAGCAGGGCGCCGTCATCAATACCCTGGGCCAGGGCCCGGTGGCCTATGACTCCGACGACGGTTTCATCTTCCAGGCCGGGAGCGCGGCCGTGGTGTCGGTTTCCAATGGCCGCCAGCAGTGGCTGGCGCCGGCGGCGAGCAGCGCCACGGTGGGGCCCGCGCCCATCCGCATCGGCAGTTGCGCCTCGCTCGACTGCAGCGGCGCCACGCAACTGTATTCGGAAGGCAGCCTGACCTTCGCCACCGACAATACCTTCGACATGCACGAGTCGGTGCGGTACGGCACGCGCCACCTGAACCTGGCGGCGGGCGCCTTCAACGTGGGCGACAACGAAGCGCTGGACGCGGCCCGCGACCGCGCGGCGCTGGCGCCAGGGTTGGCGCTGAACCAGGACCTGCTGAACCTCCTGCTGAGCGGCGACACCACGACCGGCGCCCCGGCGCTGGAAGCGCTGGAGCTGATCGCTAGCCGTTCCTTCAACTTCTTTGGCGGCGTCACCCTTTCCACGCTCGACGCGGGCGGCGTTTCCCAGCTCGACAAGCTGGTGCTGACCACGCCCGCCATCTATGGCTATGGCAGCGCTAGCGAGGTAGCGCGCATCCAGACCAAGGAACTGGTCTGGAACGGTTCCGGCGATGCGCCCGCGGTGGTGATCGGCGAGGGCGCCGGCACCGGCGCCGGCAGCTTCGCGGTCGAGGCCGAACGCATCACCTTCGGCTATGGCCCCTGGAGCCGCCCGGACGGCATCAGTTCGCTGGACCGGCTGGCGCTGGGCTTCGCCAACGTCGACCTGCACGCCAGCGACCGCATCACGGCCAACAATCTCGGCACGCTGGCGGTCTATCAGCAGCAGGAGAATGACTACGTGCCGGGTGAAGGCTTCCGCTACAGCGGCGGTAACCTCGACATCGTCGCGCCGCTGATCAGCGGCGAGGCCGGCTCGGTCAACAAGATCACGGCCGGCGGCGCCATCACGGTGTCCGCGCCGGCCGGCGGCGCGGCCGATGCCGCCACGGTGTCCGCCATCGGCGCCGAACTGTCGCTGACCGCCGGCCAGAACCTCAGCCTCGACACCATGGTGGCGCTGCCCAGCGGCAAGCTGACCCTGAGTGCCGGCGGCGACCTGACGCTGGGCGATGCGGCGTATCTCGACCTCTCCGGCCGCACCCTGACCTTTTTCGACGACGACGGCGCCACGCGCTACAGTTGGGGCGGCGACGTGACGCTGGAAAGCGCGGCCGGCGACATCCGCCAGTCCGCCGGCGCCACCATCGATCTCACCGCGAAGAACAACCAGGCCGGCCGCCTCACCGCCATCGCCCTGGGCGAGGGCAAGGGCACGGTGGACCTGCTGGGCCACATCCTGGGCAGCGCTAGCGGCCATGCCGATGCCGGCGGCACTTTCGTGCCCTATCTATCGGCCGGCATCGACGTACGCGCGCAGAAGCTGGGCGCGGGCGGCCTGAGCGAAGCCTTTGCCGCGCTCAACCAGCGTCTCAACGAGGACCACGTGTCCGGCCTGCGCCGCTTCCAGCTCAAGCAGGGCGACCTGGTCATCGGCAACGAACTCAAGGCCAACCAGATCGACGTGTCGCTGGACGGCGGCCACCTGACCGTGGCCGGCACCGTGGATGCCAGCGGAGAACGGGTGGGCAGCATCCGCCTGGCGGGCAAGAACGGCCTGACGGTCGCCGGTACCGGCGTGCTCGATGCCCACGGCACTGCGCTGCGCCTGGACAGCTACGGCAAGATCATCGACGCGCCCAACCGCGCCATCGTCGAGCTGAACTCGGGCGGTGGCACGCTGGCCCTGGCCGAGGGCGCCCGCATCGATCTGCGCCACGGCACCGACGATGCCCGCGTCAGGGCCAGGCCGGCCCTGCACGACGGCCGCGCGCGGGGCATGGTGGAACTGTACGCGCCGCGCCTGGGGGGCGCCACTGCCGGCGATATCGCCATCGATGCCAGCGGCGCCGTCACTATCGAGGGTGCGCGGTCGATCGCGGTCAATGCCGTGCAACGCTACGACGACGCCGGCTACGGCACGGATCCCGCCGCCAGCGGCCGTCCGTATCAGGTGGTCGACCAGGATTACCTGGACGCCAAGCACGCCGACAGCACCGGCTTCATCGCCAACGCGCTGGCCAATGCCAACCTGCTCGGCAACAAGCTCGCGGGCCTCGACAACGCTACTTACCGTGATGCCTTCCACTTGCGTCCCGCGGTGGAAATCGTCAGCGCCACGCCGGACGGCGACCTCGTGGTCAGCGGCGACCTCGATCTTTCCGGCTACCGCTACGACAGCCTCAATCCGCACACGCAGAAGGTCTTCGGCGCCTACGGCTCGGGCGAGGCGGGCGCCTTGGCCATTCGCGCCGGCGGCGACTTCGATATCTATGGCAGCATCAACGATGGCTTCGCGCCGCCACCCGGCACGCCGGACGACAACGGCTGGGTGCTGACGCCCGGCATCCAGGGCTATGGCGCCGACGTGGTGGTGCCGAATGCCGGCGTGGTGCTGGCCGAAAGCACGCGCTTTCCGCCGGGCCGCGTCCTGAACTACGACCTGCCCATCCAGGCGGTGGCGCTGGCGGCCGATACCGACCTGCCGGTTGGAACTTCGCTCACGGCGCAACTGACCGTGCCGGCCGGCACCGTGTTCTCGGCGGCCGTGCGCGATGCCGCGGGCGAGGTCCTCTACGCCGCCGGCACGCAGGTGAGCGCACAGGTGGTCCTGCCCGTGGGCACCCGGTTCGATGCCGGCTTCCGGCTGCCGGCCGCCGCCTCGCTGGCGGCCATGACCTGGCCGGCCGGCGTGCCGCTGCCCAAGCGCGCGACCTCCCAGGCGGTCAACAACCCCGATGGCGTTTTCCTGGCGGGCTCGCTGAACCTGCCCATGGGCGCGGTGATCCCGGGCTTCACCAGCATCGTCCTGCCGGCGGGCACGCTGGCCACGCCGCTGCGTCCGGTCACGGACGGGCGCATGGGCCGCAACTGGGCGGTGGCCGCCATGCTGCCGGAAGGCTCGGCCTCCTGGGACCTGCGCCTGGTCGCCGGCGCCGACATCGCGGCCGCCGACCCGCGCCTGGCCCGCGCGGAGGCGGAAGGCAGCCTGACGCTGGCCGACCCGCACTACAGCCTGTACCACCGCTACGTAAGCGGCAACCTGACCGCGATCTACCCGGTGGCGCAGAACTTCAGCGTGCTGCGCACCGGCACGGGGAGCCTGGAACTGCTGGCGGGCGAGGACGTGTCCATCCAGTCGCTCTACGGCATCTATACGGCGGGCACGTCCACCGCCTCGGCGGCCGGCGCCGACGAGGCGGCCTTCAACCTGCCGCATGGCAAGGACACCGACGGCAGCTACCTGAAAACCGCGGCCGAGCCGACCATCGCCGGCCGTACCAAGGTGGGCGCGCAGTACGAGGCGCTGGTCAACGGCGGCGCCAGCAGCACCTATGCGGCCTGGTATCCAGACGGCGGCGGCAACCTGCTGGTGCGCACCGGCGCCGACTTCAGCGGCGACCTGCTGGCGTTCTACAACCCGGCCTCCGTCAACTACGGCACCCACGACCTGCGCGGCCAGCGCAGCTCGGTGGACGTTGGCAACTGGCTGTGGCGCCAGGCCAGCGGCGACACCGGGGGCATCGATCCCATCCTCGCCAGTTGGTGGATCAACTTCGGCACCTATGTGTCGGGCCGCACGGTGAGCAACTCGCACGCGGACTACACCAATGCGACCGACCGCACCGCCATCGCGGCGATTCCCGAACTGGTCGGCTTCGTCGGCGTCGGCACCCTGGGCGGCGGCAACCTGACCGTGGACGTGGGCGGCGATGCCGGCCTGTTGACGCGCATCGGCAATCCCGCACTGAATACGCCGCGGCCGCGCAGCCAGGGCCTGATCCTGGCGGTGGGCGGCACCGGGCGCGTGGGCGCCGACGGCGAACTGCTGCTGACCGGCGGCGGCGATCTGGCCCTGCGCGTTGGCGGCAGCCTGAATCCCGATCTTCAGGCCCGCTCCATGGCACCGAACACCGTCACCAATCCGAAGGTCACGGACTACTGGCAGCAGAATCTGAACATGAGCGGCGTGTTGGCCAACCTGCGCGGCGCGCTCGATGCCCGGATGGGCGCTTCGGGCGGTCTCGTGCTGGCTTATTCCAGCGGCTTCAGCAAGGATATCCGCGCCATGGACGTCTATGCCGCCGCGATGGCGATTGCCTCCGGCGGGCCGGTGCTGATGCTGGGCGATGCCGTGGCCACGCTGGAAACGCGCGGCGACCTCGTACTCGGCGGCACCGGGGATCCGGGGCGCATCAACCAGCCCTACCTGCCGCCGTACCGCGATGCCGGCAGCGACGCCTGGAAGGCCGGCGGCTACGGCTGGTTCTCGCTGTGGACGGATAACACCGCCATCAACCTGTTCTCGGCCGGCGGCGACCTGTCGTGGAGCCAGCAGTTGGGCGACAACTCGACCGCCAACAGCAACCCGGGACAGAACTATTCGGTCTCCGACGGACGCTTCGTCTGGCCCTCGCAACTGAACGTGGTGGCCGCCGCCGGCAGCATCTACCTGGGCAAGGCGGCGCTGGGCAACGGCATCAGCTCCACTTACGACGTCACGCGCGACTACATCTGGCTGGCCCCCGGCGCCAATGGCCGGATGGACATGCTGGCCGGCGGTTCCATCCTTGCCCATGGCTACGTCGTCAGCCGCGTCAGCGCCAGCCCCGAGGTGGTGCCGACGCCATTCAAACCGGCTTTTGCCTTATCGGCAACCACCACCATCGGCAAGAACAACCTGTCGGCGCAAGCGGTGCGTCCGGGTTCTGCCCACTTTCCCATCATCGCCTTCGGCCCTGGCACCGCGCAGGAGATTCCGGCGGCGCCGGGCGAGGTCACGCGCATCTATGCTCAGGACGGCGACATCATTGGCCTGGGCATCGGCGAGATCATCGCCATGGCCGCGACCACCGGCCGCGGTACCTGGTACGAAGGCGCCGGGCCGGTGTGGATGCAGGCCGGGCGCGACATCGTGCGTTCCGGCATGCTGCTGTCGGACCCGTCGCTATACGTGGCCAACGAACTGGCCCGGACCCCGGTCAGCACGGTCGGCACAGCCAGCACCCGCAGCAACCTGTTCTTCCATACCGACCCCAACGACGTCTCCATCGTCAAGGCCGGCCGCGACATCCTGTTCAGCAGCTTTACCGTGGCCGGCCCCGGCACGCTGGAAATCAGCGCCGGCCGCAATGTGCTGATGGCCGGGCAGACGGGCACCGGCACCACGGGCGTTCCGGCCTATGGCGAAGTCACCTTCACCAGCCTGGGCGGCGTGATACAGGGCGATACCCGCCCCGGCGCGCGCATCGTGGTCCAGGCCGGCCACGGCGCGGCCGGCCCGGACTGGGTGGCGCTGCTGCGCTACCTTGACCCGGCCAACCAGGCCGACCTCACCCCCGGTCATCCGCTGGCCGACCAGCCCGGCAAGGTGGCGCACACCTACGAGGAGGAACTGGCCGAGTGGCTGAAGGCGACCTTCGGCTACGAGGCGACGAGCGACGAGGACGCGCTGGCCCGTTTCGCTGGCTTGCCGGCCGAACAGCAGCGCATCTTCCTGCGCACGGTCTATTACGCCGAACTGCTGGCCGGCGGCCGCGAATACAACGACGTGGACGGTCCGCGCTTCGGCTCCTACCTGCGCGGCCGCCAGATGATCGCCGCGCTGTTCCCGGAAGAGAATGCGGATGGCAACGAGATCGAACGCTCGGGCGACATCATCATGTTCGGCGGCGCGGGCATCCGCAGCCTCTTCGGCGGCGACATCCAGTTGCTGGCCCCGGCCGGGCAGATCGTCGTCGGCGTCGAGGGTGTGGTGCCGCCGGCATCGGCGGGCGTGATGACGCAGGGCGCGGGCGACATCCGCATGTACAGCCAGGGCAGCATCCTGCTGGGCCTGTCGCGCATCATGACCACCTTCGGCGGCCACATCCAGGCGTGGTCGGCCGAAGGCGACATCAACGCCGGCCGGGGCGCCAAGACCACCGTGGTCTATACGCCGCCGCGGCGGGTGTACGACCAGTGGGGCAACGTGACCCTGTCGCCGCAGGCACCGAGCACGGGCGCAGGCATCGCCACGCTGAACCCGATTCCGGAAGTACCGCCGGGTGACGTGGACCTGATCGCACCGCTGGGTACGATCGACGCGGGCGAAGCGGGCATCCGGGTGTCGGGCAATGCGAACCTGGCGGCGCTGCAGGTGGTGAATGCGGAGAACATCGAGGTGCAGGGCGAGGCCACGGGTTTGCCGGTGGTGGCCTCGGTGAACGTGGGCGCACTCACCTCGGCGAGCGCCGCGGCCAACAGCGCCTCCCAGGCGGCACAGGACATGGCGAGGAACCAGACCCGGCAGGCGCGTCCGTCGGTGATCAGCGTGCAGGTGCTGGGCTTCGGCGAGCCCCAGGCGGATGCGCGGAGGGGGGCGGCTTCTCCCATGCCGGCGGTGGGGCAACCGGTGATGGGGTTTCCTTATGATCCGGCAAGTCCGGTCCAGTTCGTAGGTGTGGGCAGAAGCTTCGACGCGGCACAGCTTGCCCGGCTGACGCCCGAGCAGCGCAGCCTTCTGCAGCAGGAGTGAAGGCGGGCTACCGATGACGGCACGAGCTTCCATCCCGAAGTGACGCCAGAAGGGTCTGCCGCCCTTGGGCGGCAGACCCGCTCAAGCTGCAACGGGTGGTGCGATGCGGCTCGCTTCGGCGACGCCACAGGCCGCGGTGGCCTCCAGCCACGGCACGCTACGCCCTAAGTGGTAGAGATGCAACGCGGCTGTTACATCCGTCGGACAGACTTTGCCGCCACCCTCCGTCCGTACATGAGCGCCATCATGACCTTCTCGGCGCCTTGTCGAGGCCCGTTTCTTTCGTCCCGCGTTTTCGCGCGGCACGCTGGAGTCCGCAGGCTCCGCCTGGCAGCCATGATGACCGCGATGCTGGCCGCGCCCGCCGCCCAGGGCAGGGAGGGCGGACCGGGCTCGGCATCCTGATCGATGCCAGCCATCGGGGCCGCATGGCGTCCGCCGTGCCCGGCGTCTATACGCCGGCCGAGGCCATCGACCTGCTGCTCAGTGGAACGGGTCTGCGTGCGCGCATCGTGGATGACGAAGTCGTCGTCATCGCCCCTGTCGAAGACGGATGGGGCGAAATCGATACCCGCCGCAATAACATCATGGCAACAGCGCCTCGCAGGCGGCGCAGGACATGGCCAGGAGCCAGACCCGGCAGGTGCGCCCGTCGGTGATCAGCATGCAGGTGCTGGGCGTGGGTGCCCTGGACGGCGCGCAGTGCGCCCGCCTGACGTCGGAGGAGCGTGGGCGGCAGACCGTGCAGTGACGCGCAATTGTCATCTTGCTGAGGTTCAATGCGCGTTTGCGCCCGGCGGGGCGGTACGGACGGAGGCGGGCTGGGCGTGGACCGAAGGGCGGAGGCAGGGCCGATGAGGCGGGGTTCCGTGCTCGCGCGCCGTGCGGTCCTGGCGGGCCTGCTGTGCGCTGCTTCGGCCCTGCATGCGTCGCCGCCGCAGGAGCCGGAGGCGCATGCGACGGGCATTTTCCTCAACATGGAGGGTGACGTGCTCACGGCCCGGCATGCGGTGGACGGGTGCAGGCGGCTGTACGCGCTCAAGGACGGCAGGGTTGCGCCGGCCTGGGTGCGGGCCACGGCCCGCGATATGGACGCGGCCGTTCTGAAGACCGGGCTGAAGCCGATCCTGGCGGCGACGTTTCCGGTGGAAACGCCGGCGAGTGCGTTGGCGGTGCCGGTGTTTGCCGAGGGCTACAGCGCGCTGCAGGCGATGCCTGACCGTGCGCGGGCGATGTTCAACGCAGTGACGGTGCCGGGCCGGGAGCGGTTTTCGATGATGTCGCCGGTGCGACCGGGCGCCAGCGGCAGTGCGGTGCTGGGCGCGGATGGCCGGGTGCTGGCGATGGTGGTGGAGCGTGCGGTGGTGTCGCCGGGGGCCGGCGACGTGCGCAGCCTGAGCCGGCATGCCGGCCGCAGGCTGCCCGCCGGAGGGGCGACGGAGGTGGCTGCGGTGCCGGCGCAGGCGATCAAGACCTTCCTGCGCGAGAACTTCGTCGGCTTCGACGAGAGCGAGCACGCGCAACTGGGCCACGACCAGCCGGGCGCGCCGCGCGCCGCCACTTTATCCGCAGGAGTGATTTGTGAGAAATAGACCCGGACGGAAAATGGAAAATGCGGCGCCGCAGGCCGGGGCCGCAGGAGAGAAACGGCCCGCAGGCCTGTTCGCACGGGTGCTGCGGCGGGTTTTCCCGCGCCGCGCGGGCCTGGTGGCCGGTTCGGCGATGGCGGCCGCCGTGTTGACCGTTGCTCAGGCGCAGGAGCAGGTGCCGGCGCACTGGATCGCCTATGCGCAGGTGACCGGAAATGCGTTGCAGATACGCCTCAGCGAAGGTGCCGGCGAACTGATCACTCGGCTACACGAGCGGCTGCGAGAGCGCCAGCAGGGCCGCGCGGTGCCGCTGCCGGTGGTGGTGCGCATCTGGATTTCGTCGGAAGGCTGGGTTGTGCGCAGCGATTTCGACAGCCTGGGCGACGTGCAGACCGATGCCGACCTGCGGGCGATCCTGAGCGCCCATCCCTTGCCCGAACCGCCGCCGCCGGACATGCGCCAGCCGATGGTATTGCGGCTGACCTTGCAGCCGAATCCGGAGTTCGACAGGGAGCCGAAGCTGACCCTGTGATGGGGATCATGCGCGCTGTGCCCGTAGCCGACGGGTCGGGTGTAGGAGCGGGCTTGCCCGCGATGCGGCGGCTCCGGGTGCAAATGAGGCCGCATCGCGGGCAAGCCCGCTCCTACGGCGGGGCCGG
>NZ_SSOD01000009.1 GCF_004801305.1 Pseudothauera rhizosphaerae | reverse complement strand
GGTCATCCGCAAACACGATGACTTCAGGCGTCGCTACAACACGCTGTGCGAGCGCGGCAAGTGCCCCAAGGTCGCCCTCGTCGCCTGCATGCGCGTCCTCCTCATTCGTCTGAACGCCATGATCCGCCACCAGACCACATGGAGAACGGGCGACCCCCTGTAAGCCTGAACGACAAATCTGCTGCAGACAGTTGCTCCCACCATGCGCGGCATCCGGCCGCACAGCAGATAGAATCCCACCACGATTCCAACAAGCACAGGAGACAACCCCATGCCCCTGCAGCGCACCCAGTTCTACATCGGCGGCCGCTGGACCGATGCGGCCGGCCGCGACGCCATCGAGGTCATCGACCCCAGCATGGAAGCCGTCTACGCCCGCATCCCAGCCGGCACTGAGGCCGACGCCGAAGCAGCCGTCGCCGCCGCCCAGGCCGCCTTCGACGGCTGGTCGCGCACCCCGCCGGCCGCGCGCGCCGCCGCCATCGGCCGCATTGCCCAGGCCCTGGAAGTGCGCAGCGCGCAACTGGCGGAGGCCATCGCCCGCGAAGTGGGCATGCCGCTCAAGATGGCCGCCCGCGTGCAGGTGGGCGGCCCCCTGTGGCACTGGAAGAACTACGCGGCCATGGCCGAAGGCTTCGCATGGGAGCGCCGGGTCGGCCATTCGCTGGTGCTGCGCCAGCCGGTGGGCGTGGTCGGCGCGATCACGCCGTGGAACTTCCCCCTCAACCAGATCACGCTCAAGGTCGCCCCCGCCCTGCTGGCCGGCTGCACCGTGGTGCTGAAACCTTCCGAAGTCGCCCCCATCAACGCCTTCATCCTGGCCGAGGCCATCCACGAGGCCGGCCTGCCGGCGGGCGTGTTCAATCTGGTCACCGGCTACGGCCCCGTGGTGGGCGAAGTGCTGGCCCGCGACCCCCGCGTGGACATGGTGTCCTTCACCGGCTCCACCCGCGCCGGCCGCCGGGTGGCGGAGCTGGCCGCCGCCACGGTCAAGAAGGTGGCGCTGGAACTGGGCGGCAAGTCCGCCGCCGTGGTGCTGGATGACGCGGACCTCGCCACCGCGGTCAAGGGCACCGTCTCCAGTTGCCTGCTCAACTCCGGTCAGACCTGCTCGGCCCATACCCGCCTCGTCGTGCCCCGCGCCCGGCTGGAAGAAGCCGCCCGGATCGCCGCCGAGGCCATGGCGAAGTTCACTCTCGGCCCGGCGCTGGACGAAGGCAGGCGGCTGGGTCCGCTGGTCAGCGCCGCCCAGCGCGACCGCGTGCGCGACTACATCCGCCGCGGCGTCGCCGAAGGCGCGCGCCTGGCATGCGGCGGCGCCGAGCCGCCCCTGGGGCTGGAACAGGGGTATTTCGTCTCCCCCACCGTGCTGGTGTGCGAGGACCCGCACGCCACCGTGGCGCAGGAGGAAATCTTCGGCCCGGTGCTGGTGATCCTGCCCCACGACGGGGACGAGGACGCCATCCGCATCGCCAACGACTCCCTCTACGGCCTGGGCGGCGCCGTGTGGGCCGGCACCGACGAGCGCGCCATCATCGCTGCGCGGCGCATCCGCAGCGGCCAGGTGGACATCAACGGCGGCGCCTTCAACCCGCGCTCGCCCTTCGGCGGCTTCAGGCAGTCGGGCCTGGGACGGGAAGCCGGCGAGTACGGGCTGGAGGAATTCCTGGAATATCAGGCGCTGCAGTTGCGCCAGGGCTGACGGCGCAGCCCGTCAGCCGCCTTCCCCCGCCGCCTCGCGCCTCAAGGCGTCGAGCTGGCGGAGGAAGCCTTCCTTGTCCCGCGGCGAGATCATCACCGATGCGCCGGGCTTGTAGTCGATGCGCAGCCGGTCCAGGGACAGCGCCGGGCTGGACAGGAAACTGGACGTGGGCGTCACGGCGGTGATCCCTGTCAGCGGCACCTGCCAGCGGAAGGGGCCGCATTCGACGCGCAGACTTTCGGCGTCGAGCACATAGCGCGTGCCCAGCAGTATCCACAAGGGCAGGCCCGCACCGAGGCTGAACAGGAGCGCGGACAACCACGAGGCGATAAAGCCGCCGGCCCGCCCCGCCACGAAGCCCGCCCAGACGCACCCGGCCACCGTTCCCACCAGCAGGACGGCGAGCCAAGCGTCGATCTTCGACTTGTAGACGGTCCCCATGCTACCGCCCGGCCAGCGCCCAGACCGCCACGGCCAGCGCCAGCAATGCCGGGCCGACCACACGCAGCGGGCGCGGACGGTAGCTCAGCATCAGGCCGACGATGAAACCCGCCGCCGTCAGCAGGCTCAGCCACAGCACGGTGCCGATGGACGGCCCGCGGGCGGCCAGTGCCGGTACGAGGGACAGGAGCAGCAGCACCCAGCCGGCCAGCTTCAGCAGGCGGCGGCGCCCCTCTTCCGGCACGCGGCCGAAGACCTGGCGGCCATGGCCTTCCATGCCCATGGCGATGGTGGAGAAACCAGCGAACGCCAGCGCGAATGCAAGAAAGTCCATCATGCTTCCTCCGTCTGCAGCACCGCCGGCACCGGCCCGTCGCCGCCTTCGTCCGTACCGCCCGCGGCGGCGGGTTTCTTCGTCCGCCCCGCGCTCCGGGCCACCTTCTCCCGCGGCACGTGCGACGCCACCTTGCGCGCCGCGTGCAGCAGCAGGGCGCCGCACACCAGGGCGCACAGATCGAAGCCCGCCACCTGCCACTGCCCCAGGTAGAAAGCAACGCCCAGGTGGGCGCCGCCGGTGGCCGCATTGACCAGCGGCAGCGCCGCCAGCAGGCCACCGGCCAGGGCCAGTTGCTCGATCCAGGCCTGCTTGTGGCGGCGCAGCAGGGAATGCAGCAGGGTGAGCGACCACACGGTGAAGAAGACGCGGATCTCCCACAGGTTGCGCTCGGCCACCTCCGCCGGAATCAGCCGGTTGGCCCAGAAGTAGGCGCCGATGGCCACCAGCAGGCCGGCGACCGCGGCCACGTTGAGCACTTCCACGAAACGATGGCCGGCGGGAATCTTCCCGTCCGCGGTACGGTCCCTGGCGCGCGAAACCACCCACAGCACCAGCCCGCTCGCCACCATCACCGAGCCGAGCACGCCGGAGGCGAACAGCAGCCAGCGCACCAGCGGCGAGGCGAAGCGTCCCAGATGCACCGCGCTCAGCACGTTGCTGGTGGCGCGCACGCCGGACGGATCGGCCACCGGCGGGGCCTCCAGCGGCGCGCCGGTCACGCCGTCGAACAGCAGCCGCTCGCCCATGGCGCGGTTGGCCAGCCCGTCGCCACGCGCCTGGCGCAGCTCTATGGTGGCCCTGGCGTCGCCGGGGAAGTTCACCGCGATGCTGCCCACGCCCTGCTCCGGCCAGCGTTCCTGCGCCACGGCCAGCAGCGGGCCGATGTCGGCGAGTTGCGCCGGCGTGCCGGACGGACGCGCCGCCGGCTGCTGCTCGCCGCCGCGCATGCCGCGCATCTCCATGAAGTAGCCGCGCTCGTCGCCCGGATAGGCACTCGACGCGGCCGACGGCATCAACTGGTTGCCCAGCAGCAGCAGGCCCGAGAAGGTGATGACCACGTGGAAGGGCAGGGACAGCACCGAACTGGCGTTGTGGCCGTCCATCCAGGAGCGTTTGCCCTTGGCCGGGCGGAAGCTGAAGATGTCCCGGAAGATGGTGCGGTGGATGACGACGCCGGTGATCAGCGCGATGAACATCACCATGGTGGCCGCACCCACGATCCACTGGCCCCAGGTGCGATCGAAGCCGTACAGGCGGTAGTGGAAGCGGTACAGGAAGCCGCCGCCCGCGGTCTGGCGCGGCTCGATCAGTTCGCCGGTGGCCGGGTCCATCGTCGCGCGCTTCATCCCCTGTCCGCGACCGCCCTCGCCGCCCTGCACGCCACCGCCGGACGCGGCGGGCGTCTGTGCGCCAGCCTGAGCCGCGCCGGCTTCCTCCGCGTCGCTTTCCTCGGAGCCTCGCCCTCCCGCACCGCGCGCACCGCGTTCGCCGCGCGCCTGCATGCCCTGAGCCATGCCGCGCTCGCCGAATCCGCGGCGCGGCGCGGCGCCGTCGCCTTGACCGCCGGCGCCGCGTTCGCTCACACCCTCACCCGCAGCGCGTTCACCGAACTCGCCACGCGCACCCTGACCGCCTTCGCCACGGCGCGCAGCTTCGCCGCGCACCGCGTTCTGCTGGCCGCCGGCCGGCTGGCCCGCGGTCGCCTCGCGCCAGGCCAGGCCCGCCACGCCGCTGCGCGAACCCGGCAGCGACACCGTCCATTGGGGCGCGTCCGGCGCTACGCGGGCCAGCGCCTCGAAGGCACGCCTGGCCGTTTCCTCGGTCTCGGCCACCTTGGCGCGGTGGGATTCCGGCTGCATCCACAGGGTGATTTCCGGATGGAAGAAAGACAGCGTGCCCGTCACATACACCGCGAACAGCAGCCAGCCCAGAGGCAGCCCGGTCCAGGTGTGGACCCACTTCATCGATTGGCGGAAAGTCCTCGGCTTGTCGAACCTCATGCCGCACCTCCCGCCGCCGACGGCGCCAGCCACAGCCAGGCGCCGAACACCGCCGCACCCACGGCCAGCCCGGCAGCGGCGCGCAGCAGGGTGGCGGTGGCGAATACCCACATCACCGCCAGCAGATAAACGATGAAGGACAGCATGATGGCCAGCGTCACCGCGTCCACCCGCGGCAGCGGCATGCCCACCGCGAAGGCGGACGCGGCGAGCGCGGCAAGGCCGTAACCACCCAGGATTGCCAGTGCCGAACGCAGCGTCACGTTCAGCACCGGCCGGTGGTCGGCGAAACAGGTCAGGTAATGATGAGTGCTCATTGTCGTTTTCTCTCTCGCCGGGAACCGGCGGGTCTGGTACACGGGGTGCATCCGGCCACATCCGGGTGGATCGCTGCACCGCAGCATTCACCTCCTGGATTCAAATGAGAATGGTACGCATTAGCTCTCTATTTTCTTTGTCAAAATGTAGAAACCTTGCGATAGCTTGGCAAAGCACAGCCCACCTCTCCGGAGGGCACGGCCAGGCCCTTCTCCGCACCCGGCCGTCACGCGGGCTACGCCCTCACCACATCGCCCAAGCCGGAAGCCGGTTTGAAACTCAGGTCCTGACCGCCGTTGCGCACTCGCCCACGATCCGCAACGCAATCTCGTGCATGCCCAGCCATTGCGTCAGCTTTTCCACCGAGGCGTTTTCGCGGGCCGGAACCGGCTTCACGGGATGCACGATCTCCTGATGCATCAACAGTTGCAGGGACTGGAACAGCAGCCCCGGTTGCTCCGCGAAAACCGGCAGGCGGCTCAGCTCGGCAAAGGATGCCTCGCCTTCGGAAAGCCTGTGCAGCAGCGGCGCGAAGACTTCCGCCGGGCCTTCGATGGGGCCTATCGGCGTCGAGAAGGCCAGCGGTCCCTGAAGCGGCTCTTGCACCGGTGCGCCGGGCAGCAGCCCGAACACGATCGCACCCAACTGCGCGAGATGTTCTTCTTTGCCCAGGGCCCTGGGGGTGCGCTGGAAAATATCCATTCTCTGGTGGCTGTTCCTGGCCAGATCTTTGACCGTCTCGACCAGGGCCGGAGCGGCCATCCGATTGACCAGCCCCAGGAGCTTGCCCGGAATGGAGAGGGCCGGGTCCAGGTTGTTGAAAACATCGGCGCTGCCCAGGTAGTTCACGCCCGCCTCGCCGACCTGCTGGTGCACATCCACCGCGTGCTGCGGTTGCCAGTGGTCGGTCAGGAACTCGTGCGCCAGGTGGTTCGGGTCCTTTTCCGTCAATGCCCGCAGCCTGGCCTGGGTGGCGGGTTGGTCGGCAAACAGGCCCGCATCGGCAAGCCGCAGCAGAAGAGCCAGTCCGGCCTGGATCTTTTGCGCCGACGTGCCCTGGAGGTGATGCGAAAGAACATTCAACAGGTTCTGCACCGGCACCATGTCCGTCGAACCGGGATAACACATGTAGTGCAGATAGAAAACCCCGCCGGGCTTCAAATGGCGGGCGACGCTGTCCAGCATGCCGGCCCGGTGCTGCGGCGCAATCCACGACCAGACCCCATGGGAGGCGATGAAGTCGAAATCCGTCTTGTTGCTTCGCGCGAACGCGGCAAAATCCGCGTGGATGAATTCGATGTTTTCCAGTCCGCTCGCCCGCGCCGCATCCCGGGCGGTTTCGAGATGCGCTGCGTTGAAGTCCACGCCGAGGAAACGCCCGCTGGGGTGGCTGGCGGCAGCCACCAGCAGGTTGATGCCGACGCCGCAGCCGAGTTCGCAATAGGTGAAGGGCGAAGTCAGGCCGGGTGCGGCGAAGCCCAGAAAGCGCGTCATGGCGGAAAGCCAGACGGGCAGCATCTCCTTGTAGAAAAAGGCGGGATAGGCGACATCGACCGTATAGCCTTCTTTCCTGTTCATATGGCAATCACCTTGGCATGGCGGAAAGCAAAAGGCCCGGCAAACCCATGGTTGCCGGGCCGTTGCATGAAACCGGTCAGAGCATCAGAAATTCAGGCTCATCGAGGCAATGAAGCGCCTGCCGTCCAGCACGTAAGCATAACCTTCCTCGGGCGCGACCTTCTTGTTGCCCGCGTTGTACAGGCCCAGCTTCAGCTTGACGTCCTTGGTGGCGGTGTAAACCAGGCCCAGGTCATAGAAGGTATAGGAGGGATAACGCACGTTGTTGGTCGCCGAACCGCTGGCATTCACGGTGCGTCCCGAGGTCTTGCCGCGGTAGTTGGCCTGCACCCAGGTGCCCCACTTGGAGTTGATGTCCCAATCCAGCCCGACGTTGAACATGTGCTCGGGAATGTCGTTGAGCGGACGGCCCTTGTTGGTGCCGGACTTCTGCTCGGTCTTGGCGTAGGTGTAGCTGTGGCGGTAGGTGAGGCTGGGGAGAATTCTGTAATCCAGCGTGAACTCCACTCCCTTCAGTTCGGCCTCGTCGACGTTTTCATAGGCCGTGTAGCCGTACTGGTGCGCCGGGTAGACGGTGCCCTTGTAGGTGCACACGGTGTTTTGCGGGCAGATGCGGCCGGTACGGGTGATCTTGTCCTCGAAATCGGTCTGGTAGGCCGTGAGGCTGCCGGAAAGGCCCAGCCTTTGATTCTCGTAGCTTGCCCCGACCTCGTAGCTGCGGGAGGTTTCCGGCTTCAGATCGGGGTTGCCGATCATGACCCCGCCCATGGACGTGCCGCCGAAATCGGGCGCGCTCTGGCGCAGGCTGGGGGCCTTGTAGCCGGTGGTCATCCCGCCCTTCAGGGTCAGGTGGTCGGTCGCCTGATAGACGGCATAGACCTTGGGGCTGACCTGGCTGCCGAAGGCCTCGTTGTCGTCGTAGCGGGCACCGAAGATCAGCGCGAGGTCGTCGATCAACTGCCATTCGTCTTCCGCGAACAGGGAGTACTGGTAACGCTCCATTTCGACGACGTCCGTGGAGGCCACCATGCCCGGAATGTTGACGCCGTTGGTCGCCCCGTCTTCCAGTTTCTCGTTCTTGTAGTTGGCCCCGCCGGTCAGCGTGTGCTTGCCCAGGAAGGCGGTCGCCTGCGTGTTGGCGCTCCAGGAGTCGAACTTGATGCCGTTGCCGGTGGTGGCGTTCCGGCGGGTGGGGTTTTCGGAGGAATCGTAGGTCAGGTAAGAGTTCCACAGCAGGTCCCCATACCGGCCCTCGTGCTGGATGAAGTAATTGTCCCGCTCGTTCTTGGTGTAAGAGTCGTCATCGTCGGCGGCCAGGCTCTTGCCGGCGTTGTGCCACCGTTCCTGCTTGGTGTGGGAAGCACCCAGCGTGATGGTGTTCCGCTCGTCCACCTTCCAGTTGAGTTTTGCGCCCACGTTCCGCTTCTTGAACTCGGGATCGGCCGCCGCCGCGTCCCCGCCGCCCACGAAGTCCGCCTCGTCCTGGTTCTGGAAAGCCCCCGTGAGCTGCATGGAAAGCACGTCTTGAATCAGCGGGACGTTCAGCGCCACGCTGGTCTGGAAACCGTCGTTGGTGACGTCGTTGCCCGAGCCGGACTTGATGTACTCCGTCGTGAGCGCTCCGCTGAATTTGCTGACCACCCGTTTGGTGATGATATTGACGACCCCGCCCATGGCATCGGAGCCATACAGGGACGAAGCCGGACCACGGATGATCTCGATGCGCTCGATGGATTCGATGGGGGGCATGAAGTGGACGGGTGCCCCTGCCCCGCCGCCGTTGAGACCAAACGCCTGGTTGTCCTGCACGGGCCTGCCGTCGATGAGGAACAGCGTGTAGTCCGCGCTCATGCCGCGGATCATGACGGACTGTTCAGTGCTGCCGCCCTGGATGTGGACGCCGGGCACATTCTTGAGCGCATCGGTGATGTCGCTGTACGACTTCTTCTTCAGTTCCTCCGCCGAGATCACGGTGATGGTGGCCGGCGCATCCTTGATGTTCTGCTCGTAGCCGGCGGCGGTTACCGTCACGGTTCCCAGTTCCGTGGTTTCCATTTCCTGGGACTGGGCGGCTTGAGCAACGCACGCCAGCGTGACAGCGATGGTCAGGGGCTTGAGTTTGAACGGCACGGGGACAGACATGAACTTCTTCTCCAAGTAACGGGGGCAGATGGATATCGTTGGCGGTCGTTCCGGCGGCCCCGAAGCGGTAACCGGAAGTAACGCGAATGCGAACAATACGCATTTGCTGTTGTAAGCTTTTGTCAAAGTGTGAAAAACTTGTGACAAAAGGGCCGGACACAATGGCGTCCGGCCCCGGCGAAAGAGGGGCGGGAGACGACGTCGGGCTGCAAGAGCCCGGACACCGACACTTTCGGCGTAGAACCGCGCCGCCCATGGAGCCTTTGCCTTGCCAACAGGAAGAACACGCGTCCTGGTCGTGGACGACCACCAGGAGATTCGCGGCCCGCTCGCTACCTATCTCGGCCGCTATGGGCTGGACGTGAGCACCGCGGCGGATGCCGAGGGCGTGCGGGCACTGCTCGCCCAGCAGTGCTTCGACCTCATCGTGCTGGACGTGATGCTGCCCGGCGAGGACGGCCTGTCCCTGTGCCGCTACATTTACGAGCACCTGAAGATTCCGGTGATCCTGCTCTCCGCCATGGCCGAGCCGGCCGACCGTATCGCCGGCCTGGAACTGGGCGCCGACGACTACGTGACCAAGCCCTTCGATCCGCGCGAACTGGTCGCCCGCATCAAGACCGTGCTGCGCCGGCTGGAGGGTGCGGCGCCCGCCGCGCCCGCGGCCGGCAACGGCGGTTACAGCTTCGACGCCTGGATACTGGACACCAGCCGCCGCGAGCTGCGCCACTGCGACGGCCGCACGGTGGAGCTGAGTCCCGTGGAATACCGCCTGCTGCACGTGCTGGTGGAACATCCCAACACGGTGCTGAACCGGGAGCGCCTGCTGGACCTCACCACCCGGGACGAGGCCACGGTGTTCGACCGCAGCATCGACACCCAGGTCAGCCGCCTGCGCAAGAAGCTGGGCGACGACGCACGCCGCCCGCGCCTGCTGCGCACGGCCTGGGGCGACGGCTACCTGCTGGCCGCCGAAGTGCGCCGTCTGCCCATATGAGGCTGGTGCCGCGCAGCCTGGCCGGGCAGTTGATCGGGCTGTTGCTGCTGGGCATCGCCGCGGCGCACCTGATCGCCATCCTCATCGAAGGCGAAGGCATCCTGCCGCAGGCGCGGGAATACTCCCTCGTCCGCATCGCCGCCGCCTACCGCGCCGTGGAAGCCTGCGCCCCCGACGAAACGCCGGCCCTGCTCGCGGCCCTGGAAAGCAGCGACGCCGTCTACCGCCTGCTACCCGCGCCCCCCGAACTGCGGCCCATGAGCGCAGCGGACGCCGAACTGGCCGCCGAACTGGCCACCTTCGCCGGGTTGCCGCCCGCCGCTGCCATCCACGTTTACGTGCAAGCCGACACGGAGGCCTACCTGCCTGGAAGCCCGCGCTACGGCCTGCTGGAGGCCCGGCTGCGGCTGTCCGATGGCCGCTGGCTCCACGCGAGCCTGCGCCCCCGACTGCGCTCCCAATGGTGGCTGAAGTTTTCGGTGCCGGTCAGCGTGCTGCCGGTGCTGCCGCTGGTGCTCCTGTTCGCATGGCGCATCCTGCGGCCGACCCGCGCGCTGGCCGAAGCGGCCGAGCGCATCAGCCGCGGCGAACGCATCGACCCGCTGCCGGTGACCGGCCCCGTGGAACTGCGCGAAGCCACCGCCGCCTTCAACACCATGCACCAGCGCCTGACCCGCTTCGTCGCCGACCGCACGGCGATGCTGGCCGCCATCGGCCACGACTTCCGCACCCCGCTCACCGCCCTGCGCCTGCAGGTGGAACTGCTGGAGGACGAGGCGGTGCGCGCACCCATGCGACGCATCATCGACGACATGCGCGACATGATCGACGAGACGCTGCGCTTCGCCCGCGACGACAGCGTGCGCGAACCCACCCAGGAGGCCGACCTGGCCGAACTGGTGGCGCACGTGGGTAGCCGGTGCCTCGAGCTGGGCCAAGCGGTGAGCTGGGCCGTACCCGGCCCGGTGCCCTACCGCTGCAGGCCGCTGGCGCTGGGACGCGCGCTCGCCAACCTGGTGGACAACGCGGTGCGCTACGGCGGCACGGCACGCATCCGCCTCGACGCCCCTCCCGCCGGCGACAGCCTGCTGATCACCGTGGACGACGACGGCCCCGGCATCCCCGAGGACTGGCTGGAACGCGTGTTCGAGCCCTTCGCCCGCCCCGCCCCGGCGCGGGATATGGACACGGGCGGCATCGGACTGGGGCTGGCCATCGCGCGCTCCTGCATCGCCGCCCACGGCGGCGAGATCCACCTCGCCAACCGCCGGGAAGGCGGCCTCACGGCCACCATTGCGCTGCCGGCCTGAAGGCGTCCGGCCGGCGGCGCAAAACGCGAAAGGGGGCGTGCCCCCCCTGCGCCCGGTCTCTCGCGCCCTATTTCATTCCAGATTCGCGGCCCGTTTCACCCGCCGCGTGCGCGCCGCCTCGGCCAGCACATCCAGCACTTCCACGCTGTCCTCCCAGCCGATGCAGGCGTCGGTGATGCTCTTGCCGTATTCCAGCTCCTTGCCCGGCACCAGGTCCTGGCGGCCTTCCTTGAGGTGGGATTCCACCATCACGCCGATGATGCGGTCGTCGCCGGCGGCCATCTGGCCGGCCACGTCGCGCGCCACGTCGATCTGGCGGCGGTGCTGCTTGCTGGAGTTGGCGTGGGAGAAGTCGATCATGACCTTGCCCGCCACACCGGCGGCGGCCAGTTCCTTGCACGCGGCGTCCACGCTGGCGGCGTCGTAGTTGGGGGCCTTGCCGCCGCGCAGGATGACGTGGCAGTCCTCGTTGCCGCGGGTGGACACGATGGCCGAATGGCCGGCCTTGGTCACCGACAGGAAATGGTGCGGCGACTGGGCGGCCTTGATGGCGTCGATGGCGATGCGCACGTTGCCGTCGGTGCCGTTCTTGAAGCCCACCGGGCAGGACAGGCCGGAGGCCAGTTCCCGGTGCACCTGGCTTTCCGTGGTGCGCGCGCCGATGGCGCCCCAGGAGATCAGGTCGGCGATGTACTGGGGCGTGATCATGTCGAGGAATTCGGTGCCCGCGGGCAGGCCGCGCTCGTTGATCTCCCACAGCAGCTTCCTCGCCAGGCGCACGCCGTCGTTGATGCGGAAGCTCCCGTCCAGGTAGGGGTCGTTGATCAGCCCCTTCCAGCCCACCGTGGTGCGCGGCTTCTCGAAGTACACGCGCATCACCACCAGCAGGTCTTCCTTGAGGCGGTCGGCCTCCTTCTTCAGGCGGTCGGCGTATTCCAGCGCCGCGTCGGTGTCGTGGATGGAGCACGGCCCGATCACCACCAGCAGGCGGTCGTCGGCGCCATACAGGATGCGGTGGATGCCCTGGCGCGCCTCCCATGTGACTTCCGCGGCCGTGTGGCTGGCCGGAAATTCGCGCAGCACGTGTGCCGGCGGCACGAGCTCCTTGATTTCCTGGATGCGGACGTCGTCGATGTGGATCTTGACCGAGGCGGACATGGCGGGCTCTTGCGCGGAATCGTTGAGGAACATTCGATTCTATCAGGCCGGTCCCGCGATACGTCCAGCCCGACTGAACCTCGGCTTGCCGCCGCCGGTCACACCGGCACCCCGGGTGTAAGGTATGCCGCCTCCCGGACGACTCAGCTTCACCCGTACAAGAGAAGAACCCGCCATGCTGATCCGACGCCCCGCCGACATCCTCCCTTCCGAAATCACGCCGCGCGCCCTGTTCGAAGGCCGGCGCGACTTCATCCGCCGCGCCGGCCTCGGGCTGGCCGCCGGCGCGGCCCTGTGGCACGGCCTGCCGGCACGCGGTGCGCAGGCCGCGCAGCGGCTTGCACCGCTGCAGCCCAGTGCGTTCAGCACCGACGAAGCACGAACCGACGTGGGCCACGCCACCACCTACAACAACTTCTACGAGTTCGGCACCGGCAAGGACGACCCGCTGCGCAACGCCCACCGCATGCAGGTGCGGCCATGGACGGTGCGCGTCGAAGGCCTGGTGAACAAGCCGCGCAGCTTCGACCTGGACGAACTGCTCAGGCTCGCCCCGCTGGAAGAGCGCATCTACCGCCTGCGCTGCGTGGAAGGCTGGTCCATGGTGATCCCGTGGGCGGGCTTTCCGCTGGCTGCGTTGCTGAAGGCCGTGGAGCCCCAGGGCAGCGCGAAGTACGTCCAGTTCGTGACCCATTACGACGCGGAGATCATGACCCGGCGCCCGGTGCTGATCTGGCCCTACACGGAGGGCCTGCGCCTGGACGAGGCGCTGCACCAGATGACCCTGCTCACCTTCGGCATGTACGGCGAGGTGCTGCCCCATCAGAACGGCGCGCCGGTACGCGTCGTGGTGCCGTGGAAGTACGGCTTCAAGAGCGCGAAATCCATCGTCGCCATCCGCCTCGTGGAAGAGGAACCGATCACCGCCTGGAACCGTTACGCCCCCCAGGAGTACGGCTTCTATTCCAACGTGAATCCCGAGGTCAGCCACCCGCGCTGGAGCCAAGCCACAGAAAGGCGCATCGGCGAACTGCGCCGCCGCCCCACGCTGATGTTCAACGGCTACGCGGAGCAGGTGGCGCAGCTCTACCAGGGCATGGACCTGAAGAAATACTATTGACCCCCTTTGCCCGCACGAACCGGATGAACCTGCACGCCCCCACCCCTTTCCAGCTCGCCGCGCTCAAGGTCCTGGTCCTCGCCCTGTGCCTGGTGCCGGCCGCGCTGCTGGCCCACGGCTGGTTCGCCGGCACGCTGGGCGCCAACCCCATCGAGACCCTGCAGCGCGGCACCGGCGAGTGGACGCTGAACATGCTGCTGGTCACGCTGGCCGTCACCCCCCTGCGCCGGCTCACCGGCCTGCACTGGCTGCAGCGCCTGCGCCGCATGCTGGGGCTCGTCGCCTTCGCCTGGGCCTGCGCCCATCTGGCCAACTGGGCGTGGCTGGACCTGTGGTTCGACTGGGGGGCGATCGCCGCGGACATCCTGAAGCGGCCCTATGTCACCGTCGGCTTCGCGGCCTTCGTGCTGCTGCTGCCGCTGGCCGCCACCTCCAACGCCTTCGCCATCCGCCGCCTGGGCGGGCGGCGCTGGCAGGCGCTGCACCGTTCGGTGTACGCCATCGCCATCCTGGGGGTAGTGCACTACTGGTGGCTGGTGAAGGCGGACGTGCTGAAACCGCTCATCTACGCGCTGGTGCTGGCCGCGCTGCTGGGCGTGCGCGCCTGGTGGCGCGAACTGGAACGGCGCCGCCAGATTGCCGCCGGGGCGCCGCAGTTCAAAGGCAAGGTGATCCGCATCCTGCGGTAGGAGCGGGCTTGCCCGCGATACGGCGGTTCCGCGTGCCAATGACGCCGTATCGCGGGCAAGCCCGCTCCTACGGCCGGCCGGGGCGGACGGCGCTCTTGGGCCGGAAGGCCTTGATCACCGTTTCGTCGGTTTCCATGTACGGGCCGCCGATCAGGTCCACGCAGTAGGGAATGGCGGCGAAGATGCCCACGTGGCGCACGCTGCCGTCCCCGGCGCGCACCCCTTCCAGCGTCTCGCGGATGGACTTGGGCTGGCCGGGCAGGTTCACGATCAGGCAGCTTCCGCGGATCACCGCGACCTGGCGCGACAGGATGGCGGTGGGGACGAAGTTCAGGCTGATGCGGCGCATCTCCTCGCCGAAGCCGGGCATCTCCTTGTGGCCCACGGCGAGCGTGGCTTCCGGGGTGACGTCCCGCGGCGACGGGCCGGTACCGCCGGTGGTCAGGATCAGGCTGCAGCCCTCGTGGTCGGCCAGTTCGACGAGGGTCTGCTCGATGAGCGGGCGCTCGTCCGGGATCAGGCGCGCCACATCCTCCCATGGCGACACCAGCGCCCGGCCCAGCCACTCGCGCAGCGCGGGGATGCCCTGGTCTTCGTAGGTGCCGTCGGAGGCGCGGTCGCTGATGGAGACCAGGCCGATGCGGATCGCCGTACTCATTCTTCCTCCGCGGGGAAATCTTCCGGCGCCGCCCCGGCCGCGGCCCCTTCGTCCAGTTCGCGCAGCACTCGGAACAGTTCGCGGTAGGCGCGCGGCGGCTTGTCCTGTTCGCGTTCCTTCAGCGCGTTGCGGCGCAGGACGCGCAGATGCTGCAGGTCCGCCTCCGGCCAGGTTTCCGCGATGGTGCCGAGCACCTTCTCGTCTTCCAGCAGGTCGGCGCGCAGTTTCTCCAGCCGGTGCTGACGCGCGGTCTCGGCCCGCGACACGCCGTTGAAGGCGTCGAGTTGCGCCTGGATCGGCGCGGCGTCGATGCTGCGCATCAGCTTGCCGATGTACTGCATCTGGCGGCGGCGCGCGCCGTGGGAGGTGAAGCGCTGGGCGTCGCGCACCGCGTCGAACAGCTCCTCGGGCATGGGCACCTTGCGCAGGCGCTCGACGGAGAGGGCCACCAGTTGTTCGCCCAGGTCCTGCAGTGCGTGCATGTCCTTCTTGCGGCGGGTCTTGCTGGGCTGCTCGTCGTGGAACTCGCCTTCGTCGGGGTGGTGCGTCATGAAAATCGGGGCCGGGTGGGATCGGGGTAAGATTATAGCCTTTGCGCCTTTCGGTCCCACGCCCATGTCCGCCCAAGATTTCGCCTTCCCCCACGAGCAATTGCAGGAAATCGCCGCCGACGTGCTGAAGTTCGCCAGGAAGCGCGGCGCCTCGGCCTGCGAGACCGACGTGTCGGAAGGCGTCGGCCAGACCGTGACCGTGCGCCGCGGCGAGGTGGACACCATCGAGTACAACCGCGACAAGGGCATCGGCGTCACGGTCTATCTCGGCCAGCAGCGCGGCCACGCCAGCACCTCGGACTTCTCCCGCAAGGCGCTCAAGGCCACGGTGGAGGCGGCCGTGTCCATCGCCCGCTTCACCGCGCCCGATCCCTGCGCCGGGCTTGCCGACAAGGAACTGCTGGCGAAGGACAGCCCCGACCTGGACCTGGACCACCCGTGGAAGCTGAGCGTGGACGAGGCCATCGCCACCGCCCACCGCTGCGAGGAGGCCGCCTTCGCCGCCAGCGACAAGGTGAGCAACTCCGAAGGCGCATCCGTCTCCGCCCAGCGCTCCCACTTCGTCTCCGCCAACAGCCTGGGCTTCATGGGCGGCTACGCCAGCACCCGGCACGGCCTTTCCTGCTCGGTGATCGCAGGCACCGGCGACGGCATGCAGCGGGAATACTGGTACGACAGCCGGCGCGACGCCGCGGACCTGGAGAGCGCCGGGGCGGTCGGCCGGCGCGCGGCCGAACGCGCGGTGGCGCGCCTGGGCGCGAAGAAGATCCGCACCTGCGAGGTGCCGGTGCTGTTCGATGCGCAGCTTGCCGTCGGGCTGATCGGCAACTTCGTGCAGGCGGCGAGCGGCGGCGCGCTGTACCGCAAGGCGACCTTCCTGCTCGACAGCCTGGGCCAGCAGATCTTCTCGCCCATCATCAACATCTCGGAACGCCCGCACCTGCGCGGCGCCTTCGGCGCCACCCCCTTCGACAGCGACGGCGTGGCCACGCACGACCGCGAGGTGGTGGTGGACGGTGTGCTGCAGGGCTATTTCCTGTCGGTGTACACCGCGCGCAAGCTGGGGCTCCAGACCACCGGCAACGCCGGCGGCTCGCACAACCTGCGGGTGGCGCCGGGTGATCTGGACTTCGACGGACTGCTGAAGAAGATGGACCGCGGCCTGGTCGTCACCGAACTGCTCGGCCACGGCGTGAACTACGTCACGGGCGACTATTCGCGTGGCGCGGCCGGCTTCTGGGTCGAAAAGGGCCGCATCAAGCACCCGGTGCAGGAAATCACCATCGCCGGCAACCTGCGCGACATGTTCCGCGCCATCGTCGCCGTTGGCAACGACGCCCTGCCGCGCGGTGCCAAGCACTGCGGTTCGGTGCTGATCGAGCGCATGAAGATCGCCGGCCGCTGACGCGGCATATCCCTCTTGCATACCTGCAGCAGGCCGCACCGGCACCTCCCAGGCTGGCTGGGAAGCCGCGCCGGTTAGGGTTTTCCGCCATTTTGACCGATTGGCCGAAGCCTATAATCGCCGCGTCGCAAGACCATCCACAGACAAACGAGGAGGAGAGATCGTGGAACGTCGTTCATTCCTGCAGAAAGCCGGGGCCGGCCTGGTCGCCGGTGCCGCCGTCGGTCTTGCCGCATGCGGCAAGAAGGAAGAAGCCGCGGCGCCGGCCGCCGCCCCCGCCGGGGCTCCCGCCGTACAGACCGGCCTGCCCGAAATCAAGTGGCGCCTGACCTCCAGCTTCCCCAAGAGCCTGGACACCATCTACGGCGGCGCCGACGTGCTGGCCAACCGTCTGCGGGCGATCACCGGCGGCAAGTTCGACATCCGCGTGTTCCCCGCCGGTGAGATCGTCCCCGGCCTGCAGGCGCTGGACGCCGTGCAGCAAGGCACCGTCGAGCTGTGCCACACCTGCTCCTACTACTACGTCGGCAAGGACAAGACCTTCGGCTTCGGCACCGCCGTCCCCTTCGGCCTGAACGCCCGCCAGATGAACGCCTGGGTGATGTTCGGCGGCGGCCAGCAGTTGCTCGACGAGTTCTATTCCAACTACAACGTGGTGTCCTTCCTCGGCGGCAACACCGGCGTGCAGATGGGCGGCTGGTTCCGCAAGCCGATCCACTCGCTGGCCGACGTGCAGGGCCTGAAGATCCGCATCGCCGGCCTCGGCGGCGAAGTGTTCTCCCGCCTGGGCGCCATCCCGCAACAGATCGCCGGCGGCGACATCTACCCCTCACTGGAAAAGGGCACCATCGACGCCGCCGAATGGGTCGGCCCCTACGACGACGAAAAGCTCGGCTTCTACAAGGTTGCGCCGCACTACTACTACCCCGGCTGGTGGGAACCGGGCCCGGCCATCCATTTCTTCGTCAACCAGACCGCCTGGGCCTCGCTGCCGAAGGAGTATCAAGATGCCTTCCGCGCGGCCGCCGACGAGGCCAACGTCACCATGATGGCTTCCTACGACGACAAGAACCCCCAGGCCCTGGCCCGCCTGCTGCAGAACGGCGTCAAGCTGGAAACCTACTCGGACGAGATCATGCAGGGCGCCTACAAGGCGGCCTTCGAACTGTACAACGACGAAGCCGGCAAGAACCCGGCGTGGAAGAAGATCTTCACCGAGTGGGACAAGTACCGCCGCTCCCAGAATGCCTGGTTCAGCGTGGCCGAGGCAACCATCGACCGCTTCCTGCAGTCGACGCGCTGACGCCGGTTGTACTTGCCAAGAAAAAACCGCGGCACGCCGCGGTTTTTTTTTTTCGTCTTCCCTTTTACGAGGGGAGGTTCTACTCCCTCCCTTCAGCGACTCCCGCCCTGCTGCAGTTGCTGCAGCAGATCCAGGTTGGGGCCGTTCGGCGTGCCGCCGCTTCCCGCCCCCGGCAGTTGAAGCTGCAGTTCGACCGGCTCGGTCTGCACCGTGCGGCGCTCGTAGGACACGAGGTTGGGGAAGAGGATGATGAGCGCCACCATCACCAACTGGATGCACACGAACGGCACCGCGCCCCAGTAGATCTCGGTGGTCCTGATCCGGGGCGGCGCCACCGAGCGCAGGTAGAACAGGGCGAAGCCGAAGGGCGGGTGCATGAAGGAGGTCTGCATGTTCACCGCGATCAGCACGCCGAACCAGACCAGATCGATGCCCAGCTTGTCGGCCACCGGCGCCAGCAGCGGCACGATGATGAAGGCCAGTTCGAAGAAATCGAGGAAGAAGGCGAGCAGGAAGACCAGGATGTTCACCGCGATCAGGAAGCCGGCCTCGCCGCCCGGCAGCGAGGTCAGCAGGTGCTCCACCCACAGGTCGCCGTTGACGCCGCGGAAGGTAAGGCCGAACACGGTCGAGCCGATCAGGATGAAGACCACGAAGCACGACAGCTTGGTAGTGACGTCCATGGCCTGCTTGGCCAGCGACACCGTCAGACGCCTGCGCGAAAGCGCCATCAGCACGGCGCCCACGGCGCCCATCGCGCCGCCTTCGGTCGGTGTGGCGACGCCGATGAAGATGGTCCCGAGCACCAGGAAGACCAGGCCCAGCGGCGGAATCAGCACGAAGGTGACGCGTTCGGCCATGTTGGACAGCAGGCCGAGCCTGAACACCCGGTTGACGACCGCGACGGCGAATGCGACGCCGATGGCCACCAGGGAGGAGATCACCACCACCTCGTCGATCGACTTGCCCTCGCCGTAGTACTGGGCGAAGGCGTAGGCCGCCCCCACCGCGAGGGCGAACAGCACGCCGACCGAGCGCAGGCCGGAAGAACCGTCGTTCTCGCGGATGGTGCGCGCCTCGGCGGGCACTGCCGGCGCCGCCTTGGGAAAGATCACGCTGATCACGAACACATAGACCACGTACAGGCCGGTCAGCACCAGGCCGGGCAGCATCGCGCCCTTGTACATGTCGCCCACCGAACGGCCGAGCTGGTCCGCCAGCACGATGAGCACCAGCGACGGCGGGATGATCTGCGCCAGCGTGCCGGAGGCTGCGATCACGCCCGAGGCCAGGCGGTTGTCGTAGCCGTAGCGCATCATGATGGGCAGGGAGATGAGCCCCATCGAGATCACCGACGCCGCCACCACGCCGGTGGTCGCCGCCAGCAGCGCGCCGACGAAGATCACCGCGTAGGCCAGGCCGCCGCGGATGGGTCCGAACAACTGGCCGATGGTGTCGAGCAGGTCTTCGGCCATGCCGCTTCGTTCCAGCACCAGCCCCATGAAGGTGAAGAAGGGGATGGCCAGCAGCGTGTCGTTGGCCATGATGCCGAAGATGCGTTCGGGCAGGGCCTGGAACAGTGCCGGGCTGAGCAGGCCGAGTTCGATGCCGATGAGGCCGAAGAGGATGCCGTTGGCCGCCAGCGCGAAGGCCACCGGGAAGCCGAACAGCAGGAAGAACACCAGCGCCGCGAACATCAGCGGCGCCATGTTGGCGATCAGGAACTGGGTCATTGCTGCCCTCCGGCCTTCTGCTGCTTGATGGCGGCGGCCAGTTCCTCCTCGGCGCTCGGGCCGCCGGGCTTGGCGAGCGGATTGGGCCCGCGCCCCATCAGGAAGGCGACGCGCTTGATCAGTTCGGACAACGCCTGCAGGATCAGCAGGGCGAGGCCGATCGGCAGCAGGACCTTCACCGGCCAGCGGATCAGGCCGCCCGGGTTGGCCGACATTTCGCCGGACTGGATGGAGTTCATCACGATGGGCCAGGACAGCCACAGGATCAGCACCGCCATCGGCAGCATGAAGAGCAGGATGCCGATGACGTCGATCACGTTCTGCCCCCTGGGCGAGAGCCGGCCGGCGAACACGTCGATGCGCACGTGTTCGTTGCGCAGGAAGGTATAGCCCGCGGCGAGCATGAAGATCGCCGCGAAGAGATACCATTGGATCTCCAGGAAGGCGTTGGAACTCATGTTGAACAGTTTGCGGACGAGCGCATTGCCCGCACTGATCACCACGGCGACCAGTACCAGCCACATCACGCTGCGCCCGACCCGTTCGTTGATCCAGTCGATCAACTTCGACAGCTTGAGCAGGAAGGACACGAAGGAGACTCCTTTGGGGGAAGCACACACCCGGGCGCCAGGCAGGCTTTGTGAGCTTGCCGGCCTTTGCGGTGGCCGGATTATTCCACAGCGCCACACCCGCCGAAGCTAGGGTATTCACTTACCGATGGATATAGACGAACACGCCCGAAACCCGCAGCACTGCACGGTTTGCCTGGTGCGCCACGGCGAAACGCCGTGGAACGCGGAACGCCGCCTGCAGGGGCATCTTGACGTCCCACTCAACGAGACCGGCATGGCCCAGGCCCACGCCACCGCCCGCAACCTGGCGGGCCGGTCCTTCTCCGCCCTCTACGTCAGCGACCTCGCCCGCGCGCTGCAGACGGCGATCCCCATCGCCCGCGCCGCCGGCATCGAAGCGCAGCCCATGGCGGCCCTACGCGAGCGCCACTATGGCATCTTCCAGGGCCTGACCTACGCCGAAGCCGCCGAGCGCTTCCCCGACGCCTACCGGCGCTTCGAGGCGCGCGAGCCGGACTTCGCCTTCCCCGGCGGCGGCGAAAGCCTGCTCGCCTTCGCAGACCGCATCGGCGGCGCGCTCACCGAACTCGCCCGCCGCCACTCCGGCGAGAGCATCCTGGTGGTGACCCACGGCGGCGTGCTCGACGTCGCCCACCGCCTGTCCACCGGCAAGGCGCTGGCCACCGCGCGCGACTTCCCCATCCCCAACGCGGCGCTGAACTGGCTGGGCTTCGATGCGGACCGCGGCTGGCGCCTGATCGCCTGGGCCGAACGGTCCCACCTGCAGGCCGCGCGGGACGAACTGCCCAACGCCTGAATCACTTTGCGCTGCACCATGCCCCCCTTGGGTGCGTGGTAATATCCGCTTTTAAAACCACTCGTTACCGAGCCCCGCCCCATGTTCTCCTCGCAAGACACCCTCGCCAAGGTCGATCCGGAACTGTGGTCCGCCATCCAGGCCGAAAACAAGCGCCAGGAAGACCACATCGAGCTGATCGCCTCCGAAAACTACGTCTCCCACGCGGTGATGGAAGCCCAGGGCTCCCAGCTCACCAACAAGTACGCGGAAGGCTATCCGGGCAAGCGTTACTACGGCGGCTGCGAACACGTGGACGTGGTCGAGCAGCTCGCCATCGACCGCCTGAAGAAGCTGTTCGGCGCCGAGGCCGCCAACGTGCAGCCCAACTCCGGCTCCCAGGCCAACCAGGCGGTGCTGATGGCCTTCGCCAAGCCGGGCGACACCATCATGGGCATGAGCCTGGCCGAAGGCGGCCACCTCACCCACGGCATGCCGCTCAACATGTCGGGCAAGTGGTTCAACGTGGTCGCCTACGGTCTCGATGCCAAGGAAGAAATCGACTACGACGCCATGGAGCGCCTGGCCCGCGAGCACAAACCCAAGATCATCGTCGCCGGCGCCTCCGCCTATTCCCTGCGCATCGACTTCGAACGCTTCGCCAAGGTCGCCAAGGCCGTGGGCGCCATCTTCTGGGTGGACATGGCCCACTACGCCGGCCTGATCGCAGCGGGCTACTACCCCAACCCGGTGCCCCACGCCGACGTGGTCACCTCCACCACCCACAAGACCCTGCGCGGCCCGCGCGGCGGCATCATCCTGATGAAGGCGGACCACGAGAAGGCGATCAACTCCGCTATCTTCCCCGGCCTGCAGGGCGGCCCGCTGGAGCACGTCATCGCCGGCAAGGCGGTGGCCTTCAAGGAAGCGGCCACGCCGGCCTTCCGCAACTACCAGGAACAGGTCATCGCCAACGCCCGCGTGATGGCGCGCGTGCTGGGCGAGGAGCGGGGCCTGCGCATCGTCTCGGGCCGTACCGAATCCCACGTCTTCCTGGTGGACCTGCGCGCCAAGAACATCACCGGCAAGGAAGCGGAAGCCGTGCTGGGCAGCGCCCACATCACGGTGAACAAGAACGCCATCCCCAAGGACCCGGAAAAGCCCTTCGTCACCTCCGGCATCCGCATCGGCTCGCCGGCCATGACCACGCGCGGCTTCACCGAGATCGAGGCGGAGAAGATCGCCCACCTGATCGCCGACGTGCTGGATGCGCCCCACGACGAGGCGGCCATCGGGCGCGTGCGCGGGCAGGTGGCCGAGCTGTGCGCCCGCTTCCCGGTGTACGGCAAGTGACCCGGCAGGCGGTCCGCGGCGGATCAGACGCCGCGGACCGCCCGGCCCTGCGCCAACCATGAAGTGTCCCTTCTGCGGCGACCCCAACACCCAGGTCACCGACACCCGCGAGAACGAGGACGGCGACGTCGTGCGCCGCCGCCGGCGCTGCGTGAAGTGCGACAAGCGCTTCACCACCTACGAGCGCATCGACCTGAAGATGCCGCACATCGTCAAGCGCAACGGCAACCGCACGGAATACGACCACGCCAAGCTCGCCGGCAGCCTCAAGCTCGCCCTGCGCAAGCGCCCGGTCACCACCGAGGCGCTGGAAGCCGCCGTGGACCGCATCGAGGCCCGCCTGCTGTCCCTGGGCGAACCGGAAATCCCCAGCGAGCGGCTGGGCGAACTGGTGATGAAGGAGCTGAAGAAGCTCGACAAGGTCGCCTACATCCGCTTCGCCTCCGTGTACCGCAACTTCGCCGACGTGGACGAGTTCTCCGAGGTGGTCCGCGAAGTGCAGGCCCGCCCGCGCCGGCGCAAGGGCCAGGCCGGGCAGCCCGACCCCGAGCATGACCTTTTCGGCAACTGACCACGCCGCCATGGCCCGCGCCCTGGCGCTGGCCGAACGGGGGCTGGAGACCACCACGCCCAACCCCCGCGTGGGCTGCGTGCTGGTGAAGGACGGCCGCATCGTCGGCGAAGGCTGGCACGAACGCGCCGGCGAACCCCACGCCGAAGTCCATGCCCTGCGCGCCGCCGGCGATCTGGCACGCGGCGCCACCGCCTACGTCACCCTGGAACCCTGCTCCCACCACGGCCGCACCCCGCCCTGCGCCGACGCGCTGATGAAGGCCGGCGTGGCGCGCGTGGTCACCGCCATGGAAGACCCCAATCCGCTGGTGGCGGGCGAGGGCCTCGCCCGCCTGCGCGCCGCCGGCATCGCAACCGCCGCCGGTCTGCTGGAGAACCAGGCGCGCGAACTCAACATCGGCTTCGTCTCCCGCATGACCCGCGGCCGCCCCTGGCTGCGCCTGAAAACCGCCGCCACACTGGACGGCAAGACGGCGCTGGAGAACGGCGTGAGCCAGTGGATCACCGGCGAGGCGGCCCGTCGCGACGGCCACCGCTGGCGCGCCCGCGCCTGCGCCGTCCTCACCGGCATCGGCACCGTCAGGGAAGACGATCCGCAACTGAACGTCCGCGCGATTCCGTGCACGCGCCAGCCCTTGCGGGTACTGGTGGATGCGCGGCTCGACGTGCCGCTTTCCGCCCGCATCCTGCAGGGCGCGCCGGCCCTCGTCGCCACCGCCAGCGAGGACGCCGCGCGCATCGCCGCGCTGCAGGCGGCAGGCCACGAAGTCGTCGTGCTGCCCGACCCGGCGGGCAAGGTGGATCTGCCGGCGTTGCTGCGGGCGCTGGGCCAACGCGGCATCAACGAAATCCACGCCGAATCGGGCTTCAGGCTCAACGGCTCGCTGCTGCGCGAAGGCTGCGTCGACGAACTGCTGCTCTACCTCGCGCCGGTGCTGCTCGGCGACGCGGCGCAGGGGCTCTTCAAGCTGCCCGCATTCACCGCGCTCGATCAGGCCACCCGGCTGGACATCCGCGACATCCGCCGCATCGGCGAGGATTTCCGCATCATCGCCCGACCACGCGGCGGGGAATCCGGCCAGGTCGAGTAAGGGGCCGGGCGGACACACCGCCCCGGCATCGCCCCGCTGCCCCGGCAGGCCCCTGCCCGGGGCCTTTTCATGTCCGGCCCATTTCCGTAATATGAATCGTTCTCAATAAATCCGCCCTGGCGGCTTTCGCCATCGGGATGCCATGTCCGACCCGACCGCTTCGTTCGAACAGACCGCCCACGCCCTCTACCACGACCACCACCGCTGGCTGCAGAACTGGCTGTACCGCAGGATAGGCTGCCCCCACCAGGCCGCCGATCTGACCCAGGACACCTTCGTGCGCGTGCTCGGTGCCCGCGACCTGGGCAGACTCGACGAACCGCGCGCCTTCCTGACCACGCTGGCGCAGCGCGTACTGTTCAGCTTCTGGCGCCGGCGCAACCTGGAGAATGCCTGGCTCGAAGCACTGGCCCAGCAGCCGGAAAACCATGCGCCCTCGGCCGAAGACTACGCCCTGGTGCGCGAGGCCATCGAAACCCTGGACCGCCTGCTCGGCGGCCTGCCGCTGCGCGCCCGCAAAGCCTTCCTGATGAACCGGCTGGAAGAGATGACCCACGCCGAAATAGCCCGCGCTCTGGGCGTTTCCGTCGCCACCGTGGAGCGCGACGTCAAGCGGGCCTTCACCCACTGCTACCTCGCCTGCCTCGACGCCATGCCGCAGGGCGCCGTCAACAGCCTGACCGCCCCGCGTCCATGAACGCCTCCGCCAGCCGGCCCCTCGACCCCGTTGCCGAACGCGCCATCGACTGGCTGGTGCGGCTGGGCTCCGGCAACGCCACGGCCGGCGACCGCACCGCCTTCGATGCCTGGCTCGCCGCCGACCCGCGCCACCAGCATGCCTGGCGGACCATCTCCGGCCTGCTCGACCAGCCCATCGCCGCGCTCAAGGAAGCCGAAACCCGGCTGCCCGGCCAGCGCCGCGCCGCCCGCCTGGCGCTGACCGCGCCCGAACGCCGCAAGGCCCTGCGCAACAGTGCCGCCGCCCTGCTGCTGCTCGGCCTCGGCGGCTACGCGCTCGACCGCCAGCAGTCACTCACCGCCCTGACCGCCGACCTGCGCACCACCACCGGCGAACGCCGCGAAGTGCGGCTCGCCGACGGCAGCACGCTGGTCCTCAACGCCCGCAGCGCGGTCGACATCGAATTCAGCGCCCAGACGCGCCTGCTGCGCCTGCGCGAAGGCGAGATCCTGATCCACACCGCGCCCGACCCCGCCCGGCCGCTGATCGTGCACACCGCCCACGGCCAGGCCCGCGCCCTCGGCACCCGCTTCGCGGTGCGCCGGCAGGACGGCCACAGCGAACTCGCCGTGCTCGAACACCGCGTGCAACTCACCGCCGTCAACGGCGCGCAGCGCACGTTCGACGCCGGCATGTCGGCCCGCTTCGGCCCCGCCGGCATCGAGCCGCTGTCCGACCCCGCCGCCGCCCGCGCCGCCTGGGCCGACGGCCAGCTCGACGTGCGCGACCGCCCGCTCGGCGAAGTCATCGACGCACTGCGCCCCTACAAGCGCGGCTACCTGCGCGTATCGCCGCAGGCCGCGGGACTGCGCGTGTTCGGCGTCTTCCCGCTCGACGACCCGGATGCCGCGCTCCTTTCCCTTGCCGAAACCCAGCCCATCGCCATCCGCCGATACGGACCGCTGCTCACGCTGGTCGAACATCGCAGCGAAAACGAATGATTTTCTCGATTCCGTGAGGGGTTCTCCCGGTCTCGTTGGACAAGTGCTTTGAACCCATGCGTTCAAGCCTACCGTTCAACACCCGCCGGGAAAACAGCATGCCCACCGCTCACCATTCCAGTATCCTTCGGCCCCGCCCGCTGCGCTGCGCCATCGCCATCTCGCTCGCCTTGGCCAGCCTGACGGCCATCGCCCAGACCGCCCCGCAAGAGCCCGCCGTGGCCAGCGCCACCCGCGCCTGGGACCTGCCCGCCGCCCCGCTGGCCGACACCCTGGCCCGCATCGCCCGCGACAGCGGCCGCCGCCTCTCCGCCGACCCGGCGCTGGTCGCCGGCAGGACCGCCGCCCCCGTGCGCGGCACCCACAGCGCCACCGACGCCGTCCGCCAGGCCCTGGCCGGCACCGGGCTGGAAATGGTCGTGACCGAAAGCGGCACGCTGAGCGTGCGCCCGGCGCCGGTGACGGCGAAGGACAGGGATGTGATGCTGGCGCCGGTGACGGGGTGACGGCGCAGGGGCTGGGCGGCGCCATCGACGCCGCGCCGGTTGCCACGCGCAGCTATGGCGCCACCAAGACCGATACGGCGATCGTCGAGACTCCGGCATCGGTATCGGTGGTCACCCGCCAGCAGATGGACGAGATGGGCGCGCAGAACGTGCAGGATGCCGTGGGTTATCTCGCCGGGGTGGACATCGGCACGTATGGCAAGGACAGCCGTGTGGAAGAAATTTGGGTGCGCGGTTTCCGCACCGGTGGCTTTGGCAACTACATGTACGTGGATGGCCTGCGCCCGCCCGGCAGCAGCACCGGCGGCGGTGCCATGTCCACCCGCTTCGACAGCTATGGCCTGGAGCGCGTGGAAGTGCTGCGCGGCCCCGCATCCTCGCTGTACGGGCAGGTTGCGCCCGGCGGCTTGCTCAACATACGTAGCAAGAGGCCCCCGCAGGAACTGCAGCGCCAAGTAGGACTGCAGACCGACAGCGACGGGCTGATCCGTGCCAACGTGGACGTCGGCGGCCCCCTCGACGAAGAGCGCACGTGGCTGTACCGGCTGGTCAGTTCCGCTTCGCGCACGGACACGCAGATCGATCATGTCGAACTGGAACGGGTTTTCTTCAACCCCACCCTGACCTGGCAGCCCTCGCCGCGCACCTCCGTCACGCTGCTGGGCAATTACCAGCGGGACCGCGGCGGCAACACCGCCGAGCGCCTGCCGGCAATCGGCACTCTGCTGGACTCGCCCTATGGCAAGGTGTCGCGCACCTTCTTCCAGGGCGAACCCGGCTTCAACCGCTACGACCGCGACCAGACCGCCATCGGCTACTCGCTGGAGCAGTTCATCGGCGAATCGGCCAAACTGCGCCAGAACGTGCGCTACATCGAAGTGGACATGATCTACGATAACGTCGAGCGCCGCACGCTGGCGGCGGATGGACGCACCCTGACCGGCACGGCCGAATCCAACGAGAACCAGGGCAAGGGCTTCAGCGCCGACACCAATCTGCTCTACGCGCTGGAGCTTGGTCCGGTCACTCACATGCTGCTGGGCGGATTCGACTACCACTGGACCGACATCGAACTCTCGACGGCCACCGGCACGGTCGGCCCGCTGGATCTGTTCGAGCCGGTGTATGGCGCCACGCCGGTCGTCATTGGCGAGCGCACGCCAAGCAGGAAAGACAGCCGCATCCAGCGGGGCATCTACCTGCAGGACCAGATCTTCTGGAACAAGTGGACGCTGACCGCCGGCCTGCGCCATGACTGGGCCAGCACCAGGGTCATACAACTGGCCAGCAACACCCGCACCGGTACATCCACCGAGGCCACCACCGGCCGTATCGGCGTGAACTACCTGTTCGACAACGGTGTGGCGCCCTATATCAGCTACTCGACGTCCTTCGTGCCGTCCAGCGGCGAGGACTACTACGGCAAGGCTTTTGATCCGATCGAAGGCGAGCAGGTCGAACTTGGCGTCAAGTACCAGCCGCCGGGCAGTCGCAATCTGGTGACGGCGGCCGTCTACGAGATCGAGCAAAGCAACATGCTGACCACCGACCCCGATCCGGCCCATCTCTGCGATGGCCGCACCTGCCAGGTGCAGACCGGCGAGAACCGCGTGCGCGGCTTCGAGCTGGAAGGCACGTACGCGCTGACCCGGGCGTTGAGCCTCAGCGGTTCCTACACCTACATGGACGCCAGGATCACCCAGGTCAACAACGCCAACAAGGGCAACCGGATGGCGCGCTCGCCACGCGAGATCATCTCGGCACGCTTCAACTACCGCATGCCGTCGGGGCTCAGTATCGGCATGGGCGTACGCTACACAGGTTCTTCCTATGGCAACGATGCCAACACAGTGGAAAACTCCTCGCGGACGCTGGTGGATGCCTCGCTTCGCTATGATCTGGGCGGGCTGGATGCCAGCCTGCGGGGCATGCATCTGAGCGTGAACGCCAGCAACCTGTTCGACAAGGATTACGTCACATGCAACGGCCCCACAGGGTTCTGCTACTACTTGCCGAACCGCGTGGTTTCCGCCAGCCTGACCTACGACTGGTGAAAACATGACACATCCCGACCTTTACAAGCGGCGCGGCACATTGCTGGGATTGTCCGCACTGGCGCTGCTGCCGGTAGCGCGGGCGCTGGCCGCTGAAGCAGGCGAACGCCCCGAACCGCCGCGCCGCGCCAGCCAGACGCCAGCCGAAACCATCGTCGATGAGCGGGTGGAATCGTTCGCGCTCAACAGCCCCGCACACAACGGCGAGCCGTGGCAGATCCATCTGGCCCGGCCGCGCGGCGCGGCACCGGCGGCGGGGTATCGGGCGCTCTACCTGCTCGACGGCAATGCCAGCTTCCCGCTGGCCTGGCACGCCCTGGCCGCGCTGCGCACGGCGCGCCCGGAATTGGCCGGAACGCTGGACCAACTGGCGCTGGTGGGCATCGGCTACCCGTCCGGCCTGCGCATCGACACGCCGCGGCGCTACCACGACTTCACCCCCTACACGGCGGAGGAATTCCGCCGTGCGCGCAGCGTCGATCTGGCCACCGGCGGGCGGCAGGTGTTTCTGGACTTCCTGGCGCAGCAGGTCCGTGAAGCCGTTGCCCGGCGCTTGCCCATCGACGCGCGCCAGCAAACCCTGTTCGGCCATTCCCTCGGCGGCCTGTTCACCATGCATGTGCTCTACACCCGGCCCGAACTGTTCCGGAACTACGTGGCCACCGATCCCTCCTTCTGGTGGAACGGCTCTTCGGCGCTGCAGGAACAGGCGGCTTTCCTGGCAGGCGTGCGGGCGGCGGGCGGCAAGCTCGCCAGCCCGCTGCGATTGCTGGTGGAAAACTCCGGCGGCGACGCGGAACGCGCCGATCGTCAGACCCCTGCCGCCAGCCTGGCGGGCCTGGACGGCTTGCAGATGTGGCACCGGAACGTGGCGGGAGAGACCCATGGATCGCTGTTCGGGCCGGCCGCGGCCGACGCGGTGCTCTTTGCCGTGGGCCAGGTGCCACAAGGCGCGCAAAGGCTTTGACGGATGCCAAAGAACGTATCCATCCGGATGTCCCGCCGCATCAGCCGCCGCACGGCCATACTGGGGCTGGCGGCAATGGCGGGTTCGACCCTGGCACGGGCGCAGCAGGCGGCAACGCCGCGGCAAGACCCGGCCGGCACCGCCGCGCCCGACGACCGGCCGCGCCGGCAGGCCGGGTTGCCGCCGGAACAGATCCGCCATGAACGGGTGGAGCAGTTCCTGCTGGGCAGCTCGCGCCACGCGGGCGAGCCCTGGCGCATCCACGTGGCATGGCCGCAAGAGAAGCCGCCCGCCCGGGGCTGCCCGGTCATCCATCTGCTCGACGGCAATGCCAGCTTTCCGCTGGCGTGGCATGCGCTGCAAGCCATCCAGCGCAGCGACCCGCAAGGGGCCGCGCGGCAGGTGGTCCTGGTGGGTATCGGCTATCCGGCCAATGTGCGTTTCGACGTGGAACGCCGTTATTTCGACCTCACGCCACCCACCGCCAGCGAGCATCTACGCGGAGGGCGCAGCGCAATCAGGACCGGCGGACAGGATATTTTTCTGGATTTCATCGAGCACGACCTGCGCCCGGCCATCGCAAGGCGTGTTGCCGTCGACATGCGGCGACAGGCCCTGTTCGGCCACTCGCTGGGTGGCCTGCTGGCCTTGCATGCCCTGTACACCCGCCCGCGGATGTTCGATACCTGGATTGCGGCGGACCCCTCCATCTGGTGGAACGGCGGTTCCATCCTGCACGAGGAAGCCGCCTTCCTGGCAGGCGTGCGGGCCGCCGGAGACCGCCTGGCGCAGCCATCACGGCTGCTGATCGAGCGCTCCTCCGAGCAGAGTAAACAACAACAGACTGGCACCGGCGAACCCGGCCCGGACATCCTGGACAGCGCCCGCCGGCTTGCCCGCATCGACGGCCTGGAGGTGTTCTTTCATCGCTTTGCCGATGAATCACACCCCTCCATGCTGGGGCCATCCATCCATGACGGCCTCCGGTTCTTCCTGGGCAACGCGCCCGCGCATTTGCAGCGCGTCTGAATTTCCACACCATTTCACGTTCGCGCAGAGCGTGTAATGGCATCAAGGATGGACGCTAGCCCGCCGCGCACACCCCACAGCCGGGATCGCGCACCAGACCAACGCTGCGCCACTCCATGCCCAGTCCGTCGAGCAGCAGCAGCCGGCCGTCGAGCGTGTGGCCGCAACCGACGATGAGCTTCAGCGCCTCGGCCGCCTGGGTGGTGCCGACCATGCCGACCACCGGCGCGAACACGCCCATCACCGCGCAGCGCACCTCCTCCACTTCCAGCCCCTCGGGGAACAGGCAGTTGTAGCAGGGCCCATCGCCACGGCGCCGGTCGAACACCGCCACCTGGCCGTCGAAGCGGATCGCCGCGCCGGAGACCAGCGGCCGGCGGTGGCGCACGCAGGCGCGGTTGACGGCGTGCCGGGTGGCGAAGTTGTCCGAACAGTCGAGCACCACGTCGGCCGCGGCCACCTGCTCGTCGAGCGCCGCGCCTTCCAGCCGGGCCGCCAGCGCCTCGACGCGCACCTGCGGGTTGAGGCGGTGCAGCGTTTCCCGCCCCGATTCGACCTTGGACCGCCCCACGCCGGCTTCGCTGTGCAGGATCTGGCGCTGCAGATTGGTCAGATCCACCGTGTCGCCGTCGGCCAGCACCAGCGTGCCGACGCCGGCCGCGGCCAGGTACATGGCCGCCGGCGAACCGAGCCCGCCGGCGCCGATCACCAGCACGCGGGCGCCCAGGATGGCCTCCTGCCCCTCGACGCCGATTTCCGGCAACAGGATGTGGCGGCTGTAGCGCAGGAGCTGGTCGTCGTTCATGGCGGGGGTTGGACGCGGCGCCGCAGCGGCCGCTCCCTTCACTTGTATTCGCGCAGCTCCGGCGGCGCGTCGTCGTGGTCGCCGTGCTGGTGGTGATTCCAGGCCTGGATGTAGACCTCGTTCGACTGCTTGATCAGGCGCTCGGGCGACGCGAGGTTGTGGCGCTGGGTTTCCTCACAGAAATACACCAGCGCCCGCACCAGCTTCATGTACAGCGTGTTGTCGAGCTCGAAGCCGGCCTCGTGCAGGGCATCCTCGATGGTCTCCAGCGAGTAATCGAGCACCGAGTAGCGCACCGTGAGCGCCAACGGGTTGGCGCGCCGCTCGACCTGCAGCCCCTTGAGCAGGCACAGCGAACGGAAGGCCGCCTCCACCTGGCCCGGCGGCAGGGCCTTGAAGCGCAGTTCGCGCTCCTTGCGGATGCCCGCGCCGACGACCGGATGGTCGTGCTGCCGGCCGGCCAGCTTGTAGGCGGTTTCCCGACGCATCGATCGCCCTCCCCCGCGGCTCAGACCCTATTTTTTGTTCTGGACGATCTGCAGGCCCTTCAGCAGGCTGATCGCCTGGGTGAGCTGGTAGTCGTCCTTGCCGCCCATCTCGAAACGCGGCGGCACCTCTTCCTGCCCGGCGGGACCGTTTTCGGCCGGCGTCTGCGCGGGCACCTCCGGCACACGGTCGTTCTCCAGATGCCCCTGCAGGTCGGCCTCGCGGACGCGGCGCGAGGAACCGTTGGCGGTCTCCTCGACGATGATGTCCGGCTCGATGCCCTTGGCCTGGATGGAACGCCCGCTCGGCGTGTAGTAGCGCGCCGTGGTGAGCTTGATCGCGGTGTTGGCGTTGAGCGGCAGGATGGTCTGCACCGAGCCCTTGCCGAAGGTCTGCGTGCCCATCACCACCGCGCGCTTGTGATCCTGCAGGGCCCCGGCGACGATCTCGGACGCGGAGGCGGAACCGGCATTGACCAGCACCACCATGGGCACGTCGCGGATTTCGGCGGGCAAGGTGCGCAGGAAGTCGTCGCGCCGGCCGCGCAGGTAGTCTTCCGGCACCACGCGGTATTCGCGCTTGGCATCCTCGGTGCGCCCGTCGGTGGATACCACCAGGGTGTTGGCCGGCAGGAAGGCTCCCGCCACCCCCACCGCGCCGTGCAGCAGGCCGCCCGGATCGTTGCGCAGGTCGAGCACCAGGCCCTTGAGCGGGCCTTCCTTGGCCAGCTTGTCCAGGTGTTCGACCAGGTTGGAGGCGGTGCTCTCCTGGAACTGGGCCACGCGCACGTAGCCGTAGCCCGGCTCGACGACGCTGGAGCGCACGCTGCGCACCTTGATCACCTCGCGGGTCAGCGTGAGCACGATGGGCGCGGTCTCGCCCTTGCGCATGATGGTGAGCGTGATGCGGGTGTTGGGCTTGCCGCGCATGCGCTTGACCGCGTCGTTGAGCGTCATGCCCTTGACCGGGGTGTCGTCGAGCTTGACGATCAGGTCGCCCGCCTGCACGCCGGCGCGGAAGGCCGGGGTGTCCTCGATCGGCGAGATGACCTTGACGAAACCGTCTTCCATGCCGACCTCGATGCCCAGCCCGCCGAACTCGCCCTGGGTGCCCACCTGCAGTTCCTTGAAGGCCTCGGCGTCGAGATAGGCCGAATGCGGATCAAGGCCCGACAGCATGCCGCTGATCGCATGGGTGATCAGCTTCTTGTCTTCCACCGGCTCGACGTAGCCCTGCTTGATGGCGTTGAACACGTCGGCGAAGGCGCGCAACTCCTCCACTGGCAGCGGCGCCGGCGCGACCCTGTCGGCATTGGCGGAAAAGTTGAGGCTGATCAGCACGCCGGCGAACACGCCGGTCAGGATGAGTCCGAAATTCTGAAGCTTGCTACGCATGTAAACTCCCGCGGCGAACCCGCCGTCGTTAACCTTTCACCTCAGTCGAGCCTGACCCACTGCAGGGGGTCCACCGGCCTGCCTTCATGGCGGATTTCGAAGTATAAACCCGTTTCCGCACCGCCCCCGCTGGTGCCCACGCTGGCGATGGGATCGCCGCCGGCCACCGGATCGCCCACGACCTTCAGCAACGCGTCATTGTTGCCATAGACGGTGAGGTAGCCGCGCCCGTGGTCGATGATGATCAGGTTGCCGAAACCCCTCAGCCAGTCCGAATACACCACCTCGCCCGCGGCCACCGCCCGCACGTCCGCACCGCCGGCGGCGCGGATGAACACGCCGCGCCACGTCGTGCCGCCTTCCGCCCTTGGAGCGCCGAAGCGTCCAACCAGTTCGCCGCGCACGGGAAAACGCAGTTTGCCGCGCAGTTTGTCGAAAGCCACGTTGCCCGCCGACGGCCCCGCGGCCTGGTTGACCCGGCCCACCACCGGCTCGGCGGAACGCCCCGGCGTGGCCACCGCCCCCGAGGACGAACGCTGCTGTGCCGCCGCCCGCGCCGCAGCCTGCTCGCGCGCACGCTCCTGCGCCCTGGCGGCCCGCGCCAGGGCCTCGACCAGGCGTCCCAGGCGCTGCTCGTCCTGGCGCAGCGTGGCGACCTCCTTGCGTTGCCCCTGCAGTTGCGCGGCCAGTTCGGCCACCGCGCGCTTGCGCGTCTCCTGCATGGCCTGCAGTTCGGTGCGGCGTTCCTGCTGTTCGGTCTCCAGCGCGGCGAGGCGGTCGCGGCGGGCGCTCTCGGCCGCGGCAAGCTCGGCCTTCTCGCGCAGATCGCCGCGCAGCTCGTCGATCAGTGCCAGCCGCGCACGGCCCAGGTGTTCCAGATAGTGCGCATCGCGCGCGATCTGGTTGGGATCGCGCGCGGAAAGAAAGGGCGCCACGCCGTCGGCGCCGCCGTACATGTAGTGCCGCCGCAGCCAGTCGGCCAGCTCGGTCTGGCGTGCCGCGATGCGCGCCTCGACTTCGGTCCGTTCGCGCTCCAGGCGGGCCAGCGCGCGCTCCGCTTCGACACGCTCGCCGGCGAGTTGGCGCAGCCGGCGCTGCAGCCGCGACACCGAGCGCTCGGCTTCCACCAGCGCGGCCGTGGCCCCGCTGTGGGACTGCTCGGTGGCGGCGATCTCCTTCTGCAGCTCGCGGATGCGCTGCTTGACCTCGTCCAGGTCGGCGCGCCGCTGTTCGGCCTCGGCCGTGGGGTCCGCCAGCACGCCACCGGCCGGCAGCAGCCCCAGCAAGAGCGCGGCGCAGGCCGCGCGCAGCATATGGCCGGAGGTCGGCATGCGGTGCGCCCGGCGGCGGTTCAGCCCTTGGCCTTGCCCTGGCTGGCGACCGCGGCCTGCGCGGCACGGATGGTGTCCTCGTCGGCCAGGTAGTAGCTCTTGAGCGGACGCAGATCGGCATCCAGCTCATAGACCAGCGGCTGGGCGGTGGGGATGTTGAGGCCGACGATGTCGCTGTCGGAAATCTTGTCCAGATACTTGATCAGCGCGCGCAGGCTGTTGCCGTGAGCGGCGATCAGCAGCCGGCGGCCGGACAGGATCTGCGGCACGATGACGGTTTCCCAGTACGGCACCACGCGCGCCACGGTGTCCTTCAGGCATTCGGTGCGCGGGAATTGCGCCCGCGGCAGCGAAGCGTAGCGGGGGTCGTTCCAGTTCAAGCGCGGGTCGTCGTCACCCAGCGGGGACGGCGGGGTATCGTAGGAACGGCGCCAGACCAGCACCTGGTCGTCGCCGTACTTGGCCGCAGTCTCGGCCTTGTTGAGGCCCTGCAGCGCGCCGTAGTGGCGCTCGTTGAGGCGCCAGGAATGTTCCACCGGCAGCCACAACGCATCGAGTTCCTCGAGCACGATGTTGAGCGTCTTGTTCGCCCGCTTGAGCACGGAGGTGAACGCCACGTCGAACGCATAGCCTTCGCGTTTGAGCAACTGGCCGGCGGCGTGCGCCTCCTCGACGCCCTTCTCGGTGAGGTCCACGTCGGTCCAGCCGGTGAAGCGGTTTTCCTTGTTCCAGGTGGACTCGCCATGGCGAAGCAGAACGATCTTGTACATGTGCGTTCGAAATCCGGAGAAAATGGGTTGGCGGGAACGGAGCGGACGACGGCATGCAGTACCGAACGGTCACGCAAGAATCCGGCGCATTATTTTATACTAGGTCCTTTCGCTCTCCGCGGACCATCGTGAACAAAGACGCAATCTTCACGCTCATCGACAGGCACGAGCACATCGAGACCGCCGCCCGGGCGCTGAAGGCCATCGCCCATCCGCTGCGCCTGAAGATCCTGTGCGTGCTCGGCGACACCGAGGTGTGCGTGCAGGACATCGTCGATGCGGTGGGTACCTCGCAGAGCAACATCTCCCAGCATCTCGCCATCCTGCGGGACAAGGGCGTGCTGCAGACCCGCAAGGACGCCAACCGGGTGTACTACCGCGTCGGCGACCAGCGCACCCTGCAGCTCATCGGGCTGATGCGCGAGGTGTTCTGCAGCGACAAGCCGGGCGCCTGAGCCGCGGGCAGGACGCCGCATCCCCGCCGGGCCGGCCGGCTCTATTCACCACGCCTCTCACCAACCTTCAACGGAGCAACATGCAAGTGGAATTCCTGCAGCAAAACTGGCACTGGGCCGCGCTGGCCGTGGCCTCCGGAAGCTGGCTGCTGATCGAGACGATCCGGACCAAGGCCGACAAGTCGCTGCTGTCGCCGATCCAGGCCACCCTGCTGATCAACCGCGAGGACGCGGTGGTGGTGGACGTGCGCGACGAGGGCGAATACGCCCGCGGCCACATCCCCAACGCCCGCCACATCCCGCTCGGCGACCTGGAGCGCCGCAAGGGCGAACTGGACAAACTGCGCGACCTCCCGCTGATCCTGTGCTGCGCCAGCGGCGCGCGCTCGGCCGGCGCCGTGTCGACGCTCAGGAAGGCCGGCTTCGAAAAGCTCTACAACCTGCGCGGCGGCATCTACGAGTGGGAAAAGGCCGGGCAGCCGCTCGACCGCGGCCGCGGCAAGGAAAAGGGGAAGAAGAAGTGAGCGGCACCCCCAGGAACATCCGCATGTATGCCACCGGCGTGTGCCCGTATTGCGTGCGCGCCGAGGCGCTGCTCAAGCGCAAGGGCGTGGCCGACATCGAAAAGATCCGCATCGACCTCGACCCGGAACGCCGCGACGAGATGATGCAGCTCACCGGACGCCGCACGGTTCCGCAGATCTTCATTGGCGATTACCATGTCGGCGGCTACGACGAACTCTACGCGCTCGACCGCGAAGGCAAGCTGGACCCGCTGCTGCAGGCCTCCGCCTGAAGGCCCTGCGCCCCTTTCCCGAACCCACACCGGACCACGTTCATGACCGACAACGCCCAACCCGTATTCAGCATCGAGAAGCTCTACGTCAAGGATCTCTCGGTGGAAGTGCCCAATGCTCCGCGCGTCTTCCTCGAACGCGAAAACCCGCAGATCAACGTGCAGCTCCGCACCGAGGGCAACGGCATCGATGAGGGCATCTTCGACGTCACCCTCACCGTCACCGTGACCGCCACGCTGGGCGAGGACAAGACCGTGTTCCTGGTGGAAGTCCAGCAGGCCGGCATCTTCCAGATCCGCAACATCCCCGAGGGCGAGCTGGAGCCGGTGCTGATGATCGGCTGCCCCAACATCCTCTTCCCCTATGCCCGCGAGGCCGTGTCCGACGCCGTGACCCGCGCCGGCTTCCAGCCGGTGATGCTGGCCCCGGTCAATTTCGAAGCGCTCTACCAGGCCCAGCGCCAGCAGAGCGCCGAAGGCGCGGCCGCCACCGAAGTCCCGATCCAGTAAGGCCATGTTCAGGCAAGCCCCCCGCCTTCTCCTCAGCGCAGCCCTGGCCCTGGCGGCCGGCGCCGCCCACGCCATCGACTACCGCTCGGTGGGCGAGCCGGCCATCCTGTTCGACTCCCCCTCCGCCCAGGGCAAGCGCCTGTTCATCGTCGCCACCGGCACGCCGGTGGAAGTGGTGGTGGTGCTCGACAAGTGGGTCAAGGTGCGCGACGCCGGCGGCGGCGCGCTGGCCTGGATCGAGGCGCGCCAGCTCGCCGACAAGCGCACGCTGCTGGTCAGCGCCGAACGCGCCACCGCCCGCCGCAGCCCGGACGAGAACAGCCCGCCCGCCTTCGAAGTGGTGAAGGACGTGGTGCTCGACTTCGCGGGCGCGGCCGGCAACGGCTGGGTGAACGTGCGCCACCGCGACGGCGCCAGCGGCTACCTGCGCGTCACCGAGGTCTGGGGACTGTAGCCGGATGCGGATCGCCGTCCTGGGTGCAGGCGCGTGGGGCACGGCGCTCGCGCTGGCCTTCCACGGCCCACACCAGGTTGCATTGTGGGCGCGCAACCCCGAACACGTCGCGGCGATGCGCCGCGAACGGGAGAACCGCCGCTACCTGCCGGGCATCGCCCTGCCCGAAGACCTGGGGCTCCCGGACTCGCTGGCCGAAGTCGCCGCCGGCGCCGACCTGCACCTGGTGGCCACCCCCCTGTCCGGCCTGCGCGCCGCCGTGCGCGAACTGCAGCGCCTGCAGCCCGGCACCCCGCTGGTATGGGCCTGCAAGGGCCTGGAAGCGGGCAGCGGACGCCTGCCCCATGAGATCGTCGCCGAGGAACTCGGCGCGGATGCGCCCTGCGGCGTGCTCACCGGCCCGAGCTTCGCCGCCGAAGTGGCGCGCGGCCAGCCCACCGCGATCACGCTGGCCTCCCACGACGCCGGTTTCATCGAACGCTGGCTGCCCATCCTGCACCGGCCGCTGCTGCGCGTGTATGCCAACAACGACCTGGTCGGCGCCGAGATCGGCGGCGCGATCAAGAACGTCATGGCGATCGCCGCCGGCGTCTCGGACGGCATGGGCTTCGGCCTCAACGCCCGCGCCGCGCTGATCACCCGCGGCCTGGCCGAGATCGCCCGCCTCGCGGTCGCCCTCGGCGGCCGGCCGGAGACCCTGATGGGCCTGGCCGGCATGGGCGACCTGATCCTCACCTGTACCGGCGACCTCTCCCGCAACCGCCGCGTCGGCCTGGCGCTGGCGCAGGGCAAGACCCTGGACGACATCCTGCGCGAACTCGGCCACGTGGCCGAAGGCGTATCCACCACCCGCGAGGTGGTCGCGCTGGCCGCCCGCCACGGCGTGGAAATGCCCCTGTGCGAAGCGGTGGACGCCCTGCTCCACCACGGCCTGTCCGCCACCGACGCAGTAGACCGGCTGCTCGCCCGCGATCCCAAGCACGAGTAAGGACGGCTACGGTTCCGCCGCCCCGGCGAAATCCTGCTGCCGCCAGGCTTCGTACACCGCCAGCGCCACCACGTTGGACAGGTTGATGCTGCGGTTGGCAGGCCGCATGGGAACGCACAGGCGCTGCGCTTCCGGCAGCGTCGCGAGAACCTCATCCGGCAGGCCGCTGGTCTCGCGGCCGAACAGGAACACGTCCCCCGCCCGGTAATCCACCTCGTCGTAGCGCCGCCGCGCACGCGTGCTGAAGGCGAAGATGCGCCGCCCGGCGAGCGCGTCCAGGCAGGCCGCCCAGTCCTCGTGCACGGTCACGTGGGCGAGATCGTGGTAGTCCAGCCCGGCGCGCGCCAGCGTGCGGTCGGTGATCTCGAAGCCCAGCGGCTTCACCAGATGCAGGCGGGCGCCGCAGTTGGCCGACAGGCGGATCACGTTGCCGGTGTTGGGCGGAATCTCGGGCTGGAAGAGGACGATGTCGAACATGGGATGGCAGGGCACAGGCCCGGCCGGTCACGGCGTCCGGGCGACGATCAGGTTCTCCACCCGCACCGCACCCCCGGCCTTCAGGGTGCGCGCGAGTTCGTTCAGGCTGGCGCCGGTGGTCATCACGTCGTCCACCACGACCACATGCAGCCCGGTGAGCGGGCGCGCACAGCGGAAGGCATTGCGCAGGTTGGCGATGCGTGCCTTGCGATCCAGCCCGGCCTGGGCCGGCACCTCGCGTTCGCGCCGCACCGTCGCCAGTTCCAGCGGCAGACCCCAGGCCGCGGCCAGCGGGCGGGCGATCTCCGCCGCCTGGTTGAAACCGCGCTCCCTAAGCCGGTGTGCATGCAGCGGCATGGGCAGCAGCAGGTCGGCGCCCTCGGGCGGCGGCAGTTCCAGCAGGCGGTCGGCGAAGAAACGCGCCAGCGCCAAGCGGTGATGATACTTGAGCGCCTGCACCATGCGGTCCACCGGAAAGGCGTAGGCGAACAGGGCGCGGGTGGTGTCGAAGGCCGGCGGCTCGCGCAGGCAGCGGCCGCACACCGCGCCGCCCGGCGACGGCAGCGCGCATACCGGGCAGGCCGCCTCCTGGGGCTGCAGCGGCAGTTCGGCGCGGCAGGCCGCGCAGACCGCCTCGCCGCCGGAGCCGGCGCCGCACACGAAGCACTCCTGCGGCAGCAGCAGATCGGCCACGTGATTGAGCAGGCGTTGCAGGGCGATCGTATTTGACAAGGTTTCCGCCGATGTCCGAACATGCGCGACTACCGCATTACAGCCCGGAATCCGTTTCATGACAATGACTTCTGACGCAGGCGTCGTAGAACGCCCCCTGCAGGCCCACGTCCCCGACAGTGCCCCCGCCCGCCAGCCGTGGCAGGTGGCCGAAGTGATGGCCCTGTTCGAACTGCCTTTCATGGATCTGCTGTACCGCGCCCAGCAGGTGCATCGCCTGCATTTCGACCCCAACGCCATCCAGCGCTCCACCCTGCTGTCCATCAAGACCGGCGGCTGTTCCGAGGACTGCGGCTACTGTTCCCAGGCCGCGCGCTACGACACCGGCCTGGAGCGCGAGCGCCTGATGCCCCTCGACGAGGTGCTGGAGAACGCCCGCGCCGCCAAGGCGAAGGGCGCCTCGCGCTTCTGCATGGGCGCGGCCTGGCGCGGCCCCAAGGACAAGGACCTGGAGCCGGTGCTGGAGATGGTGAGGGAGGTCAAGAAGCTCGGCCTGCAGACCTGCGTGACGCTGGGAATGCTGAAAGAGGGCCAGGCCGAGAAGCTCGCCGACGCCGGGCTGGACTACTACAACCACAACCTGGACACTGCCCCCGAGTTCTACGGCCAGGTCATCACCACCCACAGCCAGCAGGACCGCTTCGACACCCTGGACCAGGTGCGCGGTGCCGGCATCAACGTGTGCAGCGGCGGCATCGTCGGCATGGGCGAGACGCGGCGCGCGCGCGCCGCGCTGATCGCCCAGCTCGCCAACATGGAAACCCCGCCCGAATCGGTGCCCATCAACAACCTGGTGCCCATCCCCGGCACCCCGCTGGGCGACGCCGAACCGCTCGACCCCTTCGAGTTCGTACGCACCATCGCCGCCGCCCGCATCACCATGCCCGCCAGCTACGTGCGCCTGTCAGCCGGCCGCCAGCAGATGAGCGACGAGATGCAGGCCCTGTGCTTCATGGCCGGCGCCAATTCCATGTTCTACGGCGAGCGCCTGCTGACCACCGGCCTCCCGGATGCGGACGGCGACGACCGGCTGTTCCAGCGGCTCGGCCTGAAGTCCGTCTGAGCGCTCGTCCGACCCGTATCGTGGCGGCCCCGCAGGATTTCGCGCTCGACCGCGCGCTGGTGCGCCGGCGCTTCGGCGCGGCCGCCGCGCGCCCTGCCGGCGCGGACGTGCTGGCGCGGGAACTGGCGCGCCGCATGGACGAACGGCTGGACTACATCCGCTTCACCCCGCGCCGCATCCTCGACCTGGGCTGCGGCGCGGGCGAGGATCTCGCCCTGCTCGCCAAGCGCTATCCGCAGGCCGAGCGCATCGGCGCCGACTTCGCCCTGCCCATGCTGGCCGAAGCCCGCCGCCGGGAACGGGCGCAGCACGGCCTGCTCGGCCGGCTCCTGGGCCGCGCGCCCGCTATGCCCCTCGTCGGTGCGGACGCCACTGCCCTGCCCCTGGCGAGCCGGAGCGTTTCCATGGTGTGGTCCAACCTGATGCTGAACTGGCTCACCGACCCGCTGCCGGCCCTGAAGGAGATGCACCGCGTGCTGGAAGTGGGCGGCATGGTGATGTTCTCCACGCTGGGGCCGGACACCCTGCAAGAGCTGCGCGCCGCGCTGCCGGATGCGGCCGGCGAGCGCGTGCACCGCTTCATCGACATGCACGACATCGGCGACGCCCTGGTGCAGGCCGGCTTCTCCGATCCGGTGATGGACATGGAGATGCTGACCCTGACCTACGCCGATTTCGACGCCCTGCTCGCCGACCTGCGCCTGACAGGCTGCGCCAACGCCGCCGCCAGCCGGCCACGAGGCCTCTCCGGCCGCCGGGGCTGGACGCAGGCGCGGGAGCGCTACGAGACACTGCGCCGCGACGGCCGCCTGCCGGCCACCTTCGAGGTGATCCAGGGCCACGCCTGGAAAGCCGAGCCGAAAACCACCGAGGACGGCCGCGCCATCGTGCGTTTCCAGCCCCGCGCGGGCAAGGCGGGCTGAAGCATGTCCCAGGCGCCGGTGTGGCTGTTCGACCTGGACAACACGCTGCACGACGCCAGTCCGCACATCTTCCCTCACATCAACCGCAGCATGACCGCCTATCTGGAGCGGCATCTGGGGCTGACCGCCGAGGAGGCGAACGCGCTGCGCGTGGCCTACTGGCAGCGCTACGGGGCCACGCTGACCGGGCTGATCCGCCACCACGGCACCGATCCGCACCACTTCCTCGTGGAAACCCACCGCTTCGAGCGCCTGCACGAGTTGATGGTGTTCGACCGCGCCTTGGGCGGCCTGCTGCGCCGCCTGCCCGGCCCCAAGATCGTGTTCTCCAACGGCCCCCAGCGCTACGCGGAGACCATCCTGCAGCTCATGGGCGTGCGCCGCCACTTCACCGACGTGTTCGGCATCGAGCGCATGAAGCTGCACCCCAAGCCCTCCATCCGCGCCTACCGCGAGTTGCTGCGCGCCCACCGCCTGAATCCGGCGCGCTGCATCCTGGTGGAGGATTCGGCCGCCAACCTGCGCACCGCACGCCGCCTGGGCATGCGCACGGTGTGGGTCAGCCGCGCCCTGCGCAGCCCGGCCTACGTGGACCTGAAGATCGCCTCGGTGCTGGACCTGCGCCGCGGGCTGGGGAATCTGCTGCAGCGCTGAGACCTCAGCCCGGCGCGGGGCCGAAGCGTTCGGCGTAGATCGCCGCCACCCAGTCCACGAAGGCCCGTACCCGGGGCGCCAGATGCCGGTGGCGGGGATACAGCACCGACACCGGCAGGCGCGGACCCGGCCAGTCGGCCAGCACCTCGACCAGTTGCCCGGAACACAGGTAGGCCTCGACGCGGAAGCGCGGCACCTGGATCAGGCCACAGCCCTGCAAGGCGCAGGTGGTGTAGGCCTCGGCATCGCTCACCGCGATGCGGCTGGGCGGCCTGTACTCCGCCGTCCGGCCGTCGATCAGGAAGCGGAAGGGGTACTGGATGTCCTGCTCGCGGGCGAAAAAGCCGACCGCCTCGTGCCGCGCCAGATCGTCCGGATGCCGCGGAATGCCGCAGCGCGCCAGATAGTCCGGGCTGGCGCACACCACCTCCGGCAGGGCGGCGATGCGCCGCGCCACCAGCGAGGAATCCCGCGGCACGCCGGCGCGCACCACGCAATCCACCCCTTCGCGCACCAGGTCCACCAGGCGGTCGCCGGTGCTGATGCGCAGTTCGATGCGCGGGTAGCGCGCGCGGAACTCCGCAATGCGCGGCAGGATGACCCGGTTGGCATGGACGCCGTGCAGGTCCAGGCGCAGGACGCCCTGCGGATTGGCCGCCGCCGGCTGGAGCGCCGCCTCGGCCTCCTCCAGGTCGTTCAGGATGACGGCGCAGCGTTCGTAGAAACTCTGGCCGTCCACCGTCGGCCGCACCTGGCGGGTGGTGCGCTCCAGCAGGCGCACGCCCAGCCGGTCTTCCAGTTCCTTGATCGCGTAGGTGGCGGTGGCGCGCGGCAGGCCGAGCGCGGCGGCGGCCCTGGTGAAGCTGCCCAGTTCGACGATGCGGGTGAACAGGCGCAGGGAATCGAAGCGGTCCATGGGTGTTGATTGTTGGCCAAAATTGGACATTCATGCCAATTCTGGCCGATTTATTGACCCATGAACAATCAGCACAATACCCCGCAAGGCGCAGGGCGCACCGGCGTCCCGCCCACCGGAGTCCGATCATGTCCACGCATCCCCCTGTCGCCATCGTCACCGGCGCCTCCCGCGGCATCGGCCAGGCCATTGCCCTGCGCCTGGCCCGTGACGGCCATGCGGTGGCGGTCAATTACGCCGGCCACCGCACCGGCGCCGACGAAACGGTCGCCGCCATCACCGCCGCCGGTGGCCACGCCATCGCCGTGCCCGCCGACGTCTCCCAAGCGGACGAGGTGGCCGGCCTGTTCGCCGCCGCCCGCCGCGCCTTCGGCCGCATCGACGTGGTGGTCAACAGTGCCGGCATCATGTCCCTCGCCCCGCTCGCCGCGGGCGATCTCGCCGGCTTCGACCGCATCGTGGCGGTGAACCTGCGCGGCGCTTTCCTGGTACTGAGCCATGCCGCGCGGGAAGTGGCGGACGGCGGGCGCATCGTGGCGCTGTCCTCCAGCGTGATCGCCAAGGCCTTCCCCGGCTACGGCGCCTACATTGCCGCCAAGGCCGGCGTCGAAGGGCTGGTCCGGGTACTCGCCAACGAGCTGCGCGGGCGCGGCATCACCGTCAATGCGATCGCGCCGGGGCCGGTGGCCACCGAGCTTTTCCTCACCGGCAAGAGCGAACAGCAGATCACCCAGGCGGTACAGGCCACCCCGCTGGAACGCCTCGGCACGCCGGAGGACATCGCCGCCGCGGTGGCCTTCCTCGCCGGGCCGGACGGCGGCTGGATCAACGCGCAGGTATTGCGCGCCAACGGCGGCTTCGCCTGAGTCCCGGGCACCTTAGCGCGCCGGCAGGGCCAGGCGCATGCAGCAAGCGCCGTCGCCATAACAGGCCGGCAGTGGCCGCGGATCGGCGACGAAGCCCAGGCGCTGCCAGAAGCCGCGCGCGTCGGCCAGCGCCACCAGCATGATCTCCCGCGCTTCCTGCTCCGCCGCCCAGGCCCGCACCTTGCGGAACAGCGCCTGCGCCAGCCCGCTGCCGCGCGCCTGGGGGCACACAGCCATGTCGTGCAGGAAGACGGCCGCAGCGCCGGCCGCCGGCAGTTCGTCCAGCGGTACGTGCAGTTGCGGCGGCTGCACGCCGCACCACGGGTGGGCGATCACGTAGCCCGCCGCCCGCCCACCGCGCTCGCCCAGCCAGCAGCCCCCTGGCGCGAGCGCCAGGCGCGAGGCGAACACCTCGGCACGTTCGTGGTATTCCGCCGGGTAGGCGCACGCCTGCAGGCGCAGCACTTCCGCCAGGTTGGCGGCCCGCAGCGGGCGCAACAGCACGCCGCCCGGCACCTCGCCGGGCGTGTGCAGGAGACTCGGACTCATGCGCCGCGCTTGAGACAGTGCGCGGCGTCCAGGGCGAAATAGGTCAGGATGCCGTCGGCCCCGGCGCGCTTGAAGGCCAGCAGGCTCTCCAGCATGCAGGCTTCCTCCACCAGCCAGCCGTTGGCCGCGGCGGCCTTCAGCATGGCGTACTCGCCGCTCACCTGGTAGACGTAGGTAGGCACCTGCAGCTCGGTCTTCACCCGGCGCACGATGTCCAGGTAGGGCATGCCGGGCTTGACCATGACCATGTCCGCCCCTTCGGCGATGTCCAGCGCCACCTCCCGGATGGCCTCGTCCGAGTTGGCCGGGTCCATCTGGTAGGTGTACTTGTTGCCCTTGCCGAGGTTGGCAGCACTGCCCACGGCGCTGCGGAAGGGGCCGTAGAAGCTGCTGGCGTACTTGGCGCTGTAGGCGAGGATGCGGGTGTGGATGAAGCCCGCGCTTTCCAGGGCGGTGCGGATGGTGCCGATGCGGCCGTCCATCATGTCGCTGGGGGAGACCACGTCAGCGCCGGCGGCCGCATGAGACAGGGACTGCCGAACCAGGGCCTCCACCGTCTCGTCGTTGACGATGTAGCCGCTCTCGTCGATCAGGCCGTCCTGGCCGTGGGTAGTGTAGGGGTCCAGGGCCACGTCGGTCATGACGCCCAGTTCCGGGAAGCGCGCCTTCAGGGCGCGGATCGCCCGCTGCACGATGCCGTCCTCCCGCCAGGCGGCGGCGCCATCCGTGGTCTTGGCCGCCGGGTCGGGCACGCCGAACAGATCCAGCGCCGGCACGCCCAGTTCCAGGGCCTGTTCGGCCACCTTCAGCAACTCGTCGATGGAGAGGCGTTCCACACCCGGCATGGACGCCACCGGTTCGCGGCCCGCCTTCTCGTGCACGAACACCGGATAGATCAGGTCGTCGGAGGTCAGCACGTTCTCGCGCATCAGGCGGCGGGAAAAATCGTCGCGGCGCATCCGCCGCATGCGGGTGACGGGAAAGGCTCCGGTGGGTCGCATGGTTGCTCTAACTCTCAACAAATACGGTTATCAGGGATACATCCGGTAACGAAATGGAGGTGGAACTTCGCAGGGGAGGCTCCATCTTAGCAAGCAGATGGTGCTGAGCCGTCTCCCGCTTCACCTCCCTGAGCGGGTGCCTTGATCCTTTCAAGGCATTTTTCCACCCCCGGCATTTCTCCCCTTTGGCCGGGGGTTTTATTTTTCCGCCGCCACCGGCATGTCCAGGCCGAGCCAACCGGCCACCACGGCCTCGCACTCCTCCACCCCGGTCTTCTTGAGGCTGGAAAATAGCTGCACCGTGACCCGCCCGCCCAGTTCGGCGAGCGCCTTGCGCACGGCGAAGAGCGATTTGTTGGCCTCGTTGCGCGACAGCTTGTCGCTCTTGGTCAACAGGACGTGGATGGGTTTGCCGGTGGGCGCGAACCAGCCGATCATGGCGTGGTCCAGCGTGGTCAGCGGATGGCGCGCGTCCATGATCAGCACCAGGCCGATCAGGCTTTCGCGCCTCCTCAGATAGTCCTCCAGCAGCCCCGCCCACTGGCGGCGCACCTTTTCCGGCACCTGGGCATAGCCGTAGCCGGGCAGATCGACGAGTGCGGCGCCGCAGTTGAGGCGGAAGAAGTTGATCAACTGGGTGCGCCCGGGCGTCTTCGACACGTAGGCCAGGCGGGTATGCCCCGCCAGCGTGTTGATCGCGCTCGACTTGCCGGCGTTGGAACGCCCGGCGAAGGCGATCTCCGCACCCTGGGCCGGTGGCAGCGCCGCGCTCTGGGCGACGGATATCTCGAATGTTGCGTTGCGAAAGAGGGACATGGGAATAGAAAGGAATACGGGCAGGCGGGCGGCGCAGCGCGCGGGAAACCCACATTGCGTCGCGCAAGACCGGCTTCCTGTATTAGAATACCGCGTTTGAAACATCCACTCACGGCTTTCCGAGGACACTATGACCAAGCGTTCCCTGCTGCTCGCGCTGCTGATGGCCGGAGGTTGCCTCCAGGTCCAGGCGCAGGCTCCCGATCTTGCCAAGGCGAAACAGATCGCCGAAACCGTCTGCGTGGCCTGTCACGCGGCGGATGGCAACAGCCAGCTTTCGGCCAACCCGAAGATCGCCGGGCAGATCCCGCAGTATCTCGAGAAGCAGTTGCACGAATTCAAGGCAGGCGTGCGCCAGGATCCGGTCATGAGCGCCATGGCGGCCATCGTGGAAGATGCGGACGTGCCCGCCGTTGCCCAGTATTTCGCCAGCCAGACCCTGCAGCCGGAACCCACCAAGAACCTGGAAACCGTCGAGCTGGGCCAGAAGATCTGGCGTGCCGGCATCGCCGACAAGGGCGTACCCGCCTGTGCCGCGTGCCATGGTCCCGCCGGAGCCGGCCTGCCGGCGCAGTATCCGCGCCTGTCCGGCCAGTTCGCCGAATACACCGCGCTGCAGTTGCAGAAGTTCCGCGACGGCGGCCGCGACAACGATCCCAACCAGATGATGCGCACCATCGCGCTGAAGCTGACCGACGCTGAAATGCGCGCCGTGGCCGACTACGCGGCCGGCCTGCGCTGACGCGGGACGATTCGTCCGCGCAGCGATGAGAAGGGGCGGCCCGACCGCCCCTTTTTCTTTCGCCGGACCCGAACCTGCCGCCTGAGGATCAGGATGCAACGCAGCACTTCCAAGGGGCTGTTCGAGCTCTTCAGCTCGATGCGCTTCGCCATCAGCCTGCTCACCGTGCTGGCGATCGCCTCGGTGATCGGCACGGTGGTCAAGCAGAACGAACCGTTCAACGCCTATCTCAACCAGTTCGGCCCGTTCTGGTTCCCCATTTTCGAGAAGCTCGGCCTCTACGCGGTCTACAACGCCGGCTGGTTCCTCGTCATCCTGGCCTTCCTGGTCCTGTCCACCGGCCTGTGCATCGCCCGCCAGACCGCACCCATGCTGCGGGAGATGCGCGGCTTCCGCGAACACGCGCGGGAAGTGTCGCTGCGCCAGTTCGCCCACCAGGCCGAACTGCCGGGCGGACTGCCGCTGGGCGAACAACAGGCACGCGTGGCCGCCTACCTGGCGCAGCAGGGCTTCAAGGCACGCAGCGACCAGCGCGAGGACGGCGTGCTGCTCGCCGCCAAGCAGGGCAGCGCGAGCCGGGCCGGCTACTTCCTCGCCCACGGCGCCATCGTGCTGATCTGCCTCGGCGGCCTGCTCGACGGCAACCTGCCGCTGAAGGTGCAGATGTGGCTGGGCGGCAAGCAGACGACCGGCGGCAACCAGCTCATCGCCGACATCCCCGAATCCGCGCGCCTGGGTGAGGACAACCGGAGCTACCGCGGCAATGTGTTCATCCCGGAAGGCCGCGCCGCCAACGTGGCGGTGGTCAGCCTGGACGACGGCATCCTGATCCAGGAACTGCCCTTCACCATCTCCCTGAAGAAGTTCCACATCGACCACTACGAAAACGGCATGCCCAAGCGCTTCGCCAGCGACATCATCGTCACCGATGACGCCACCGGCGAGTCCTTCGAGCACACCATCGAGGTCAATCGCCCGCTCGAATACCGCGGCGTGACGATGTACCAGTCCAGCTTCGACGACGGCGGCTCCCTGCTGAAGATCGCCGGACGCAACCTGGCCGCCGGCTCCCAGGCGCCGGTGCTGGAGATCGAAGGCCGGGTGGGCGAGACGCTGCAACTGAATCACCCGCGCTTCAACTACGCGCTGGAACTGACTGGCTTCACCCCCTTCAACGTGGAAGACATGGGCGAAGGCGCCAGGGCCGCCGAAGGCGCGGAAGGATTCACCCGCCACCTGGGCAGCGGCGCGCGGGCCACGGACGATGGCCGCGAGCTGCGCAACATCGGCCCCAGCTTCACCTTCAAGCTGCGGGACGAGGCCGGCCAGGCGCGGGAATTCAAGAACTACATGCTGCCCATCGAACAGGGCGGACGCTGGTATCTCTACACCGGCACGCGCGCGACCCAGGCCGAGGCGTTCCGCTTCCTGCGCCTGCCGGTGGATGACGACGGCAGCATCGATACTTGGTTCGCCCTCCGCGACATCGTCTTCGACCCGGCCCGGCGCGACGAACTCGCGCGCCGTTTTGCGCACACGAGCTTCGGCGACGGCGAGGACACGGCCGAACTGCGCAAACGCCTGATCGAGACCGCGGTGAACACCTTGATGCTGTTCGGTGAAAAGGGCTACGAGAGCATCGGCACCTTCATCGAGAAGGGCGTGCCCCAGGCCGAGCGCGAGCGCGCCGCCGACGTGTTCGTCAAGATCCTGCAGGGTCTGGTGTGGGAAGCCTGGCAGATGACGCGAGAGCAGACAGGCCAGGCGCCGCTGGCCATCGACGAGCCCCGCGCCGCCTACCTGCGCGACGCCATCGCCGCCCTGTCCGACAGCCTGTTCTACGAGGCGCCGCTGTTCATGCAGCTCACCGGCTACGAGCAGGTGCAGGCGTCGGTGCTGCAGGTCACGCGCTCTCCCGGCAAGCCGCTGGTGTACATCGGCTCGCTGCTGCTGGTGTTGGGCGTCTTCGCCATGCTCTACATCCGCGAACGGCGCCTGTTCGTGCTGCTCAAGCACGACGGCAACGGACTGGTAACCCTGTCGTCCAACCGCAAGGCCATCGACGTGGACGAAACCTTCGAACGCCACGCCGCCGCCCTGCGCGGCCTGCTCGATCCGGCCGCCCCCGCCCCGGAAGCCACCCCACGAGGACAGTGATGGAACTCGCCCACCCCGCCCGCAGCCCCTCCGGCGTGCTGCGCAACCGCGACCTCTTCGACTGGCTGTACGCCCTCGCCCTGGTGGCGGGCGCCGGCCTCGCGCTGGTGCGCTACGGCGCGTTCATGGACATCTACGACGACCTGATCCTGCTCCTGCACGTGCCGGTGCTGATCGCCATCGGCTGGTACTGGAAGCCCTTCCGCAGCTTCCTCGCCGCGGTGGCCGGGCTGTCGCTCGCCAGCATCTGGCTCTACCAGGGCGATCTGGCGCGCGCCGAGCAAGTGTTCTTCCTCAAGTACCTGATCTCCAGCCAGACCGCCATCATGTGGATGAGCGCCCTCTACTTCATGGCCACCGGCGCCTACTGGCTGGGCCTGCTGGCGCGCTCGGAATTCGGCGAGAAGACCGGCTCCACACTGGTCTGGATCGGCACCGCGATGGGCACCGCGGGTCTCTTCGCGCGCTGGTACGAGTCCTACCTGGTGGGGCCGGAGATCGGCCATATCCCCATCAGCAACCTGTACGAGGTCTTCGTCCTCTTCAGCCTCATCACCGCCCTGCTCTACCTCTACTACGAGCTGCGCTACGGCACTCGCCGCATGGGCGCCTTCGTCATGGTGGTGATCTCCGCCGCGGTGGCCTTCCTGCTGTGGTACGCGTTCTCCCGCGGCGCCCACGAGATCCAGCCGCTGATCCCGGCGCTGCAGTCCTACTGGATGAAGGTGCACGTGCCCACCAACTTCATCGGCTACGGCGCCTTCGCCCTGTCGGCCATGGTGGGCGTGGCCTACCTGCTGGTGGAGCGCGGCATCCTCGCCAGCCGCCTGCCCGCGCCGCGGGTGCTGGAAGACGTGATGTACAAGGCCATCGCCATCGGCTTCGCCTTCTTCACCATCGCCACCATCCTCGGCGCCCTGTGGGCGGCGGAAGCCTGGGGCACCTACTGGCAGTGGGACCCGAAGGAGACCTGGGCGCTGATCGTGTGGCTGAACTACGCGGCCTGGCTGCACATGCGGCTCACCAAGGGACTGCGCGGAACCATGCTGGCCTGGTGGGCGGTGGTGGGCCTGCTGGTCACCACCTTCGCCTTCCTGGGCGTCAACATGTTCCTCTCCGGCCTGCACTCCTACGGCAATCTCTGATCGCCGGCGGGCGGCGCGCCGAAGCGCGCCAGTTCCGCCTCGCTGAATCCGGCCGCGCGCCGCGCCTCCACGTGCAGGGGCGGCCGCGGCCGGGGCGCGTCGAAGGCCTCGATCAGTTCCACGTAGGTCGCCTCCGGCTCCAGCCCGCGCCCGGCGCACAGGACGCGGAACCAGCGGTCGCCGAGGGCCACGTGGCCGATCTCGTCGCGCAGGATGATCTCCAGCACCGCCACGCTGTCCCGGTCTCCGATGGCCTTCAGCTTCGCCATGATGGGCGGCGTGGCGTCCAGTCCGCGCGCCTCCAGCACCCGCGGCACCAGGGCCATGCGTGCCAGCGGGTCGCCGGCAGTCTTGCAGGCCATCTCCCACAGCCCGTTGTGGGCCGGGAAGTCGCCGTAGTCGAAGCCCAGCGCGCGGAGACGGCCGCGCACCAGGCCGAAGTGGTGCGCCTCCTCGGCCGCCACCGCCAGCCAGCCATCGTGGAACTCGGCCGGCAGCGCGCGGAAGCGGTACACGCAATCCAGCGCCAGGTTGATGGCGTTGAACTCGATGTGGGCGATGGCGTGCAGCAGCGCGGCATGCCCCTCCCGCGTGCCCGCGCGGCGCATTGGCACCGCCTGCGGCGCCACCAGTTCGGGGCGCGGCGGACGGCCGGGCTCGGTCACCGGCGCGGGGTCGTCGGCGCCCGCCACCACCGCCAGCCGGCCTGCCCGCCGGTCGGCCAGCAGCGCGTCCGTGGCGCGGCATTTGCCGTCCGGATCGGGGAGCATCAGCGCCGCCAGCGCGGCATCGTGTAGGGACTGAATCTGCATGGCGCGCGAGTCTATAACAGCGGCGCAGAACGCCGGGATTTTGGTTGATAATGCACTCGCTCGCGAACCCCAGGACGAGGCAGGATTTTCCCCATGACCCAGGACGAACTGAAGAAGGCCGCCGCGCTGGCGGCGCTGGACTACGTGCCGGAAGGCGCGGTGATCGGCGTCGGCACCGGCTCCACCGTCAACCACTTCATCGACGGGCTGGCCGGCATCAGGTCGCGCATCGCCGGCGCGGTGTCCAGCTCCGAGGCGAGCAGCGCGCGCCTGCGCGCCTACGGCATTCCGCTGGTCGAACTCACCAATGTGGACGAGTTGCCGGTGTATGTGGATGGCGCCGACGAGATCGACGGCGGCTTCGCGATGATCAAGGGCGGCGGCGGCGCGCTGACGCGGGAGAAGATCGTTGCCGCGGTGTCGCGGCGCTTCGTGTGCATCTGCGACGCGAGCAAGAAGGTCGCCACGCTGGGGTGCTTCCCGCTGCCGGTGGAGGTGATCCCGATGGCGGCGCGCCACGTCTCCCGCGAACTCGCCGCGCTGGGCGGCAAGCCGGTGCTGCGGGAAGGCTTCACGACCGACAACGGCAACCTGATCCTCGACGTGCACGGCCTGGCGATCACCGATCCGCGCGGCTTCGAGACACGGGTGAACCAGATCGTCGGCGTGGTCACCAACGGCCTGTTCGCCCACCGCGGCGCGGACGTGCTGCTGCTCGCCGCCCCCGGCGGCGTGGAGCGCTTCGAACGCGGCTGAAACAAATCCTTAACGCACCGGTGCTAGCCTGCAGCGGTTCAGGAAACTCCCATGCCCAAAATGACCGAACACATCTACAAGCAGTTCGACGCCGACCTCGAAGCCATCCGCAGCGGAGTACTGCAGATGGGCGGGCTGGTGGAAAGCCAGGTGGCCAACGCCATCACCGGGCTGAAGAACGCGGACAAGGCGCTGATCGAGAAGGTCATCGCGGGCGACCACCGCATCAACCTGCTCGAAGTCGAGATCGACGAGGCCTGCAGCCAGTTGATCGCCAAGCGCCAGCCGGCCGCCAGCGACCTGCGCTCGGTGATCGGCGCCATGAAGACGGTCACCGACCTGGAGCGCATCGGCGACGAAGCCAAGAAGATCGCCAAGGCTGCACGCCGCCTGCATTCGGGCGACCTGCCGTATACGCCCAAGGTGGATGTGAGCCACGCGGCCACGATCGCCCAGGAGATGCTGCGCAAGGCGCTGGACAGTTTCGCCCGCAGCGACGTGACCCTGGCGCCGGAGATCGCGCACAAGGACGACGAGGTGGACACCGCCTTCGAAGGGATCACCCGCCAGCTCATCACCTACATGATGGAAGACCCGCGCACCATCTCCAACAGCCTGGAAACCCTGTTCATCGCCAAATCCATCGAGCGCATCGGCGACCACGCGGTGAACATCTCCGAGTACGTGATCTACATGGCGCACGGGCGCGACGTGCGCTACGCGGGCACCGCGGCCGTCGAGCAGGAAGCCGCCAAGGAAAGGACGCGCGGCTGAAAGCCGGCCCAGCGGCCCGCATGCGAAAAAGGGATGGCAGTGTGCCATCCCTTTTCGTTTCTGCGCGGCCGGTTGCCGGTATCAGGCCGCGGGCGGCACGTAGCCGCCGACCTGGTCGGCGCCGCCGCCGAAGAAGTGCTTCTCCATCTGCTCGGCCAGGTACTTGCGCGCCCTGGGGTCCATCAGGTTGAGGCGGTTCTCGTTGATCAGCATGGTCTGGTACTTGACCCACTGCTGCCAGGCCTCCTTGGAGACGCTTTCATAAATGCGCTTGCCGAGCTCTCCGGGAATCGGCGGCAGCTCCAGCCCTTCCGCCTCGCGGCCGAGCTTGATGCAGTTGACCATCCGGGCCATCTTCACTGTTCTCCTGTAGGGGGTTCGCGGCTCTCCCCGACCTGCAGGACGGGGCTCGCATCCGGCGCGGGACCGGGTGCCTGGATCGACATTCTAGCGGATTCGCCCTGCACGGCCGCGGCGACGCTCCAGCGGTTGCGCCCTTCCCGCTTGGAGCGGTACATGGCCTCGTCGGCCGCGGCGATCAGTGCCTCGCCGTCGCACGCATGGTCGGGATAGAAGGCGATGCCCAGGCTGGCGGTGAGCCCGGCGGGCCGGCCGCCGAACACGAAGCGCAGCGCGCCGATGCCCTCGACGATGCGGTGCGCCAGTTCGATCAGATCGTCCTCGTCGGCATCCGGGACGAGCACGCCGAACTCGTCGCCGCCGAGGCGGAAGAACAACTCGTTGCGCCGGATGATGCCGCCCACCTCGCGCGCCAGCGTCACCAGCACCTCGTCGCCGGCCTGGTGGCCGAAGGCGTCGTTGATGGGTTTGAAGCCGTCCAGGTCGATCGCCAGCAGCCCCACCTTCACGTGGCGCCGCTCGGCGTCGGCCAGCAAGCGTTCGAGTTCCTCGTGGAAACGCCGCCGGTTGTAGAGGTTGGTCAGCGGATCGCGCTCGGCCATGGCCACCAGCTTGCGCGCGATGCTGCGCTGCTCGGTGACGTCCTCGTAGATCCACACCCGGCCGATGCCGCGCCGCCCGTGGCCGCTGTCCTCCACCACCGCCGACACTTCGGTCAGCACCCGCCCGTCCTTGAGGTGGATCTCGAACGGCGCGCTGACCTCCTGGCGGGCCACGATCTGGCGGATGTGGTCGAAGTAGGCCTCCGGCGATTCGAGCAGGCCGACCACCTTGCTTTCGAGCACCACGTCGCGCAGGCCGATCAGGTTCTCGCCGGGAGACAGGCGCCAGATGTCGAGCATGGCGCGGTTGTAGTAGAGCACGCGGTGGTCCCGGTCCATGAACAGGGTCCCCAGGCGGATCACGTTGAGCAGGGCCGACAGGCGCAGACGCTCGTCGTTGCTGCGCATCAGGTAGTTCTCGCTCAGCGCCTGCGCGCGGCGCAACTGGGCGACCGTCTCGAGCAGCTTGTACTCGGCCTCCTTGCGCCCCTGGATGTCCTCGGCCGACAGGCGCAGACCGGCCACGCTGCCGTCCTCCAGATGCAGCGGGCGCCAGCGGCAGGCGACCCAGCACACCTTGCCCTGCTCGTGCAGGAAGCGCATCTCGAAATCCTCGCCCTGCCCGCTCTCCAGCACCTTCTGCATGGCACGCTGGCAGTAGCGGCGGTCGGAGTCGTGCACGAGGAAATCGACGAAATCCCCGGCGGCGAGGCATTCGGCCGGCAGCCGTCCGGTCAGGCGTTCGATGGAGGGGCTGATCCACTCCAGGCGGAGGCCGGCGCCGAACAGCGCCTCCACGCCATGCACGCCTTCGGCCACTTCGCGTAGCCGGCGCAGCTCGGCGGCCACGGCCTCGATGCGGGCGAGCGGTTCGGCCGCGTCCTTCGCCGCACCGGCGGGCAGTGTGAACACGCCCGAGGCCGCCATCCGCGTCAGGCCGTTCTCCAGACGCCGCTGCTCGTCGCTGCCCCGTTCGCCGCCGCGCTGCAGGCCGCAGTACATCGCCACGGCGCCGAGCAGGCCGGCGAAGGGCACGACCCCCCACCCCAGGTCCACCGCCAGCGCCATCGCGGCCACCACGCCGGCGCCGATGCCGGCGAGCACGGCCATGGCCAGAAGACGCGCATGCCCGCTCACCGGCGCCCTCCCCGCCAGCGGCATCTGGCGTTCCGGATCGAGCGGGCGGTGGTTCTCATAGGTTCTTCACGAAAACCTTGGAACGGCGCTGGTAGTTGTACAGCTCGCGCTTCTGCCGCGGCAGCGCCTCGGGGCCGATCTCGCTGAAACCCCGCTCGCGGAACCAGTGCGCGGTGCGCGTGGTGAGCACGAACAGGCGCTCCAGACGCTGGGCGCGCGCGCGCCGCTCGATGCGGCGCAGCAACTGGTCGCCCAGGCCGGCGCGGCGGTACTCGGGGGTCACCGCCAGGCAGGCCAGCTCGGCGGCGTTGTCCTCGGAGAACGGATACAGCGCCGCGCACCCCACCAGCACGCCGTCGTGCTCGACCACCGTGAAGCGCTCGATCTCCTGCTCCAGCAATTCGCGCCCGCGCCGCACCAGCGTGCCGTCGGCCTCCATGGGGCTGATCAGCGCCACCAGCGCGCCCACGTCCTCCACGGTGGCCTCGCGCAGGCGGAAGAGCGGCGCGCGCGACACCACGGTGCCGACGCCGGCGTGGGTGAAGAACTCCAGCAACAGGCCGCCGTCCTTGTCGCGGTCGATCAGGTGGGCGCGCGCCACGCCGCGGCGCACCGCACGCAGCGCGCAGGGCAGGAAGAGGTGCAGATCCTCGGTGAGCCCTTCGCCCGCTTCCAGCATGCGCTCGGCCTCATCGGCGGTCACCGAGTCGATCAGCTTGCCGTCGGCATCCAGCAGGCCGGGCGCGTCGCACAGGTAGATCAGCTTCTCGGCCTTGAGCGCGACGGCCACGGTCTCGGCCACCTCCTCCATGCACAGGTTGAATATCTCTCCCGCCGGGGAGACGCCCAGCGGCGAGATCAGCACCACGTTCTGCTGGTCCAGGTCGGCGTTGATCTCGTCGGCGACGATCTTGCGCACCGCGCCGGTGTATTGGTAATCGACGCCATCCACCACGCCCACCGGGCGCGCGGTGATGAAGTTGCCGCCGGTCACGCGCATGTAGCTGCCGGCCATGGGCGTGTTGGGCAGGCCTTGGGACAGCAGCGCCTCGACCTCGATGCGGGTGACCGCCATGGCCGCCTTGACGCATTCGAGCGCCTGCGCGTCGGTGACGCGCAGGCCGTTGTGGAAGCGCGGCTCCAGCCCGCGCCGCAGCAGTTCGGCATCGATCTGCGGCCGCGCCCCATGCACCAGCACCAGGCGGATGCCCAGCGCCGCGAGCAGGTTGCAGTCGTAGGCCAGGCGCTGGGCGGAATCGCCGCTCGCCACCTCGCCGCCGAAGGCGATGACGAAGGTCTTGCCGCGGAAGGCGTGGATGTAGGGCGCCGCGCCGCGCACCCAGGCGACGAACTGCGCGGTGGGATCGGCGGCCGTGCTGTCGGCCGCCGCGGCCGGTTCGGGGGGCTGGGGGAGTTCCGCGTTCACCGCTGTGTCCTGGGGGTTGGGGACGGCTGCTGCGCGACCTGCGGCGGCCTCCGGTTACGTTGCCGCCATTCTATCCCAAGGCCTCTTCCAGCCGCTCGCACAGGGTGCGCAGGATCTTGATGCGGGCATAGTATTTGTTGTCGGCTTCGACCAGCGTCCACGGGGCGTTTTCCGTGCTCGTGCGGTCCACCATGTCGCACACCGCCTGGGCGTACTGGTCGGCCTTTTCCCGGTTGCGCCAGTCTTCGGCGGTGATCTTGAAGCGCTTGTGCGGCTCGGCCTCCCTTTCCTTGAAGCGCGCGAGCTGCTCGTCGGCGCTGATGGCCAGCCAGAACTTCACCACCACCGCCCCGGCGTCGATCAGTTGATCCTCGAAATCGTTGATCTCGGCGTAGGCGCGCATCCAGTCGGCCTCGGAGCAGTAGCCCTCCACCCGCTCCACCAGCACCCGGCCGTACCAGGAGCGGTCGAAGATGGTGACCTTGCCCTGCCCCGGCAGGTGGCGCCAGAAACGCCACAGGTAGGGCTGGGCGCGCTCTTCTTCGGTGGGCGCGGCGATGGGCACGATGCGGAACACGCGCGCGTCCAGCGCCGCAGTGATGCGCCGGATGGCGCCGCCCTTGCCGGCCGCGTCCGCGCCTTCGAACACCAGGATCAGCGAGTGCTTGCGGAAGGCATCGGAACGGCGCAGCAGCGCGAGCCGCCCCTGGTACTTCTCCAGCAGTTCGCCGTACTCCTTCTTGCCCATGTCCTGCTTCAGCACCAGGCTGTTGAGCAGGTTCCGGTTGTCCACCACGGGCGGCAGCGGAGCGGCGGTCTGGCGCGGCGTCCAGCCTTTCTGCACGGCGTCGATGCGCTTGCGCAGCGCATCGAGCAGGGTACGGCCGACCAGCAGGGAACGGAAGCGCTCGTCGGAGCCGTCCACGATCAGCCACGGCGCATCGCCGGTGCTGGTGTGGCGCAGCAGGTGCTCGGCGGTCTCCCGGTAGCGGTCGTAGAGCTTGGCGTACCTCCAGTCGCGCTCGGTGACCCGCCAGCGCGTATTGGGGTTCTTCTCCAGCGCCTTCAGGCGGGCCTTCTGGCCTTCCTTGGAAAGATGGAACCACAGCTTGATCAGCAGCACGCCCTCGTGCACCAGCATGGCCTCGAAGCGGTTGATGGCATCCACCTGCTGGTCGAGCTCGGCACGCTTGCTGATCTTGTTCACGCGCGCATGGATGGGTTCCGAGTACCAGTTGCCGAACAGCACGCCGATCTTGCCCTTGGGCGGCAGGGCCCGCCAGAAGCGCCACATGAAGGGGCGCTCGGCCTCCTCCGACGAGGGCGCGTCGAAGGCCCAGGTCTCGATGTGGCGCGGGTCCATCCACTCGTTGAGAAGATTGACCGTCTCGCCCTTGCCCGCACCGTCCACGCCGTTGATCAGTACCACCACGGCGAACTGCTTCAGGTCCAGCAGATCGAACTGGGCGTCGAGCAGTTGCGCGCGCAGCGGCGGCACCGCTGCCTCGTATTCGGCCTTTTCGGTCTTGTGGCCGAGTTCCGCGGATTCGAACATGCCGTCATCCCTCTGGTTGTCTGTTCAATGCCTGCTCAGTGCCGCGAGGCCCGGATTTCGTTCATTTCCCGTCGAGTGCGGCGCTCAGAAATCGCCCCACAGCGCCTGCAGCGCGGCCAGCGCCGCGAGCCCGGCGGTTTCGGTGCGCAGCACGCGCGGCCCCAGGCCGAGCGGCTCGGCCCCGGCCCGCAGGCAGGCCGCCAGTTCGGCGTCGGACCATCCCCCTTCCGGGCCGATCAGCAGATGCAGCGGCTCACCGGTCCGGGGCGGCGCGAGTTCGCGCAGCGGCCGGCCGCCCTCGGGGGCCAGCACCAGCTTGCGCACCGTGCGCGCGGCGGCCAGATAATCGTCGAGCGCAACGATGGGCTCCACGTCCGGCAGCCGGTTGCGCCCGCACTGCTCGCAGGCCGCCACCGCCACCTGGCGCCAGTGGGCGAGGCGCTTTTCAGCCCGCTCGCCCGCCAGGCGCAGCACCGAGCGCGCCGCCGTCACCGGCACCACGCCCGCCGCCCCCAGTTCGGTGGCCTTCTGCACGATCCAGTCCATCTTGTCGCCGCTCGCCAGCGCCTGCACCAGCACCACCGCCAGGGGCGATTCGCGCTCCACCACCCGGACGGCTTCCAGCCGTGCCGACCACTGCCGTCCGCTTACCGCGAGGCGGGCGGGGACCTCGCCGCCGCGGCCGTCGAACAGGACCACCGCATCGCCGTCCTGCAGGCGCAGCACGCGCGCGGCATGGTGGGCGAGCGCCTCGGGCAGCCGCACTTCGCCGCCGGCAGGCAGCGCCTCGGGGAAAAAGAAGCGTGAAATCATCGTGCTATTATAGGGAACGCGTAATAACGATGCGGGTTTCGATGAGGCTCACCGCCCATTCTGCCTGCATTCCCGCCTTACGCCCGTGCCCGCCATACCGGCGGCGCCGAACCCCGGTACAGGACACCCCGAGATGCCGACCGCCTCACACCGTCTCGCCCGCGCCCGGGCGCTGGAATCGCTGGTACGCGACATCGCGCGGGAGGAAATCCTGCCGCGCCACCTGAAGTCCGCCCGCAACCGCAAGTCCGACGGCTCGCTGTTCACCGAGGCGGACGTGGAATCCCAGCGCCGCTTCACCGAGGAACTGCCCAGCCTGCTGCCCGGCCCGGTGCTGGGCGAGGAGATGACGCCCGAGGAGCAGGCACGCCTGTGGAGCGACGGCAAGCGCGGCCTGTGGTGCATAGACCCCATCGACGGCACCACCAACTTCGCCAACGGCATTCCCTTCTTCGCCGTGTCCATCGCCTACCTGGTGGACCACGAACCGCGCTTCGGCGTGGTGTACAACCCGGTCACCGACGAATCCTTCTACGCCGCGCGGGGCGCCGGCGCCTTCCTCAACGGCGCGGCCCTGCCCTTGCGCCCGGCCGCAACCTCGCTCCAGGATGCCGTGGCCGGGGTGGACTTCAAGCGCATCAGCCACCACCTGGGTGACGAACTGGCGGTGCGGCCGCCCTACTATTCGCAGCGCAACTTCGGTTCCAGCGCGCTGGAATGGTGTTTCGTCGCCGCCGGCCGGCTCGACGTCTACCTGCATGGCGGGCAGATGCTGTGGGACTACGCCGCCGGGCGCCTGATCCTGGCCGAAGCGGGCGGCGAGGCCGCGGCCCTGGACGGCGGCTCGTTGATGGCCGGCCCCGCGGTCAAGCGCGGCGTCGTCGCGGCGGCCACTCCGGCGCTCTTCGCCGAGTGGCGCGCCTGGCTCAATGCCCATTCCTGAGCACGCTATCATTCGCTGGTTCTCCCTCATTCGAGCCTGCCCCCATGGACCGACCCGCCACCGACCCGGCGTCCGGCGCCGCCCCCGGCGAGCGCCGCAGCTACCACTACGTGCGGGAGATCTTCGACCAGGCCTATGAGTTGATCGGCCCGTTCTTCGCCAGGGAGAACCGCTGGGGCAACGCCACCCTGGACCATCTGGCCTACCGCGTACTGAGGGAGAATTATCCGCAACTGTCCTTCGAGGAAGTGTACGTGCTGGTGGTCGCCTCGAAACGCGTCTACACCGAACGCCGGCTCGAACGGCCGGATGCCGCCGGCTAGGGAAGGGAGCACGAACATGTCGCTGAAGCATCCCATCATCGCCGTCACCGGTTCGTCCGGAGCCGGCACCACCACGGTCAAGCACACCTTCGAAGCCATCTTCCACCGGGAAAACGTCAACGCGGCCGTCGTCGAGGGCGACAGCTTCCACCGCTACACCCGCGACGAGATGAAGCGCCACATCGAAGAGGCCGAAGCGCGCGGCGAACGCGGTGTCAGCCACTTCGGCCCGGAAGCCAACCTGTTCGAAGAGCTGGAACACCTGTTCCGCGCCTACGGCGAATCGGCCACCGGGCGCCGGCGCTGGTACGTCCACAACGAGGAGCAGTCGGTGCGGCGCAACCTGCCCATGGGCACCTTCACCGAATGGGAAGACCTGCCGGTGGGCACCGACTGCCTGTTCTACGAAGGCCTGCACGGCGCGGTGCAGACCGACACCGTGGACGCGGCCCGCCACGTGGACCTGCTGATCGGCGTGGTGCCGACCATCAACCTGGAGTGGATCCAGAAGCTGCACCGGGACACCAAGCTGCGCGGCTATTCCAAGGAAGCCGTGCAGGACACCATCCTGCGCCGCATGCACGACTACGTGCACTACATCGTGCCCCAGTTTTCCCGCACCCACATCAACTTCCAGCGCGCGCCGGTGGTGGATACCTCCAACCCCTTCATCGCCCGGGACGTGCCCACGCTGGAGGAATCCATGGTGGTGATCCGCTTCAAGGACCCGCGCGGGGTGGATTTCCCCTACCTGATCACGATGATAGACGGCGCCTTCATGAGCCGCGCCAACACCATCGTCATCCCCGGCGGCAAGCTCGACCTGGCCATGCAATTGATCCTCACCCCCCTCATCTGGAAGCTGATGGAACGCCGCCGGCAGTGGGTGTAGGAACGGGCTTGCCCGCGATGCGGCGGTGGTTTCCTCGTAGGCCGCATCGCGGGCAAGCCCGCTCCTGCCGGGAGGCCGCGGGGGAGCGCAAAAGCAGGCGCCGCTACCAAAAGAGGCTGCTTTTCGGCGATAATTTGCGTTTTTTCCAGCCGCTGCCGGCGGCTTTCCGAGGAAACCATGTCGCTCCCCCGAAACGTCAAGCCCCCGGTTTTCAACGAAATCACCGGCGCCATCCGCGCGCTGGCGATGGATGCGGTGCAACAGGCCAACTCCGGCCACCCGGGCGCGCCGCTGGGCATGGCGGAGATCGCCGAGGTGCTGTGGCGCCGCCACCTCAAGCACAACCCGGCCAACCCCAGGTGGGCGGACCGCGACCGCTTCGTGCTCTCCAACGGCCACGGCTCCATGCTGCTGTACGCGTTGCTGCACCTTACCGGCTACGACCTGCCCATCGAGGAGATCAAGCGCTTCCGCCAGTTGCACAGCAGGACGCCGGGCCATCCGGAATACGGCTATGCGCCGGGCGTGGAAACCACCACCGGCCCGCTCGGCCAGGGTGTCACCAACGCGGTCGGCATGGCGCTGGCGGAGAAGGTGCTGGCGGCCGAGTTCAACCGTCCCGGCCATGAAGTCGTCGACCACCGCACCTGGGTCTTCCTCGGCGACGGCTGCCTGATGGAAGGCATCAGCCACGAAGCCTGCTCGCTGGCCGGCACCTGGGGGCTGGGCAAGCTCACCGCCTTCTACGACGACAACGACATCTCCATCGACGGCCACGTCTCCGGCTGGTTCACCGACGACACCCCGAAGCGCTTCGAAGCCTACGGCTGGCAGGTGATCCGCGACGTGCAGGGCCACGACCCGGCCGCAATCGAAGCGGCCATCGAACAGGCGAAGGCCAACACCACCCAGCCCACGCTGATCTGCTGCAAGACCGTGATCGGCGCGGGTTCGCCCAACAAGCAGGGTAGCCACGACGTGCACGGCGCCCCGCTGGGCGCGGCCGAGATCGCCGCCACGCGCGAGCACATCGGCTGGAACCACGCCCCGTTCGAGATTCCCGCCGACGTGTACGCCGCCTGGAACGCCCGCGACAAGGGTGCCGCCGGCGAAGCCGAGTGGAACGCCCGGTTTGCCGCCTACCACGCCGCCCACCCGGAACTGGCCGCCGAATTCGAGCGCCGCATGGCCGGCGAACTGCCGGCGGACTGGAACGCCCACGTGGAGGCCGTGCTCGCCAAGGTCATCGACAAGGCCGAGACCATCGCCACCCGCAAGGCCAGCCAGAACAGCATCGAAGCCTATGCGCCCGTCCTGCCCGAACTCATCGGCGGTTCGGCGGACCTGGCCGGTTCCAACCTCACCCTGTGGTCGGGCGCCAAAGGCGTGAGCCGCGAAACCGGCGGCAACTACGTGTATTACGGCGTGCGTGAATTCGGCATGGCGGCGATCGCCAACGGCCTCAGCCTGCACGGCGGGCTGATCCCCTACACCGCCACCTTCCTGATGTTCAGCGAGTACGCCCGCAACGCCCTGCGCATGGCCGCGCTGATGAAGCTGCGCCAGGTCTTCGTGTTCACCCACGATTCCATCGGCCTGGGCGAGGACGGCCCCACCCACCAACCGGTGGAGCAGATCGCCACGCTGCGCCTGATCCCCGGCATGGACGTATGGCGCCCCTGCGACACGGTGGAATCCGCCGTGGCCTGGGCCCACGCCATCGAGCGCAGGAACGGTCCCAGCTCCCTGTGCTTCTCCCGCCAGAACCTGCCCTTCCAGGCGCGCAGCGCCCAGCAGGTGGCCGACATCCGCCGCGGCGGCTACGTGCTTTCCGAAGCCGCGGGCGGCGAGCCGAAGGCGGTGATCCTCGCCACGGGTTCGGAAGTGGCCCTGGCCGTCGCCGCGCAGAAGGCGCTGGCCGAGGAAGGCATCCCGGTACGCGTGGTGTCCCTGCCTTCCACCAACGTCTTCGACCGCCAGGACGCGGCCTACAAGGCGGCCGTGCTGCCGACCGGCGTGCCGCGCGTCGCGGTGGAAGCCGGCGTCACCGACTACTGGCGCAAGTACGTGGGCGCCGTGGACAGCGCCCAGGGCGTGGTGATCGGCATCGACCGCTTCGGCGAATCCGCCCCGGCCGGCGAACTCTTCAAGCATTTCGGCATCACTGCGGAAGCGGTGGCCGGCGCCGTGCGCCAGGTGCTCGCCCGCTGATCGATCCCAGCCGCGGCGCGCGGCCGGACAGGCCGGGTCGGCGCGGCACCGTTCTTAGTACCGAGGAGAAACCCATGACCATCAAGGTTGCCATCAACGGTTACGGCCGCATCGGCCGCTGCACGCTGCGCGCCCTCTACGAGCTCGGCCTGCGCGACCGTTTCGAGATCGTCGCCGTCAACGCCTCCGGCGATCTCGCCACCAACGCCCACCTGACCAAGTACGACACCACCCACGGCCGTTTCCGCACCGAGGTGGCGACCGAGGGCGACAACACCCTGATCGTCGGCGGCGACCGCATCCCCTTCTACTCCACCAAGAACCCGCTGGAGACCGATTGGGGCAGGCACGGCGTGGACGTGCTGCTGGAATGCACCGGCGCCTACACCACCAAGGCCAAGGCCGAGGTGCACCTCAAGCAGGGCGCGAAGAAGGTGCTGATCTCCGCGCCGGGCGGCGACGACGTGGATGCCACCATCGTCTACGGTGTGAACCACGACATCGTCACCCCGGCCATGACCGTGGTCTCCAACGCCTCGTGCACCACCAACTGCCTGGCCCCGGTGGCCAAGGTGCTGCAGGACGCCATCGGCATCGAGAAGGGCCTGATGACCACCATCCACGCCTACACCAACGACCAGGTGCTGGTGGACGTGCGCCACAAGGACCTGCGCCGCGCGCGCGCCGGGGCGCAGAACATCATCCCCACCAAGACCGGCGCGGCCAAGGCCGTGGGCCTGGTGCTGCCGGCGCTGAAGGGCAAGTTCGACGGCTTCGCGCTGCGCGTGCCGACCATGAACGTGTCCCTGGTGGACCTCACCTTCACCGCCAGCCGCGCCACTTCCAGGGACGAGATCAACGCCCTGATGCACGAGGCCGCCAGGGGCGCGCTGAAGGGCGTGCTGGCCGTGAACGAGGACCCGCTGGTGTCCAGCGACTTCAACCACGACTCCCACTCCTCCGTGTTCGACGCCACCCAGACCCGCGTCATGGACGGCAACCTGGTCAAGGTGCTGGCCTGGTACGACAACGAGTGGGGCTACTCCTGCCGCATGCTGGACGCCGCCCGCGTGCTGGCCGGGGCGCGCTGAGCCAGCCCTGACGACGGGCCGCCCGCCGGGCGGCCCGCCTCTTTCCATCCACCGCTGCGCCCGCCCCCATGCCCCTGCGCCTCGCGATCAACGGCTACGGCCGCATCGGCCGCTGCTTCCTGCGCGCGCTGCATGAGTCGCCCTTCCGCGAACGCTACCGCGTGGTGGCGATCAACGAGCCGGCGGACCTGGCCAGCATCGCCTACCTGACCCGCTTCGACTCCACCCACGGGCGTTTCCCCGGCAAGGTGGAGACCACCGCCGACGGCCTCGTCATCGACGGCGAACCCGTGACCGTGACCCACGCCGACAGCCCGGAAGCGGTGGACTGGGCGGCCATGAACCTGGACGTGGTGGTGGAATGCTCCGGGCGCTACGGCCGGCGCCTGGAACTGGAACGCTTCCTCAAGGCCGGCGCGCCCCGCGTGCTGCTCTCCCACCCCGGCCACGGCGCCGAGGACGTGGACGCCACCGTGGTGTACGGCGTCAACCACGAGGCGTTGAGCGGCGCCGAGCGCATCGTCTCCAACGCCTCCTGCACCACCAACGCCGCGGTGCCGGTGCTCGCCGTGCTGGACGAGGCCTTCGGCCTGGAGCACGCGCTGCTCACCACGCTGCACTCGGCCATGAACGACCAGCCGCTGATCGACGGCTACCACCACGCCGACCTGCGCCGCACGCGCTCGGCCATGCAGTCCATCATCCCGGTGTCCACGGGGCTGGCGCGCGGCATCGAGCGCCTGCTGCCCAAGCTCGCCGGGCGCATCGAGGCCAAGGCCGTGCGCGTGCCCACGCACAACGTGTCGGCCATCGACATCGCGCTGACCACCCGCCGCGACGTCGGCGTGGAGGCGGTCAACCGGGTGCTGCGGGAGGCGGCCGAGACCCGCTTCCCCGGCCTGCTCGCCTGGTCGGACGATCCGCACGCTTCGATCGACTTCAATCACGACCCCCATTCCGCCATCGTCGACACCAGCCAGACCCGCGCCAGCGGTACGCGGCTCGCGAGCGTGCTGCTGTGGTTCGACAACGAATGGGGCTTTGCCAGCCGCATGGTGGACACCCTGCACCACTGGCAGGCGCGCCGCCGCGCCCGACCGACACCCGACTGAACGAAAAGCCCTGGAGACCCTCATGAAAGTGAAGAAGCTCACCGACCTCGACGTGCGCGGCAAGAAGGTGTTCATCCGCGCCGACCTCAACGTGCCCCAGGACGAGGCCGGCAACATCACCGAGGACACCCGCATCCGCGCCTCCATCCCGTCCATCCAGTACTGTCTGGACCAGGGCGCCGCGGTCATGGTGACCTCCCACCTGGGCCGCCCCACCGAAGGCGTGGTCGGCCCGGACGACACCCTGGCACCGGTCGCCGTGCGTCTCGGCCAGTTGCTGAAGACGCCGGTGCGCCTGATCGCCGACTGGGTGGACGGCGGCTTCGAGATCAAGCCGGGCGAGGTCGTGCTGCTGGAGAACTGCCGCTGCAACAAGGGCGAGAAGAAGGACAACGAGGAACTGGCGAAGAAGATGGCCGCCCTGTGCGACGTCTACGTCAATGACGCCTTCGGCACCGCCCACCGGGCCGAGGCCACCACCCACGGCATCGCCCGCTTCGCCCCGGTGGCCTGTGCCGGCATGCTGATGGGCGCCGAGATCGACGCGCTCACCAAGGCCCTGTACCAGCCGGCGCGCCCGCTGGTGGCCATCGTCGGCGGCGCCAAGGTGTCCACCAAGCTCACCATCCTCAAGACCCTGGCCGAGAAGGTGGACCAGCTCATCGTCGGCGGCGGCATCGCCAACACCTTCCTGCTCGCCGCCGGCAAGCGCATCGGTGAATCGCTGGCCGAGCCGGAAATGGTGCGCGAGGCCCAGCAGGTCATGGACATCATGAAGTCCCGCGGCGCCGAAGTGCCGCTGCCGGTGGACGTGGTGGTGGCCGACGAGGTCTCCGCGCTGGCGCGCGCCAACCGCATCCCGGTGGACGACGTGAGCCCCCACGACCGCATCCTGGACATCGGCCCCAAGTCCTCGGCCAAGCTCGCCGACCTCATCGCCCACGCCGGCACCATCGTCTGGAACGGCCCGGTGGGCGTGTTCGAGCACGCCCAGTTCGCCGGCGGCACCAAGATGATGGCCTCGGCCATCGCCCACTCGGAAGCCTTTTCGATTGCCGGCGGCGGCGACACCCTGGCGGCCATCGCCAAGTTCGACATCGCTGGCGACGTGGGCTACATCTCCACCGGTGGTGGCGCCTTCCTGGAATTCCTCGAAGGCAAGACCCTGCCCGCCATCGCCGCGCTGGAAGCGCGCTTCCAGGACTGAGGCCGGCGTCCGGAGTGCAGCACTTCAGAACGTCGCCAGCACGTTGAGGAACCAGCCCCGGCTGTCGTAGGACAGGTCGGTCAGATCGTCGGAGTAGTCCGTGAAGTTGTAGCCCACGCCCACCTTCACGTGCTGCCCGACGTGGCGGTAGACCGCCACCAGGGCGCCCGCGCGCGCATCGTCGGCCTCGGTGGCGCGCAGCTTGCGCCACTCCAGCAGCGCATCCCATTCGCGCACGAAATGCCAGTCGGCGCGCAGCACGAGGAGGTCCGCGCGGCTCTTGAACCACTCGCTGTCCGGCTGGGTGAATTTCAGTTCGCCGATGCGCACGCCGTACTTCGCGCCCAGGGAGAGCCACGGCCGGGCGTCCCAGATGGTGTCGATGGAGAACACCTGGCTGCGCTGCGCGTAGTCGGCGCTCTGCCCGCTGGCGGACAACTGCCCGGACGAAGGCACGTTGTGATAGTTGGTGTACTTGACCAGCGTGTTCCAGCGGTCGTTGTCGATGGGCCGGTAGGCCGCGCCCAGCACGATCTCGTGGAAGTCGCCGTCCCAGAAGCTGCCGCCGCTGTTGCTGCTGCGCGAGACGTTGAGCTTGCCGATCAGCCGCCAGGACGGATCGGCCTGGTAGCCCAGGGAGTTGCGCGTCAGCCAGGTGCGGCCGGTGCCGGTGGACGATTCGTCGCGGCGGTATTCCAGGCTGCCGGCGTAGCGGGTCTTGTCCTTGCGGTAGCCCACCGAGAAGCCCACCGCATTGCGCTCGAAGTCGCCGCCGAGGGGGTCGCTGATCTCGCCGGTCTCGTACTTCATGCCCACGGTCCAGTGGTCGATGGGGGCCAGGTCCACGCCGAAGGCATGGGTCAGGCCCTGGGGCCCGGCGCCGTGGGTGTAGCGGTTCTCGCCGAACACCCGCGTGGTCTCGCTGACGCGGTAGTCCGCCCCGCTCACCCAGGTGCCGTGGCGGCCGCGCCAGGCGTACTCGGGGTCCTCGGTCTCGATGACGTAGTTCAGGTAGGCGTTGCTGCGGTCGCTGATGCGGTACTCGCCGCCCAGCAGGCCGCCCGGCCCGCCGCTGCCGCCGGAGGCCTCGGCGCGCAGGCGCAGGCGGTCGTTGACCTGCACGCTGCCGCCGAGGCCGGCGCGGTTGTTGTCGTCCCGTTCGCCGCTGCGCGCCACCGTGCCCTGCACGTAGCCGTAGGCGGACCAGTCCGCGGCGGCGCCGTCCTCGCCCCGCGGCTGGTAGTCGAGCCGCGCCACCACGTCGGTGCGCCGCCCTTCCTGGGCCAGCGTGGGGCTGGCGATCAGCCCCGGCGCGGTGTTGCGCCGCTCGTCGTGGCGCACGCCGCCGGTCACCGCCCATTCCTCGTCGAGCTGGCGGCGCCAGCCCGCCTCGGCGTTGTCGCGGTCCTGGATGTCGCCATCGCGCGCGTCGGCCTTCACGGTGACGCGGTCGCGCGCGCTCACGTCCACTTCCGCCCGCGCGCCGTACTGGGTCACCGCCTCGCCGGCCACCGCGATCTGCCCCGGCCCGGTGTAGCCGGCGTCCCGGTCCTGCCAGTAGGCCGCCACTTCACCGTCCAGCGTCTCGCTCACTTCGCCGAGTTGCACCCGCGCCTCGATGCGCCGCGCGTTGGCGGCGCCGGAGGCCGTGGCGCTCTGGGCGAAGCCGTAGCCGCCATCCACCGAACTCACCAGGGAATCCGGCGCCCCGGTGGAGCGCGCGAACTCCGCATGCACCGTGGTGCCCGGCGCCACGCGGAACAGCACGTCGGCGCCCTTGAGGGTCTGGCGGGCCTCGTCCTCGCCCTGGCGGAAGCCGGTGAGGCCCAGGCGCAGGTGGTCGTTGGCCCAGTACGTGGCGCGCACGCCCGCGGCCAGGCCGTCCACCCGCTCGAAGCCGGGCACGTACTCGTAGCCCACCACCAGGTGCAGCGGATGGCCCGACAGGGCCGAACTGCTCACCAGGCTGGTGCCCGCCGCCGTGGACGACAGGGGCGAACTCAGCAGCAGCCGGCCCTGCAGGTAGTTGATGTCGTAGTCCAGCCCCGGGGTGAGCGAGCGGCGCTCCAGCACCAGGCCGGAATCCCGGTCGCGCACTTCCACCCACACCCGCTCCGAGCCCTGGGTGATGTCCTGGTGGCGCAGGTAGTACAGGGAGCCGCCGGTGCCGCGGAATTCCTCCCGCGCCGGCAGCGTGCCGGGATCGGCGGCGAAGGCTTCGGCCACCGCGCGGCGCTCGCCGAAGGCGGTGGCCGACTCGGACACGTAGCGCCCGCGCGCGCCGTACAGGCCGCGGGAATACTGCACCAGCTCGCTGCCCGTCCAACTGGTGTGGAAGTTCCCCCACATCACGTGGGAGTCGCCCTTCTCCAGGCGCACGTAGAACTTGCCCTGGGTGGGCGCGTCGTCCACGGTGGTGCTGTCGTCGCCGTACACCGGGTAGTAGGCGTCCGGGTCGATGTTGCGCAGCAGGTAGCGCGGGTCCTTGGAGGAGAAGTTGCTGAACAGGTCCTCCAGCGGCTGTTCGCGGGTGTCGGCGGCGGCGGTGAGCAGCCATTCGCCCTTGATCCTGCCTTTCAGGTAGAAGGCGCCGCGGCCGTCCACCCAGGTCTCGTTGCGGTAGTGGTCGGTGTCGCCGGTGACCAGTTCGGCATGCTCGCGGCGGCTGACCGAATTGCGCCCCACGGTGATGTCGGCCAGGGCGATGTAGAACCAGTCCTGGTCCGGGATCGAGACGTTGCGCCGGTAGCGCGCCACCCGCCCGTCCGGGTCGCTCACCGCGATCTCCACGGCATGGGGCCCGGCCGGCAGGATCTGGCGGATCACGAAGCGCCCCGCGCCGTCCACCGGCACCTGCATGCCGAGGGCGTGCACCCCGTGGCCCGCGGGCAGGTTTCGTCCGCTGACGGTGATGGTGCCGCCCCGCACCGGGATGTTGCGCAGGGCCAGGGCGTTCTCGCCCCAGCCGGTGAGGGCCTCGCGCTGCGCCGTGTCGCCGTCGGCCAGCGGCCGCGGGCGGGTGCTCACGGACAGGGTCTTGACCGCCGTCTCGTCGTAGCGCCCGCCGGCGTCATACACGCGCAGTACGTACTGGTAGTCACCGTTGCGCAGGTCGCCCGGCGGGAAGGCGCCGGTCTGGGGCGCCGCCTCGGGCACGGTCCACGCGCCGGGCGCGGACCAGTCGAGAGGCAGCACCGCCAGCGGATGGCCGTCGGCCGGATCGCCGGCGCGGAACAGGCGCACCTCGGCCCTGGCGATCCACGCCGCGTAGTTGGTGTAGCCGTGGAAATGCACGGTCTGCCCGCGCAGGCCGACGTCCTCGGCCGCCCACACGTTGAGCGCGGCGCGGGTGGCCAGGTCGTCGTACTTGACCTGGATGTCCGCCTTCTCCAGCGCCACGTCGGCGCAGCGCTGGCGGTCGGCCTCGTTGACCGGCGCAGCCTCGCCCAGCGGCTCGCCGTCCACGGTCACGCGGAAGGGCAGGTCCGCTTCCCCCGCCGCGGCGCAGGCTTCGCCGTCCACGGGCTGCGGCACCACGGCCTGTTCCCGGTACCAGGCGCGCAGTTCCACCCGCCGGTTGCGCGCCATGCCCTGCGGGCTGCCGTTGTCGGCCACGGGCCGGCTGGGTCCGTGGCCGGCGATGCTGACCACGCCCGCGTCCAGCCCCAGGGCCGTGCGCAGGTATTGCGCCACCGCCAGCGCGCGGGCTTCGGAGAGGGCCTGGTTGTCCGGGTAGCGTTCGCGGGCACGCGCCGACAGGCGCTGGCTGTCGGTATGCCCCTGCACCGCCAGGCGGATGCCGGACTTGCCGCGCAGTTCCGCCGCGATGGCGTCCAGGGTGTGCCTGGCCGCGTCCGTCAGTTCCGCGTATCCCGATTCGAAATGCACGTTGCCGTGGGCGTCGCTGAGGGTGCGTTCGAGCTGGGCGGGCGTCTCGGGGACGGCCGCGGCGCGCATGGCGGCCAGTTCGTCGCGGCTCACGCCGGAAGGCAGGGGCCAGTCGGCGGCCTGGTATTCGCCCGGCGCTGGGATGCCCTGGCGCTCGATGCGGGCGTTGTCGATGCGCTTGCCCGCCTGCTCGTCCCCGGCGGCCCAGCCGCCGTGCGGGAACAGGCTGCCGAGGGCGGCGAGCGTGGCGATCCACGACAGGCGGCGCTGCATGGCCGGACGTCGGACGTGGGCCTGGGCGCTCATTGCTGCTCTCCTTGCGCGCCCGCGGCGACGCCGATGATTTCGGTTTCCACGATGAGGGGCGGCCGCTCTCCCGGTGGTGGCGCGTCTTCCGTGCCGGCGTTGCGGTAGATATCCCGCAGTTGCCGGCCCAGGGCGTCCAGCCTGCGGGCGGCCTCCCCGTCGTCCGCCTTGCCGGCGCTGCGATAGGCCAACCGGGCCACCGCGGGGCGTTCGGCCAGTTGCGGCAGCAGTTCGCGCAGGCGCGCCTCCCAGGCGGGGGCGAGCCGGTCGCCGTCGAAGGCGCGGGCGTCCACTTCGATGCGGAACACCTTGTGCACCGTGGCGCCGAAGTTGAGCTTGACCATCTTCCCGCGCGTGGTGCGGACGTCGCGCGGGTTCTCGGTGGTCACCCGGTAGCCGCTGGGCAGCGTGCGTTCGTCGAGCTTCATGACGAAGTTGCTGCCCCGGTCCATCTGCGGGATGTCGGCGCAGGCCACGTGGAAGCGCCCTTCCGCGTCGGCGGTGACGAGCAGGCCGCGGGCGGTGACCACGCGCACGTTGGGAATGCCCGGCTCGCCCGGGTCCTGGTAGCCGTTGGCGTTGCGGTCGTCGAACACCTTGCCGATGATTTCCGAGCAGTCGAACAGCGGATCGGGAATCACCCTCACCACCGCCGAGCCCACGTTCGACACCCGGGCGCCGGCCAGCGCGTTCATGGCCCAGGCGAGGTTGGTGTACTCGCCCTCGCCGACCCCGGCGCCGACCACCAGCACCAGACGCCAGGTCTTGCTCTCCCCGGCCGCGAAGTTCTGCCCGCTCCAGTTCAGCGTGCGGCCGGCGGCGGCCGGCTCGGCCGCCACGAAGACCGTGCTGCCGCCGTGGCGCACGCTCGCGCTGCCGCTGCGGTACTTGAAGCCGGGCGGGAGCTGGTCCACCACGTCGATGCTGGTGAGGGCGGCCGCCAGGGTGTTGGTGGCGGTGATGGTGTAGGGCACCAGGCCGCCCTTGTTCACATTGACCAGGGGCGAGGTCTTGGTGATGCGGATGGCGCCGCCGAGGATGGGGTCGATGGGGATGTGGTTGTTCACCACGTCCGCCGAACTGCCCACCGTGATCTCGAGGGCGAGGTAGTACTGCGTGCTGCCCTGGTTGGCCGGCGCCAGCGCGGCGCTGCTCGCCGGGCAGGCCGCGGGGTCGTGCAGGGCCGCGCCGGCCCCCGGCGCGTCCGCGCCCGCCTGCACCGCGGCCGGCGCCGGCACGGCGCCGACGTTCAGCGTGCCGGTGCACGCGGGGATGATGGTGGAGGGCTGCGGCACGTAGCCCGCCGGATAGGTGGTCACCTCCAGGCCGTAGGTGCCGCTGGGCGCGCCGGGGCGCAGCAGGAACTGGTACAGGCCGTCGGCGCCGGTGGTCACGCTGGCGCTGCCGCCGACCAGGTGCAGCGCCGGATCGAAGCCCGCCGGCCCGCTGATCGTCACCACCGCCCCGGCGACCGGCTGGCGGGTCACGGCGTCGTAGACCACGCCGGCCGGGTCCAGCGGCAGGCTCTGCTCGACGATGTTGTCGCCGGCGTAGAAGACGAGGTCGGCCAGGGTGCCGTCGCCGGTCACCGCGCCGGCGGGGTTGCCGGCGTTGCCGCTGACCGGCTGGGCCGGGTCGTCGCGCACGCCGAGCGCCGGCACGATGCCCTGCTCGTTGGGCACGGCGCTGCCGAACACCTGGCCGGTGGTCGGTTCGACGAAGCGGATGCGGTAGCCCGGCCCCGGCGCGATGCCGGTGATGGAATAGGCCCCGGCGGCGTCCGTCTCGGCCGTGGCGACCAGGGTGTCGCCGTACAGCAGTTCGACCCGCCAGCCCGGCACGCCGGGTTCGCCGTTGCGGATGCGGTCGCCGTCGAGGTCGCGCCAGACGTGGCCCGATACCGTGGCGGCGGCGCTGACCGGGGTGGGGTCCTCGGCGCTGTTGTTGCCCTCGAAGCCGGGCGGTTCGCTGCCGCCGCTCACCGTGGCGGTGTTGATCAGGATCTGCCCCGCCAGCCCGGCGTCCACGTCCACCTGCAGCGTGATCGGCGGGGCGCTGGCGCCGCCGGCCACGACCGCGTCGGTAGCGCAGGTGACGCTCTGCCCGGCGACCGCGCACGACCAGCCGCTGCCGAACGCGGCCCGCGGCACGATGCCGGCCGGCAGCACGTCCGCCACGGTGATGGTGCCGCTGGTGGGCGAGGTGGGGCTGATGTTGCCCACCGTCAGGGTGTAGAAGCCGGTGCTGCCGCCCGCGGCGAAACTGGCCGGGCTGTGGGTCTTGGCGATGGTGAGGTCGGGCGCGTCGTCCGGACGCTCGCCGAAGTCGTTGTCGGCGGCGATCGGATTGGCCGCGTCGAGCACGATGCCGGCGATGCGGCTGGAGGTGGCGGTGGGGTTGGAAGCCGTGCCGCCGCCGCTGCCCGCGCTGGTCGTGCCGTTGCTGGTGCCCGCCGGCTGGGCCGGCTGGGTGACGGTGTAGGTGCCCAGCGGCAGGCCGGTGAAGGCGTAGCTGCCGTCCGCCGCGGTCGTTGCCGTGCGGCTCACCGGGTTGCCGTTGACGTCGGTGCCGGTCAGTTCGAGCACCACGCCGCCGATGCCGTGGTCGGGGGGCGCGTCGAGCACGCCGTCGTCGTCGTAGTCGAGGAACACGCGGCCTTCGATGCGCCCGCCATGGGGGATCTCGGCGAAATCGTTGTTCGCCGCCACGGTGTTCGGCGGCAGCACGATGCCGGCGATCCCGCTCGGCAGCGTGGTGACCGGCGTGGCCGTGCCGCTGCCGCCGCCGTTGCCCACCGCGCCCGCGGTGGTGATGCCGTTGGCGGTATCGGCCGGCTGCGCGGGCTGGGTCACGGTGTAGGTGCCGGGCAGCAGGCCGTCGAAGACGTAGCGGCCGTCCGGCCCGGTGGTGGCGCTGCGGGTGACGCTCGCGCCGCTGTGGTCGGTGCCGGCGAGCACCAGCTCCACGCCGGCGATGCCGGCATCGGTGCCGTTCATGGCGCCGTTGTTGTTGTGGTCCAGGAACACGGTGCCGGAGATGGACGAGGGAACGATTTCGGCGAAATCGTTGTGGGTGGAACCGCTCACGTTGCCGCCGTCGGAGCCGAGCACGATGCCGGCGACGCGGCTGCTCTCCGCCGTGGGGTTGGACGCGCTGCCCGGCGTGCCGCCGCTGGCGCCGATGGCGACGATGCCGCCCGCGGTGGTGGTGCCGTTGACCGTGCCGGCGGGCTGGACCGGCTGGCACACCGAGTAGGTGCCGGCCGCGAGCCCGCTGAAGAGATAGTTGCCGAGGCCGTCGGTGGCCGCGGTGCCGAGCAGGGCGCCGGCGCAGTCGGGGCCGCTGCGCAGTTCGATCAGGGCCCCGGCGATGGGCGCATCCACGCCCGGATCGAAGCTGCCGTCCGGCACCACGTCGTTGTCGCGGAACACGCGGCCGGAGATGTAGCCCAGGGTGCTGACCTCCAGCCCGGCATGGGCCGGCGTGGGGTTGTTGCCGAAGTCCGTCTGCAGGCCGCCGGCGGGGATGGTGTTGGTGTACTGCCCCGGCACGGCGGCGGTGACGTCCACGCTGATGCGGCAGCCGCCGGGCGGGATGGCGGCGCCGTTCGCATAGGTGACGGTAGTCGCGCCCGGCGCGGCGGTCACCGCGCCCGGGCAGGTCTTGTCCACGTTGGGCACGGCCGCCACCACGACGGCGCCCGGTGCGGTGGGCAGGTTGTCGGTCAGCGCGCTGGTCGGGGTGAGCGCAGCGGCGTTGTCGTTGCCCAGGTGGATGGTCAGCGTGGAGATGCCGTTGGGCGGGATCACCGCCGGCTCGAACTGCTTGGCGACCGTGGGCGGCGTGGACACCACCAGTTCGGCCCGGGTCGCTTCCTCGTTGCCCACGCCCTCGGTGGTGACGACGGCGCCGGCGGGAATGGCGTTCACGTGGCTACCGGAGAGGTTGCTGAGCACATCCACGGTGAGGTCGCAGGAACCGCCGGCCGGAATGGTCGCGCCCGACAACTGCACGGCGGTGCCGGCGGGCACGGCGCTCACGGTGGCGCCGGCGCAGGTGGACCCGGCGTTGGGCGGCGTGGCCACCACCACGCCTTCCGGCAGCGCGTCCACGAAGCCCGCGCCGGTCAGCGGCGCCGCGTTGGGGTTGCTCAGGCGCACGGTGAGCACGGCGGCGGCGCCCGGCGCGCGGGTCAGGGTGCCGGTGGTGAAGCCGTCCGGGTTGCCGGCGTCGAGGGTCAGGCCGCCGAAGGCCTTGGTGACGCGCAGGGGCGACTTGGCGAGCAGGGTGTCGGTGGCGGGCTGGGAGTTGGTCGCGTTGACGCCTCCCACCACGGCGGTGATCGCACCCGCCGGAATGGTGTTCACATAGCTGCCCTGGGCGGCCACCAGCACGTCGATCTCGGCGTGGCAGGAGGCCGCCACCCCGCCCGCGGCCGCGCCCAGGCTGCCGCCCGCGACCTGCACCCGGTCGGCGGCGGGCGCCGACACCGTGGCGCCGGTGCACGTCGTGCTTGGACTGGCGCCGCTCGGCACGGTGACGCCGGCCGGCAGTTCGTCGATCACGCCGAGGCTGGTGACCGGCTGCTCGGTGGGGTTGAAGAAGGTGATGCGCAGGCGCGAGCGCTCGCCCGGCTTGACCACCTTGGGCGTGAACTGCTTGGTCAGGCCGATGTTGCTCTGGGTGGTCAGGCTGGTATTGGCCGCGCCGGCATTGGTCGTGCCCTGGTCGGTGGCCACCGCACCCGCGGGAATGGTGTTGGTGACGCCGCCCACCGAGGTGGAGCTGACGTTCACCTTGACCACGCACGAGGCGTCCGCGGCCAGCGCCACGCCCGACACGGTGACCGACGCCGCGCCCGGCGCGGCGGTGACGATGCCGCCGGGGCAGGTGGTGGTGGCCGCGGGGTTGGCCGCGATCACCATGCCGTTGGGCGTGCCGCCGGCGGTGCCGCCGACGGTGAAGTAGTCGGTGAGCGCGAGCCCGCTGAGGGCCTCGCTGCCGTTGCTGAGTTCGATGGTGAGTTCGCTCACCTGGCCGGGGAAGGTCAGCGTGCTCGGGTTGGTGAGCTTGGCCACCGCCAGGCCGGTGGGCGCCTGGTGGACCAGCGTGCCCTGCACCGCGATCTGGTTGATCACGCCGCCGTCCGCGCGGATGTTGCCCACCGGGATGGTGTTGACCCAGTTGGAGGAGCCGCTGGCGCGCACGTCGAACACCAGGTCGCAACTGCCGCCGCCGGCGATGGCCGCCCCGCTCAGTTCGACCGTGGAGGCCCCGGCCGCCGCGTTCACCGCGGCCGGGCCCGCGCAGGTGGTGTAGGCGTTGGGCGGGTCGGCCACGGTCATGCCGGCGGGCAGCGGGTCGGTGATGCCCACCCCGGTCAGCACGCCGTCGCCGGAGTTGTCCAGGCGGATGCGCACCGTGGACCGTCCGCCGGAGGCCACCGCGGCGGGCAGGAAGCTCTTGCTGCCCGACAGGGACGAGGTGTAGGTGAGGCGCGCGGTGTTCGAGGTGGCGCTCACCACGTGGGTGGTGCCGTCCGCGCGCGTCTCGGTGGCCGTGGCGGTGGCGGTGTTGTCGTACACGCCGGCGGCGCCGACCACGTCCACTTGCACCATGCAACTGCCCGGCGCGCCGGTGCCGCCGCCGGCGCGCGCCGGCACGCTGCCCCCGTTCACGCCCAGGGAGGTGGAGCCGGACACGGCGGTGATGGTGGCGGCGCCGCAGGTGGTGGCGGCGTTGGCCGGGGTGGCGATCTGCAACTGGTTGCTGCCGGAGAGCGGCAGGGTGTCGCTCAAGGCCAGGCTGGTCAGCGGGTTGGCCGAACGGTTGCTCAGGGTCAGCGTCATGCGCGTGACCTGGCCTTCGGGGCGGGAAGCCACCTCGAAGGCCTTGGCGATGGCGAGCACTTCGTCGTCGATGGCGCCGGTGGCGTTGTTGGAGGCGCCGCCGTTGCACACCGTGCCGCCGCTGTGGCACACCGCGCCGGCCGGCAACTGGTTGCCGTAGCCGGAGCCGTCCGCCGCCCCGGCGGCGGTCATCGCCCAGAAGCTGACCGTGCAACTGCCGGGGTTGTTGGGCGAAGCGCGCGCCGGCACCGTGCCGATGGCGAACACCGGCGTGCCGTCGCCGGTGGCGCCGGTGACCGACAGGCCGGAGCAGCCGCTGCCCGACAGCGTCGGCGTGTAGTCGTTGGCGCCTATGGTGCCGGTCAGGAAGGTCTGGCCGTTGGCGAGCGCGTCGGTGACGACCAGGTCGCTGATCGGCGCCGCCGACCAGTTGCGCGCCGTGACCGAGTAGCGCACCGGGTTGCCCGGCGCCGCATAGGCCGGCGACACCGACTTGAGGACGTCGAGGTTCTGATAGACGGTGACCGAGGCCGACGCGCCCTGGCTGACCACGCCCGGCGTGCCGACGAGCACGTCGCCGGCATCGAGGGCATTGGTGTACTCGCGCGGCGTGTTGGGCGACTGCACCGTGCCGGTGAAATCGATGCGCACCCAGCACGAGCCGTTGGCGGGAATCGAGCCGCCGGTGAGCTGCACGCCCTCGTCGCCGGCGGTGGCGGCGAGCGAGCCGCCGCAGTTGGTGGACTGGCCGGTCACCGCGAGGCCGTAGCCGCCGCCGCTCACGCTGTCGATCGGGCTGTCGGTGAAGCTGGTGATCGGCAGGGCGTTGCTGCTGTCGTTGTGCAGCGTGATGGTGAAGTAGCCGGCCTCCCCGCTGGCCAGGGCGCCGGCATTGACGCTCTTGGTCACCCGCAGCGGTGAACGTGCGGTGATGGGGGCGGTGGCGTCGGCCTGGGCGCGGATGCCCAGTTCGTTGTCGAAGTCGTCCGTGGCGCTGATGCGGTTGGTGCGCGCGCCGGTCGTATAGGCGCCGTTGCTGTGGCGGGCGACCACGTCCACGGCGATCGTGCATTGGCCGTTGGCCGGCACGGTCCCGCCCGCTTCCACCGCGGTGTCGCCCGCCGTGCCGCCCTGGGTGACCACGGGCGCGCCGCCGCTGGTGCAGCTCGCGGCCAGATTGGGCGGATCGGCCACCTCGATGATCGCCCCGCCGCCGCCCAGCGCCGGGAAGGCGTCGCTGATCTGGAAGCCGGGCAGCGCCACCGGGTTGGAATTGCCCACCGTGATCGTCAACCGGCTCGCCGCGCCGCCGAGCACCACGGTGGAGCTGCCGAACGACTTCTGGATGGTCGGCTGGGCCAGCGCGCGCACGTTGACCGTCTGCGTGACCGCCCCGCTGTTGGCCACCGCCGCGCCATCGTTGCCGGTCACCGCGCCGCTGCCGATGCCGTAGTCGTAGTAGGCGGCGGAGCCGCTGCTGGTGCCGGCGGTCACCGGGATCAGGATCGTGCACGTGCCGTCGGTGCTGCTGCCGTCGTGGCGCGCCGGGATGACGCCACCGCTCAGGGCGATCGCCTGCGTGCCCGGCGCCGCGGTCAGGGTGCCGCTGCCCGCCGTCGTGCTGCCCGCCGCCGGGTCGTGGCAGGTGTAGGTGGCCGCCCCCGCGATCCGCAGCCCGTTCGGCAGCGTGCCGGGCAGGGCGTTGGAAAACGCGACGGCGGTGACCGGGGCCAGGGTGTTGTTGTTCGACAGGGTGATCTGCAGGACGGTGGTCTCGCCCGGATGGATCTGGGTCGGCTGCCCCGTCTGCAGCGTGACCGAAGCCCCCAGCGCCCCATGGGCAACCGGCGCCGCGCCCAGCAGCGCCGCGGCTGCGATCGCCCCGTGCAGCCAGCCCGCCACGGGGCCGGCTGCGTGCCGCCGCCCGATGCCTTCGGTTCCTTCCTTCATGACCTGACGCCCCGCCTGCGGCGCCGGAGCCGGCGCCTGGATTCATCGAAAGCGGCCCGGCGCACGACGGCGCCAGCCCATGTCCGGCGCGAAGTCTAGGGAGGATGGAATCAGGCTTCAGTCACGTATCATCACGCGATTTTCTCAGTTCTCACACAGTCGAACGACCCGTTTGTCATTGTGCGGAAGACGGCCCCGCAGGCCGGCGGCGACCACGGCGGCCGGGCGGGCGGACGGTTACTCACCGCCGCTCACCAAAGGGCGTGACGGACGTCACACCCGCCTGGGAGGGGACGCCCCCGTCAGACGTTGCAGGAGAGCACGAAACCGACCGCCCGCACCGCGCGCAGGGGCAGCACGCAGCCGGTTTCCTGCTTCACCTTGCTGCGCAGCCGGCTCACCAGCATGTCCAGGCGATGATTCAGGTAGTAGTCGGAACGGTGGCCGAGGGCCTCGATCAGCACCTCGCGGCGGACCGCCTCGTTCGGGTGGTCGAACAGGCAGGCCATGAGCAGGCGCTCGGAGGCGGTCAGCGATACGCCGTGGCCGGACGGCGCCATCAGCATCCAGCCGTCGACGGACAGGGACCATCGCGCCGCGCCGGCAGCGGCGGGCGGCGGTGGCGGCGGGTCCGCCGCCGGGCGTTCCGCCGGGCTCCCGGCGACGCGCCGGTGCACGCACAGCAGCGTCGCCGCGAGTTCGCGCAGATCGATGGGCTTCACCAGGTAGGCGTCGCCCCCCTCCAGCAACGCCCTGACGCGGTCTTCCACCGAGCGCCGCGACGTCAGCAGGACCACGCCGACCCCGCCGATCGCCTTGAGCGACGCCGTCACCGAAAAGCCGTCCTCCCCCGGCAGGCCGATATCGACGATGACGACGTCGCAGGGTTCGTTCAGCAGCCCGAGGTAGAGCTCCCGCGAGCCGGGGAAACCCCGTACCGAGAAGCCGTATTCGCCGAGGCCGAACAGCAGTTCGTCGCGCAGGTCCGCGTCGTCCTCGACCATGCACACGCGCACGCCGGCCCCCATCCTCCGGATCGCGTCGCGACTGTCTCCCTGCATGAAGGTTTCGCTGCTCACTGCCGTAGGCCGCTCATGGTTCGTCGGTCGGGCGCAACGCCGCAGACCGGGCGGGCGCAACGAGGTATTCTGCCGCAGTCCCCTGCCCTGCTCCCGGCGGATCCCATCGCCAGCGTGACGTATTTCATCGACAGCAGCAAAATGCCGCCCGCCGGCACCAATACGGTTCAGTTACGCAAACCGTATTGAGTTCCTGCTCCCTCTCCCCTTGCGGGAGAGGGCCGGGGAGAGGGGGCGCCCCGCAGGGGCGTAAGGCTGTTCATGGCGATCTGGTACGCCCCCTCTCCCCAACCCCTCTCCCACGAGGGGAGAGGGGCTTTGCCGGGCTTGACTGAACCGTATTGGCCCGCCGGCGCGCCATTGCGCGGCGTGCTTAGTCCGGCGCGGCCGCGGGCAGCCGGACGACGAAGACGGCCCCCTCGCCCGGCGCGCTGCGCACCCCGACGGTGCCGCCGTGATGCTCGACGATCCGGCGCACCAGCGCGAGCCCCAGGCCGCTGCCCGGCTGCTGCCGCCCCTGCACGCGCACGTAGGGCTCGAAGATGCGCGCCTGGTCCTCCGCGGCGATGCCGCAGCCGCGGTCGGCGACGCGCAGTTCCACCTCCCCGCCGTGGCGCGCCAGGGTCACGCGCACCGGCGCGTCCGGCGGGGAATACTTGATCGCATTGCCGACCAGATTCACGCACGCCACCCGCAGCATCTCCCGGTCGCCGGCGACGACCGGCGCGCCGGTGCTCTCCCGTTCGACGGTGAGCGCGGGCGTATCGGCGGCGCGCACGACCTCCTCGACCACCTCCGCCAAGTCGACGGCCTCCATGCGCGGCACCCCTTGCGTGCGCAGCCGGTCCTCGGCCAGGTTCGTCTCGATGAGCGCCAGCAGGCGGCGGCTGGCGCGCCGTATCTTCTGGTGCCGCAGTTGCACCGCCGGCGGCAGCCCGCCGACGCCGGCGAGGTTCTGCAGCGTCATGTCGATGATCGCCAGCGGCGACTTCAGCTCATGGGCGACCAGCGCGACGGTGTGCTGCTGCCGCTCGGCCTGGTCGAGCGCCTCGACGCGGGCCGCGTCGAGGCGGTGGCGCCAGGCGTGCAGTGCTGCCGCCGCCGCGCCCGCCAGGGCGGTGAGCAGGGGCGCGGCCAGCACCGCCTGCCGGTGCACGGACAGGAGGAGCCAGTACACGGTGCCCAGACAGGCCAGCGTGCAAACGAGGGCGACGGCCACCCGGCGCAGCCCCGCCCCCCGCGCCGCAACCGCCGGCAGCAGCGCGATCAGCAGCAGGACGGCGTTCCAGCCCGCATGCGCCGGCACGTGATAGTGCCCCTGTTCCAGCGCGGCATGGGCGATGGCCATCACATGCACGCCGTGGAGCACGCCGCGCGGCGTATTGACGTGGTCCGAGAACAGCGCCGTGGTGCCGATGAACACCGTGCGCCCGCGCACCTGCGCAGCATCGAGCGCGTGGCCGGGCAGGCCCAGCGCGGCCTTGGCCACCGCGGCCAGCGGCACGGTGGGCAGCGCATGGCCGTTGGCAGGAAAGACGAGGCCGACCGCGCCCTGCGCGTCGACCGGCCAGCGCCGCTCGCCGACGCGCAGCGCCCCCCCTTCGCTGTACACCGGCGAGACCTGCCCCCCCTGCAGGGTGGCGAGCACGGCGGAGGGCAGATGAGCATCGCCGATGCGGTGGAGCAGCGGTATGCGGCGCAGCACCCCGTCCCCGTCGTAGCGAAAGGCGATCAGCCCCACCCGCGGCAAGGCTGCGGCCCCCTCCAGCAGGGGCCGCGGCAGGGCCGCCGCCGCCCATTCGTAGGCCGGCGGCGCGCCTTCACCCCGTTCGACCGGCCAGGCCAGGCGTTCGAGCAGCGCGGCATCGGCCCCGCCGGGCACCGGCTCGCGCACCGCACCGGCCGCCAGCACCACGCCGGGATTGCGCGCCAGCGCTTCCCGCAGGGCCTCGTCCCCGGCGCGCGGATCGGCGAACAGGACGTCGACGAACACGGTGCGCGCCTGCAGTTCGGCCAGGTAGTCGAGCACCGTGGCGTAGATGTCCCGCGGCCAGGGCCATGGGCCCAGCCAGGGGCGCAGCTCGGCCAGCGAGGCTTCGTCGATCTCGACCACGAGCACGCCGTCGAAGCGCTCCCCGGGCGCCAGCAGGCGCTGGGCGGCATCCTGCAGCCACTGTTCCAGGCGCACGCCGGGCGGCGTGGCCGCCAGCAGCCATGCGGCGGCCAGGGCGAGGCCCAGCACCGCCCCGGACCGCTGGGAGAACGCCCGCAGACGCCCGGCGAGCCGCCGCCGCACGCTCACAGCGCGATCAGCAGTACCACGAGCAGGAGCGGCCACGGCCCGGGGGCGGGAAAGTCTATCTGCTGCGGGCGGCCGAACGGCCCCGCGTTGCCGTTGCCGTCGATGGCCTGGACGCGCACGAAGTAGGTGCCGCCCCCGCCGCGCGGCAGGCGGAACTGCGGCTCGGCCACCCTTTCGTCGGCGAGCGGCTCGCCGAATGCCGCGTCCCGGGCGACCTGCACGCGGAAGCTCAGATCCGGTTCGCCCGCGTGCCAGCGCAGCAGCACGCCCTCCCCGTCCTCTTCCGGCGCGCCCACGTCGGGCCCCTCCGGCAACGGGCGCACGGAGAACGGCTGCGGCAGGCCGAACGGCCCCGCACGGCCGTCCGGCATCACGCTGGCGATGCGCCAGTGGAAGTCGCCGGCGGGCAGGTGGACGGTATGCCGCGTGTCCGCGTCGATGGCCAGGTCCACGCGCAGCGGCGGGGAAAAGGCCGGATCGTCCGCCACCTGCAGGCGGAAGGCGCCGATGCCGAGCGGCCGCGCCCAGCGCAGGGTCGCCTCGCCCCCGCGCAGCACGGCGCCCGCGGCCGGTGCGGTCATGAGCGGCGGCTCGGGCCGCGCGGCGATCTCGAAGCGGTGCTCGCCGTCCAGCCCCTCCAGGCCGTTGCCGGCCACCGCCCGCACGAGCAGGCGATAGCGGCCGTCCGGCAGGTCGCCGTACTGTACCGAGGGCGTGGACGAGACTTCGTCCGCCAGCAGCGCATCGCCGTCGTCTTCCGGAAAGATCCGCACGCGCCAGCCCGTGTTTCCTTCGCCCGCCGGCCACGCAAAGCGCAGCGGCAGCAGTTCGACGCGCCGGGGCAGGCCATCGAGCGCCGGCGCCGGCGCCAGCGCGATCGGCGCCGCCGGCGCCTCCCCGGCGCGCGCCACGGTGCCGTAGCCCGCGTCCAGCCCCACCGTGCGCCGGCCGCCCGTGGCGAGCACCCGTCCGCTGCTCACCTCGCCGCGGGCCGCGCCGTCGGCGCCCACCGCCACGCGGAAGTCGGTTCCGCGCACGCCCAGGTTGAGCGCCTCCGACTCGATGCGGTAGCGCGCGGCGGGCCGGTGCTGCGGCTGCACCCGGCTGTCGATCTGGCCCCCGTGCAGGCGTATGGTCGTTTCCGCCATGCCGGTGCCGCCATATTCCACCATGCGGCCGAGCGTGATGCGGCTGCCCTCGGACACCAGCAGGCGGCTGCCGTCGACGAAACGCAGGCTGGCGTTGCTGTCTTCCGCCGACGCCAGGGTTTCGCCGCTGCCGAGGCGGTCGCCGACCCGCACGGGCGCCTCTCCTTCCGGCGACACCCTGCGGACGCTTCCCCGGACGTGGATCACCGTGGCCACCGCCGCATCCCGCCGCAGCCAGGCGACGGGGATGCGCAGCCGCGTCCCCGGCATCAGGCGGAAGGGGTCGGCTACCTCGTTGAGCGCCTGCAGGCGCCCCCAGCGCGCCGGCTGGCTGAGATAGTTTTCGGCGATGCCGATCAGCGTATCGCCGGGGCGGACCACGTAGCTCCACTCCGCGGCGCGCGCCGCCGCGGCAGCGAGCAGCAGCAAGGACAGGATCGAAACGAAACGGACGAGAGGCTTCAAGCGCGTATCCTCGGACAAGACCCGGAGGTGGCGTCGCCCCCAGCCTTGCGGGCGGCGCGCACATCCTGTTCGTTATATATCGAAGGTCTTATACCGAAGCTTGCGTTCCGATACCGTGCGATGCTTCCTGAATGTGATTCTTTGTGAGTCAACGTGTCGCGGCGGGCAGCGGAATCCGGCCGTGCCCGCGGGTCGTCCCTACCCTCCCGTATGCGCCGTGGGGCTGCTGGTCCCGGCGTCCGGCGTGCCGTACAGCGCCTGATCCAGGGCACGCCGCCCGGACGAGCCCCGGCGATCGCCATCGGCCAGGTAGTGCGCCTGCGCGCGCGGATCGCGCCGCTGGCCGCTGCGCCGATCCTCGTGATGCACGTAGAAGCAGGCGCAGCGCCCGCGCGAGCACGAGGGCAGCGGAATCGGCGGCGCTTCCGTCGACAGGAAACGGATGCCCCGCAAGGCCCGCACCATCTCGCACCCGCCATCGCGCGCGGCACGGACCTCCACCGCGTGAAAAGACGGCCCGTGCTCGCCGAGGGGGGGAGGCGCCTCCTCCCCGCTCCCCTCTTCCCCGCCCGCACGCGTGCGGACGTAGAACAGGAGGCCCGCCGCCGCGAGCAGAACGATCACCGCCACGCTTTCCATGCATATTCTCCCCGGTGCTTACTTTTTGATAAGAAGCACGGAACATGCCGGATGCGGCGTTACCCCGCGCCGAACGCCCTCGGCTAGAATCTTCCGGGCATGCATCCGGATGCCGCACGGGCGCCCCGTACATACCAAACGATTACAAGGAGACAGCATGCCGCGCCACACCAAGATCGTCGCCACCCTCGGCCCCGCGTCATCCGATGCCGCCGTGCTCGAACGCATGGTGCATGCCGGAATCGACGTGGTACGCATGAATTTCTCCCACGGCAGCGCGGAAGACCACGTGGCGCGAGCCAACACGATCCGCGAGGCTTCCGCCCGCGTCCGCCGCCCGGTGGGCATCCTCGCCGACCTGCAGGGGCCCAAGATCCGCGTCGGCAAGTTTGCCGAGGGGCGGGTCACCCTGCACAAGGACGCGGCATTCATTCTGGATGCGCGCTGCGCGCTCGGCGATGCCGGGCGGGTGGGGCTGGATTACAAGGATCTGCCCCGGGATGTAAAGCCGGGCGACACTCTGCTGCTCGACGACGGCCGCCTCAAGCTCGTGGTCGAGCACGTGCAGGGCCACGAAATTCATACCGTGGTGCGCGTGGGCGGCGAGCTGTCCAACAACAAGGGCATCAACCGCCAGGGCGGCGGCCTCACCGCGCCGGCGCTGACCGCCAAGGACATGGAGGACATCCGCACTGCGGCACGCATCGGCGTGGACTTTCTCGCCGTATCCTTCCCCAAGAGCGCCGCCGACATGTACATGGCCCGCCAGTTGATGCGCGCGGCCGGCGGCGAGGCGCTGCTGATCGCCAAGATCGAGCGCACCGAGGCGGTAGCCAACCTGGCGGAGATCCTCGAAGCTTCGGACGGCATCATGGTGGCGCGCGGCGACCTGGCGGTGGAAGTGGGCGACGCCGCGGTGCCCGCGCTGCAGAAGCGCATGATCCGCGCCGCGCGCGAGCGCAACAAGCTCACCATCACCGCCACCCAGATGATGGAATCCATGATCGCGAGCCCGGTGCCGACCCGCGCCGAGGTGTCGGACGTGGCCAACGCCGTGCTCGACGGCACCGACGCGGTGATGCTGTCGGCCGAGACCGCCTCGGGCCAGTACCCGGTGGAAGTGGTCGAGGCCATGAGCCGGGTGTGCCTGGAAGCGGAAAAATCCGCCGAGGTCACGCTGGACCGGGAGGTGCTGGACCAGGTGTTCACGCGCATCGACCAATCCATCGCCATGGCCGCCATCTGGACCGCCTACCACCTCAAGGTCAAGGCCATCGCCTCCCTCACCCAGACCGGTTCCACCGCCCTGTGGATGAGCCGCCTCAACAGCGGCGTGCCGATCTACGCCCTCACCCCGGAGGCCGCCACCCGCAACCAGATGACGCTTTACCGGGAGGTCTTTCCGTTGCTGATGAGCCAGCACCACAATGATCGCGACGTGCTGCTGTGGGAGGCCGAAAGCCTGCTGCTCGACCAGGGCGTGGTGACCCGCGGCGACCTGATCGTGCTCACCATAGGCGAACCGATCGGCGCCACGGGCGGCACCAATACGCTGAAGATCGTGCGCGTGGGCGACCACCCCGCGCCGCAGGGGTGCGAAGCCGGCGCGGCGTGAAGTGTGAAGCATCTGGCGCTCGCTCCACATTCATTCGGCTACCATATTCGCCGCCATGATCCGTATGGCCGGTTCAGCAACCATTCGCCCCGGAGTCCAAGCAATGAACGACAAACTCAAACTTCTTGCGCTCGCCACCCTGACGGTTCCTTTGGCGGGTTGTCTCGGTTCCATGCCTGTGAGCATGGGTGACTCCAGCGCCAAGACCGTCGCCACGGGCGCCGCGGGCGGCGCCAATGCGGAAAACGCCAGCTCCGATCTCGAACGCTGCGACCGCCCCTTCGGCACCATCGCCGTGGTCGAGGACCAGACCGCCGACTGGTTCCGCCACCTCACCGGCCAGTACCGGCTGACCTCCACCGTTCCGGTGCTGCGCCTGCTGATCCAGCAGTCGAACTGCTTCATCGTCGTCGAACGCGGCCGCGCCATGGCCAACATGGCCCAGGAACGCGCCCTGCAGCAAAGCGGCGAACTGCGGTCCGGCAGCAACTTCGGCAAAGGCCAGATGGTCAGCGCGGACTACTCGCTGTCGCCCGAAGTCCTGTTCAGCGAACGCGGCACCGGCGGCCTGGGCGCGGCGGCCGGCGCGGTGGGCGGCGGCGTGCTGGGCGCCATCGTCGGCAGCATGAAAACCAACGAGGCCGCCACCCTGCTGACCCTGGTGGACAACCGTTCCGGCGTGCAGGTGGGCGTGGCCGAGGGCAGCGCCAAGAACACCGACTTCGGTTTCGGCGGCCTGCTCGCCGGCGGCAGCGCGGCCGGCGGACTGGGCGGCTACACCAAGACTCCGCAGGGCAAGGTGATCGCCGGCGCTTTCATGGATTCCTACAACCAGCTCGTGCGCGCGGTGCGCAACTACACCGCCCAGAGCATGGGCGACCGCGGCCTCGGCACGGGCGGCCGCCTCGGCGTGGACGGCGGCACGCAACAGACCGGCTATTCGGGCGGCAAGATCGGCCTGCGCGACGCCCAGTCCAAGCTCAACCAGCTCGGCTTCGACGTCGGCACGCCGGACGGCAAGATGGGCTCCAAGACCCGCGCCGCCCTGCAGCAGTTCCAGGCCGACCGCAACCTGCCCATCACCGGCCGCCTCGACGCGGCCACCCAGGCCGAATTGCTGAGATAAGCGGCGGCGCCGAACGGCGCCCGTCGCATCCCGCGGCTCCGGACGGCCCGCCTTCGCGCGGGCCGTTTTCCTGTCCGGCGGCGGGCCACCCGCGGAACGGAAACGCTACAATGCGCGGTCTACGACTGAACTGCCCGGGCCTCCACGGCCCCGTACGGAGAAAACAATGCCCCTCGTTTCCATGCGCCAGCTTCTCGACCACGCCGCGGAGCACGGCTACGGCCTGCCCGCGTTCAACGTGAACAACCTGGAACAGGTCCAGGCCATCATGGAAGCCGCCGCCGAAACCGACAGCCCGGTCATCATGCAGGCCTCCGCGGGGGCGCGCAAATACGCCGGCGAAGCCTTCCTGCGCCACCTCATCGACGCCGCCGTCGAAGCCTACCCCCACATCCCCGTCGTCATGCACCAGGACCACGGCCAGTCGCCCGCGGTGTGCATGGGGGCGATCCGCTCCGGCTTCTCCAGCGTGATGATGGACGGCTCCCTGCTGGAAGACGGCAAGACGCCCTCCTCCTACGACTACAACGTGGCAGTGACCCGCGAGGTGGTGAAGTTCTCCCACGCCATCGGCGTCACCGTGGAAGCCGAGCTGGGCTGTCTCGGTTCGCTGGAGACCGGCATGGCCGGCGAGGAAGACGGCATCGGCGCCGAAGGCAAGCTGGACCACAGCGCGCTCCTCACCGACCCGGACCAGGCCGCCGACTTCGTCAAGGCCACCGACTGCGACGCGCTCGCCATCGCCATCGGCACCAGCCACGGCGCCTACAAGTTCACCCGCAAGCCCACCGGCGACATCCTCGCCATCGACCGCATCAAGGCCATCCACGCCCGCATCCCCAACACCCACCTGGTCATGCACGGCTCGTCCTCGGTGCCCCAGGAACTGCTGGCCATCATCCGCCAGTACGGCGGCGACATGAAGGAGACCTACGGCGTGCCGGTGGAGGAGATCGTCCAGGGCATCAAGTACGGCGTGCGCAAGGTCAACATCGACACCGACATCCGCCTGGCCATGACCGGCGCCATCCGCAAGTTCCTCGCCGAAAACCCCTCCAAGTTCGATCCGCGCGAATACCTCAAGCCGGCCCGCGAAGCCGCCAAGCTGGTGTGCAAGGCGCGCTTCGAGGCTTTCGGCAGCGCCGGCCAGGCCAGCCGCATCAAGGCCGTGGCGCTGGACAAGATCGCCGCGCGCTACAAGGCCGGCGAACTGGCGCAGATCGTGCGCTGAGGTCGCCCGTCCGACGCGCCCCAGGGGCCAATACGGTTCAGTCAGGTGAACGGCCTGATCTTTTCTCCCCTCTCCCCTCGCGGGGCGGAGGCGGAAAAGCGAAGCACCGCTTCGCCCGCCGGAGCGCTCTGTGGCCGGCAGGCCACAGAGCCGGGGCGCGGAGCGGGGGTTGGGGGAGAGGGGGAAAGCCCTGCCGGAATGGCACGCCGCCCCGGAATTGACACATAATCGGGGCTCTCCCGACCGACCACCCTGCGAGCCCCCGGCATGTCCAAGGCCAACGTCAAGCTGCAGCTCACCTTCGACCTCGACATCGCCGCCCCCGAGCGCCTGCTGGAACTGGACCACGAGGCCCTGTGCAAGACCTTCAGCGAGATGCTGGGGACCATGGTCGTGCAGGGCCTGCCCACCATCGCCGGCAAGCAGCTCGCCAAGGCCGGCGCCAGCGTCGTCGGCCACCACTGCCATCTGTCGGCGACCTCTCTCGCCGCCCGCCCGCTGGCGCGGGAGGCCCTGGTCGCGGCGGCGCCGCACCTGACCGACGCGGAACTCGAACAGCTCGCCCGCAGCGCCCAGGGCAAGCTGCCCGAAGCCCCCGACGAACTGCAGCGCTACCTGCGCCGCCAGGCCCTGAAGCTGGTCAACGACTACCGCATGGTGCCGTGCACGGTGGCCGCCAGGCTCACCTCCGGCAGCCCGGCCCAGCTCGAAGGCAAGCTCAACCTCACCAACGGCAGCGTGCTCATCGGCGAGCGCGACCGCCAGAACCGGCTGCAGGCCAACCAGGGCGCCATCGCGGTCGAACCCCTCGGCACCGGCGTCCGGCTGGAAGGCATCTGCGCCGGCCACACCCTGAGCGGCCCGGTGATCGAGGTCAGCGTGGCCCAGCTCGCCGCCCACCGGGACCCGTTGATCAAGGCCTGGCAGGAAGCTTAGGGCATGGACTGCTTCGCCTACGGCTCGCTGATGTGCGGGGACATCATGACGCCCGTGGCCGGCGCCGCCTTCCCCGCCGCGCCGGCCGTGCTGCACGGCTACGCGCGCCACCCGGTGCGCGACGAGGCCTACCCCGCCATCGTATCCAGCCCCGGCGCCAGCGTGAGCGGCCTGCTCTACCGCGGGCTCGACGCCACGGCGTTGCAGCGGCTGGACGCCTTCGAGGGCGAGATGTACGAGCGCAGCCCCGTGGAAGTCACGTTGCCCGACGGCAGCCGCGTGCCCGCCCAGACCTACGTCTTCCGCCCCGCCCACGCCCATCTGCTGCTGCCCGGCGAATGGGACTTCGACGCCTTCCTCGCCCACGGCAAGGCCCGCTTCCAGGCCCGCTACCTGGGCTTCCGGCGGCTGTAGAGGCCGCTCACCCGCCGACCGCGCGCATGCGTTCGGCCCCCTCCGCCTGCAGGAAATCCAGCAGCGCCTCCAGCGCCGGCGTGGGCGGGCGGTCGGCGTGCACCAGCACGTTCCATTCCCGCACCACCGGGGTGTCCTGCACGTCCAGGCGCACCAGCCGGCCGCTCTCCAGTTCCATGGCGAAGGTGTGGTGGGACAGGAAGGCCACCCCCATGCCCGCCATGGCCGCCTGCTTGAGCGTCTCGTTGCTGCCCATCTCGTCCGCGCGCAGCGCCTTGACGCCGTGGGCGCGCAGGAAGCGCTCCAGGTTGCTGCGCGTGCCCGAGCCCCGTTCGCGCAGCAGCAGGCGCTCGCCGGCCAGGGCGGCGGGCGGGATGTGGCGCCGCCCCGCCAGGGGGTGGTCCGGCGCGGCGACGAAGCTCAGCGGATGGGGCGCGAAGGGAATGCGGCGCAGCGGCAGGCCGCGCGGCGGCGTGCCCATGATGGCCAGATCCACGCGCTGCTCCCTGAGCTGCTCGTAAACCGCTTCCCGGTTGTTCACCGTCAGGCGGAAGCCGATGTCCGGGTAGCGCCGGCCGAATTCCGCCAGCAGGTGGGGCACGAAGTATTCCGCCGTGGTGATCGCCACCACGTCCAGCGTGCCGGCCGCCACGCCGCTCATGGCCTTCATCTCCACCTCGGCCAGTTCCAGCGCCGCCAGCGCCTCCCGCGCACGGCGCACCAGCAGTTCGCCGGCGTTGGTGAGACGCACCTCCCGCCGGCCGTCCACCAGCACCTGGCCGACGACGGCTTCCAGTTCGCGCACCTGCATGGACACTGCCGGCTGGGTCAGGTGCAGCACGCGCGCGGCCTGGGTGAAGCTGCCGCTGTCGGCCAGCGCGACGAGGGCGCGCAACTGGCGCAGGGTGGTGCGCTGGGCAAGTTTCATCAGGATTCCTTATCTAAAACTCGCAAAAAACATCATTGGTGCTTATTTCACCAAATACTTACTCTCCTGTCACGACAACGATAAACAAGGCGGGGACATCGGCATGTTTTCCATCGAGCGCACCACCCTCACCGAATACCTGATCACCCAGCGCCGCCGCCATCCGGGCGCCACCGGCGAACTCAACGCCCTGCTGCTGCAGGTCGCCCAGGCCTGCAAGGCGATCTCCCGCGCGGTGGCGCACGGCGCGCTGGCCGGCGTGCTCGGCAGCCTGGAACGCGAGAACGTGCAGGGCGAGACGCAGAAGAAGCTGGACGTGCTGGCCGACGAAATCTTCCTGCGCGCCACCCACTGGGGCGGCGACCTGGCCGGCATGGTGTCGGAGGAGAACGAGGAACCCATCCCCCTGCCCGCGGGCAACGGGCGCGGCAAGTACCTGCTGGCCTTCGACCCGCTGGACGGCTCGTCCAACACCGACGTGAACGTGGCCGTGGGTTCGATCTTCTCCGTGCTGCGCGCACCCGTGCCGGGCGAGGACGCCGACACCGCCGACTTCCTGCAGCCCGGCGAGCGCCAGGTGGCCGCCGGCTACGCCATCTACGGCCCTTCGACGATGCTGGTGCTGACCGTGGGCGACGGCGTGGCCGGCTTCACGCTGGACCCCATCCTGGGCGAGTTCTTCCTCACCCACCCGGACATCCGCATCCCCGAATCCACCCGCGAGTTCGCCATCAACGCCTCCAACGCCCGCTTCTGGGAGCCGCCGGTGCGCCGCTACGTGGACGAATGCCTGGCCGGACGCACCGGGCCGCGGGGGGAGGACTTCAACATGCGCTGGATCGCCTCCCTGGTGGCCGAGACCCACCGCATCCTGATGCGCGGCGGCGTCTTCCTCTACCCCCGCGACCGCAAGGACCCGGCCAGGCCGGGGCGGCTGCGCCTGCTCTACGAATGCAACCCCATCGGCATGATCGTCGAGCAGGCCGGCGGACGCGCCTCCACCGGCGACCGCCCGCTCCTCGCCGTGCCACCCGAGGCCCTGCACCAGCGCATCGGCTTCGTGTTCGGCTCGCGGGAGGAAGTCGAGCGCATCGAACGCTACCACGCGGAACCCGCCGCCGTGCCGGACACGGAGCTGCCCCTGTTCCACGACCGCAGCCTGTTCCTGCAGCACTGACCCCCGGTCCAGGAGGACGCCATGTCCGAGCGCCACCCCATCGTCGCCATCACTGGCTCGTCCGGCGCGGGCACCAGCACCGTGCAGCGCACCTTCGAGGAAATCTTCCGCCGCGAGGGCGTGAGCGCCGCGGTGATCGAGGGCGACAGCTTCCACGCCTACGACCGCGTGGCCATGCGCGAGAAAATGGCCGAATTCGAAGCCGGCGGCCAGCTCTCGCACTTCTCCCACTTCGGCCCCGAGGCCAACCTGTTCGAGGAACTGGAACGGCTCTTCCGCGACTATGCCGAAAGCGGCCGCGGCAGGCGCCGCAAGTACCTGCACAACGCGGAAGAAGCCGAACCCTACGGCCAGCAGCCCGGCACCTTCACCCCCTGGGAAGAGCTGCCGCCCGGCAGCGACCTGCTGTTCTACGAGGGCCTGCACGGCGCCGTGGTCACCGAGACGGCCGACGTGGCCCGCTACCCGGATCTCCTGATCGGCGTGGTGCCGGTGGTGAACCTGGAATGGATCCAGAAGCTGCACCGGGACAAGAGCCTGCGCGGCTACTCCACCGAGGCGGTCACCGACACCATCCTGCGCCGCATGCACGACTACGTGCACTACATCTGTCCCCAGTTCGCCCGCACCCACGTGAATTTCCAGCGCGTGCCCATGGTGGACACCTCCAACCCCTTCATCGCCCGCGCGGTGCCGACGGCCGACGAGAGCATGGTGGTGATCCGCTTCGCCAACCCCAAGGGCATCGACTTCCCCTACCTGCTGAACATGATCGACCGCTCCTTCATGAGCCGCGCCAACACCATCGTGGTGCCGGGCGGAAAGATGGAACTGGCGATGCAGCTCATCTTCACCCCCTTCATCTGGCGCCTCGTCGAGCGGCGCAAGAAGCTGCTCTGAGGAGACCGCCCATGAACATGCGCATCGAAACCGCCGCCATGGACACCCTGTGCGCCAACGCGCTGCGCTTTCTCGCCATCGACGCCGTGGAGCAGGCCAAATCCGGCCACCCCGGCATGCCCATGGGCATGGCCGAAATCGCCGTCGCCCTGTGGACCCGCCACGTCAGGCACGACCCGGCCGACCCCGCCTGGGCCGACCGGGACCGCTTCGTGCTCTCCAACGGCCACGGCTCCATGCTGCTCTACGGCCTGCTGCACCTCACCGGCTACGACCTGCCCCTGGACGAGTTGAAGCGCTTCCGCCAGTTGCACAGCAAGACTCCCGGCCACCCGGAACACGGCCTCACACCCGGCGTGGAGACCACCACCGGGCCGCTGGGCCAGGGCTTCGCCAACGCGGTCGGCATGGCACTCGCAGAGAAGCTGCTGGCGCGGGAATTCAACCGCCCGGGCTGCGACATCGTGGACCACCGCACCTGGGTCTTCCTGGGCGACGGCTGCCTGATGGAAGGCCTCAGCCACGAGGCGGCCTCCTTCGCCGGCGTGCAGCGCCTCTCGAAGCTCATCGCCCTGTGGGACGACAACCGCATCTCCATCGACGGCAACGTCGCCGGCTGGTTCGCCGACGACACCCCGGCCCGCTTCATGGCCTACGGCTGGAACGTCGTCGAGGCGGTGGACGGCCACGACGTGGCCGCGGTGGACCGGGCCATCCGCAAGGCGCTGGCCAACGCGGAAAAGGACGCCGGCCCCACGCTGATCTGCTGCCGCACCACTATAGGCCGCGGCAGCCCGGTGCGGGCCGGCACGGCGGACGTGCACGGCGCCCCGCTGGGCGAGGACGAGGTGGCCGCCACCCGGGAGGAACTGGGCTGGCCCCACGATCCTTTCGAGGTTCCCGAGGAAGTGCGCGCCGCCATGGACGCCCGCGCCGCGGGCGCCGAGCGCCGCGCCGCCTGGCACACCATCTTCGAGGCCTACCGCACCGCCTGGCCCGAGGCCGCGGCCGAGTTCGAGCGCCGCACGGCGGGCCGGCTGCCGGTGGGCTTCCAGGTGCTGGCGCACGCCATCCTGCGCGGCGTGGACAAGGACGCCGCCACCGTCGCCACCCGCAAGGCCAGCCAGCACGCCATCGCCCGGCTGGCCCGGGCGCTGCCGGAGCTGCTGGGCGGTTCGGCCGACCTCACCCATTCCAACCTCACCGACTGGCCCGGCTGCGGCGCCGTGCGCGCCGACCAGCCCGGCCGCCACATCAACTGGGGCGTGCGGGAATTCGGCATGGCCGCGGCGCTCAACGGCATCGCCCTGCACGGCGGCTTCCTGCCCTTCGGCGCCACCTTCCTGGTGTTCTCCGACTACGCCCGCAACGCCATCCGCATGAGCGCGCTGCTCGGCCAGCGCGTGGTCTACGTCATGACCCACGACTCCATCGGCCTGGGCGAGGACGGCCCCACCCACCAGCCCGTGGAACACCTGCCCAGCCTGCGCCTGATTCCCGGCCTGGACGTATGGCGCCCCTGCGACGCGGTGGAAGCCCAGGCCGCCTGGAACGCCGCGGTGCAGCGCCGCGGCCCCGCCCTGCTCGCCCTCTCGCGCCAGAACCTGCCCCACCAGCCGCGCACCATCGACCAGCTCGAAGACATCGCCCGCGGCGGCTACGTGCTGGCCGAGACGGCCGGCGCCAGGCCGGCGCTGGTGCTGATCGCCACCGGCTCCGAGATCGCCCTGGCCGTGGAGGCCCGCGGCCTCCTGCAGGCCGACGGCATTCCCGTGCGCGTGGTGTCCATGCCCTGCACCGCCGCCTTCGACCGCCAGGACGCCGCCTGGCGCGCCGCCGTGCTGCCGCCGGGCGTGCCCCGCGTCGCGGTGGAGGCGGCCCAGCCGGACTTCTGGTGGAAATACCTGGCCGGCGCGCCCCGCGCCGCCGTGGTGGGCATCGACCGCTTCGGCGAATCCGCGCCTGCGTCGGATCTCGCCGCCCTCTTCGGCTTCACCGCCGAACGGGTGGCCGACACCGCCCGCCGGCTCCTCTAGACGCCGATCGCGGGCAAGCCCGCTCCTACGCCACGGTAGGAGCGGGCTTGCCCGCGATGCGGCCGGTGAATTTCCCTTACCTACCATCCGAGAGGAGACAGACGTGACCTTCAGAGTCGCCATCAACGGCTACGGCCGCATCGGACGCAACGTGCTGCGCGCCCACTTCGAGAACGGCCGCCGCCACCCGGTCGAGATCGTCGCCATCAACGACCTGGGCGACGCCCAGACCAACGCCCACCTGACCCGCTACGACAGCGTGCACGGCCCCTTCCCCCATTCCATCGAAGTCGGCGCCGACCGCCTCACGGTGGACGGCCGGCCCATCCGCGTGTTCGCCGAGCGCGACCCGGCCCGCCTGCCCTGGGGCGACCTGGGCATCGACGTGGTGCTGGAATGCACGGGCCTTTTCACCACCAAGGCCAGGGCCGCCGCCCACCTGGACGCGGGCGCGGCCAGGGTGCTGATCTCCGCCCCCGGCGGCGCCGACGTGGATGCCACCATCGTGTACGGCGTCAACCACCAGACCCTGCGCCGGGAACACCGGGTGGTGTCCAACGCCAGTTGCACCACCAACTGCCTGGCGCCGCTGGCCTGGGCCCTGCACCGCCCGCTGGGCATCGTGCGCGGGCTGATGACCACGGTGCATTCCTACACCAACGACCAGGTGCTGATCGACGTCCACCACGCCGACCTGCGCCGCGCCCGCAGCGCCACCCTGTCCATGATCCCCACCCGCACCGGGGCCGCCGCCGCGGTGGGTCTGGTGCTGCCGGAGCTGGCGGGCAAGCTGGACGGCTTCGCCGTGCGCGTGCCCACGCCCAACGTGTCCTTCACCGACTTCACCTTCCTCGCCGGCCGGCCGACCAGCGTGACCGAGGTGAACGACCTGGTGCGCGAAGCCGCCCACGGCGCCCTGCACGGCATCCTGGCGGTGAACGACCTGCCCCTGGTGTCCTGCGACTTCAACCACGACCCCCATTCCAGCATCTTCGACGCCACCCTGACCCGGGTGGAGGGCGACCTGGTCAAGGTCACCGCCTGGTACGACAACGAATGGGGTTTCTCCAACCGCATGCTGGACACCGCGGTGGCGATGATGGAGGCCGCATGATGGGCACGCCCGCCTTCCTGCGCCTGGAAGACTTCGCCCGCGACGGCCGCCTGCGCGGCCAGCGCGTGTTCATCCGCGCCGACTTCAACGTGCCGCTGGCCGCCGACGGGGGCATCGCCGACGACAGCCGCATCCGCGCCGCCCTGCCCGGCATCCGCCTGTGCCTGCAATCCGGCGCGGCGGTCATGCTCGCCTCCCACCTGGGCCGCCCGCGGGAAGGCGCGCTGGGCGCGCAGGACACCCTCGCCCCGGTGGCCGCGCGCCTGGCGGAACTACTCGGCCGTCCGGTGCCCCTGGTGTGCGACTGGGTGGGCGGCGCCTTCGAGGTGGCGCCGGGCGACGCGGTGCTGCTGGAAAACTGCCGCGGCAACCGGGGCGAGAAGGCCGACGACCCGCGGCTCGCCGCCTGCATCGCGAGCTGGATCGACCTCTACGTCAATGACGCCTTCGGCGCCGCCCACCGCGCCGAATGCACCACCCACGCCCTGGCCCTGGCCGCCCCCGCCGCCTGCGCCGGCCCGCTGATGGCCGCGGAGCTGGATGCCCTCGGCCACGCGCTGGCCGGCCCGGCCCGTCCGCTGGTGGCCATCGTCGGCGGCGCCAAGGTGTCCACCAAGCTCGGCGTGCTGGAGACACTGGCCGACCGCGTGGACGTACTGGTGGCCGGCGGCGGCATCGCCAATACCTTCCTCGCCGCCCGCGGCGGGCCGGTGGGCACGTCCCTGTTCGAGCCCGCCCTGCTGGACGCCGCCGCCCGCGTGGAGCAGCGCCTCGCCCGGCGCGGCGCACGGCTGTGGCTGCCGGAGGACGTGGTCACCGCCGGACGCTGCGCGGCCGATGCCCGGGGGACGGTGCGCGCCACTTCCGCGGTGCCGCCCGGCGAGATGATCCTGGACGTGGGCCCGGCCAGCCGCGCCGCGCTGGCCGGCGTGCTGGCCGCGGCCGGCACCATCGTGTGGAACGGCCCGCTGGGCGTGTTCGAACTCGCCCCCTTTGCCGCCGGCACCCGTGCGCTGGCCGAGGCCGTCGCCGCCAGCCCGGCCCATTCCATCGCCGGCGGCGGCGACACCCTGGCCGCCATCGCGGCCTTCGGCGTGGGCGAACGCATCGACTACGTCTCCACCGGCGGCGGCGCCTTCCTGGAATTCCTCGAAGGCCGCGAACTGCCCGCGGTGGCCGCCCTGCGCGCCCGCGCGCTGCCCAACAGCCGGCGCATCGTCCCGGTGCCGCGCTTCGAAAACGAACCCGAGGCCGCCTGAGCCCGGACACACACGGAGGAGCCCCCATGGCGATGATCGCCCTGCGCCAGTTGCTGGACCACGCCGCCGAACACGGCTACGGCGTGCCGGCCTTCAACATCAACAACATGGAACAGATCCACGCCATCATGCAGGCCGCCGCGGAGACGGCCAGCCCGGTCATCCTGCAGGCCTCGGCCGGCGCCCGCGGCTACGCGGGCGAGGCCTTCCTGCGCCACATGGTGGCCGCGGCGGTGGAGGAATGGCCGGACATCCCCGTCTGCCTGCACCAGGACCACGGCGCCAGCCCCGCCGTATGCCAGCAGGCGATCCGCTCCGGCTTCACCAGCGTGATGATGGACGGCTCGCTGAAGGAGGACATGAAGACCCCCGCGAGCTACGCCTACAACGTGGCCATCACCCGCCGCGTGGTGGAGATGGCCCACGCGGTGGGCGTGTCGGTGGAAGGCGAGCTGGGCTGCCTGGGATCGCTGGAAACCGGCCGCGCGGGCGAGGAGGACGGTGTGGGCGCGGAAGGCGCGCTGGACCACGGCCAGATGCTCACCGACCCGACCCAGGCCGCGGACTTCGTCGCCGCCACCGGCGTGGACGCGCTGGCGGTGGCCATCGGCACCAGCCATGGGGCCTACAAGTTCACCCGCCCGCCCACCGGCGACATCCTGGACATCGCCCGCATCGCCGCCATCCACCAGCGCATTCCCGACACCCATCTGGTCATGCACGGCTCCTCCAGCGTGCCGCAGGAGTGGCTGGCCATCATCCGCGAGCACGGCGGCGAGATCGGCGAGACCTACGGCGTGCCGGTGGAGGCCATCGTCGCGGGCATCCGCAACGGCGTGCGCAAGGTGAACATCGACACCGACCTGCGCCTGGCCATGACGGGCGCCATGCGCCGCCTGCTCCACGAGGACCGCAAGGAATTCGACCCGCGCAAGGTGTTCCGCGCCGCCACCGCGGCCGCGCGCGACATCTGCCGCGCCCGCTTCGAGGCCTTCGGCTGCGCCGGCCAGGCCGCGCGCATCAGGCCGCAACCCCTCGCCGCGCTGGCGCGCCGCTACGCCGAAGGCGGCTGAGCCCCACCGCTCCCTGCCTGACTTCAGGCCTTGGCCCGCCCTCCGCAGAGGGGCGGGCTTTTTTTTGCGGCGGGCGGGTATGATGCTGCGCTGCTGACACGCCCTTACAAATTGCCCCCCGGCGCGGGCTACCCCGGCCAGCCGGCCCGTTGCACCATTGGGGCCCTTTCACGTCCAACCCGCATTGCGAACCAGCCCGAGGAGAAAACCATGAACAAGCTGATCGTCGCCTCCGTCGCCGCCGTCATGCTGAGCGCCTGCGCCTCCAACCCCTACACCGGCGAACACGCCAAGACCGCCACCGGCGCCACCATCGGCGCGGGCGCGGGCGCCGTGCTCGGCGGCGTGGTGTCGAGCCGCAGCGACCGCACCAAGGGCGCGCTGATCGGCGCCGCCGTGGGCGCCACCGTGGGCGGCCTGATCGGCCGCCAGATGGACAAGCAGGAAGCCGAACTGCGCCGCCAGATGGAAGGCAGCGGCGTGGAGGTGAGCCGCCAGGGCGACACCATCCGCCTGCAGGCGCCGGAGAACATCACCTTTGACACCAACCGGGCCGACGTGAAGCCCCAGTTCCGCCCGGTGCTGGGCCAGCTCGCCGGCAGCATCCGCCAGTACCCCGGCACCGTGGTGCAGGTGGAAGGCCACACGGACTCCACCGGCGCCGCGTCCTACAACCAGACCCTGTCGGAAAACCGCGCCGCCAGCGTGCGCAGCTACCTCATCCAGCAGGGCGTGGAGGCCAACCGCCTGATCGCCGTGGGCTACGGCCTGAGCCGCCCCATCGCCGACAACAGCACCGCCGCCGGCCGCGCGCAGAACCGCCGCGTGGAAATCCTGATCGTTCCCGAGCAGCAGTAGGCTGCGGCCGCGCCGTCCGGGCCCCTCACCCGGGCGGCGGCATCCGCCGCCGCACCAGCACCAGGAAGGGCACGCCGAGCAGCAGCACCGCCACGCCCACCAGCGCCCCCAGCCCGGTATAGACCAGGCTGGAATACAGCAGCCAGGCGCAGGCCGCGCAGAACAGGGCCGGCTTGAGCGGATACCAGGGCGCGCGGAAAGGCCGCTCCCGGCCCGCATCCCGGCGGCGCAGCACGAAGTAGGCGATCCCCACCAGCAGCAGGAAGAACCAGAACACCGGCGCGGTGTATTCCACCATCGCCCTGAAACCGTCCTGCATCACCGCACCGAAGCCGATCAGGACCAGGGCCACGGCGCTCTGGACCAGGATGGCCACGCGCGGATTGTTGCCCCGGCCGTTCCACAGCCCCAGGGCGCGCAGGGGCGGCATGTCCTGCCCCAGGGCGTGATAGATGCGCGCCCCGGTAAAGATCGTGCCGTTGAGCGTGCTCAGCGCCGCACAGCAGATCACCGCGCTCAGCGCCAGCGCCGCCTCCGCGCCCAGGGCGTGGCGCATCACGTCCGCCCCCACCGCCTCGCTGGTCCGCAGCGCCTGCAGCCCGAGCGCCTGCAGAAAGGCCAGATTGACCAGCACGTACACCCCGGTGACGGCCAGCGTGCCGAACACCAGGATGCGCACCATGTCCCGGCGCAGGTCGCGCACTTCGGCGGACAGGTAGGCGGCCTCGTTCCAGCCCCCGTAGGTGAGCAGGATGAACACCAGCGCCAGGCCCGGCGCCCCGCTCCCGACCGCCGGGGAATCCGCCGCCGCCTGCTCCGGCGCCGCCGCGCCGGCGCTGCCCACCAGCCCTGCCAGCGCCACCGCCAGCACGGCCAGCAGCGTGATCGCTGTGAACAGGGTCTGCACACGCTTGCCGTGGAAGGTGCCGGCCAGGTTGAGCAGGGTGAGCAGAACCAGTGCCAGCGCGGCGTAGATCGCCGCGCCGCGATGCCCCAGCCCGTGGATCTGCTGGGCGTAGTCGCCGAAGACGAAGGCCACCGCGGCAATCGCGCCGGTCTGGATCACCGAGATGCGCGCCCAGGCGAACAGAAAGCCGGTGGATTGTCCGAAGGCGCGCACCAGAAAGTGGTACTCGCCGCCGGTGCCCGGGTAGGCGGCGGCCAGTTCGGCGTAGACCAGCGCCCCGGCCAGGGTGATCGCGCCGCCCGCCAGCCAGGCGCCGATGAAGGCCGCCTCGCTGCCGACGCTGGCCGCCACCAGCGGGGGCGTCTTGAAGATGCCGATGCCGACGACGATGCCCACCATGATCGCCACGCCGTCGATCACCGACAGGCTGGCGCGGGGCTGGCCGGCCCCGGCCACGCCCTGCCGCGGGCCGCTCATGGCGCCCGCTCGGCTTCCCAGAACGGATCATCGTCGGCCTGGGCCACGATGCGGCCGCCATCCACCCGGCCGCGGAAGCGCTCCACCGTCCCCGCATCCAGTTCGAAGGCGAACTCCACCTCGGCGCCGCGCACCCGGCCTTCGTGCAGCGGCACCGCGCGCCCGTCTACGGTCGCCGTGCCGCTCAGTTCGCTGAAGTACTGGCGCAGCGACAGTTCCACGCCCCGCCCGCTCCGCTCCATGTGCCAGCGCCCTTCCACGTCCGCGGGCACGATCCACAGATACACGCTGTTGCCGTCTATCGTCTCGTGCCGGTCGGGCCGCCAGTTGCCCATGCCGAAGGCGTGGGACACGACCCGAGTGCCCGGACGCATCTGCCTCAGAATGGTGGGCCGCAGGCGCAGGTTGACGTCGTCGAGCAGGTAGATGGCGAGCACGTCGGCGTCGCTCAGGTCCACCTCGAACAGATCGCCGAGGCGGAACTCGACCCGCTCCTCGACGCCCGCGCGGACGGCATTGGCCCTGGCTTCGCGGATGCGCTGGGGATCGATGTCCACCCCCAGCCCGCGCGCCCCGAAGCGGCTCGCGGCGGAGACCACCACGCGCCCGTCGCCGCAGCCCAGGTCCACCACCCGTTCGCCCGGGCGCACGTCCGCCAGATTGAGCATGCCCTCCACCACGCTCGGCGGCGTCGGCACATAGGGCACGTCCAGCCGCACTTGGGCCTGCGCCCGCTGCGCCAGCACCAGCACGGCACCGGCGAACAGCAGACCGGCCAGGCGGGCTGCGGCCGATCGCATCGCAAACGGACCAAGAGGATGCCGCGCGTCACCTGCCGCGCCGCGCCGTCGCTGCATAGGGGCTGCGTCCATCTCACGCCTCCTTTGTGCTCGTCGGGGGAAACGTAAATACGGAATCTGGCAAGCAAACGCGGAATTGGTTCTGCGCCACCCGCCACGCATGGCCCGCTCCCACGGCCATGACGCGATGGCCCCCGGGGCTTCCCCGCGAGGCGCATGCACGGGTACTCTTGCGCGATTCATCCACGCTCCGACGCCCATGTCGCTCTTTCAATCGCACCCGCTGCGCCAGACCCTCAGCGACGAAGTCCATGCCCGCCCGCCGGTACCGCTGGACACGCCCGAGCGGGTCACCTACCTGGCCTTCCTGCATGAAGCCGGCAGCGTCGGGCGCGAGGCGCTGCACCTGCAGCAGCTCGCCGAGCAACTCAACCTGCCCGCCCCGGATACCGGCAGCGGGCACTTCTTCCTCGACAGCGGGCGCTTCCGGCTGAAGTGGGAACGCCACAACGAATTCTCCAGCTACACCTTCTTCCGCCGCACCCAGGCGGGCGATGCGGGCGAGGAAACGGCCCTGCTCGACGTGCCCGCCGCGTGGCGCAAGGCGATTCCGGGGCTGCTCATCGTCGCCACTCATATCGAACTGCGCCCGGTGGCCGAGCTCGCGCCGGACGCGGTGATGGCCGGACTGTCGTCCACCGGACGGCAGTCCGTGGTGTCCACGGTGGCCGACGGCGCGGCCTGGGTATTCACCGATTTCCAGATCGCCGACGGCTTCTCCCGCTTCCTGGTGCTGGACGCCTCCCTCACCCCGCGCCAGGCCGGGCGCACGGTGCAACGCCTGCTGGAAATCGAGACCTACCGTGTGATCGCCCTGCTCGCCTTCCCGGTGGCCAAGGAAGTCGGCCGCCTGCTGTCCCGGGCCGAGGACGAACTGGCCGACCTGATGGACGGCATCGGCCGCGCCGAGAGCGCCGAGGACGAGCGCGAGGTGCTCGCCCGCCTGACCCGGCTCGCGGCCGAGGTGGAACGCTCGGTGGCCCACACCACCTACCGCTTCGGCGCCGCCGCGGCCTACTACCGCCTGGTGCGCCAGCGCATCGACGAACTGCGCGAGACGCGCGTGACCGGCTATCCGACCATGGACGAGTTCATGGCCCGCCGCCTCACGCCGGCCATCGACACCTGCGCCACCATCGCCCGCCGCCAGGAAGACCTCTCCGGCCGCATCGCGCGCAACTCCCAACTGCTGCGCACCCGCGTGGACATCGAGCTGCAGCGCCAGAACCAGGAGCTGCTGGCGCAGATGAACCGCCGCGCCCGCCTGCAACTGCGCCTGCAGGAGACGGTGGAAGGCCTGTCGGTGGTGGCGATCACCTACTACGCCTCCCAGCTCGTCAACTATCTGTCCAAGGGCGCCAAGGACCATATCCTGCCGGCCACGCCCGAGGTGGTCACCGCGGTCTCCATCCCCCTCATCGCCGGCCTCGTCGCCCTGGGCCTGCGGCGCCTGCGCCGCACGCTGGCCGCCGAAGAATCCGGCCACTGAGCCCACACCGGAAAGAACCGCATGATAGGCGCACTCACCCTGCTGCTCGTGTACCAGCTCGTCGGCGAAATCATCGCCCGCGGCTTCGGCCTGCCGGTGCCCGGCCCGGTCATCGGCATGCTGCTGCTCTTCCTGACCCTGGTCGTGCGCGGACGCGTGGACGACGAACTGCGCCGCACCGCCGGCGGCCTGCTGCAGCACCTGTCCCTGCTCTTCGTGCCCGCCGGCGTGGGCGTGATGCTGCACTACCAGCGCCTGGCCGACGAATGGCTGCCGCTGCTGGCCGGCGTGGTGGGTTCCACCTTCCTGGCGATGGCGGTCACGGCGCTGGTGCTGCAGGCGCTGGCCCACCGCGGCGAGGGGAAGAAGGAGGACGGGCAGTGAATCCGCGCTTCGACGAGATCTGGGTCTATCTCTCCACCACCCCGCTGCTGGGCCTCACCCTGACCCTGGTGGCCTACCAGGCCGCCTGGTGGGTGTACAAGCGCGCCCGCTTCCACCCCGCCGCCAACCCGGTGATGATCGCCGTGGCCCTGCTGGTGGCCGTGCTGAGCCTCACCGGCACCGCCTACCAGACCTATTTCGACGGCGCCCAGTTCGTGCACTTCCTGCTCGGCCCGGCCACGGTGGCGCTGGCGGTTCCGCTCTACGCGCAACTGCCGCGCCTGCGCACGATGCTGCTGCCGCTGCTCGGCGCGCTCGCGGCCGGTTCGCTGACCGCCGCCCTGTCGGCCTTCGGCATCGGCGCGCTGCTGGGCGCCAGCACCCAGTCGGTGATGTCGCTGGCCCCCAAGAGCGTCACCACGCCCATCGCCATGGGCGTGGCCGAAAGCCTGGGCGGCCTGCCTTCCCTGACCGCGGTGCTGGTCATCCTCACCGGCATCCTCGGCGCCATCGGCGCCCGCGGCCTGTTCCGCCTGATGCGCATCGAGGACCACGCCGTGCGCGGCTTCGCCACCGGCGTGGCGGCCCACGGCATCGGCACCGCGCGCGCCTTCCAGGTCAGCGAGCAGTGCGGCGCCTTCGCCGCGCTGGCGATGGGCCTGAACGGCCTCGTCACCGCCCTGACCCTACCCCTGATCCTGCCCGCCGCGATGCGCCTGTTCGGCCTCTGAACGACAAGAAGGGGAAGCCCGCTTGAACGCCCTGTACCGCTGGTTCGACCGCAACATCCTCGAACTCGGCCGCGAAATGCGGCTGTCCTACCTGCCGCCGCTGATGGTGTACATGGCGGCCGGCGTCTCGGGCCTCACCGGCATCGTCGGCACCTTCTTCATCAAGGACTACCTGGACCTGTCGGCCGCCTTCCTCGCCGCCCTGGGCTTCTGGGCCGGCATCCCGTGGGCGCTGAAGATGCCCATCGGCCACCTGGTGGACCTGCTGTGGCGCCACAAGGCCGGGCTGGTGTACCTGGGCGCGACGCTGATCGCCGCCAGCCTCGCCATCATGATCGGCCTGATCGGCAGCCCGGACGCCATGCGCGCCTTCATGCCGGCCGAGGCCTGGTTCGTGCTCTCGGTGCTGCTCGCCCCGGTGGGCTACGTGATGCAGGATGCGGTGGCCGACGCCATGACCGTGGAGGCCGTGCCGCGCGTAGACGAGCGGGGCCAGCCGATCCCGGCGGAAACCGTGCGCCTGATGCACACCACCATGCAGATGCTCGGCCGCGTGGCCATCATCGGCGGCACGGTGGTGGTGGCGCTCGCCAACGTCGCCCTGTTCCAGGGCTCGGAGCATCTGCCCGAAGCGGACAAGGTGGCGATCTACCTGCACATCTACGAACTGGCGCTGCTCATCCCGCTGCTGTCGGTGAGCGGCGTGCTGCTGGCCGGCTTCCTCAAGCGCCGCGAGGCGCGCCGGCTGGCGGCGCTGGGCCGCGACCGCGCCGAAATCGACCGCCTGCTGCACGAACCGGAGGAACGCACCGCCCCCAACTGGTGGATCCTGGGCGGCAGCGCGGTGTTCGTCGCCATCACGCTGGGCGTCGGCCTGTCGGGGCTGGAATACGGCCAGGAGTTGATCTTCGCGTGCTCCTTCGCGGTCATCGGCTTCATGATCTCCAAGCTGCTGCGCGAACTCTCCCCCGAGGCCGCGCGCACCCTGCTGGGCACGGTGATCGTGATCTTCGTGTTCCGCGCCATGCCCACGTCCGGCGCCGGCTCCGGGTGGTGGATGATAGACGTGCTCGGCTTCGACCAGAGCTTCCTTTCCCGCCTGGACCTCATCGTCAGCACGCTCACGCTGGCCGGCCTGTTCCTGTTCCGCCGCTTCATGGCGGAAAAATCCATCGCCCACATCGTGGTCTTCCTGACCCTGGCCGCCACCGTGCTGTCCCTGCCCATCATCGGCATGTACCACGGCCTGCACGAATGGACCGCGAGCCTGACCGGCGGCGTGGTGGACGCGCGCTTCATCGCCATCGCCAACACCGCGCTGGAATCGCCGCTGGGCCAGGTGTCCATGGTGCCCATGCTGGCCTGGATCGCCAATTCCGCGCCGCCCCACCTCAAGGCCACCTTCTTCGCGGTGATGGCCTCCTTCACCAACCTGGCCCTGTCCGCCTCCCAGCTCGGCACCAGGTACCTGAACCAGATCTACACCGTGACCCGCGAAGTGCGCGACGCGGCCAGCGGCGCCATCAAGGTGCCGGCCGACTACAGCGAGCTGGGCCTGCTGCTGGTCACCGTCACCGCCCTGGGCCTGCTGCTGCCGCTCGCTGCTGTGCTGTTCACCCGCGTGTTCGGCCTGCGCAGCGCCTGAGAAAAAATCCCCGCCGGGTTGACCTGACACATTGCCCGTTTCGCCCCGGAGGCGGAAACTTGCGCAAAAGGTCCGCAGGACCGCACACGCACGGGGGGAAACGCCATGGTACCGACCTCGGTTCACGACATCCGCAACCTCGCCCTGCTGGGCCAGGCGGGCGCCGGCAAGACCACGCTGCTGGAAGCCCTGCTCGCCGCTTCCGGCGGCATCGGTGCGGCCGGCAATATCGAGCGCGGCGACACGGTGAGCGACTTCGACCCGGCCGAGAAAGCCATGGGGCACTCGCTCAACACCGGGCTGGCCCACGTGGAGTGGGACGGCCACTGGCTCAACCTGCTCGACACCCCGGGAACGCCGGATTTCCTCGGCCGCGCCCTGCTGGCGCTGCCGGCGGTGGAGACCGCGGTGGTGGTGGTGAACGCCCAGGCCGGCGTCGAACAGCTCACCCGCCGGGTGATGGAAGCGGCCGCCGACAAGTGCCGCATGATCGTGATCAACCGCATCGACGCGGCGGGCGCCGACGTGGCCGGCGTCATGGCCGCGGTGGAAGCGGCCTTCGGCCGCGAATGCCTGCCCATCAACCTGCCCGCGGCGGACGGCAGCCGGGTCATCGACTGCTTTTTCACGCCCGAGTACGACGCACAGACCGCCTTCTCGTCCGTGGCCGCGGCCCACGACGCCATCGTGGACCAGGTCGTGGAGCTCGACGAGGCGCTGATGGCGAGCTATCTGGAACAGGGCGAAAGCCTGGACCCCGCGCAGTTGCACGAACCCTTCGAACGCGCCCTGCGGGAAGGCCACCTGGTGCCGGTGTGCTTCACCTCGGCGCGCACCGGCGCCGGCGTGCGCGAACTGCTGGACGTGTGCGCCCGCCTGATGCCTGACCCCACCGAAGGCAACCCGCCCCGCTTCGTCAAGGGCGAGGGCGCGGCGGCCGTGCCGGTGGAGGTGGCGCCCGACCCGGAACGCCACGTGATCGCCCACGTGTTCCAGATCCAGAACGACGTGTTCCGCGGCAAGCTGGCGCTGTTCCGCATCCACCAGGGCACGCTCGCCGCCGGCGCCCAGCTCTTCCTGGGCGACGCGCGCAAGCCGGTCAAGGTGGCCCACCTGCTGCGGGTGCAGGGCCGCCAGCAGGTGGAGATCCCCGCCGGCGTGACCGGCGACGTCTGCGCGCTGGCGCGCATCGACGAACTGCACCGGGACGCGGTGCTGCACGACTCCCACGACGAGGATTTCCATCACCTGCTGCCGCCCGCCTACCCCCAGCCCTTCCATGGCCTGGCGCTGATCCCGAAGAAGCACGGCGACGAGCAGAAGCTCTCCGACGCCCTGGCCCGCCTGATGGACGAGGACCCCTGCCTGGAGGTGAGCTTCGACACCCAGTCGCGCCAGATCGTGGTGCGCGGCCTGGGGGAACTGCACCTGCGCATGGTGCTGGAACAGCTCGCCAGTCGCTGGAACCTGGAAGTGGACACCGCCACCCCGGCCGTGCCCTACCGCGAGACCATCGCCGCCAGCGCCGAGGCGCGCTACCGGCACAAGAAGCAGTCCGGCGGCGCCGGGCAGTTCGGCGAGGTGGCGCTGCGGGTGGAACCCCTGCCCCGCGGCAGCGGCCTGGAACTGACCGACGAGATCAAGGGCGGCACCATCCCCACCCAGTTCATGCCGGCAGTGGAAAAAGGCGTGCGGCAGGCGGTGGCCGAGGGCTGCCTGGCCGGCTTCCCGCTGCAGGACCTGAAGGTGGTGGTGACCGACGGCAAGCACCACGCGGTGGATTCCAACGAGGTGTCCTTCGTCACCGCGGCGCGCCACGCGCTGCAGGAAGCCATCGCCGCGGCCCGGCCCATCCTGCTGGAACCGCTGCTGGAAGTGCGGGTGAGCGCGGACGAGCGCCACTTCGGCGAGATCAGCGCCGAATTCGCCAGCCGGCGCGGGCGCATGAACGGCACCGGCAGCGCCACGCCGGGGCGCATCAGCCTCAACGCGCTGGTGCCCATGGCCGAGCTGGAAGGCTTCGAGGCCCGCCTGAAGTCCATCTGCGCCGGCGAGAGCGAATGCACGCTGAGCCCGCATTCCTACGAACCGGCGCCCGGCGACGTGCAGCAGCGCCTGGCGGCGGAATTCGTCCGCCACCGGGCGCACGAGCAGTGAACGCACCGAAGGGGGTTGCGGCATGCAACTGACCGACAAGCAGCGCACCTACTGGCGCAAGACCCGATTGCTCACGGCGGTACTGCTGGCGGTGTGGTTCGTGGTGACCTTCGTCGGCGCCTACTACGCCGTCGCGCTCAACGAGTTCGAGCTGTTCGGCTTTCCGCTGGGCTTCTACGCCTATGCCCAGGGTGTGCTGATCATCTACCTGGTGATCATCGCCATCTACGTGTACGCGATGAGCCGCCTCGACCGCGCCTACGGCGTCGGCGAACGGCGCTGAGCCGGGCCGCAGGCCACACCCCGGCGCGGCGCACCCGCGTGGGAGCGGGCTTGCCCGCGATGCGGCCTCCGGGAAGGATGAACGCCGCATCGCGGGCAAGCCCGCTCCTACAGGAAGGACCGTGGAGGCCGGAAATCCATACCTTCCACATTCTTGCATTGACTCAGGAATAATTCAGATTTTAGCAAGCTATTGTTATCAAAAGATTTTTTTATGGGTACGTAAGTAAAACGTAAGTCTCCCCCTCTAACGTGCGATCACCCGGGCCGGCGCCCGGTTCGATCAACACCCGTACTGGAGGGGAGACATGGAAAACGATTCGGTGGCGAAGATCGTCGCCAACCCGAAATACCAGCACCTCGTGAGCACGCGCTCGCGCTATGGCTGGATCCTGACCGCGATCATGATGATCGTGTACTACGGCTACATCGCCCTCATCGCCTTCGACAAGGAGTCGCTGGCCGCTCGCCTCGGCGAAGGGGTCATGACGGTGGGTATTCCGATCGGCTTCGGCGTGATCGTGTTCACGATCATCATCACCGGCATCTACGTGCGCCGGGCGAACTCCGAATTCGATCAGTTGACCCACGAAATCATCGAGGAGAGCGGCAAATGAGCGGCCGTCAAGTACGTGTCTTCGGCGGCCTCGCGCTCGCCCTGCTGTCCGCAGCCGCGCTGGCGGCCGGCGGTGATCTCGGCCAGGTGGAGAAGCAGGCCACCAACTGGACCGCGATCACCATGTTCGGCGCCTTCGTCCTCGCCACGCTGTGGATTACCAAGTGGGCAGCCGCCCGCACCCGCTCGGCGGCGGACTTCTACACCGCCGGCGGCGGCATCACCGGCTTCCAGAACGGCCTCGCGATCGCCGGCGACTACATGTCGGCGGCCTCCTTCCTCGGGATCTCCGCGGCGGTGATGATGAACGGCTACGACGGCCTGATCTACTCGATCGGCTTCCTCGTGGGCTGGCCGGTGATCACCTTCCTGATGGCCGAAAAGCTGCGCAACCTGGGCAAGTTCACCTTCGCCGACGTGGCCGCCTACCGCTTCAAGCAGACCCCGATCCGCGCCTTCGCGGCCTCGGGCACGCTGGTCGTGGTGGCCTTCTACCTGATCGCGCAGATGGTCGGCGCCGGCCAGCTCATCAAGCTGCTGTTCGGCCTCGAGTACTGGATCGCCGTGGTCATCGTCGGCGCGCTGATGATGATCTACGTGCTGTTCGGCGGCATGACCGCGACCACCTGGGTGCAGATCATCAAGGCCTGCCTGCTGCTGGGCGGCGCGACCTTCATGGCCTTCGTGGTGATGTACAACTACGGCTTCTCGCCGGAGCAACTGTTCGCCGCGGCCGTCAAGGTCAAGGCCGATTCCGCCATCGCGGCCGGCAAGTCGATCGAAGAGGCGGGCACGATAGGCCAGGCGATCATGGGGCCGGGTTCCTTCATCAAGGACCCGATCTCCGCGATCTCCTTCGGCATGGCGCTGATGTTCGGCACCGCCGGCCTGCCGCACATCCTGATGCGCTTCTTCACCGTGCCGGACGCCAAGGAAGCCCGCAAGTCCGTGTTCTGGGCCACCACCTGGATCGGCTACTTCTACATCCTCACCTTCATCATCGGCTTCGGCGCGATCGTGCTGGTGTCCACCAACCCGCAGTTCCTCGACGCCAAGGGCGGCCTGCTGGGCGGCGGCAACATGGCGGCCATCCACCTCGCCAACGCGGTCGGCGGCAACATCTTCCTCGGCTTCATCTCCGCGGTTGCGTTCGCGACGATCCTCGCGGTGGTGGCGGGCCTGACCCTGTCGGGCGCCTCGGCGGTTTCGCACGACCTGTACGCCACGGTGTTCAAGCAGGGCAAGGCGGATTCGGCCTCCGAACTGCGCGTGTCCCGCATCACCACGGTGGCGCTGGGCATCATCGCCGTCGTGCTGGGCATCGCCTTCGAGAAGCAGAACATCGCCTTCATGGTGTCCCTGGCCTTCGCCATCGCCGCTTCGGCCAACTTCCCGGTGCTGTTCATGTCCGTGCTGTGGAAGGACTGCACCACCCGCGGCGCGTGCTGGGGCGGTTTCCTCGGCCTGATCGTGGCCGTGGTGCTGACCGTGGTGTCGCCCTCGGTGTGGGAAGCCACGCTGGGCAACCCGAAGGGTTCCGCGCTGTTCCCCTACACCTCGCCGGCCCTGTTCTCGATGGCCGCGGGCTTCATCGGCATCTGGCTGTTCTCCATCCTGGACAACAGCGCCCGTGCCAAGGAAGACCGTGCCGGCTATCTGGCCCAGTCGGTGCGCTCGGAAACGGGCATCGGCGCGGCCGGGGCTTCCGGGCACTGAGCCGCAGCAACGCTGCCGCCGCAACCGCGGCGGCGGTATCGCAACAAACGACGGCCGTGGGCAATGCGCCCACGGCCGTCGTGCTTTTGGTTCCCGAATGCAACGGGTTTGCGGGACCTGTAGGAGCGGCCTTGGCCGCGATGCGGCGTTCGTTCTTGCGCAGATCGCATCGCGGCCAAGGCCGCTCCTACGGGAGGTGCCCCCCAGCGTTCGGCAAGACGATGTGCACCAGCGTGCCGTGGCCGTTCTCCGCCGTGTCCAGCGTGATCGTGCCGTGATGGCCGGCGACGATCTCGCGGGCGATGGGCAGGCCCAGCCCGGTACCCGGCAGCGTGGTGTCCGGCAGGCGGTAGAAGCGCTCGAACACGGCCTCGCGCTCGGCGGGCGGGATGCCCGGCCCGCTGTCGCTGACCTCGATCTCCACCACCTCGCCGGCCGGCCGGCAGCGCAGGGATACTTCGCCGCCGTCGGGGGTGTAGCGCAGGGCGTTGTCCACCACGTTGGCCAGCAGTTCCCGCAGCAGCACCGGGTCGCCCTCCACCGTGGCCGGCTCGCGGTCGATGCCGAAATCGATGGCCTTGGCGTCGGCCTGGGCCAGCCAGTCCTCCACCATGCCGTCGATGATGCCGGCGAGCTCCACCCGCTGGGGCGTGCCCATCATGCCGCTGCCCGCTTCGGCGCGGGCCAGCGCCAGCAACTGATTCGCCAGCCGGGTGCTGCGGGCGATGGACTGCTTGAGGCGCTTGAGGGCGGTGGTATCGTTGGGGTCGGCCTCCAGCAGCTCCACCTGCATCTGCAGGCTCGCCAGCGGCGTGCGCAACTGGTGCGCGGCGTCCTGCAGGAACTGACGCTGGTGCTCGCTGGCCTTGCGCAGGCGTTCGAACAGGGCATTGAGTGCCCGCACCAGTTCGCGGATTTCCAGCGGCACGCTGTCCGGGGCGATGGGCGACAGGTCCGCGCCGGAGCGCGCGGCCAGCGCCGTCTCCAGTTTCTTCAGCGGCGCGAGCGCGGACGGAATGCCGAAATGCACCGCCAGTTCCGCCGCCGCCGCGATCAGCACCGCGGCGCAGACGAAGCCCAGCAGCAGGTGCTCCATCGCCCCGCGGCGCTTTTCCAGCGTCTCCGCCACGGTGACGTAGTAGCCGTGCTTCTCCCGCTCGCGATAGATGCGCACCGCGCGGACGCGCAGGCCCTGGTAGGTGGCGTTGAAGAAAGTGCTGCCCTGCGGGCGCGGCGTGACCGTGCGCGGGTAGGCGCCGGCTTGCAGTGCGCCGTAGGGGTCGGTGGGCTGGGAGGGCTCTTCCGGCCACGGCAGGTCGGCATCGCCGGCCATCACCTTCCCGGCCGGATCGGAGATGCGGAAGAAGATGCTGTCCACCGTGTCGCTGCGCAGCACCAGTTCGGCCGCGGGCGTCAGGCTGTGGCTCAGCACGCCGCCGTCGGCCAGCACGTGGAGCGAGGTGGCGTGCGCGAGGTTGAGCAGGTTCTGGTCGTAGGAGGTGCTCACCACGCTGCTGGACACCCCGTAGGCCAGCCCGCCGGCGGCCACGGTCAGCACCAGGCTGGGCGTGCCCAGCGCCTGTGCCAGCTTGTGGCGCAGGCTAGGCATCGGCGCGCTTGTCCGCGTTCTTCAGTTCCAGGCGGTAGCCGAAGCCCCGCACGGTACGGATCAGCAGGCCGGCGGGCTCCAGGCGGGGACGCAGGCGGGAGACGTAGACCTCCACCGCATTGCCGCTGGCGTCCGCGCGCAGGGACTCCTTGGGCACGGTGCGCCCGTCGGCGCCGGCGAGCACTTCGAGCAGCGCCCATTCGCGCGCGGTCAGGGTCAGCGGTTCGCCGTTGAGCGAGGCCAGACGGCCGTCCGCGTCCAGGGTCAGCGGGCCGAACACGATTTCCCGCCCGCCCGTGCCACCCCCCGCGCCGCCGTGCCCGCCCCGGCGCAGCACGGCGCGCATGCGCGCGGTCAGTTCGGCGAGCTGGAAGGGTTTGGTCAGATAGTCGTCGGCCCCCAGGTCGAGGCCGTAGATGCGGTCGTCCAGCGTATTGCGCGCGGTGATCAGCATCATCGGCAGGGTCTGGCTGCGGTGGCGGACGCGCCGCACCACCTCGTAGCCGCCCAGGCCGGGCAGGCCGGCATCGACCAGGGCGAAGTCGAAGCGCTGGTTCTGCAGCAACTGGTCCGCCCGCATGCCGTCGCTCTCCTGCACCACGGTGTCGCCCTGGCCGCGCAGAAAACAGGCGATCCCGTCCGACAGCTCGGGATCGTCTTCGACCAATAGAACATGCATGTTTTTCTCCGCCGGCGGCATGGAAGCGCAACGGACGTATTTTGCCATTGCCGGCACGACAACGCCCTGTGTCAGAATGTCGCCGCCGCGGCCACAGGCGCGGCGTTCAAACAAGACCACAAACGGGGGAGACGGGTGGGCATCCAGGCGAAGCGAAGTTTCACGGGCAGCGCGCTGTGCGCGGCGGCATGTCTGCTGGCGGCCTGCGGCCCGGCCCCCGAACCTGCTGGCGAAACGACGATCGGCCCCCTGCCCGCTGCCGCTCCGGCGCGCACGCAGGCCGAGGAACAGCGTCTGGCGAGGCTGGAGGCCGCGGCGCTGGCGCGCTTCGAGGCGCGCGACGACGGCACCGTGCGGGAAACCGCAGCCGGCCTGCTGTGGATGCGCTGCAGCCTGGGGCAGCAATGGGACGGCGGCACCTGCACTGGCGAAGCGCAGCGCTACAGTTGGAATCAGGCCCAGGAGGCGGCCGCTGGAGCCCGCTTCGGCGGCCACGCGGACTGGCGCCTGCCGGCCCGGACCGAGCTGTACGGGCTGGTCCATTGCAGCAGCGGCATGCGCAAACAGCTCGACCGCGACGGCGCGGGCGGCGGCTGCGCCGGCCGGTACCACAGCCCGGCGATACTGCCTGCCGTGTTTCCGCAAACGCCGGTGGGCAACTTCTGGAGCGATACGCCCCACCCGCAGTTTTCCTACAGCGCCTGGGGGGTTTCGTTCAATACGGGGGTAACCGGCACCGGCGCGCGCAATGACTACGTGTACGTCCGCCTGGTGCGCGACGCGCGCTGAACGTCCATCGCCGACTGCAGGGGCGGGCGGCGAGGGCCTGCCTCACTTCCGGGCGGCGGCTGCCGCGGCCCGGCCCAGCCTGGGCATGTGGGCCTGGCGGCTGAGGGCGAAATCGAACAGGAACTTGGACCAGATGGTGATGCCGCCGATGCTCGTCCAGGTTTCGTGGGCGAACAGGCCGGCCGCGACCCCGAAGATCAGCCATACGACGACGATGCCGCCGAGCAGGTTGATGGCGGCGCAGAAGGGCGCGAACTTGGCGGGATTTTCCGGTGGTTCGCCGCGCTTGAGCGCGACTTCGGAAAAATCGCGCCTGGCGATGATGCGCCATGCCCGCCGCAGCCAGACGAAGGCGATGGGGAACAGGGCGAGGAACAGGATCCAGTTCAGCACCAGATGAATGTGAGGGGCCATTGCAGTCATGGCTTGCTCCAGTTTGCCTGCGGAGGCCGGCACGCCGGTCCGCGATATTGCCTTGCTTGAGAAACCCCGCCGGACGAACCGGCGGGGTTTTCGTTTGCGCGGGGGAGCGCCGCAACGGCGCCCCGCTCCGCGGTTTCAGACACGCGCCTCAGTGGGCGCCATCCACGGCCTTGGCGCCACGCGGAATGCGCACGCTCTCGACCAGGTGCTGGATGTGCTCCGGCGGTTCCTTGGTGACCTTGTCCACCGCGAAGGCGACGGCGAAGTTCACCAGCGCGCCGATGGCGCCGAAGGCTTCCGGCACGATGCCGAAGAAGGAGTTCGGGCCGCCGATGAGGTCGGTGAACTCGGTGCCCTGGATGAAGAACAGGCCCTTGTGCGCGAACACGTAGAAGCAGGTCACGATCAGGCCCGCCAGCATGCCAGCCACGGCGCCTTCCTTGTTCATCTTCTTGGAGAAGATGCCCATCATGATCGCCGGGAACAGCGAACCCGCCGCGATACCGAAGGCCAACGCCACCGTACCGGCCGCGAAGCCCGGAGGGTTGAGGCCCAGGTAGCCGGCCAGCACGATCGCCGCGACCATGGACAGCTTGCCCGCGAGCAGTTCGCCCTTCTCCGAGATGTCCGGGTTGATGACGTTCTTGATCAGGTCATGGGACACGGCCGCGGAGATCGCCAGCAACAGACCGGCCGCGGTGGACAGCGCCGCAGCGATACCGCCGGCCGCCACCAGGGCGATCACCCAGTTGGGCAGCAGCGCGATTTCCGGGTTGGCGAGCACGATGATGTCGGCGTTGACCGACAGTTCGTTGCCCTGCCAGCCCGCGGCCTCGGCGCGCGCCTTGGCGTCCGCGTTGGCGGTCTTGTCGTTGTAGTACTGGATGCGGCCGTCGCCATTCTTGTCCGCCCACTTCAGCAGGCCGGTCTGCTCCCAGCGCTTCATCCAGTCCGGACGCTGTTCATAGACCAGGCTGGCCTCGGCGGCGTACAGGTCGGCATTGGCCTTCACCGTGTCCGGGTTCACCACCAGCTTGCCGGCGGCGTCCGTTTCCAGGCCCACCGCGGTATTGACCGTGCCGTGCAGGTTCAGCTTGGCCATGCCGGCCACGACCGGCGCGGTGGTGTACAGGATGGCGATGAAGATCAGCGCCCAGCCCGCCGAGCTGCGCGCATCCGCCACCTTGGGCACGGTGAAGAAGCGCACGATCACGTGGGGCAGACCGGCGGTGCCGATCATCAGCGACATGGTGTACACGAACATGTTGAGGTAGGAACCCGGCACGGAACTGGTGTACTCGCTGAAGCCGAGGTCGGACACGACCAGGTTCAGCTTGTCCAGCAGCGATACGTCGGTACCGGAGATGTCGGAACCCAGGCCCAGTTGCGGGATCGGGTTGCCGGTGAGCTGCAGGGAGATGAAGATCGCCGGGATCACGTAGGCGAAGATCAGCACGATGTACTGCGCCACCTGGGTGTAGGTGATGCCCTTCATGCCGCCGAACACCGCATACACGAACACGATGCCCATGCCCACATACACGCCCACCGCGTTGGAGACGCCGAGGAAGCGCGAGAAGGCCACGCCCACGCCGGTCATCTGGCCGATCACGTAGGTGATGGACGCGGTCAGCAGGCAGACCACCGCCACGGTGGAGGCCGTCTTGGAGTAGAAGCGGTCGCCGATGAACTGGGGCACGGTGAACTTGCCGAACTTGCGCAGATACGGCGCCAGCAGCATGGCCAGCAGAACGTAGCCGCCGGTCCAGCCCATCAGAAACAGGCCGCCGCCGTAGCCCATGTTGGCGATCAGGCCGGCCATGGAGATGAAGGAGGCAGCGGACATCCAGTCGGCCGCGGTGGCCATGCCGTTGGTGATGGGATGCACGCCGCCGCCGGCCACGTAGAAATCGCTGGTGGAGCCGGCGCGCGTCCAGTAGGCGATGCCCAGGTACAACGCGAACGATGCGCCGACGACCAGATAGGTCAGAGTTTGCAGATCCATGAGTAAGTGTCCCCTCAGTCTTCGTGCACGTCGAATTTGCGGTCGATCTCGCCCATCTTCTTCGCGTAGTAGAAGATGCACACGATGAAGATGTAGATCGAACCCTGGTGGGCGAACCAGAAGCCCAGCGGATAGCCGCCCAGGCTGATGGCATCGAGCGCCGGCTTGAACATGATGCCGGCCCCGAAGGACACGACGAACCAGACGACCAGTACCTTGGTCAGCAGGCCCAGCGTCGCCTTCCAGTAGGCGTCTCCGTTGCTGTCCATAACTCCTCCTTGCCTTGTTTTGATGGAAACCGCCGGCTCTGCCGTGCGCGTGGACGCAAGACGGCCGGCAGGGACTGCGAGGCGATTATAGGAACGGAGTTCTTACTCAATACTTACAACTTTCTGATTGATTTCATGCACGGAGATCAGCAAAGGTGCGCGCCGACAGCGCGCTGCCGGGTGGGTGGAAGGGAAGCACCCGCCCGGTGTTCAGGCCGCCGGACGGAACACCAGCATCGCCGTGCCCTGGGTCTGGCGCTTGCTGTCGTAGCCGATCAGCCGGACCAGGTTGCCGGGGTTGGCGTCGCGGCAGCGCCGGCATTCGCCGAGGATGCGGTCCACGTCGGTCTCGCCGAACAGGGGCAGCTCCCACAGGTACCAGTAGTGGCTCATGGCGTGCGCCGGCTCGCAGTGCTCCACCGCCGGGCTCCAGCCGCGCGCGACGATGTAGGCCACCTGGCGGCGCAGCGCCGCGTCGTCCATCGGCGGCAGGTAGGAAAAGGTCTCGAAGCGGCGGCTGGCCGGGTCGTCGAGGCGGGAGGGGTAGTCCTGGATTTCGGTCATGGGTATCTCCTGAATGTCGTGTGCCGGATCGGCCCGGCAGTTGATTACCGTTCCGGCTGGCCGAGGCGCCGGGAGTCCTTCTCCCTCCCCTTCAAGGGGAGGGCCGGGGTGGGGATGGGTCTATCGACGGGCTGAACCGAAACCCATCCCCATTCTGTCCTTCCCCTTGAAGGGGAAGGAACCTGCTAAGTGGAATCCGGGGGCAGCCCTCAGGCGGCCACGGCCAGCTTGTCCACGGTGTCGAACTCGAACCTGATCTCCTTCCAAGTCTCCATGGCCATCTTCAGTTCGGGGCTGGATTCGGCCGCGCGCAGCAGCACGTCCCTGCCCTCCTTATCCAGTTCGCGGCCTTCGTTGCGGGCCTGCACGCAGGCTTCCAGCGCCACCCGGTTGGCCGCGGCCCCGGCGGCGTTGCCCCAGGGGTGGCCCAGCGTTCCGCCGCCGAACTGCATCACCGAGTCGTCGCCGAAGATGGACACCAGCGCCGGCATGTGCCACACGTGGATGCCGCCGGACGCCACCGGCAGCACGCCGGGCATCTGGCCCCAGTCCTGGTCGAAGAAGATGCCGCGGGCGCGGTTTTCCCTGGTGTAGCGCTCGCGCAGCATGTCGATCCAGCCCAGCGTGGCTTCCCGGTCGCCTTCCAGCTTGCCCACCACGGTGCCCGAATGCAGGTGGTCGCCGCCCATCAGGCGCAGCATCTTGGCGAGCACGCGGAAGTTGATGCCGTGGCGCGGGTTGCGGTCGATCACCGCGTGCATGGCGCGGTGCACGTGCAGCAGCATGCCGTTGTCGCGGCACCACTTGGAGAGGCTGGTATGCGCCGCCCAGCCCACCGTCAGGTAGTCGCTCATGATGATCTTGCTGCCGATCTCCCTGGCGAACTCGGCGCGCTTGTACACGTCCTCCATGGTCGCGGCGGTGACGTTCAGGTAGTGGCCCTTGCGCTCGCCGGTCTCGGCCTCGGCCTTGTCGATGGCCTCCTGGCAGAACAGGAAGCGGTCGCGCCAGCGCATGAAGGGCTGGGAATTCACGTTTTCGTCGTCCTTGGTGAAATCCAGCCCGCCGCGCAGGCACTCGTACACCGCGCGCCCGTAGCTCTTGGCGGAAAGCCCCAGCTTGGGCTTGATGGTGCAGCCCAGCAGCGGGCGGCCGTACTTGTCCAGCTTGTCGCGCTCCACCTGGATGCCGTGGGGCGGTCCCGGGCAGGTGGTGACGAACCACAGGGGAAAGCGCACGTCCTCCAGGCGCAGCGCCCGCACCGCCTTGAAGCCGAACACGTTGCCCACCAGGGAGGTGAACACGTTCACCACCGACCCCTCCTCGAACAAGCCCATGGGGTAGGCGATGAAGGCGTAGAAGGCCTCGTCGTCGCCCGGCACGTCCTCGATCCGGTAGGCGCGGCCCTTGTAGTACTGCAGGTCGGTCAACAGGTCGGTCCACACCGTGGTCCAGGTGGCGGTGGAGGATTCCGCCGCCACCGCCGCCGCGGCCTCCTCCCGCGGCACGCCGGCCTGCGGCACGATCTTGAATGCTGCCAGCAGGTCGGATTCCTTGGGCGTGTAGTCGGGTTCCCAGTAGATCTCCCGGTATTCCTTGACGCCCGCCTGGTAGGTCGTGGCCATGTCTCGCTCCTTTGGTCTCGGGTTTGCCTTGCCACCGGCCGCAGGGCGCGGTGGGTTCGGCTTGACTTTAAGGAAGCGAACAAATAAACAACAGTTAATTGTTCAAATAGAAACCATATACAAATCCATATGATCCGCCACTGGACCCTGCAGCAGCTCCGCCTCTTCGAAGCGGTCGCCCGCCACCGCAGCTTCACCCGCGCCGCCGGGGAACTGCACCTGACCCAGCCCGCGGTCTCCATCCAGGTCAAACGCCTGGAAGAGAGCATCGGCCTGCCGCTCTTCGAGCAGGTGGGCAAGCGGCTCTTCCTGACCCGCGCGGGCGAGGAGGTGTTCGCCGCCGCGGGGGACGTGGTCGGCCGCCTGCGCGGCCTGGCCGGCACGGTGGCGGACATGAAGGGCAAGGTGGCCGGCCCGCTCAAGGTGGCGGCGGTGTCCTCCACCACCTATTTCATGCCGGACTTCCTCGGCCGCTTCCTGCGCGCCTGGCCCGAGGTGCAGCCCCAGCTCACGGTGACCAACCGGTCCAGCGTGGTGGAGCGCCTGGCCGGCAACGAGGACGATTTCGTCATCATGGGCGGCGTGCCGGAACGGCTCCCGCTGGCGGTGCACCCCTTCCTGGAAAACCCGCTGGTGCCCATCGCCCACCCGGATCACCCGCTGGCGCGGGAGACGCACATCCCGCTGGCCCGCTTCGCCGCCGAACGCTTCCTGATGCGCGAACAGGGCTCCGGCACCCGCGCCGCCACCGAACGGCTGTTCGCCGCCCACGGCCTGGAAGCGCAGGTGTACATCGAACTGGGCTCCAGCGAGGCGATCAAGCATGGCGTCATGGCCGGCCTGGGCGTGTCGGTGATGTCGCGCTCCGGGCTCGGCCTGGAACTGGAAACCGGTCGCATCGTGCAACTGCCGGTGGAAGGCCTGCCCCTCGCGCGCATGTGGCATGCGGTACACTTGGCCGGCAAACGCCTGAGCCTGACGGCGGCGACCTTCCTGGATTTCCTGTTGCGCGAAGGCCGGGCAACGTAGCGGAGAGCCTGGTGCGCAAGGTCTCGGTGTCGATGCTCGCCGCCCGCAACCCCCACGAGCCCGCCCGGACGCAATCCGCGCCGGGCCAGTCCATGTAAACCGGTCCCGCCATGCTCGGCACTCACGATCTGCCCCTCTTCATCCTCTCCGGGATACTGCTCAACATCACGCCGGGCGCCGATTCGCTGTACATCGCCACCCGCAGCGCGACCCAGGGGGTGAGGGCCGGCATTGCAGCCGCGCTCGGCATCAGCGCGGGCTGCTACGTCCACATCTGCGCCGCGGCCTTCGGGCTGTCGGCGCTTCTCGCCACGTCCTCCGCAGCCTTCACCGCCGTCAAATTCGCCGGGGCCGCCTATCTCGTCTATGTCGGGCTGTCCCTCCTGCTGCGTTCCCGGCCCGCATCGGCCCAGGCCGGCACCGCCTTGCCCCCTGCGGCATCCCTGCGCACCGTGTTCGCGCAGGGGCTGCTCACGAACGTCCTGAACCCGAAGGTCGCCCTGTTCTTCCTGGCTTTCGTTCCGCAGTTCATCGAACCGTCCGCGCCCGACAAGGCGCTCGCCTTCATCTTTCTCGGCACCCTGTTCAGTTTCAACGGCACGCTCTGGTGCCTCTTCCTGGCGTGGGCGTCCGCGCGCATCGGCGCACTGGGCAGCGGCAGCCGGGCGGCGGTCTGGCTCAACCGCAGCGTGGGCGCCGTCTTCGTCTATCTGGGCGTGCGGCTGGCGCTGGACAGGCAGGGCTGATCCCGGGATGCGGCGGACGTCCCGCGGGCTTTGACGCATGGCGGTACCAGCCAGCAGGCGGCCGGCTGCTATGATCCTTGGACATCCACAAGAAGATCAGGAGGAGCCATGAACGCCATCAGCACCGTCCCGGAACGCGCCATCGACGCCTTCCACCCGCCCCGCCGCATCCTGCTCGGCCCCGGCCCCTCCGACCTCCACCCCCGCGTCATGGCCGCGCTGGGCCAGGGCGTGATCGGCTACCTGGACCCGGTCTTCGTCGGCATGATGGAAGAACTCAAGACCCTGCTGCGCTACGCCTTCCAGACCGCCAATCCCCTCACCTTCCCCCTCTCCGGCCCCGGCTCGGTGGGCATGGAAACCTGCTTCGTGAACCTCGTCGAGCCGGGCGACAAGGTCGTCGTCTGCCGCAACGGCGTGTTCGGCGGGCGCATGATCGAGAACGTCGAACGCAGCGGCGGCCGGGCCGTGATCGTGGAAGAAGAATGGGGCCGCCCCATCGACCCGCAGAAACTGGAAGACGCCCTGCGCGCCCACCCGGACGCGCGCATCGTCGCCTTCGTCCATGCGGAAACCTCCACCGGCGCCCAGTCGGACGCCGCCACCCTGTGCCGCATCGCCCGCGAGCACGGCTGCCTCACCATCGTAGACGCCGTCACCTCCCTCGGCGGCACCCCGGTCAAGGTGGACGAATGGGGCGCGGACGCCACCTATTCCGCCAGCCAGAAATGCCTGTCCTGCACCCCCGGCCTCGCCCCAGTCACCTTCAGCACCGCTGCCATCGACAAGGTGCGCGCCCGCAAGACCAAGGTGCAAAGCTGGTTCATGGACCTCACCCTGGTGCTCGACTACTGGGGCGCCACCCAGCGCACCTACCACCACACCGCCCCCGGCAACAGCCTCTACGGCCTCCACGAAGCCCTGCGCCTGCTCGCCGAGGAAGGCCTGGAAAACGCCTGGTCCCGCCACCGCCACCACCACCACGCCCTGAAAGCCGGCCTGGAAGCCCTGGGGCTGGAGTTCATCGTGCCGGAAGCCGCCCGCCTACCCCAGATGAACGCTGTGCGCGTACCCGCCGGCGTGGACGACCTCACCGTGCGCCGCGCCCTGCTGCAGGACCACGCCGTGGAAATCGGCGCCGGCCTGGGGCCGCTGGCGGGCAAAGTGTGGCGCGTGGGTCTGATGGGGTATTCGGCGCGGGAGGAGAACGTGTTTGCCGCACTCGGGGCGCTGGAGCAGGTTCTGTCCCAAGCGGGCCACAAGACCGTTCCCGGCGCTACCGCGGCCGCGGCCGCGGCGCATCGGGCTTACGCTGAGCAGCATCTCATCACCGCGGGCTGATGTTGAACCCGCCGGGCTGTATGAGTGGCCCGGCAACCACCAATTCTTCGCTGTCCGACTCTACACTCATTGCCTGCAGGCATATGCAGCGCCAGCCCGTGAGGCCGATCACGCGGCTCCGCACATTACGGCGAGGCGCACGTTTGCTCGAAGGCTGCGACGCGATATCCTGACCACGTACGACGACGTTCTACATGGGCCGCCAACGTATGGGAGTGCCCTGCGAAGCATTTACCCCAGGGAACCAAGCGGGCCTTTCAGGCCGCCCGGCAAGCAAGTCCGACTACCACACGCCCCCTGGACAAGAGCACTCCATGTTTCTCCTGACGATCATATTGCTCGCCGCCGTTTCCCCATTTCTCATCCTCCTCGCCTTCATCAGGTGGGACAGGCACAGGCTCGCGAATGAGAAGGTAGAGCCCATGCCGCGCGAAAAGCTGAAGAACGGCTGGACGCCAAAGCCGGGTTCGGACGCACCCATACTCATCGGCTTATCCGCAGTGTTCGCCGTCATGGGGATCCACGATTGGCTATGGCCCCATCAGCCACCTTACAGCGGACGCATGTCATGGGCATTCGAGATTGCCCACCGGTTTGTCGGCAATCACGCAGAGGCCGTCGTCATGTGGGCAATCTCTGCATTTCTTCTTCTCATTGTCATTGCCTCCGCAAAGTGGAAATGATGAAAGGAGCAAACAATGGACCCCGTCATCGATAAGCTGCTCGGCCACGACTGACATGGCATTGACCCCGCTGTAAACGCACGAGCCCGAAATTGGCAAAGAGGGCAGTTCGTGTCGTCGCCGTCACCACATGCATGGCGATTCTGTTGCCGGTTGCGTATTTCTTTGCGGGTGCATTCTTCGACCGAAAGGCATTGCACAAGGCCACCGAGTTCTGCTCGACAGTTTCAAGGGGCGAACCATTCGATGCGATAGGCGAGAAAGCCCGGATGCACGGTGCCACCCTGGAGAGCTGGCCGCCGCGCCCTGGCGGCGGCGAACGATATGTCGCCATCTTCCGGGGCTCTCTTCTCTATTCTGTGCACTGTGAGATATCAGTGGTGAATGAACGAGCGGCCGCGAGGTTCATTGAGGAATGGTCCTGGTGACCTCGGCGCCAAAGCCTCCAGCCCGCATAGGGCGCAATAACCAAAAGGCATTGCGCCGAATGTCGATACGTGCCGTATGCCATCCAGCGCAATACGGCTGAACATCCCCATCTATGGATGAAAACGCCCGGCCGGTAAGGGCCGGGCGTTACCGATGCACTGAACGGACGCGGATCAGGGCTGGATGGCGACCTTCAGCACCCCGTCGCGCTGGTTGGCGAACAGTTCGTAGGCGGCCACGATGTCGTCGAGCTTGTAGCGGTGCGTGACCAGCACGCCCAGGTCCACGCGCTCGGAGGCGACCACGTTCATCAGCCGGCGCATGCGTTCCTTGCCGCCGGGACACAGGGCGGTGTTGATCTTGTGGTCGCCGAGGCCGGCGGCGAAGGCGCCCAGGGGAATCTTCAGGTCGCTGGAGTACACGCCCAGGCTGGAAAGCGTGCCACCGGGCTTGAGTATGCGCAGGGCGGATTCGAAGGTGCCCTGGGTTCCGAGCGCCTCGATGGCGGAATCGACGCCGCGGCCGTCGGTGAGCTTGAGGATTTCATCGACGACGTCGCAGTTGCGGAAGTTCAGCGTCACGTCCGCGCCCATCACTTTCGAGACGCCCAGCCGGTGGTCGTTGCCGTCCACCGCGATGACGGTGGTCGCCCCCAGCAGGCGGGCGCCGGCGGTGGCACACAGGCCGATGGGGCCCTGGGCGAACACGGCCACCGTGTCGCCGAGCCGGATGTTGGCATTCTCGGCGCCTTTGAAACCGGTGGACATGATGTCCGGGCACATCAGCACCTGTTCGTCGGTGAGGCCGTCGGGGATGGGTGCCAGGTTGGCCTGGGCGTCGGGCACCAGCACGTATTCGGCCTGGGTGCCGTCGATGAGGTTGCCGAAGCGCCAGCCGGCGGTGGCTTTGTAGCCGTGGCGGCCGCACTGCCCGCTGGGGATGAGGTAGCTGCCGTCCTGGGAGGGGGCGCCGTCCTGCGCGGCGTAGGAGTTGAAATTGGGGCAGATGGCGCCGGCGATCACGCGCTGGCCTTCGGTGTAGCCCTGCACGGCGCTGCCCAGTTTCTCGATCACGCCCACCGGCTCGTGGCCGATGGTGAGGCCGGGCTTGACCGGGTATTCGCCCTTGAGGATGTGTACGTCGGTGCCGCAGATGGTGGTAGTGGTGATGCGGATCAGGGCGTCGTTGGGCCCGACGTCCGGAATCGGTTTGTCTACCAGTTCGATACGGCCCGGCGCTACGAAAACGGTTGCTTTCATCATGGTCATGGGGCTTTCCTCCTGGATCGGCCAAAGAACCTTCACAGTTTAGGCCAGACTGCGATTTCTGCCCGCTCACGGGGGTTGACCTCGGTCAACGGAAAGCGCCACCGCCGTCATGAAACCACAATGATGCGGCGGTTCGCGGAGACAAGGCGCCGGCCGCGCACAAAGAAAGAGGCCCCCGCAACGCGGGAGCCTCGCCGGGAATACGGAGACGGCCAGCCGCCTGCCTACATGCGCGCGATCATCGCGTCGCCGAAGGCCGAGCAGGAGATCTCGTTGGCACCTTCCATCAGGCGGGCGAAGTCGTAGGTGACCTGCTTGTCGGCGATGGCCGCTTCCATGCCCTTGATGACTAGGTCCGCGGCTTCCTTCCAGCCCAGGTGGCGCAGCATCATCTCGGCGGAAAGGATCAGCGAGCCGGGGTTCACCTTGTCCTGGCCGGCGTACTTGGGCGCAGTGCCGTGGGTGGCCTCGAAGCAGGCGTACTGGTCGGAGATGTTGGCCCCCGGCGCGATGCCGATGCCGCCGACCTGGGCCGCCAGCGCGTCGGAGACGTAGTCGCCGTTGAGGTTGAGGGTGGCGATCACGTCGTATTCCGCCGGACGCAGCAGGATCTGCTGCAGGAAGGCGTCGGCGATGGCGTCCTTGACGATGATCTCGCGGCCGGTCCCGGGGTTCTCGAAACTGCACCACGGGCCCCCGTCGATGGGCTGGGCGCCGAATTCCTCCTGGGCGACCTTGTAGCCGATGTCGCGGAACAGGCCCTCGGTGAACTTCATGATGTTGCCCTTGTGCACCAGCGTGACCGACTTGCGGTCGTTGTCGATGGCGTACCGGATGGCGGCGCGCACGATGCGGCTGGTGCCTTCGATGGAGACGGGCTTGATGCCGATGCCGGAGGTTTCCGGAAAGCGGATCTTCCTGACCCCCATCTCGTTCTGCAGAAAGGCGATGACCTTCCTTGCGCCGTCGGACAGGGCCTGCCATTCGATGCCGGCGTAGATGTCCTCGGTGTTCTCGCGGTAGATGACCATGTCAGTCAGTTCCGGGTTCTTCAGCGGACTGGGCACGCCCTTGAAGTAGCGCACGGGGCGCACGCACTGGTAGAGGTCCAGTTCCTGGCGCAAGGCGACGTTGAGCGAGCGGATGCCGCCGCCCACCGGGGTGGTCATCGGGCCCTTGATGGAGACGGAGAATTCCTTCAGGGCGTCGAAGGTCTCCTTGGGCAGCCACTCGTCGGGGCCGTAGATGCGGGTGGATTTCTCCCCGGCATAGACCTCCATCCAGTGGATTTTCTTCTTGCCGCCGTAGGCCTTGGCCACCGCCGCATCGATGACCTTGATCATCACCGGGGTGATGTCGATGCCGATGCCGTCGCCTTCGATGAACGGGATGATGGGATTGTCGGGAACGGGTTGGCCGGGAATGATCTTCTGTCCGCCTGCCGGAACCGTGATCTTGGATGCGCTCATGCGTACTCCCCTCCTGGTTGACGTGCGTGTAACAGTCTCCGTTGTTTCAACGCGCTCAGGCCGGCAGTGTGGGCGTCGCCCAAAAGAAAACGCCCCGGGCCGCTGCCGGCCCGGGGCGGCAGTTGCCCCGCGATTATCCCCCAAACCCGGCGCCCTTGCAGGCGCCGGGCCGGGCTGCGCAGACCTCCTCAGGCCGAGGCGATCACCGCGTTGAAGGTGGCGCTGGGGCGCATCACCGCGCTGCACTTGCCGGCGTCCGGCAGGTAGTAGCCGCCGATGTCGGCCGGCTTGCCCTGCACCGCCTTCAGCTCGGCCACGATCTTCTGCTCGTTCTCGGCCAGGGCCTTGGCGAGCGGGCCGAACTTGGCGGCGAGTTGCGCATCGTCCTTCTGCGCGGCCAGCGCCTGAGCCCAGTACAGGGACAGATAGAACTGGCTGCCGCGGTTGTCCAGCTCGCCGGTGCGGCGCGAGGGGGACTTGTTCTCGTCGAGCAGCTTGCCGGTGGCTTCGTCCAGGGTCTTGGCCAGCAGCTTGGCGCGGGCGTTGTTCTCCTTGATGCCCAGGTCTTCCAGCGACACCGCCAGGGCGAGGAACTCGCCCAGGGAATCCCAGCGCAGGTGGTTTTCTTCCAGCAGTTGCTGCACGTGCTTGGGCGCCGAGCCGCCGGCGCCGGTCTCGTACATGCCGCCGCCGGCCATCAGCGGGACGATGGACAGCATCTTGGCGCTGGTGCCCAGTTCCATGATGGGGAACAGGTCGGTGAGGTAATCGCGCAGGATGTTGCCGGTGACGGAGATGGTGTCAAGGCCGCGGGCGACGCGCTCCAGCGTGTAACGCATGGCGCGCACCTGGCTCATGATCTGGATGTCCAGGCCGGTGGTGTCGTGGTCCTTGAGGTACTTCTGCACCTTCTTGATCAGCTCGTTCTCGTGCGGGCGGTAGGGGTCCAGCCAGAATACCGCGGGGGTGCCGGAGTTGCGCGCGCGGGTCACGGCGAGCTTGACCCAGTCGCGGATCGGCGCGTCCTTGACCTGGCACATGCGCCAGATGTCGCCGGCTTCCACGTTCTGCGACAGCAGCACTTCGCCGGTGGCGATGTCGGTGATGTTGGCCACGCCGTCTTCGGGGATCTCGAAGGTCTTGTCGTGGGAGCCGTATTCCTCCGCCTTCTGTGCCATCAGGCCCACGTTGGGCACGGTGCCCATGGTCTTCGGGTCGAAGTTGCCGTGCCATTTGCAGAAGTTGATCATCTCCTGATAGATGCGGGCGAAGGTGGATTCCGGCATCACGGCCTTGCAGTCGTAGGGCTTGCCGTCGGCGCCCCACATCTTGCCGCCCTGCCGGATCATGGCCGGCATGGAGGCGTCCACGATGATGTCGTTGGGCGAGTGGAAGTTGGTGATGCCCTTGGCGGAATCCACCATGGCCAGTTCGGGACGGTGCTCGTGGCAGGCGTGCAGGTCGCGGATGATTTCGTCGCGCTGGGATTCGGGCAGGGTCTTGATCTTCTCGTACAGGTCGATCATGCCGTTGTTGACGTTGATGCCCAGTTCGTCGAACAGCTTGCCGTGCTTCTCGAACGCTTCCTTGTAGTAGATCTTGACGCAGTGGCCGAAGACGATGGGGTGGGAGACCTTCATCATCGTCGCCTTGACGTGCAGCGAGAACAGGATGCCCGCATCGCGGCAGTCGTCGAGTTCCTTCTCGTAGAACTCGCACAGGGCCTTCTTGCTCATGAACATGGAGTCGATGATCTCGCCGTCCAGCAGCGCGACCTTGGGCTTGAGCACGATGCTCTTGCCGCTCTTCGTGATGAGCTCCATCTTCACGTCGCGGGCCTTGTCCAGCGTGAGCGACTTCTCGCCGTGGTAGAAGTCGCCGTGCTCCATGTGCGAGCAGTGGGTCTGCGACCACTGCTTCCATTCGCCCATGGAATGCGGGTGCTTCTTCGCGTAGTTCTTGACCGCGGCCGGCGCGCGGCGGTCGGAGTTGCCCTCGCGCAGCACCGGGTTGACCGCGGAGCCCAGACACTTGGAGTAGCGCGTCTTGAGCGCCTTTTCTTCTTCGGTCCTGGGGTCTTCCGGGTAGTCGGGGATCTTGTAGCCCTTGCCCTGCAGTTCCTTGATCGCGGCCTTCAACTGCCCCACCGAGGCGCTGATGTTGGGCAGCTTGATGATGTTGGTGTCCGGCTCCAGGGTCAGGCGGGCGAGCTCGGCCAGGGTGTCGGGCACCTTCTGCTCGTCGGTGAGATAGTCGGAGAACTCGGCCAGCACGCGCGCCGCCACCGAAATGTCGGCCGCCTCGACCTCGATGCCGGCAGCCCCGGCAAAGGTTCGCACCACCGGCAGGAAGGCGGCGGTGGCCAGCATGGGCGCTTCGTCAGTGATGGTGTAGATGATGGTCGGCTGCTTGGATGGCATGGCTACTCACTCCCTCGTCGTCACGATAGAACCGCCCGCAATACCGGTGCGGTCAGGAAACGGACGCAGAAGGCAGGGCTGCGCCTGGCGCGTTGAAAGACATTGGAGCTGCGGAGCCACGGCCCGGCCGGCACGCCCCCTCGTGCCCTGGCCCGGCCCTCCGCGCAGCCACTGCAGGCCGGGCGGCGGTATTCCGCTCTGCGAGGCCTGGCGACTTCCAACCGACTTTTCGAACGCCGCATTATAGCCCCGTGAACGGCGTTCATCGATCTCTGCAAAAAGACATCTCACATCATGAAATAGATAAATGATAGAAGACTGCCGCCCGCAGCCCGGACGGAATCGCAAGGCGGAATCCGGAGCGTGCGCTCTAGCCCTTCCGCCCCGCCCAGTGCGACACTTACCCCGTCCGCCCGGCATGCAGGGGAAGAACGATGGACGCAGTTTCCGGTGAGAACCCGGTGGCGCAGGCGATCGCGCAGGCGCTGATCGAAGGCTTCAACAAGCACTACCGCATCTTTCGCGACACCAGCCGGCGCGCCAAGGAGAGCTTCGAGGCCGCCGACTGGCAGGGCCAGCTCGACGCCGTGCGCGACCGCGTGCAGTTCTACGACGACCGCGTGGACGAGGCCGTGCACCGCCTGCACCAGGAGTTCGACGCCGATTCCCTGGACGACGCCACCTGGCAGCAGGTCAAGCTGCACTACATCGGCATGCTGATCCGCCACAAGCAGCCCGAGCTGGCGGAGACCTTCTTCAACTCCGTGTGCTGCAAGATCCTGCACCGCACCTATTACAACAACGACTACATCTTCGCTCGCCCGGCCATCGCCACCGAATACATCGAATCCTTCCCGCCGGTGTACAGCAGCTACTACCCCCAGGACGAGGGCCTGCGCGCCACGGTGCGGCGCATCGTGGAGGATTTCGACTGGCAGCGCCCCTTCGAGGACCTGGAGCGGGACATCGACCACGTGCTGCGCGCCACCGAACAGTACCTGGGGTCGTGGCCGGCGATGGAGGTGAACTGCCAGGTCCAGGTGCTGTTCTCCGCCTTCTACCGCAACAAGACGGCCTACATCATCGGCAAGGGCGTCAACGGCTACCAGGAGACGCCCTTCGCGCTGGCGGTGCGCCACAACGCCGCCGGCAGGCTCTACATCGACACCATCATCCTGGACCCATGGCGCATCTCGGTGCTGTTTTCCCTGTCGCGCGCCTACTTCCTGGTGGATATGGAAGTGCCCTCCGGCTACGTGCACTTCCTGCGCTCCATCATGCCCCACAAGCCGAGAAGCGAGCTCTACACCATGCTGGGCCTGGGCAAGCAGGGCAAGACCATGTTCTTCCGCGACCTGGTGGCCCATCTGCGCCATTCCAACGACCGCTTCATCGTCGCGCCGGGCATCCGCGGCATGGTCATGCTGGTGTTCACGCTGCCGTCCTACCCCTACGTCTTCAAGATCATCAAGGACGTGTTCGGCAGCACGAAGAACATGGACCGCGCCACGGTCAAGCGCAAGTACCAGATCGTGAAGCAGGTGGACCGGGTCGGGCGCATGGCCGACACGCTGGAATACTCCAACGCGGCGCTGCCCCTGTCGCGCTTCCACCCGGAGCTGCTGGAGGAACTGGCGCAACTCGCCCCCTCCTCCTTCGAGATCGACGGCGACTCGGTGGTCATCAAGCACCTCTACATCGAGCGCCGCATGACGCCGCTCAACATCTACCTGGAGAAATCCAGCGACGAGGAGGTGGAGCACGCGGTGCGCGAATACGGCAACGCCATCCGGGAACTGGCCATCGCCAACATCTTCCCCGGCGACATGCTGTGGAAGAACTTCGGCGTGACGCGCTACGGGCGCATCGTGTTCTACGACTACGACGAGATCGAGTTCATGACCGACATGAACTTCCGCAAGATTCCGCCCGCGCCCTACCCGGAGATGGAACTGGCGGGCGAGCCCTGGTATTCCGCCGCCCCCATGGATGTGTTCCCGGAAGAATTCGCCACCTTCCTGCTCGGTTCGCCGCGCGTGCGCAAGGCCTTCCTGAAGTACCACCGGGACCTGCTGGAGCCCGGCTTCTGGCAGCGGGCGCAGGAAACCATACGCAGCGGCTACGTGGAGGATTTCTTCCCCTATCCGGAGGAAATCCGCTTCCGCAACCTGTTTCCCGCCGCGCCCGCGGAAGGGGCCGCGGCCTGAACGAACTACGAACGGCGCCGGCTCACCAGCCCAGTTCGAGCAGCCAGGGGCCGGAACCCTCCGCCAGCGCGCGGCGCACGTAGGGCACCGTGGTCTCAGGCAGCGCGTCGGGGGCGAACCATTCCAGCCGGTCGCACTTGAGGGGCTCGCAGATGCGCGGTTCGCCAGCCCAGGCCCGGGCGCGGACGAAGAAGTCGATGCGGTTGGTGTCCGACAGGCGATGCACCACACCCAGCGGCACCACGTCCGCTTCCCGCAGCAGCAGGCCGGTCTCCTCGCCGATCTCCCGCGCCGCGGTGCGGGCGATGGATTCACCCGCCTCCACGTGCCCGCCCGGCAGGCTGTACAGTCCGTCGAAGAAACCGGTGCCGGCGCGGCGCATCATCAGCACCCGGCCGTCGCGCTCCACCACGACGTGTACCCCGACCGGAATGCCCGGATGCGGCTGCCCTGTCATCAATGCTTGCCGGTGCTGCCGAAGCCGTTGCCGCCACGCTCGGAGCGCGCGAATTCGTCCACCACGTTGAAACCGACCTGCAGCACCGGCACCACCACCAGTTGGGCGATGCGTTCCATGGGCTGGATGGTGAAGGTCTCGCGCCCGCGGTTCCACACCGAGACGAAGATCTGCCCCTGATAGTCGGAATCGATGAGCCCGACCAGGTTGCCGAGCACGATGCCGTGCTTGTGGCCCAGCCCGGAGCGCGGCAGGATCATCGCCGCCAGCCCCGGGTCCGCCAGGTGGATGGCCAGGCCGCTCGGCACCAGCGCGGTCTCGCCCGGATGCAGGGTCAGGGAGACGTCGATGCAGGCGCGCAGGTCCAGCCCCGCCGCCCCCGGCGTGGCGTAGGCCGGCGCGTGGCTGCGCAGGCGGGGGTCGATCAGTTTCACGTCGATCTTGTGCATGCTCATTCCTCCCTTTGCGCACCACCGTTCAGCAGCGCGGCCAGATGGTCCACGATGCGCTTCGCCAGTTCCGCCTTGGACGACCGCCCGAGCGGATAGCGCCCGTTCTCGTCGTACAGCACCACCTCGTTGTCGTCGCCCCCCAGCCCGTCCTGCACCAGGTTGCCGACCAGCAGCGGCAGGCGCTTGGCCACCCGCTTGCCTTGCGCGTAGGTATCCAGCTCGCGGCTTTCCGCGGCGAAGCCCACGCAGAACGGCGGTTCGGGCAGGGCCGCGACCTCGGCGAGGATGTCCGGATTGAGCGTGAGCGTCAGTTGCATCGTGTCACCGGACTTCTTGACCTTGTGCTCGGCCGCCTTGAGCGGGCGGTAGTCGGCGACCGCGGCGACGCCGATGAAGATCGATGCACCGGACAGGTTGGCGAACACCGCGTCGCGCATCTCCAGCGCGCTCTGCACCGCAACGCGCCGCACCCCCACCGGCGCCGGGAGCGCCACGGGACCGCTGACCAGCACCACTTCCGCCCCCGCCCGCGCACAGGCTCGCGCCAGCGCGTAGCCCATCTTGCCGGAACTGGAATTGGTGATGCCGCGCACCGGGTCGATGGCCTCGAAGGTCGGCCCCGCCGTCAGCACCACCTTGCGCCCGGCCAGCAGCTTGGGCTGGAAGAAGGCGATGACGGACTCCAGCAGTTCCTCCGGCTCCAGCATGCGTCCGGGACCAATCTCGCCGCAGGCCTGGTCGCCCTCGGCCGGGCCGAACACCGCCACGCCGTCGGCGGCGAGCTGAGCCACGTTGCGGCGGGTGGCCGGGTTCTCCCACATCTGCCGGTTCATCGCCGGTGCCACCATCAGCGGGCAATCCCGCGCCAGGCACAGCGTGGACAGCAGGTCGTCCGCCAGGCCGTGCACCAGCTTGGCGATAGTATCGGCCGAGGCCGGCGCGATCAGGATGCCGTCGGCGCCGCGCGTCAGATCGATGTGCGCCATGTTGTTGCCCATGCGCCCGTCCCACAGGTCGGTCCACACCGTGTGGCCGGACAGGGCCTGGAAGGTGACCGGCGTGACGAAGTGCGTGCCCGCCTCGGTCATCACCACGTGGACCTCCGCACCCGCCTTGGTCAGCAACCGGGTCAGCTCGGCCGCCTTGTAGGCCGCCACGCCGCCGGTGACGCCGAGTACGAGCTTCCTGCCCTTGAGTTCGTTCATGACATTAGGGTCTAATCGAGATTCCGTTCAAATCAGATGACCACCCATGGCGATCACCGACTGGCCGGCGGACGAGCGTCCGCGCGAAAAACTCCTGGCACGCGGCGCGCGCAACCTGAGCGACGCCGAACTGCTCGCCCTGTTCCTGCGCGTCGGCGTGCGCGGGCGCAGCGCAGTGGACCTGGGGCGCGACCTGCTCGCCCACTTCGGCAGCCTCACCTGCCTGTGCAACGCTTCCGCAGCCGATTTTGCTCGCCTTCCCGGCATGGGGCTGGCGAAGTATGCCCAACTGCAGGCGGTGATGGAACTGGCACGGCGCGCACTGGGCGAGGAAATGGCCGAACGCGACGTGCTCGACACGCCCGGCGCGGTGCGCGACTGGCTGCGGCTGCGCCTGGGCAGCCTGCCCCACGAGGTGTTTGCGGTGCTGCTGCTCGACGCGCGCAACCGCCTGATCGAAGCGGTCGAACTGTTCCGCGGCACCCTCACCCAGACCAACGTATACCCCCGCGAAGTCGTCAAGCTGGCACTGGCCCACAACGCCGCCGCGGTGATCCTGGCGCACAATCACCCTTCCGGCGCCGCCGAACCGAGCCACGCCGACGAGTTGCTCACCGCAAGCCTCAAGCAGGCACTCGCGCTGGTGGACATCCGCGTGCTCGACCACTTCGTCGTCACCGCCCACGGCGCGCCGCTGTCGTTCGCCGAACGCGGCCTGTTGTGAGCACTGCGCCCGCCTGACATCGCGCCTCAGGCACTTGCGTCGGACCGGCCCCATGGAGTATCCTCCGCGGTTTTCGCAATCCGAATTCCCTGGAGCATCGTATGGCTCGCGTCTGCCAAGTGACCGGTAAAGCACCGATGGTGGGAAATCATGTTTCCCACGCCAACAACAAGACCAAGCGTCGTTTCCTCCCCAACCTGCAGAACCGCCGGTTCTGGAGCGAGGCCGAGAACCGCTGGATCAGCCTGCGTGTGTCGAATGCCGGCCTGCGCACCATCGACAAGAAGGGCATTGACGAAGTCGTTGCCGAACTTCGCGCCCGCGGCGAGAAAATCTGAGGCCGTCCCCGGACTCGCCACGCACTGAACGGAGAGCAACATGGCAAAAGGCATTCGCGAGAAGATCAAGCTGGAGTCGACTGCCGGCACCGGCCACTTCTACACCACCTCGAAGAACAAGCGCACCACCCCGCAGAAGCTCGAGTTCAAGAAGTACGATCCGGTCGCGCGCAAGCACGTCCTGTACAAGGAAATCAAGCTGAAGTAAGCAGCACGCCCCACCGGGGCGAGAGCGCTCCAGACGACAAGAGGCCGCCGGAATTCCGGCGGCCTCTTGTCTTTGGGGAACCGTACCCGGCTACTGCAACGCAGCGGTACGGCGTTCCGCGATTGACCGGCTTCTTACACCTTCTGGATGTTGGAAGCCTGCTTACCCTTGGGGCCCTGGGTGACCTCGAAGGAGACCTTCTCGCCTTCCTTCAGGGTCTTGAAGCCGCCCATGTTGATCGCGGAAAAATGCGCGAAGAGATCTTCGCTGCCGTCGTCCGGGGTGATGAAACCAAAACCCTTGGCGTCGTTGAACCACTTAACAGTGCCAGTTGCCATATTGCGTCAATCCTTCAAGAGTGCACGAAACGTACCGGGTAGCCCGGCGGGCATGTCGATGCGAAGGACCCGGAACCAGCACTGCCGCAACGGAAGAACCGACGCAGCCCCCCTGGCGCAGACTGCACGCGTAGCCACACCAGACGGAGCCAGCGCGTTGCACCTTGCACGACATACGGAAGTGCTTTTACGCAACTGACGGCACAGCGTCAAGCATTTCTTCCGCATTTCTTCACCCCCGGCGCTTGCGCGCTGCAACACGACCCGGATCGCTCCACCGACCGCCGTGCAAACTGGCACGGGATTGGCTTGCACTCATTGCGAATGGTGCCGTTTGCGGTGCACCGAAACGGGCGTCGAAAGGCTGTTGTATTTCGGCACGGAACCCCCAGATAGAAGCCAAGGCGGCGCTGTTGCACTCTGCTTCGACTTGATTAGAATGGGTTGCATGGCCACGCACAAGCAGGACGAGTTCGTACTCGAGGCGGAACGTACAAGCACCAGACCTCCGCCGTTATACAAGGTGCTATTGCTCAACGACGACTTCACACCAATGGATTTCGTTGTCGTCGTGTTGCAGAAATTTTTCGGCATGGACCGCGAACGTGCCACGCGGGTCATGCTCCAAGTCCACAGAGAGGGCATGGGGGTATGCGGCGTCTTCCCGAGGGACATCGCATCGACCAAGGTGGAACAGGTCGTCTCCTTTGCTCGCCAGCACCAGCATCCGCTGGCATGCGTGATGGAGGAAAACTGAATGATCGCGCAAGAGCTTGAAGTCAGCCTGCACATGGCCTTCGTCGAGGCGAGGCAAAAGCGACACGAATTCATCACCGTGGAGCATTTGCTACTAGCCCTGCTCGACAATCCGTCGGCGGCGGAGGTGTTGCGTGCCTGCAACGCCAACATCGACGAACTGCGCCGTGAGCTGACCGGCTTCATCAACGAGCACACGCCCAAGGTGGAAGGCAGCGACGAAATCGACACGCAGCCCACCCTCGGCTTCCAGCGCGTCATTCAGCGCGCGATCCTCCACGTTCAATCCTCGGGCAAGAAGGAAGTCACCGGCGCCAATGTGCTGGTGGCCATCTTCGGCGAAAAGGATTCCCACGCGGTGTACTTCCTGCAACGGCAGAACATCTCGCGTCTGGACGTGGTGAACTACATCTCCCATGGCATTGCCAAGACGCCCCAGCACGGTGCGAGCGCACCAAACCGGAGCGAGCCCGCGGAACAGGGCGAGCAGGAGCAGGAACCCCAGTCCGCCGGCGGTGCGCTGGAAAACTACACGCAGAACCTCAACCAGCAGGCGCTGGTGGGCAAGATCGATCCGCTGATCGGACGCGAGAAGGAAGTCGAGCGCGTCATCCAGACCCTGTGCCGGCGGCGCAAGAACAATCCGCTGCTGGTCGGCGAGGCCGGCGTCGGCAAGACCGCCATCGCTGAAGGCCTGGCGCGCCGCATCGTGGAAGGCCGGGTGCCGGAAATCCTCGAAGACGCCCAGGTCTATGCACTCGACATGGGCGCCCTGCTGGCCGGCACCAAGTACCGCGGCGACTTCGAACAGCGCCTGAAGGCGGTGCTCAAGCAACTGGTCGAGCACCAGAACGCCATCCTGTTCATCGACGAGATCCACACCCTGATCGGCGCGGGTGCGGCCTCGGGCGGCACGCTGGATGCGTCCAACCTGCTCAAGCCGGCGCTCTCCTCCGGCCAATTGAAGTGCATCGGCGCGACCACCTACACCGAATACCGCCAGATCTTCGAGAAGGATCACGCGTTGTCGCGCCGGTTCCAGAAGATCGACGTGGTCGAGCCGACCGTGGCCGAGACGGTGGAAATCCTCAAGGGACTCAAGAGCCGCTTCGAGGAGCACCATGGCATCAAGTATTCCACCGCGGCCCTGTCGAGCGCGGCGGAACTGTCGGCCAAATACATCAACGACCGTCACCTGCCGGACAAGGCCATCGACGTCATCGACGAGGCCGGTGCGGCCCAGCGCATCCTGCCCAAATCCCGGCAGAAGAAGACCATCGGCAAGAACGAGATCGAGGAGATCGTCGCCAAGATCGCGCGCATCCCGCCGCGCACCGTGTCCAACGACGACAAGGCCGCGCTGAAGACGCTGGACCGGGATCTGAAGAACGTGGTGTTCGGCCAGGACGAAGCCATCGAGGCGCTCGCCAAGGCCATCAAGATGTCGCGCTCCGGCCTGGGCAACCCGGCCAAGCCCATCGGCTCCTTCCTGTTCTCCGGCCCCACCGGTGTAGGCAAGACCGAGGTCGCTCGCCAGCTCGCCTATACGCTCGGCATCGAGTTGGTGCGCTTCGACATGTCGGAGTACATGGAGCGCCACGCCGTGAGCCGGCTGATCGGCGCACCGCCGGGATACGTCGGTTTCGACCAGGGCGGGCTGCTCACCGAAGCGATCACCAAGAAGCCGCATTGCGTGCTGCTGCTGGACGAGATCGAGAAGGCGCATCCGGACATCTACAACATCCTGCTGCAGGTCATGGACCACGGCACGCTGACCGACAACAACGGCCGGCAGGCGGATTTCCGCAACGTGATCATCATCATGACCACCAACGCGGGCGCCGAGGCCATGCAGAAGGCGGTGATCGGCTTCTCCGCCAAGCGCGAGGTGGGCGACGAGATGGCGGAGATCAAGCGCATGTTCTCGCCCGAGTTCCGCAACCGGCTGGATGCCACGATCTCCTTCAAGGCGCTGGACAACGAGATCATCATGCGGGTGGTGGACAAGTTCCTCATCGAGCTGGAAGGCCAGTTGCACGAGAAGAAGGTGGAAGCCCACTTCACCGACGAGCTCAAGGCCTGGCTGGCCGAAAACGGCTTCGATCCGCTGATGGGTGCGCGCCCGATGGCCCGCCTGATCCAGGACACCATCCGCTCCGCGCTGGCCGACGAACTGCTGTTCGGGCGCCTAGTCAATGGCGGCAAGGTGACCATCGACCTGGACGACGACGGCAAGGTGAAGCTCTCCTTCGACGAGGAAGAGGTCGCCACCGTCTGACCGCGCCCCATCCCGCGCCACGAAGCGGCCCGCAATGGGCCGCTTCCTTTTTGTGCTGGCGGCTGGTTTATCATCCGCGTATCCCTCAACCCTCCCGGGAGATGCCATGGACATCCAGACCGCCGACCTGTGCGACGCCAACGAAGGCCGCGTGCACGTAGTCGCCCCCCTGTTCCGCAGCTACGGCGGACGCACCGCTTTCGGCGGCCCGATTGCCACGCTGAAGGTCTTCGAGGACAACTCGCTGGTACGCACCGCGCTGGAAGGCCCCGGCGAGGGCCGCGTGCTGGTGATCGACGGCGGTGGCTCGCTGCGCTGCGCGCTGGTGGGCGACCAACTCGCCTTGCTGGGGGTCAAGAACGGCTGGGCCGGCGTCATCGTATATGGCTGCATCCGCGACTCGAAGGCCATCGGCGGCATGGACATCGGCGCCTTCGCGCTGGCCACCCACCCGCTGAAGAGCATCAAGCGCGGCGTGGGCGAGCGCGACATCCCCGTTACCTTCGGCGGCGTCACCTTCGTGCCGGGGCATCACGTCTATGCGGACGAGGACGGCGTGATCGTCGCCGAGCAGGGCCTGCTCTGACCCGGAACGGCGCCGCCGCTGTGCGGCGCACCAGTTCACCATTTCACAGAGTCGGTTTTCGTTTCTTATAGTGAAAACACGTTCACAACACACTGTTTAATATGTAGAATTTTTTTCTTATATCTTATATAAGACCCATTGTTGCAGAGCCAGATTCTTCCTATACTGTTTTGGCGTTCGATGCCTTGCCGGCCGCATTCCGCAGGGCACCGAGACGAAGAGAACGCTTCCGGCCACGGCCGGCAGGCAGACCTCCCCACCCGATCCATCGTCAGCCAGTAAGGAATCGACATGACTCTGACCCGCGAACAGCAAATCGCCGCCCTCGAAAAGGACTGGGCCGAAAACCCCCGTTGGAAGGGCACCAAACGCGGCTACGCCGCCGCCGACGTGGTCCGCCTGCGCGGCAGCCTGCAGCCCGAATACACCCTGGCCCAGCGCGGCGCGCAAAAGCTGTGGGAAAAGGTCAACGGCGGCGCCAAGAAGGGCTACGTGAATGCCTTCGGCGCGATCACCGCGGGCCAGGCCATGCAGCAGGCCAAGGCCGGCCTGGAAGCCGTGTACCTGTCCGGCTGGCAGGTCGCCGCCGACGGCAATACCTCCGAAACCATGTATCCGGACCAGTCGCTGTACGCCTACGATTCCGTGCCGACCATGGTTCGCCGCATCAACAACACTTTCAAGCGCGCTGACGAAATTCAGTGGTCCCGCGGTATCAACCCGGGCGACAAGGAATTCGTCGACTACTTCCTGCCCATCGTGGCCGACGCGGAAGCCGGCTTCGGCGGCGTGCTGAACGCCTTCGAACTGATGAAGAACATGATCGCCGCCGGTGCCGCGGGCGTGCACTTCGAAGACCAGCTCGCCGCGGTGAAGAAGTGTGGCCACATGGGCGGCAAGGTGCTGGTGCCGACCCAGGAAGCCGTCGAAAAGCTGATCGCCGCGCGTTTCGCCGCCGACGTCATGGGCGTGCCGACCCTGATCCTGGCCCGTACCGACGCTGAGGCTGCCAACCTGCTGACCTCCGACCACGACGCCAACGACAAGCCCTTCCTGACCGGCGAACGCACCCAGGAAGGTTTCTACCGCGTCAAGAACGGTCTGGAACAGGCCATCAGCCGCGGCGTCGCCTACGCCCCCTACGCCGACCTGGTGTGGTGTGAAACCGGCACCCCGGACCTGGGCTTCGCCCGCGAGTTCGCTCAGGCCGTGCTGGCCGCCCATCCGGGCAAGCTGCTGTCCTACAACTGCTCGCCGTCCTTCAACTGGAAGAAGAACCTGGACGACAAGACCATCGCCCGCTTCCAGGACGAACTCTCGGCGCTGGGCTACAAGTACCAGTTCATCACCCTGGCCGGCATCCACATCAACTGGTTCAATACCTTCAAGTTCGCGCACGACTACGCCCGCGGCGAAGGCATGAAGCACTACGTGGAACAGGTTCAGCAACCGGAATTCGCCGCCCGTGACCAAGGCTACACCTTCGTGTCGCACCAGCAGGAAGTCGGCGCCGGCTACTTCGACGATGTGACCACCGTCATCCAGGGCGGCTCGTCCAGCGTCAAGGCACTGACCGGCTCCACCGAAGAAGAGCAGTTCCACTAAGACGGGCATGCGCCTGCCGGCCCATGCCGGCAGGCTACAGAGCACAACGCAACAAGGCCACCGTATGCGGTGGCCTTGTGCTTTAACGGGCGACTACCGGGATTCAGCCGCGCTCAACGCCCCTCTTGCCGCCGTCGCGCGGACCGTCGCCGCGCGGACCGCCGTAGTGACCGCCCTTGCCGCCGGGCCCCCTGCCGCCGAAATCGGCGTCGAACACCTTCTTCTGCGCATCCGACAGCGTGGCGTAGAAGCTTTCCACCGCCTTGCGCGTCTCGGCCAACTCGGCCTGGCGCAGCTTGCCCAGCTCTTCCGCGCGCTGCAGGCGTTCGGGCGCGGTCTTCGGCGCTTCCTGCTGCGCGCGCTTGGCCCATTCGGCGGAGGTGCGCTCGGCCTGGCCGGCCAGCGTGCTCTTGAACGCGCTCCACGCCGGCTGCTGCTGGGGCGTGAGCGCGAGCGCCAGTTCCAGGCGTGCCAGACGCAATTCGGCGCGTTCGGCCATGCGCTTCTGCATGTCCTCGGGCGCCCCGCGGTGCCAGCCGGCCTTGCCGCCGTGCGGACCGAAGCCGTCGCAATCGCCGCCGCGCGCCAGGGCCGCAGTGGCACCCACGCCGGTGATGGCGATCAGGGAGGCAGCCAGGGTGGTCTTCATCCAGGTCTTCATGGTGTTCTCCTTTCCGTTGTCGGTTCCTTGCGCCCGCTGTCTCGGGCGACGGAGCCATTTCATCACCCGGATGTAAGCCGCATTTGTCCGCAGGCCGCCGTTTTGCACCCCCATGTCTCTACCCCCGCGGCGGATACGCTGGGATACAAAACCGCAGGGCCGCAGGCTTAATATGCCGGCCAAGGAGAACGCCCCATGAGCAACCAGCAAGACCACGTGCTGATCGTAGACGACGACCGCGAGATCCGCAGCCTGCTCGCCGACTATCTGGAAAAGCAGGGACTGCGCTGCACCGCGGCCGCCGACGGGCGCGAGATGAAGGCCACCCTCGAACGCCACCGCATCGACCTGATCGTGCTCGACCTGATGATGCCGGGCGAGGACGGCCTGAGCCTGTGCCGCAACCTGCGCGCCGGCGGCGGCCCCCAGGCCAACATCCCCATCCTGATGCTGACTGCGCGCGGCGAGGACATGGACCGCATCATCGGCCTGGAGATGGGCGCCGACGACTACCTGCCCAAGCCCTTCGTGCCGCGCGAGCTGTACGCCCGCATCCGCGCCATCCTGCGCCGCGCCCGGGCGCTCCCGCCCAACCTGGAAGCCGCCCCGCCGGCCAACGCGCGCGAACTGCATTTCGCCCACTGGCGGCTCGATACGGCGAACCGCCACCTGATCGACAGCGCCGGCACCGTGGTGCCCCTGTCCGGCGCCGAATACCGCATGCTGGGCGTGTTCCTCGCCCACCCGCAGCGTGTACTGAGCCGCGACCAGTTGATGGAACTCACCCAGGGCCGCGAGGCCGACGTGTTCGACCGCTCCATCGACCTGCTGGTGAGCCGCCTGCGCCAGCGTCTGGCCGACAACGCACGCGAGCCGGCCATCATCAAGACCGTGCGCAACGAAGGCTACGTGCTGGCCTGCGAGGTCAGCGCGGTCGCCGCCAGCGCGGAAGGGAAGGCCCGATGAAGCTGCCCCTGCCGCGCAGCCTGTTCGCCCGCCTCATGTTGATCTGGTTAGTGGGTATCGCGCTGGTGCTGGCGGTGAGCTTCGCGCTTTTCGTCGGCGAGCGCGACCGCGTCGGACGCAGCGCGCTCTTCGAAGGCATCGCCCAGCAGATCGCTGCCACCGCCGACGTGCTCGACCGCCTCGGCCCGGCCGAGCGCGAGCGCTGGATCGAGGAACTGGGCCGCCGCCGTCTGCGCCTGTCGCTGCGCCCCCTGCCCGACCACCTGCGCGAACTGCCGCGCAACCACCCGCTGGTGCCCGCACTGCGCGCCGCCATGCCCGAGCGCGACATCGCGCTCTACGTCCATCACCGCGGCGAAGGCCCCCACGGCGCCCTGCTGGTCACCGTGCGCCTCGCCGACGGCAGCCCGCTGCACGTGCGCCTGCCCGGCATTCCGCCCACGCCGGAGTTTTCCCTACCAGCGCCGGAACGGCTGCTCTCCGCCCTACTCGCTCTGGTGGGCGGCGTGCTGGTGCTGACCTGGGTGGCAGTGCGCATCGCCACCCGGCCCCTGTCGCGCATGGCGGAGGCCGCGCGCCGGCTCGGCGAGGAACCCGACCGCAGCCCGCCGCTGGACACCCGCGGCCCCACCGAAGTCGCCCAGGCCGCGGGCGCGTTCAACCAGATGCAGCAGCGCGTGCGCGAACACATCACCGAACGCACGCGCATCCTGGCGGCCATCTCCCACGATCTGCAGACACCCATCACCCGCCTGCGCCTGCGCGCCGAAATGGTCGACGACGACGATCTGCGCACCCGCTTCCAGGCCGACCTCGACGCCATGCAGGCACTGATACGCGAGGGGCTGGACTACGCACGCAGCCGCGACAGCAGCGCGCCGCTGCAGCCGGTGGACATCAACGGTCTGCTGGAAGCCCTCGCCAACGATGCGGCGGAGATGGGCTGGGCCGTGGCGGTCAGCGGCCGGGCCGCGGCGCCCTGCCCGGCCCAGCCGGTGGCGTTGCGTCGCGCCTTGTGGAATCTGGTGGAAAACGGAATCAAATTCGGCGAACGCGTGGATATCGACGTGGAACAGACGGCGAAAAACACCGTCCTGCACATCCACGACCACGGCCCCGGCCTGCCCGCCGAGGAGCTGGAAAAGGTATTCGAACCCTTCTACCGCACCGAGTCCTCGCGCAACCGGGAAACCGGCGGCACCGGCCTCGGGCTCGCCATCGCGCGCAACCTGCTGCGCGCCCAGGGCGGCGAAGTGAGCCTGGCGAACCACCCTGACGGCGGGCTGCTCGCCACCGTGACGCTGCTGGGCGGCGCCCGCCCTCAGGCCAGCCGGTAACCCGCCGCCAGGGCCTCGAACGCCGCCACCTGGGCGGCGGCCCAGGCTTCGTCGCGCTCCAACTCCTCCGCCAGCAGGGCGGCCACCCGCGGCGCGGCCGCGGCGGCCAGCGCGGCATCGACGAACAGGGCCCGGTGGCGGCGCGCCAGCACGTCCTCCACGGTGCGCGCCAGTTCGCGGCGCACGGCGAAGCGCACCTCGGCCTCGCTCAGGTCCAACCCGTCTAGGATGGGAATGCCGGCGCCGGGCAGCGCTTGCACCTCGGCGCGGTCGCTGCCGTAGGGGTCGTCGCTGGGGCCGGCGGTCGTGCCGTGCAGGCGCAGGTCTGCGGTCACCGAATCCCGCGCCGGCAGGCCAGCCACCGAACGCGCGCTGTCCACCGCATCCGCCCCCATGTGACGGTAGGTAGTCCATTTGCCGCCGGTGATGCTGACCAGTCCGCCGGACGAGACTTCGATCACATGTTCTCGCGACAGGCTGCGGGTGGGCGAGGCGTCGCCGGCGCCGATCAGCGGGCGCAGGCCGACGAACACACTGGTCACGTCCGCACGCGTGGGCGCACGGGCGAGGTAACGCCCCGCGGTGGCGAGGATGAAATCCACCTCGCCCTCCAGCGGCCGCGGCTCCAGCGGCAGGTCCGGGCGCGGCGTATCGGTGGTGCCGAGCAGCACGCGGCCCTGCCACGGAATCGCAAACAGCACCCGGCCGTCCTCGGTCCTGGGCACCAGCATGGCATCGGTGCCGGGCAGGAATTCGTGCCCGACCACCACATGCACGCCCTGGCTGGGGCGCAGCAGCGCCGGCGCCCGGGGGCGTTCCCAGCGCCGCACGGCGTCGGCCCACACGCCGGTGGCGTTGATCACCACGCGGGCCGCCACCTTGAAGGCCGTGCCGGTCTCCCCGTCGACCGCGTGCACGCCGCGCACCTTGCCATCCTCGACCATCAGCCCCTGCACCGGCATGTGGTTGAGGGCGAGCCCGCCAAGATCGAGGAGCGTGCGCATCAGCGCCACAGCCATGCGCGCATCGTCGAAGCGCGCGTCCCAGTAGGCGATGCCGCCGCACAGCCCCTGCGGATTGACGGTGGGCAGGGCCGCCACCGTGCGCGCCGGGTCGAGCACGCGGCAGCGGCCGAGGCCGCGGGCGCCGGCGAGCAGGTCGTAAAGGCCCAGACCCACGCCCAGCATCGGCCTGTCGTACCAGTGGTAGGCCGGCACCACGAAACGCTGCGGATGCACCAGATGCGGCGCGTTGGCGAGCAGAACGGCCCGTTCGGCGAGCGCCTCGCGCACCAGCGGCAGATTGCCCTGGGCGAGATAGCGCACGCCGCCGTGGATCAGCTTGGTGGCGCGCGAGCTGGTGCCCTTGGCGAAATCGTGCGCCTCAAGCAACAGCGTGGCGTAGCCGCGCGCCGCGGCATCGACCGCGCAGCCCAGCCCGGTGGAGCCGCCGCCGATCACCACCACGTCCCAGACCCGCGCCTCAGCCAGGCGGCCGAGCAGGACCGCGCGGGAGAGATCGGCCGGAGGACTCATCCTTCCTCGTCCTCCTCGGCCCAACCACGGCTGCGCTCGACGGCGCGGTGCCAGCGCGCCCGAAGGGCCTCGCAGCGGGCCGCCGGCTGTGCCGGCTCGAAGCGCCGTTCGGCCTGCCAGCGCGCGGTCAGCTCGTCCGTGCCGCTCCACATCCCCACCCCCAGCCCGGCCATGCAGGCGGCGCCCAGGGCGGTGGTTTCCAGCATGCGCGAACGCACCACCGGCACGCCGAGCAGGTCGGCCTGGATCTGCATCAGCAGGTCGTTGGCCGCCGCGCCGCCGTCCACGCGCAGTTCGGTGAGGGGCGCGGCGCCGTCGCCCTTCATCGCCTCGACCAGGTCCACCGTCTGCAGGGCGATGGCTTCCAGCGCGGCGCGCGCCACGTGGGCCGCCGTGCTGCCGCGGGTCAGCCCGATCAGCGTGCCGCGGGCATAGGCGTCCCACCAGGGTGCGCCCAGTCCGGTGAAGGCCGGCACCAGCACCACGCCGCCGCTGTCCGGCACGCTGGCGGCGAGCGCCTCGATCTCGGCCGCGCTGCGGATCAGGCCGAGGCCGTCCCGCAGCCACTGGACGATGGCGCCGCCCATGAAGATGCTGCCTTCCAGCGCATAGGCGACGAGCCCCCGTCCGCGCCATCCCACCGTCGTCAGCAGGCGGTGGCTGGAGGTCACCGGCCGGCTGCCGGTGTTCATCACCAGGAAGCAGCCCGTGCCATAGGTGTTCTTCGCCATGCCAGGCGCGAAGCAGGCCTGGCCGAAGGTGGCGGCCTGCTGGTCGCCCGCGATGCCGGCGATGGGCACCGCCGCGCCGAGCACGGCCGGGTCGGTCTCGCCGCACACGCCGATGCTGTCCACCACGTGCGGCAACAGGGCGGGCGGAATGCCCAGCGCGGCGCACAGCTCGGCGTCCCAGTCGCCACGGTGGATGTCGTAGAGCAGGGTGCGCGAGGCGTTGCTGCAGTCGGTGACATGCAGCCGCCCGCCGGTGAGATGCCAGACCAGCCAGCTATCCACCGTGCCGAAGGCGAGCTCCCCGGCTTCCGCACGTGCCCGCGCGCCGGGCACGTGGTCCAGCAGCCAGGCGAGCTTGGTGGCGGAAAAATAGGGGTCCAGCTCCAGGCCGGTGCGCTCGCGCACCAGAGGTGCCAGCCCCTGCGCCCGCAGGCGCTCGCAGGCGGCGGCAGTACGGCGGTCCTGCCACACGATGGCCGGGGCCAGCGCGCGACCGCTGGCGCGCTCCCACAGCAACGAGGTCTCGCGCTGGTTGGTGATGCCGATGCCGGCCAGTTCGGCCGCGGTGACGCCCGTGTCGGCCAGCACCTGGCGGGCACAGTCGAACTGGGTGGCGAGGATGTCCTGCGGATCGTGCTCCACCCAGCCCGGGCGCGGATAGTGCTGGACGTATTCGCGCTGGGCGACGCCGCGCACCCTGCCCTCGGCATCGAACACCATCGCCCGGGAACTGGTCGTGCCCTGGTCCAGGGTCAGCAGATAGCCCATGCGCAAGTCTCCCGTGGATGCCGGCAGCTTACCGCGAACGGCAGGGGATGGCACAAGCGGCTATGATCGCGTTTTTTGCCGCACTGCAATACGGACCGCCATGCAATCCCTCTGGATGATCGTCGCCAGCCTGCTGTTCGCCTGTATGGGCGTATGCGTGAAGCTCGGCAGCACGCAGTTCTCCGCGGGCGAGATGGTGAGTTGGCGCGGCCTGGTCGGCGTGCTGATGGTCGGCGTGCTCGCCCGCGCGCAGGGCGTGCGCCTGGCCACGCCCCTGTGGCGGCTGCAGTTGTCGCGCGGGCTGTCGGGCTCGTTCGCGCTGATGTGCTACTTCGTCGCCATCGGCCTGCTGCCGCTGGCCACCGCGGTCACCCTGTCGTACACGTCGCCGATCTTCGTCGCCCTGCTGCTGGCGCTGATGTTCGGCGAACGGCTGCGGCCCGGCGTGCTGCTGGCGGTGGGCACGGGCTTCGTCGGCATCGTCCTGCTGCTGCGCCCGACGCTGCAGGCGGATCAATGGCTGGGTGCGCTGGTCGGCCTGGGGGCCGGCCTGGTGTCCAGCCTGGCCTACGTCAGCGTGCGCGAACTGGGCCGCGCCGGCGAACCGGAGGTACGCACGGTGTTCTGGTTCTCCGCGCTCACCGCGCTGCTCGGCCTGCCGTGGCTGGTGGCCGGCGGCAATCTCGCCACGCTCGACCTGCGCGGCGTGCTGGTGATCGCCGGCATCGGCCTGTTCGGCGGCGGCGCGCAACTGGCGATGACCCGCGCCTACCGCCTGGGCAAGACCATCGTCTCGGCCAGTCTGGCCTACACCACGGTGATCTTCTCCAGCCTGTTCGGCATGCTGCTGTGGGACGAGACCCTGCCGCCGGCCGCGCTGCTGGCGATCGCCCTCATCGTCGCCAGCGGCGTGATGACCAGCCTCGCCACGCGCAGCCCGGCCCGGCGCCCCGGCCCGCCAATTGAACGCCCCGGCGGCGAGGGCTATAGTAGTCCGCACGATCCACCCGCCTTCCGGAGGCTGCCATGATCAGCATCGACCACGGCCCGCACCTCGTCGCCGTCTCGGTCTTCGGCGAGTTCACGCTGGCCGACTACAAGGAGTTCGAGGAACTGGTCAATTACAAGATCAAGTTCGAGGGGCCGGTGAATCTGCTCTTCGACCTGCGCGAGATGGCCGGCTTCACCCTCGACGTGGCGTGGGAGGAGATCAAGTTCTCGCGCCGCCATTCCCATGATTTCGGCCGTGTCGCCGTGCTGACCGACGACCAGTGGCTGACCTGGAGCGCGTGGCTCACGCAGATCTTCGTCGAAGCGGACATCCTGGTGTTCCAGGACGAGGACGAGGCGCGCGCCTGGCTGGCGGAAGCGGAGGCGCCCGCGCAGTGACGAACGCATTCACCACGCTGATCGAGGCCAACGAACTGGCCCACCACCTCGGCCAGCCGCGGTGGTGCCTGATCGACTGCCGCCACGATCTGGCCAATCCGTCCTTCGGCCGCGAAGCCTACGAACGCGGCCATCTGCCGGGAGCGTGGTTCTTCCACCTGGACGAGGACCTGTCCGGCCCCATGACGGGCACCAACGGCCGCCACCCGCTGCCGGACCCGGAACGCCTGGCGCACCGCCTGGGCGCGTGCGGCGTGGACCGGGACACCCAGGTGGTGGCCTACGACGACGCCGGCGGCATGTTCGCGGCGCGCCTGTGGTGGCTGCTGCGCTGGATGGGACACCATCCGGTCGCCGTGCTCGACGGCGGCTTCCAGGCCTGGTGCGCGGCCGCCAAGGTGTTGACCACCGAACTACCCCGCGCCGTGCCCGCCCGTTTCGAACCGGTGCTGCAGCCTGCCGGCGCGGTCAATGCCGCCTACGTGGAGCAGCATCTCGGCCACCCGGACATGGTGCTGGTGGACGCCCGCAGCCCGGACCGCTTCCGCGGCGAAAACGAGAACCTGGACCCCGTCGGCGGCCACATTCCGGGCGCGCTGAACCGCTTCTTCAAGGACAACCTGGGCGCGGACGGGCGCTTCAAGCAGGCTTCGGTGCTGCGCGAGGAATTCGCCACCGTGCTGCGCGGGCGCGATCCGCGCAAGGTCGTGCATCAGTGCGGCTCGGGGGTGACGGCCTGCCACAACCAGTTGGCCATGGAGAGCGCGGGCCTCACCGGCTCGCGCCTGTATCCGGGCTCCTGGAGCGAGTGGTGCGCCGATCCGACCCGGCCGGTCACCACCGGTCCGCAGTAAGGGCGACGGCCCGGCCTACCACTCCAGCCGTTCGACCGCGCCGAGCGAGCGGCCGAGGAAGCGTTCCCCTATGGTCTGGAAGCGCAGCGGCACGTCGGTGACCACGTAGCGATAGTGCGCTGGCCGCTCCCCGCGGCTGGCGAGCCCCAGTTCGTGCAGGCGGGCGGCGGCGAGTTCCGCCGTGGTGGTGGCCGAATCGACCAGGCGCACGCCCTCCCCCACCACGTCCTTGAGCAGCGGCTTGAGCAGGGGATAGTGGGTGCAACCCAGCACCAGGCTGTCCACTTCCTCGGCCAGCACCGGCTTGAGGTATTCCTGCGCGGTGAGCCGGGTCACCGGGTGGTCCAGCCAGCCTTCCTCCACCAGCGGCACGAAGAGCGGGCAGGCCTGCGAATAGACGCGCACCGTGGGGTCGAGCTGGTGCATGCGGCGCGCGTAGGCGTTGCTGTTGATGGTGGTCGGCGTACCGATCACGCCGATGCCCCGCAGCCCCGAATCGCGCACCGCCGCCTGGGCGCCGGCCTCGATCACGTCCAGCACCGGCACGTCGCCCGCCCGCGCCTTGACCACGTGGGCGGCCGCCGCGGCCATGGTGTTGCAGGCCACGATCAGCATCTTCACCTGCTGGCCGAGCAGGTAATCCACGATCTGGGCGGTGAAGTGCTCGATGGTCGCCACCGACTTGACCCCGTAGGGCACGCGGGCGGTGTCGCCGAAGTAGACGATGCTCTCCAGCGGCAGGCGCTCCATCAGCGCCCTGACCACGGTCAGGCCGCCGACGCCGGAATCGAAAACGCCTATCGGGCGGGATGAATCCATGAATGCAGCCTTTCGCGGCAGCCGGAGAAAGGACGGCATTCTACCCGGATTGTCAGAGGCGGCCCCGGTGCGACCGTGAGCATTCATTGCGCGCCATGCCGGGCGAGGGCCCAGGCCACGTGCTCCCGCACCAGCGGCGACGGATCGTCCGCCCGCGCGCGCAGCGCCGCCACCGCTTCGGCCGAGGTCGGCGCGTTGCCCAGCGCCACCGCCAGGTTGCGCAGCCAGCGCTCGTAGCCGATGCGATGGATGGCGCTGCCCGCCATGCGGCCGGCGAAGTCCTCCGCCGACCAGCCGAACAGTTCCGCCAGGCTGGCGCGATCCAGCCCGTGGCGGGGCGCGAAATCCATCTCGGCACCCAGTCGGGCGAAGCGGTTCCACGGACACACGAGCTGGCAGTCGTCGCAGCCGTAGATGCGGTTGCCGATGGCCGGGCGCAGCTCCGCGGGAATCGGACCGTGCAGTTCGATGGTGAGGTAGGAGATGCAGCGCCGCGCGTCGACCTCGTAGGGGGCGACGATGGCCCTGGTCGGACAGGCGTCCAGGCAGGCGGTGCAGCGCCCGCAGTGGGGGGTCGGCGGCTCGTCTTCCGGCAACGGCAGGTCGGTGAAGATCTCGCCGAGGAAGAACCACGACCCGGCTTCCCGGTCCAGCAACAGGCTGTGCTTGCCGCGCCAGCCCAGCGCGGCGCGGGTGGCGATCTCCACCTCCAGCACCGGCGCCGAATCGACGAACACCCGGTAGCCGTGGGGCGCCTCGGCACCGATGCGCTCGGCGAGCTTCTGCAGGCGGTGGCGCAACACCTTGTGGTAGTCGCGCCCCAGGGCGTAGCGCGACAGATAGGCACGCCGCCCGTCGGCGAGGTTCTCCTGCGCGTCGGCGGCCTCCGGCCAGTAGTTCATGCGCGCGCTGATCACGCGCAGGGTGCCGGGCAGCAGTTCGGCCGGGCGGGTGCGTTTCGTGCCGTGGCGCGCCATATAATCCATTTCGCCGTGAAACCCCGCCGCCAGCCAGGCCGCCAGGCCTGCTTCGGCCGGGCCCAGATCGACGCCGCTCACGCCGACGGCGTCGAAACCGAGTTCCCTGCCCCACGCCCCGACGCGCCGCTTCAGTTCCTGCAGCGCGCCGGCATCCGCGGGCGGCCCTCCGGAGAGATTCTGATGATCGAGCTTTTGCACCCTGCCGATGATAGCGGGGCCGGCCTCACCGCGCACTTGCCGGCCGAATCGGACACCGCCGCGCTGGGCGCCGCGCTGGGCGCCGTGGTCGAAAAAGGGCTGGTGATCTGGCTGCAGGGCGACCTGGGCGCGGGCAAGACCACGCTGGTCCGCGGCCTGCTTCGGGCCCTCGGTCACACCGGCAGTGTGAAAAGTCCCACATACACCTTGATTGAACCTTACGTAGTTTCTAGATTAGACTTATATCACTTTGATTTTTATCGCTTCACCTCAGCCGAAGAATTCCTCGATGCCGGGCTGGACGAATATTTCGCCGGACAAGGGGTCTGCCTGGTCGAATGGCCGGACAAGGCGCACCCCTATCTCGCCCCGCCCGACCTCGAGGTGGCACTCACTGTTGCCGGCACGGGCCGGCAGGTCGAACTGACGGCGCGGACGGAGGCGGGACGGACATGTCTGGGCAAATTGACGACAGTTTTGGGGGCAAACCCGGCACCGGGCTGAACCGGCGCGACTGGCTCAAGCTCGCCGGCGCGGCGCTGACGCTGCTGGTGAGCCCCACGGGACACGCGGCAGCGGCCGGCCTGCTCGCGGTGCGCGTATGGCCGGCGCCGGAATACACCCGGGTCACGCTGGAAGCCGGCAGCGAGCTGAAATACAAGTACCTCACCCTGCAAGGCCCTGACCGCCTGGTGATCGACCTGGAAGGCGTGGAGCTCGACAACGTGCTCCAGAGCATGCCCTCCAAGGTGCTCGACAGCGATCCCTACATCCGCCTGGTGCGAGCCGCGCAGAACCGCCCGGGCGTGGTGCGGGTGGTGCTGGAACTGAAGGCGGAGATCAACCCGCAGGTGTTCACGCTGCAGCCGGTGGGCGATTACGGCCATCGCCTGGTGCTCGACCTCTATCCCGCCCAGCCCGTCGATCCGCTGCTCGCGCTGATCGAGAAGTCCTCGCCCATGGAAGCCGCTTCCGGCGACGCAGGCGACACGGAAATCGCCCAGCCGGCGGCCACCCAGCAGCGTCCGCCGCAGACGGCCCGTACGGCGCCGCAGGTCAACCGCATCTACACGGTGGCGCTCGACCCCGGCCACGGCGGCGAGGACCCCGGCGCGCTCGGCCGGCGCGGCAGCCGCGAGAAGAACGTCACCCTGTCCATCGCCAAGCGCCTCAAACGCAAGATCGACGCCGACCCCGGCATGCGCGCCGTGCTCACGCGGGATGGCGACTACTTCGTGCCCCTCTACCAGCGCGTGGCGCGCGCCCGCCGCGTGCAGGCCGACCTTTTCGTGTCCATCCACGCGGATGCCTTCGTGCGCCCCGATGCGCGCGGCAGCTCGGTGTTCGTGCTCTCGGAGCGGGGTGCTTCCAGCTCCGCCGCGCGCTGGCTGGCGGACAAAGAGAACGATGCCGACCTGATCGGCGGGGTGAACCTCGCCAAGCAGGAAGGCCACCTCGCCCGTACCCTGCTGGACCTGTCCCAGACCGCCACAATCAACGACAGCCTCAAGCTCGGCCGCGCCGTGCTGGGTGAGCTGGGCGGCGTCAACACGCTGCACAAGTCCGAGGTGGAGCAGGCCAACTTCGCCGTGCTGAAGGCGCCCGACATTCCCTCGGTGCTGGTGGAGACCGCCTTCATCAGCAACCCGGAAGAAGAACGCCGGCTGAACGACAATGCCTACCAGGACAAGATGGCCGACGCCATCCTGCGCGGCATCAAGCGCTACTTCGAGGAAAATCCGCCCATCACCCGCACCCGCGTGGCCAGCCTGGAGTGATCCGGCCGGTGCCATCACGCACCGCCAGGCCGCCTTTGCCGCTATAATTGCAGCTTTTTTATCAGGCGGTTATGCAGGTTTTTCGCGGGATTCCGCCGCACGCATCACAGGGTTCGGTGCTGACCATCGGCAATTTCGACGGCGTGCACCGGGGCCATCAGGCACTGCTCCAGTTGCTCACGGCCAAGGCCCGTGCGCTGGGCCTGCCCGCCGTCGTGCTCACCTTCGAGCCGCATCCGCGCGAATTTTTCTCCCCCGTCGACGCCCCCGCCCGCCTGTCCACGCTGCGGGAAAAGCTGCTGCTGCTCGCCGCCGCGGGCGTGGACCGGGTACACGTGTGCCGTTTCGACGCGCGTCTGGCCGCCCTGTCGGCCGACGCCTTCATCGACGACATCCTGATCGGCGGGCTCCACGTACGCCACCTCTTCATCGGCGACGACTTCCGCTTCGGCGCCCGCCGCCAGGGCGACTTCGCCATGCTGGCCGCCGCCGGAATGCAGCGCGGCTTCGGCGTGGAAGCCATGCCCACCCTGGACGTGGCAGGCGAGCGCGTCTCCAGCTCCGCGGTACGCGCCGCGCTGGCCGAGGGCGACATGGACCACGCCGCGCGCCTGCTCGGCCGCCCCTACGGCATCGCCGGACGCGTGATCCACGGCGACAAGCTGGGCCGCACACTGGGCTACCCCACCGCCAACATCCAGATGAAGCACCGCAAGCCGGCCCTGTCCGGTGTGTATGCCGTCACCGTCGAAGGCCTGGCCGAACGCCCCGTGGCCGGCGTGGCCAACGTGGGCGTGCGCCCCACCGTCACCGGCACCCGGCGCCCCACGCTGGAAGTGCATCTTTTCGACTGGCAGCAGGACTGCTACGGTGCCCACCTGCGCGTGCATTTCCTGCGCAAGCAGCGCGACGAGATGCGCTTCGCCTCCCTGGACGCCCTCACCGCCCAGATCGTGCGCGACGCCGAGGACGCACGCGCCTGGTTCGCCGCCCACCTGAATTCCACCGCTTCCCAAGGCTGAAAGAAGACCGCCATGGCTGACTACCGCAAGACCCTGAACCTGCCCGACACTCCCTTCCCGATGCGCGGCGACCTCGCCAAGCGGGAGCCGGGCTGGATCGCCCAGTGGCAGCAGAAGAAGCTGTACCAGAAGATTCGCGCGGCTTCGGCCGGCCGCCCCAAGTTCATCCTGCACGACGGCCCGCCCTACGCCAACGGCAGCATCCACATCGGCCACGCGCTGAACAAGATCCTCAAGGACATCATCGTGCGCTCGCGCACCCTGGCGGGCTTCGACGCTCCCTACGTGCCCGGCTGGGACTGCCACGGCCTGCCCATCGAACACAAGGTGGAAGTCACCCACGGCAAGAACCTGCCCGCCGACAAGGTGCGCGAGCTGTGCCGCGCCTACGCCGCCGAGCAGATCGAGGGCCAGAAGACGGATTTCATCCGCCTGGGCGTGCTGGGCGACTGGGACGATCCGTACAAAACCATGGCCTTCGCCAACGAGGCGGGCGAAATCCGCGCGTTGGCCGAGATGGTCAGGGCCGGCTACGTGTTCAAGGGCCTGAAACCGGTGAACTGGTGTTTCGACTGCGGCTCGGCGCTGGCCGAGGCCGAGGTGGAATACGCCGACAAGCAGTCGCCGGCCGTGGACGTGGGCTTCCCTTGTGCCGAACCGGAACGTCTGGCCGACATCTTCGGTGTCGGCACGCTCGGCAAACCGGTGCTGGCGGTGATCTGGACCACCACCCCGTGGACCATCCCCGCCAACCAGGCCCTGAATCTGCACCCGGAATTCGACTACGCCCTGGTGGATGCCGGCGAGCGCTACCTGCTGCTCGCCCACGACCTGGTGGCTGCCTGCCTGGAACGCTACGGGCTCAACGGGCGCATCGTCGCCTCGGTAAAGGGCGCGGCCCTGGACCACGTGGTGTTCCGCCACCCTTTCTACGACCGCAACTCGCCGGTGTATCTGGGCGACTACGTCACGCTGGACGCCGGCACCGGCATCGTACATAGCGCCCCGGCCTACGGCCTGGAAGACTTCCAGTCCTGCCGCGCCAACGGCATGGAGAGCGACCAGATCCTGACCCCGGTGACCGGCGACGGCCATTTCGCCGCCGACCTGCCCTTCTTCGGCGGCCTCAACATCTGGAAGGCCAACCCGGAGATCATCGCCAAGCTGCGCGAGGTGGGCCACCTGCTCGCCGAGGCGAAGATCACCCACAGCTATATGCACTGCTGGCGCCACAAGACGCCGTTGATCTACCGCGCCACCGCCCAGTGGTTCGTCGGCATGGACAAGCCGGTCGCCGACGGCTCCACGCTGCGCGAGCGCGCCCTGCGCGGCGTGGAGGCCACGCGCTTCTTCCCCGCCTGGGGCCAGGCCCGCCTGCACGCCATGATCGCCAACCGCCCGGACTGGTGCATCTCGCGCCAGCGCAACTGGGGCGTGCCCATCCCCTTCTTCCTGCACAGGGAAACCGGCGAGCTGCATCCGCGCACCGCGGAGCTGATGGAGGAAGTCGCCAAGCGGGTGGAGCAGGAAGGCATCGAGGCCTGGTTCAAACTCGACCCCACCGAACTGCTCGGCGCGGAGGCCCCCCAGTACGACAAGATCTCCGACACCCTGGACGTGTGGTTCGACTCCGGCACCACCCACTGGCACGTGCTGCGCGGCTCCCACCCGGACGGCCACGCGGAAGGCCCCCGCGCCGACCTCTACCTGGAAGGCTCGGACCAGCACCGGGGCTGGTTCCACTCCTCGCTGCTGACCGGCTGCGCCATCGACGGCCACCCGCCCTACAGGGCGCTGCTGACCCACGGCTTCGCGGTGGACGGCCAGGGCCGCAAGATGAGCAAGTCCCTGGGCAACGTGGTCGTGCCCCAAGAAGTCACGAGCAAGCTGGGCGCCGAAATCCTGCGCCTGTGGGTGGCTTCCACCGACTATTCGGGCGAACTTTCCATCAGCAAGGAAATCCTCGACCGGGTGGTGGAGGTGTATCGCCGCATCCGCAACACCCTGCGCTTCCTGCTCGCCAACACCGCCGACTTCGACCCGGTCGCCGACGCCGTGCCGCTGGAGCAGTGGCTGGACATCGACCGCTACGCGCTCGCCTTCACCCGCAGGCTCGCTGCCCAGTGCGAGGCCGACTACGCCAAGTTCGAATTCCACCGCGTGGTGCAGGCCCTGCAGGTGTTCTGCGCCGAGGATCTGGGCGCCTTCTACCTGGACATCCTCAAGGACCGCCTGTACACCACCCAGCCCAACTCCCTGGCCCGGCGCTCGGCCCAGAGCGCCCTGTGGCATGTCACCCAGACCCTGCTGCGGCTGATGGCGCCGGTGCTGTCCTTCACCGCCGAGGAAGCCTGGGCGCTGATCAACGGCGGCAACGAGGAAGACAGTGTGATGCTGCACACCTTCCACGCCCTGCCCGAGCAGGGGGGCGAGGAAGGCCTGTCCGCGCGCTGGGAGATCGTCCGCGGCGTGCGCGCCGAGGCGCTCAAGATCATCGAGGCGCTGCGCACCGAGGGCAAGGTGGGGGCGTCGCTGCAGGCGGAACTCGACCTGCGCCTGCACGAGGACGCCTACAACGCGCTGGCCTCCCTGGGCGACGACCTCAAGTTCGTCCTGATGACCTCCCGCGTGACCCTGGCCCAGGCGCCGGAAGAGGAAACACCGCAGATCGTCGCCACGCCCAGCACCCACGCCAAGTGCGAGCGTTGCTGGCACTACTCGGCGGACGTGGGCACCGATGCCGAGCATCCCACGCTGTGCCCGCGCTGCGCGGGCAACCTGTACGGCGCGGGCGAGCAGCGCCGCCATGCCTGACGAGCGCCTGCTGTCGGCGCGCATGGCGGGCTGGCTGGGCCTCGCCCTGCTGGTGGCCGTGCTCGACCAGCTCACCAAGCAGCTCGTGCTGGGCCGCCTGGAATACGGCGAAGCCGTGCCGGTGACGCCCTTCTTCGACCTGGTGCTGGTCTACAACCCCGGCGCGGCCTTCAGCTTCCTGGCCGGCCAGCCCGGCTGGCAGCGCTGGTTCTTCACCGGCCTGGCGGCACTGATCTGCGCTTGGCTCACTGCGTTGCTGCGCCGCCACCAGCGCGAACGTCTGCTGCCCACGGCCTTCGTGCTGATCATCGGCGGCGCGCTGGGCAACGTGGTGGACCGCCTGATGCACGGCGCGGTGGTGGACTTCCTGCACTTCTATATCGGCCGCTTCAGTTGGCCGGCCTTCAACCTCGCCGATTCGGCAATCACCGCCGGCGTGGCGCTGATGCTGTGGGCGAGCTTCCGTTCGCCCGCCCGCGACCCCAACCAGGAGAACCATGCGTGAGCCAGACCGTCCAACCCGACAACCTCGTCACCCTGCACTACCGCATCGCACTGGACAACGGCCAGCCGCTGGTCAGCACCTTCGAGGGCACGCCGGCCACGCTGCAACTGGGCACGGGCGAATTGCTGCCCACGCTGGAAGGGCTGATCGCCGGCCTGCAGGTGGGCCAGCGCAAGGCGTTCGAGCTGGCCGCCGAGCAGGCTTTCGGCTCGTGGCGCGAGGATCTCGTCGAACGGGTCAAACGCGAGCACATGCCGGACGAGGACATCGAAGCGCTGAGCATCATGGAATTCACCGCGCCGGACGGTTCGCGCTACTCGGGTCTGGTACGCGAGATCGACGCCCAATCCGCGCTGATCGACTTCAACCACCCGCTGGCCGGCAAATCCATCCGCTTCGAGGTGGAAGTGATCGGCATCCTGTAGCGAAGAGAGGCAATCCCGTTCGCCCTGAGCCTGTCGAAGGGCATCTGCCCCACCGGCGGACCAACAGAGAGCAAGGACAGATGAACGACAAGGAAGTGCTGCTCGCCAACCCGCGCGGCTTCTGTGCCGGCGTGGAGCGCGCCATCGAGATCGTCGAACGGGCGCTGGCGCGCTTCGGCGCGCCCATCTACGTGCGCCACGAAGTGGTACACAACAAGTTCGTGGTGGACGACCTGCGCGCCAAGGGTGCGGTCTTCGTCGAGGAACTGGACGAAGTGCCGGCCGGCAACACCGTCATTTTCAGCGCCCACGGCGTCTCGCCGGCGGTGCGTGCCGACGCCGAACGCCGCGGCCTGCGCGTGTTCGACGCCACCTGCCCGCTGGTCACCAAGGTCCATCTGGAGGTCGCGCGCCAGCATGCCGCCGGGCGCGAGATCGTCATGATCGGCCACAAGGGCCACCCGGAGGTGGAAGGCACCATGGGCCAGGTGGGCGACGGCATCCATCTGGTGGAATCCGTGGCCGACGTGGCCGGCCTGCAGGTGCGCACCCCCGAGCAACTCGCCTACGTCACCCAGACCACCCTGTCCATGGACGACGCGGCGGCCATCGTCGCCGCCCTGCGCGAGCGCTTCCCGGCCATCGCCGGCCCCAAGAAGGACGACATCTGCTATGCCACGCAGAACCGCCAAGACGCGGTGAAATTCCTGGCGCCGCAGGCCGACGTGGTGTTCGTGGTCGGCTCCAGGAACAGTTCCAATTCCAACCGCCTGCGCGAAGTGGCGGCCCTGCGCGGCGTACCGGCCTATCTGGTGGACAACGCGGACGGCATCGACCCCGCCTGGCTGGCGGGCAAGCGCCGCATCGGCGTGACCGCCGGCGCGTCGGCCCCGGAGGTGCTGGTGGAGGCGGTCATCGACCGCCTGAAGGAACTGGGCGCCGGCACGGTCCGCCAACTCGAGGGGGTACCCGAGAGGATCACCTTCCCGCTGCCGAAGGAGTTGCAGCAGGGCGCCTGAGGCGGCCATGAAAAAACCGGGCCTGCGCCCGGCTTCGTCCTCGCCTGCCGGCCGCTCAGAGATGCGGCTCGACGAGCCGGCGATAGAACTCGTGGAAATGCTGCATGCCGTCCTCGAACGGCGACTGGTAGGGCCCCACCTCGTTGCGCCCTTCCCTGAGCAGCGCGAGCCGCCCGCGGTCCATGCGCTCGCCGATGTCGTCATCCTCGATGGCCGTCTCCATGTAGGCGGCCTGCTCGGCCTCGACGAACTCGCGCTCGAACTCGACGATGTCCTCCGGGTAGTAGAACTCCACCACGTTGGTGGTCTTATGGACGTCGGTGGGGATCAACGTGCTCACCACCAGCACATGGGGATACCACTCCACCATGATGTTGGGGTAGTAGGTGAGCCATACCGCGCCCTGCGCCGGCTTCTTCTCACCGTAGTAGTCGCGCACCGCCTTCTGCCACTTCTCGTACACCGGGGAGCCGGACTTGGCCAGCGAGGTGATGCCCACGCGCTGCACCGAATACCACTCGCCGAACTGCCAGCTCAGGTCGTCACAGGTAACGAAGTTGCCCAAGCCCGGGTGGTAGGGCACCACGTGGTAATCCTCCAGGTACACCTCGATGAAGGTCTTCCAGTTGTAGTTGCACTCGTGGATTTCGACGCGGTCGAGCTTGTAGCCGGTGAAGTCGAATTCCCCCGCCACCTGCATGCCGGCCAGATCCGCCCCGGCCGAACGCGGCCCCTTGAACAGCAGCCCGTTCCAGTTCTCCAGCGCGTCGCGCTTGAGGTTCAGGCAGGGATTCTCGGGAAAGTGCGGCGCGCCCAGCAGCGAACCCTGCCGGTCATAGGTCCAGCGGTGGATCGGACAAACGATGTTGTCGGTCTTGCCGGCGCCCTGCAGCATGATGGCCTGGCGGTGGCGGCAGACATTGGAGAGCTGGTGCACGCCCTCGCCGGTGCGGAACAGCAGCTTGGCGTGATCCAGCCACTCGAGCGAACGGTAGCTGCCGACTTCCGGTACCATCAGCTCATGGCCAACGTACCCCGGACTCGCATCGAAGAGGAGCTTCTTCTCCAGTTCGAAGATTTTCTCGTCGAAGTACCACGAAACCGGCAGTTGCGAAACAGCCGGGGCCAGGCGAGCCTTGGAAGCGATGTCGGACATCCCCCGAACCTCCTCTAGTGGGCCAGAAATCCGGATAAACAAACGGGTAAGTGTAAGCCAGGGTCAGTTTGACCGCCAAGAGCGCAATCGGTTATTTTTCCTCCTTTACGCCGGACGGTATTGATCAATGGCAACAACGGCGCCAGCCCCGGAAAACTTCGAATCCGCCGTCACCGAGCTCGAGGCCATCGTACGCGAGATGGAATCCGGCGACCTCCCGCTGGAACGTGCCCTCGAGTGCTATCAGAGGGGCGTCGGCCTGCTCAAGTTCTGCCAGCACATGCTGGCGCAGGCCGAAGACCGTGTCCGCATCCTCGAAGGCGATGCCCTGCAGCCCCTGCCGCCCGAGGACGAGGCCCACCCATGAGCGCCCGGCCCGACTTCGTCCACTGGATGACAAGCATCCAGCAGCGTACAGAAAGCGCGCTGGAAACCCTGCTGCCGCCCGCCAGCCGTCCGCCCGACCGCCTGCACGAGGCGATGCGCTATGCGGCGCTGGGCGGCGGCAAGCGCGTGCGTCCGCTGCTGGTCCATGGCGCCGGGCATCTGGTCGACGCCGATCCCCCTCGCCTCGACCGCATCGCCTGTGCGGTGGAACTGATCCACGTCTATTCCCTGGTGCACGACGACATGCCGTGCATGGACGACGACGTGCTGCGCCGGGGCAAACCCACCGTGCACGTGGAGTACGACGAGGCCACCGCCCTGCTGGTGGGCGACGCACTGCAGACGCGCGCCTTCGAACTGCTTGCCGACGCACCGGTGGCCGATGTGCCCGCCGACCAGTTGGCCATGCTCGCCCTGCTGGCGCGGGCCTCGGGCTCACAGGGCATGGCGGGCGGGCAGGCCATCGATCTCGCCGCGGTAGGCAAGCAGTTGAGCCGCGCCGAGCTCGAATTCATGCACATCCACAAGACCGGTGCCCTGATCCGCGCCGCGGTGCTGCTGGGCGCACGCGCCGGCCACCCGCTGCCGGCGGACGAACTCGAACGGCTGGACCACTACGGCAAGCAGATCGGCCTGCTGTTCCAGGTTGTCGACGACATCCTCGACGCGGAAGCCGACACCGCCACCCTCGGCAAGACCGCGGGCAAGGATGCCGAACAGGACAAGCCGACCTATGTCAGCCTGCTCGGCATCGGCGACGCCAAGCGGCACGCCGAGGAGCTCCTCGCCGACGCCTGTGCCACGCTCGCCCCTTTCGGCGCGCGCGCCATCCACCTGCGGGCGCTGGCCGAATACATCGCGCGGCGGTCGTTCTGAACCATCCCATCTCCCCCGACATGTCCCCCTATCCACTCCTGGAACGCATCACCAGCCCGGGCGACCTCCGTGCCCTCGACCGCCGTGAACTGCGCCCCCTGGCCGACCAACTGCGCGCCTTCCTGATCGAGTCGGTGTCGAAGACCGGCGGGCATCTGTCGTCCAACCTGGGCACGGTGGAACTGACCATCGCCCTGCATTACGTCTTCGACACCCCGGAAGACCGCATCGTCTGGGACGTGGGCCACCAGACCTACGGCCACAAGGTGCTCACGGGGCGGCGCGAGGCCATGGCCGGCCTGCGCCACTGGGGCGGTATTTCGGGCTTTCCGCGGCGCTGCGAGAGCGAGTACGACACTTTCGGCACCGCCCACTCCTCCACCTCCATCTCGGCCGCGCTCGGCATGGCGGTTGCCGCCCGCGACCGCGGCGAGGACCGCCGCGCGATCGCGGTGATCGGCGACGGCGCCATGAGTGCCGGCATGGCTTTCGAGGCGCTCAACAACGCCGGCGACATCAGCGACGTCAACCTGCTGGTGATCCTCAACGACAACGAGATGTCGATCTCCCCGCCGGTGGGGTCGCTGACCAAGATCCTCGCGCGCCTGATGTCGGGTTCGACCTACAATGCCGCGCGCCGCGCCGGCGAGAAGGTGCTCGGCGTCGCGCCGCCCATGCTCGACTTCGCGCGCCGCGTCGAGGAGCACGTCAAGGGCCTGATCACACCCGGCACCCTGTTCGAGGAATTCGGCTTCCACTATTACGGCCCCATCGACGGTCACGACCTGGACGCGCTGATTCCCACGCTGCAGAACCTGCGCCGCCTCAAGGGGCCACAGTTCCTGCACGTCATCACCCGCAAGGGGCAGGGCTACAAGCTCGCCGAAGCCGACCCCATCCTCTACCACGGCGTATCCAAGTTCGACCACACCGCCGGCATCCAGAGCAGCGCCGGGGGCGGCAAGCCTACCTACACCCAGGTCTTCGGCGACTGGCTGTGCGACATGGCTGCCGCCGACCCACGCATCGTCGGCATCACCCCGGCCATGCGCGAAGGCTCCGGCCTGGTGCGCTTCGCCAGGGAATACCCCGGACGCTACTACGATGTGGGAATCGCCGAGCAGCACGCCCTGACCTTCGCCGCCGGCCTCGCCTGCGAAGGGCTGAAGCCGGTGGTGGCGATCTACTCCACCTTCCTGCAGCGCGCCTATGACCAGCTCATTCACGACATCGCCCTGCAGAACCTGCCGGTGGTGCTGGCCATCGACCGCGGCGGCCTGGTCGGTGCCGACGGCGCGACCCACCACGGCGCCTTCGACCTGTCATTCCTCGCCTGTGTGCCCAACATGCTCATCATGGCGCCAGCGGACGAAAACGAGTGTCGCCAGATGCTCTACACTGCCGTTCAGCACGACGGCCCCAGCGCGGTGCGCTATCCACGGGGCAGCGGTCCCGGCGTTGCGCCCCAGGCGGCGATGGGCGCCCTGCCCATCGGCAAGGGAGAAGTGCGCCGCAGCGGCAAGCGCATCGCGCTGCTCGCCTTCGGCAGCCTGGTGCCGACCGCGGAAACCGTCGGGGAGCGCCTGGACGCCACGGTGGCGAATATGCGCTTCGTCAAACCGCTCGACGAGGCGCTGATCGCCGAACTGGCCGCCTCCCACGAGCTGCTGGTGACGCTGGAGGAGAACGCAGTCATCGGCGGCGCAGGCAGCGAAGTCGCCCGCGTACTCGACGGCCTGGCGAAGCGTCCCCGCCTGCTACGCCTGGGCCTGCCGGACCGCTTCGTCGACCATGGCGACCAGGCCCAGTTGCTGCACGCGGTCGGCCTCGATGCCGATGGTGTGCTGGCAGCCATTGAGCGAGCCTATCCGGCCAATAATTGAGCGTTTTTGTCGGGAATGCTAGGATGCACCCACATTCCCCAGCAGCCACAAGCTTCTTGCAGAGAACAGCCTATGAAACCCGTAGAGGCGCACGCCATCCCGGACGTCCAGAATAGCGCCGACAGCCGCCAGATCGCCATCAACAAGGTCGGCATCAAGGCCATCCGTCACCCGATCCGCGTCAAGGACAAGAACGTTGGCGTCCAGCACACCATTGCGGTATTCAACATGTACGTTGGGCTGCCCCACAATTTCAAGGGCACCCACATGTCGCGCTTCGTCGAGATCCTCAACGGCAACGAACGCGAGATATCGGTCGAGTCCTTCGAGCCCATGCTGCGCGAGATGGTCAAGCGCCTCGAAGCGGAAACCGGCCACATCGAGATGACCTTCCCCTACTTCATCAACAAGTCGGCGCCGATTTCCGGCGTGCAGAGCCTGATGGACTACGAGGTCACCTTCACCGGCGAAATCCGCGAAGGCGGACGCTACCAGTTCGACATGAAGATCGTGGTTCCGGTCACCAGCCTGTGCCCGTGCTCCAAGAAGATCTCCGAGTACGGTGCGCACAATCAGCGCTCGCACGTCACCGTGACTGCCACCATCAACGCGCATCTGTGGATCGAGGATCTCATCCAACTGGTCGAAAGCCAAGCCTCCTGCGAACTCTACGGCCTGCTCAAGCGCCCGGACGAGAAGTTCGTCACCGAGCGCGCCTACGACAATCCCAAATTCGTCGAGGACATGGTGCGCGACGTGGCCGGCCTGCTCAATGCCGAACCGCGCATCGACGCCTACGTGGTGGAATCGGAAAACTTCGAATCCATCCACAACCACTCGGCCTACGCGCTCATCGAACGCGACAAGCGCCGCGCCGGCTGAGCAGGCACGCACAATGCCAAGAGGCGGCTGCCGCGTTCGCGGTAGCCGCCTCTTTTGTGTGCGCAGCTTTCAGGCGCGCGCCGGCACGAGGATTTCCGCCTGCCCTTCGAGCACGATTTTCCCATCCACGGTGCACACCGTATCGAAGATCGCGCGCCGCTTCTCCGGCACCAGCTCCTTGACCGTCACCCGCGCGACGACGGTGTCGCCGATCTTCACCGGTGCCTTGAACTTCAGCGACTGCGACAGATAGATGCAACCCGGCCCGGGCAGCTTGGTCCCGAACACGGTGGAAATGAACGCGGCCGACAGCATTCCGTGCGCGATCCGCCCGCCGAACATCGTCGACGCCGCAAATTCGCCATCCAGATGCACCGGATTGGTGTCGCCGGACACGCCGGCGAAGGTCAGAATGTCCGCCTCGCTGACGGTGCGCCCGTACGCGGCACTCATGCCGGGCCGCAGGTCCTCGAAATCGTGGCCGTAGAATTCGTTGAAGTTTCGTTGATCCGCACTCATCGTCCAATGTTCCAAGCTTTTCTCATCTCGTATGCGCCGCAAGGCACGGTTCGAGAATACGCGGTGGATGCGGATTTGCCTGACAACTACGGCACACGCGTGGCGTAGACGGCCGAACGCCGCTGGATCACGTGGATCGAGCGGCGTTCGGGGTATGAGTTAGTCTGACGATGACCTACTTTCGCGAGGGGAACCTCACTATCATGGGCGCGTACTCGTTTCACGGACCTGTTCGGGATGGGAAGGGGTGGGACCGAGCAGCTATGGTCGTCAGACTG
>NZ_SSOD01000008.1 GCF_004801305.1 Pseudothauera rhizosphaerae | reverse complement strand
GCGTACTCCAACTCGGAAAAGCTCGATTGCATCGGCCCACGTCCTGTCATTCGAACACAGCCTCCATTATCTCAAGCGCATCTCTGTGCCGGGGCGCCGGCGGAGGAATAAATCAGCGATTCCCTAACCCATCATTCCACCGGACCTTGCGCATAAAGCCGCGCAAGGCCGGTGAATTCAGACGTTAGCCCACACAAATGGAGGCCAATTTGAGCTGGGAAGCAATAGCGGGATTTTCAAGCTCGATCATTGCACTTTGTGCCCTCGGCCTTACAATTTGGCAGGCTTGCATAGCTCGAAAACATAACAGATTATCTGTCACCCCCCATCTAACAACCTGGACGCATTCCGACACAGCAAAAAACATATATGCAGTCGAGTTGCTCAACAACGGCGTCGGCCCTGCGCTAATCAATAGCTTCCAAATCCAGGTCGATGGTCACCCCATCGTTGGAGAAGGAACTGAACCAATGGAGAGAGTGCTAAAAATACTCTTTCCACAGTATCAGTATTCCTCATGGCAGTCATTTGTCTCAAAGGGCTACATGATGTCGGCGAAAGAGACCCGCAGTCTCGTCACGATTCAGTTTCATGGCGAGAAACTGCCAAGACCAGAGGAAATTGAACACGCCACGAAAAGGGCTCGGGTGTTAATCGAGTACGAATCGATATACAAAGACAAGTCAACGCTTGATACCTCAGAATTTAGGGCTAACCTTGCGCTGCAAGGGACGCCCGCAAGCGGGCGCCCCTGAGCTAGAACGTTAGAACTCACAACTAAACAACTAAAGGGGTCAGTGTCATCTGATCCACTTTCGTACGAACTCTGTACGGGTCCAGTATTCACCTGACACCGGCCCTGAGCCGGTGTTGTCCCACGCGGCTACCGCCGCAGCCCCGTCAGGCCGATCTCGAATCCGCCGCCCGGCAGATTCCGCGCCCGCATCCGTGCCCCGTGCAATTCAGCAATGCGCGCCACGATGGCGAGCCCCAGCCCGTTCCCCTCAATGGCCTGCCCTGCGCCGCGGAAGAAGCGCTCACCCAGCCGGCCTAGAACGTCTACCGACACGCCAGGACCGTCATCCCGCACCAACAGATTCACCAAATCACCGCCGGCCTCCTGCACCACCACCGTGATATGGCTGCCGACCGGCGTGTAGCGCAGGGCGTTGTCCAGCAGGTTGCGCAGCGCGATTTGCAGCAGATCGGCGTCGCCCACGACGTGCAGATCGCCTTCGGGTAGTTCGCAGCGCACGCTCCGCTGCTCGGCGGGATCGGCGTGGAGGGCGGTGGCGACTGCTTCCTCGACCAGCGTGCGCAGGTCCACCCGCTCCGCATGAGGCAAGGCATTCATCGGGTCCAGGCGAGCCAGGCGCAGGAGTTGGTCCACCAGGCGGGACGCCCGGTCCACGCCGCATTCGATCTGTTCGAGGGCGTGGTCGCGCTGGTCCGCTTCGCGGCTGCGGCGCGCCACCTGGGTCTGGACCTTCACGGCCGCCAGGGGCGTGCGCAGTTCGTGGGCGGCGTCGGCGGTGAAGCGCCGTTCGTTGTCCAGGGCACGGCCCACGCGCTGCAGCAGGCGGTCGATGGCGGCGGCCAGGGGGGCGGCTTCGGTGGGAATGTTGCGCACCGCCAGCGGCTGCAGGTTGTCCGGGCTGCGGGCGGACACTTCGGCGGCCAGGCGTTCCAGCGGGCGCAGGCCGCGCACGATGGAGAGGTAGATGAACAGCACCAGCAGGGGGGCGATGACCGCCAGCGGCAGGACGGTCTGCCCGGCTACTTCGAGGGCGGCGCGGTCGCGCAGGCCGATGGACTGGGACACCTGCACGCGGTAGCGGCCGTCCGCCGACACCCTGTTCAGCACGCGCCACGAGGTGTCCTGGCGCAGGATGTCGCTGTAGCCCGCCACGCCGAGCACGGGGATGGGGGGTGCGTTGTCGGAGCGCGCGAGGATGGTGCCGTCGCCGCGGCCGATCTGGAATTCCAGCGGCGGTTCGTAGACGTTGTCGGCCGCGCCGCGCACGGTGGCCAGGCGCGCGGCGAGTTCGGCCAGGTCGTCTTCGTTGTCGCCCAGGATGGCGAGCAGCAGGCGCGCGGTCTGCGCCAGGCTGCCGTCCATAAGTTCCTCGGCTTCGTGCTGGGCGCGGGTATAGCTGAGCACGCCGGTGAGCAGCCACAGCAGCAGCACCGCCGCGCACAGGGCGGCGAGCAACCGCCAGCGCAGCGAATGCAGGCGTTCGCGCGCCGGCAGGCGCCTCACTCGCCCCCTCCGAGCCGATAGCCCAGCCCGCGCACGGTGCGGATGAAGTCCGCGCCAAGCTTCTTGCGCAGATGGTGGATGTACACCTCCACGATGTTGCTGCCGGCTTCCTCGCCCCAGGCGAAGAGGCTTTCCTCCAGTTGGGCGCGGTTGCGGATGCGCCCCGGGTGGGCCAGCAGTTCGTGCAGCAGCGCGTATTCGCGGGCCGACAGGGCGATCTCCTGCCCATCCCGGCTGACGCGCCGGCTGGCCGGGTCCAGCGTCACCCCGCCGTGCGCCAGCACCGGTTCGGCCACCCCTTCGGCGCGGCGCAGCAGGGCACGCAGGCGGGCCTGGAGTTCGACGAGATCGAAGGGCTTGGTGACATAGTCGTCCGCCCCTGCATCCAGTCCGCCGACCTTGTCCTCGCGCGTGTCACGGGCGGTGAGCACCAGCACCGGGATGCGGTTGCCCTGCCGCCGCAACTGGCGCAGCACGGCCATGCCGTCCTTGCCCGGCAGGCCGAGGTCGAGAACGCAGGCGTCGTAACGGTGATCGGCCAGCGCCCCCAGCGCCTGCTCGCCGCTGCGCACCCAGTCCACCGCGTAGGTCTCCAGCGCCAGCCCGGCGCGGATGCCGTCGCCGAGCAGGGCATCGTCCTCCACCACCAGTATTCTCACCGTCAGTTCCCTTCCCCGCCGATGCGGGAAAGCAGCGCGCGGATTTCCTCCCGCCGGCCCTGGTCCGCCAGTTCCCGTCCAGGCCGCGGCGGCGCGGCGAGCGCCTTTTCGAGGAAGGCACGCCCCGCCTGGGGCTTGCCCTGGTCGAGCAGATACTCGCCGTAGAAGAAGTTGGGGTCAATCCCGCCCGGGTTGAGGGCGAGCGCCTTGCGGAAGAGTTCTTCGGCCCGCTCCCGGTCGCCGAAGCCCAGCGGCCAGTGCGGCACCCTGGCGTAGAGGGTGGCGAGGCTGGTGTAGGCGGAGCCATCCAGCGCGCCTTCGTCCAATTTCAGGCTCTCCTCCAGCAGGCGGCGCGCCTCCTTGGCCAGGGACAGGGCTCCCAGGCCGCCGCGGGCGCCGGCCTCGCTGGAGATCACGATGCCTTCCCAGATCAGCGCCGGGGCGTGGTTGGGGTTGGCCGCGCTGACGCGGTGGGCCTGCTCGGCCAGTTCCCGGTAGCGCTCCGCCTGCTCCCTTGGCGGCAGGCGGTACTTGATCTCCGCCCAGCGCTGCTGGATGGGGCGGATCAGTTCGTCGGTGGCGTCGGCTGCAGCGGCGCTCAGGCCGAAGCACAGGGCGGCCGCGGCTAGAAAGGGGCGAAGCATGGTCGGGTTCTCCGGTGGATGTATCAGGGTGATTCGGTGTGTTGCGCGGTGGCATGCTGCTTGATGACCCCCAGCTTGCCGCGCAGGCCCCGGTCCACCAGTTCCGGGGCGAGTCCGTTGAGGCGGGCGAACAGGCGTTCCGGGAAGCCGATGTGGCGTTCGGCTACCCCGCGGCGCAGGGCGTCGACGACGTGGGCGGCCACCACCTCGGGGCGATCGCAGGCGTTGCTCAGCGCGGCGTTCAGGGCCCTGGCGGCGGGCGGATCGAGGGCGGTGTCGATGGCCCGCGGGGCGACGTGGATCACCCGCACCGGGCTGTCGGCCAGTTCCCGCCGCAGCGCCTGGGAAAAGGCGCGCAGCCCGGCCTTGGCGGCCGAATACGCGGCGAAGCCGGCGAAGGGAATGCTGCCGAAGGCCGAGCCGATGTTCACCACCGCCGCGGCGGGCCGGTCGCGCAGGACGGGCAGCAGCGCATGGGTCAGGCGCAGCGGGGCGGCGAGATCCGTCGCCAGGATGTGGGCCACGGTTTTGGGGGCCTGGTTCTCGAAGAGGCCGAAGCCGCCCGTGCCGGCGTTGTTGATCAGCACGTCGGCGCCGAAATCGCGGGCGGCCTGCGCCAGTGCGGCTATGCCCTCCTCGCTGGTCAGGTCGGCGGCCACGCGGCGGACCTCGCAGCCGGCCGGCAGCGCCACCGTAGCGAGCCGCCCGGCGTCGCGGCCCGTGAGCAGCAGTGAGGCGCCGGCTTCCGCCAGTTGCCGCGCCAGCGCGGAACCCAGTCCGCCGCTGGCGCCGGTCAGCACGACGCGGGCTTCACTCAGGCGCATGCGGCGGCCTCCACGACGGGCAGCGCGCGGAAGACGTCGCCATACAGCTTGAAGAACACCCGCGCGGCGTGGACCACGTCGGCCTGGTCTTCCGGGGTCATGCGCTCCAGCAGTGCGGCCAGGTGGCGGGTGTGCTCCGGGTCCAGCGTGCCGTGGGAGCGCAGGTAGGTGAAGGCCCCGTCGGGCAGGCCCAGGGCCTGCTGGATGCGGTCCGCCGCAGTGAGCGCCAGCGCGACGCTGGTGCCTTCCAGCACGAACACCATGCCGAAGAAGGCGGCCGGATTGCCGCGCTCGATCAGGTCGTAGGCGTAGGCCACCATCACCTCGGCGGGCAGGTCCGGCCGGCTGCGCCGCACCGCATCGGCGTCGCCGCCGGCGACGGCGATGTCGTCGAGGATCCATTCCTCGTGGCCGATCTCCTCGTCGATGTATTCCGCCACGGCGCGGCGCATCCACGCGAGGCGTTCGGGCAGGCGGCCGCCCAGCCTCATCAGCAGCGGCGTGGTGTGGCGCACGTGGTGGTAGGCCTGGCCGAGAAAGGCCAGGTAGGACTCGCGGCCGACCCGCCCCTGCAGGCAGGCGGCGATGACCGGCGCGCCCACCAGCGTCGCGCGGGCGTCGGCGGTGGCCCGTTGCAGTTCCTCATAGAAGCTCATCTTGCGGTTCCTCGTTGTCGTACAGCGCGGCGATCTCGCCGGCATACAGTTGGTTGATGCGGCTGCGCACCGGACGGCCGTTGCCGGTCGCGGTGCCGTCGGCCGCGGTGAAAGGCGGGACGGCCCGCCAGCGTGCGATGCGCGCGTAGTCCGGCAGGCCGGCGTTGACCCCGGCCACCAGCGCGCCGAGCTGGCGCGCCTCCACGCCCGGCGCGGGGACCAGCAGCGCGACCGGGGACGGACGGCCGTCGCCCGTCACCAGCGCCTGCAGCACGCGCGCATCGGCCAGCAGCAGGGATTCGATCCACTCCGGCGCCACGTTGCGGCCGAAGGAGGTGATCAGCAGGTTCTTGCGCCGCCCCGCCAGGCGCAGGTGGCCCCGGACGTCCAGTACGCCCAGGTCGCCGGTGCGAAACACACCGCCCTCGCCCACCGGGTTGCCCGCATAGCCGAGGAAGCCACGGCTGCGCACTACCACCTCGCCATCGTCGATCTCCACCCGCGCATGGGCGAGCGGACGCCCCACGTCGTCGCCGTCGTTCGCTTCGCCCGGCAAGTTGAGGCAGACCACTGAACCGGCCTCGGTCAGGCCGTAGCCCTGGCAGACGGGCAATCCGGCACGGCGCGCGGTGGTCAGCAGGCCGGAGGCCACCCGCGCCCCGCCGACCGCGGCAAAGCACAGGCTCCCGGGCGCGAGCCGGCCGGAATGCTGCAGCAGGCCGAGCCACGCCTTCAGCAGTTCCGGCACCAGGATCACGCTCGACGCGCGGGTTTTCCGCAGGCTGCGGTCCAGCCCGGCCGGATCGAAGCCCGCCGCGCCGCGCCAGCCCAGCGACGCGAGCGGCGGCAGGTGCACCGCCATGCCGCGCAGCAGGGGGGCGTAGACGCCGGCCACGTTCTCCAGCAGCAGCGCGAGCGGCAGCACCGCCAGGTGGCGTTCCAAGGGCAGCCCGCGCAGACGCTCGTCCACCGCGCGGGCGGTGTCGAGCAGGCCTTGCGCGGACAGGCACACGCCCTTGGGCGCGCCGGTGCTGCCGGAGGTGAAGGAAATCTTCGCCGTCCCGGCCGGCAGTGCGGCCGGGGCGGCGACCCGGCGCATCCAGTGCAGGCCCTGCCTGCGCCCGGTGAGGCAGAACCCCAGGTCCAGCGCGCCGATGCGCTCGGGCTGGTCGGTGAGCACCGTATCGGCGCCCGAGCGTTCCAACGCGTGGCTCAACTGGGCGGAGGTGAAGAAGGCCGGCAGCGGCAGATGCACCACGCCGGCCGACTGCGCCGCGAGGTCGGCCATGACCCACTCCGGGCCGTTGTCCGCCAGCACGGCGAGCACCCGGCTGGCGGCCAGGCGCTCGCACAGCGCATCCAGTTCCGCGACGATCTCCCCCGCCCACCAGGCGCGTCCCGGCGCGGCGAGCAGGACGCGGTGGCACGGATGGCGCGCGAGTTCGTCGCGCCAGTCGAACTCACCCATGGCCGGCCGCCTTGTCCAGCGCCAGCCGGATGCGGCCGGCGACCACGACCGGCCCGGTGGCGTAGTAGCTGCCCCAGGCCCGCGCCTGTTCGCCCAGGCGGTGCGGATCGGCGGGCGCGATGGCCAGCGGCGGCAGGCCGAGGCGGCGGAAGATGCCGATCAGCTCGGCCGTGGCGGTGAACGCCACCCACTCGTAGCCCAGCCGGTCCAGGTGCGCCGCCAGCGCGAAGATGACGTCCACGCTGCTCCCCGGCCGCTCCGCCGCCAGGTTGCCCACCTCCACGATGCGCCCGCGGGGCACCGGCTGGCCGGCCAGGCGGGCGAGTGCTTCCTCCACCGACCGGTCGAGGTAGTGCTCCAGCATCAGCCGGTCTTCGGCCGCGCTGCGCCAGCCCGCGGCGGCCACGATGCGCGCGTCGCGTTCGAGCACCATCAGATTGGGCGCGAAGCCCGGCACCTCGGCGCCGTAGCGGCGGCGGAAGACCGCGCGGACGAAGTCCTCCGCCGCGGCGCGGCGCGGATGGCCGTCCACGGTATGGCGCACCGTGGGCAGGCTGCGCTGCGGCAGGAAATGGTGTCGATATGCCCTCAAGATCGCGGCCCCTGTCGATGTGGTGCCACGATCTTGAGGCGGGCCGATTAATCGGGACTTAACATGGAACGCGGCCAGTTCAGCCCGAGCATCAGGATTTCTGTCGCGCGCCCAGTACGCCCAACACCGCGATGACCAAGGCCGCCGCCACGCCGACGCCCAGCGCCCAGGTCGGCGCGTAGAAAGTGTGGTAGACGTCCCAACCCGCGGCCTTGAGCCCCAGCGAGAAATCAGACGGCGAGCCGAGCAGGTAGCCACCCAGGGTACCCGTGACGGCGAGCAGGAATGCGGCCACCAGGGTGAAAAACAGCAAAGGCAAGCGCCGGCTGCCCTGCCACACCTGCTCGCCGCCGCGGATGCGTAACGCGGCCACCAGCGCCCAGGCCGCCATCGCCCAGATGGCAAACAGCACCTTGTTGCGCCCCATCGGCGAGGCCACTACCGCATCGGACGGCCAGATCAGCAGGCCGGTAAGGAAGGTGCCCACGCCGCCGAGCAGGCCCGCCACCAGCAAGACGGGCAGCAGGCGGTCGAAACCGCGCGTCCGCTCGCTGTCGGAAAAGGCGCGCGCCAGGATGATGAAGAAGGAAACGAACAGCAGGCCCATCGGGAAGTGGGCCATGATGTGGTGATACGGAGCCATGTGCGTGTTCTCCCTGATCAATTGCGCGGGGCGCGTACCAGTGCGAAGCCGGCGGCGGCAAAGAGCAGCAGGCCGGCCAGCAGGGTCAGGCGCCACTGGCCGACGATCCGCTCGCGGAATTCCATCTCCACCCCGTAGCTGGCGAGCTGCTCCTCGGTGTGGTAGCGCTTCACCGGCACGCCGCGCCGGATTTGTGCGCTGCCGGCGTGCTCTTCGCTGGTCAGCAGCGGCCAGGTGACCTGGCCGGGGTAGAAGAGCTTCACGGCCTTCCATTCCTGCTGCCAGGGCGGGGCATCTCCCGCAAAGCGCACGGCCTGCAGCTCCGCCTCGCGTGACAGGCCGAGCGAGAGTGGCAGCGAAACGTAGTGCCAGCGCCCGCCGGTGGCATGGCGATGGATGGCGAAAGCGACCGAATAGCTGCCGCCATCGTGGAAGATCTTGTCGTCCAGCGGGTTGCCGGTGTCCAGCGCGCGGGACAGGGTCACCGTCCAGTGCCCGTCCGCCCACCTGCCGCTGGCACCGATGTCGGCACGGGACCCGGTCGGGTCGCGCAGCGCCCGCCGCGGCAGGGTGTCGCCTTCCTGCCATGGATGGTCCGCATCGTAGGGAATCATGGTGCCAGCGTGCAGGTAGTACACCGAATCCTGCGCCACTGCGCCGCCTTCCACCTCTTCCCAGCGCAGTGCGGCGTGGCCGGCCTTCTCCGGGTCGAACATCCAGCGCGGCTGCTTCCTCTCGCCATCCCAGTTGGTCGACCAGGCGCTGCGCCCGGCGTCGCCGCCGCGGATTTCGTGCACCGCCTGGTCGTCGGCCACGCCGATGGGCGCACCGCGGTTGGCGCGCCAGTGCCACAGGTCGAGGAAGTAGCCGGACTTGCGCAGGGTCGCCATGCGCTCGCCGTCCACCGTGGTCGTCCAGTCGGCCGGGATGGTGCGCGTGGCCGGCAGGTACTTGGTGACAGCCTCTTCCTTGAGCTCCTTGCCCAGGCGCGGGTGGGCGCCCACCTCCTCCGCGCCGGCCTGGGTGCTCAGTTCGGCCAGCCCGGCGCCGATGGCCACGTAGCCGCCGTAGCGGCCGAACTCCGGCACGCTGCCGTCATCGACCAGCATGGCGACGCGGTCCTCGTGCAGGCCGTGCGGATTGGGGCCGGGCACCGGGTCGCCGTAGCGCCGCCACTCGCCGCCCTGGTAGCGCAGCACGTCGTGGAAGATGCGCGGGCGCTCAGCCGGCCAGCGGTACTGGAAGAAAATCTTCTCGCCGTTGTAGGCTGCGCGGACCTGCAGCGGCACGGTGAGCGTCCCGGGAATGTCGACGTGACGATCGTGATCGGCGCGGATGATGCCGGTGCCGTTGCTGGCCCAGATCAGCCCGAATGCCCCTGCAAACAGGGCGGTCGCGGCCAGCACCGGTGTGCTAGAGCTACTCATCGTGTTCTCCTCCTTATTGTCGTTCTGGATGGCATCCTGCCCGTGCAGGTCGCATCGGCAGATTGCCGGATCGATGAATAGCCGACGCGGATTAACCGAAACTTAAAATGAAGCATGCCGCGCCAGGCTGCGGGCAGACGCCATGCGAAGGAAGCCTCGGGCATCGGCGGCCCTCCGCCCGTCACCATCCTTTCATATGAACTTCATCCCTCCGCAACGGGAGGCGCGAATGATGCTCATATGAACGTTCCGCCCTTCGCCTTCCGACGCAGCGCTGTCGACCGCTCTCCGGCGGCGGAGGCGCGCATGCGGGCCATCCTCGACAGCGTGAACGCCCACGGCTTCCAGACCATCGAGGCGCTGGCCGCGCGCTTCGGCGTCACCACGCAGACCATACGGCGCGACGTCAACCTGCTCTGCGAACGCGGCCTGTGCCGGCGCCGCCACGGCGGCATCGACCTGCCGCCCGGCGGCGAGAACCTCGCCTACCCGACCCGCCGCGTGCTCGACCGAGAAGCCAAGCGGCGCATCGCCCTGTGCGTGGCCCGCGCGGTGCCCGACGGCGCCTCCCTCTTCTTCGGCATCGGCACCACGCCCGAGCAATGCGCCCACGCCCTGCTGGAGCGCAAGGGGCTACGGGTGATGACCAACAACCTCAACGTGGCCGCGGTGCTGGCGCGCAACCCGGGCTGCGAGGTCACCGTGGCCGGCGGGCGCATCCGCAACGGCGACTTCGACGTGGTCGCCGGCGAGGCCCACGATTTCTTTTGCCGCTTCTCGGTGGACATCGGCATCTACGGGGTCGGCGGCGTGGCGGAGGACGGCGCGCTGCTGGACTTCAGCGAGGACGAGGCGCGCATGCGCGGCGAACTCGCCCGCCACTGCCGGCAGCGCTTCCTGGTGCTCGACCATTCCAAGTTCGGCCGCGGCGCCACGGTGCGCGGCGGCCACATCACCGAGGCGACCGCGGTCTTCACCGACCGGCCGCCGCCCCCCGACATCACGCGCATGCTGGCCGCCGCCGGCGTGGCCGTGGTGTTTCCCCCCGACGATTCCCAGCCCACGCCCTGAAGGAGTAGCCCCATGTCCGTTCCCGGCTTCAAACGCATCGCGCTGGCCGCGCTGACCTTCGCCGCCCTCGCCGGCGCTGCCCCCGCCCACGCCCAGAGCAAGGCGATCTGCTACAACTGTCCGCCCGAATGGGCCGACTGGGGTTCCCAGTTGAAGGCCATCGGCAGCCGCCTGAACATCCAGGTGCCGCCGGACAACAAGAACTCCGGCCAGTCCATCGCCGCGCTGATCGCGGAGAAGGCCAGCCCGGTGGCGGACGTGGTCTACCTGGGCGGCATCGCCGCCGATCCGGCCCGCGACGCGGACGTGCTCACGCCCTACAAGCCCGCCGGCTGGGAGCGCATCCCCGCGGACCTGAAGGACCCGCAGGGCCACTGGTTCACCATCCATTCCGGCACCCTGGGCCTGTTCGTGAACACCGCCGCGCTCGGCAACAAGCCGGTGCCCAGGACCTGGGCCGACCTGCTCAAGCCCGAATACAAGGGCATGGTGGGCTACCTGGACCCCACTTCGGCCGCGGTGGGCCAGATCGGCGTGATGGCCATCAACCTGGCTCTGGGCGGCAGCTACGACAACCTGGACCCGGCCATCGGCTTCTTCAACAAGCTCGCCGGCAACCAGCCCATCGTGCCCAAGCAGACCTCCTACGCCCGCGTGATTTCCGGCGAGATCCCGATCCTGATCGACTACGACTTCAACGCCTACCGGGGCCAGTACACCGACAAGGCGCCGGTCCGCTTCGTGATCCCGCAGGAAGGCACGGTGGTGGTTCCCTACGTGATGGGCCTGGTCAAAGGCGGCCCCAACGCGGGCAACGGCAGGAAGATCCTGGACTTCGTGCTGTCGCCGGAAAGCCAGGCCATGTGGGGCAACGCCTACCTGCGCCCGGTGTTCGCCGAGCATCTGTCCGCCGAGGCCAAATCCCGCTTCCTGCCGGAAAGCGAGTACGCACGCGCCAAGCCCATCGACCTGAAGCGCCTGGCTGCGGCCCAGCCGAAGATCGTCGAGCGCTACAGGAACGAAGTGCGCTGATATGGCATTTCCCCGCCGGCCGGCCCGGCCGCCGGCGGGGTCCAATCTTCCATAGCCATGACGTCGTTTCCGCAATCCACGGCCGTTCGGGCTGAGCCTGTCGAAGCCCGGTCACTCCAATCACCCTTCGACAAGCTCAGGGCGAACGGTGGTGCGCAATGCTTTGTCGGGGCGATGTTCCTTCTGCCCGCCGCCATCTTCTTCATCGCCTTTTTCATCCTGCCCATGGGCCGCCTCTTCATCGTGGGCGGCAGCGGCAGCCGGGGCTGGTCGGCCTATGCGGCCATCCTCACCGACGCGGTGTATTTCAACGCGCTCCTCGCCACCCTGGGCGTGGCGGCGGCCACCACCGTCACCACGCTGCTCGTCAGCGGCGTCGCCGGGGTCTTCCTGCAGCGCCATCCCTTTCCCGGCAACCGCCTGCTGGTCTCCCTGCTGACCCTGCCGCTGGCCTTTCCCGGCGTGGTCATCGGCTTCATGGTGATCATGCTGGCCGGCCGCCAGGGGCTGATCGGCACGCTCACCCAGGCGCTGGGCGGCGACAGGCTGGTATTCGCCTATTCGCTGGCGGGCCTCTTCATGGGCTACGTGTATTTCTCCATTCCGCGCACCCTCCTCACCATCATGGCGGCGGCGGAAAAGCTGGACCCGCGCCTGGAGGAAGCGGCCCGCTCCCTGGGCGCCTCCACCTGGCGCGTGGTGCGCGACGTGATCCTGCCGGGGCTCAAGCCCGCGCTGATCTCCAGCGGCGCCATCTGCTTCGCCACCGCGGTGGGGGCCTTCGGCACCGCCTTCACGCTCGCCACCCGCATCGACGTGCTGCCCATGGTGATCTACACCGAATTCACCCTGTCGGCCAACATCGCCATGGCCGCGGCGCTGAGCTTCGTGCTGGGCGCGGTCACCTGGCTGGTGCTCGCCCTGGCGCGCTCGGCGGCCGGCTCCACCGTGGCCGCCGCGGGCTGAGGGACAGGCCATGCCCCCACTGATCTTTTCCCTGCAACTGGCGTTCACGCTGGCCGTGTGCGCCTTCCTGATCGTGCCAGTGGTGCTCTCCGTCCTCGCCGGCCTCACGGTGAACTACTTCGTCGGCCTGGAAAGCGGCCTGACGCTGAAATGGGTGATCGAGGTGTGGAACGGCTACCGCGACACCCTGTTCCGCTCCGTGGGCATCGCCCTGGCCTGCCTGGCGCTGACCCTGGTGCTGGGCGTGCCCGCCGCCTATGCCCTGGCGCGCGCGAAGAGCCGGCTGGGGCGGGCCTTCGAGGAACTGCTGATGCTGCCGGTGGCGGTGCCGGGGCTCGCCACCGCGCTGGCGCTCATCGCCAGCTACGGCGCGCTTTCCGGCTTTCGCACCTCGTGGGCCTTCATCCTCGTGGGCCACGCGCTGTTCACCCTGCCCTTCATGCTGCGGGCGGTGCTCGCGGTGCTGTCGGCCATCGACCTCAAGACCCTGGAGGAAGGGGCCGCGTCGCTGGGCGCCGGCCCGTGGCAGCGCTTCGTCCACATCGTGCTGCCCAACTGCCGCGACGGCATCCTCGCCGGCTCGCTGATGGTGCTCACCCTGTCCATGGGCGAATTCAACCTCACCTGGCTGCTGCACACGCCCCTCACCAAGACCCTGCCGGTGGGGCTGGCGGACGCCTACGCCTCCCTGCGCCTGGAGGTCGGCAGCGCCTACACCCTGCTCTTCTTCCTGATGATCGTGCCGCTGCTGCTCGCCATGCAGGCGCTGGCCCGCCCGCGCAGGCGCCGCTTCATCCCCGCCGACGACACCGACCTCGCGCCCCTCGCGCTGAAGCCATGAACCCTGTCCCCCTCGCCATCCGCCTCGAAGGCTGCGCCCGGACCTTCGCCGACGGCACCCGCGCCCTCGAACCCCTGGACCTGGACATCCGCGCCGGCGAAACCCTGGTGCTGCTCGGCCCCTCCGGCTGCGGCAAGACCACCACCCTGCGCCTCATCGCCGGCCTGGAACGGCCGGACGCCGGCGGCCGGGTGCTGTTCGACGGCGAGGACGTCACCGCCCGCGGCATCGAAGCGCGCCACGTGGGCATGGTGTTCCAGTCCTACGCGCTGTTCCCCAACATGACGGTGGCGGAGAACATCGGCTACGGCCTGCGCATCCGCAAGCTGCCCATCCGCGAGCAGCGCGCCCGGGTGGGCGAGATGCTCGCCATGATGCGCCTGGAGGCGCTGGCCGACCGCGCCGTGGATCAGCTCTCCGGCGGCCAGCGCCAGCGCGTGGCGCTCGCCCGCGCCCTGGCGGTGCGCCCCCGCGCCCTGCTGCTGGACGAACCCCTCACCGCCCTCGACGCGCAACTGCGCGACACCCTGCGCATGGAGATCAACCTGCTGCTGCGGGGCCTGGGCATCACCGCGATCTACGTCACCCACGACCAGGCCGAGGCCATGGCCCTGGGCGACCGCATCGTCGTCATGGCCCACGGCCGGGTGGCCCAGGTGGGCACGCCGCGGGACATCTACCACCGCCCGGCCTCGGCCTTCGTCGCCGACTTCATCGGCACCATGAACCGGGTGCGCGGCAGCGAGACCGCCGACGGCTTCGCCTGCGCGGGCGGACGCCTGCGCCTGCCACCCACCGGACGCGGCGCCGCGGCGGTGATGTTCCGCCCCGAGGACGTGCGCATCGCCGCCGACGATGAAACCGCCGATCTGGCCGGCACGGTCACCGCCTCCTTCTACCTGGGCGACCGCACCCGGCTGTTCGTGGACATCGGCGACGAGTGCCCGCTGACCGTCGAGAGCAGCGCCCGCTGCACCTTCCGGCCCGGCCAGGCCATCCGCCTGAACGTGCAGCCCGACGGCCTGCTGGTGCTCTGACCCATGCTCATCGCCCAGATCACCGACACCCACGTCAAGCAGCCCGGCCGCCTCGCCTACCGCCGCGTGGACACCGCCGCCATGCTGGCACGCTGCGTGGAGGCGGTCGCCGCGCTGCGTCCGCGGCCCGACCTCATCGTGATGACGGGCGATCTCGTGGACCTGGGCCAGCCCGCCGAATACGACCATCTCAAGACCCTGCTCGCGCCGCTGGGCATCCCCATGGTCGCCGTGCCCGGCAACCACGACGAGCGCGAGTCCATGCGCGCCGCCTTCGCCGCGGACGGCTACCTGCCCGCCCACGGCTTCCTGCACTTTGCCATCGACGACCGCTTTCCCCTGCGCCTGATCGGCCTGGATACCGTGGTGCCCGGCGAGGGCCGTGGCGAACTGTGCGCCGCGCGCCTGGCCTGGCTGGAAGAAGCGCTGGCCGCCGCCCCGCAGCGCCCCACGCTGGTCCTGATGCACCACCCGCCCTTCGCCACCGGCATCGGCCACATGGACCGCATCGGCCTGGAAGGCGCCGACGGCTTCGAGGCCATCGTCGCCCGCCACCCGCAGATCGTCGCCGTGCTGTGCGGCCACCTGCACCGCAGCATCCACACCACGGTGGGCGGACGGCGCGTGCTCACCGCCCCCAGCCCGGCCCACCAGGTGGCCCTCGACCTGCGCCCGGACGCGCCGAGCTGCTTCCGCATGGAACCGCCAGGCTATCTGCTGCACCTGTGGCAGCAAGGCCGGCTCGTCAGCCACAGCGCGGCCATCGGCCCCTTCGACGGCCCCTTCCCCTTCTTCGACCCGGACGGCCGGCTCATCGATTGACCCCATGCCCCTCGCCCTCTTCGATCTCGACCACACCCTGCTCGACGGCGACACCAACTGCCTGTGGCTGGAACACCTCGTGGAACGGGGCCACCTGCCCGCCGCCGCCCTCGCCCGCCAGGCCGACTACATGGCCCGCTATGCCGCCCGCGAACTGGACATCCACGACTACCTCGCCTTCCACATCGGCCTGCTGCGCGACCGCCCGGCGGCGGCCTGGCGGGACGTCCTGCGCACCTTCGTCGCCGAACGCATCGCGCCGCGCATCCCGGCGGCCGCCCGCGCCGCGGTCGAGCGCCACCGCGGCGCGGGCCACGTGCTGGCCATCGTCACCGCCACCCACAGCTTCCTGTCCGATGAAATCGGCCGGCTGCTCGCCCTCCCGGTGATTGCGCCCGTGGCCGAGGAACAAGACGGCCGGCTGACCGGCCGCATCCTCGGCCCGGCCTGCTTCGGCGCGCAGAAGGTGCCCTGCGTGGAAGGCTGGCTCGCCGCCGCGCTCCCCGGCCCGCCGCCGCGGGAACGCCACTTCTACAGCGATTCGGCCAACGACCTGCCCCTGCTGCGGGCCGTGAGCCATCCCGTGGTGGTCAATGGGGACGAGCACCTCACCCGCATCGCCCAGGCGCACGGCTGGCCGCGGCTGAGATGGCGCGCCGGCTGAATCCGGTGGCCGCCGGCACACGAACCGCGCCGACTTGACCTGGATCGAAGACCGGCCGCGCTCCGGCGGGCACAATGGCGCGATGATGCCGCGCACCCTCCTTTCACTGCTGCTCTGCCTGTCCTGCGCGGGCGCCGCCCTTGCCGCCCAGCCCCTGCAAGCCTGGATCGACGCCGCCCCCGCCGGTGGCGTGCTGCGCCTGCTGCCCGGCATCTATGACGGCCCCGCGACCATCACCAAGCCGCTGACCCTGGAAGGAAACGGCGAGGTGGTCATCGACGGCGGCGGCCGGGGCACCGTGCTGACGGTGCGCGCGGACGGCGTGACCCTGCGCGGACTCATCCTGCGCGGCAGCGGCGATTCCCACGACGCCCTCGACGGCGGCGTCATGGCCGAAGGCCGCGCCCTGCTCATCGAGGACAACGTGCTCGAAGACGTCCTCTTCGGCATCACCCTGCACGACGTGCACGGCAGCACGGTGCGCGGCAACCGCATCCGCTCGCGCGGCGATGACCCGGCTTACCGCGGGGACGGCCTGCGCCTGTGGTACAGCACGCGCAACCGCATCGAGGGCAACGACATCGCGCAGGTACGCGACGTCACGGTGACCAACTCGCCGCGCAACCGCTTCGTCGGCAACGCCGTGCGCGAAAGCCGGCGCGCGCTGAACTTCCTCTTCTCCCACCGCAGCGTCGTGGAAAACAACGTCTTCGAGCACAACGCGGCAGGCGTGGTCGCGCTCAATTCCGACGGCATGCTCGTGCGCGGCAACCGCATCATGCACGCCCGGGACGTCTCGGGCGCCTGCATCGCGCTCAAGGAAATCTCCGCCGCGCTCGTCCAGGACAACGAGATCGTGCACTGCGCCCACGGCATCATGGCCGACTCTCCGACCGACCCGATCAACCGCGTCGTATTCGCCGGCAATCTCATCGCCCACAACGTCACCGGCGTCCATTTCTACGGGGTGCGCGGCGGCCACATCGCCATGGACAACACCTTCCGCGGCAACCTGTGGCCGGTCACCATCGTCGGCGACGGCGACCCGCTCAACGACACCTGGTGGGGCAATGCCTGGGACGACTACGAGGGCTTCGACCTGGACGGCGACGGCCGCGGCGACCGGCCGCACGAAATCTACGCCTATGCGGACCGAATCTGGCTGGAAACGCCGGACACCACCTTCTTCCGCAATTCGCCGGTGCTGGAACTGCTCGACTTCCTCGAACGGCTGGCCCCCTTCGCCGCGCCGGCCCTCATCCTGCGCGACACCGCGCCGCGCATGCCCTGACGGGGCGGCAAGAGCGGGTGCTCCTTCGGCACGCACTGTTCCAGGCTCGCGTAGCTGAACGGCGACACTTTGGCGCTTTTCGGATAATTCAAGATGACTTTCTTGGATATTTCGTTGCCTTTCCTATACTTGCCCTACGCTGACCGATGCTGGAAACGTGGCTGACACGATGCAGACGTTTTCCCGGCGGCAAACCGCGGACAGGGAGGTGGCTGGCCCATGCGACGCTCGAATCCTGGAGGTGTCCTTTGGAGCGGTGCTGCACGCGCGATGCATGCATTCATCCGCGCGGAAAGGGGAGGACAAAAGCATATCCGCTTGCCGTTCATGTGGCAGCCGATGGCCCTGTCGGCCATCCCGCTTTTCCTCTTCCTGTCCGGTGAGCGAGCATTCGCGCAATGCACGACGATCGATGCCGGCACGGTGACCTGCTCGGGCAACGAGCCATCCGGGCTGACCATCGTCCCGCCGCCGCCCCCGGGTCCGGACGTCGCGGTCACGGTGGAGCCCGGCGCGACGATCAACGGGTCGGTGGTCATCGACGGCCTGATGACGCTCTGGTTCCAGAACAACGGCCAGATCAACGGCAACGTGACCATTACCGGCAACGGCGATCTCACGTTCGATCAGAACGGCACGTTTGGCGGCACCACGCTTTCGGCGACGGGCTCCGGCTCCAACGAGTTGATCGTCCGGACCGGACGCTCCGTCAATACCGTGATCCTGTCGGGCGCCGAGAACCGCGTCGACAACTTCGGTGTTCTCAACAATTCCGTCACGCTGAACGCGACATCCTCGAACACGGTCATCAACCGGACCGGCGCGGCGATCAACCAGCTCATCCTCTCGGGGCCGCTCAATACAATCGACAACAGCGGGCTCTTCAATCAGGGACTCGCGTTCGCCAACGCACACACGGCTTCCAGCCAGTACGACAACACCATCATCAACCGGGCTACCGGCGTCATCAACGGCATCAGCAGCACCGGCAACGCGTTCATCACCATAAGCAACAGCGGCGTGATCAATGGCCCGGTCAATCTGGGGTCCGGCAACGATCTGTTCGCCAACCGGCTGCAGACCAACGGCAGCGTCAATCTGGGCGACGGCAACGACATCTTCGCCCAGTTCGAGGGGACCATCTGCTGCACGGTCAACCTCGGCAACGGCAACGACCTCGCATTCATCTTCGACGGCACGATCAGCTCGGACGTGCAGGCAGGCGCAGGAAACGACACCCTGGCCTGGCAGGGCGGCCGGATCGTCGCCGGTATCCGGATGGGAGAAGGCAGCGACTATGCGCTGCTCTCCGGCCTCGATGCCACCAACCTGGTTTCCGGCCTGCTCGTGGACGGCGGGCTGTCGGAGAACGACCGCCTGGTATGGAGCAATACGCAAAACGGCAGTACCGGCCTCGACGTGGCCCAGCTCACCTACTGGGAAAGCATAGCGCTCAACTTCCGTTCCCAGCTCACCTTCAAGAACTACAGCACGCTGACCCTGGGCGATCCCGGAACGGGGACGGGCGTTATTTCCATCGACAGCAGCAGTGCCGCGCTGGCCGGAAACGGCACGCACGCCGTCAGGCCGTGGAATCCGGGTGCGCTGGTCAGCGTCAACAATGCCGGGACCATCGATCTGACCAACGGTCCGGCGACGGCGACCGACCGTTTCGTGATCTACGGCAACTACACCGGCCAGAACGGGCGCCTCAATCTGCAGACCGTGCTGGGCAGCGACGATTCGCCCTCCGATCAACTCGTGATCCAGAAGAATTCGAGCGCGACGGCAAACCCGACGGCATCCGGGCTGACCGCGCTGAACGTGTCCAACCTGAACGGCCCGGGCGCGATGACCACCGGAGATGGCATCCGGGTGGTGGACGCGGTGGGCGGCGCCGTCACGACGGCAGGCGCGTTCGTGCTCGGCAGCCGGGTGGCAGCCGGCGTGTACGAGTACGCGCTGTTTCGCGGCGGCGTGACGTCCAACGCTGCCAACGACAACGACTGGTTCCTCCGCTCGAGCGTGTCCCAGCCCGTGGTGCCGCCCACCGTGCTGCCGATACCGGTGCCGCCGCCGCCCATTCCCCCAACGACGTTGCCGGCCCCGGTGCCGACGATTCCGCTCGAACCGACGCCACCGGGCCCCGCGCCGCCGTCTCCGCCATCGACGCTGCCGGCACCGCTGCCGCCGGCGCCGCTGATTCCGACGCCGCCGCTGCCCATTCCTCCGCCACCGGAGCCGCCGCCCGTCGATCCGCCGCCGGAGCCGCCGACACCCCCCGTCGATCCGCCGGAACCGCCGACGCCGCCCGTCGATCCGCCGCCGGTGCCCCCCGTCGATCCGCCATCGCCGCCGGACATTCCGCTGATCCGTCCGGAGATTCCCGGCTACGTCCTCATGCCCGCGATGGCCCAGCAGATCGGCATGGCAGCCATCGGCACCTTTCACCAACGCCGCGGCGACCAGGCGCTGCTGGACGTCAGCGGCACCACCGGCAACGCATGGGCGCGCGTGTTCGGCGACGATCGCGACCAGCGATGGCGTTCAAGGGTCGGCGGCATCGATTACCAGTTGTCCCCCCAGATCAGCAGCCGCATGTGGGGCGTGCAGGTGGGGTCCGACCTCTACGCCCGCAGCGACGAGCAGGGGCGCGAGGATCGCGCCGGGGCGTTCTACACGCATACCGAGACACACGGGACCGTTTTCGGCAATACGCTGTCGATCGACCGCAACCGCTCCGGCGACCTGGATCTCACCGGAGACAGCATCGGCCTTTACTGGACGCGGATCGGCCCCCGCCGCTGGTACGTCGATACGGTCGCGATGTACACGCATTTCCGTGGAGATGCCGAATCGAAACTCGGCGCGGGAGCCGACATCCACGGCAGCGCCTTCGCTGCCTCGCTCGAGAGCGGCGTCCCTTTCCCCCTCGATGGCAAGTGGACCATCGAGCCGCAGGGGCAGATCGTCTGGCAGCGCATCGGCCTGGACGATACCCGCGACCCCTATTCTTCCATCGACTACCGCGATTTCGATGCACTCACCGGGCGGCTGGGCGTGAGGCTGGAGCACGACACGCTGGTCCGCAGCCGTCCGTGGCAATCCTTCCTCAGCCTCAACGTATGGCGCAACTTCGGGAAGACGTCGAACGTGACGTTCGAAGATACGAAGGTGGCGACTTCGCTGGGCGGCACATCGCTGGAATTGCGGGGCGGCATGGCGATGAAGCTGTCGGACAACGTCGCCGCCTTCCTGTCCGTGAGCTATACGACCAAACTCGACGGGCGGATGCAGCATGGCGTCGGCGGGATTGGCGGCGTCCGCGTCCGGTGGTAGTTCCCGGCTGCCTTTCCTGCCGACCGTTGCGGATGCGTGGCTGCATCGAGAACCGCGCCCGGACTCACGGCCGGGGTTGTTCACCAGCCTGCTGGCCGCCGAACGCGCAGCCGCGCGCCAGGCGCATGCGCGACAAATACACCAGGGCCAGCGCCCCCATGTTCATCACCAGCGCATAGACGACGCTGGGCGCGGCCATCGGCGGATTGTGCAGCAGCGAAATGGCGACGAAGATGCCCAGGCCCGCGTTCTGCAGGCCGCACTCCATCGCCCCCGCCACGGCGTCCCGGCGGCCGGCGCCGACCGCCGCCACCAGTGCGTAGCCGCCCGCCATCGCGAGCACGTTGAGCAGCAGCGCGGCCGGCCCCACGGACGGGAAGCTGGTCAGGATCGTGTGTCGATGGGCGAGGAAGGTCCCCAGCACGATGGCGGCGAAGAACACCGTCGCCACCCGCCCGACGGCACGTTCCACCCGTTCGCCGCCCTGCCCCAGCCGGCGGCGCAGGGCCACACCCAGCGCCGTGGGCAGGGTGGTGACCACGAGCACGCTGCCCACCAGCCGCTCCACGGGTAGCGCGCCCAGTTGTCCGACCGCATCGGCGAAGGCACCGCTCGCGAGATGGACGAACACCAGCTTGGCCAGCAGCGGAAAGGTGAGCAGCGCCGCCAGGCTGCTGATCACGGTGATGGTCAGCGACAGCGCGGTGTTGCCGCGCGCGAGCCGGGTCAGGAAGGCGGAACTGGCGCCGCCCGGACAGGCGGCGAGGAGCAGCAGGCCAACCGCGGGTTCGCCCGGCAGGCCGAGGAACAGAACCACCGCGAGCGCCGCCAGCGGCACCAGCAGCAACTGGCCGGCCAGCCCCGCCGCCAATGCCGCCGGCCGGACGAAGACCTGGCGGAAATCCTCCGGCCGCAGCGACAGCCCGACCGAGAACATGATGAACGCCAGCGCGGTGGGGAGCAGCACGTCGGCCAGCACCGGGGCGGGCTCAGAACAGGCTTTCGACCAGCAGACCGGCGGCCATCGCCAGCCCCAGCACGCTGCCGCCGCGCGCGGTGTCGGCCAGCACGGCGTTGAACGCCTGGCCGGACGCCGCCCGGAAGCGGCCGATGAGGCGCACCATGGCCGGCACGGCGACGAGGCCCAGGAGCGCGCCGGGACGGCCGGCGAGCGCCATGGCGGCGAGCAGCGGCACGGGCAGCAGGACGAGCAGTCCGTAGGCGTGCAGGCAGCCCGCGCGGCCGAGCACCGCGGCCAGGGTGCGCCGCCCGCTCAGCAGGTCCGTTTCCAGGTCGCGGAAGTTGTTCACCAGCAGCACGGCGGCGGCGGGCGCACCCACCGCGAGCCCCGCCACCACGCCGACGGCCGAGAACGCCTGGGCCTGCAGCCAATGGCTGCCGCACACCGCGAGCACGCCGAAGAACACCAGCACGAAGAGTTCCCCCAGCGGCGTGTGAGAGATGGGCCGCGGCCCGCCCGAATAGGCCCAGCCGGCCAGCAGGGAGGCGATGCCGATGGCGAGGATGAAGCCGCCGCCCACCGCCACCAGGTAGCAGCCGAGGGCGAGCGCAGCGGCGAAGGAAAGCAAGGCGCCGCGCTTGACCGCCGCCGCACTCGCCAGGCCGCCGGCGGTCACGCGCAGGGGGCCGAGGCGGCGCGGGCCGTCGGTGCCGCGCTCGAAGTCGGCCGCGTCGTTGTAGAGGTTGGTGCCGATCTGGATCAGCACCGCGCTCGCCAGCGTCGCCAGCAGCACGAGCCAGGCGATCGTTGCGCCGTCGGCCACGGCCAGGGCCGTTCCCACCGCCACCGGGGCCACCGCGATGCCCAGCGTGCGCGGCCGGGCGGCGAGCCACCAGACGCGGGCGGCGAGCCAGCGCGGCTGCGCGGGACGGCTCAGAGGGAACGATTGGCGTAGTGTATGCATGCGATTCCGAAGGAGAGGTTTTCCCAGCTCACGGACTGGAAGCCCGCACCGTCCAGGATCGCGGCCAGGGCCTGCTGGTCGGGGAAGCGCCGGATGGATTCGACGAGGTAATCGTAGGCTTCGGGTTGGCCCGCCACCGCGGCGCCCAGACGCGGAATGACGAGGCGGGAGTATAGGTCATAGAACGGCGCCAGCCACCGCGCCGGGCGGGAGAACTCCAGGCACGCGAAGCGGCCGCCGGGCTTGAGGACGCGATGGATCTCGGCCAGCGCCGCGCCGACGTCCGTGGCATTGCGCAGGCCGAAGGAGATGGTCAGCAGATCCACGCTGGCGGTGGCGAAGGGCAGGCGCTCGGCCTCCCCCGCGCTCCACGCCGCGGACACGCCGCGCCGGCGCCCCGCTTCCATCATCGCCCACGACGGATCGCACACCACCACCATGCGCCCGTCTTCGCCCAGCAGCCTGGCCATGTCGCCGGTGCCGCCCGCCAGGTCCACCACCACCCCGCCGCGCCCGGCGCAGCGCCGGGCGAGCCTGCGCTTCCACAGGCGGTGGATGCCGAAGCTCATCAGGTCGTTCATCAGGTCGTAGCGGGGCGCCACCGCCTCGAACACGCGCCGGATGCGCCGGCGGCGCTCCTCCGGGGAGACGGCGAAGCGGCCGAAGCTGGCCGAATCCGGCACCTCCGCCGTCACTGCAGCAGCCTCCCGGCGATGGACTCGAAATCGTCCTTGCCGAACACGCCGAGCTTGCGCACGACGATCTCGCCCTTGCGGTCGATGGCAAGCGTGAACGGCAGTCCGGCCTTGCCGTTGCCCAGCGCCTGCATCAGCCAGATGCCCTTGCTGCGGCCCAGGGCGACCGGGTAATCCACGCCGTAGGCAGCGAGGAATTCGCGCACCGCGACGGGGTCGTCCTCCACCGCGATGCCCAGCACGGTGAGCCCCTGCGGGCCGTACTCCTTCTGCAGGGCGGCGAGTTCCGGCATTTCCGTGCGGCACGGCCCGCACCAGCGCGCCCAGAAATTCACCAGCAGGGGCTTGCCCCGGTAATGGGCGAGTTCCGCCGGCTTGCCGTCGGTGCCCACCAGCGTGGCCGCGAACAGCGAATCCGTGCCGGCGGCATACGCGCCCGTGCCGAAGACGGCGCACAGCGCGAGGATGAATCCGGCGAGCCGTCTCACAGCAGATCCCCCTTGCGGAAGAGGTGGTAACCCAGCAGCGCGGCACCGATGCCGAGCGCCGCCGGATAAACCAGCGCGAAGATACGGAAGCCCGCCGCGCCGAAGAGGTCAAGAATCACGTAGGCGGCCGGCCCGAGCACGATGAGCTGCGGATCGAACATCGCCAGCGCGGCGGTGCGGAACACCTGCAGCGGGTTGGCCAGGGCGATCGCCACCGCGAGTTCCGGGTCGATGCGGCCCTGGATCATGACCCCCAGCAGGATGAGGTCGAGGAAAAGCAGCAAGGCCAGCCACACCAGGAAGGCCGCGCCCTGGGCCACGTCGGTGGTGCGCGCGACGGCCGAAAGCAACATGCCGATGCCCAGGAAGCACAGCGCCATCACGGCGAGCAGCGCAGTGTAGTAGGCGAACATGCCCCACGGGATCTCGATGCCGTCGAAGTAGCCCCACAGGGTGGCGCCGAGCATGGCGAGGAAGACCGGGGCGAAGATCACCGCGTAGCGGCCCAGGATCTTGCCCCAGAACCAGGCGCCGAGCGATATCGGCAGCGCCAGCAGGTACTCGAAGACACCCGCCTCGCGGTCGCCGGCCACCGAACGCACCGTGGTGATGAGCACGAAGATGGGCAGGATGGCCATGGTGAGCTGGATGTAGGTCACCAGCAGGCGCGACAGCCCGATGAAGCCCAGCACGCGCGATTCGGTGAGCCCGAAGACGAAGAGCAGCGCGACGATGCCGCCGAACACCAGCGTATAGACCTGGAACCAGCGCGCGCGCAGGGATTCGACGATGTCGAGGCGGGCGGTGAGCAGAAGCTGTTTCATTTATTTTCCCCTGGCCAGCGTTTGCCGCCGCATTTCTTCAAAACCGATGGCGTCCGCCTGGGCCGCCGCCAGCGCGGCGAAGTTGTAGCCCATGGGCGAGGTACGCACGACGTAGCGGGCCTGGCGCGGGTCGAGCCAGTTCATCCGTTCGCGGCCCGGGCTTTCGAAGTCGGCGACCCACATGCGGGTGGCCACCTCGCCCATCCACGGATGCTTCGCCGCCGCCTCCTGCAGCCAGAACAGCAGGCAGCCGAGGTCGTCGAACTTGAACGCGGTGCCGGCCGGCCCGCCGCGCAGTTCCGCCGCGAAGCGCTGGTCGGAGATCACCATGTTGCAGCGGACGCAGGTGTCGCGGTCCCAGCGGATCGGCACCATGCCCTCGGGCCAGTCCCCTTTGCCGCAGCCGGAGAGCAGTCCGGCGAGCGGCCCGAGCAGCAGCGGCGCCGCGCCGGCGCGCAGCAGGAATTCGCGCCGCGGCAGGCGCAGCACGGCGGAAGCCGATGACGGATGATGGGTGCACATGGTTCAGCCCTCCATCAGCGAAAGGTCGCTCACCAGGCCGGTGTAGCGCGACATGAGTCCGAGGAAGCGCAACCGGTCCGGCCCGGCGACCGCGCCCTGCCACACCAGCCGCTCCGCGTCCGCGTCGAAGTTCCAGCCGTCGAGCGCCTTGGCGAAGGCCGGTTCGAAGCGCTTGAGCACGATGCGGCAGGCGAACACGTCGGTGAGCGCGACGTCCTCGGCCACCTTGTCGTCGAGCACCACGCGGCCCATGTCCATCTCCACCACGCGGTTGACCAGGGAGGACACCTCGTCCAGGCGGTGGCTGGAGATGATCATGGTGGCGTCCTCCAGGCGCTGGGCGAGGAGATCGAAGAAGATCTTGCGCGCCTCCGGGTCCAGGTTGGCCGCCGGCTCGTCCATGATCAGCAGGCGGGCGTCGCGGCCCAGGGCGATGGCGATGAGCAGCTTCTGCTTCATGCCGCCGGACAGGCGCACGAACTGGCGCGTGCGGATGGCCTCCACGTCGAGCCCGAGCCGGCCGGCGACGGCGGCGATGCGCGCCGGGTCGGTGCCGCACAGGGCGGCGGAGAACTCGATCAACTGCCCCACCGGCATGCGCAGCGGGGGTGGCAGTTGCGGCACGAAGCCGATCTTGCCGAGCACCGCGGTGCGCTGCCGGCGCGGGTCGAGGCCGTCGATGCGCACCGTGCCGTCGCAGGCGTATTCACCCAGCAGGCAGCGGATCAGTGTGGTCTTGCCGGCACCGTTGGAGCCGATCAGCGCGACGCGCTCGCCCAGGCCGACGGCGAGGTCGATGCCGTTCAGCACGCGCGCGCGGCGGAAGGTCTTGGCCAGGTTTTGGAGGAGGATCATGGCGTCGATCATGGAGAGTTGGGTGGGAACGGGAAACGATCCGGGTCAAAGCAGTTGCGACAGGCCCTTGATCTCGTAGCGCAGCGCGCCGGTGGGACAGGCGTCCACGCACAGGCCGCAACGCGTGCAGTCCGGGCCGAGCCCCATCTGCGCCTCGGCGGCGCGCCCCTTGATGGTCACGTCCAGCACGTGGGGCACCAGGCAGACCTTGCGGCAGTCGCCTTCATGGAAGCACTGCTCCACGCCGTAGGTGATCTGCAGCGGGGACAGGGAACCCACCACGCCGTAGGTGAGGCCGATGGGGCACACGTAGCGGCACCAGGCGCGGCGCGACCAGAACACTTCGAACAGCAGCAGCAGGAACACCCAGCCCAGGGCCAGCCCGGGCCCGTAGATCAGCGCCCGCGACAGGATACCGGTGGGCGACAGGGTCTCGAACACGGTGTAGCCGGTGATGAAGGACATCAGCGCGAACAGCACCCAGAACACCGTGCGCGTGCCGCGGTGGAACTCGTGGTCGGTGACCAGCTTGCGCTTGGCCAGCGCGAGGTGGATCTTCTCCGTGAGTTCCGCAACCAGATGGTAGGGGCACACCCAGGAGCAGAAGCTGCGCCCGCCCATCAGCACCCACAGCAGGAACACGGTGAAGGTGCCGATGAAGAGGTTCACGATGATGTGCTTGTGGGCGAGCATCACGTGCAGCGCGGAGTTGAGGTCGATGAGGTGGAAGCCCACGAAGCGCGACGCGGTGAGCGCGCCTTCGAGGATCTGGATGTCGAGCCAGAAGGACAGCACGAACAGCAGGTTCACCGCCGCCAGCACCGCCCAGCGCCGGTTGCGCCACTTGTGGCTGGGATTGTGGTGGGCGCGCGCGTGCAGCTTCTCCTTGATGTAGCGGTCCTTGTCCTGGTACTTGACGACCATGATGCGGCGCACTTCCTCGGAAACCTTCTCCGGCTTCTTCGAGTCGGCCCCCAGCATGCCCAGGAAGAGATCGGCAAAGCGGCTCATGTCCGGGCCTCCATCCACACCGCCTGCGCATCGATGACGATGGCCGCCGGCTCGGCCGGGCACACCATCTCGCATACGCCGCAGCCCACGCACTGCTCCAGCACCACCGGCCGGAAGCGGCGGCTGCCGTCCTCGGCGACGAAGGGCTCCATGGCGATGGCGTCGGCGATGGGGCATTCGGTGACGCACAGGTCGCACAGGTCGCGCTCGTAGGGATGCTCGCGCACCGGGATCGGCTTCCAGCGGTCCACCTCCATGTAGCGCATCCGCCCCTTGAACGCGGGGCCGCGCGCCTGCCCCGAAAACCCCTTGCCCTGCACGGCCAGACAGGATTCCGGCCGCGCCAGCCGCGCCACGCCGAAACGCTCCTTGAGGTTCAGCGTGGGTTCGGGGTCGTTCGCCTTGGCCTTCAGCACCGGCGCCATGGCAAGCTCGGCGCCTTCCCGCGCCGGCATGAAATCCGGCTTCTTGTAGGTGAGCGCCCCGGTCGGACAGGCGAGGATGCACTGCACCGCATCGCAGGAGAAATCACAGGCCTGCTCGCGGGGGGCGATGTAGGGCACGCCCACGCCGAAGCCGTCGTCCAGGTCGCCGAGCCGGATGGCGCTGACCGGGCAGACCTGCACGCACTGGCCGCACTTGATGCAGGAGGCGAGGAAATCGTCCTCGTCCAGCGCCCCCGGCGGGCGCAGCCGGGGGGCGCGGGCCGCGGTCACCGGCACGTAGCCGAGCAGCGAGATGGCGATCATGCCGGCGGCGAGCCCCGCCGACTGGATGAACTTGCGCCGCGCGCGGCGCTTCCTTTCCGGCGAGACGGGTGGTGGGGTCTTGACGTTGGGGGTGTCGGGAGTGCTCATGGGGCCACCCTCCGGGGTTTGGCGAAGCGCGGTTTCTCGTCGCGCAGAATGAGGTCGGGGAAAGAAAACGGCGCGAGCCGCTCCAGAAAGTCGAGCAGTTCCAGCACCGGCGAACTGCGGAAGAAGCGCGCGGTGGGGAATTCCATCCAGATCCGGTCGGCATAGGCGAGCACCTCGTGCTCCTGGTCGCCGTAGCCGTCCTGGTCGCGGTCGAAGCCCTGGTAGTCGTCCCAGTAGTTGCCTTCCCAGAAGTTCTTTTCCGGATTGTCGCTGCGCCCGCCGTAGCTCACCTGGGTGAGGTTGCCCTCGAAGACGTTGTCGCGCACGTTGTTGCCGCCCGTCTCCGAGTTGAACTGGATGGCCAGGCCGTTGTAGGCGAAGCGGTTGCCGCGCAGCTCGATGGTGGTGTCCGGCTCGAAGGGCGAGAGATCGGAACCCACGCCGATGCCGCAGTAGATGATCTCGTTGTCCTCGATCAGCGTCCCGGAGGCTTCCTTGAAGCCGATGCCCATGCCCGTGGCGCCGGTGGCGTGGGAGATGAGGTTGCGGCGCGCCGCGCCGCCCTTGGTGTACATGAAATACACGCCCACGGCGTTGTCGTAGAAGCTGTTGCCCTCGACCAGGTTGTCGTCGGCGAACATGAAGTGGATGGAATAGCGGCTGCGCCGGCCGACGTTGGCGCGGAAGACGTTGCGGTGCGAATACCAGGCCACCATGTCGCGCGAATCCACGATCTCGTTGGCCTCGATGAGGTTGTCGTGGCTGTACCACAGGCGCAGGCCGTCGCCGCGCACGCCCAGGTCCAGATCCTTGGAACGGATGCGGTTGCGGCGCACGACGCTGTTGTTCACCTGCTTGAGGTCGATGCCGAACAGGCAGTTGTCGATTTCCAGGTCCTCGACCACGTTGCGGTGGCCGCGCACGTCCAGGCAGGAATCGTCGGTGTCGTGGGAGGCGCCGGAACCGGTCAGCCGCAGACCGCGCACCACCGAGTCGTCGGCGTTGAGCGACATCACCGTGCCCCTGTCCCCGGCATCGATGGTGACCGCGCCGCCGCCGTCGATGACCAGCGGCTTGCCGATGACCACCGGGCCGGCGTAGGTGCCGGGCGGCGGACGCAGCACCGAGCCCGGGGCGGCGGCATCGACGAGGTCCTGGAAGGGCTTCAGGCCGTGGACGCGCGGATCGCGCTCGATCAGCATGAAGACGGGTTTCGGGCGGTCGATGGTGACCCGCGGCGCGTTGCTCAAGTCGGCGCCGGCCCCCAGCACCGCCTGCTCGGCGCCGCCCTGCGAACAAACGAGGGCGAGCACGACGGCGAGCCCGGTGCGAAGGCGCGTGGACAGTGGCGCGGACACGGCTTCACTCCATCTCCGGGTGCTCGCGCAACTGTTTGCGGCGGATCAGCAGCGCCAGCCCGAGGCTCACGAAGATCAGCATGAGCAGCGCGTAGCCCCAGTACGGGTAGGAGTAGGTGGAGAACTGCGCCACCTTGCCCTCGCCGAACACCGTGGGCATGAAGGGCTTCACCGTAAAGGCGCCCCAGGGGTGCAGGTTGTGGCCGAAGAACCACAGCCAGGCGGCGTAGGTAACGAGGAAGAAGAAGGGCAGCAGCGCCGGCACCAGGGCCAGCAGCAATTGGAAGCGACGCAGCTTTGCCGTGCCGGCGACGACCACGCCCATGACGGCGATCAGGCCGAAGATCACGATCTGCGTGATCAGCCGCACGTTGTCGCCCCAGGCCTGGATGCGCTCGGGTTCCTTGAAGAAGGTGCCGGTTTCCTGCATGTACGCCTGCACGTGGGTGTCGAGCCTCCCCAGGGCGAACTGGTCCACGAGCATCCACGCCGCCACCGCGGTGAAGCCGGCGGCGAGCGTCGCCAGCCGGGCGCGCTTCGTCGGCAGTGCGAAGGCCACGATCATGGTGGCGAAGAAGCCGAAGAAGAACTTGGCGAGCGGTTTCTCCACGGGCGCGCCGGTGGCGATGGGGAACATGCCCACGTAGTGGTTGATGGTGTTCATCTCATGCACGCAGTCCAGCCCTTCCGCCCCCTGGTCCACGTTCTTCTGCGCGTCGAGGATGGGGTTCCAGCGCTCGTCCTCGTGGGAGAGATCCTTCTGGATGATCTCGCCGGCCATGCGCGTGTCCTTGCCGGCCGCCCGGCAGCCGTTGTAGACGCCGTCGAAGTGGAAGTGGATGCGGATGCCGTCGGGGAAGGCGTCCTCGGGGTAGTTGGGCGCGGTGAGCGACACCCACCAGATCGGGGAAAAGTAGGCGGCGACCAATGCGATCAGGGCGATCAGGGCGAGCCCGCCGACGATCTTGTTCTGCTTTTCCATCTGCTGCTCTCTCAGAAATGTGGGGTCCGATGCCCGGGGAGGGCCCCGCCCGGGGGCGGGCGGGGTGTTGCGAACCGTTCCGCTACTTGGCGGCGGCCTTGGGCGGACACATCGCGCCCGGCATCTTCAGGCTCGCCTGGTAGGCCGAAATGGCCACCAGTTGGTCGTCGGTATAGGGCTTGATGACCTTCACCATGTCGGGGTTGGCGTTGCGGCGGTGGCCGTCGCGGATCTCGGTCATCTGGCGCAGCAGGTACTTGTAGTGCTGGCCGGCGATCACCGGGTAGAACTTCGCCTTGTCGCCCTCGCCGTTCTTGCCGTGGCATTCCAGGCATTGCTTCTCGTAGAGCTCCTTGCCCTTGGCGACCTGGATGGCCGCATCGGCGCCCTCGTACTTGCCGTGGTCGGGCGGGATGCACAGGCCCTCGATGTAGGCGGAGACGTCGGCGAGTTCCTGCGGGTCGGTGAGGGTCACTGCGAAGGGATACATGGTCGGATTGTCGCGCAGGCCGGCGCGGATGTCCGCCATTTGCTTGATCAGCACCGTGGTGTGCTGGCCCGCCAGTTGCGGGAAGGTACCGTCGGGACGCCCCGCCCCGGAGGGAAGATGACAGGCACCGCACACCTCGTAGGCTTCCTCGCCGGCGACCTTGTCGCCCTTGAGCCTGAGCGCCTCGATCTTTTCGCCCTCCTGGGCGTTCCAGGTGTAGCCCTGGCTCTCGATGCCTTCCTTCTTGGGTGCCGGAGGGCCGGCCAGTGCGATGCCGGCGCTCATCAGGGCGATCAACAAGACAGACGCTTTCATTTCGAACTCCTCTTCCCATTCGTATGTCGGGGATGGCATCCGGCCGCCGGGCCGGCCTCCTCCGCTGCTTCCGGCACTGCCGGACGATTCACTTCAGGCTTTCCAGATAGGCGGCGAGCACCTTGATCTCCTCGTCATTGACGAGGTGCATGACGCCCTTCATCGCCGCGGTCTGCCCGTTGTTGCGGGCGCCGCTCTTGATGTCCTTCATCTGCTGTTCCGCGTAGGCGGCGTTCTGCCCCGCGATCTTCGGATAGACGGGCAGCAGGGGCTTGTCGCCTTTCGGGCCATGACAGGCGGCGCACGTCTTCTCGGTGTAGAGCGCGGCGCCGTCGGGCGCGGCGACGGCCGCCGGGAGGACGAGCGAGCCGAGCGCGAGTATGACCAGTCGTTTCATGATTTTCCTTGCCTGTGGGGGGCCGGCAGGGCGCTGAGCGCCCCGCCGGCGGACGTTACACGATCATCACTTGATCTTCTTGGCGCCGTTCTGCTCCAGGTAGGTCTTGGCGCGGATGCCGATGTCGGCCGCCTTCACCTGGTACTGCCAGACCTGCTCGGCCCACAGATTGGCCTGCTCCCAGTCCTGCTTGGCAGCGGCGGCCTCGTGGCGTGCCTTGGCGTCGTTGGCCTTGTTGAGCTGGTCGGTCGCGTCCTCCACCATGTTCACCACGTCCGGGAAGTCCTTGTAGTTGGTGCTGGTGATGAATCCCACCACCGAGTCGATCACCGCCTGGGTGTCGACCACCTTCTTCAGGGTCGCCCGGTAGTCGGTCTCGGTATAGGCCGCCTTGGCGATTTCCTTGGTGGTCGCCTTCCAGCCCTTCGGCTTGACCAGCAGGTAGCCCTGCATCTCCAGGTGCAGCGCGGAGCAGAACTCGGTGCAGTAGTAGGGATAGACGCCTTCCTTGTCCGCCTTGAACTTCACCGACACGGTCTTGCCCGGCTCGATCGAGGCGTGCACGTTGTAGGTCGAGACGGTGAAGCCGTGGGTCTCGTCCTGGGCACGTTCCAGGTTGGTCAGGAAGATCGTCACCTCGTCTCCGACCTCGGCCTCGATGGTCTCGGGCGTGATGTGGGAGCGGATCAGCGTGCCGTACACCTTCAACTTGTTGCCGTCGCGCTCGACGCGTTCCTCGCCGGCCCGCACCTTGCCCGGATGCGGCTCGTCGGTACGGCTGTTGGTGCCGACCTTGTAGCGCACGCCCGGCTTGAGCTTGGCGGCCTCGATGGCCACGACGTAGTGCGGCTCGCCCAGGGGCAGCGGCATGTCGTAGAGGAGCTGCATCTTGTCGTTGGCGATGTCGATGAGCTGGTGGTTCTGCGGATGCAGCGGCCCGACCGGGTTGAAGCGGTCGATGGACAGCTTGTTCAGCGCCACCAGGTAGCGGCCCTTGGGATCGACCGAATCGCCCTCCATCGTCATCAGGTGGCCGATGTTGTAGTGCACGGAGATCTTGTCGAGCACCTTGCCTTCGCAGAAGTCCCACTTGGCGACCTGGGAATCCACGTAGAGCGAGGTGTAGGCCACACACTTCTTGGCATCGAACTGCGTGTGCAGCGGGCCGAGGCCGAGCTGGACCTGGGTGTGCAGCGTCTCCTTCATGCCGATCACCGGGATGCCGTACGGGTCCTTGGATTCGAACTTGCCGGCCTTGATCGCCGCCTGGATCTTGTCGAAGGAATACACGGACACGTGGGTGTCGAGCTTGCCGGAGACGATGATGAACTGGCCGTCGGGCGTGACGTCGACGCCGTGCGGCGACTTCGGCTCGGGGATCAGGAAGAGCACGCCCTCCTTGACCGCGGTGTCCATCATCAGCACGTCGTGGCCGTTGATCTTCTTCGCCTTGCCCTGGGCGACGAGTTCCGCCGCCTTCTTCCAGTTGATGACGTGCAGGTAGTCGGTGTCCTTGGCGGAGCAGCCGGCCTCATACGGCGGACGACCCTTCTCGATGCCGCCCACGTAGCGCTCGGAGCAGAAGGAGTTGGTGAACGACCAGCCGTCCGACGGCCCCTTGCCGGCATCCGACAGATCCTGCGAGTACGGCGGCAGTTCGAGGGAGAAGGATTTCGACGGGTCGATGCGCCCGGCCTGGCGGTCGAACTTCCAGTAGGTCACCCCGCCGCGGTACTTCTCGTTGAACTCCTCGAGCGGATAGAACTTCTTGTTCTCCAGCGGCGCGGCGTACTGGGCGGCTTCGATGACGTACTCGGTATCGGGCGTGACGAAGGCGCCGCCGTGCTCCGACTTGTAGATCGGGTTGACCACGATCTGCTTGGTCTCGAAGTCGCGCAGGTCCACCACCGCCAGGCGCGGGTTGGCCTTGTCGTTGATGAACAGGAACTGGCCGTCGTACTGGCCCTGGGTTTCGGAGATCGCGGGGTGGTGGGTGTCGCCCCAGGTGATCTCCTTGCCGTCGATCCAGCCCCCCTTGAGGACCGCCTTGGATTCCTCGTCGTACCCGTAGCCCTGCCAGGGCTCGGGCGTGAATACCCCGATGTACTTGAGGATGCGCATCGAGGGAATGCCGTACACCAGGATCTGCCCCGACTGGCCGCCGGAGCTGAAGGCGAGGAATTCGTCGCGCTTGCCGGTGGGCACGTAGGTCTTGGCCGCAGCCATGATGTCCTGCTGGCTCAATCCCCGGCGCTTCATCACGTCCTGCAGGGACTCCGCGGACCATGCCGCGCCTGTCCCTATTACTGTCGCCAGCAACGTTGCCGTTGCCTTGACTGTCAGGCTTTTCATCATTGATTCTCCCCTAGAAAGAAGATCGCTTCTCTTCCCGACCACCGCACTCGCAAAACGCTCGTGCGGCAATCTCGGCGCCATTCTGCGCTGGGGGTCGGGCCGCCGACAGGTGACGAATCCTGATATGTACGATGAGAATCGGGGAGAGGCCGGTTAGGAATATTCCTAAGACCACCGACAGATGCCGCGCAAACCCGCCGCACGGGCGCGGGCCCTACTCTGGCATGGGTGCATCGCCCTCGATGAGGTGATGCTGAACGGCATAGCGGACGAGTTCGGCGGTGTTGCCGAGGCCCATCTTGGCCTGGATGTTGGCCTTGTGCGTGCTGACGGTCTTGACGCTGAGATTGAGCCGCCGCGCGATCTCGGACACCCCCATGCCCTGCACGAGCATGAGGAAGATCTGATAGTTGCGGTCGGTGAGCCGGTTGTGGGGCAACTGGGTGTGGCGTCCCTGGAGGATGTCGCGGGTGAGGTTCTCGGCCACGCTCTGGTTGATGAAGAGGCCGCCGGCGACGATCTTGCGGATGGCCTCGGCAAGCAGCGCTTCCGCGTTGTCCTTGCACAGGTAGCCGGAGGCGCCGGCCTTCAGGGCGCGCACCGCGTAGATGTCCTCCTTGTACATGCTCAGGATCAGAATGGGCAGGCGCGGGAACTCGTCCTTGACCTGCTTGATGAGCTCGATGCCGTTGCGGCCGGGCATGTTGAGGTCGAGCACGGCGGCATCCCACTGTCCGCTGCGCAGCCTGGCCATGGCTTCGGCGCCGTTGCTCGCTTCGCCGCCGACCGTGATGTCGCCCGACTCGCTCAGGATGTGCTTGAGCCCCGCGCGCAGGATGTCGTGGTCGTCGGCAATGAGTATTCGAATCATCGTTCAGCTCCGCTGGTCAGGGGCAGGACGACGGCGATGCGGGTGCCGTGGCTGCCATCTACGCTCATTTCGCCGCCCAGCATGCTCACCCGCTCCGACATGCCGAGCAGCCCGAACCCCCGCCTGGGCGCCTGGTGCTCGAAGCCGACGCCGTCGTCCTGGATGGCCAGGTGCAGTTGCCCGTCCGATTCCTTCATCCGGATCTCCACGTGGGTCGCCTGCGCATGGCGCGAGACGTTGGTCAGTGCCTCCTGCACGAGGCGGAACACCGCGATCGACTGGCTCGCGTCGAGATCGTATTCGTCCCGGTCGGCGCGGAAGGTGCAGGCGATGGACCAGCGCTTCTCGAACTGCAGGACCAGGTGCTCGAGCGCCGCGCACAGCCCGAGAACGTCGAGCATGCCGGGGCGCAGGCCCTCGGAGATCCGCCGCAGGGATTCGATGGTGCGCTCGACCAGGCCGTGCGCGGCGTCGATCCGCTCCTTGCACGGCCCGCCGGCATCGCCGCATTTCTTGCGCAGCCAGCCCAGGTCGATGCGCAGCGCGGTCAGGGCCTGGCCGAGTTCGTCGTGCAGTTCGCGGGCGATGGAGGTGCGCTCGTCCTCCCGCACGTCCTGCAGGAAGCGGGTGAGTTCGCGCAGGCGCTCCTGCGAGACCCTGAGCGCGCATTCGGAACGGCGCAACTGCTCGGTGCGCTCGTCCACCCGCTCCTCGAGCCGCGTCTGCAGCCGGTAGAGTTCGATATGCGTGCGCACGCGGGCGAGTACCTCGTCGGGCTGGAAGGGTTTGGCGACGTAATCCACCGCGCCGAGGGAAAAGCCCTTCACCATGTCCCCGGTCTCGTGCAGCGCGGACAGGAAGATGACGGGCACGTCGCGCGTCTGGGCGTCGCGCTTGAGGAGCCGGCACAGCTCGTAGCCGTCCATCCCCGGCATGCGCACGTCGAGCAGGATCAGTTCGGGCGGACGCGCACGCGCCGAGCGCAGCGCCATGCGCCCGTCCTGCGCCGCGCGCACCGTGTAGCCCGCGCCGGAGAGCAGATCGCCCAGCAGATTGAGCGACCCGATGGTGTCGTCCACGATCAGGATTTCCGCCTGCCCGGCGGCTGTCGCTGTGCTTTCGTTCATGATTCGTTTCCTTCCAGGCCCAGCGCCTCCCAGAGCTGCTGATAGCAGCGTTCCCTGGCGAGCGGGAGCAGCGCCTCGCCCAGCGCGGGCACCCGGTCCGCGATGGCCGTAATGGCCGCGTCGATCTCCTCCCGGTTCAGCGAGATCGCCGCGCGGACGAGCCGGTCGCGCTCTTCCTGCGGCAGGGTGTCGAACAGCGCCCGCGCATCCTGCCAGGCGTCGCGCACCGGCGCCGCCTGGGCAGCCCCGGGCTGCAGCGGATCGAGCGCGAGGACGCTGTCGATCAGGCGCAGCAGTTCGGCTTCTTCGAAGGGCTTGCTCAGGAAGCCGTCCGCCCCCGCTTCGAGCGCCGCCGCCCGGCTTTCGGCCATGGCATTCGCCGTCAGCATGACCACCGCCGGGCGCCGCCCGCCCAGCGCCGCACAACGCCGGATCAGGTCGAGACCTTCGCCGTCGGGCAGATACCAGTCGAGCAGGACGAGGTCGATCGCCCGATTCTCCACCACCGACCATGCCTCCTCGAGAGTGGTGGCCTCTTCCACGCGGAACCCGATCGGTTCGAGGATCGCATGCACGAGCAGCCGCCCCTCCGGCCTGTCGTCCACGACCAGGACCGCTGCCGTGCGCTCCAGCTTGCCAGCCACCACCGGCTCTTCGCGGCGTTCCGGCTGCGCCCCGTACGCCACCGGCGCGGTGATCGTGAAGTGGAACTCGGAGCCCTCGCCCAGGCGCGAGTCGACCGCCAGTTCGCCTCCCATCATGCGCACGTAACTCCGGCTGATGGTCAGGCCGAGCCCGGTGCCGGCGCGATGGACGGAGCCGACCTGTTCGAAGGACGAGAAGATGCGCCGCAGGTCGGCCGGCCCGATGCCGATGCCGGTGTCGCGGACGCTGAAGCGCAGCCGCTGGGAGACGTTGGAGACGGGATACGCGCTCACGCGCACGGTGATCTCGCCGTGCTCGGTGAACTTGACCGCGTTCGACAGCAGGTTGAGCAGCACCTGGCGCAGCATGCCGGGGTCCACCAGCACCAGCGCGGGTATCCCGTCGGTGGCCAGGTGCAGGCGCAACCCCTGCTCTTCGGCCCGCAGCCGCATCATGTCGGTGACCTGCTTGAGGAGTTCGACCAGATCGACTTCCTCCGGCCGCATCACCATCTTGCCGGACTCGATCTTGGAAAGCTCCAGGATGTCGTTGATCAGCGTGAGCAGATGCTGCCCGGAATGGTTGATGATCTCCAGCGTGCGCCGGTTCTCCGGCGACAGCGAAGCGTCCTTCTCCATCAGCTTGGAAAAGCCGATCACCGCGTTGAGCGGCGTGCGCAGCTCGTGGCTCATGTTGGCGAGGAAGGCCGATTTGCTGCGGTTGGCCGCCTCGGCCTGATCGCGGGCGACGGTCAGCTCCTCGGTGCGCTGCCTGACCAGTTCCTCGAGGTGCTCGCGGTAGGCGGCAAGCTCGCCCTCGTTCTTCTTGCGCAGGGAAATGTCGGAAAAGATCGAGATGTAGCGCCGCACGCTGCCGTCGGCGAGGCGCAGCGCCTGGATGGAAATCTGCTCGGGATAGATGTCGCCGGTCTTGCGCCGGTTCCACAGCTCGCCGCGCCAGTGGCCGTCGCGGCGCAACTGTTCCCACAGCCGCGAGTAGAAAGCGTCGTCGTGCATGCCGGACTTGAGGAGCCGCGGGTTGGCGCCGATGACTTCGTCGCGCCGGTAGCCGGTGATCTCGCAGAAGGCATCGTTGACCCACAGGATCGTGCCGTCGGGATCGGTGATGATGGCGCCTTCGGCCATGGCCGCGAACGCCATCTCGTTCTCGCGGCGCTCCTGGTCCTGCTTGATCAGCTCCTTGGTGCGGCGGCGCGCGATGCCGTGCAGCAGGGAGATGGTGGACAGGCCGAGCAGCCAGATGGCGCCGTGCCAGTACTGGATCGTGCGCCAGGTGGGCTCCTGCGCCGCCCGGTAGGTGTTGAGGTCGATGGAGATGCTCGCCGCGCCGCGCAGGCCGCCCACCGGGACGAGCGTGTCGCGGTGGCATTCCAGGCATTCCTCCTCCATCCGCATCGGGATCATGACCCGCATCAGCCCGTGCCCGCCGCGCCGCGGCAGGCTTTCGGTAATGATGGAAGCCCCCTTCTCCAGCTCGTCGAGCGCATTGCTCTCCCACTCGTCCGGCATGTTCTCCCGGTTGCGCAACTGCTTGGAGGTCAGCCGCTCGTGCAGGTCTGCCTTCTGGTTGGACATGCTCTGGATCGCCAGCAGCAGGTGCATCGGCGTGACCAGGACCAGCTCGAAACGCTCGCCCGATCGGTCGGTGGTCGCGAAACGCTGTTCCTGGTCCAGCGAATTGAACGGGGGCACGTATTTTTCGCGGATGAACACGCCCTCGACCGAAGAGGCCCATTCGCGGATCGCCATGTCCTTCTTCAGGTTGGCGATCGCCGCGATGCGCGCCAGCTCGGCGGCGGTGCGGTTCAACTGTTCACGCTGGACGACGAGGGAGACGAGAACCAGTACGGTCCACACGAGCGTGAACAGCACGGCCCCCCGGAACGCGGCGAGGGGACGGAAATGTCCGGGTATTGCTTTCACGAAAAGAGCCCGCTGGCAGGGCATGATGAATTGCGGGGCCGACTCTGCGCCCCTTTGCGCGACCCGTCAACATGGCCGGAACACGCCCCGATGCGCGCCCCGCATGAACCGGAAACATGGCTTAAGACTATTCCTAAGCCCCTTCGGACATCCTTACGGCGTCTTTTCAGGAATCGTCACCTTTCGATGCTCCGCGGCCGATGCGCACAATCCGTCAACAGAAAAAACGGATGCGCGGCCGCCCCCCGCGGTCGCCACATACGGGCAGGAAAGCCGACGCATGGGAGCGCGGCAGCGGAGGAATCCATGCAGGACGCACTTCACCAGACGGCCGGGCCTGCCACGGGCAGGCGGGGCGTGAGGCAGGGCTTGATCGCCGCCGCCGTGGCGCTGGCGCTCGCCGTCGCCGCCTACTGGTTGGAGCCGATCCTGTTTCCGCAGCCGGACTTCGTCGCGGCGCCCGATCCCGGGTGCAGCCTGCACCACGGACCATGCACCGCGACCCTCGCGGCGGGGCGGATCGAAGTCCGTTTCGAGCCGCGTCCGATCCCGCTCGCCCAGGCCTTCCGCGTCCGGGTGGCGACCGAGGGCCTCGCCCCGCGCAAGATCGAGATCGATTTCACCGGCGTGGAGATGAACATGGGGTCCAACCTCGTGACGCTCGCCCCGGTTGCCGACGACAGCTACGCGGCGGAGGCGGTGCTGCCGGTATGCAGCAGCGGGCCGATGAAATGGCGCGCCACGGTGATCCTCCATACCGGCCGCGGCCGCATCCTGATCCCCTACGTGTTCGATACCGGCGAGGAAGCGCTTTCCGAACGAAGCCGGAACACGCTCCACGCCTCGCACAAGGAGTCCCGATGCACATCAAGCACCTGATCGCCCTCGGTCTCGCCCTGCCCTGCCTCGCATTCGCGGGTGCGGGCAATTCGGTTTCCGCCGGCAACCCCCACGTCCGCCAGCCTCCGCCGAACGCGCCCGCGGCAGGCGCCTTCATGACGCTCCGGAACACCGGTGCAACCGAGGTGCGCCTGGTTGCCGCCAGCAGCCCGGCGGCCGGCAGGGCGGAACTGCACACCCACCGCCACGAAGACGGCATGATGAAGATGCGCCGCATCGAGGCGATCGCAATCCGGGCCGGCGGCGAAGCGGTGCTCCAGCCGGGCGGACTCCACGTGATGCTGATGGACCTGAAGTCGCCACTCGGCGAAGGCGATGTCGTGCCGCTCGAACTGCAGTTCGACGACGGTTCGAGCCTGCGGGTAGACGCTCCGGTGGTTCGCCCGGCGACCGGCATGCAAGGCGCGGGCGGCCACTGAACGGCGCCCGCATCGAATGAAGGAGAAACCCATGTCGCACCGAATCGGCATCCTCACCGGCGCATGCGCCGCCGCGCTGATCGCACTCGCACTGCCCGCCCATACCGCCCAGCCCGGGGGGATCGAGCAGGCGGTCGAAGAACTGGGCCAGCTCAACGGACTTGCGCTCGCCTGCCGGCAGGGCGCACTCACCGCCCGCGTGCGGGAACTCCTGATCGAGGTGGCGCCCAAGGAACGGGCGATCGGCGAGCACTTCGAGCGCGCCACGCAGGAAGCCTATCTCGAGATCGGCCGCTCCGGCGGCGAATGCCCGGACGGCCGTACCCTCGCCGCGCAGATCGATGCCGCGCGCGAGGCCCTGCTGCACGCCGTGCGGCAGCCATGAGCCGGCACCTGATCGGCCGCGCGCTCGTCGCCGCGGCATTGGTCCTGCAGCCCGGCGTCCCGTATGCGGACGGCGCGCCCACCGGGCCCGGGGAGGAGGAGCCGGCGCCGCTGCGCACGCGCTACCTGCTCGTCGGGCCGGACGGCGGCGCCGTCACCGACGAGGATTTCCGCGGCCGCTTCCAGTTGATCACGTTCGGCTACACCTTCTGTCCCGACATCTGCCCGACGACTCTGCTCGACATGGCGGAAGTGCTGCGCATCCTGGGCGACGCCCCTCTGCAGGCCATCTTCATCACCGTGGACCCGCAACGCGACACGCGCGACGTGCTCGGGAACTACACGCGATACTTCGACCCGCGCATCCTCGGCCTCGGCGGCTCGCCCGAACTGGTGGCACGCGCGGCGGCCAACTTCAAGGTGCGATATGCCAGGGTGGACGAGAACGACGCCGGAAAGGGCTACTACTCGGTCGACCACTCCGCGGGCCTCTACCTTCTCGGCAAGGACGGCGAGTTTCTCAGGAAATTCGGCTACGGCACGCCGGCCGCACGGATCGCAGACGAAATCCTCTCCTTCATCGCAGATGAATAGCCGCCCCCATGTCCCACAGACCGACCTACCGATGAAAAAGACCCTGCTCGCCGCCCTGGCCTCCGCCGCCCTGCTACCGCTCCCCGCAGCGGGGACCGCCCCGCCTCCGGACGCACCGGAGAACATCGCGCGGGGCCTGATGATCCTCCACGGCGGGCGGATGATCTTCTCGCCCTGCCGGGAGCGCAGCTACGTCCACGTCGACGACGTCTCGCCGAACGGCGAGGCTGCCTCGGCGCTCAGGGCGCTCGGCCTCACGGCGGAAAGGCCGCTCTACGCGGAACTCTTCGGCACGGCCGAAGCGGGGACGCTGCGGATGACGGGCATCAACTTCGCGCACACCGACGCACGCTGCCATGCGCCGCGCCATACCGCCGACACGTGGCACGCGATGGGCGGCCAGCCCGCGTGGCGCCTGACGGCCACCGGGGACGTGCTGCGCGTGGAACGGGAAGCACAGCCGGACTTCCGCGCCCCGTTCGAAGAGCAGGCGGCCGGCCCCGTCACGGTCCGCCTCCACCTCGCCGGCGGAACGAACGGCCACTGGACGCTGCGCCGGGGCCACTGCCTGGACCGGGAAAACGGGTTGGTCTCGGGCTGGTCGGTGCAAGGCCGACTGGGCGGCGAGACGCTCGCGGGCTGTGCCTGGAAGCCATGAAGCTCCACGCCCGGACGCCTGCCGGCAAAGCGGAACCTCCTCAGCAGGCAATACCGTGCCCGCGCAGCACCGCGGAAACCTCGCCCGCATCGCCCAGCGCACACACTGCCCGGTACAGCCCCTCGGCCTCGCCCCAGTGGCGCCGCAGCATGTTCAGCCACATCTTCAGCCGCCCGCAGGCGTGCACCGGTGCCGCGCGCTTCTGCACGCCCGCCCAGTACTGCGCGATGAACGGCCGCAGCGCGAGCCAGTCCTCGCAACTCGGCACGGGATTGCGGGCGCCGCGTATCCGCAGGGCGAGCCAGGGATCGGACACGGCCCCGCGGCCCAGCATCACGTCCCGGCCGCCGCCCACCTCCCGGCAGCGCTCCCAGTCGCCCACGCTCCACACCTCGCCGTTGGCGACGACCGGCACGGCCAGGCCGTCACGGATGCGCGCCACCCACTCCCAATGGGCCGGCGCGCGGTAGCCCTGCGCCTTGGTCCGCGCATGCACCACCAGCGCCTGCACGCCGCCGTCGGCCAGCGCACGGGCGCACTCCAGGGCCCTGGACGGATCGGATACGCCCAGGCGCATCTTCGCCGTGACCGGGATGTGCGCCGGCGTGGCGCGGCGCACTGCGGCGGCGATGCGGTTCAGCAGCACGGGCTCGTCGAGCAGCATCGCCCCGCCGCCGTGGCGGTTGACGACCCTGGCCGGACAACCGAAGTTCAGGTCGATGCCATGGGGCGAAAGCGCGGCGAGGCGGGCGGCGTTCTCGCCCAGCAGCGCCGGATCGCTGCCGAGCAGTTGCACCGCCACCGGGGTTCCCGCGGCGGTGCGGCTGCCGTTGCCAATCTCGGGGCAGATGCGCTCGTAGGTTCGCTCCGGCAGCACGGAACCCGACACACGCACGAACTCCGACACCGCCGCGTCGTAACCGCCGATGCGGGTGAGCACGTCGCGCAGCACGAAATCCGCCACCCCCTCCATCGGAGCAAGCATGATGTGGACGTCGGCAGTGTTCATCGGCGGCGGCATGGGGGTAAGGGACAAGGCGCGCATTCTAGCTGGTGGGGCGGTGCCTTGCCTTATCCGGCACAGTACGGGATAATCGCGCGTTTCCAACACCCAGGGCGGCCACATCCACCGCCCGCCTGCATCAAGGACCGATCATGAAAGCGGACATCCATCCCAAGTACGCCGAAGTCGCGGTGACCTGCTCCTGCGGCAACACCTTCACCACCCGCTCCACCCTGGGCAAGCCCGCCCTGCACGTGGAAGTGTGCTCCGCCTGCCACCCGTTCTACACCGGCAAGCAGAAGATCGTGGACACCGCCGGCCGCGTCGAGCGCTTCCGCCAGAAGTACGGCAACGTCCAGCGCCTGGGCTGAACGGAGCGATTTCCGCAAAAAAGGCAGCCGCGGCTGCCTTTTTTGTTGCCGGTGGCAACCTGACCGGCATGAAACGTCCTGGAAGGATAGAATCCCACGCCTGATTTGCCTTCGTCACCGGACCTCCCGACGACGCCGAAGAACAACGATGCCGCTGACGCCCACGCCCCCCCGGCCGCCCATTTCACTGATCCATCGCCTGTTCAGTCCGCTCGGACTGATCGTGCTGGCCGTCGTCTACCTGCTGGCCGGGCTGACCGGCCACGATCCCTGGCGCGGCGACGACGCCGCCCATTTCGGCCCGGTGCTCGGCATGCTGCAGGGCGAGGGCCTGCTCTTCCCCCGCCTCGCCGGCGAGCCGGTGGCCGACTTTCCGCCCCTGTACTACTGGGCGTCGGCGCTGCTGGCCCGGGCCTTCGCCTGGGTGCTGCCGCTGCACGACGGCGCCCGCCTCGCCACCGCCCTGTTCACCGCCCTCGCGCTGTACTGGATCGCCCAGGCCAGCGGCCGCCTCTACGGCCGCGAGACCCGCAATGCGGCGGTGCTGCTCACCCTCGGCACGCTGGGGCTGGTCATCCATGCCCACGAAACCCAGCCCATGCTGGCCGTGGTCGCCATGCAGGCGCTCACGCTGGCGGGGCTCTCCCGCCTGACCGCCGCGCCGCTCGCGGGCGCCCTGCAGGCCGCCCTCGGCGCCGCGCTGGCCTTTGTGGCCGGGGGTTTCGCCGCCGTGCTGCTCACCGTGCCGCTCTTCCTGCTGGTGCTGCTGGTCTGCCCGGAGTGCCGCACCCCGCGCACCAGCGGCGCCGTGCTGCTCGGCCTCACCCTGGCGCTGGTGCTGGGCGCCGTGTGGCCGGTGGCCCTGCACTACCAGGACCCGGAGCTATTCCGTTTCTGGTGGACGCAGGATCTCGCCGTCCTGGTCGGCGAACCGCTGCCGGTCGCCGAAGTCGGCGGCCTGTTCAAGGACATCGGCTGGTTCGTCTGGCCCCTGTGGCCGATCGCGCTGTGGGGCCTGTGGATCGCGCGCCGGCGCCTGCTCGGCCTGCCGGTGGTGCTGCCGATCGCGGCGATCCTGCTGGTGGCCCTGTGGCTGGCCCTGAGCGAGCGCGACACCCGCGTTGCGCTGCTGCCGCTGATCGCCCCGTTCGCGCTGCTGGCCGCCTCCGGCGCGCCCGTGCTGCGCCGCGGCGCGGCGAACGCCTTCGACTGGTTCGGGGTGATGACCTTCGGCGTGTTCGCCGTGCTGGTCTGGCTCGGCTGGACGGCCCAGGTGATCGCCTGGCCGCCGGGCCTCGCCCGCCACGTGGAACGCTACGGCCCCGGCTTCGTGCTCCACGGCGAGACGGCGATGGCGCTCATCGGCGCGGGCATCACGGCGGCCTGGCTCGTGTTCGCGTGGCGCCTGCCCCGCACGCCCAACCGCGGCCCGGGCAACTGGGCGCTGGGCATGACCATGCTGTGGTGCCTGGCGGTGGCGCTGCTGATGCCCTGGTTCGACTACGGCCGCAGCTACCGCGCGCCAGCCGAATCCCTTGCCCGCGTGCTGGCCGACGAACACTCGGACTGCGTCGCCACCACCGGCCTGTCGCCGGCGGTGCGCGCCTCGCTGGACTACTTCGCCGGCCTGCGCCCGGAACCGGTGCGGGAAGCGGGCAGTCCGTGCAAGCTGCTGCTGGTGCACGACGACCGCCGCGCCGGGCCGCGCACGCTGCCGGACGAGTGGAAGCTGCTGTGGGAACATCGCCGCGGCGGCGGCAGGCAACTGGAAATCTTCCGGCTCTATCAACGTGACTGACGCTTTCGTGCCGCCCCATCGCCTGCCGGCCTGGCAGGTCCTGCAGACCCACCGCGAACGCCTGGGGGCGCAGCGCGTCGGCAACCTGTTCAGCGAAGATCCCGCCCGTTTCGATGCCCTGTCCCGCCGCGCCTGCGGCCTGCTCGCCGACTTCTCGCGCCAGCGCCTGGACCCGGCGGCCCTCGCCGCCCTGCTGGACCTCGCCGCCCAGGCGCGGCTGGCCGAAGGCATCGCCGCCCTGTTCGGCGGCAAACCGGTCAATTACACCGAAGGCCGCGCGGCACTGCACATGGCGCTGCGGGGCACCTGCCCGCCGCCGGCAGCCGATGCGGACACCTTCGCACGCACGAACGAGCGCATGCGCGCCTTCGCCACCGCACTGCGCGATGGGCGGATCACCGGCTGCACCGGATGGACCATCCGCCGCGTGGTCAACCTCGGCATCGGCGGCTCGGACCTCGGTCCGCGCATGGTCGCCGAAGCCCTGGCCGGCCCCGCCGGCCGCAACCCGGTGAGCGTACGGTTCGCCGCCAACCTCGACCCGCAGGAACTGGACGAGGCCCTGGCCGACGCCGAACCGGCCGAGACGCTGTTCATCGTCGCCTCCAAGAGCTTCACCACCGCCGAGACGCTGGCCAACGCCGAGGCCGCCCGCGCCTGGCTGCGGGCGGCCCTGGGCGAGAGTGCCGACATCGGCGCCCATTTCGCCGCCGTCACCAACGCCACCGCCGCCGCCCTCGCCTTCGGCATCGCCGCGGAGCGCCTGCTGCCCATGCCCGAATGGGTGGGGGGGCGTTACTCCGTGTGGTCGGCCATCGGCCTGCCGCTGCTCGTCGCCCTCGGCGAGGCGCGCTTCGATGCCCTGCTGGCCGGCGCGCGGGCCATGGACGAACACTTCCGCACGGCCCCCTTCGCCGACAACCTGCCGGTACTGATGGGCCTCGTGGGCCTGTGGAACACCGACTTCCTCGACCAGGAAACCCTGGCGGTGCTGCCCTACGCCCACGGCCTGCGCAGCTTCCCGGCCTGGCTGCAGCAACTGGAGATGGAGAGCAACGGCAAGCGCACGCTGCGCGACGGCAGCACCACGGCGGTGATGACCTCGCCCGTGGTGTGGGGCGGTGCCGGCACCGTCGGCCAGCACGCCTTCCACCAGCTCCTCTACCAGGGCACGCGCGCCGTTCCGCTGGATTTCATCGTCATCGCCGATGGCAACGATCCGCGCCGGCAGGCGCTGGCCGACAACGCACTGGCCCAGGCCGCCGCCCTCACCCACGGCCGCAGCCTGGACGAGGCGGAGGCTGCCCTGCGCGCCCGCGGCGCGAGCGAGGAGGACGTCCGCCGCCTGGCCCCCCACCTGGCGATCCCCGGCAACCAGGCCAGCACCACCCTGCTGCTGCCCATGCTGGAGCCCTTCGCGCTGGGCGCGCTGATGGCGCTCTACGAGCACAAGGTCTTCGTTCAGGGCTGGATCTGGGGCATCGACAGCTTCGACCAGTACGGCGTGGAACTGGGCAAGGAAATGGCGCGCCGCCTCGCGGGCGCAGCGCCGGCCGGCAGCGACGCGTCCACCCTAGGCCTGCAGCAGGCCATCGCCGCCCTGCGCGGCCCGGCTCAGCCGTAGATCAGGCACATGCCGGGGGTACTCACCCGCGGCGTGAAGTAGCCCAGCAGGTAGAAGAACGCCACCACCAGCGCCAGCATCAGCAGCTTGCGCCGCCGCGCGTACAGCCAGGCGGCGACACGGGAGAACACGGCACGCGGGCTGGTCGGCATGGCCCCGCCCTCACTCCAGGCGCAGGAAGTTGTCGCGGTAGTGGCGCAGTTCCGCGATGGATTCGTGGATGTCGGCCAGCGCCTCGTGCTTGCCCTTCTTCTCCACGCCCTTGTACACCTCCGGCCGCCAGCGCCGCGCCAGTTCCTTGAGCGTGGAGACGTCCAGGTTGCGGTAGTGGAACCAGGCTTCCAGCTCGGGCATGTAGCGCGCGAGGAAGCGGCGGTCCTGGCACACGGAATTGCCGCACATGGGAGAGGTGCGCGCCGGCACCCACTCCTTGAGGAAGGCCAGCACCTGCTGCTCGGCCTCGGCCTCGCCCACGGTGGAAGCCTTCACGCGCGCGGTGAGCCCCGACTTGCCGTGGGTGTTGCGGTTCCATTCGTCCATCGTGTCGAGCACCGTATCGGGCTGATGGACCGCGATCACGGGCGCTTCGGCCACGGTATCGAGCTGTGGATCGGTGATGACGATGGCGATTTCGATGATGCGGTCCCGGTCCGGTTCGAGGCCCGTCATCTCGAGGTCCAGCCAGATGAGGTGGTTCTGATCCTGTGCCATAATCTTCGGCCAATAACGAAACGATGAAGGCGCCGATTGTGTCACAGATTGGACCGCTCCTCGTTCCCTGCCGCGGCCCTCTCCACCTGCCCGGCTCTCCCCGACGGCTCCCCCGATGACGGCCTCCTCCTTCACCACCCTGTTCCTCGTCGTTCTGTTTGGCGGCATGCTGGTCAAGGCCATGCTGATGCTGCGCCAGATGCGCCACGTGCGTGCCCGGCGTGATGCGGTGCCGGCCGCCTTTGCCGACACCATCGGCCTCGCCGCACATCAGAAGGCAGCCGACTACACGGCGGTGCGCATGCGCCTCGGCCTGGCCGAGCTGGCCGTCTCCACCGTGTTCGTGCTCGCGCTGACCGTGGGCGGCGGCCTGCAGGCGCTGTTCGACGCCTGGAGCGCGGTCCTCGCCGCCGGCACGCTGGCCCACGGCGTGGCCCTGCTCGCCTCCCTGGGCGTGCTCGGCTGGGTGGTGGACCAGCCCTTCGCGCTGGCCCGCATCTTCGGCATCGAGAAACGCTTCGGCTTCAACCGCATGACGCCCGCGCTGTATGCGGCCGATTGCGCCCGCGAGGCCCTGCTCGGCGCGCTGCTCGGCCTGCCCATCGTGGCCGTGGCGCTGTGGCTGATGGACGCCATGGGCGAGGCCTGGTGGCTGTGGGTGTGGGCCTTCTGGCTGGGCGTGAACCTGCTCGCGCTTTTCGTCTGGCCGACCTTCATCGCGCCCCTGTTCAACAAGTTCACCCCGCTCACCGACGAGGCCCTGCGCAGCCGCGTCGAAGGACTGCTCGCCCGTTGCGGTTTCCGCTCGCGGGGCCTCTTCGTCATGGACGGCTCGCGCCGCTCCGCCCACGGCAACGCCTATTTCACCGGCTTCGGGGCGGCCAAGCGCATCGTGTTCTTCGACACCCTGCTGGAAAAGCTCGCCCCCCAGGAGGTGGAGGCGGTGCTCGCCCACGAACTCGGCCACTTCCACCACCGCCACGTGTTCAAGCGCATCGCGGCGCTGGCGGCCGGCAGCCTGGCCCTGCTGGCCCTCCTCGGCTGGCTGATCGGGCAGGACTGGTTCTACGCCGGCCTGGGCGTGGACAGCGCCGGCACCGCCACCGCGCTGGCCCTGTTCGGCCTCGCGCTGCCGGCCTTCACCTTCCCCCTCGCGCCGCTGGCCAGCCACTGGTCGCGGGCGCACGAGTTCGAGGCGGACACCTACGCCGCACGCCAGACCCGCGCCGGTGACCTGGTGACGGCCCTGGTCAAGCTGTACCGGGACAACGCCGCCACGCTGACGCCCGATCCGCTCTACTCGCGCTTCTTCGACTCCCATCCGCCGGCGGCCATCCGCGTGGCGCGGCTGCAGGCCCAGGCCCGGTGAAGCGGCGCCCGGGCACTGCCGGCCACCGCCTGCACGGCCTCGTCACCGCGGCCTTCGGCCGCCACTACGAAGTGCTCATCGACGGCGGCTGCCTGCAGGGCTACCCCCGCGGCAAGAAGAGCGTGTTCGCCTGCGGCGACGAGGTGGACATCGCCCCGCACGGCGACGGCCAGGGCGCCATCGAACACCTGCACCCGCGCCGCAACCTGCTGTGGCGCTCGGACGCCTTCCGCGAGAAGCTGATCGCCGCCAACCTGACCCAGGTGGTCATCGTGGTCGCCACCGAACCGGCCTTCTCCGATCTGCTGGTGTCGCGCTGCCTGTGCGCGGCGGAATCCCAGGACCTGAAGACGCTGATCGTGCTCAACAAGGCCGACCTGGCCGAACGCCTGCCGGCCGCACGCGCGGCGCTGGCGACCTTCACCGCCCTCGGCTACCGCGTCGTCGAACTCTCCGCGCTGGCCGGCGCCGACACGCTGCGTCCGCTGCTGGCGGGCGAGCGCAGCATCCTGGTGGGGCAGTCCGGCATGGGCAAGTCCACCCTCACCAACGCGCTGATCCCGGAAGCCAACGCCGCGACGCGGGAGATTTCCAGCGCGCTGGACAGCGGCAAGCACACCACCACCTTCGCCCGCCTCTACCCGCTGCCGGACGAGGGGTGGCTGATCGACAGCCCCGGCTTGCAGGCCTTCGGCCTCGCCCACCTGGAGCCGGACCACCTGGCCGAGTGCTTCGTGGAATTCCGCCCCCATCTCGGCCAGTGCCGCTTCCGCGACTGCCGGCACGACACCGAACCGGGCTGCGCGCTGCGCGCGGCTCTGGAGGCCGGCGCCATCCACCCGCGCCGCTTCGAGCACTACCGCAGCATCCGCGGCGAGATCGCCGAGGCCAGACGCCTCAATCCGGGCTGGTAGGCGCGCCCGCCGGCCTAGCGGCTCAGGATGGAGGTGAAGTGGCTGGCCAGCACGTTCAGCTTGTCCAGGTGCTCGCCGAGCCGGGCCGCGTGGGTATTGAAGGTGGCGCTGGATTCCACCGCCAGGCTGGCGCTGTCGCGCAGCACCTGCATCTGGCGGCCGGTCTGCTCGCTGATGCTGGACTGCTCGTGCATCGCCGCATCCACGTTGCCGGCCAGTTGGTGGATGTTGTCCACCGACTCCAGGATCATGCCGAATGCCTGGTCGGTCTGCCCGGCCAGTTCCACCGTGCGCTGGGACATCGCCACTCCGTTGCCGATGGCGTCCACGCAGGCGTGGGTGTCCTGTTCCAGGCCGGAGATAATGTCGCGGATGTCGCGCGTGGATTCCTGGGTGCGCTGGGCCAGCTTGCGCACCTCATCGGCCACCACGGCGAAGCCGCGCCCGGCCTCGCCCGCCCGCGCCGCCTCGATGGCCGCGTTGAGCGCCAGCAGGTTGGTCTGGTCGGCGATCCCGGTGATGACGTCGATGACCTTGGCGATGTTGCCGCTGCGCTCGGCCAGCGCGGCGACCGTGCCGCGGGTTTCCTCCAGCGCGTCCGCCAGATGCTTGATCGAATCGACCATGTGCACCAGTTGCTCCCGCCCCTGGGTGGTGGCCTGGCGGGACTGCACGGAGGCTTCCGCCGTGTGCGTGGCGGCCTCGGCGACCTGGTGCTGGCTGTCCAGCATGCGGGCCATGGCCTGGAAGATGTCCTCCACCTCCTGCCCCTGCCCCTGGACCGCCTGGTTGGCCTGCCCGACGCACTCGTCGGCGCGCGTCTTGGCGCGCTCGATGTAGTGACAGGAGTTGCCCAGCCGGGCGATGATGGCGCGCATCTCGGACAGGCGGGTGGCCTGCGCCTGGCGGATGACCCCCAATTCGTCCGCCCGGCCGCTGTACAGATAGGTCAGCGCCGGGTGGCCGGTCACCCGGCGGAAGTCCTCTACCAGGGCACGGAACGGCGCCAGCAGCGCCCACACCGCGATGCCTCCCCCGACCGCCAGCAGCAGGCCGGCGAGCGCCAGGGCGGCATCCCCGCGCCCGGCGGCCAGCCCGCCCAGGACCAGGCCCGGCAGGGCCGCGGCCAGCGCCAGCTTCACCCCCAGGGAAAGGCCGAATCCGCTCGCACCCCTGGGCGTGCCGCCCTCCCGCCAGCGCCGGTACTCGTGCTCGGCCCGCACCTTGGCGTCCGGGTCCGGCGCGAAGCGCACCGACTGGTACTCGACGATCTGGCCGTTCTTCATGATCGGCGTCACGTAGGCGTCGACCCAGTAGTAGTCGCCGTTCCTGCAGCGGTTCTTGACCATGCCCTTCCAGGAACGCCCGGAGCGGATGGTCTTCCACATGTCCGCGAACGCTTCCCCGGGCATGTGCGGGTGGCGGATGATGTTGTGGTGCTGCCCGACCAGTTCCTGCCGGGCGAACCCGGACACCTTGACGAAGTCGTCGTTGACGAAGGTGATGTCGCCCTGCAGATCGGTGGTCGTGATCAGGCGTACATCGGCGGGAAAGACCACCTCGCGGTCGGTGATCGGCTGGTTGTTTCGCATCTGGGGGTACCGTGGCGCTCCCACGCGGAAAAAGCCGCACGGGACGCAAACAAGAGATCGATGGATGAGGCGCAGCGGGCCGGCCGTACACCCCGCCTTGCGGAACGGGGCTCATGGGGCTGCCACCTTGCTGCGTCGAACAGAATATCGGCCCGGCGCAGGAATTCTGAAGGGAAAGTGACATTACGTGACAACTTGTCACGGGCCGGTCCCCGGCTTTCCCCGGCACGCGGGGCCGTACGGCTGCCGGCCGCCGCGATCCAGGCGGCGCGCCGATCAGGACACCGGTACCAGGAAGTCGTCGGCGATGCGGCTGCCCAGATCCTGCACGCGGCCGAGCAGGCGCAGCACGTAGTTGTGCAGGCCGTCGCGCACGATGTCCTCGATGCGGCCGAAGCGCAGTTGGGCCTCCAGTTCGCCGGCGCGCCGCTCGGTTTCGGCGGACTGGTCGTTGGCCACCGCGCACAGGTTGGCGTACACCTCCTTCAGGCAGCGCGCGATGGAGCGCGGCATGTCCACGCGCAGCAGCAGCAGTTCCGCCACCCGCGACGGGGTGATCAGGTCGCGGTACACCTTGCGGTACACCTCGAAGGCCGACACCGAGCGCAGCAGCGCGCTCCACTGGTAGTAGTCCGCCGCCCCGCCCTCCACCTCGCCGGCGGGCAGCAGCAACTGGTACTTCACGTCCAGGATGCGCGCGGTGTTGTCGGCACGTTCGAGGAAGGTGCCCAGGCGGATGAAGCGCAGCGCTTCGTCCTGCAGCATGGTGCCGATGGTCACGCCGCGGGACAGGTGGGAGCGGTACTTGACCCATTCGAAGAACTCGCTCGCCCCGGCGTCGGCCAGCATCTCCGGGGTGAAGTCGCGCATCCTGAGCCAGGTGCCGTTGGTGGTCTCCCACAATTCGGACGTCAGCGTGCCGCGCACCGCGTGGGCGTTCTCGCGCGCGGCGCGCAGACAGTTGCGTACGCTGGAAGGGTTCTCCTGGTCGAAAACCATGAATTCCAGCACCGCGTCCGGCGAAATCTCCGCATAGCGCTGATGGAAGGCGCCTTCCAGGCCCATGATGCGCAGGGTCGCGCCCCAGGCCTGCTCCTGCTGCACGGCGGACTGGGGCATCATGGACATGCGGTGGTTCACGTCCAGGATGCGGGCGACGTTCTCGGCGCGTTCCATGTAGCGGGCCATCCAGTACAGGTGGTCGGCGGTACGGCTCAGCATTTGCGTTCTCCCTTCGTTCTCTCTCGTACCGCGCCGCTCAGGCTTCCAGCACCCAGGTGTCCTTGGTGCCCCCGCCCTGCGAGGAATTGACCACCAGCGACCCCTCCCGCAGCGCCACGCGGGTCAGCCCCCCGGGCACGAGCTGCACTTCCTCGCCGGACAGCACGAAGGGGCGCAGGTCGATGTGGCGCGGCGCGATGCCGGACTCCACGAAGGTCGGGCAGGCGGACAGCGCCAGCGTGGGCTGGGCGATGTAGCGTTCGGGGTGGGCAACGAGAACCTCGCGGAAAGCCTTGATCTCGGCCTTGGTGGACGCCGGGCCGACCAGCATGCCGTAGCCGCCCGCGCCGTGGACTTCCTTGACCACCAGCTCGGCGAGATGGTCCAGCACGTGGGAGAGGTCCTCCTTCTTGCGGCACATGAAGGTGGGCACGTTGTGCAGGATGGGTTCCTCGTCCAGGTAGAAGCGGATCATCTCCGGCACGTAGGGATAGATGGACTTGTCGTCCGCCACGCCGCTGCCGATGGCGTTGGACAGCGTCACCCGGCCGGCGCGGTAGGCCTGCAGCAGGCCCGGCACACCGAGCACCGAGTCGGGGCGGAAGGCCAGCGGATCGAGGAAGTCGTCGTCGATGCGGCGGTAGATCACGTCCACGCGCTGGGGGCCGCGCGTGGTGCGCATGAACACCTGCTCGTCCTGCACGAACATGTCCTGGCCTTCCACCAGTTCGACGCCCATCTGCTGGGCCAGGAAGGCGTGCTCGAAATAGGCGCTGTTGTAGGCGCCCGGCGTCATCACCACGACGGTGGGATCGGCGACGCCGGTGGGGGCGACGCTGCGCAGGGTCTTGAGCAGCATGTCCGGGTAGCGGTCCACCGGCGCCACGCGGTAGCGCGAGAACAGGCGCGGGAAGAGCCGCATCATCATCTTGCGGTTCTCCAGCATGTAGGACACGCCGGACGGCACGCGCAGGTTGTCCTCCAGCACGTAGTACTCGCCCTGTCCCGCGCGCACGATGTCCACCCCGGCGATGTGCGCGTAGAGGTCGCGCGCCACGTCCACGCCCTGCATGACCTTGCGGTACTGGGCGTTGTTGAGCACCTGCTCCGCGGGAATGCGCCCGGCCTTGAGGATGTTCTGCTCGTGGTAGATGTCGCAGATGAAGAGGTTGAGGGCCTTGACCCGCTGGCGCAGGCCGGCGGCCAGGGTGTGCCATTCGTCGGCCGGGATGATGCGCGGGATGATGTCGAAGGGAATCAGGCGTTCGGTGCCGGAGTTTTCGCCGTACACGGCGAAGGTGATGCCGTGGCGGTGGAACAGCGCGTCCGCTTCGGCGCGCTTCTGCGCCAGGCGCTCCTCGGGCATCTCGGACAGCCAGCTTGCGTACGACGCGTAGTGCGGACGTACCCGGCCCGCATCGTCGGTCATTTCGTTATGGAAGTGCTTGATGGTCATGGCGTCGAGCCCGCCTGTTCATGAATGGAACGGTGAGTCGCCGCGGCCCGAAGGTCGGGGCATCCTCGCCACCGAATTCTGACAGCGAAAAGCATGCCAGCGTTCGGGCGCCTGCGCCGCGGCTATTCGGCCGTTTCCACCCTTACGGCGCACCACGGCGGTGCATCGCCCCATTCCCTTTGGGTGCGTTGGTGCATGGGAGGGGCACAGCCGACGGACACAAAAAAACCCGCCGAAGCGGGTTTTCTTGCCGGATTGCAAACACGGTCAGATGCGCTCGAAGACCGCAGCAATGCCCTGACCGCCGCCGATGCACATCGTGACCAGCGCGTAGCGGCCGTTGACGCGCTGCAGTTCGTAGATCGCCTTGGTGGCGATGAAGGCACCGGAGCAGCCCACCGGGTGGCCCAGAGCGATGGCGCCGCCGTTGGGGTTGGTCTTGACCGGGTCCAGGCCCAGGCCCTTGGCCACGGCGATCGCCTGGGAGGCGAAGGCTTCGTTGGACTCGATCACGTCGATCTGGTCCAGGCTCAGACCGGCACGCTTGAGGGCCAACTTGGAAGCCGGGATCGGGCCTTCGCCCATGACGTCGTTGGGCACGCCGGCCAGGGCGTAGGACACCAGGCGGGCGATGGGCTTGTGGCCGGCGGCGGCAGCGACGGATGCATCGGCGAGCACGAAGAAGGAGGCGCCGTCGTTGATGCCCGAGGCGTTGCCGGCGGTCACGGTGCCGTCCTTCTTGAACGCCGGCTTCATCTTGGCCAGCGCTTCCAGCGTGGTGGCGCGCGGGTGCTCGTCCGTGTCGAACACGGTTTCGCCCTTGCGCGTCTTCAGCACGATGGGAACGATCTGCGACTTGAAGTGGCCCGCGGCAATAGCCTTGGCGGCACGGTTCTGGGATTCCAGGGCGAAGGCGTCCTGCTCCTCGCGGCTGATGCCCCACTTGGTGGCCAGGTTCTCGGCGGTGACGCCCATATGGCCGACGCCGAAGGGGTCGGTCAGCACGGAAACCATCGCGTCGATGGCGGTGGTGTCGCCCATGCGCGCACCCGAGCGCAGCGACGGCAGCAGGTAGGCGCCGCGGGACATCACTTCCACGCCGCCGCCGATGCCGTAGTCGGCGTCGCCCAGCAGGATGGCCTGGGCGGAGGACACGATGGCCTGCAGGCCGGAGGAGCACAGGCGGTTGACCTGCATCGCCACCGATTCGTAGGACAGGCCGGCCTGGATGGAGGCCACGCGCGGCACGTAGGCGTAGCGCGACTCGGTGGGAATGCAGTTGCCCACGGTCACGAAACTGATCTGCTTGGGATCGACGCCGGAGCGGGAGATCGCCTCACGCATGACGGTGCCGGCCAGATCGGCGGGCTCCAGGCTGCTCAGCGAACCACCGAAGGTACCGATTGCCGAACGCACCGCGCTCAGGACCACAACTTCACGATTTGCCATCTGATACTCCTTCCACGTCAATCAACCGCCGACCCAGCCGGCGATTCCGACCAGGGCCAGCAACACCAGACAGAGCAGCAGCGCGCGCCATACCAGGCCTACCGTACTCTGCATGTAATCGGCATCGGCTTCCTCGCCGAGCCCCATCTCCGGGCGCTCGACGACCTCGCCCGATTCATGAACCGGCATGCCCAGCCGCACGCCCATGGCGCCGGCGCCGCTCGCCAGCAGTATACCGGAGGCCTTGTCGGGCCAAAGCATGGCCTGGGTGCGCCAGCAGTACACCGCATCCTCGAAGTCGCCCATCACCGAGAAGGAAGCCGCGGTGAGCCGCACCGGGACGAAATCGATCACCTCGAAGGCCTTGCGCGCGAACTGCCCGAACGCGCCGAACTCGGCATCGCGCCGCATTCCCCAGTCCTCGGCGAAGTAGCGCGCCAGGCGGTACAGCACCGCCCCGGCGGGACCGGGCAGCACGATGAACCAGAACACTACGCCGAATACGTTGCGGTGCGAGGACACCAGCCCCTGTTCGATGGCGAGCCGCGCGACCTCGCTGGAACTGGCCTCGCGATATTGCCCGCCGCGCCATTCGCCCAGCAGCGCGCGGGCGCGGTCGATCTCGCCCATGCGCAGCGCCAGGTGGATGTCGGTGAAGAAGTGGCTCTCCTGGCGGAAGCCCATGGTCAGGTAGAGCACGCCGATGTCGAAGGCGAAGGCGAACAGCGGATGCAGGCTCGACAGCAGCCAATGGAGCAGCGCGGTGCCGGCAGTACCCAGCACGATCACCAGCAGCCAGGCGATGCGGCCGTTGCGCACCTGGCCGTCGTTGAAACGCTCGGTCAATGCAGCCGACAGGCGGCCCAGAGGGTCCAGTACCACCTGCTGCGCAGGCAGAGGGCGCACCTGCTCGATCAGCAGGGCGATGATCAGCGAAAAAAGCGTCATGCGGGGGTCGTCAGGGTGAGAGCAAGCTGGCAGCCCTTGTTCCGGCTGTTTCCCGGCGACGATACCACAAGTGGGCGTCAGTTCAGCGGGCGCACATCACGCGATACATGTGCATACCGGTACATCGCCACGGCGGAAAAATATTATTGACCGACCGGTCAATCAATTTTATGATTTGTTGACCTGGATCAACTTTTCCAGACCTGCGAAGCCTCATCTTTTCTGCCGAGCGGCACCCATGCCGCCGAACCGATACCAACGACGAGGAGACACTGATGGCCCACAACGAAAAGCTCGCCCAGCGGATGGAGTTCCCGCCCGAGACCCAGCAACCCAACGTCTACCCCCTGTCCTGGCACGCCCAGACCGCCAAGATGGAGGAAGTGTGGGACGCGGCCCAGCGCGAGAACTGGGACCCCAAGAAACTGCCCTGGGACACCCTGGACGTGGAGTCCTACTCCTGGGAAGAACGGGAGGCGATCGCCTACTGGTGGACGCTGCTCTCCGTGTTCGACGCCTCCGCACCCCCGGTCTTCGCCGAAGCCTTCATCAAGACCTATGAAGTGCACGAGGAAGACCCGGTGCGGCGCTGCTTCTTCTCCGTGACCCGCGACGAGCAGAACCACGAGCAGATGTGCGGCCTGGCGATCACCCGCTTCCTGGAGCATCCGGACCCCCTCACCTACGAGCCGAAGACCGAACTCGGCAAGCGCCTGCAGAAGAACGCCAAGTGGCTGTACTACAACGGCGGCCGTTACTGGACCGGCTACAAGCAGGCGGTGCCCAAGTATTCGCTGGCGGTGCTGTTCAGCTCCTTCCTGATGGGCGAGATCGCCGCGGCGACCATCTTCAAGCAGATGCACGACAATTCCCGCGAACTGGTGTTCAAGGAAGCCTTCCGCAACATCGGCCGCGACGAGGGCCGCCACATGGCCATCTGTATGGCCCTGATGGAGCGCGACTACCCGCGCCTGCCCCAGGAGGACAAGGCCCTGGTGACCAAGCAGATCCGCGCCGGCTACCTCTTCCTGTCCGCCGTGCTGTTCGAGCCGCCGATGGAATTCTGGGACCTGCCCGACGACTTCATCGCCAACCAGCGCGAAGCCGAGGAGGTGGCCCGCGGCGCCGGCTTCGGCGTGCCGAGCTATGAAGCCAAGAAGGAGAACTGGAAGAACGCGATGCTGAACCTGAAGGGCGTGCTCGACCGCTACGGCATCCCCTTCCCGGCGATTCCCGAAGTGGGCATCACCGGCCAGGAAGTATCGGACGTGGACATGCAGGACATCATCCCGGTGTTCTGAGCCTCGCCCACCCGCAACCACCACGGGCCGCGGGCAAAGCACCCGCGGCCCTTTGCACATCCGACCCCACCCCGATCGGGAGACAAGAATGCAGAAGATCCGCCTCCACCCCTCCGGCCGCGAAGTGGAATGCACGCCCGGCGACACCGTGCTCGGCGCGCTGGAGAAGGCCGGCTACGCGCTGCCCAACAACTGCCGCGCCGGCGCCTGTGGCGAATGTAAGGTCAAGGTGCTCACCGGCCAGTTCGACCAGGGCATGGTGCTGGACATGGCCCTGTCCCAGGAGGAGCGCAAGCAGGGCTACGGCCTGATGTGCATGGCCAAGCCGCTGTCCGCCGAACTGGTCATCGAGTGGGGCACCGAGGACGCCAAGCCCAAGCTCTTCCCGCCGCGGGAGGATCAGCGCTTCGTGCTCACCGACCGCATCGCCCGCACGCCGCGCATCCTGGAACTGCGCTTCCGCCCGGTGGGCCAGCCCATGCGCTACTGGCCGGGCCAATACGTCACCCTGGGCGACGAGCGCGCCGGCGCCCCGCCGCGCTGCTATTCCATCGCCAACGCGCCGCGCCCGGACGGCGAGATCGTGCTGCAGATCACCCGCGTGGAAGACGGCCAGACCAGCCAGTGGGTGCACGACACGCTGAAACCCGGCGACGTGGTGAAGATATCCGGCCCCTACGGCACCTTCATCGGCGACCCCTCGGTGGACACCCCGGTGCTGTGCATGGCGGCGGGCTCGGGGCTGGCCCCCATCCTGTCCCTGACCGAGGCGGCCCTGCGGCGTGCCTACCGCAAGCCGGTCACCCTGTTGTTCTCGGCGCGCACCGCGGCGGATCTCTACGACTCAGGGCTGATGAAGTACTGGGAGACGCGCCACCGCAACTTCATCTGGCGCCCCACGCTCACGGGCGAGACGCGAGAGGGCCTGCTGCACGGACGCATTCCGGCGGTGCTCCCCGACCTGTTCCCTGACCTGTCGAAACACAGCGTATTCGTCGCCGGCAGCCCGGATTTCGTCGCGGCCTGCGTGGCCGCCGCCAGGGCGCTCGGGGCACGCGACGATCTGATCCACACCGAAGGCTATTTCGGTCAGGCGATACCGCAGACCGCGCCACCCAGCCACCTGGTGGCGGCGTGAACCGGCAAGGGGCAGCTGGCCGAATCGCGGGCAAGCCCGCTCCCACGGTCGACGGTCCTGTAGGAGCGGCCTTGGCCGCGATCCGCCGGTTCAATCACGGAAGTTGCCGTACTGCAGCGGAAAATCGGTGATCTCCTTCCGCACCAGCGCGATGGCCTCCTGCAGCACGTCGCGCTTGGCGCCGGACACCCGCACCGCGTCGCCCTGGATGGCGGCCTGGACCTTGAGCTTGCTGTCCTTGAGGAGCTTGACGATCTTCTTCGCCATGTCCTGCTCCACGCCCACCCGCACCTTCACTTCCTGCTTGACCTTGTTGCCGGAGATTTTCTGCACGTCGCCGTAGTCCAGGCAGCGCACGTCCACCTTCTTGCCGGTCATCTCGGGCAGCAGCACCGCGGTCATCTGGTCGAGCTGGAAGTCACTGTCGGCGTACAGCGTGAGCAACTTGTCGGCCTGCTCGATGCGGGCGTCGCTGCCCTTGAAGTCGTAGCGGTTGGTGATCTTGCGGTTGGCCACGTCCACGGCGTTGCGCAGCGCGACTTCGTCCACCTCGGACATGATGTCGAAAGACGGCATGGCGCCCTCCCCTGCCTCAGCCGAAATGGCAGACGTAGTGGTAGGGCTCGCCGGCGACCTTGATGTCGAAGGCCGAGTTGCCCGGCACCGTGAAGGATTCCCCGGCGCCGTAGGTCTTCCACTCGCTCTCGCCCTTCAGGCGCACGCGGCAGCTTCCGGCCACGCCTTCCATGATCTCCGGCGCACCGGTGTTGAAGGTGAGACTGGCCGGCAGTATCACGCCCACCGACTTCTTCGTGCCGTCGGCCAGCACGATGGAGTGGCTGACGCACTTGCCGTCGAAATACACGTTGGCCCGGGTGGTGACGGCCACGCCGTCGAACTTCTCGGTGATGCTCATGCGCTGGAATCCTATTCGATACCCATGATTTTCTGGATGAAGGCCTTGGAGACGAAGCCGACGAAGCCCAGCCCCAGGGCGATGAACATCCACACGGTGCCGTATCTGCCGGCCTTGGACTCCTTGGCCAAGTTGCCGATGATGAACAGCATGTAGAGGATCAGGGCGGTGAAGCAGACCTTGAGGGAGATGGACGAGAACTCCTCGACGGTCAGCCCGAAGATCAGGACTTCATTTTCCATTTTTCAGCTCGCCTCGGCCCCCGTTCAGCCCCGCTTCGCCTTCGCGTTGGCCGCGATGCGCATGCGCAGCGCGTTCAGGCGGATGAAGCCGTGGGCGTCCTTCTGGTTGTAGGCGCCGGCATCGTCCTCGAAGGTGGCGATGGTGGGGTCGAACAGGGAATCGGTCTTCGAGTCGCGCCCGGTGACGATGACGTTGCCCTTGTACAGCTTGACCCGCACCCAGCCGTTCACGGTCTGCTGGGTGTTGTCGATCAGCGCCTGCAGGGCCTGGCGCTCCGGGCTCCACCAGTAGCCGTTGTAGATCGTGCTGGCGTAGCGCGGCATCAGGTCGTCCTTCAGGTGGGCGACTTCCCGGTCCAGGGTGATGGATTCGATGGCGCGGTGCGCCTTCAGCAGGATGGTGCCCCCCGGGGTTTCGTAGCAGCCGCGGCTCTTCATGCCCACGTAGCGGTTTTCCACCAGGTCCAGCCGGCCGATGCCGTGCTTGCCGCCCAGTTGGTTGAGTTTTGCGAGCAGGTCGTGGGGCTTCAGGCGGGTGCCGTCGATGGCCACCAGGTCGCCGCGCTCGAATTCCAGGTCCACGTACTCGGCTGCGTCCGGCGCCGCTTCCGGCGACACGGTCCAGCGCCACATGGATTCCTCGGCTTCGGCAGCGGGATCTTCCAGGTGGCGGCCTTCGTAGGAGATGTGCAGCAGGTTGGCGTCCATCGAATAGGGTGAACCGCCCTGCTTGTGCTTCATCTCGATGGGAATGCCGTGCTTCTCCGCATAGGCCAGCAGCTTCTCGCGGGACAGCAGGTCCCACTCGCGCCACGGGGCGATGACCTTCACGTTGGGCATCAGCGCGTAGTAGCCCAGCTCGAAGCGTACCTGGTCGTTGCCCTTGCCGGTGGCGCCGTGGGATACGGCATCCGCGCCGGTCTGGCGGGCGATCTCGATCTGGCGCTTGGCGATCAGCGGCCGGGCGATGGAGGTGCCGAGCAGGTACTCACCCTCGTAGATGGTGTTGGCGCGGAACATGGGGAAGACGAAGTCGCGCACGAACTCTTCGCGCAGGTCGTCGATGAAGATGTTCTCCGGCTTGATGCCGAACTTCAGCGCCTTGGTGCGCGCCGGTTCGAGTTCTTCGCCCTGTCCGAGGTCGGCGGTGAAGGTCACCACCTCGCACTGGTAGGTGTCCTGCAGCCATTTCAGGATGACCGAGGTATCCAGCCCGCCCGAGTAGGCGAGCACCACTTTCTTGACGTCGCTCATGCTGTTTTCCTGTTCCCTGCTGTGTTGCCGATGCCCACGCCCGTGGGCATCGTGATGTCATTTTTCCTCGACCCTACCGAGCACTACGTACTCCATCAGGGCCTTCTGCGCGTGCAAGCGGTTTTCGGCCTCGTCCCACACCACCGACTGGGGGCCGTCGATGACCTCGGCGGTCACTTCCTCGCCGCGGTGGGCGGGCAGGCAGTGCATGAACAGCGCGTCGGCTGCGGCCACCGCCATCATCTCGGCATCCACGCACCAGTCGGCGAAGGCCTTCATGCGTTCCTCGTTCTCGGCCTCGAAGCCCATGGAGGTCCACACGTCGGTGGTCACCAGATGGGCGCCCTTGCAGGCTTCCAGCGGGTCGGCGAACTGCTGGAAGTGGCCGGTGCCGTACAGGCCGGCGCGTTCGGGTTCCACCTCGTAGCCCGGCGGAGTCGACACGTGGACGTGGAAGTCCAGCACCTCGGCCGCCTGCAGCCAGGTGTTGCACATGTTGTTGGAGTCGCCCACCCAGGCCACGGTCTTGCCCTGAATGCTGCCGCGGTGCTCGATGTAGGTATAGATGTCGGCCAGGATCTGGCACGGGTGGTATTCGTTGGTCAGCCCGTTGATGACCGGCACGCGCGAATTGGCGGCGAAGCGCTCGATGATGTCCTGCTCGAAGGTGCGGATCATCACCAGGTCGCTCATGCGCGAGATTACCTGCGCCGCGTCCTCCACCGGCTCGCCGCGGCCCAGTTGCGAGTCGCGCGTGTTCAGGTAGATGGCCGAGCCGCCCAACTGGTGCATGCCCGCCTCGAAGGACAGGCGCGTGCGCGTGCTGGCCTTCTCGAAGATCATCACCAGGGTGCGGTCGAACAGCGGGTGGTGGGGCTCGTAGCGCTTGTACTTGTCCTTGATCCAGCGCGTGCGCTCGAACAGGTAGTCGTACTCCTCGCGCGTGAAGTCCTTGAACTGCAGGTAGTGCTTGAGTGCCGTCATCGCGTCCAACCTCTGCTCATTGGGCGAGGAAGTCGCGCACCAGCGGTGCGAGCAGGCCGACCAGGGTCTGCGCCTCGGCTTCGCTCAGGATCAGCGGCGGCAGCAGGCGGATCACCCGCTCCGCGGTCACGTTGATCAGCAGCCCCGCTTCCAGGGCCTTGCCCACCAGCGCGCCGCAGGGGCGGTCGAGCTCGACGCCTATCATCAATCCGCGGCCGCGGATGTCCACGACACCGTCAACCCCGGCGAGCGCCTCGCGCAGGCCGCTGCGGATCGTTTCGCCGACTTTCAACGCGTTGGACATCAGCCCGTCGCTTTCGATCACCTCCAGCGTGGTCAGCCCGGCCGCGCAGGCCAGCGGATTGCCGCCGAAGGTGGAGCCGTGGTTGCCCGGTCCGAACAGCCCGGCCGCACGGCCGGCAGCCAGGCAGGCGCCGATGGGCACGCCGGAGCCGAGGCCCTTGGCCAGCGTCATCACGTCGGGCTTCACGCCGGACTGCTGCCAGCCGAACCAGTGCCCGGTGCGGCCCACGCCGCACTGCACTTCGTCGCAGATCAGCAGCCACTCGTGCTGGTCGCACACCTCGCGCAGTTCGCGCTGGAAATCCTCGTCGGCCACGTTGATGCCGCCCTCGCCCTGGATCATCTCCAGCATCACGGCGACCACGCCGTGGTTGTGCTCGGCAATGGCGCGGATGGCGCCGATGTCCTTGTACGGCACGCGCACGAAGCCGCTCACCAGCGGCTCGAAACCGGCCTGGCTCTTGCGGTTGCCGGTGGCCGACAGCGTGGCCAGCGTGCGACCGTGGAAGGCGTTCTCCATGACGATCACGGTGGGCAGTTCGATGCCCTTGCGGTGCCCGTAGAAGCGGGCGAGCTTGATCGCCGCCTCGTTGGCCTCGCAGCCGGAATTGCAGAAGAACACCTCGTCCATGCCCGAGAGCGCGGCCAGACGGTCGGCGAGCCGTTCCTGCAGCGGAATGCAGTAGAGGTTGGAAGTGTGCAGCACGCGGCCGGCCTGTTCGGCAATGGTGCGGACCAGGCGCGGGTGATTGTGGCCAAGGGTGGATACGGCGATCCCGGACAGAGCATCCAGGTAGCGCCTGCCCGCCTCATCGTAGATCCACGCGCCTTCGCCGTGGGTGAAGGCCACCGGCTGCCTAGCGTAGGTATTCATCAGATGCGACATGGAGGTCCCCCGCTGGAACGATGAAGCACAAAAACGCACACGGCGGCAGACGCCGCCGTGGGATTGGCAAAGGAAAGATGTTAAGGGAATCCGGGCAGGTTGTATATATTGCAGGCCCTCCGCCGGCGGGCCGGGGCGCCATTGCGGAACACGTTTTCTGTTAGAATCCGCCCTCCTTGCGAGGCGCCGCCGCATACCCGCAGGTTGCGCCCACCCCGATTCCCGATGCCTGAACGGCGTGACACATGAATCAAAAGATCGAAAGCTTCGCCATCATCGGGGTCACGAGAGAGGGAAAGAAATTCCGCCCGAGCGACTGGGCGGACCGCCTGTGCGGCATCATGTCGGCCTTCGGCGCCGACCACCGCATGATGTACTCCCCCTACGTGCGCCCCGGCTGCACCCTCAAGGGCGACAAGACGGTGCTCGTGGATCGCCGCCTCTACGACGTGGAGCCGCTGGCCTACAAGTTCCTGATCAATTTCGCCAACGACAACAACCTGCAGATGGAACCGATGGACCCGGAGCAGACCGCGCTCTGAACCCGGCCGGCACGGGGCATCGCGGATCGGAACGCCCCGGACAAAAGAAAACGGCGACCCGAAGGTCGCCGTTTTTCGTGCCGTCGCGGCGCCCGAATCAGGCGGCCATCGCCTTGATGGCGGACGACAGGCGGCTCTTGTGGCGAGCGGCCTTGTTCTTGTGGATGATCTTCTTGTCGGCAATGCTGTCGATGGTGCTCGTCGAGGTGCGGAACACAGACTGAGCCGCCGCCTTGTCGCCACCCGCGATGGCCTTGCGAACGGCCTTGATCGCGGTACGCAAACGCGAGCGCAGGCTGGCGTTCTGGGCGCGAGCCTTGACCGCCTGACGGGCACGCTTGCGGGCTTGTGCGGAATTGGCCATGGATTTACTTCCGTTGTTCAGGTTTGGAAAAACCGGCATTCTAACGGCCCGGCGCGCCGCATGCAAGCACAAAGCGAAGCGCACGGCATGCCCGCACCACCACCCGCCTTCCGCCCATGCTCGCCCTGCTCCACCGGGACGACCACCTGGTCGCCATCCACAAGCCCGCCGGCCTGCTGGTCCACCGCTCCGCCCTCGATGCCCGCGAGACGCGCTTTGCCGTGCAGTTGCTGCGCGACCAGCTCGGCCGCCATGTGTTTCCGGTGCACCGCCTGGACAAGGGCACCTCCGGCGTGCTGCTGTTCGCCCTCGATCGGGAGACCCTGGCGCGGCTGTCCGGCGCCTTCGAGGCGGGCGCGGTCGGCAAGCGCTACGTGGCGGTGGTACGCGGCCACCCGCCGGCCGAAGGGCTGATCGACCATCCCCTGAGCCGGCGCCACGACGAGGCCGAGCACCTGCCCGCAGGCATCGCCGGCACGCCCCGCCCGGCCCGGACCCGCTTCCGCACGCTGGCCACCGCCGAGCTACCCTGCCGGGTGGACCGCTACCCCACCAGCCGCTACGCGCTGGCGGAACTGGTGCCGGAGACCGGCCGGCGCCACCAGTTGCGCCGCCACCTCAAGCACATCTCCCACCCCATCGTCGGCGACGCCACCTTTGGCAAGGGGCGCCACAACCGGCTGTTCCAGACCCTGTTCGGCGTGCATCGCCTTTTACTGGCATGCACGCTGCTGACTTTCGAACACCCCTGGAGCGGCAGCCCCGTCCGCATCGCTACGGCGCCGGACACCGATTTCATGCAGGCAGTCGATGCCCTCGGCTGGCGCGAGGCCCTGCAGCGCAGTCTTTCGGGTGTCATCGATTCGTAGCACAATGGTCCGCCCACGACCACCGCACCCCAAGAGCTTCGATGAACCGCCTGCTTCAAGTCCGCGCCCTCGGCCAGCAGATCTGGCTCGACAACCTCTCCCGCACCCTGATCCGCGACGGCCACCTGACCCGCTTCATCGACGAGGACGGCGTCAGCGGCATCACCACCAATCCCGCGATCTTCCACAAGGCCATCGCCGACGGACGCTATTACGAAGCCGATCTCGCCGCGCTCAAGGCCCGGCCGCTGAGTGCGGAAGCGCGCTACGAGGCGCTGGTGATCCCGGACGTGCAGGCCGCCTGCGACCTGCTGCGCCCGACCTGGGAGGCGAGCGGCGGCGACATGGGCTACGTCAGCCTGGAAGTCTCGCCCGCGCTGGCCCACGACCGCGCCGGCACGCTGGCCGCCGGGCTGCGCCTGCGCGCGGCGGTCGGCCGCGACAACCTGCTGATCAAGGTGCCGGCCACGCCGGCCGGACTGGGTGCCATCGAGGACCTGGTCGCCGCCGGGGTCAGCGTCAACGTCACGCTGATGTTCTCACTGGCCCACGTGGACGCCGTGGCCGCGGCCTACCTGCGCGGCCTGGAGCGTCTGCGCGTAGCGGGCGGCGACCTGCGCCGGGTGGTGTCGGTGGCGAGCCTGTTCCTGAGCCGGGTGGACACGCTGGTGGACAAGCAGCTTGAGGCCCTGGGCGAAGCGGGGCGAGCCTGGCTCGGCAGAAGCGCCGTGGCACTCGCCAAGACCGCCTACCAGCGCTACAGGGAACGCTTCCATGGTAGTACCTTCGCCGCGCTGCGCGCCGCCGGCGCGCGCCCGCAGCACATGCTGTGGGCCAGCACCGGCACCAAGAATCCCGCCTACAGCGACCTGCTCTACGTGGAACCGCTGATCGGCGCGGAAACGGTCAACACACTGCCGGACGCCACGCTGGCCGCCCTGATCGACCACGGCAAGGTCGCTGCGACGCTGGAACGGGATACCGATGCGGCCACGGATTGCCTGGCCGCCCTGGCGGAACTGGGCATCGACATGACGGTGGCCGGCGAGACGCTGCAGGCCGAAGGCCTGAAGCAGTTCGAGGACGCCTTCACCAAACTGCTGGAACTCACCGCCTGAACGCGCCGGCCTCGGGTAGCCCTCAGAGAATTCGTTCCAGCCGGTCCAGATGGGCCATGGCGGCGTCCAGTTGCGCCGTGGCCTCACGCAACGCCGCGCCCTGCTCGTGCAGCGCGGTCAGGTGCTCTTCCATCATCCGGGAGATGGTGCGCAGCGCATTCAGCGGCGTGCCCGCGGCGAGGCGCGCACAGTCGATGTAGCCCTGCATCTCGCGCAGGCGCCGGGCGTCCTCGGCCTCGTGCGCATCGATGAAGCGCTCGATGGCGCTGGAGCGCGCGCGGAAGAAGGCTTCCGGATTGCGTTCGGCGAGCCTGCGCCAATGATCGAAATCGAATTCCGCCACCTTGCCCCCTCACGGGGCGCAATGGGACGACCCCGTATTTCATCCTAGGTAAGGGGGTGGAGCGGAACAAGCGGACATTTGTTGCCCGCCGTGACGCACGGCGGGGTTGGCTCAGACGGTGGCGGGCAGCGCGGCACCGCCCTGCAGCAGCACGGAGCGCGACACGCCGCGGAACTCGCCGGCGTTGCCGAGCAGTTCCTTCATGTCCAGGATGAGCACGATCTGGCCGTTGGACAGCGTGGTCACGCCGGCCACGCCCTTGGGGCGGAAGTCGTCCAGGGACTTGATCACCGCATCCTCGCGCCCGGCGAAGCTGTCGATGGCGAGGATGAAGGACAGTTCCGCGGTGTGCATCAGCACGCCATACTCCGGGGGCCGCTCCTGGGGCCAGCCGAGCATGGTCGCCAGCGTCAGGATGGGCAGCACCTCGCCGCGCACGACCATGGTGGCCCGTCCGCCCACTTCCTGGATGTGTTGGGCCTCGATGGGCAGAATCTCGCGCACCATGGACAGGGGCACGGCGAAGGGCTGCTCGCCCAGGCGCACCAGCAGCACCGGCAGGATGGCCAGCGTGAGCGGCAGGCTGATGATGAAGGTGGTGCCCTTGCCGAGCTGGGAGCGGATCTCGATGGAGCCGTTGAGCTTCTGGATGTTGGTGCGCACCACGTCCATGCCCACGCCGCGGCCGGAGACGTCGGACACCTGCGCCGCGGTGGAGAAACCGGGGAGGAACACCAGGTTGTAGCTCTGGCGCTCGTCCATGGTGTTGGCTTCCTCGTCGGTGATCAGCCCCTTCTCCACCGCCTTGGCGCGCAGCTTCTCGGCGTTCATGCCGTGGCCGTCGTCGGCCACCATGATCAGGATGTGGTCGCCCTCCTGGCGCGCCTCCAGCCGGACGATGGACTTCTCCGGCTTGCCCGAGGCGCGGCGCTCGGCGGCGGATTCCACGCCGTGGTCCACCGCGTTGCGGATGAGGTGGATGATCGGGTCGGACAGGTCCTCGATCATCGTCTTGTCGATCTCGGTTTCCTCGCCGGCCAGCACCAGTTCCACGTCCTTGCCAAGGTTGCGCGCCAGGTCGCGGGCGATGCGCGGGTACTTCTGGAACAGCCGGCCGATGGGCTGCATGCGGGTCTTCATGACCGCGTTCTGCAGGTCGGAGACCAGCAGGTCGAGCTGGCTCACCGCCACGTCGAGGGCATGCAGGGTCTCGGTGTCGTTGAGACCGTTGAGGATGTCGCTGCGCAGGGCGTTGAGGCGGTTCTTGGTGAGGCCGATCTCGCCGGAGAGGTTCAGCACCTGGTCCAGGCGCGCGGTATCGACGCGGATCGTGTTGTCGCGGGCCTTCTCGGTGTCGCGCCGGCCGACCGGAGCGGTGGAGCCCGGCTTGTCGGTGGCGCGCCGGCCGATGGCGTGCTCGATGACTTCCTCCGAACTCCTGGCCGGCGCAGCGGCAGCGGCGGCTTCCACCGCCACCGGCAGCCCGGTCACGGCGTTGAACAGGAGATTCCAGTCCGGCTCGCTGCCGGCCGGCGTCGCGACGACGGGCGCCGGAGCGGGCACCGGCGACGGTGCCGCGGCACCGCCCGCACCGAGCTCGCCGGCGAGCGCCTGCCTGAGATTGCCGATCAGCGCCGGATCGGCCGGCTGCGGCTGCACGCCCTGCTCGAGGAAACCGAACATGTCGCGCACCCCGGCGGTGGCGGCGAGGATGACGTCCATCGCTTCGGGCGTGATTTCCAGTTCGCCGTTGCGCAGCTTGTCGAACAGGTTCTCGGTGAGGTGGCAGAGCGTCACCAGTTCGGTGGCGTTGAGGAAGCCAGCGCCGCCCTTGATGGTGTGAAAGCCGCGGAAGATGTCGTTGAGGAGGCTGCGGTCGTCGGGCGCGCGCTCCAGGTCCACGAGCTTGTTGTCGACGCCGGACAGCAGATCGCCCGCCTCGACGAGAAAGTCCTGCAGCAGTTCTTCCATGCCGGCGAAGTCACTCATGATCCTCATGCTCCTCTTTCACGGCGCGGTCTCCACCGCACCTTGCGGCCGCGGATCGCCCCCGGCCGCCGTTTCGTTCCACCGGCCTCAGAAGCCGAGGCTTTCGAGCAGATCGTCCACCTGCTCCTGGCTGGTGACGACGTCGTCGCGGCCTTCGGCCGAGATCACCGGTCCATTCATCAGGCCCGCGTGCTTGTCGGGAATCCGATCCGACGGGGTGACCTCGAGCAGCACCTGCAGCAACTGGGATTCCAGTTCCTGCGCCATGTCGACGACCTTCTTGATGACCTGGCCGGTGAGATCCTGGAAATCCTGCGCCATCATGATTTCCATCAACTGCGCACTGGTGGCGCGGCTGCTGTCGGCCGCCGTACCCATGAACTGGCGCGTGTCGGCACTCAGGGCCTTGAACTCGTCCACGGTGAGCTGGTTGGCGAACAGCTTGTCCCAGCGCGCCTTGAGCGCGGCCGCATCGGCCTCCACCTTGTCCTGGATCGGGCGGGCGATGTCGGTGGCGTTGAGCACGCGGCTGGCCGCCTGCTCGGTGAGCTGGGCGATGTAGTTCAGGCGCTGGCGGGCATCGGGAATCGCCGAAGCCGCTTCCTGCAGCGCGGCGTCGTAGCCCAGTTCGCGCAGCGTATCGTGCACCTGGCGGGTCAGCCGGCCAATGCGGTTGAACACCGCCTCCTGGCTCTGCTCGCCCCTCGCCTCACCGGCGGCCGGCGCTGCGGCCGCCCGGACGGCCGGTGCGGCGGCGGGCGCGTCGTTCGCTTCGGCGCCGAACTGGCCGGCAACGGCGTCGAACAGCGCCTGCAATTCGTCGTTGTCGCCCGTGGCGGCAGGCTCCGGCGCGACGACCGTGATCGTCGGCTTGGCCGGTGTCGACGCGATGCTGTCGAACAGCGCCTGGAGATCGTCCGAATCGCCCGACTCGTCGAACTTCAGTTTCTTCGCCATCTGCGAACTCCCTATTCCGTATTCCATGCGCGCCCGGCGGGTTCAGGCCACCGCGCCCTTGCCCATCTTCTCGAAGATCTTCTCCAGCTTCTCGGCCATCGTCGCCGAGGTGAACGGCTTGACGATGTAGCCGCTGGCGCCGGCCTGGGCGGCGGCGATGATGTTCTCCTTCTTCGCCTCGGCGGTGATCATCAGCACCGGCAGATGCTTCAGGTGCGGGGTCTGGCGGATGGTCTGCAGCAGGGTGAGGCCATCCATGTTGGGCATGTTCCAGTCGGTGACGACGAAATCGAACTGCGCGCTGTTGAGCTTCTGCAACGCCACGGCGCCGTCCTCCGCCTCGTCGACGTTGGTGTAGCCGAGTTCCTTGAGCAGGTTGCGCACGATGCGGCGCATGGTCGAGAAATCATCGACTACGAGAAACTTGGTCTTGGGGTCAGCCATCTTTCGATCTCCGGTTTTCCTGTTGCGGCCGAACCGCTCAGCGCCCGCGGTTGAGCAAGGGGCGCAGGGTATCGGCCAGCACGTCCGCGTCGAATTTTGCCACGTAAGCGTCCACGCCGACCCGTTTTCCCATCGCCCGGTTGGCCTCGGAAGACAGCGAGGAATGCATCACCACGGGGATGCCTTCGAAGCGGGGATCGCTCTTGATGTTGCGGGTGAGCACGTAGCCGTCCATCTCCGGCATTTCGGCGTCGACCATGATCAGGTCGATCTCCTCGGAGAGGGGACGGCCGGTCTGCTGCGCGTGGCTGGCCATGCCCTCCAGCCGGGTCCAGGCCTCCAGTCCGTTCTGGGCGTGCTTGTGTTTGACGCCGAGCTTGTCGAGCACCTCGACGATCTTGCGCCGTGCGACCGAGGAATCATCCACGAAGAAGACGTTCAGTTCGTGCCCGTCGGTGATGGGCGCGATGCTGCCGACGATGGCATCGCCGAAGGTGTTGGCGAGGATGGTCTCCACATCGACGATGGAGACCAGGCCGCCGCCGGGCAGCTCGGTGATCGCGGTGATGAAGCTGTGCACGCTGGTGGAGACGTTCTCGGGGGCGCGCACCTTGTCCCAATCCACGCGGATGATGCGATCCACGTCGTGCACCAGGAAACCCAGCGTGCGCTTGCTGTACTCGGTGACCATCATCGAGCCGCCGAGGTCGTCGCCCGGTGCGGCGATGCCGAGCACCTTGGCCAGGGACAGCACCGGAATGACGTTGCCGCGCAGCGAGATCAGGCCTTCGACGCCGCTGGGCATGTTGGGCGCACGGGTGATGAAGGGCGTCTTGGACACCTCGCGCACCTTGAACACGTTGATGCCGAAGGTCTCCTTGGTACCCAGCGAGAACAGCAGGATTTCCATGCGGTTTGAGCCGGCCAGCATGGTCCGGCCGTCGACCGCGTCCAGGAAGGTGTTTGCGGGGGTATCGGGGTTCATGGCTTACCTCGGCCGGTTACTGGGCGTCGCCCCTGAGCTGCAGCAGGCGGCGCAGGGAGGTGGCGAGACGCTGCGGTTCGAACTTGGGCACGTACTCGTCCACGCCGACCGACTTGCCGAGATTCTGATTGGACATGCCCGACAGCGACGAATGCATGATCACCGGCACGCCCTCGAAGCGCGGGTCGGATTTGATGGACTTGGTCAGGATGTAACCGTCCATCTCGGGCATTTCCACGTCGGTGAGCACCAGGCTGACCAGATCCTTGACCTTGCGTCCGGTGGATTCGGCGTAGGCGGCCACCTTCTTCAGTTCCTCCCATGCCGCGCGGCCGTTGATCGAGCCGACGTAGCGCACGCCCAGGGCGTCCAGGGTGCGGCTGATCTGCTTGCGCGCCACCGACGAGTCGTCGGCGAAATAGACCATGTGATCGCCCTGTTCCTCGGACAGCGGCTCGATGCTCTGGAACAGGAACTCGTCGTCGTAGCGGGTGGTTTCCGACAGCACCTTCTCCACGTCGAGCATCATCACCAGCTTGTTGTCCGCCAGTTCGGTGACCGCGGTCACCAGGCCGCCCATGTTGGCGACCAGCATGTCGGGCGGCACGCGCATCTGCGCCCAGTCCAGGCGTAGGATGGTGTCCACCGCCTCCACCAGGAAGCCCTGGGTGTGGCCGTTGTACTCGGTGACGATCATGATTTCGCGCGGGGCGTCCGAACCGACGCCCACGTATTTGGCGAGATCCACCACCGGCACCAGCACGCCGCGCAGGCTCACCATGCCTTCCACCGAGGGCGGCATCTCCGGCGCGGCCGTGATCGCCGGCGTGCGCATCACCTCGCGCACCTTGAACACATTGATGCCGAAGGTCTCCCGCCGGCCGGTCCGCGCGTCGACGCCCAGCGTGAACAGCAGGATCTCCAGCTTGTTGGTTCCCGCCAGTCTGGAGCGGGCATCGATGTTCTTGAACAGTTCGGACATTTCCATCTCCGCTAGAGCGGGTTCGCGGCCGCCATACGGCCGGGCAGCCGCGTCTTGTTGAGCTTATCGACAGCTTGCGGGGATTCTTTAGCCCACCGCGCCGCCGCCCGCACGGCCCGGCGCAGTGATGAATTGTATGGGCTGCCGCTGCGCGGTGCGTGCGGAATAGACATGGAATAGCGCCCCATTCCTGCCCATCCGTTCCCCGATGCCCGGCTCCCGCGCCGGGACGTTCAGGTAGCGGGCGCCCCGCGCGCCCCGGCCAGCCGCTGCTGCAGCCGGCCCGCGATGTCGCCGAGGGCCACCACCTCGCAGGCGCCGCCCAGGTTCACCGCCTCGCGCGGCATGCCGTATACCACGCAACTCTCCTCGTCCTGCACCATCGTCCACGCGCCGGCCTTGCGCATCTCCAGCAGGCCGCGCGCGCCGTCCTTGCCCATGCCGGTCAGCAGCACGCCGACCGCTGCCGCGCCCACCTGCTCCGCCGCGGAGTGGAACAGCACGTCCACCGCAGGCCGATGCCGGTTGACCGGCTCGGAGCGCGCCAGCCGGCATTGCCATCCGCCCCCCGCAATGCGCTGCACGGACAGATGGGAATGCCCCGGTGCGAGATACACGGTGCCGTCCTGCACGCGCTCGCCGTCCTCGGCCTCCTTCACGTGCAGCGCGCAGATGTCGTCCAGGCGGCGGGCGAAGGTGACGGTGAACATCTCCGGCATGTGCTGGACGATGAAGATCGGCGGCATGCCGGCCGGCAGGCCGAGCAGCACGGCCTTGATCGCTTCGGTGCCGCCGGTGGACGCCCCGATGAAGACCAGCTTGCCGCTCACCGCCCGTCCGCCCGCGGGCCCGTCCGCCGCTCAGCCACGCTCGCTGTCCTTGCGCTTGTAAACGGTGCGGCCGAGGGAGCCGAACAGGTCGGCCGCATGCATGAAGCTCTCGGAATGGCCGGCGAACAGCAGCCCTTCGGGACGCAGCAGCGGCACGAAGCGCTTGAGGATGCCGTACTGGGTGGGTTTGTCGAAGTAGATCATCACGTTGCGGCAGAAGATCGCGTCCAGCGGCCCCTGCACGCCCCAGTTGGGATCGAGCAGGTTGATGCGGCGGAAAGCTATCAGGCGCTGCAGTTCCGGGCGCACGCGCACCTGGCCGTCCTGGCTGCCCGTGCCGCGCACGAAGAAGCGTTGCAGGCGCTGGGGCGCGAGGCGCTCGACGCGGTCCTGGCGAAAGGCGCCGTGCTGGCCCTGGGCGAGCACGTTGGTGTCGATGTCGCTGGCGAGGATCTGCACCGGCGGGTTCAGCGTGTCGAAGGCCTCGCAGGCTGTGATCGCCAGGGAATACGGCTCCTCGCCGGTGGAGGCGGCACAGCACCAGATCCTGATCGGCCGTTTCTCCGCCACCTTGCGCAGGTAGTCGGCGAGGATGTCGAAGTGGTGCGACTCGCGGAAAAAGGACGTGAGGTTGGTGGTCAGGGAGTTGACGAAGGTCTCCCATTCACCGCGGTCCCGTTCCAGGCGTTCCAGGTACTGGGCAAAGGTCCTGTCGCCGCAGGCACGCAGGCGGCGCGCGAGGCGGCTGTAGACCATGTCCTGCTTGGCCGGCGACAGGGCGATGCCGGCGTGCTGGTGGATGAGCTTGCGCACGCGCTCGAAGTCCGCCTGGGTGAATTCGAACTCGCGGTCGCGCGCGACGGTTGCCGGCATGGCCGGCCACTGCAGTCCGGCGACCGAGCCCGGGCGGGCGGCTGTGCCCGCCGCCTGCCCCGCCCCCGGACGCGACGGCGCCGCCGGGCGCGCAGCCGGCGGCACGGACGGACGCAGCGGTGGGCGGGGTCGGTCACCGGTGGTCACGCTCAGGAATCCTCCCATTCGTCCTGCAGCGCCTTTTTCACCGCAGCAAGACTGCGTGTGCTGGCAAGCGGCGCGATGCGCGCCGACCGCCCGGAGGACGCAGCCGGACGGTCCGCCAGTTTAGCAACTCCGCGCGCCGGTGCTGCGGCGGATGCCTCGCCGCCGGCCCCGCTCCGTCCGCCCGCCTGCTCGTCCAGCAGGATCGCGATCAACTCCTTCACCTCGCGCGCGGACAGCGCGCTGCGCTTTGCCAGCGCGCGTATCTCCGCCGCCACCCGCGCGAAACCCTGCCCCTGCCCACCCGCGCGCGCCGCTTCCACGGCCGCATTCACCGCCACGATGTTCGCCTGCACCGCCAGCGCGTCGAAGAGTACGCCGACCTCTTCGATTCGCGGCGTACCGTCCTCGCCCCTCTTCCCACCCGTCTCCGCGTCGCCGGCATCGGCCGGTGCAGCGGCACGTTCGTCGGCGCCCGCCTGCCCGCTGCGCACGGCGTCGAGCAACGCCGCCACGTCGAGCACGGGCACGGCCTCGCCGCTGCCCAGCACGGTGGCCGCAGCCACGGCGGGCGGACGGCACAGGCTGGCGTCGATGCGCTCGATCGCCAGCGGCTGCACATCCTCCACGGCGTCGACGCCCAGCGCGGCGCGCGCGCCGGCCACTTCCACCACCACCGCCACACCCGCGTTCCAGTCGGCCGACAGGGCGGGCACAGCGAACAGGTGCGCGAGATCGAGCACCGTCAGGTAGTCGCCGCGCACGCGGATCATGCGCGCACGCCCGCCCATCCGGCACACGGCCTGCGGCGCCACCAGCAAGGCCTCGGCAACGCTGCCGAGCGGAACGACGTAGCGCTCGTCGCCGACGGCGACGACCAGGCCGTCGCCGATTTCCGGCGCAGCCGGCACATTGCGGTCGCCCACCCGCCCCCGAACCTGGACGGGAGGCACGAACAGCGTATAGCTGCCGTCCTCGGCCTCGTAAACGTAGTCGGGGTTCGCCGGGGCGGGCGCGGGCGCCCCATCACCGGCATCAGGGGATGCCGCGAGTTCCGCCAGCCGGCCGCACAGCTCGGCCGCGCGGGCATCATCGGCCTGCCCCTGCCCGCGGTGGGCGTCGAGCAGATTGCGCAGCACGCCGCCCGCTTCCCCGCAGGCGCCGATCACCGCCCGGGACAAGGGCCGCGAGCCCTCGCGCACGCCGTCGAGCAGCTTCTCCAGTTCGCGGGCGAGCGCGGTGATGTCGTCGAAGCCGAAGGTCGCGGCACCGCCCTTGATCGAGTGCACGGCGCGGAAGAGTTCCGCCACGTCCTCGGCGGCGGGGGCCTGCGGGTCGATGCGCGGCAGCAGCGCCTCCATGTGCGCCAGGAGCTCATCGGTCTCCTCGAAGAAGACCTGGTAGAACTGGTCCATGTCGCCGCTCATCGCCCGCTCCGCATCGCGTCAGCCCAGCACGAGCGCTATCACTTCGAGCAGACGCCGCGGCTCGAAGGGTTTCACCAGCCAGCCGCTGGCGCCGGCGGCACGGCCGCGCGCCTTGACCGCCTGGGACGATTCGGTGCTCATCACCAGCATCGGCAGCGCGCGGTAATGCGGCAGCTCGCGCAGGCGGCCGATCAGCGCCAGGCCGTCCAGGCGCGGCATGTTGAAGTCGGTCAGCACCATGTCGAAAGGCGCGGCGGCGGCCTTCTCGAGCGCGTCCACGCCATCCACCGCCTCGGTCACGCGGTAGCCCGCACCGTGCAGGGTGTGGCTCACCACCTGCCGGATGGCTGCCGAGTCGTCGACCGCGAGGATGTGCTTGGGCATGGTGGACTTCCGGGTTGCGTGAGTCGCCCGGCCGGTAGGCCGACGCTTCCTCACCGGATTATCGTCCCGCAGGCCGCCGGACTTTAGCGCCGCACCCCCTCCGCGGCGTGCGGCCCTCAGCGGATGAGCGTGGACGGGCTGCCCGGTATCGCGGCCGGTGGTGCCACGGGGCCGTCGCCCGGCCCATCCGCACCGGCACCGGGCGCGCCGCCGCCTTCGCTGCGGATGGCTTCTTCGGCCTGCTTTTTCATGACGATGATGCTGATGCGGCGATTGGCCGGATCGAGTGGATCGTCGCGGTTCAGATGGATGGTGTCGGCCAGGCCGACCACCCGCAGCACCTTGCCGTTGTCCAGCCCGCCGGCGAGCAGCTCGCGGCGCGAGGTGTTGGCCCGGTTGCTCGACAGCTCCCAGTTGGAGAAGCCGCGCTCGCCGCCGGCGTAGGGCGCAGCATCCGTATGCCCGGACAGGCTCACCCGGTTCGGTACGTCGTTCAGCGCCCGGCCGATGGCGCGCAGCAGGTCGCGGGTGTAGGGCTGCAGGATGGCGCTGCCGGAAAGGAACATGGGCCGGTTCTGCTCATCGACGAGCTGGATGCGCAGGCCTTCCAGCGTGATGTCCATCAGGATCTGGTTCTTGAATGGCCGCAGGGCGGGGTCGGCCTCGATGATGGCCTCGATGCGCCCTTTCAGGTCGAGCAGGCGGGCGCTTTCGGTGCGCCGCTCCCGCGCCAGCACGTCCTCGACCGGGGCCGGCGGGCGCTCCAGCACGTCGCCGCGCCTGACCTGCCCCACCGAGCGGCTCAGATCGTCGCCGCCACCCTGCAGTACGCGGGAGCTCCCTCCGTCCTCGGCGCCGCCCTGCATGGAAAACTTGATCGGCGTGCGGAAATGCTCCGCGATGCCTTCGAGATCGCCCTGGGCGGTGGAGCCGAGCAGCCACATCATCAGGAAGAAGGCCATCATCGCGGTCACGAAGTCCGCGTAGGCCAGCTTCCACACGCCGCCGTGGGCACCACCGCCGCCCTTGCGGATGCGTTTGACGACGATGGGCTGCTGGGAATCGTCGCGCATGCCTCAGCCCCCCACGAAGGCAAGCGGATCGGCCGGCGGCACCCGCCTCGGGCCCACGGGCCGCTTCACTTCCTGCGCGCCTTCAGATCCTCCTCCAGTTCGGAGAAGGTCGGGCGGTCGGAGGAGAACAGCACCTTGCGGCCGAACTCCACCGCCACCTGCGGCGCATAGCCGTTCATGCTGGCGAGCAGCACCACCTTGATGCACTGGTAGATCTTGCCGCCCTCTTCCACCTTCTGTTCGAGCTGGCCTGCGATGGGCTGCACGAAGCCGTAGGACAGCAGGATGCCGAGGAAGGTACCGACCAGCGCGCCGCCGATCATCTTGCCCAGCACGGCCGGCGGCTCGCCCACCGAGCCCATGACGTTCACCACGCCCATCACCGCCACGACGATACCGAAGGCCGGCAGCGCGTCGCCCGTCTTGGCGACGATGTGCGCCGGAGCGTGCGCCTCCTGGTGATGGGTCTCGATCTCCAGGTCCATCAGGTTCTCGATCTCGAAGGCGTTCAGGTTGCCGCCCACCATCATGCGCAGGTAGTCGGTGAGGAACTCGACCGCGTGCCGATCGGCCATCACGCCGGGGTACTTGGTGAACAGGGGGCTGGAATCCGGATCGTCCACGTCGTTCTCGATGGACATCAGTCCTTCCTTGCGCACCTTGGCGAGGATCTCGTACATCAGCGCCAGCAGGTCCATGTACAGGGCCTTGCCGTAGGGCGAACCCTTGAGGGCGGACGGCAGCGTCTTGAGCACGGCCTTCATGGTGCGCCCGCCGTTGCCGGCGATGAAGCTGCCGACCATCAGGCCGAAGATCGCCAGATATTCGAGCGGTACCCACAGGGCCATGAGGCTGCCGTGCACGGCATAGGTACCAATCGCGGCAGCCAGAACGATCAGATAACCGACGATGAGTAGCACCAGGCACCCCTGTTGTCCCGCCCCACGGCGGCAGCCCGTGAAAATACTGTGTTTCTAACGTCGCCGCAAAGCGAAACTTGAATGCGGGCGCCAAAAATACCACTGGGGCCGTCTGCTCGGCAGGCGGCCCCAGTGGCGGGTTTGCGGCGCGGCGCCAAGCCGCCGCGATCAAACGAGTTCGGCCTTCGCCCGCTTGGCCGCACGCTTGGTCTTGCCCGCACGGGACGGCATGTTGCACAGGCCGCAGACGAAGTTCTGCGTCGGGTCGTAGGCATGCGCCACGTAATGCCCGCCGCAGCAGGTGCAAGGCGCCATCTGGATCAGGTCCGCGTCGTAGAAGCGCACCAGCGTCCACGCCCGCGTCAGGCTCAGGACCGGCTCCATGGCGTCGGACTCGATGTGGTCCAGATAGAGGTGGTAGGCCTTGAGGATGGAATCCAGGCCCTCGAGGCCGGCGCGCTCGCTGAAGAAGCGGTAGAAGCCCATGAACAGCGACGAATGGACGTTCGGCTGCCAGGTCATGAACCAGTCGGTGGAGAACGGCAGCATGCCCTTCGGGGGCGAGACGCCGCGCACTTCCTTGTAGATCTTCAGCAGGCGTTCGCGGCTGAGCCGGGTTTCCGCCTCCAGCATCTGCATGCGCGCGCCCAGGCGCACCATTTCCACGGCGCGCTGGATGTCCTCGGCTTCCCGGATGATGCTCTTGTTCTTCATTGTTCGGTTTCCTCACACGGCTCTTCCACCGACCTGGAGGCGGCGATGATCGCCGCATGCAGACCCGAGGTTGCCGCATCGCGCCCGTTGCCGGCCATCAGTCCGGCCAGCAGGCCGTCGTCGAAGCGGAAGCGCGGCAGCAGCGCCTGGCTGCTGGCCATGCGCACCAGCTTCGCGGCACTCAGCCCTTCGATCAGGTCCGCCATCTCGCTGCCCATGCCGAGGCGGTACATGGCCGTCTCGCGATCGCTGCGCAGCATCTGCTGGGCCAGCATCAGGTAGGCGAGGTTCAGTTCGCGTATTTCTTCCTGAAAATCAGGGCGTTCCATTTATTAGCTTCCTTTCAAGGGCAAGCTAGTCGAAGTTAAAGTTGATTCTGAAGAAACACCCGTAAACTGCCCATCGGGGCCCGTAGAAATTTACAGTAACGAATCCAAGAAAGCATTTGTAAGAAAACTTCCTACACGCACACTGCCCGTTCATCGTGACAACGGCAGCGCGAGCCCAGACTTTAGCCAAATTCGGGGCGGCAGTGTGGTGCACCGGCACAAATTTTTGCTGCCGGCAGCGAGAAATGTTGCACAAATGCTTACAAAACGAGCTGGGCAGCCGGTGTGGGACGGCTGAAGTGGAAGCCCTGCAGGAAGTCGCAGCCGGCCAGACGCAGCACCTCGGCCTGGCCGGCGGATTCGACGCCCTCGGCGATGGTCGCCAGCCGCAGGCTGCCGGCCAGCGCGATGATCGCGCGCACGATGGCGGCGTCGTCGTCGTTCTCGCACAGTTCGCGGACGAAGGACTTGTCGATCTTGATGATGTCTATCGGCAGGCGTTTCAGGTAGGACAGGGAGGAGTAGCCGGTGCCGAAGTCGTCCACCGCCACCTGCACGCCCATGTTCTTGAGCGCACGCAGCATGCCGGCCGCCGATTCCACGTCGGCCATCAGCGAAGTCTCGGTGATTTCGAGCACCAGGCATGCCGGCGGCAGTGCGCTGCGCCGCAGCGCGTCGGCCACCACCTCGAGCAGGCGCGGCTGGGAGAACTGCACCGCCGACACGTTCACCGACACGCGTACCCGCTCGTGGCCCGCATCCAGCCAGGCGCGGGCCTGGCGGGCGGCCTCGCACAGCACCCAGGCGCCCAGTTCGGCGATCAGGCCGGTTTCGTCGGCGAGCGGGATGAAGCGGTCCGGCGGCAGCCGCCCGAGGCGGGGGTGCAGCCAGCGCACCAGGGCCTCGGCGCCGACCGGGCGCAGGTGGCGCGCGCTGATCACCGGCTGGTATTCGATCAGCAGTTCGCCCCGCTCCACCGCGTGGCGCAGGTCCGCTTCCATGGCCAGGCGTTCGGCCGAGGCGGCGTTCATCGTGCGTTCGTAGAAGCGCAGGTCGTTGCCACCGGCGCGCTTGACCTGGCCGAGCGCCGTCTCCGCGTTCATCAACAGGTCGAGCACCGCCTCGCCGTCGGAGGGGATCATGGCGATGCCCACGCTGGCGGTGAGGAAGAGTTCCACGCGATCCTTGAGCAGCGGTTCGTCGAAGCTCTTCACGATCCAGCGCGCCAGCATCTCCACACTGCCGCGGTCGTTGACGCCGGGCAGGAACACGCCGAACTCGTCGCCGCCGAGGCGGGCGAGCACGACCTCCGGCCCCAGCCCGGCGCGCAGCCGCTGGCCCACCTGGCGCAGCAGGTCGTTGCCGGCCTCGTAGCCGAAGCTCGCATTGATGCGCAGGAAGCGGTCCAGGTCCACCACCAGCACGGCGCCGGCCGGCACCCTGCCCCGTTCGCGGTGCTCGCGGATGGCGTCGCCGACCTTGTTGCAGAACAGGTGGTGGTTGGGCAGCGCCGACAGGCCGTCGAAGTAGGCCAGTTGCTGGATGCGCGTGTCCGCGTGGCGCACCGCGCGGCGCGCGCGCAGGCCGCGCATCTCGCGCTCGATCACCGGCACCAGGCGTTCGTAGTCGCCCTTGCAGATGTAGTCGTCCACCCCGTCGTACATGGCCGAGACGGCGTCGCGGTCGGCGATCTGCCCCGAATGGATGATGAAGGGGATGTCCTGGCCGCTGCGCTTGAGCACGTCGAGCGCGGCGAGCGCGTCGAAACCCGGCATGTCGTGGTCGGAGAGGATGAGGTCCCAGTCCTGCCCGGCGAGCGCGGCGGCCATGTCCAGCGCGCTATCGACACGGCGGCAATCGACCACGAGGCCGCGCCGCGCCAGTTCGGTGCGCAGCAGGTAGGCATCGTCCTCGGAATCGTCGACGATCAGGACGCGTATCGGCGCTTCACCGTGCAAGGCCGCCTCGGCGCGCATTCGTCCCATGATGCTCAGCGCCCCACCTGCTGGATGGCCTCGGTGCGGTTGCGCCCGCGCTGCTTGGCCAGGTAGACGCCCTCGTCGGCACGTTTCATCAGCGCGTCCACATCCCCCATGCCGCCGTCGCGCACCGCCACGCCGACGCTGATGCTCACCTTCGGGCACCGGCCGCCGGCGTCCATGCCCAGGCTGTCCACCGCGCTGCGCAGGCGCTCGCCGCAGGCCAGCGCCGCGCTCAGGTCGGTTTCGGGGCAGATCACCAGGAATTCGTCGCCGCCGGTGCGGCAGATCACGTCCTGCCCGCGCAGCGCCCCGCGCAGGGCGTCGGCGGCGGCGCGCAGCACGGCGTCGCCCGCGTCGTGGCCGTGGGTGTCGTTGATCTGCTTGAAGGCGTCGATGTCGATGATCATGCACGACAGCGGCCGCCCGCTGCGGCTCGACGCCAGCCATTCCTGCTGGATGCGGTCGATGGCGTAGCGCCGGTTGGGGAAACCGGTGAGGGCGTCGGTCAGCGCGACCTCCTGCAGGCGCCGGTTGCTGACCGCGAGTTCCGCGGCGAAACGGCGGATCTCCTCGCGCTCGCGTTCGAGTTCCTGCTGCAGGCGCACCACGCGCAAGCCGGCGCGCAGGCGCGCCGCCAGCAGGCGCGGCTCGAGCGGCTTGCCGACGAAGTCGTCCACCCCGGCCTCGAAGGCCTCGATCAGGCGCCCGCTCTCGTCCATGTCGGTGAGCAGCAGGATGTAGACGTTGCGGCCGATGCGCGTGGCGCGCAGCGCGCGGATCAGATCCATGCCGCTCATCTGCGGCATCGCGCAGTCGCTCAGCAGCAGGTGGGGCTGGATTTCCAGCGCCATTTCCATGCCGCTGCGGCCGTCCGCCGCCTCATACACGGTGAAGGTCGATTCCTGCAGCACGCTGCGCAGTTGCGCCCGCACCGCCGGATCGTCCTCGACGATCAGCACACGCACCGTGCTGTCCGGCGCCTCGTCGGGCACCGCGGCCGGGTCGGCGGCGGACGCCCCGCTTTCCGCGGCGTCGGGCTGGGCGCCCGCTGCACGCCCCGCCCCGCCCTTCACGAGCAGTTGCGCAAAGTCGGGGGGCGTGCCGGCGGGCAGTTCGAGCGAGACAACCCAGTCGCGCCACAGCATCACGATGTGCCCGCCGGCCGAGGCGAGTTCTTCGGTGCCGATGTCGATGGCGGCGGCGGTCTCGACCAGGCGCGCCAGCAGTGCCGGCCGGTCGGCTTCCTGGGCGCAGCACAGGTCGGCGATCAGGCGCCCGGCCACCAGCGTGTACAGCAGGGCGAAATCGCGCGTTCCCGGCGTGCTGGGCGAGCGCTCTGGCGTTTCGAACAGCCTGACCGGCTCGATCAGCACCTTGGGCAAGCCCCAGTCGGCGAGCATCGCCACCGCCAGGTCGGTATGCGTCATGGCGAACGCGCGATGCTCCAGGTCGGTCAGGCGCAGTTCCCGGTAGCGCCGCGCCTCCGCGAGCACCTGGGCGTATTCGGCGGGATAGATGGTGGCCAGCGCCAGTTCGCCCACATCGGAGAGCAGGCCCAGACTGAACAGTTCGTCCGGCGCACCGGCCCGGTTGCGCTGCGCCAGCACCTGCACGGCCAGCGCGGCCGCCAGCGAGCGCGACCAGAAGGCATCGTACTGAAAGCCCTTGCAGGCCCCGCGCCGGTAATTGGACAGCAGCGAAAACCCCAGCGCCATGTTGCGCACGGCCGGCAGGCCGAGCACCATCAGTGCCTCCTGCACCGACACCACCGGCCGGCGGGTCAGGGCCACGATGCCGTTGGCCGCCTTGATCAGCCGCCCGACGAAGGCGGGATCGCCCTTGATGACATGTGCCAGTTCCGCCATCGAGACCTCGTCGCGCTGGGTCAGGCGGATGATGGCCAGGGCGACGCCGCGCGGCGAAGGCAGGTCGCCGGAGGCCTTGAGTTTCTCGTAACGGCTCGAATCGAAAGCGTGGGGCATCGAGTGGGGGATTCCGGTGTTGCGCCGCAATACGACGTTCGGCGCAAATTGCGCCACGACTTTACCCTGCGCGCCCACTCCCTGGGAAGCATTCCCTGGAGGGAGGCGGCATCTGCATGAACCGTCCGCCGATACTCGCTGCGCGCTAGAATCGGGGCGTTTCCACCCCGATCCGGTTTCCATGAAGTTCTGCTCCAACTGCGGTACGGCGGTCGATCTGCGCGTTCCCCCGGGCGACACCCTGCCGCGCCACGTGTGCCCGGCCTGCGGCAGCATCCACTATCTGAATCCCAAGATGGTGGTGGGCGCGCTGCCCGAATGGGAAGGCCGCATCCTGCTGTGCCGTCGCGCCATCGAGCCGCGCCACGGCTACTGGACGCTGCCGGCAGGCTTCATGGAGAACTGCGAGACCACCGCCCAGGCCGCGGCACGCGAAACACTGGAAGAAGCCTGCGCACGCATCGAGATCGGCGAGCTGTACACGCTGTTCGACATCCCCCACATCAGTCAGGTGCACATCATCTACCGCGCCCGCCTGCTCGACGTCGATTTCGGCCCCGGCGAGGAATCGCTCGAAGTGGCGCTGTTCGACGAAGCGGACATCCCCTGGGGCGACATCGCCTTCCGTTCCGTAGAGCAGACGCTGAAGCACTACTACGAAGACCGCCGACGCGGACGCTGGCAATTCCACGTCGGGACCATTCCGCCGCCATCCGGGCACAGCTCCCCGCGTTGAACCCGCAGCCCGGCGCGGCGCTCGAAATACAGTAGTCCCGGTGCGCTTGCATCCGCGCCCGGGAATCTGTTCTGATTGCGCAGTCCCGGGCCACGCGACCGGCGTGGCCGGGCAGCGTGTGCGGGAGACTTTCGTGTACGTCGACAGTATCGCCAGCGATCCAGCCCTCATGCAGCTCGATGCCGCAGACCTGCTCGTGGCGGAACGGCTGCCGTGGATCCTCACGCTGGACGTACATGGCCTGCCCCACCGCTGGGTGAGCTGGCAGGCGGCCTGCCACTACTACGCCCGTGACCTGGTGGCCTGGGCCATCGGCGACCGCCAGTTCCGCATCCGCGGCGGCCTGTGCCGCGCCACCGGGCAGCGCTCGGAAATCACCGCCAACAGCATCATCGCCATCAAGGGCCGGGCGCTGAAACCCGGCACGCTGCAGCAGGTGCCCCACCTGAACAACCGCGAACTCTTCCACCGCGACCGCCAGATCTGCGCGTACTGCGGCGACCACTTCAGCATCGCCACCCTCACCCGCGACCACGTGCACCCCATCTCCCAGGGCGGGCGCGACGTGTGGATGAACGTCGTCACCGCCTGCCGGCCGTGCAACCAGAAGAAGAGCGGGCGCACCCCGGAACAGGCCCGCATGCCGCTGCTCTATGCGCCCTACGTACCCAACAAGGCCGAGTACCTGATCCTCTGCAACCGCAACATCCTCGCCGACCAGATGGATTTCCTCGCCCGCCACGTCCCGCGCCAGAGCCGCCTGTACCTGCCGGCCTGAAAGCACCTCCCCGCTTCCCCCTGCGCTGCCCTCGCCATCGGGGTAATATCCGCGCCTGAGCGGCCGGCACCCGTGGCCCGCGCAAGAACAACAGGCAGAACCGGGAGTTGCCGGACACGATGAATCCCCCCGCCCCGCCCCGCCTCCGGCTGGCCGGCATCCGCAAGGTCTATCCCACCGTGGTCGCCAACGACGGCATCGCCCTCGCCGTGGAGGCGGGCGAAATCCACGCCGTGCTGGGCGAGAACGGCGCCGGCAAGTCCACGCTGATGAAGATCATCTACGGCGCCGCCCGCCCGAGCGCCGGCGAGATGTGGTGGGAAGGCGAGCGCGTTGAGGTGGCGAACCCCGCCCAGGCGCGCGCGCTGGGCATCGGCATGGTGTTCCAGCATTTCTCCCTGTTCGAGACCCTCACCGTGGCCGAGAACGTGGCGCTGGCCCTGCCCGGCAAGCCGCCGCTGAGCGAACTGGCGCGCCGCATCGAGGAAGTTTCGCAGCATTACGGCCTGCCGGTGGACCCGCGCCGCCACGTCCATGCCCTGTCCGTGGGCGAGCGCCAGCGGGTGGAGATCGTCCGCTGCCTGCTGCAGAACCCGAAGCTGCTGATCATGGACGAGCCCACGTCCGTGCTGACCCCGCAGGCGGTGGAGAAGCTCTTCGATACCCTGCGCCAGCTCGCGGCGGAAGGCTGTTCCATCCTCTACATCAGCCACAAGCTGGACGAGATCCAGGCGCTCTGCCACACCGCCACCGTGCTGCGCGGCGGGCGGGTCAGCGGCCACTGCCGGCCGGCGGAGGAAACCCCCCAGTCCATGGCGCGGCTGATGACAGGCCGCGACCTGCCGGTGTGCGAGCACGGCCCGGCCGCGGCCGGCGGCGAAGTGCGCCTGCGCCTGGCGGGACTCTCCCACGCCAGCGACGACCCCTTCGGCACCGACCTGAAGGACATCCACCTGGACGTGCATGCGGGCGAGATCGTCGGCATCGCCGGCGTCTCGGGCAACGGCCAGCAGGAACTGCTGCGGGCGATCTCGGGCGAGGACATCATCGCGGAGAAATTCCCGGTGCAGATCTGCGGCGTGGAGGCCGGCCGCCTGAGCGCCGGCCGCCGGCGCCGGCTCGGGCTGTGCTTCGTGCCGGAAGAGCGCCTGGGGCGCGGCACCGTGCCGTCCATGTCGCTCACCGACAATGCCGTGCTGACCGCGGCGCGCAACGCCAGGCTGGTGCACGCCGGCTTCGTCGCCTTCGGCCGGGCGCGGCGGTTCGCCGCCGAGTGCATTGCCCGCTTCGACGTCAGGTGCGGCGGGCCGCAGGTGGAGGCCGAGTCCCTCTCCGGCGGCAACCTGCAGAAGTTCATCGTCGGCCGCGAGATGCTGCAGGCGCCCAGGGTTTTCGTCTGCGCCCAGCCCACCTGGGGCGTGGACGTGGGCGCGGCGGCCTTCATCCGCCAGGCCATCATCGACCTGCGCAACCGGGGCTGCGCGGTGCTGGTGGTGTCCGAGGAACTGGACGAGCTGTTCGAAATCTGCGACCGCATCGCGGTCATGGCCCAGGGCCGGCTCTCGCCCGCGCGGCCGGCGGCCGAGACCGGCGTGGAGAACATCGGCCTGTGGATGAGCGGCCTGTGGCCGGGCGCCGACGGTTCGGCAACGGAGACGGGCCGTGCTGCGGCTTGAGGCGCGCGCGGAACCCTCGTACCTGATGCGCTGGTGCTCGCCGCTGCTGGCCGCCGCGCTCACGCTGCTGGCCGGGCTGGCGATCTTCTGGCTGCTCGACAAGGACCCGCTGGAGGGCCTGCGCTACTTCCTCGTCCATCCGGTGAAGGACCTCTACGGCGTCTCCGAGCTGCTGCTCAAGGCCACGCCGCTGATGCTGTGCGCCATCGGCCTGGCGGTGGGCTTTCGCGCCAACGTGTGGAACATCGGCGCGGAAGGCCAGTTCATGCTCGGCACCGTGGGCGCCAGCGGCGTGGCGCTGTACTTCGCCGAGTCCGACAGCGCGCTGATCCTGCCCGCCATGCTGGCCGCCGGCGCCGCGGCCGGCGCCCTGTGGGCGGCGATCCCGGCCCTGCTGCGGACCCGCTTCAACGCCAACGAGATCCTCGTGTCGCTGATGCTGGTGTATGTGGCCCAGTTGTTCGTGTCCTGGCTGGTGTTCGGCCCCTGGCGGGACCCCATGGGTTTCGGTTTCCCGCAGACCGCCATGTTCCACGACGCCGCGCTGCTGCCCGTCGTCCTCGAGGGCACCCGCCTGCACCTGGGCTTCCCGTTCGGGCTCGCAGTGCTGGCCGCGGGCTACGTGTTCATGAACCGCAGCTACCCGGGCTTCCGGATGCGGGTGGCCGGCGAGGCGGCGGACGCCGCGCGCTACGCCGGCTTCTCCACCCGCCGCACGGTGTGGATCGGCCTGCTCGCCGGCGGCGCGGCGGCGGGCGTGGCCGGCATGATGGAAGTGGCCGGCCCCATGGGCCAGCTCACCGACAAGGTCGGCCTGGGCTACGGCTTCGCCGCCATCATCGTGGCCTTCGTGGGGCGCCTGCACGCCTTCGGCATCCTGCTCGCCAGCCTGCTCATGGCCCTGCTCTTCATCGGCGGAGAACAGGCCCAGCAGTACATGAACCTGCCCGGTTCCATCTCCCTGGTCTTCCAGGGTTTGCTGCTGTTCTTCCTGCTGGGCTCGGACGTGTTCATCCACCACCGGCTGCGCGTCGGCCGGGCGGCGGCATAGGTACGGCATGGACGGCGCGCTGTTCACCTCCATGCTGTTCGCCACCGTGGTGGCCGGCACCCCGCTGGTCATCGTCGCCCTGGGCCTGCTGGTGAGCGAACGCGCCGGGGTGCTGAACCTGGGCGCGGAAGGCATGATGGCCATGGGCGCGGTGGCCGCCTTCGCCGCCACCCACGCCAGCGGCAGCCCCTGGCTGGGCGTGCTCGCCGGCATGGGCGCAGGGCTGGCGGTGGCGCTGGTGTTCGCCTTCCTCGCCTTGACGCTGCAGGCCAACCAGGTGGCCGCGGGGCTGGCGGTGGCGATCTTCGGCGTGGGGCTGTCGGCCTTCGTGGGCAAGCCCTTCGAGTCGGTGGCGCTGCCGGCGGTGCCGCCCATCCGCATCCCCTTCATCGCCGACATCCCGCTGATCGGCGAGGCGCTCTACAACCAGCAGGCGCTGGTGTATTTCTCCTGGGCGCTGTTCTGGGCGGTGCTGTGGTTCCTGGCCAGGAGCCGCGCCGGGCTGGTGCTGCGGGCGGTGGGCGAGGCGCCGGCCGCCGCCCACGCCATCGGCCACCCCGTGATCCGCATCCGCTACCTGGCGGTGCTCTTCGGCGGCGCCATGGCCGGCATCGGCGGCGCCTTCCTGTCCGTGTTCTACACGCCCATGTGGGCCGAGGGTCTGGTCGCCGGGCGCGGCTGGATCGCGCTGGCGCTGGTGGTGTTCGCCACCTGGCGGCCCCTGCGCGTGCTGGTGGGCGCCTACCTGTTCGGCGGGGTCATGATCACCCAGCTCTTCATCCAGGGCTCCGGGCTGCAACTCGACTTCCCGGCCCAGTTCCTGTCCTCGCTGCCCTATTGGGCCACCATCGTCGTGCTGGTGATCATCTCGCGCAATCCGAATACCATCCGCCTGAACTCGCCCGCGTCCCTGGGCAAGCCTTACCGGCCGGACGCCTGATTCCATCCATCCACTTCCGGAGACCTCCCATGACCGACCGCCGCCAGTTCCTGTTGTCCGCCAGCGCCGCCGCGCTCGCCGCTGCCCTGCCCGGCAGCCTGCTCGCCCAGGAGGCCACCCGCATCGGCTTCGTCTACGTGAGCCCCATCGGCGACGCCGGCTGGACCTTCCAGCACGACCTGGCGCGCAAGGAACTGGAAGCCGCGCTGGGCAGCAAGGTGCAGACCAAGTACGTGGAAAACGTGGCCGAGGGTGCGGATGCGGAACGGGTCATCCGCGAATTCGCCGCCAGCGGCCACAGGATCGTGTTCGCCACCAGCTTCGGCTACATGAACTACGTGGAGCGCGTGGCGCGCCAGTTCCCCCAGGTCACCTTCCTGCACGCCACTGGCTACAAGTCGGGGAAGAACTTCGGCCACTACAACGCCCGTTTCTACGAAGGGCGTTACCTCACCGGCGTCATCGCCGGGCGCATGAGCAAATCGAAGGTACTGGGCTACGTGGCCGCCTTCCCGATCCCCGAGGTGCTGCAGGGGATCAACGCCTTCACGCTGGGGGCAAAGAGCGTGAACCCCGACGTGGAGGTGCGGGTGATCTGGGTGAATGCCTGGTACGACCCGGGCAAGGAGCGGGAAGCGGCCATGACGCTGATCAGCCAGGGCGCCGACATCGTCACCCAGCACACCGATTCCACCGCCGTGGTGCAGGCCGCCGAGGAGCGCGGCGTGCATGCCTTCGGCTACCACTCGGACATGTCGAAGTACGGCCCCAAAGCCCACCTGACCGCCACTACCCACCACTGGGGCGACTTCTACACGAAGACGGTGAACGAGGTGCTGGCCGGCACCTGGAAGCCGGCCGGCGTGTGGGGCGGCTTCAAGGACGACATGGTGCGCCTGGCGCCGCTGAATCCGGCCATCCCCGCCCCGGTGCGGGATGAGGTGGCGGCGCTGCAGGACAAGCTGCGCACGGGCGGTTTCCACCCCTTCACTGGCCCTATCGTGGACCAGGCCGGCAAGGAACGCCTGTCCGCCGGTGCGGTCATGGATGACGTGGCCCTCGGCAAGATGGACTTCTTCGTGCAGGGCGTGGCGTCCCGGCTGCCGAACGCCCGCTGAGCCCGGCCGGTGGGCAGGGGCACGAGCATGGCTGATCCCGCCCTCCGCGCGGTGCGCGGGGAGATCGTCCACTTCCTGGCGGACCCGGCCGAGCGCGGCCCGGCCGCCACCGAACACTTCCCCGACGGCCTGCTGATCCTGCGGGACGGCCGGGTGGCCGAATGCGGCCCCGCCGCCGACCTCCTCCCCCGCCTGCCGGCCGGTACGCCGGTGGAGGACCGCAGCGGCAGGCTGATCATGCCGGGCTTCGTGGACACCCACATCCACTACGCTCAGACCGACGTCATCGCCAGCCACGGCGAGCAACTGCTGGCGTGGCTGGAGAAATACACCTTCCCGGCCGAAGGCCGCTTCGCCGATCCGGTCCACGCGGCGGAGGTCGCCGGCTTCTTCTGCGACGAACTGTTGAGGAACGGCACCACCACGGCCATGGTCTTCGCCACCGTGCATCCGGCCTCGGTGGATGCCCTGTTCGAAGCCGCGCAGGCGCGCCGCATGCGCCTGATCGCCGGCAAGGTGCTGATGGACCGCCACTGCCCGGACTTCCTGCGCGACACGGCGGAATCCGGCTACCGGGAGTCGCGGGCGCTGATCGAACGCTGGCACGGCCGCGACCGCCTGCTCTACGCCGTCACCCCGCGCTTCGCCCCCACCTCCACGCCCGAGCAGATGCAGGCCGCCGGACGCCTGTTCGCCGAACATCCGGGCGTGTACCTGCAGTCCCACGTGGCCGAGAACCGGGGCGAGGTGGACTGGGTGGCCCGCCTCTACCCCCACGCCCGCAGCTACCTGGACGTCTACGAGCGCTACGGCCAGCTCGGTCCCCGCAGCGTCTACGCCCACTGCATCTGGCTGGACGACGCCGACCGGGCGCGCATGGCGGCCACCGGCAGCGCCATGAGCTTCTGCCCCACCTCCAACCTCTTCCTCGGCTCCGGACTCTTCGACCTGGCCCGCGCCGACGCCCTGGGCGTGCGCGTCGGCCTGGGCACGGACGTGGGCGGCGGCACCAGCTTCTCCATGCTCGCCACCCTCAACGAAGCCTACAAGGTGCTGCAGATGAACGGCCAGAACCTCCCGGCCGAGCGTGCCTTCTACCTCGCCACCCTGGGCGGCGCCCGCAGCCTCTGGCTGGACGACCGCATCGGCAGCTTCGCAGCCGGGCGCGAGGCCGACTTCATCGTCATCGACCCGGCCGCCACCCCGCTGCTGGCGCGCCGCGTGGCCCAAGCCGAAACCCTGGCCGAACGCCTGTTCGTGCTGATGATGCTGGGCGACGACCGCTGCATCACCGAAACCTGGATCATGGGCGAGCGTGCAGCAGCCCGTGGCGCCACCCGAGGAGAACCCCACCCATGAACCGCCTGCCCACCCTGTTCGTCTCCCACGGCGCCCCCACCTACGCGCTCGAACCCGGACTCGCCGGCGCGCAGCTCGCCGCCTTCGCGGCCCGGCTGCCGCGCCCGCGGGCGATACTGGTGGTGTCGCCCCACTGGATGACCGTGCGCCCGCGCGTGGCCACCACCGCCCGCCCGGAGACCATCCACGACTTCGGCGGCTTCCCCGCCCCGCTGTACGAACTGCAATACCCGGCACCCGGCCATCCCGAATTCGCGCAGCGCGCCATCGACCTGCTGAACGCCGCCGGCTGGCCCGCCCAGGCTGATCCGCAGCGCGGGCTGGACCACGGCGCCTGGGTGCCGCTGAGGCATCTCTATCCCCAGGCCGACGTGCCGGTGTTCCAGGTTTCCCTGCCCGCCTCGCTGACGCCGGAGAGCGCGCTGGCCTACGGTGCGGCGCTGGCCCCGCTGGCGGAGGAAGGGGTGCTGATCGTCGGTTCCGGCAGCCTCACCCACAATCTCTACGAGTTCCGCATGGGGCAGACGGAAGTCCTCGCCTATGCGCGGGAATTCGAAGGCTGGATTCGCGACGCCGTTGTCGCGGGCGACCGCGGGCGGCTCGCCGCCGCACTGGACGAAGCCCCCCATGCCCGCCGGGCGCACCCGACCACCGAGCACTTCCTGCCCCTGCCGGTGGCTTTCGGCGCCGCACAGCCGCCGCTGCCGGCCACCGTGCTGCGGGGCGAGATCCTGTACGGTGCCCTGTCGATGGAGTCCTACGCCTTCGGCGACGTTCCACATGCAGACACGGCGAGCCAAGCCTGCAACGGAGCCTCCCGATGAAGTGCAGCCAGTGCGGTCACGAGAACCGCGCCACCGCCTCGTTCTGCACCGCCTGCGGCACCGCCCTGGAGGCGAAGGCCCACCTGCCGCCATCCGCTTCCCCCACGGTCCGCCGGCGCAAACCACTGCCCGCCATCGTGGCCGCCATCGCGCTGCTCTCCGCCGGCGTCGGCTACTACGTCTACCGCACGGTACCCGCACCTGAATCGCCCGCTCCGACAGCCACCGGGGCGGCGGCCGACACGCCACCCGCTCCGGCCGCTGCGCCGCCTGCGCAAGCAGACGCACCGACGGCCTCCGAATCGGCCCCGCGTGTCGCCGAACCGGCAGGGAAAGCCCCGCCTGCGCCGGCCCGCGCGCCCCATGAACCGGCCGATCCAGCCCCTCGGCCCACACAGGCGCCGCCACCTGCGCCCGCCGGCGAGAGCGAGTGGCTGACGGACTTGCGCCACGAACTGGACCGGTGCGAACAGCTCAACTTCCTGGCCCGCATCCCCTGCCGCGAGAAGGTGCGCTGGACCTACTGCAAGGAACGCTGGAACACCGTGTCCGAATGTGCCACCAGCGGCCAGGACGCCCAGTGACTTCCCCCCGAACCCTCCGCCAATCCCGACAAGGATCCGTAGTACGATGAGCGAAGCCTCCCCCACCCGGCAGGCCAGCGGCCTGCTCGACCTCCTGCTGCGCGCCGGCGACGCCTGGCGCAACTGGCGCGCCCTGGCGCTGCTCGCCGCCACGGCGGCACTGTTCGTGCTGCTCACCGGCCTCGGCAGCGCGGGCGCCGCACGCGGCAACATCCTGCTGACCCTGTTCGCCACCCTGGTCGGCCTGGGCGTGCTCGACATCGGCATCGGCGCTGCCGGCGTGCTGCTGTGGGACCAGGCCGCGGGCGGCACCCCGCGCGGCCTGCGCCCGGCGCTGGTGGACGGCTTCCACTGCGCGCTGCGCTTCCTGCTGCTCGCCGTCGGCGCAGTGGTGCTCACCGCCCTGTTCAGCCTGGCCGTGACCCTGCTGCTGCTCCTGTGCAGGATCCCGGTGCTGGGCGTGGCGCTCTACGCCGTGCTGTTCCCGCTGCTCGCGCTGATGTCGGCGTTCTATTTCGCCGCCTGGTTTCCGTTCTTCGTGCTCGTCGGACCGGCGCTGTGGAGCGGCGCCACGTTGCGCCAGGCCATCGCCAGGCTGTACGCACTGATCAGCCGCAAGCCGGCACAGGCCGTCGTCTCGGTCATCCTGCTGGCGGTGCTGGTCTTCGTGCTCAGTCTGGTGCTGTTCGGCGCAGCGTCCTACGGGGTCCTTTTCGTTTCCGGCCTGAGCGCCTCCGTCCTGGATTTCGGTGCCGGCTTCGGCAGCCTGCTCGGCCGGGCCGGTGGCGCGGGCAGCGGCCCGGCCATCGCCGGCATGATCGGCGGCGGGCTGGTGTATGGCCTCGTCGGCGCCGCGATATTCGCCGCGACCATTCTCGGCAGTTGCCACATCTACCTCCACCTCACCGCCGACATGGACTTCAGCGAGGCGGACGCCGCCCTCGCGGAAGGCGTGCGCAAGGCGCGCGAACAGGCCGCGCGACTCAAGCACGAAGCCGAACGACGCGCCCGCGAGGCACAGGAGGAAGTGCGCCGGCGCGCCGAAGCCGCGCGCACCGCAGCCGCCGAACGCAAGGCGGAGGCCGCGTCCGCGGCAAGCGCGGCACCGTTGGACCTCGGCCCGGCCGAACCGCCGCCCACCGAACCGGGACTCCCCGCGGACGCCGCCGGAACGACCACGGTCCAGGACGGCGAGAATTCGCCGCCGCTACCCGCCTCCACCGACGAGCCCGCCTGCCCGGCCTGCGGTGCTGGCATCGACAGCGAGGATGCCTTCTGCGGCAACTGCGGACATCGCCTGCGGCCGACCGGCTGAACCCGGGAATCGTTCGACGACGGTGGGTGTTCCCCGCCGCGCGCTGCGCGCGGAGGACGCCCGGCCGCTCCCGGTCGCCGTGGTAATCTGGCGCCCCTCGTCCCCGCCGCCTGCCGCCTTCATGCCCCCTGCCGAACCGCCCGCCGCACGCGCCGTTCCCGCCTCCCTGCTCGAAGTCTTCCTCACCTTCACCGCACTCGCCCTGCAGGGTTTCGGCGGCGTGCTGGCGGTGGCCCAGCGCGAACTGGTGGACCGCAAGGGCTGGCTTACGCGGGAGGAATTCCTCGACGCCTATTCGGTGGCGCAACTGCTGCCCGGCCCCAACGTCGTCAACCTGTCGCTGATGCTGGGGGACCGCTTCTTCGGCCTGCCCGGCGCGCTGGCGGCCATTGCCGGCATGCTGGCCGCGCCGCTCGCCATCGTGCTGGCGCTCGCCGCCGGCCATGCCCACCTGGCCGCCCATCCCCAGGTGGCCGGCGCGCTGCGCGGCATGGGCGCCGTGGCCGCCGGGCTGATGGTGGCGATGGCCTTCAAGCTGATCGGCGGACTGCGCAGAAATCCGATGGGCGCGCCGGCCTGTGCGTTGTTCGTGCTCGCCACCCTCGTCGCGGTGGCGGTGCTGCGCCTGCCGCTGGCATGGGTGATCTTCGGCCTCGGCGGACTGGGCTGGTGCACCGCACGCTGGTATCTGTGGCGCGAGGCGCAGCCATGACGGGCACGCTGACCGCGGCCAACCTGGCCGACCTCTTCCTGCACCTGCTCCTGCTGTCGCTGCTGTCCATCGGCGGTGCGGTATCCACCGCCCCCGAGATGCACCGCTACCTGGTCGGCGAACGGGGCTGGCTGAACGACACGGAATTCACCGCCTCGGTCGCGCTGGCCCAGGCCGCGCCCGGCCCCAACGTGCTCTTCGTGCCGGTGCTGGGCTACCAGATCGCCGGACTGGCCGGCGCGGCGCTCGCCATCGTCGGCATCCTGCTGCCGTCCACCGTGCTGTCGCTCAGCGCCAGCCGCTGGGGCCGGGCGCGCCGCGACACGCCCGGCGTGCGCGCTTTCACCGGCGGCCTGGCACCGGTGACCATCGGCCTGCTGCTCGCCACCGCCTGGGTGCTGGCGCGGCCCTTCCTCGCCGAGCCGACCCAGCGTTACGGCGCGCTCGCACTGATGGCGCTGACCGTGGTGGCCATGCTCAAGACCCGCCTCGCGCCGATCTGGCTGATCCTCGCCGGCGGCATGGCCGGCGCAGCCGGCCTCGTCTGAACGCTCAATTCCCGCCGGGCGCCGACCGCCGATCCGCGCCGCGCGCATCGGCGGCAGCCTCGTCCTCCGCCGGTTCGCCCGCGAGCAGGCAGGCCGCAATGGCGGTCGCCAGCCCATCGGCCATGCGTGCCTGGTACGCCGGATCAGCGAGCAGCAGTTCCTCGTCCCGGTGGCGGATCACGCCGGCCTCGAACAGCACGGCGGGCATCGCGGCATGGCGCAGCACCGCCAGTTCGTCGTAGTGATGCACCGCCAGCGCGTGATCCGCATACGCCCGCCGCCGGCCGTTCTTATGCGTGGGCACGAAACCCATGCGCTGCAGGCGTGCCCCCATGGCCCGCGCGCACAGCACGCTGCGCGCCGTGGCGGGATTGTCCCGCGACACGAACAGGGAATGGCCGGCCCAGCGGTCGCTGTAGAACGCCTCCCGCCCCTGCCAGTACCACTGGACGAGTTCATGCTCGCCCACCGAATCGTGGTGGATGGAGACGAGGAAATCCGCCCCCGCCTCGGCCGCCCGCTGCGGGCGCTCACGCAGGGAGCCGATGCGCCCGTCCGCGTTGATCAGCACCGCCCCCAGCCCACGCATGCGCAGGGCCTCCACCAGATGCAGCGCCAGTTCCCGGTTGAAGGAGAGTTCGCTGCGCCCGCGCGCGCTCGTCGCCCCCGGCGCCTGCTCGGTATGGCCGATGTCGACGGCCACGCGCGGCACCGCCCCTGCCGGCGCGCCCGCCAGTGCCAGGAGCAAGCCGGCAAGCGCGATCGCGTAGTGGAACGAGGCCCTGCTCGAATCGGCTGATCCCATGGCGGCACCGCAACCGGAAAGGGGCGAGTTTACGCTGCCCTGCCGCCGCACGGTGCCGGCGGCACCGATCGGCGGCATAATGCCGTCCATCGCCCCGGAGCCCGCCCATGAATCGCGCCGCACACCTGTTGCTGTTCGCCGCCCTGGCCCTGCCGCTGGCCGCCTGCAGCAAGGTCACAGCCGACAACTACAGCCGGCTCAAGCCCGGCATGGCCTACGAGGACGTGCGTGGCATCCTCGGCAAGCCGGACAAGTGCAGTGACCTGCTGGCCGCGCGCAGTTGCACCTGGGGCGACGACAAGAGCTACATCAGCGTGACCTTCGTCGGCGACCAGGCAGTGCTCTTCCAGTCCGAGAACATCCGCTGAGGCGTTTCCCGGCCGGCACTCAGATCGACATCACCAACCGGTTGCGGCCACCGTTCTTGGCACGCAGCAGCGCGCCGTCCGCGCGTTCGAGCAACGCGTCCAGGGTCGGGACGTCGCCGCCGTCCACATGGGCGACGCCCAGGCTTGCGGAACAATGGATGGGCTCTCCGCGCCAGTCGACCACGTGCCCGGCCACCACCGCGCGCAGGCGCTCGGCGACCTGCCTGGCTTCCTCGCGCGAGGTATCGGGCAGCAGCATGGCGAACTCCTCGCCGCCGTAGCGCCCCACGATGTCGGTTTCGCGCAGCACCAGCGCAAACAGCCCCGCCACCTCGCGCAGCGCGTGGTCGCCGGCGGCATGGCCATAACTGTCGTTGATCAGCTTGAAGTAGTCCAGATCCAGCATGACGATGGACAACTGCAGCCCGTTGCGCCGCGCGCGCGCCAGTTCGCGCTCGGCCAGTTCGAAGAAGTGGCGGCGGTTGTGCAGGCCCGTCAGGCCGTCGCGCGTGGCCAGTTCCATCAGGCGCGCATTGGCCAGTTCCAGTGCGGCGGTACGTTCCGCGACGCGCCGTTCCAGATCTTCGTTGCTGCGCCGGAGCACCTCTTCGGCATGGCGGATCGCGGTGATGTCGCGCGAGATGCCGAGGATGTACTCCACCCGTCCGGCCGTGTCGGCCGCGGGCACCATCAGCGTGAGCCAATGCCGCGGCTCGGTCCCTTCGGGGGCGCCGGTTTCCTCGTAGCTCAGCGGAATGCCGTTCGCCACGCATTCGCGGTAGCGGGACAGCACGCTGTCCAGGTAGATGGGCGGCACGATCTGCTCGATCGGCCTGCCCGCTGCCTCGGCGTCGGGCACGCCGATCAGCCGCTCGAGCGCCGGGCTGATCGCTTCGATGAGAAAACGGCCGTCCGGCTCGCAGCGGATGATGAAGATGTTGTCCGGAAAGCGCTGCCACAGGCTCTCGACCACCGGGAAACGGCGTCTCAGCGCGTGGATCAGGCGGGTACGGCGCAGCCTGCGTGGAATCATGTGTACGTCATCGGTCATGGTCTGTCCGTGCGACGGCGTGTAGGATGATAGCCGGATACTCGCCGGCATCACCGGGAACTCGAACACATGTTTGGAGTATGACATCCAATGAACGACAAGACTCTCGATTCCATCGCACTTCACGATCTATTGACCGGCGCCGCCCTGCTCGGCGGCGGGGGCGGCGGCCCACGGGCCGGCGCCAAACCGCTCATCGACTACATCGAACAGCTCGGCAGGCCGGTGCGGCTGAACGCCCTGTCCGAGCTGCCCGCCACGCTGTGGGCCGGCGTGGTGGCCGGCATTGGCGCGCCGGCCGCCGCGACCCACGGCCCCGCCTTCACCACCGCGCCACGCCAGGCATTCACCCGTCTGGCCGCCGCCAGCGGCCGGCAGTTGCTCGCCGTGCTGCCGGGCGAGACCGGCGCAATGAACAGCATCATCCCGGCATTGGTCGCCGCTCAGCTCGGGTTGCCGCTGGTCGATGCCGACAGCGCCGGCCGCGCCCTGCCAACGCTCGGCCTGGCGGCCTACAACTTCGCCGCACCGCCCAATCCGCTGGTGCTTGCCAACGAACCGGCGGAAGGCACGAATGCCGTGGAAGCGGTACTGGACACGCCCACGCCGGCCGATGCCGACGCTCTGGTGCGCGGCCTGGTGGAAACGACGGCCTTCGGTGAAGAAGGCGCATTCTCCACCTGGGCGCTGCAGATAGGGCAGTTGGCGGGGGCCTGCGTGGCCGGCTCGGTGAGCCGCGCCATCCGGGTCGGTGCCGCGCTGCGCCGGGCCAAGGCGATCGGCAGCGACCCGATTGCGGCCGTGCGCGATGCGCTCGGCGGCCGACTCGTGGTGCTGGCGAGCGGCCCCATCACCGCGGTCGCCACCCGCGAAGGCGGCGGGTTCGATATGAGCCGTGTGATTCTGCACGACGACACGGCGGACGTCGCCGTGATCGCCCAGAACGAGAACCTGCTCGCCTGGCGCACGGACAAGGACGCCCCGCTCGCCGCGGCGCCGGACACCCTGGCCTGGCTCACCGCAGACGGCGAACCGCTGTCCAACGCCGAGATCACCGCCCAGACGGTCGGCACCCGCGTCCACCTGCTCGGCATCCCGGCCGATCCCCTGCTGCGCCGCGAACCGCTGGCCGGACGCTTCACGCAGTTGCTGGCACAGGTGGGGTTTTTCGGTAATGCGCCGGTGCTCTTGTGGGGGGGTGATCGTTTTGTCACAACCCAGGATTCTGTGAGATAACCCGGAACGCCTTGGGGCGCGCGGGTTTCAGGGCGTCGGCGTGCCCGAAAACCAATCTGGCACAATTCGCGAAAAACGGGCGCAGTCCAGTCAGTTTTGCACTGAAAACGGCACAGATCGGATGCAGGTCGAACAGCGCTGCGGCGGAGTCGTTGTCGGCCTGGTCGTCGTAGCGTCGGAGTTGGCCGGCGGCGGCGTGGAGGGTGGTGAGGCGGAATAGCACGGTGGCGCCGTTACCGCGCGGCGGGTCGTCGTCATCAGACTGTCGGCGTACCCAGCGCCTGAGCCAGTCCATCTGCTGGTCGTCTTCGCTCCCCATGCAGGGGAGTATGCCGCCACGCTAGGTACGCCGGGCCTCCGTAAAACAGCCCTCAAGCCGCCTTATTCTTGCCCTCTCCCACGCCGGTGGCGGTAATTAGGTTGTCGTCGAGCGCCCTGCGATAGAGCTGGACCGCGCGGGCGGCGATGCAGTCCGCCTCGGCTGCGCTGTAGCGGGGGTCTTCGAGTACGCCGATGATGATGGCGCGCATGGCCGCTTCGTTGAGGGGCGCGGCCTGGGCCGCCGCATTGAGGGCGACCTGCAGCTGCTCGGCCCGGGCGCGCCAAGCGGCCGCTTCATCGAGTTCGGAGAGCAGCATTGGACCTTCGCCGGTCAGCAGCCAGTTGGCGTTTATGCCGGCACGCACCATTGCGCCGATCATCTGACCGCCAGGCATCCCCTTCCCAGCTTCATTGTCCTGGAGGCCACGTTTAGACGTGGCTCCAGCGAGCGCTGCCAAGCGGTCCTGCGTCAGGCCGACAGCCTTCCGAGCTACCTTGATTCGCTCCCCAATGGCAGGTACCGACAGGTTGACGCTTTCGATGGAGAAAGCGTCAACCGAAAGCGTCAACTCGTTTTTCTGTTGACGCTTCATGTAACCACCTGATTGAAAATAAAAAACACGTCAAACCTCGCTTTTTGCGAGTCGCTGAAAGCATAAAGCACGTCAAACCGGTTGACATGGCACGTTTCAACGTATTAAATGCCATCCATCGCAACCCGACCAAGAACTGCGAACGATGGCAACCGCATCCGCGAAAAAAGCCAGCCAACAGGACTGGCACCCGGCCGACATTAAGGCCGCTCTGGAGAAGAAGGGATGGACGCTGCGCGCCCTGGCGGCGCATCACGGCCTGTCTTCGTCTTCTCCGCTTTCCCACACCTTCCTGCGCAGCTACCCGCTGAACGAGAAGCGCATCGCCGAGGCGATCGGCGTGCCCGTGCAGCGGATTTGGCCGAGCCGGTATTTCAAGGACGGCACGCCCCGCCTGCGCGGGCTGCGCGGCATGCGCAGGAGTGCCCAGTCTACCGCGCTGGGTTGCCAACGCAATGGCAATAGCAGGGAGGCGGCGTAGACATGAGCACGGCCACTACTCCCGCCGCGCTCGACGCGGTCAAAGCTCGCCGCATCACCGGTGGCGCCATTGTGACGATCACCCGAGCGGACGGCCGCGTGCATCGATACCGGGTCGGCCTGCGGCGCTACAACCGACTGCGTGACGTCATGGGGTCCATCGCGGTCTGTATGGCGGCTATTTCGTGGGCGCAGGGTTCGAGTGCCGCATCCGTGAAGTCCGTGGGCTGGCTGAATCCCGCCGCTGGGTTGCTCGCTCCCGGGGTCGCCGTGCCAAGCATTGGGCGGGCAACTGAGATGCGCCGCGCGGCCGACCTGCTGACGCCGGATCTGTTCGAGGTGCCGGCGCCGGTGCGCCCGATCCCCGGCGCGCTGGCCGTGGGGCCGGCGCTGCGCGGGCTGCTGTCGGACCTGCTCAAGCGCAGTCCGCTGTCCCGCCACGACGTGGCCGCACGCATGAGCGAGCTGACGGGCGACCACATCAGCAAGCATCAGCTCGACTCCTGGACGGCCGAGAGCCGCGACGCCTGGCGCTTCCCGTTTGAGTACGCCCCTGCCTTCGAGGCGGCGCTCGAAACCCACGAGCTGGGCGCTTGGTATGCCGATCTGCGCGGGGCGCGCCTGTCCGTTGGGCGCGAGGCGCTGGAGGCGCAACTGGGCCGGGTGGCGCAGATGCGTGACGAACTGGCCCGTCAGGAGCGGGCGCTGAAGAAGCTGCTGGGAGAGCAGGCATGAGTACGCGCGTGACACTGGCCGAGGTCGCGGATGCTCTGGGTGTGTCGAAACAGGCGGTCGCGCAGCGCGCAGCGCGTGAGGCCTGGCCCTTCGAGACCGAGATTGTGCGCGGTGGCAGTCGTCGCCTGTACGACTCGGCCGCTCTGCCGAAGGGCGTGCAGAAAGCCGTCAAGGCGCGCGCCACGCGCATCCAGCACGCGGCGGTGGCCGCCGGCCAAGCGGCCGACTGCGAGGCGGCGCAGAGGATGCTGGAAGAAGTCGCTCGCGCCGGCAGGCTCAAAGGGGCCGAACTGGCCACGGCGGCCGAGCAGGTGCGGGTGGACGCCCTCCTGAACCGCCGGAGCGCCGGCATCGAAATCCTGCGGCGGTGGCCGAAGCTCACCGCCAACCAAGTCAAGCGCATGCAGGCACGGCTGGAGATCGTGCAGGCGTACCAGCGCTGGATCGCCGCCGAGGGGCAGCGCCACGGCAACAAGGCGCTCAACGGGTTCGCGGCCAGCTACTGCGCCACGGCCGGCGCGGCGTGCTCGCCGGATACCTGCGAGTCCGTGCGCAAGCTCTCCGGGCGCAACCTGCGGCGCTGGGTCGATGGTTTTGCCGCCACGGGGCTGGCGGCGCTGCTGGACGAGAAGGACGGCCGGGATAAGGCGGGCCACGGCAAGATCGAGGACCAGCCGGAGATCCGTGAGTTGGTGGTGGGCCTCCTGGTGGAGTTCCCCCATGTGAAGGATCAGCGGATTGCCGAGGCGATCAGCGCGCGTTTTGGCACACGGCTCGCCCCCGTTACCGCCAGCCTCAAGGCGGCGCAGGCCGAGGGACTGCTGGCGCGTCCCGACGTGGATGCGATCCGCCGCTTCCGCTTGGCCTGGCTGAAGGAGCGCGCCAGCGCGTACCTGGCGCTGCGCAACCCGGACAGGTGGAAGAATCAGCAGATGTTGGCCTTCGGGGACGCGTCTGAGGACGTAGTGCGCCCGAACTACCGCTGGGAGCTGGATTCCACGCCGGGCGACGTGCTGCTGCTAGACCCGGACGCGGCCTCGGGCACGGCGCGTTATGCGGTGCTGGGCGCGCTGGATGTGTTCACCCGCCGCGGAAAGCTGCTCGTGGCGAAGACCAGCAAATCGGCCGCCATCGGCTCACTGGTGCGCCGTGCGCTGACGGACTGGGGGTGGGTCGAGCGCGTGAAGCACGACAACGGCTCGGACTACTGCGCTCATTACCTGCAGACGCTCTTTCATGCCATCGGCACCGATCCAGAACTGTGTGCGCCGTTCTCGGGCTGGCAGAAACCCCACATCGAGCGCTTCTTTAAGACCTTCAATCACGACCTGGTGGAGTTGCTGCCGGGCTACATCGGCCACAACGTGGCCGAGCGCAAGGAACTGGAGGCCCGCGCCTCGTTCAGCGAGCGCCTATTCCAGAAAGACGGCGTACTCGAAGTGCGCATGACGGCCACCGAATTTCAGGCCTTCTGCGACGAGTGGACCGACAACGTCTATGCGCACAACCCGCACGCCGGGCTAGACGGCCGCACACCTTTCGAGGTGGCTGCGAGCTGGTCTGAGCCCGTGGCGCGCATCGCAGACGAGCGCGTGCTGGACGTGCTGCTGATGCCGCTCGCAGGACGGGACGGCTACTTCAGCCTCCAAAAGAAGGGCATCCGCATCAACCGCCATGACTACATCGCGCCGGAGCTCGGCGCCTACAACGTGGGCGCGCGTTTCGCGGTGCGCCAGGACGTGGCTGACGTGGGCCGGGTGTTCGTGTTTGACGACGAAGGCACCTTTGTTTGCGTGGCGGTCTGCCCCGATCTGACCGGTATTTCCCCGGCCGAGATCGCCGCCGCGGCCAAGGCCGTGCAGCGGCGTGTGGTGCGGGAAGAAAAAGCCGTCCTCAAGCGTACCGCCCGCAAGGCGGGTGCCAAGGAAATCGTGGCCGAGATCCTGCGCGAGCGTGCGGCGAGTGCCGGAAAGCTGGCCACCATGCCGGTCCGCGGGCCGGCGCACACCACAGCCGCCATCGACGCGGCCGGCCAGGCAGCCCGCGCAGACGCACGCGCCCCCGCAGTGGCGGGGCAGATGGTGATCGGCGGCCGGGTGGTGTCCGCCACCCGCCTGCCGACAGCGGCGGCCGAAGTGACCGAGCTTGCGCCGGCCATCCGGAAGTCCCGCTCCGAGCGCAGCGCGGCGGAGAACTACGCCGAGTGGCGCGCCCTGAAGGAAGCCTTCGAGCGCGGTGACCCCCTGGCGGACGTTGATTTCCGCTTCATGAAGAGCTGGCTGACCTCTGCGCAGGGACGGATGTTCCTGCGCAAGGTCGGCTGAATGAAAACGGCCGGCGCGCTTGATGGCACAAGCAGCCGGCCAGCCCCGAAACCCACCACAGGAAACAAGGCACGCCGATCATGACCCAGACCGCCCAGATCCACAACCTGGAACTCGTCCGCATCGCGGTCGAGCGCCTCACCATCCGCACCGCCGGCCTGCCGGGGTTGGCTGCGCTGTACGGCCCGGCCGGCTACGGCAAGACCACGGCCGCCAACGCCGTGGCCAACGAGACCCGCGCCTACTTCGTGCAGATGCGCAGCGCCTGGACGCGCAAGACGCTGCTGGAAAAGGTGCTGATCGAGATGAGCATCAAGCCCCACGGCACCATCCCGGCCATGCTCGACCAGGCGTGCACCCAGCTCGCCGCCAGCGGCCGCATGCTGATCATCGACGAGTTCGACTACTGCGTGCGCTCGGATTCCATGGTCGAGCTGGTGCGCGACCTGCACGAGGGCGGCGGCGCCGCGCCCATCCTGCTGCTGGGCGAGGAGCTGCTGCCGCAAAAGCTCAAGAAGTGGGAGCGCTTCCACAGCCGCGTGCTGAGCTGGATTCCGGCGCAGCCGGTGAGCCTGACCGACGCCGCCGCCCTGGTGCCGATCTACTGCCCGGACGTGGCTGTGCGCGGCGATCTGCTGGAGCGCCTGGTGAAGTTGTCCGGCGGCAGCGTGCGCCGGGTGGCGGTGAACCTCGCCGCCATCGCCGAGGCCGCCGCGGTGGAAGGCTGGGGCGCGGTCGACCTCGGCACCTGGGGCGATCGCCCGCTCTATACCGGCGACGCGCCGCGCAGGGGGGTGTGAGATGCAGCTATTCGTATGCATCATGATCGGCGAGGCCGACCATGCCGCGTAAGCCCGTCACCGAACTGCGCGGCGGCCTCTCCCCGCGCCAGCGCATCTGGGCGGCCATCCGCGATCGCGGCGGCCGCGAGCTTTGGTGCATCGACGACATCGTCGATACCACCCGGATCAACCGGGAGCTGGGCGGCACCGTGGATGCGGCCACCACCCGCACCTACGTTGTATGCCTGCAGCGCGCCGGCATCGTCCAGCTTGCGGAAATCGAACCCGGGCCCCGCGGCCGCAAGCGCTACCGCCTGGCGCGCGACGAAGGCATCGAAGCCCCCCGCGTGCGCAAGGACGGCAGCCGCGTCACCCAGGGGCTGGCCCAGGAACAGATGTGGCGCACGCTGCGCATGCTGGGCAACGGCGACACCAACGCCCGGGAACTGGCCGCCCACGCCAGCAGCAGCACCGCCACCGTGGCACTGCGCGCCGCCGAGGACTACCTGCAGACGCTCGCCACCGCCGGCTACCTGGAATGCACCCAGCGGGGCCACGGCACCGGCCGCGGCGGCGTGCCCGCCCGCTACCGCCTGCGGCCGGACCGCAACACCGGCCCCAAGCCGCCCATGGTGTGCCGCACCCGCGTGGTCTTCGACCCTAACCTGCTGGCCGTGGTGTGGGCGCCCGCCGTTACCGAGGAGGATGCCGATCATGGCCGGTAACGATCCCACCCCTGCCGTCGACTGGAAGACCCTGCTGCACCAGGCCGTGGCGGACGCCAACCAGGCCGGTGGCCGCGGCGGTGTCACCCGCGTTGCCCGCTGCCTGGGGGTCTCCCGCGCCTACGTCAGCCAGGCGCTCAACGGCCTGCGGCCCCACGTGCCGCCGGCCTTCATCGCCCGGGTCATCGACCGCCTGCACGTAGTGGCCGAATGCCCCGCATCCAACCAGCCCCAGCCGCGCAGCGAATGCCGGCGCCTGGCGCTCGGCGCGGCCCCCACCCACAACCCCCTGGCGATGCGCTTCTGGAAGGCATGCCAGAGCTGCCCCCATCGCCCGGAGGAAACCGCATGACTGCCCCTGTTCAACCCTTGCCGTGCCTGACGTGGGGCTACCGCCCCAACACCGACCCGACCCTGCCCGGCTACATCGTGGATGGCGACGGCGGCACCGTCGCCAACGTCCAGCCCGGCGGCCTCGCCCTGGGCGTGCTGCTCGCCATGGCCCCGGAGATCCTCTCCGACCTCTGCGCCGTGGTGCTGGCCCTCGTCCAGCAGGACGAGGACTACCGCCGCGAGCACGGCATCGACCTGGGCGACATCACGCCGAAGGACGCCCTGCGGGAGGCCATCGGAAACGCCGTCGCCACCCTCGCTTACGCCGCCGAAGCCGGGCTTCCGGTGGAACTGCCCGGCCTGGCTCAACTGGAGGACACCCTGTGAACGCCGATATCGTCATCCCCCTGGCCGCCCACCGCCCGCCCCGCGTGCTCAACGCCGACACCCTGGACCGCCTGTCCCGGCTCAACGCCACCGTGCGCAAGCTGCGCTCCTGGGGCGCCACCGTCCTGGACGAAGAGCTTGTTGGCCGCTGGCCCGTCGCCGGGCACACGGCCGTGCGGATCGCCCGCCCCAGCGGCAACCTGTTGCGCGTTCTGACGGCCTCCGTGCACGGCTGCACCCGCATCACCGGCGCCCACGGCGTGTACGTGCTGCTCGTGCTGGACGGCGTGCGCCTCGTTTGGCTGGAGGGGCAGTCGTGAGCGCGCCCGCCGAAACCCTCAACGCCATGGCGCCGGAACTGCTCGATGCCCTGGTGCGGCTGGTGACTGCCGTGCTCGAATTCGGCCCGTCGGACCGTGCCTGGATGGTCGTGCGTGGGGACGGGGAGAGTCGGGCCGAAGTCTATGTCTCCGCTAGGGGGGTGGACGCCGCTGCCCGCGACGCCCTGCGCCTGCTCAACTACGCCGCCGACCGTGGCCTGCCGTGCCGGGTGGTGCTGTGAACGCCCCGCACCCCGCCCCGGACCGGCACTCGCTCACCGCCCGCATCCTGCGGCACATCGAGCGCGCCACCAGCAAGGCCCCCGCCCGCGCCGCCGACGTGGGCCGGGCGCTGGGCATCGAGCCCGGCACCCTGGACGCCGCCCTGGACCGCCTGCAGCGCCACCGCGCCATTGCCACCGCCCGCATCCAGCGCGCCGGTGACGACGAGATGTGGCTCGCCATCTGGCCCACCGGCATTCACGTCGAGACCGGCAGCTGGACGGGCAACAGACACAGCGCGCTCTTCCCCGCGGATGTCCGCCCGCGGCGCTTCCCCGCCGCCCCGGACCCGCAGCGCGACCCGCGGCCGGACCTGAGCAAGCCGGCCGCCCCCCCCGATGCAGCACCGCAGGTCGCCCCTGCGGGTCAAGAGGGGCCGGTCGCGCCGGCTCACGAGCCGGCCAGGCCGATGGCGCGCGCGGGCTCCGCCGCTGGCGTATCCAGCGATCCCGCATCCACTCAGGGGACCACCATGACCGCCTCCGCCTCGCGCCGGCTGCCCGGCCAGCTGAGCGACCACATCCGCCAGATCGTCGCCGGCCTCACCGCCGACCATGGCATCAGCGCGAAATCCATCGGCGACATGCTGGGCGTGACCCAGGCCACCGTCTCGCGCACCCTCGCGAGGCTGGTATCGGCCGGCGATCTGGCCACTATCCAGCGCCCTGGCCGCCGCGGTCAGGTCTGCTGCTACTACGACCCGGCCGCCGGCGCCGGTGAGCCGGACGCGGCGCACCGCATCGAGCCCGCCCCCGACGCCGATCCGGCCACGGACCTCTCCCTGAGCGGAGCCGCCTGCCCCGACATGACCATCCGCTTCGCGCTGTGGGATGACGGCGCGCTCGACATCCTCGACGGCGCCGTGCTCACCCAGCTCCCGCGTGAGGCCGTCGCCCGCCTCGCCCTGCTGCTGGCCGGGTACGCCCAGCAGCAGGGAGGCGCCGCCCAATGACTGCCCGCCCCCTCGGCCACCTCTCCGGCCCCTTCAGCCTCTCCGGCCAGCTCGCCGGCCTCATGGCCGCGCTTGAAGCCGCGGCCGCCCCGCCGCCGCCAGCGGAAAACGCCCGCAGCCGCGAGCGCGACAAGCGCCGCGCCCGCAGCGCGGCCAGCGCCAACCACCTGCGGCGCATCGCCCTGGGGGCGCTCGACCACGCGGGCCAGCTCGACGCCCCGCGCCTCGCCGCACTGCGGCCGGATGTCACCACCGGGCAATGGGGCTGGGTACTCGCCACCCTCGTCGCCGCCGGCCTGGTGGAGCGCGCCGGCCGCACCGGCCCCACCCGCACCAACCGCTACCGCATCACCCCCGCCGGCCGCGCCGCCATCGCGCCCGGCGCCGACCACCCTCTCACCCGCATCGGAGCCTGACCCATGACCCCCCCCGTTACCCTCGACCAGATCCGCGCCGCCGTCGACCGCCTCGCCGTGGCCCACACCGCCACCACGGCCCGAGCGGCCCTGTGCCATGACGAAATCAAGGCCGCCATCCAGCCCATCTACGACCGTCACCGCGCCGGCATGGACGCCGCCGCGGAAGAAGAAGCCGCCGCCCACCGCGCCCTCATGAGCCTGCTGGAAGGCGCCCCGCAGCTCTTCGAGAAACCCCGCAGCGTCAGCGTCAACGGCGTGCGCGCCGGCTACCGCAAGGCGGAAGACTCCCTCGACTGGGGCGACGACGCGGCCCTCATCAAGCGCATCCGCGCGCTGCTGCCCGCCCAGGCCGACCTGCTCATCCGCACCGAAGAAACCCTGGTCGCCGACGCCCTGGCGCAACTGCCCGCCGCCGCGCACCAGAAGCTCGGCATCAACCGCATCAGCGGCGCGGACAACCCCTTCATCACCATCGGCGCCGCCGACGTGGAGAAGCTCGCCCAGGCCCTGATCGCCGACGCCATCCGCCGCCAGGGCGACGACGACAAGCCGAAGGAGCGCAAGGGCAAGGCGAAGGCGAAGAGCAAGGAGGTGGCGTGATGAATAACCCCTTCCGTTACCGCCTCTCCGATGGGCGCGAAGTCGAGACCCAGGCGCGCCGCGTGCTGGAGGTGCAGGCCGATGCCATCGTCGAGCACCTGGCCACCGGCGGCCGCGATGCCACGCTGCCCGGCCTGGGCAAGCTCAAGCTCTCCGCCCGCATCACGCGCACCGGCCGCAATCCCCAGACCGGCGAGCCGGTGCAGATCCCGGCCCGCGTCGTCGTCAAGTTCGCCCCCGCCAAGGCCCTCACCGACGCCATCAACCCCTAGACCCGCCTGGCTCGATGGCCTGCCCCGCGGGCCATCCGGCAAGCCGAGTCCCACCCCACCCAGCGGAGGCCGCCATGCGCCCGATAGCCGAGACCTTGATCGCCATCCTGCACCGCGCGCTGCTGTGGCTGATGCCCATCGACGAGGAGTGACACCATGAAACGCGAAATCGACGCCCATACCAGCCTGTACCGCCAGGCCCCCGCCCGCTGCCGGCGCACGGACTGGCTGCTGCGCCAGTTCGTCGAGGACATGCGGGCCATCCTGCGCACCAACCCCGAGCACGAGAAGGTGCGCGTCCTCATGGCCGACCGCGGCGTGCCGCTGCACGTGCAACAGCGCGTGCTGGCGGGAGGTGTGTGATGCCGGAACGATTTATCCGGGAGCGGCGCTATATCGTCCTCAAGCTCTCCGACATCCGCCGGTATCTGAACGACGACGCCATCCGGCGGCTTGAGAACATCGAGCAGCGCGTGCAGCGGGAACAGTGCGAACACCGCTGGCTGCTGTGCCCCGAAGCTGATACGGGCTATTGGTGCCTGCACTGCGGTGCCAGCCGTGGTGACATCCCGGAGGAAAGCTGACATGGCCGCATCCGCCCCCCTCGCCGCCCAGATCGCCGCGCGCAAGCGTGCCATCTTCGCCGCCTGCAAGGCCGCCGGCCTGGATGACGACGCCCGCCGCGCCGTCATCTACCAGGTCACCGGCCGCCACCGCAGCCTCACCGACTGCACCCTGGCCGACCTCAACGCCGTGCTCGACCATCTGAACCGCGGCCAGCAGGGCTACCAGGGCCGCAAGCGCGTCACCCCCGCGCCCGAGCGTGCAGCCTTGCTCGGCAAGGTGGATGCCATGCTGGCCGAGCTGCACCGGGTTACCGGCCAGGTGCACACCCTGCGCTACGCGGATGCCATCGCAAAGCGCAACGGCTGGGCCGAATGCGTCGACTTCGCCGACGAGAAGGCCCTGCGCAACATCGTCGGCGCCCTCAACCGCACGTTGCAGTTCAAGAAGGCGGGCAACTAGCCCCCATGAAAGCGGATCTCCAGATTCTGGAAGGCGACCTGCCGCCCACCGTGAAGAACCTCCTGCGGCTCGCCGGCTGGCGCGGCGCGTTCGCCCTGGTGCGGGAGATGCCCGGCGCGCGCATCTACTGCCCCGCCGCCGGCCGCCCGCGGGACGAGGCGCGCTATGCCCAGGTGGCCGAGCTCACCGGCGCCGCCGCCGCACGCCGCATCTACGCCGAGTACCGGGGCGGCATCCTGGAGATTCCCAACTGCCGCGCCGCCTTCGCCGCCGCGCGGGACCGCTGGATACGCGCCCGGTACGACGCCGGCGCCGGCGCGGAGGAGCTGTGCCGCGCCACCGGGCTGTCGCGCCGCCGCCTCTTCGAAGTGCTCAAGGAGGCCGACCGCCAGGCCGCGCCCGACGAGCGCGCGGGCGACTGGCGCGGGCAGATGGGGTTGTTTTGATGACGCATGGCACGGACGCGGCCGGCGTGATAATGGCAGAATCATCGCTCTTCATGACATGGAGGACGCCATGAAACGCTACATCATCCTCGCCGCCGCGCTGCTGGCGACCTCGGCCGCCCAGGCGCAGGTGTACAAGTGCGTGGAAGGCGGCAAGACCGTTATCACGGATCGCCCGTGCTATGCGGACTCGGCGCCGACTGCCGTCAAGCCGGCCGCCGGCGGATTCAACCCGGAGGAGGCTGCGGCCGCGGACCGGCGTACGGCCGATCTCATCGAAAGGCAGACGATCCGGGACGCAGCGAAGGCCCGCGCCCAGGAGCAGCTGGATGCCCGCCCGGCGCGCGCGTCCGAGCCGGACGAATGCGACCGGCTGCGGGCGGAGCATGCGGAAGCCGCCCGGCTGGCGGGCGAGTACCGCCACCCCGACAACATCGCCCGTGCGCAGGAAAAGGCCAAGAAGGCCGCGCAGGACAGCTTCTTCCGTTGCCCGCCAGGCAAGCGGGTGTCGGCGTTCGATTGATCCACATAGAGGGGAGTCACCATGAAGATCATTGCGGGTTTCATTCTGGCGCTGGTGCTGATCGGCGGCGGGTACGGCTTCTATACCAGCTCCAAGGAAAAGGCCGCCATCGAGCAGATCGACCGGTTGACGGCCCGCTGGGCGGATGCCGCGCAACTGGCCGCCAGTACCAGCCGCATCAGCCTGTCCGGCCCCGTCAAGGATATGCAGCAGATCGTCCGCGAACTGGAGGCTGTCGAGCCCTGGACCTGCACCAAGGGGGTCAAGACCGCCCTGCTGGCCGGTATGAGGGCGGAGATCGACGTTTACATGACCTTCATGCGCCTGGGTGACAGCGAGCCGGTTCTAGAGCCGATACGGCACGCGCGGGATGATCAGCGTCTCGCCGCGGAGCGGCTGGCCGGGTGCCGATGAGCACCCGGTTCAGTATTGACGCCAGTGTCAAAACGGGCGCAAAGTACGCCCGCTGCCGCATCAACGGCAGCGCGGGCGTCGCGGCCCGGATTCTGAGGCGCACTGGCGCCGCTGTCCTTTGGATGCGGCTTTTTTGTGCGCACGCGCTCGCGCAGCCTCCATGGCGGCCGGGTGTGGGGAGGGCTTCGGCCCTGCCGGCCCTCAGACCGGTCCGCGAACCCCGCATTCCGGTCGCCACCCCGTTTCGCGGCGGGGTGGCGGTTGAATCTGCCATCTGAGGACTGTCGCCATGAGCCACACCATCCCCGCCGAATTCCACGGCATTCCGCTGTCCGTCATCGACCACGCCGGCCGCCGCTGGCTGACCTCCGAGCAGGTCGGCCGCGCGCTCGGTTACGCCGAGGCCAACGCCGCTCAGGGTATCCGCAACCTGTACATCCGCCATGCGGATGAGTTCACCGATAGCGACACCTGCCAACTCAAACTGAGTTGGCAGGGTCAGATGCGCGAAATGCGCGTCTTCTCCGACACCGGCTGCGTCCTGCTCGGCATGTTCGCCAACACCCCGCGCGCCAAGGATTTCCGCATCTGGGCCAAGACGGTGCTGGCCGGCCAGGCGCCCGCGCCTGCGCCCACCCCGGTCAGCCTCCCCGGCGGCGGCCGGCTGCTGGTCACGCGCCGGGTGGAGCGCCTGGCGCTGGAGCTGTTCGTGGCCGGGCAGTCGCTGGCCGACATCGGCCGTGCCCTGGGTATCAGCCGGGCCACGGTCAGCCTGGTGGTGCACGCCAAGTACCAGTTCAGCCCCGCCGCGGGCGAACCGGAATGCCCGCCCGCGCTCATCGCCGCCGTGGCCGCGCGGCACCTCGCCGTCGAGCAGGAACGGCTGGCGGACTACCACCAGCGCCTCAGCAACCGCCTGCGCCACACCGCCTGCAACCGCCCGCTGGCCGAGGCGCTCGACCACGTCGGCCGCCAGCTGCAGCAGCCCCCGGCCCGCGCCATGCTGTCCACCCCGGCCAAGGAGGTGTGAGATGGGCAACCTGGCCTACGATCTGCAAGTGCAGGCGGCGCACACCGCCCGCATCGCCGGCCGCATCCGTTCGCTGGCTGTGGCCGCGGACGTGATCAAGACAGGCAGCGGCCTGTGCGACGAGGCGTTGACGGAAACCATCGTGCTCGACATCCTGGCGGTCATCGGTGAGCTGGCCGGCGGAATCGAACGCAACGTGGAGGATTGAGCCATGGCCATTACCGACGCTCGCCTCGCCTGGCTGGATCTGGAACGCGGCATCTCCGGCGCCCGCGCCGTGTCCGGCCTGCTGATGGAGGTTCTGCCCGGCCCCGGCTGCACCATGGAAGACGCCAACCGCGCCTCCGACCTGCTCGCCGCCGTGGAGGTCTGCCTGGATGCGGCCAAGGAGGCCGTGGAGCGCATTCCCATGCCAGAATAGGCGGCACCCGCCCCGCACCACAGCCCCGCCCGCGCGCGGGGCTTTTCATTGCGGGTGCGGTTCCGCACCCTGATCGGTTTCGTTCGGCCCGGCACCATGCCGGCATGGAGACGACGACCCCCACGCTTGCCGCTTGCACGTCTGCGCTGCCCCCCGGGGGGGCGGCGGCCGGGCTTGGGGCGGCCCTGCGCCCGTCCGGCGTCGCCCCCCATTGCGCCACCTGCGCCCATTTCACCCGCCCGGCCGATGACCGCTTGATGGCGGTGTCGGCCTTCGGTCGCTGCGCGAAGATGGAGGCCGGGCGCTACGTGTCGCCCGAGCCGCGCTTCGGCTGCCGGTTCGATCTGCCGCAATGGGTGCGCCGTGCGTAAGGCCGCCATCGGGCTCACTGCCTCCGCGGCCCTGGTGGCCATGCTGGCCGGCTACGAGGGCTATCGGGGCGAGGCGTACCGGGACGCCGTGGGCGTGCCCACGGTGGGCTTCGGCGCCACGGCCGGGGTGCGCCCGGGAGAGCGTACCGACCCGGTGCGCGCCGTGCAGCGCCTGGCGGCGGACGCCGAGGCGCACGCCCGCGAGGCCGCCCGCTGCATCGGCGAGGTGCCCCTGTACCAGCACGAATTCGACGCTTACGCCAGCCTCGCCTACAACATCGGCGGCCCGGCCTTTTGCGGCTCCACCCTGGTGAAGAAGCTGCGCGCAGCCCCCCCGGACTACGCGGGCGCCTGCGCGGAAATCCTGCGCTGGATCTACGCGGGAGGCCGCCGCCTGGGCGGCCTGGCCAGGCGCCGGGCGCAGGAATACCGCCTGTGCATGGAGGGGGCGCCGCGATGACCCGCGACTGGCTGATCGCGCTCGTGATGGTGCTGGCCCCCGCGGCGGTCGGGTGCTATGCGGGCTACAAGCTGGGCGGCGCCGGAGTGCAGCAGGTGCGCGCCGAACACGCCCGCGAGCTGGTGGCGCTGGCGGACGCCAACAGCGTGGCGCTGCACCAGGCGCTGGCCCGCGCAAACCGCCTCGCCCTCGATCTGTCCGCCGCCCGGCGCATCGCCGACCAACTCACCCAGGAGCGCCTGAATGCCACGTCTACCGTTACCGATGGCCGTGCTTGCCTGCGCGAGCCTGCTCTGCGCCTGCTCGACAGCGCCCCGGGTCTCCGTGTGGAGCTGCCCCCCGCTGGCGGTGGAGCCGATGCCGGACACGTTGCCACCGATACCCACATCTACCGCTGGGCACTCGCCGCCGGTGCCCGGTACGCCGAATGCGCCCGCCGGCTCAACGCCCTGATCCAGGCGCCCACCGAGACGCCCCCATGATCATCGAAATCAACTACCTCACCGTGGCGCTCCTGGCCGCCGTAGTCTCCGCCGTGGGTGGCGTGCTGTGGGCCATGGGCCGCAGCCTGCTGCAGCAATACGGCGACATGCTGCGCGACCAGCTCGCCGCCCACCGCACCGACGTGCAGCGCGGGCAGCAGAGCGTGCTGGAGCGGCTGGAAGCCATCGACCGCGAGCTGGAAGACCACGCCGCGCGCATCACGCGGCTGGACGTGCTGGTGGAGAAGGCGCCCACCCATGCAGACCTGGACAAGCTCTATAGCCGGGTGAATACCACGGCCGAGGACGTGGCCGAGATCAAGGGCACGCTCAAGGTCATCGGCGAAAGCCTGCGGGCGCTGATGAACCGCGTGGCGGAAAGGGGGCTGCCGTGAGCACCTTCGCTCAACGGGAAGCCGAGCGCATCCGCCGCCACGGCATCCTCTCCCTGCTGTTCTTCAGCGCCGGCCAGTCCATGACCGCCCGCCGCCTGCGCGACGAGCTGGAGGCGGTGCACGGCCAGGTGGCCACCGTGGATCGCGTCCGTGCCGACATCCTGTGGCTGGCCGACGTGGGCCTGGTGCTGGGCACCGGGGACGCCGCCACGCTCACCGAGCGCGGGCGCGACGTGGTGCTGGACCGGGCGGCGATGCCGGGGGAGCCCGGCCATGGCCCACTCTGACGACACCCGCCGCGCCGTGCGCGCGGCCTACGTCTTCGACCAGCTCGGGCTGGAGATCGCGGCCGTGAAGCATGACGTGCCCGTGGCCACCGCCCGGCGCTGGAAGGCCGAGGCGCGCCGCGCCGGCGACGACTGGGACAAGGCCCGATCCGCGCAGATGATCGCCGGCGGCGGCATCGAGGACGTGGTGCGCCAGACGCTGGCGGTGATGGTGCAGCAGACGCAGGCCGCGGCCGAGGCCATCCAGGGGGCCGAGAACATGGAGCCGCTCGCCAAGGTGCAGGCGATCGCCAGCCTGGCCGACAGCCACACCAAGATGGCCGCCGTGCTCAAGCGCCTGATGCCGGAGACCGACCGCCTGGCCGTGGCGCTGGACGTGATCCGCCGCCTACTGGAATTCACCAAGGCGCGCTACCCCGGTAACGCGGCGGGGCTGGCCGAGATGCTGGAGGCGTTCGGTGAGGAAGTGGTGAAGGCGTATGGATAGGGATAGCGGGCGCCTGAGTGCAGTCCGCAGCGAAATCTTCGCGGCCCTGAACGACCTGGTTGAATGCGCCGAGGGCACCGTGTGGTTGACCGACGGCGAAACCCTCTTCGAGCGACTGGCCTATCTCTACGAGGTGGCGGACGGCGATCGCGCCGTCTTGGCCGCGCGCTGGCCGGAGTACTTCTGATGGCCACCAAGCCCACCACCGAACGCGACTTCCGCGATGACCTCGCCGACCTGGTCGCCGACCTGCGCCGGGAGATCACCGCCCACCAGGTCGGCCTCGATCCGTCGCCGGCCGCGCGTGTGGCGCGGCGCCGGCGCGTGCTGGTCGACGGAGACTTCGAGTTCTTCGCCCACACCTACTTCCCGCATCACATCCGCCCGCCGGCATCGAGCTTTCACCGGCACTTCTTCACGCGCTTCCCCCAACTGCTGGACGCCCCGGGCGGCTGTAAGGAATGGTGGATCGCGCCGCGGGGCGAGGCGAAATCCTCCCTCACCACCAAGGTCGGCCCGTGCTGGGTGGCCGTGCGCGCGCTGCTGCAGAAGGCCGAGGTGCGCAAGGATGTCGGCTGGGCCGACGTTGTGCCGCTGCCCTACTTCGTCGATTACGTGGTGCTGCTCGGCGCCGAGACCAAGCTGCCGACCAAGCTGCTCGAAGTCGTCAAGACCGAACTGACGGTCAATGCCGCCCTGGCGCTGGACTTCCCCGAGGCCTGCGGCCGCGGCCCGCAGTGGAAGGTGGGCGAGTTCGTCAGCCGCGCCGGCGTGAAGTTCGAGGCCTTCGGCGCCGAGCAGGCGATCCGCGGCACCTTCCACGGTGCGAGCCGCCCCAAGCTGCTGCTGGGCGATGACCTGATCACCGACAAAGAGGCCAAGAGCCCGACCGAGCGCGACAACCGCTGGGACTGGCTGGAGAAGGCCATCGACTACCTCGGCCCGCCGGATGGCTCGGTGAAGTTCGTGGGCGTGGGCACCATCCTCAACAAGGATGACCCGATCAGCCGCGCCAAGCGCACCGTAGGCCACCTGGTGCATCACTTCCGCGCCATCGAGCATTTCCCGACGCATCCGGATCTGTGGGACGAGTGCGCCCAGATCATGCTCAACGACGACAAGGCCGTGATGGAAGAGTTTGCCGAGCGCGGCCAGCTCGCCCCGGACACCGAGCTGCCGTCCTGGCGCTTCTACCTGGCGCACCGCGCCGAGATGGACGAAGGCGCCGTCATCAGCTGGCCGGGTGTGCGCTCGCTCTACTGGCTGATGCGCCAGCGCGTCAAGAACAGGCGGGCGTTCGACACCGAGCTGCAGGGCGATCCGCGCAGCGACGAGGACAAGGTGTTCGCCGGCTACAAGTTCTGGATCGTGCGCGGGCAGTGGATCATGTTCGGCGCCTGCGACCCCTCGGTGGGCAAGGGCCAGTCGTCCGACCCCTCGGCGATCCTGATCGGCGGCTATGACAAAGCCCGCGCGAAACTCAACGTGATCGAGGCCGCCATCAAGCGGCGCGTGCCCAGCAAGCTGGAGGCCGACCTGATCAGCGTGCAGCGCGAGTTCAACTGCACGCTGGTCGGCTTCGAGAACAACGCCGCCTTCGAGGCCCAACGGCAGAACATCGTGCGCGAATCGGTCCGCCTCGGATGCCCGGTGCCGCTGGTGGGCGTTACCGCCGTCGGCGACCAGGAAAGCCGCATCGATGCCCTGGAGCCCTTCATCACCGACGCCATGGAGCCGCGCATCCTGTTCTCGCCCGGCCTGGTGGCGCTGCTGGCCGAGCTGGACACCTGGCCCGAGGCCCAGCCCGGGCACCACTACGACGGACTGTCGGCGCTGGCCATCCTGTGGATGGTCGCGACCACCCGCGCCGTGGGCACGGACGGCTTCCAGTCCCTCGGCCGCCACGGCCGCCCGCGGGGCGACGGCTTCAACGCGCCGCCAGCCGATGACTTCGGCGGGTACGAGTCGCGGAGGATGTTCTGATGGACGATCTGCGCTTCGTCGAGACCTGGTGGCGTTTCCGCAGCAATCAGCCGCAGGGCTGGCGCCAGCGCATCGGCCAATGGCTGGCCGATCTGGCCGGCCGCATCGACGGGCGCACCTACCTCGCCGTGGAAGTGGCCTCCCGTCCGGCGCTCAGCCGGTTGGAGTACGCCCAATGCATCCGCGCCGGATTGCAGCACGCCAGCAGGATGGTGGGCGAAGCCGCCCAGAGCGAGGCCCTGGCCGGCGCCATGCGCAACCTGGCGCCTCAACTGTACGACGAGCCGACCCCATGAAGATCCTCGACCAATACGGCACCCCCATCGACACCGGCATGCTGCGCGAGCCGCAGACCGCCCGCATCGCCGCCCTGCAGCACGAGCTCATCGAATCGCAACTGGACGGCCTCACCCCGGCCGAGGCCGCGCGCATCCTGCGCGATGCCGACCAGGGCGACATCGTGGCGCAGCACCGGCTCTTCGACGACATGTACGACCGGGATTCGCACCTGCGCTGCGAGTTCGACAAGCGCGCCGGCGCCCTGCTCACCCTGGACTGGCGCATCGAGCCGCCCAGTAACGCGACCGCCGCGGAAAAGCGCACGGCGGACCTGGTGGAAGACCTGCTGCGCAATGCCGTGGATGACCTGGAGGATCTGCTGCTGGCCATGATGGAGGGCGTGGGCCACGGCTTCGCGCCCATCGAAATAGAATGGCAGCGCTGGGGGCGGGAGTGGCTGCCCACCTTCCATCCGCGCCCGCAGACCTGGTTCCGCACGGACATGGCGCGCCGCGAGCTGCGGCTGAACAACGGTTCGGCCGACGGCGAGCGGCTCATTCCCATGGGCTGGGTCATGCACCAGCCGAGGAAGCCCAAGACCGGCTATCTCGGCCGCATGGGGCTGTACCGCGTGCTGGTGTGGCCCTTCATCTACAAGGCGTACAGCATCGGGGACTTCGCGGAATTCCTGGAAACCTACGGCCTGCCCATCATCCTGGGTGAGTTCATGGCCACGGCCACGCCGGAGGAAAAGGCCAGTCTGATGCGGGCGGTGGCCAGCCTGGGCCATGACGCCCGCGCCATCATGCCCGAGGGCATGAGGATCGAGATCCAGAAGGTGACCGGCGGCGGGGAGAGCACGCCGCACCTGGCCATGGTGGCCTGGGCCGAGGGCGCCCAGAGCAAGGGCATCCTCGGTCAGGTGCTCTCGGCCGAGGCCAAGGCCACCGGCATGGGTAGCGGCGTGGCCGACCTGCAGCGGGACGTACGCGCGGACATCCGCACGGCGGATGCGCGCTCGGGCGCCAACACGCTCTCCCGCGACCTGGTTTATCCCATGGCGGTGTTGAACGGTGGTGGCGTGGAGAGCTTTCGCCGCGCGCCGCGGTGGGTGTTCGATCTGCGCGAGGATGCCGCCGAGCTCAACACGTTTTCGATGGGGTTGCAGCGCCTGGTCGGCCTGGGTGTCGAGGTGCCGGAGCCGTGGGTGCGCGACCGCGTGCGCATCCCGGCCGCAAAGTCCGACGAGAAACTGCTCACCCCGCCGGTGTCCGCCGCGGGGGTCGAGGCCGCGTTGCGCGCGGGGGCGTCGCCCCGCCCGGCTGCCCGCGCCTGGCGCCAGCGTGCTGCCACGCTGGCTGCCCTGGCGCTGCCGGCCAGCGCCGACACCGACCCCGCCGACCAGCTCGCGCCGCGCCTGGCGGCCGAGGCGCAGCCCGCGGTGGATGACTGGCTGGCGGACATCGAGCGACTGCTCGCGGACAATCCGGACCTCACTCTCGCGCAGATCCAGCAGCGCCTGCTGGAGATGTTCGGCGACCTGCCCACCGAGCATCTGGTGGAGATCATGGCCGAGGGGTACGCGCTGGCGACGCTGGTGGGGATGGATGACGTGATGCCGAACGCCTGAATTAAGCCGCGCCGCGAAGCGGCGTCGGCTTGAATGAATTGTTAGGCAGCAATCCACAACGGAGACGGACATGAAGAAGCGATACAAGTTGGACAGCGGGATGGACACCAGCATCACGCTGGAAATCGACACCGGCAAAATCCCCGAAGATTTGGCGCGGGAAATCAACGCGTTTTGGATCGAGGGCGATTACATCCTTGATCTGTCGGACGGGGATGCGTTCCAGGCCGTGGCGCGCCGCGCGGCTGGCCCATTGCTGGGCTACTTGCTGGACGGCTACCACGAGCGTGGCGCAGTTGAGACGTTGGCCGGGGATGAAGGCTGGCCGGATGCAGCGAACGGCGGCATCACGATCATCGATCACGAAATCCCTCTGCTGGGGTCAGGCGACTTTGAAGTGACCGAAATTGCGGCCTAACGCAGAGCTAACCGGCGGCGCTTCGCGCCGTCCGGGTTGAGCGCCGGGTTCGGCGTAGAGATTGAAACGGAGAGCAAGATGGACACATTGATTCATGATGCAACGACCGCCGCAGAACGGCATCGAGAAATGGCGAATCGCTGTGATGAACTCGCATACATCCTCGATTCCGGCGACTGGGCGGATGACATCCGGAGTCAGATGTTTGAGGCAGCGGGCCTGCTGAACTCCTACGCTTATTCCTTGCGAAGGCTGGCCAGGGAAACAGCATGATCGCAAGGCCAGGATGCTATTTCCTGCGCGAGATTGCGCGGGGGAGGCCATACACACTCGGCGGGGAGTCTGACGGCCAATCGTTGCTCTGCACATGGCACGACACCGGAGAGCGGACATGGATACCTCTATCGTGGCTGGATTGACGCCGAACACCTGATAGCCGACAACTGACGCATAACATGCCCGCATCCGCTGCTCTCGCCAACGTCCTGCACCGCCCCTTCGCCGAGCAGGCGGAGTTCTTCCGCCGCAAGACCAACCTGCCCACGCAAGCGTGGGACGACATCCGGCAGGCCGCGCACGACCGCGCCTTCGTCGTGGCCGGCGCCGCCAAGGCCGACCTGCTGGATGACCTGCGTCAGGCGGTGGACAAGGCCATCGCCCAGGGCACCACACTGGCCGAGTTCCGCCGCGACTTCCGGGAGATCGTCGCGCGCCGCGGCTGGACCGGCTGGACCGGCGAAGGCACGGCGGGCGGCGAGGCCTGGCGCACGCGCACGATCTACGAGACCAACCTGCGCACCAGCTACGCGGCGGGGCGCCACCGCCAGCTCACGGACCCGGACCTGCTCACGGTGCGCCCGTACTGGCGCTACGTGCACAGCGACCTGGTGGCCCGCCCGCGCCCGCAGCACCAGCGCTGGGGCGATAGCCGGCTCACGCTGCGGCACGACCACCCTTTCTGGCAGACCCACTACCCGCCCAACGGCTGGGGCTGCCGCTGCCGCGTGGTGGCCGTGCGCGAGCCGGCCGCGGGCGACGCCACCGAGCCGCCGGACGGCTGGGACGCGCCGCTGGAATCCACCGGCGCGCCGGCGGGCATCGACCGGGGGTGGGCCTATGCGCCGGGGGCGAATACCGCTACCCCCCTGGTGGATCTGGTCGGGCAGAAGCTGTTCAATCTGGATGCCTCCATCGGCGCCGAAATGTGGCAGGTGCTGGAGCCGGCCATTCGTGCCGAGCAGCGCCTGGCGTTGACCGACTTGGTGGACCGCGTCTCCGCCACGATGCGGGCCGGCAGCGAAGCCGCCCTGGTGGGCGCCGTAGCGCCCGCCACCGTCACTGCGCTGGCCGGGCTGGGCCATGCACTGGAATCCGCAGACATCTGGTTGCGCGACACCGAGCTGCTGCACGCCCTGCGGGACGTCAAGGCCGCGCGCGGCGGCGCGCTCTCCGTGCAGACCTGGCGCGACCTGTCGCGGCTGCTGGAGACTGCTACGCCCTACTGGGACAATACCGACCCGGCGCTGGTTTACGCCTTCGACGCGCAGGGCAGCACCGGGAAGGTGCTGGTGCGGATCAACTACCGCGACAAGCTGCGCAGCGGCGAGCGGCGCACGCGGTTGACTTCGAACTTCGTGAGGACGGGGGGTGTGATAGATGCGGCCGATCTGCAGGGCAGCCGCTACACACCCTTGGCCACTGGACGGCCGTAGAAGAGGCGGTGCCGGATTCGAACCGGATCATGGCGACCTGACGGCCCCCAACCATTCCCATTGGAAACAACCGCCTCGTACCACAACTATAGGCCCGGGCCATGGCAACCGACAAGATCACCATCGAATACACCGGCGCCGACGTGGTGGAGGCGCTGCGGCGCATCCACGCCGGCCTCGGCCCGGCCGGGCTGCGCCCCGCGCTGAAGGAGATCGGCGAGGATCTGGCCGAATCCACCCGCCGGCGCTTCGCCACCAGCACGGCGCCGGACGGCAGCCGCTGGGCGCCGAACAGCCAGCTCACCTATCTGGGACTGATCGGCAAGGGCGACACCCGCAAGGACGGCCGCGTCAATGCCCGCGGCGCGGGCAGGGTCAGCGCCAAGCGCCCGCTGGTGGGCTCCGGGCTGCTGGCCGAGAGCATCACCTGGCAGCTCGCCGACGGCGGCACGGCGGTGGAGATCGGCACCAACCGCATCTACGCCGGCACGCACCAGTTCGGCGCCAAGCAAGGCGAGTACGGCGCCACCCGCCGCGGCGCACCCATCCCTTGGGGCGACATCCCGGCGCGGCCCTTCCTGGGCTTGTCGGCCGAGGACGAGGCGGCGGTGCTGGGCGTTCTGCAGGGCTACCTCGGCCGGCTGGTGGATGGATAGAATGCCTCGTGGGTTTACAGCCCCGTGGGGCGGTTTTAGGGGTGCGGGGTATCCCGACATATATCCCAACCCCCGCCAGCCGCTGGTAACGCACCGGTAACGGCCTTCCCGGGCCGGTCCTTGCGCGGCCGGCCCGCTGCATCCGCCGGTTGCGGCGCTGGATATTGCGCCGCCTCTCGGGGAGCGGGTGCGATCCCGCACCCTGACTGCGCCCTGCCCACCGCCCGATCATCGGCGGTATGGCAGCCCGATCCGCCCCTCGCCCCCTCCCCCGCGTCGCCGCCCTGGCTGCCGCCGTCGCTGCGCCCGTCGCCGCTTGCGCGCTGGCGGTGCGCCGCGGCGAATCCATGCAGCGCCTGTTCCCCGCCGGCCGCTTCGACGCGCCCCGCGGCGCCATGCGCGGCGCCGGCCCCTGGTTCATGGATGCGGGGATCGCCGCGCAGGTGATAGCGCGCGCCGCTTCCCGCTCCACCCGCATCCCCATCGACTACGAGCACCAGATCCTCATGTCCGCGGAGAACGGCCAGCCTGCGCCCGCGGCCGGCTGGGTCGATCCGAAGACGCTGGTGTGGCGCGAGGACGGCGACGAGCCCGGCCTGTACGGCGAGGTGAAGTGGACCGCCCGTGCCACGGCGCTGCTCGATGCGGACGAATACGCCTACCTCTCCCCGGTATTCCCGTACGACGGGGAGACCGGCGCGGTGCTCGACCTGCTGCACGTGGCGCTGACCAATACGCCCGCCATCGACGAACCCATCCTGGCGGCGATGTCCGCCCGCTACACCACCACTCCCAAGGAGGATTCCATGGAGCTGCTCAAGAAGCTGCTCGCTGCCCTCGGCTTGCCCGAGGCGACGAGCGAGGCCGACGCGCTGGCCGGCGTGGCCGCGCTGAAGACCAAGGCCGACGGCGCGCAAGCCGAGATCGCTGCGCTCAAGGGCGCGGCGCCCGACCCGGCGAAGTTCGTGCCGATCGAGGCGGTGCAGGGCCTGCAGTCGCAACTGGCCGCCTTGGCTGGCCGCATCAATGACGACGAGGCCGGCCGGCTGATCGACGCCGCGATGGTCGACGGGCGGCTCACCGAGGATCTGCGCGAGTGGGCCGTGAGCCTGGGCAAGAGCAACGTGGCCGCGCTGAAGGAGTACATCGCCAAGGCGCAGCCCATTGCTGCGCTCAAGGGCATGCAGACCCAGGACAAGCAGCCGTCCGGCACCGGCGGGCAGGGTTCTCTGTCCGCGGCCGAACTGGGCGTGTGCAAGGCGCTCGGCCTGAGGCCCGAGGAGTACGTGAAGGGTAAGGAGGTGGCGAAATGAGCGCAGTCAATACCCCGCAGCTCGCGGGTGAGGTGTTCGCGTGGCCGGTAGTGGCCGGCGCGGTGATCGAGCAGGGCGCGCTGGTTGTGCTCTTCGGCGGCTACGCCGGGCCGGGCAGCGAGTTCGTGGGGATGATCGCCGTCGGGCGCGCCGAGGAGACCGTGGACAACAGCGCCGGCGCGAACGGCGCCGCCGTGGTCCGGGCGCGCCGCGGCATCTTCCGGTATGCGAATTCGACGGCCGACCCGGTGACCCAGATGAGGGTGGGCGAGGACGCCTACATCGTCGATGACCGCACCGTGGGTGCCACCGATGGCGGTGAGGAGCGTTCCCGCGCCGGCAAGATTTTCGCCGTCGATGCCGCTGGCGTGTGGGTCCAGGTTGGCCTGGGCCTGTAACAACCGCTCAACAGAGGAGTCCTGAGCATGATTCTCACCCCCGAAAACCTCCGCGCGCTGCAGGCCGGGTTCAACGCCGCATTTGTGCGCGGTATCGAGTCCGTGCAGCCGAGTTATCAGCAAATCGCGATGACGGTGACCAGCCAGGCTCAGGCCGAGAACTACGGCTGGATGAAAGACTTGCCCGGTATGCGCGAATGGGTGGGGCCGCGCGTGATCAACAACCTGGAGAGCGTGGGTGCCTACCTGGAAAACAAGCCGTGGGAGCACACCATCGGCGTCGATCGTTTTCACGTGGAAGACGATCGTCTAGGGATCTACACGCTCAAGTTCAGCCAGCAGGGCGAACTCGTGGCGCGCCACCCGGATGTGTTGACCTGGTCGTTGCTGCGCCAGGGCTTTACCCAGGCCGGCTTCGACGGCCAGCCCTTCTTCGACGCCGATCACGTCGGCTACGGCCAGGACGGCAACGAGACGAGCTGGAGCAATCTGCAGGCGGGTGCCGGCGCGCCGTGGTTCCTGATGGACCTCTCCCGCACCTACCTGAAGCCGCTGGTGTTCCAGGAGCGCCAGCGGCCCGAGTTCGTCTACAAGACCCGCCCGGATGACGACAACGTCTTCTTCGAAAATCAACTGATCTTCGGCGCCAGCGCCCGCTACAACGCCGGCTTCGGCTTCCACCAACTCGCGTTCGGAAGCAGGGCCGCGCTGGATGCCGATAACTACCAGGCGGGGCGCGTGGCGCTGGCCAGTCAGTACGGCCCGGATGGCACGCCCAAGGCGGTGACCGCCACTCACCTGGTGGTTGGCATGAGCAACGCTGCGGCCGCGGCGGAACTGCTGCAGGCCGAACGCAACGCCGCCGGCGCCACCAACATCTACCGCGGCACGACGCAGTTGATCGTGTCGCCGTACCTGGCGTGAGCGCCATGGCGGGCAAGGGCAAGGGCCGCACGACGGCCCCCGCGGCCGGGGGCGGTAGCCCCGGCACCAATACCAGTGCGAGCGGCAGTGGCTCGCCGGCCCCGGAGCTGTCCGGGGCCGGCGCGGACGTGGCCGCCGAGATTGCCGCCGAGGAGCAGGCCCGCGCCGCCGAGGCGCTGGCTGCGGCCGGCGCCGGGCCGGGTGTCCTGGAGGTCGACCCGGCCAGCCCTGTGGTGGCCGCCGAAGGCGAGCGCCAGGACGATGCTCGACCGGGTGAGCCGATCGTCACCCATCTGCGCGTGCGTGCCCGCCGCGACGGCTTCCGCCGCTGCGGCCGGGCCTGGCCGGCGAAGGGGGTGACGGTGGGTGTCGATCAGTTCACCGAGGACCAGGTGGCGCGGCTGCTGGCCGACCCCGATCTGATGGTGGAACCGCTCTCCGGTCTGGACTGAGCCATGGCCTACGTCACCTTCGCCGACATGATCCGCCGCTTCGGCACGACCGAGCTTGAACAGCGCGCGCCGGGCGCCGAGTTGGGTGTCATCGACGTGGAGCGCGTGCAGGGCGCCATCGGCGAGGCTGTGGCCGAGATCGACGGCTACGTGGGCACCCGCTACCCGCTGCCGCTGACCCCCGTGCCGGCGCTGCTGGGACGGCTGGCGGGCGACATCGCCCGTTACCGGCTCTATGACGATGCGTCGTCCGAAGAGGTGCGCAAGCGCTACGAGGACGCCGTGCGCCTGCTGCGCGGGATTGCGGATGGGCAGGTGAGCCTGGGCGAGCGCCCGGGTACGCCCACCACTCCGCACCTGGCGCAGGTGGTGCAGCAGCCCGGTAACGCGCTCTTCAAGCGGCGGCCGGGCGGAGGGTTGCGGTGAGCAACCCCACCTTTCTTGGCCTGGAGCCGCTGATCGTGGCGCGTCTGGAGGATACGGTGCGCGCCGCGCTGCAGGTGGCGGTGCTCAGTACCGCCGACATTGCCGGCGCCACGGAGGCTAGCCTGCCCAAGCCCAGCGTGCGGGTTGTGTACGGCGGTCATCGCTACGTGCGGGTGGGCAATGGCGGCCTGCCCATGGTGGAACAGACCTGGCTGGCAGTGCCCGCCGTGCGCAACGTGCGCAGCATGCAATCCGGCGCGCCGGGCCGGGCGGAGATCAGCCCTTTGTGCGATGCGGTGCTGGATGCGCTGGAAGGCTGGTCGCCGAAGCATGGTTACGGCCGGCTCGAAAGCGTGACGCCATCGCTGGGGCCGGCCACGTTCGAGGGCTGCACCTTTGTGCCGCTCGCATTCCTATCGCGCTTTTCGAGGAGCCAGTCATGCGCGTGAAACTGCTGCAACCCCATACCCATCGCGGGCGCGAATACCCCGTGGGCACCGAGCTCGACCTGCGCCAGGATCGCGCCGAATGGCTGATCGCCATCAAGAAGGCCCAGGCCGCTCAGCCGGCCGCCGACAAACCCGCTGGCAAGAAGGAGTAAGCCATGACCCCCAACACCCCCATCATCTGGACCGGCCAGGGGCCGGTGCAGATCGGCACCTTCGACCTCTCCCGTGGCGTGGCGGACAGCGCCTATCTGGTGGACGTCTACCGGGTGGGCTGCGGCAACTCCGCGCTTACCACAAGCGTGGCTGTGGAGAAGCGCACGATCCAGGAGACGTGCAGCGGTCAGCGCGCCACGCTGGATGAATTCCCGACCGGCAAGACCATGAACGTGTCCTTGTCCATGGTCCAGTTCTCCGGCCGCACGCTCGCCGCGGCGCTGTTCGGCGCCGCGGTGACCAAGGCGGCCGGCACGGTCACCGGCGAAGTCCTGCCCGAGCTGGCAGTTGGCGACTACGTCAATCTGCGTTACCCCAAGGCCAGCAGCATCGTCATCACGGACAGCAAGGAGGGTTCGCCAAGCACCTATGTGGAGGGCACCCACTACGAGATCGAGGACGCGGCCCACGCGCGGCTGAAACTGCTCGCTCACCCGGTCGATCACGAGGAACCGCTGGAGGTGGACTACACCTACGGCGAGAACGTGAATATCCGCGCCTTCTCGCAGTCGACTGTCGAGCGCGGCATCATCTTCAACGGCATCAACCATGCCGGCCAGCGCGGCCGCCTGATCATTCCACGCTCCAGCCTGTCGCTGGACGGGGACTTTTCTTGGATCAGCTCCGAGGAGGCTACGCTCACCCTGTCCGGCCAGGCGCTGTACGTGCCCGAACTGGAGAGCGACGACGACTATAGCGGCTTCGCCCGCGTCACGCTGTTCGACGACGCGGTGGCGCCGTGAGGAAGCGCTTCGAGATCGCCGCAGGGGAAGCGCTGCTGCTGCAGGTGCCGGAGAACTTCGACTGGAGCCTGATGGTGACGACGGGCATTGGTATGGAGTGCCGTGCGGCCGGCACAGCCGCCGCCCCTGCGTTGCTGTTCTCGGACCCGCTGCAGGGGCAGTGGCATGAGCTCTATTCGGGCTATTACAGCGATGTCTCTGCCGTCGTGGAGCCGGAATTTGTCGTTGCGGTGGTCGCGGTGTGCGTGACGGATGAAGGCGGTACGGAACGGCAGGCGGCCGTCGTGGACGCGGTCGGCGCCGGCGCGTTCGCTGAAGTGGTCCGGATTAGCGACCTGCAGACGCTGGTGCAGATTTTCGAGTTGCCGGTGTGACGCGGTTAGCGCCGGCCGTCGGCGCCTGCGCCGAACTGGGCCGGTTCGACCCTGCGATATTCCCGTCCCTGTGATGTGATTCACGTCCTGGCGGCGTGGCCTGCCGCCATCTTGTCTCTATCCTTGTATGGCAAACGATCTGCGCACCTCCCTCCGTGTTGATATCGACGTCGATGACCGCAAGCCGCTGATCGATGCGGCCGACGCGGTCGAGGCGGTTACCGACGCCGCCGCCGCCGCCGCGCCAGCGTTGTCGCCCCTGGTGGACGCCTTGCGCGAGCAGGGCGAGGCGGCCCAGGCCGCGCAGGAAGGTGTTGACCAGATCGACCTGGACGGCCTGGCCGCCGACATCGAGCGTGTCGGCATCGACCGCCTAGTCGACGAGTTCGACCGTCTGGCGGCCGAGGGTGGTGCGATGGCGCCGCGCTTTGCCGAAGCTGCCCGCGAGCTGCGGGCACTGCAGGCGGGCACGGACCTGGCTGCTGGTGCCATCGGCAAGATGCGGGGCGAGGCGCGCGGCGCCCAGGGCGACCTGACCGGGCTCGGTAGCGCGTCCGACACCCTGCAGTCCAAGCTCTCCGGCGTCGCCAAGGCCGTGGCCGGCGTGTTCGCCGTGAGCCGGCTCAAGGGCTGGGCGGGCGATGCGATCGCGACGGCCGATGCTTATGGCCAAATGGCCGTGCGGATCGAGCAGGCCACCGATGGCGCCGAAGAGTACGACCTTGTGCAGCGCCGGCTTCTGGAGACGGCTGGCGCCACGTACCGCCCACTGGCCGAGGCGCAGGAGCTCTATATCCGCACCGCGGACGCGCTGCGCGGGCTGGGCTACGCGACCGGCCAGGCGCTGGACATCACGGACTCGCTGTCCTATCTGTTCGTGACCAACGCGGCCAGCGCCGAGCGGGCCAAGAACGCGGTCGACGCGTACAGCAAGAGCATCCAGACCGGGAAGGTCGAGGTCGACTCCTGGCAGTCCATCCTCGCGGCCACGCCCACCATCGTGGATGCGATCGCGACTGCCACGGGCAAGAGCACGGAAGAGATCCGGCTGCTGGGGTCGACCGGCAAGCTCGCGGTCGAGGATCTGAACGAAGGGCTGCGCCAGACCGTCGAGGCCAACAAGGCGGTGGCGGACAGCATGCCCACCACTGTTGCCGATGCGCTGACCCGGCTGGCGACCACGTGGAGCGCCTACATCGGCGAGGCCAACCGGGCCAGCGGTGCGACGCAGCGCATCGTTGAGCTGATCGGGATGGTCGAGGACAACCTCGATAGCCTAGTCGGCTTGGCGCTGCAGGCCGGCAACGTGCTGGTAGCGGTATTCGGGGCGCGTGCCCTGGTAGCGGTCAGGGGCTATGTGGCGGCCGCGGTGACCGCCGGCAAGGCGGTCGATGCCACGGCTGCCGCGACGGCCCGCCAGGGGGCAGCGTCCGCCGCGGCAGCGCCCCAGGTGGCCGGCGCTGCGGCGGCGACTCGCGCCCATGGCCAGGCGGCAGCCACCGCTGCGGGCCAGGTGGATGCGCATGCCGCGGCCGCCACTCGCCAGGGTGCCGCGGTGGCTGGCGTGGCGCGAGGTGTTGGCGCGCTGGGCAAAGTGCTGGGTCTGCTCAAGTTCACCGGCCTGACGCTGGGCGTCTCCATGGTGATCGAGCTCGCGACCAGGCTGCTGTTCGCCAGGGATGCGGCCGACGAGACGGCCGAGGCGCTCGAGCGGATGGTTTCCGACACGGATCTCTCCGACGCAGCCGGCGTCGAGAACCTCGCGTGGAGCCTGCGCACTCTGGCCGCCCAGGCCGAGCTGACCGGCGAGCAGATCCGTGATGCTATCGGCGGCCGGATCAAGGATCTGGCCGAGGAGGATCTGGACGCCCTGCGCACGGCGCTGGCCACGTCCCTGGCTGACGGCACCGGCCCGGCCGCGGAACTGCAGGCGATGCTGGGCGCCGTCGATGCGCGCCTCGCGGAAATCGCCAGGCGGGCCGACTGGGCGCGCCCCATCGTTACCGAGGCCGCCGCGGCCCGGTTCGAGCTCTCCGAGCTGCAGCGCACGTTCGCCAAGATCGGGACGGACGCCCCGGGCGCCGCATCCTCGGTCGCCGATGCACTGCAGAAGATGCTGACCAAGGCCGACGTGGGCAGCGTGGGGGGCATCGAGGCGCTGCTGCGCGACCTGAAGGAGGTGCAGGATTCCGCCTACGCCACGGGCGAGGCCATCGATACCTCCCTGCGCGAGCGCCTGGCGCAGCTCACCTCAAAGGAACTGCAGGAATTCGGTGTGATGGCGGAGATGGCCTTCAACCGCGGCGAGACCGGCGCGGCGCAACTGCGCCGGGCGCTGGATGCGCAGCTCGCGGTATCCCTGCAGCGCCTGGGGCTGGATGCCGAACAGGTGCTGACCGGCATGAGCGCGCAGTTCACCGAATCGGCCGGCGCACTGGAAGTACTCGTTGGCCAGCTCGGCCGCCTGCGCTCCGTCGGCGCGGATACGGGCGCACTGCTGCAGCGCGCCTTCGGTAACGCACTGGGCACAGCCACCACGGCGCGGGAATTCGGGCATCTGGCGCGGCAGATCGAGGAAGCGGCCAAGAGTGGCCAGCTCGCGGGCCCGCAGCTGGAGGGTATGCTGAAGGCCGTGCGCACGCGCGCCAGCGAAGTGATCGCCGATGTGCGTGCCCTCAATGTCGAAATCGCCGAGCTGCAGCGGCGGGCTGCCGAGACCCGGGCGGGCACGTCGGGCGCCGGCGCGCGGGCGCAGGCACGCCGCGATCGCGGCCTGACCGACGAAGAGCGCGACACCACGAACCAGCGGCGCGCCCAGGACGCCCTGGACGAAGCTCGGCGTGCGGCCACGTGGGCCCAGAACGCCGCGCTCGACAACCGCGCCGAAGACGCCCAGCGCCACGCCCAGGCCGCCACGGCCATGCTTGAACGCGCCGCGGCCGCGGCCGATGCCATCGGCGACGACGAGACGGCCGCGCGCATGCTCGACCAGGTGGCCGAGGCCGAGGCCCGCGCCTTGGAGGCGCAGGCGGCAATCAAGAAGCAGCAGGCCGAAGAGCTCCAGAGGCAGGCGGACGCACAAGCGAAGGGATTGGCCGACCTCGAGGCGCGCTTGCAGAAGATCGCCGCCGGCGCAACGGTCACTATAAAGCCCGACACCACGGCTGCCGAGCAGGCCCTGGCGACCGTGCAGGCGGCCGTGGATGCGATTCCCACAGAAAAGATCGTGGTCGTGCGCACGGTGTACGAGGACGGCACGGTGGGCATCAGCGCCGGCGACCTGACCACGGCCCTGCAGCGTGAGGCGCTGCGTACCGGGAGTCGCCGGTGATCGCCGCCCGCACCCTGCTGATCGGCCCTGTGGGCATGCCGCTGCCGCTCGCGGCCGCCGGCTTCACTCAGACCTACGCCACCATCCGCGGCGGCAGCCTGCTACGCCTGGCGGACGGCTCCGGCCTGCAGCAGTCCCGCTGGCGGAAGCTCTCCACCACGGTATCAGGCAGCGGCATCCTGCCCGCGCCCCTGGCCGCCCTGGACTGGGATGCGCCGCTGATCCTGGGTTGCGTGGCCCCCCGCGGCATCTGGACCGCGGGCGCCCCGGTCGAACTGCCTGCCGCCCGCCGGGCGGACGTGGCGCCCTTCGCCCTGGCGGCCGTGGGCGCGGGCATGGTCCGCGCCAGTATCGAGGTGGCCGCCGGCGTGGCCACCATTGCCCCCGTGGCCGGCGCCACGGGCTACTGCGTCTATTACTACCCGCAACTCACAGTGGTCAGCGCCGGGCCGATGGAGCGTTTCGATGTGTTCGAGCGCGTCGCGGGGTTCGATGTCGAGTTCGAGGAGGTGTGAGAGTGGTGCGCTATGCGGATCTGGTCGAAGAAACCGCAACGTACGCCGACGGTGTATTCACCCTCGGCGGTGCGCGGGATGCACGCCGGACGTTCGCCGCGTCGGGGTTCGTGGACGACGACAGAGTGTTCGTGCGCGCGCAGGGCGCAGACGGCACATGGGAGGTCTTCTTCGCTGAGTACGCCGCTGGCACGCTCATGCGCTTGGACGTACTCGCGAGCTCTGTAGGGGGTGATGCGGTGGCGTTCGCTGCCGAGGTTGTGGTGGCGTGCGTGCGGCCGGCTGTCAGCGGAGTCGCGGTTGGGTGGCCCGGGATGCCTCCCGCTGCGGTTGACGGCGGAGTGGCGATCGGCCCGAACGCGGCAGCGGCCGCCGCTGGGGTTGCTGTGGGCTATGAAGCTGCTGCGGGCGTAGAGGGCGGCGTGGCGATCGGGCAGGGTGTCAAGGCGTGGGCGCCATTCATGACAAGCTTGCCGAGCGGGGTATTCGTTCTGCCGGGCGAACAAACATTTACGAACGCAGGTACCCCGTCCGCCTACATCCTGCTGCCGTTCTCGTGGGGCGACTACTGGGTGGGCGGCAGCATCATCGGCGAGATCCGCATCGTCGCTCGAAACGACTCCGGGGGGAGCTGGTTCGGCACTGCAAGAGCGGCGGTGGATGTCGATACCGGATATGTGACCCTGGTGGGCGGCTCGCCGACCGTCGATGTCATAGATGGGTCGGGGGGCGCGGGGCTATCGGCGACGATCGCCGCCGGCCTGGGCGGCATCGTTGTCAATGTGATAAGCACCACGGGTGACTGGGAGTGGGCCTGCCACATGATCGGCACCGGACTCATGTGGGTCGGCAGCTAGCATGACGATCGGCGCCGATGCGATCGCGGCCGCTGCGATTGGCGCGACTGCCCCGAGCGGCGGTCCGCAGACCGGGCGCGCCCGCATTCCGTTGGCGCTGGTGCTGGCTCCGGCGCCGCTGCTGGGCAGCGCCCGCATCCCGCTGCGGCTGCGGCTCCGGGCTGTGGGCTCGGTGTCGATGCCGCTCGCGCTCTCACTCGCATTCCCGTCCGGTCGCGCCCGCATCCCGCTGCGCCTGCGCCTGGGGGGCGCAGGCCGCGCCCAGGCCGTCCTGCGGCTGGTCATCCTGCCGCCGGCGATCGCGCTGCCGCATGCGAGCGCCACCTGGGCGTTGGCGGTGACACTGGCCGGCGAGGACATCTCGGGCCGCATCACCGGCCCCGCGGCCATCTCAGCGGCCGAAGGCGCTGCACGGCTCGCGGACGTGTCGTACCGGCCCGAGCCGGGTCCGCTCGATCTGCTGGCGCTGGTCGGCCGGCCGGTGATCATCGACGCGGTGCTGCTCGGCGTGCCCGTGCGCCGGTTCACAGGCGTGGTGGACGCGCCGAGCATCGATCCCGACACGGGCGTCGTGACGCTGCACTGCACGGACAATCTGCAGGCGCACATCGACGACATGGATGTGGCCGAGATCGACGCGCTGACGGCGGGCGCGGCGTGGTCCGATCAAGTGTTCGACCCGGCGCTGACGGGCTGGGAGCGCGCCGACGCCCGCATGAGCACGCTCACCGCGTCCATCAGCCTGGACGCTTACGGGGTCCCGCGCGTGGTCCCGTGGGCCGCCGGCGCGGCCACGCGCACGCTGACTCGCGCCCACTATCTGGACGGCAGCCTGCGCCCCACTTTCGCAGCGCTCACGAGCATGCCGCCGCGGGTGGAGATCGACATCCGATACCGCTATCCGCGGCTCAAGGTCCGCGGCGTGGAGCTGGCGTGGGAGTATGGGTGGGGTGAGATCTACGCCCGTGAGCACGGCCTGCGGCATCTGCCCAGCGACGCGGTGATCGACGCGCTCACAGGCTCCGGCTGGACAGTGGGCGACATTACGTTCCATCGCTACCCCACGGGCTGGCAGCGCCTGCCGGGAGGGGGCGCGTACGTGCTGTACGACCCGGCGCTGTGCCGGGGTTTCCGCGGCCGGGCGCACAGGCGCTACGCGCAACAAGTGGAGGAGCACTACCGCGTGGTGGTGCGCAATCCGTTTGCGCCGGCCGCCGTTCAGCTAGCCGGGCCGCTGTCGGAGTCGTTTGCGCTCCAGGTCGATGCCGAGATCGATGACTGGTTGAGCGGGCCGCCGCCGGCCAGCAACGCGGCCCAGCTCCTCAGCTACCTGCCCTTACCCGCTCCCACTGACCGGTACACGGTGCCGGTGCCGGCCGGGGCGGGCGAGAGCTGGCTCGATGTCACTGACCGCGACGAGGATGGGCGCGATGCGCTGGCTACCGCCGCCGCCGTGCTGGTCGCCCGCGCCGTGAGGCGTATCCAGGAGTCGCTGCGGGCGTCGGAGGTGGAATTCGACATGCCGGCGGACCCCACGATCGATCTGACGAGCGTGCTGGCTATCGAGACCGGCGCAGTGACTGCGCTGGGCCGCGTGCGGCGCTGGCGCGAGGTGTATGACCACGACACAGGTACGGCGGTCACGACCGTGGCGCTGGCGGTGGCGCCGGTGGGGTATATGCCGCAGGAGGCGTTCGCGCTCGACCAGGCGCCACCCGGCAATCCAGAGATTCGAGTGTCGGCGCTGTCGGGGGCGTGCGGTAATCATGTCGGGTCGGTCGCCGGGGCCCCGGAATTGTCGGCCGAGCAGATCGGGTTTTTCACGAACGCACGGAGTGGGCCGGAGTTCGATCCGGAGGCGCCAAGCTACCCGGAGCATTTCACTGTAGAGTTGCCCGAGGTCGATCCCGCGCACACCGAGCTGCTCGAGGCTGCCGTGGTGGAGCAGGAGATCTATGCCGGTTCGCCCGGCGGATTTTTGGTACTGGAGGTTGTATGAGCGTCTCTCTGAAGGGTTATCTCGACGCCGCGCTGACGACGCCGGTCACCGCTGTCGGTCCGGCCGAGCTCGCGCAGATCCTCGGCGGCGGCACCGTCGATCGGCAGCTCTGGCTGGGGAGTACTGCGACTGACCGCATTTTCCGGGCTGCGTCCGACCCGGGCGCGGATCCGATCATGATCGAGATCGACGATGTCGATGCCGGGACGGGTCAGCCCGCCTCGAGCCTGCGCCTGGCGCTGACCCAGGCCGGGCTGGCCAGCGCCACGGCCGGCGAGGCGCTCGCGGTCGGTACCGAGATCGAGAGCGGTGTGGCTAATGCGGTGCCGTTCTGGGTGCGCTGGACGCCCGCGGGCGAAACGGTGGGCGTGTATCTGGACCTGGCGCTGCAGACGTCGGTCGTTATCGAGGAAGTGGTGTGACGACTGCGAGCGATCTGGGCCGCTCGCTGCGGCGTCTGATTCCGCGCGATCCCACGCACCGGCGCACGCTGGAGCCGGCATCGCCGGCGCAGCCGATTCCGAGCACGCGCGGGGTGTCGCTGACCGCCCAGCAGGCGGCGGGGAGCGGCGGTGGCGCGTTCGAGGAGGATGATGCATCTCAGCGCGAATACTGGCCCGTGCGGACCATCACGAGCTCGGACGGGCTGTTCGTCCTCGAGGTCGAGCCCCTCAAGAGCATCCTGCTTAAGGATGGCAGTCGGGCGACGTTTGGGGATCCGGACGAGCCCGATGAATAAGGGGACGCCGGGGAGTCACCCGCTGGCGCGCGTCGGCGCGCTCGGGCTGCCCTATCACGGCCTGGTGCTCGACGGCTGGCTGACGCTGCCGGACGGCTCGATGTTGCAGATCCCCACCGGACCGCGCACGGATGTCACTCTGGTGCGGCGCTCGGGCTGGATCGCTCCGCCGCGCACCCCGGCGCAGCTCGCCGGGGATGCCGCGCGCGGGTGGGAGTGGCGCGACTACGCGCTGCTCAACAGCGCCTCGGCGGGCACGAGTGAGACGATGATCGGCGGGCGCTCCATGGAGGGCGGGTGGCTGTGGTTCGATGCGGATGGGCAGCCGTGGCGGGTGCGGGTCGTGGCCACGGAGGGCGTCCCCGATGTCTGCGTGTTCTCTCTGGAATTTAGGCGATTCGGGCGGTTCGGCGCGCCGGGCGGCATCGAGACGCGGGATACCGTCCCTATCGATCTGCAGCAGGGGGTGCCTGTGCAGGTAGTGACTGCCGCGGGCAACACACAAAACGTCGCCGCCGGTGCGGGCATCGCGGAATTCGACCTGGTCGATGTGGTCGCGGACGGATCGCGCGCGCTGCTCGCGGCGCCACTCGTCTACTGGGTGGCGGACTCACCGACGAGTTGGGCGCAGATCCGGGCTGAACGGCGGGCGGTGGCGTGGGTCGAGTTGAGCATCTCAGGCAACAAGTCGGTGAGCGCGACGCTGCTCAAGGGGCGCGCCGACTGCCTCGGAACCCGCACGCCGCCCGAATACACGGGCTCCGCCGGGGTGGACATGACGCACCTGCACGTCGAGGTGGTCGCTGGCCCCGGCCAGTACGACGACGTGGCGTATCTCAGCGTGGGGGACGTGACCACGGAACGCGAGGAGGCATATCACTGGGTGACCGCGCCGCTGGGCGGGTTCAGCGGACTCCCCTACCCGAGCGCCGATCGGGAGGGGGTGGGCAGTGTGCGCCCGTATTCCGTCCATGCGGCTGCACGGGTTCCCGTGGGGGCCTGGTACGACGCCGGCGGCGAGGTGGTGTGGGCGGAGGTGGACGTCTCGTGGGACGCGGCGGTGAGTGGCTCTCACGACGTCTCCATCGTGAACGCGGTATCGGAGCAGCTCCCCCCGGAGGAAGGGTTCGACGACCCGCTCTCGGCCTCGTTCGAGAGCGTCTCCCAGGTCACCACGGCCGCCCGTTACTCACTCCTGGTCGATGGCGACGTGCTGTCGGTCACCGAGGTCACCATCGAGCACAGCGCATCGTTCATCGGCGAGTACCGCCGGCCGTGGTGGGAGGTGGGGCAGCCGTCGATGGTGCGGGGGACGGGTGGGCATAAAAGCACCGTGGTCTCCATAGACGGTGTTGTGGTGCACGAGGCCGACGAGACCGGCCCCGGTGCCGGCTTCAACGACGACGATTGGCACCTAACCTCCAGCCTGTTCTTCTGCGGGAAGCTGCCCGACAAACTGCTCACTCAGCCACACGCGCGTAACAGCAGCGGGACGTGGATCGCGGCGGCATGGGAGATGGGCATATCGACGGGGCTCCGTATTCTGGACGTGCTGATGCTGCCGCAGGGCGACCTCTCTGCAGCCGCACGCCGCGCGCGGATCGTCCCGCTCAACAGGACTGCGCTGCAGCTCTATCGATTCGGCGAGACCTATGCACGGCCGGTTGCTCGCGGTAATGAGGTGGGGGCTGCGACTCGCGCGATCGAGGGCTCGCTGCAGCCGGTCACCGGTGAGTGGTACCAGCGGGGAGTGGGCGACCCACGCGGAGTGTGGGTGTAGCCGCGATCCTGCGCAATTTGTTTGCGCACTGCGAAAACCCGAGCGGTGTCATTTATCGCGCAAATCAGTGCCAATTATCGCGCCGCGCTACAGCTCTGACGCCGGGAGGCATCCCACAGGATGCCGGGCAACAAAAAACCCGCCGAAGCGGGTTCAAGTCATTGATTTGATTGGAGGCGCGACTCGGAATCGAACCGGGGTACACGGCTTTGCAGGCCGCTGCATAACCACTCTGCCATCGCGCCGTTGTACTGGACGGCGGCCCCGACTGCCTCCATCGGGTCCTGCCGGATGCCGCACTGGGCCGCATCCTTGAATCTGGAGCGGGAAACGAGTCTCGAACTCGCGACCTCAACCTTGGCAAGGTTGCGCTCTACCAACTGAGCTATTCCCGCGGGAAAGACCGCCATTATAGGTGGCGAATCACTGATGTCAACCGCCTTTCGGCCCTCCGTCATGCGCCCGCAGCAGCGGCATGGCGCGGTGCAGATAGTAGCCCATGGACCACAGCGTGAGCGCCGCGGCGACGTAGATCAGCACGTTGCCGAGGGTTCGCACGTCCAGGGTCAGCAGCGGTGCGTTGTACAGCAGCATCGGAATGGCGGTCATCTGCGCGGCGGTCTTGAGCTTGCCGATGTAGGCCACCGCCACGCTGGCCGACTGGCCGACCTTGGCCATCCATTCGCGCAGCGCGGAAATCGTGATCTCGCGGCCGATGATGATGACCGCGATCAGCGCATCGGCGCGCCCGAGCTGGACCAGCAGGATCAGCGCGGCGGCCACCATGAGCTTGTCGGCCACCGGGTCGAGGAAGGCGCCGAAGGCCGAGGTCTGCTCCAGACTGCGCGCCAGGTAGCCGTCGAACCAGTCCGTGACGGCGGCGATGATGAAGATCGCCGTGGAGACGAGGTTCTGCTGGGCGGGCGAGAGCACGCTTTCGGGCAGGTAGAACACGCCGACGAACAGCGGAATGAGCGCAATGCGCCCCCAGGTGAGGGTGTTGGGTATGTTGAAAGGCATGGAGTGGCCGCCGGCCGTGCGGATCAGTGCGTCAATGCAGTGCCGAGTATATCTGTTCGGCAAGTTTGCGGCTGATACCTTCGACACGGCAGAGATCTTCCACCGTGGCCTTGCGCACGCCGTCCAGACCGCCGAAGGTGGCGAGCAGGTTGCGCCGGCGCGAGGGGCCGACACCCGGGATGTCCTCCAGCTTGGAGCCGATGCGCGCTTTGGCGCGGCGCGCCCGATGGCCGGTGATGGCGAAGCGGTGGGCCTCGTCTCGGATTTCCTGGATCAGGTGCAGGGCGGGCGCGTCCGGCTCCAGGTGCAGCGGTTCGCGCCCGTCCGGGAAGACCAGGGATTCCAGCCCCGGTTTGCGCCCTTCCCCCTTCGCCACGCCCACCATGGCGACGGATTCCAGGCCGACTTCGGCCAGGATGGCGCGGGCGGCGCTCACCTGCCCGCGGCCGCCGTCGATGAGGATCAGGTCCGGGCACAGGCCCTCCCCCGCCGCCACCTTGCCGTAGCGCCGCTCCAGCGCCTGGCGCATGGCGGCGAAGTCGTCGCCGCCGGTGATGCCGGCGATGTTGTAGCGGCGGTATTCGGCGTTCTTCATCTGGCCGTCCACGCATACCACGCAGGAGGCCACGGTGGCCTCGCCCATGGTGTGGCTGATGTCGAAGCATTCGATGCGGCGCGGCGGATCGGGCAGGTCCAGCGCCTCGCGCAGCGCTTCCAGGCGCTGCTCGGCGCGGCCAGTGTCGCGCGCGCGGGCCTGGATGGCCAGGCCCGCGTTCTTGTGCGCCATCTCCAGCCACGCCTTTTCGGCGGCGAAGCGCGGCGCGGCCAGGGCACAGGGCGCGTCGGAGAGTTCGGCGAGAATTTCGCGCAGCGCTGCCGATGGCGTTTCCACCAGCAGCCGGGCGGGCATGGGATGCACGGCGTAGTGCTGCTCGATGAAGGCCGCCAGCGCGTCGTCGGCACTGCAGCCGGCCGCGTTGCCCGGGAACTGGGGGCGGTCGCCCAGGTGGCGGCCGCCGCGCACCATGGCGATGTTCACGCAGGCGATGCCCTGCTCTTCTACCGCGGCGACGATGTCCACGTCCTCGTCCTTGCGGCTGTCCACGAACTGGCGGTGCAGCACCGCCTGCAGCACCCGCACTTGGTCGCGGCAGGCGGCGGCCTCCTCGAAGGCCAGGCGTTCGGCGGCGGCGTTCATGCGCGCGGAGAGGTCGTCGATGACCTCGCTGGCGCGCCCGTCCAGGAAGCGCGCGGCGAGCCTCACGTCCGCGGCGTAGGCGTCGGCATCGATCAGCCCGACGCAGGGCGCGGTACAGCGCTTGATCTGGTGCAGCAGACAGGGACGCGAGCGGTTCTGGAACACCGAGTTCTCGCAGGTGCGCAACTGGAAGGTCTTCTGCAGCAGGTGGATACTCTCGCGCACCGCCCAGGCGTTGGGAAAGGGGCCGAAGTAGCGCGCGCCCTTGGCGAAGGCGCCCCGGTGGTAGGCCAGGCGCGGGAATTCGTCGCCGGACAGTTCGATGTAGGGGTAGGACTTGTCGTCGCGGAACAGGATGTTGTAGCGCGGCGCTAGGCTCTTGATGAGGTTGTTCTCCAGCAGCAGGGCCTCGGCCTCAGAGCGCGTGGGGGTGACGTCCACGCGCTGAACCTGGGCCACCATCATGGCGATGCGCGGGCTGGACAGGGTCTTCTGGAAATAGCTGGAGACGCGGCGCTTGAGGTTCTTGGCCTTGCCCACATAGAGCACGCGCTCTTCGGCGCCGATCATGCGATAGACGCCGGGCTCCTCCGGCACCGTCTTCAGGAAGGCGCGTGCGTCGAAGGCTGGTGCGGGGGGAGTGGTCATGCGGATGGAGCGTCGCCACTGGTGCCGGCGGCCATCATCGGTGCTGCGGCGTCGGTTTCGGCCAGGCTGCGCACGATCTCCCGCGCATGGGCGTAGCGCGGCGCGATTTCCAGCGCGAAGGGGTCGGCATGGCGCGCCTGGCCGCGCAAGGCGGCGATGCGGCGGCGGCCGGCCTCGTCCGGAGCCGGTGCCCAGCGGTCCAGCAGTTCGGCGGCCAGATCGGGGCGGTTGCACACCAGCACCATGTCGCAGCCCGCCTCGTGCGCGGCGCGCGCGCGGCCAACGATGTCGCCTGCCACCAGCGCGCCTTCCATGTTGAGGTCATCGCTGAAGATGGCGCCTGCAAAACCCAGCCGCCCGCGCAGCACGTCCTGCAGCCAGAAGCGCGAAAAACCCGCCGGGTTGGGGTCGGCCGCCGGGTAGATCACGTGGGCCTGCATGACCCCGCCAAGCTGGCGGCCCAGGCGATGGCGGTAGGGGGCGATGTCCTGGTCCCAGATTTCGTCGAAGCTGCGTTCGTCCACCGGCACATCCACGTGGGAGTCGGCCTCCACGCAGCCGTGGCCGGGGAAGTGCTTGCCCACGCTCTTCATGCCCGCTTCGGCCATGCCCGCCACTAGCGCCTGGGCGAGTGCGGCGGTGACCGCCGGGTCGCGGTGGAAGGCGCGGTTGCCGATGGCGCTGCTGCAGCCATAGTCCAGGTCCAGCACCGGAGCGAAGCTCAGATCGACACCGTGGGCGAGCAGCTCGGCGGCCAGCACATAGCCGGTATCCCGCGCCGCATCCAGGGCGGCTAGGTGGTCGTGCTCCCACAGGGCACCCAGGGTGCGCATGGCTGGCAGACGGGTGAAGCCGTCGTTGCGGAAGCGCTGCACCCGGCCGCCTTCGTGGTCCACCGCGATCAGCAGCGGCGGGTTGCGCAGGCTACGGATATCGGTGGTGAGCACGGCAAGCTGTTCGGAGCCGGTGAAGTTGCGCGCGAACAGGATCACCCCGCCCACCAGCGGGTCCTGCAGACGCTCGCGCTCCTCGTCGGTGAGGGCGATGCCGGCCACGTCCAGCATCACCGGGCCGAGGGGGAGTTCCACGGACGGGGCGTTCATGTCTTCTCGATCACGGCGAAAGCGACCACGTGATCCACCTCGTCGGCCAGGCTCAGGTGGGCGCTCAGGCGGTGCTCGGCCATGTGGGCGGCGAGCCGTTCGTCGTACTCGAACAGCGGCTTGCCGCGACCGTCGTGGCCGACCGCCACCGCGTGCAGCGTGGCAGGTGCCGCCACGCCGGTGCCCAGCGCCTTGCCGAAGGCTTCCTTGGCGGCGAAACGCTTGGCGAGGAAGCGCGCCGGATCGCGGCTTTCCGCCCAGGCCGCGCGCTCGCCTTCCGCCAGGATGCGGGCGGCGAAGCGTTCGCCATGGCGCTCCAGGGCGTCGCGCATGCGCGCCACCGCGACGATGTCGGTGCCGATGCCGTGGATCATGCGCCGTCTCCCACCTCAGCCGCCGGCAGCCTCGCGCATCAGGCGCTTCATCTCGGCCACCGCAGCGCGCAGGCCGATGAACACCGCGCGGCTGACGATGGCGTGGCCGATGTGCAGTTCCCGCACGCCGGGCAGCCGCGCGATGGGCTGCACGTTGTAGTAATTGAGGGCGTGGCCCGCATTGAAGCGCATGCCCAGGGCGCGGATGGCCTCGCCGGCAGCGGCGACGCGCTGCAGTTCGGCGACCACCGCCGGGGCCTCCGCATCCCGCCCGGCGCCGTGGAAGGCATGGGCGTAGGGGCCGGTATGCACCTCGCACACCCGTGCGCCGATGCGGGCGGCGGCGGCGATCTGGGCCGGGTCGGCGTCGATGAAGACACTGGTGACGATGCCGGCCTCGCCCAGGCGGGCGATCACGTCCTTCAGCGCGGCCTCGTGGGCGACGATGTCCAGCCCGCCCTCGGTGGTGACTTCCTGGCGGCCTTCCGGCACCAGCATGGCCATTTCCGGCTTGATCCGGCAGGCGATGCCCACCATCTCGGCGGTGGCGGCCATCTCCAGGTTGAGCTTGACCTGGGTGAGTTCGCGCAGGCGGCGCACGTCCTCGTCGTGGATGTGGCGGCGGTCTTCGCGCAGGTGCACGGTGATGCCGTCCGCGCCGCCCAGGTGGGCTTCCACGGCGGCCCAGACCGGGTCCGGCTCCCAGGTGCGGCGCACCTGGCGCAGCGTGGCGACGTGGTCGATATTGACGCCGAGTTCGATGGCGGTGGCGATCGCAGCGCTCACAGTTCCTGCAACTCCTTGAGCACCCGGCGCGACTGCAGCGGCTGGCCGCCCAGGTAGTGGTTGATGACGGCGCGCAGCAGGGTCTTGCTCTGCGCCAGGGTCTCGGCAGCAGAAAAATCGCCCTGCGCCATGGCCAGCAGGCTGCGCCCGCTGATCGCCGGGGCGTCGCCGGTCGGCGGCAGATCGTCGGGCAGCGGCACCGGACCGCGTTCGATTATATAGAGGTAGTTCCGCCCGGGCTGCACCGGCTCACCGCTGTCAGCCTCGGTGTCCAGCCCGGCGCCGTAGCCCAGTTCGTGCAGCAGGGCCAGTTCGAAACGGCGCAGCAGCGGCGCCAGCGGCGCGCCGGCAGCGAGTTCGCGCAGCGCCTGGGCGTAGTCGGCGAACAGGGCCGGGTGCGGGTCCTCGCGCGCGGTCAGACGCACCAGCAGCTCGTTGAGGTAGTAGCCGCACAGCAGGGCGCGACCAGTGAGCAGCGGCTGGCCGCCCTGCCATTCGGCGCGCACCAGGGTCTTGACCTCGCCGCCGCCGGACCAGTCCACGAGCAGCGGCTGGAAGGCCATCAACACGCCGCGCAGCGTGGATTGCGGACGCCGCGCGCCCTTGGCCACCATGGCCACGCGGCCGTGGTCGCGGGAGAAGACCTCCACGATCAGGCTGGTCTCGCGCCAGGGATAGGTGTGCAGCACCCAGGCCGGCTGCTGCTCGATGCGCTGCTTCTGGCTCACGCCGCGCCGCCCGCCGGCTTACTCGTAGCCGAGGCTCTTGAGCGCACGCTCGTCGTCGGCCCAGCCGCTCTTGACCTTGACCCAGACTTCGAGGAAGACCTTGCCGTCGAAGAGCTTTTCCAGCTCGACGCGTGCCTCGGAGGCGATGCGCTTCAGGCGTTCGCCGCCCTTGCCGATGACGATGCCCTTGTGGGCCGCCTTATCCACGATTACCGCGGCATGGATGCGGCGCAGGTTGCCCTCGGTCTCGAACTTTTCGATCTCCACCGCCATGCCGTAGGGCAACTCGTCGCCGAGCAGGCGGAAGAGTTTCTCGCGCAGGAACTCCGAGGCCAGGAAGCGCTCGCTGCGGTCGGTGATCTCGTCCTCGCCATACAGCGGCGTGCCTTCGGGCAGCAACGGTGCGGCGGCGCGCACGAGCTCGTCCACGTTGGTGCCGCGCTCGGCCGACAGCGGGACGATCTCGGCAAAGGGATAGACCGCACTCATCTGCTCGATGAAGGGCAGCAGGCTGCGCTTGTCGGCGAGGCGATCGACCTTGTTGATCACCAGTACCACACGCGCGTTCTCGGGCAGCACTTCGACCACCTTGCGGTCGGCCTCGCCATAGCGGCCGGCTTCGACCACCAGGAACACCAGGTCTACGTCGCTCAGCACCTGGGTGACGGTGCGGTTCATCGAACGGTTGAGCGCGTTGCGGTGCTGGGTCTGGAAACCCGGCGTGTCCACGAAGACGAACTGCGCACCCGCGTCGGTGCGGATGCCGGTGACACGGTGGCGGGTGGTCTGCGCCTTGCTGGAGACGATGCTGATCTTCTGCCCGATCAGGCGGTTCAGCAACGTGGACTTGCCCACGTTTGGACGGCCGACGATGGCGACGAAGCCGGCGCGGAATGGTTCTCCACCGGAGACGGGAGATTGGTTCATTTCTTTCTCAACTGGGCCAACGCGACTTCGGCCGATTGCTGTTCGGCGGCACGGCGGCTCGCGCCTCGGCCCACGGTGCGCAGGCCGAGCGCGTCGATGACACAGGCCACTTCGAACTCCTGCGCGTGCGCTTCGCCCAATACCTTGACCATCTGGTACTGCGGCAGGTTCAGCTTGCGGCCCTGCAGCCATTCCTGCAGCGCGGTCTTCGGGTCCTTGGTGGGCGCGTGGGGATCGAGATCGGCCAGCAGCGGCTGGTAGAGGCGGTCCACCACGGCCTTGGCCGCCGGAAAACCGGCGTCGAGGAACACCGCGGCAAACACCGCCTCCAGCGCATCGGCGAGAATGGACGGACGGCGGAAGCCGCCCGACTTCATCTCGCCCTCACCGAGACGCAGGTGGACGCCCAAGTCGAGTTCGGCCGCGATGCGGTGCAGCGCCTCCTGGCGCACCAGCGAGGCGCGCAGGCGTGACAGCTCGCCCTCGCGCAGTTCGCCGAAGCGCTCGAACAGCGCCATCGACACGACGCAGTTGAGGATGCTGTCGCCGAGGAATTCGAGACGCTCGTTGTTGGGCTGCCCGAAGCTGCGGTGGGTCAGCGCCTGCTGCAGCAGCGCCGGATCGGAAAAGGCATGACCCAGCCCGCGCTGCAGGCGCGCGGGATTCACTGCGCTCAACGTTTCACGTTCGAAACGTGGAAGTCGAACAGCAAACTGACGTTGCCGGCCACCGGCACCGTGCGGGCGTAATCGACCTCGATGACCACTTGGCCGGCTTCCTTGACGATCACCAGATCGGCCCCCTTGACGGAACTGACGTCGTCGATCTGCGCACGGCGGTCGAAGCTGCGCCGCATGTCGGCGATAGGCGCGCCATTGTCGCCCTCGTCAGCCACCAACGGCAGGATACGCTGAATGGCCATGTACTCGGTAATGGCCGGCACGCAGCGGAAACCGATCAGCAGGACGAAAGCGAGAATGGCGGCGACGATCAGGAGGCTGATCAGGCTGAGACCGTTTTGTTTGCTCTTCATGTCCACGCTTCCTTCAGTTGAAACCGCCGATGCGCTTCATGTCGCTGAAATTGAACCAGATGAAGAAGGCCCGGCCGACGATGTTCTCGTCCGGCACGAAACCCCACACCCGGCTGTCGCTGCTCGCGTCGCGGTTGTCACCCATCACGAAGTAATGCCCTTCGGGTACGGTGCAGCGTACGCCAGCGCTAGTATAGGTGCACTGGTCGCGAAACGGAAAATCCATGACCTGGGGCACGTAGGCCGGTGCGTCGTTCTCGATCAGCAACTGGTGCTGGCTTTCGCCGAGCTTTTCGACGTAGCGCGGTGAATAGTACATACGGTCGGTATGCAGGTAATCGCCGTCGCGCTGGACGGACACTTCCTCGCCGTTGATCGTCAGCCGCTTGTTCAGATATTCCACCCGGTCGCCCGGCACGCCCACCACGCGCTTGATGTAGTCCAGCGAGGGATCGGCGGGATAACGGAACACCATCACATCGCCGCGCTGGGGATCGCCCAGCGGGACGATCTTCTTGTTGAGCACCGGCAGGCGAATGCCGTAGGTCCACTTGTTGACCAGGATGAAATCGCCAACCAGCAGGGTGGGAATCATCGAGCCGGACGGGATCTTGAAGGGCTCGACGATGAAGGAGCGCAGCACGAAAACGATCAGGATCACCGGAAAGAAACTCGCGCCGTACTCCACCCACCACGGCGACGGTTCGCCGGGCGCGCGCCGTTTGCGCGCGAAGAAACGGTCGGCCGCCCACAGCACGGCGGTCACGACGAGCAACAGGAATAGGATCAGGGCGAAATTCACGCGGACTCCATGGGTTTGGGGCGACGGGCCGGGCGCCTACTTGCCTCTCATTTGCCTTCTTCGACGCGCAGCACGGCAAGGAAGGCTTCCTGGGGAATCTCCACATTGCCGACCTGTTTCATGCGCTTTTTGCCTTCCTTCTGCTTTTCCAGCAGCTTCTTCTTGCGCGTGATGTCGCCGCCGTAGCACTTGGCCAGCACGTTCTTGCGCAGCGCCTTGATGGTCTCGCGCGCAATGATGTGCGAACCGATGGCCGCCTGTACCGCCACGTCGAACATCTGGCGCGGGATCAGGCCGCGCAGCTTGGCGGCCAACTCCCGCCCGCGGTATTGGGCGCTGGCCCGGTGCACGATGACCGACAGGGCATCCACCTTCTCCCCGCCCACCATCATGTCCAGCTTGACCAGGTCGGCCGTACGGTATTCCTTGAACTCGTAATCCAGCGAGGCATAGCCGCGGGAGACGGACTTCAGCTTGTCGAAGAAATCCATCACCACCTCGTTCATGGGCAGTTCATAGATCAACTGCACCTGCCGGCCGTGGTAGCGCATATCCACCTGCACGCCGCGCTTCTGGTTGCACAGCGTGATCACCGGGCCCACGTAGTCCTGGGGCAGGAAGATGGTGGCGGTGATGATGGGCTCGCGGATTTCCTGGTACTTGCCGGGCTCCGGCAGCTTGGCGGGGTTCTCCACGTGGATCACCGAGCCGTCGTTGAGCACCACCTCGTACACCACCGTGGGCGCGGTGGTGATCAGATCCATGTCGAACTCGCGCTCCAGGCGCTCCTGCACGATGTCCATGTGCAGCAGGCCCAGGAAGCCGCAGCGGAAGCCGAAGCCCAGCGCCTGCGAGACTTCCGGCTCGAACTGCAGCGAGGCGTCGTTCAGGCGCAGCTTCTCCAGCGAATCGCGCAACTGGTCGTATTCCGAGGACTCCACCGGATACAGGCCGGCGAACACCTGCGGCTTGATCTCCTTGAAGCCGGGCAAGGGTTCCGCAGCCGGGTTGGCGGCCAGCGTGATGGTGTCGCCGACCTTGGCGGCCTCCAGCTCCTTGATGCCGGCGGTGACGAAGCCCACCCCGCCGGCCGCGAGTTCCTCGCGCGCCACCGACTTGGGCGTGAACACCCCCACCTGCTCGCACAGATACTGGGCGCCGGAAGACATGAAGCGGATCCTGTCCTTGGGCTTCAGCACGCCGTCCACCACGCGCACCAGCATCACCACGCCCACGTAGTTGTCGAACCAGGAGTCGATGATCAGCGCCTTCAGCGGCGCGCCCGGATCGCCCTGGGGCGGCGGCATGCGGTGCACGATGGCTTCCAGCACGTCCGCTATGCCCAGGCCGGTCTTGGCCGAGCACAGGATGGCTTCCGACGCATCCACGCCGATCACGTCCTCGATCTCGGCGCGCGCGTTGTCCGGGTCGGCGGCCGGCAGGTCGATCTTGTTCAGCACCGGCACCACTTCCACGTCCTGATCGAGCGCGGTGTAGCAGTTGGCCACCGTCTGCGCCTCCACGCCCTGGGAGGCGTCCACCACCAGCAGCGCGCCCTCGCAGGCAGCCAGCGAACGGCTGACTTCGTAGGAAAAGTCCACGTGCCCCGGCGTGTCGATCAGGTTCAGGTTGTACACTTGGCCGTCCTGCGCCTTGTACTGCAGGGCGGCGGTCTGCGCCTTGATGGTGATGCCGCGCTCGCGCTCCAGGTCCATGGAGTCGAGCACCTGCTCCTCCATCTCGCGGTCGGAAAGGCCGCCGCAATACTGGATCAGGCGGTCCGCCAGCGTGGACTTGCCGTGGTCGATGTGGGCGATGATGGAAAAGTTGCGGATATGTTGCTGCATGGATGACAACAGAAAGGGCGCCTTGCGGCACCCTGCAGGAAGTGAAGCCGGACGGACGGGCTAAGGGGCGGATTCTAGCGGAAAACCGCTGCAATGGGCACGAACCGCCGCCTCGTCCAGGTGGTAGTGGCACAGTTCGACCTCGCCCGCCAGCACCACCGGCACCAGTTCGTCCCAGCGTGCTTCCAGTTCGGGATGCTGGTCCACGTCCACCACCCGCAGCGTCCACCCCAGTTCGCGCGCCAGTGGTTCGATCTGTTCGACGAGTTCGTGGCACAAATGGCACCACTCGCGGCTCAACACGGTCAGTTCACGTGCGGCCGCGCTCATTCACCGGCCTTCAGGCTGAGGTAGGACGACGTTGCACCGCGCCGCACCAGCAGCGTGATGCTCTGCCCGGCGGCGAGACCGGCCACCGCACGCTCGAACGCTGCCACCTCCCGCAGCGCTTCCTGCCGCCCGTCGCTCACGATGGCGAGCACCGCGTCGCCGGAGCGGATGCCGGCACGGGCTGCCGCGCCGCTGGCGCGTTCGACCAGCAGGCCGTGCTCCAGCCCGCGCTCGCGGCGCTGGGCCACGGTCGGTTGCGCCAGAACGAGGCCGATGCGGTTGCTCTTGGCATCGCCGCGCCCGGCATGCTTCGCCGCCCGCGACTCGTCGTCCTGCCACTCGCCCACGGCAACCGTCAGTTGCCGTTCGGCTCCGCCGCGAACGACGGCCAGCTCCACGCGCTCGCCCGGCCGGGTGGCCGCGACGATGCGCGGCAGGTCGCTCGAACTCTCCACCGTGCGCCCGGCGAAGCGCACGATGACATCGCCCTGCTCTACGCCGGCGCGTGCGGCCGGACCGTCCGGCTCCACCGCATTGACCAGCGCCCCGCGCGCGGCGGGCAGCGCGAAGCTCTCGGCCATCTCACGGGAAACCTCCTGGATCGCCACGCCGATGCGCCCGCGCCGCACGCGGCCCGCGTCGCGCAACTGGGCCTGCACGTCCATCGCCACGTCGATGGGGATGGCGAAGGACAGCCCCATGAAACCGCCGGTTTCGCTGTATATCTGTGAGTTGATGCCCACCACCTCGCCGCGCAGGTTGAACAGCGGACCGCCCGAATTGCCCGGATTGATGGCCACGTCGGTCTGGATGAAGGGTACGAAGTTCTCGTCGGGCAGCGTGCGCCCCTTGGCGCTGACGATGCCGGCGGTCACGGTGTGGTCGAAGCCGAAGGGCGAGCCGATGGCGACCACCCATTCACCCACCTTGAGCGCGCCCGGATCGCCCAGGGTCACGCGCGGCAGGCCACTGGCCTCGATCTTGAGCAGCGCCACGTCGCTGCGCCTGTCCGCACCGATCACCCGCGCCGGCAGTTCGCGCTTGTCGGCCAGGCGCACGACGATCTCCTCGGCGCGCTCGACCACGTGGGCGTTGGTCAGGATGTAGCCGTCCTCGCTGATGATGAAGCCCGAACCGAGGGATTCGTCGTCGGGCTCCGCCTCGGGGGCCGGGATGCGCGGATGGGGCGGCATGAAACGGCGGAAGAAGTCGAACATGCGTTCGCCCTCTTCGCCCAGGCCCGGAAAGGACGACCCGCGCTCGCGCGGCGCCTGGGTGGTGCTGATGTTCACCACCGCGGCCCCCTGCCGTTCGACCAGTTCGGTGAAATCGGGCAGATCGGCCGCCACGGCGCCCTGCCCCCACACCAGGGCGGTACACAGCCACAGCGCCTGCGCCCAGCGCCGCAACGCGGATACTCCCGGGGAATGCCGCACGCTCAGTGCCCTTCCTCCTGCACGCGGGCACACCCCGGCTGCGCACCCAGTACCGCCATGTGCAGGCCGCTGCGCCAGCGCCGGCTGCGCATCAGCAACCGGTTGGCGGGCACGGCCAGCAGCAGTCCGCCAAGAGCGCCGGCGAGCACCGCCCCGTCGCCACCGCCCAGCGCAGCCAGGCTGGCACCGGCAACCACCAGTACGGCGCCCAGCCCATAGCTGGCCAGCGCCGCGCGCAGCGGCGCGCCGTCGTTCATGCAGATGCGCACCGCGTCGCCTGGTTGCGCGCCGATCCCGTTGGAGAGGCGGAAGGTTTCCCGGGCCGGCTTGAAAAGCTGGGTGATCCTGACCGAGCGGCAGCCGCCCGGCTCGTCACAGCGTCCGCAGCCCCCGGCCTGTTCCGTAACGCGAACCCAGGCCTGATCGCCCTCGATCCGCAGCACCACCGCCCGCGCCTCGATCATCGTGCGATCGCCTCGATGGCGTCGCCCATCCGCATCACCGCGCGCTGCGGTACTTCGCCCAGCGCGGTGACCAAGTGGCCGTTCACCCGGCGCTTGTAGATGTTGATCGAACCGGAGCGCTGCGGCTTCATGTCGCCCGCTTCCTCACTGGCGTCGAGCGGTTCGATGAACACCGAAATCGCCGCCAGACCGTCGCTATAGACCATATGCACCACTTCGCCGCGCCCGGCACCCAGCGACCGGCGCACCACCGAAGTCAGCGCGAAACCGGGCAGCGGCTCGTGCAGCGTCCAGCCGATCTGATCCTGCGCCATTTCGCTGCCGCGCGTATTGACCACGCGCCATTCGTCGTCGCGCCGGTAGCGCGGTGACAAGGATTCCCGGTCCACCTCGCCGATGCGTACCTCGCTGAAGGTGAATTGCTCGATGAGCTCGCCGCGCTCGTCGACCATGCGCGCCTTGAGCAGCAGGCCCGACTGCAGCTCGGACCAGAACTGGTGCCCGTAGCGCAGATCGTCGCGCGGATCGAGCACGATCAACTGGCTCTCGTAGCCGGCCACCCGCGCGCTCCCGCCCTTGCGGATGCGGTAGCTTTCCGCCAGGCCGGCGAAGGACGCCGGAATGCGCGCCGGGAAGGCACGCCGGCCGCCGGCTTCGTCGATGATCACCATCTTCTGCTCGGGCAGCACGCAGCGCACTTCGCTGTTCGAACGGATCACCTCGCGCGGACTGCCGTCGAGCACCTCCAGGCGTTCGTGCTCGCCGGTGGCGTCCACAAGGTGGACGATGCGCGAAGTCTCGAAATGCCCGCCGGCCTGATAGGTGAAGGTGCCGGAATAGTTGAGTTGGCGGGACGCGGAGGCGATGCGCCCCAGCCAGGACAGCGGATCAGCGGGAGCGTCGGCCCACGCGGGCGTTGCGAACGCGGCGCCGAGACACAGGACAGCGGCAAGACGCCTCATCGACCGGTTTCCCGCTGCAGTTCGGACACGGTGCGGACGTACTGGACGGCGGCAGGCAGGGGGCCGCCGTTCATCGCCTGATGGACGAAGACATACTCGCGATGCGGGTCGGCCGGCGCGGCAGCCTGGGCGGGGTGCAGGTCGACCACGGCAGTACGTTCCACACCCTGGGTCACCGCTGCGGCGGCCATCTCGACTCGCGTCGCATCCTGCGAGGACAGCGTGTGAGCCACCCAGCCCACGGCCGCCACCCCCATCACGGACGCCGCGATCGGCATGATCGACTGCCACAGCGAGCGCTTCGCCGCGCTGGCAGCGGCCGGCGCCGGCGCGAACACCACCGGTTCGCGCTCGATCTGCGCCATCACCCGCGCGACGAAGCCGGACGAACCGCCCTCCTCGCCGCGCAGTACGTCACCGATCAGGCACCAGGTGTGCCAGTCCTCCCGTGCCGAGGGGTCGCGCTTGAGCGAATCGAAGACCGTGGCCATCGTCCGTTCGTCCAGGCTGCCATCGAGCAGGTCCGACAATTTGTCCTTCATGCCTACCACCCACCTACCAACGTTTGTCAGGAGCCGTATCGAGCAACGGCCGCAATCGTTCCGCAATCGCCTCCCGCGCGCGGAAGATCCGCGAGCGCACCGTCCCGATCGGACAGTCCATGATGCCGGCGATCTCCTCGTAGCTCAGCCCCTCGATCTCGCGCAGCATGATCGCCGTGCGCAGTTCTTCGGGCAGCGCCGCCATCGCCTCTTCCACCGTCTCGCCGATCTGGCGCGTCATCATCAGCCGCTCGGGCGTGTTGATGTCGCGCAGTTGGTCGCCTTCCTCGAAGGTTTCGGCTTCCTCCGAATCGAACTCGGTGGACGTCGGCGCCCGGCGGCTTTGCGAGACCAGGAAATTCTTCGCCGTATTGATGCCGATGCGATACAACCATGTATAGAACGCACTGTCGCCGCGAAAAGAACCCAACGCGCGGTAAGCCTTGATGAAGGTCTCCTGCGCAACGTCCTCCACTTCGGCCGGATCGCGGATCAGGCGCGACAACAGCCTGTGCAGCTTGCGCTGGTACTTTGATACCAGCAAGCCGAAGGCCTGCTTGTCGCCGCGTTGTACGCGTTCGACAAGCATCTGATCGATTTCGCGATCGCTCATGGGGAGGTCGTTGTTATACGTCGAGGATGAAACCGTCGAAGTATAAGCGACTGCCCATGCGCACCGCAAAATCGCGGCCTATCCAAAAGACAGGACACCCCCTGAATAGTTCAGATGCCATCATGGACATGCCGGGAATCCGCCGGATTCCGCGTCCGTGCTATATTTCGCCGGTCTACCCCCGGCTGGATGACTTTCGATCTTGAACAGACAATTCGACGTCCTGATCCTCGGCAGCGGCACGGCCGGGCAGTCCCTCGCCTTGCGCCTGGCCGACCGCGGCCAGCGGGTGGCCCTGGTCACCAAGCGCAGCCTGGCCGACAGCGCCAGCGCCTGGGCCCAGGGCGGCATCGCCGCGGTGCTCGACAGCACCGACAGCATCGAGGCCCACATCCAGGACACCTTCACCGCCGGTGCCGGACTGTGCGACGAGCGCGCCACCCGCTTCGTCGTCGAACACGGCAAGGCCGCTATCGACTGGCTGATCGCCCGCGGCGTGCCCTTCACCCGCGAGGACGAATCCACCGTGGGCTACCACCTCACGCGGGAAGGCGGACATTCGCACCGGCGCATCATCCACGCCGCCGATGCCACCGGTGCCGCGGTGCAGGCCACGCTCACCGACCAGGTGCTCGCGCACGAGGGAATCGAGATCTTCGAGAACCACATCGCCGTCGATCTGGTGCTCGGCGACAAGGTCGGCCGTCCCGGCGAAGGCTGCCTGGGCGCCTACGTGCTGGACATCGACCGCGACCACGTGGCGACCTTCAGCGCGCGCAACACGGTGCTGGCCACCGGCGGCGCGGGCAAGGTCTATCTGTATACGACCAATCCGGACGTCGCCACCGGCGACGGCATCGCCATGGCCTGGCGTGCCGGTTGCCGGGTGGCGAACATGGAGTTCATCCAGTTCCACCCCACCTGCCTGTACCACCCGCACGCCAAGTCCTTCCTGATCTCCGAGGCCGTGCGCGGCGAAGGCGGCGTGCTGCGCCTGCCCGACGGCACCCGCTTCATGCCCGAGCACGACCCGCGCGCCGAACTCGCGCCGCGCGACGTGGTGGCGCGCGCGATCGACCTGGAAATGAAAAAGCGCGGCCTCGACTGCGTCCATCTCGACATCAGCCACAAGCCGGCCGACTGGCTGCGCGGACATTTCCCCAACATCCATGCGCGCTGTCTGGAACTGGGCATAGACATCACCCGCCAGCCCATCCCGGTGGTGCCGGCCGCGCACTACACCTGCGGCGGCATCGTCGTGGACCTCGCTGCGCGCACGGACGTCGGCCATCTCTACGCGGTGGGCGAATCGGCCTGCACCGGCCTGCACGGCGCCAACCGCCTGGCGAGCAACTCGCTGCTGGAATGCCTGGTGTTCGGCGAGGCCGCCGCCCGGGACATCCTCGCCCAGCCGGGCCGGGCGCTGCCGGCGCTGCCGGCCTGGGACGAAAGCCGGGTCACCGACGCCGACGAGGAAGTCGTCATCACCCACAACTGGGCGGAACTGCGCCGCGCCATGTGGGACTACGTGGGCATCGTGCGCACCAACAAGCGCCTGCGCCGCGCCCAGCACCGCATCCGCCTGCTGGAACGGGAGATCCACGAGTTCTACTCGCACTTCCGCATCAGCAACGATCTCATCGAACTGCGCAACCTTGTGGCGACCGCGGACCTGATCGTGCGCTGCGCGCTGCGCCGCAGGGAAAGCCGCGGGCTGCACCACTCCCGCGATTACCCCGACCTGCTGCCCCGCGTGCGCGATACCGTGCTGCGCCCGCCCAAGCGCCCACAGCAGAGCTAGGGAAGCGGAAGACGGCAGTTCAGCCGGCCGTCGCAGCCGGTTGCGCGACGGCCGCAGCCTTGTGGCGCAGCCAGATGCGCAGGCGGCGCCAGTCGTCCGCCGGCAGCATGTCGGGGGCCAGCATCGCGGCGTACCGGCGTCCGCCTTCGTCTGCCCAATGCAGCCAGACCGCCCAGCCGAAATCCGTGGTTCCGGGCAGGACGCGGCAGCGTTCGTGGCCGCCTATCGTCGCCAGCCCGTCCTCGCGCAGCACCAGGCTGTGGCCCGCAACCGGTGCGCCGCCACGCCTGCCGAACCACAGGGACAATGCAAGCGCGGCCAGCGCCCCCGCCACGAGCAGCACGGGCAAGCCGGAAAAGAAAAACGCCGATGCGGCGATGCCGTGCATCGCCAACACCAGCGTCCGGACGCGGCGCGAAGGCCGCGGCGCGATTGCGAGCGGATAACGCATGACGCGACCGCCCGCCGCGCCTTACTTCACCCGGCGGAACACCAGGGTGCCGTTGGTCCCGCCGAAGCCGAAGTTGTTCTTCAGCGCCACCTCGATCGGCATCTGCCGCGCCACGTTGGCGCAGTAGTCCAGATCGCACTCGGGATCCTGCTCGAAGATGTTGATGGTGGGCGGGGAGATCTGATGATGGACGGCGAGCACCGTAAACACCGACTCCAGGCCGCCGGCACCACCCAGCAGGTGGCCGGTCATGGACTTGGTGGAGTTCACCACCAGCTTCTTCGCGATGTCGGCGCCGAAGGCGAGCTTGATGGCCTCGGTCTCGTTCTTGTCACCCAGCGGCGTGGAGGTGCCGTGCGCGTTCAGGTACTGCACCTCGTCCGCGTTCACGCCGGCGTTCTTCAGCGCGTTGACCATGCTGCGGCGCGGGCCATCGGTGTCCGGCGCCGTCATGTGGTAGGCGTCGCCGCTCATGCCGAAGCCGGCCAGTTCGGCGTAGATCTTCGCGCCGCGCTTGACCGCGTGTTCGTACTCCTCCAGCACCACCACGCCGGCGCCCTCGCCCAGCACGAAGCCGTCACGATCCTTGTCCCACGGCCGGCTGGCGGTGGCGGGATCGTCGTTGCGCGTGGACAGCGCCTTGGCCGACGCGAAGCCGCCGATGGCCAGGTTGGTGACGGTGGATTCGGCGCCGCCGCACACCATCACGTCGGCGTCGCCGTACTCGATCAGGCGCGCGCTGGTGCCGATGGCGTGCAGACCGGTGGTGCAGGCGGTGACTACGGCGAGGTTGGGGCCCTTCAGGCCGAACATGATCGACAGGTTGCCCGAGATCATGTTGATGATGGTGCCGGGGATGAAGAAGGGCGATATCTTGCGCGGACCGCCGCCCAGGAAATCGTTGTGCGTCTCCTCGATCATTGGCAGACCACCGATGCCCGAACCGATGTTCACGCCGATACGGTCGGCGTTGGCTTCGGTGACCTCGATGCCCGAATCGCGGACCGCCTGGATGCCCGCCGCCATGCCGTAGTGGATGAACACATCCATGCGGCGTGCCTCCTTGGGCGACAGGTACTCGGAAACGTCGAAGCCCTTCACCTCGCCGGCGATGCGCGCGGCGAAGCCGGTGGCATCGAAACGGGTGATGGCGCCGATGCCGCTCTTGCCGGCAATCAGGTTGTTCCAGGCTTCGGGAACGGTATTGCCGACCGGCGAGATCACTCCCAGGCCGGTGACGACGACTCTACGACGGGACACAGACAGCTCCGTATGGAATCAAGGCGGAGAAGAACGGGGATCGGTCCGGAACGAACCGGTCCGGGCCCGCGAACGCGGAGCCCGGACGGCCGGCAGCCCGCAAGGCCGCGGTGACTGGAATTACTTCTTCAGATGGGCGTTGACGTAGTCGATCGCCTGCTGGACGTTCGTGATCTTCTCGGCTTCCTCGTCCGGAATCTCGCATTCGAACTCTTCTTCCAGCGCCATGACCAGTTCCACGGTGTCCAGCGAATCCGCGCCCAGATCGTCCACGAACGAAGACTCGTTCTTGATCTCCGATTCGTTCACGCCAAGTTGCTCAGCGACGATCTTCTTGACGCGCTGTTCGATGTTCTCCATGAACAAACTCCTTCCCTGAAAGATGCAGGTATGTAAGAAAAAAAGCCGGCGTATTCTACCAAAAAGCGCCGGAACCGCTATCGCGCCGTACGATCAACGTACGGTTAGGACATGTACATGCCGCCATTGACGTGCAGCGTGGTGCCGGTGACGTAGGCGGCGGCCGGCGAAGCCAGGAAGGCCACCGCCGCGGCGATCTCCTCCGGCTTGCCCAGACGGCCCAGGGCGATGCTGCCCAGCAGGGCATCGCGGGCGGCTTCCGGCAGCGCACGGGTCATGTCGGTATCGATGAAGCCCGGCGCCACACAGTTCACGGTGATGTTGCGGCTGCCCAGCTCGCGTGCCAGCGCCCGGCTCATGCCGGCCACGCCCGCCTTTGCTGCAGCATAGTTCGCTTGGCCCGGATTGCCCGCGCTGCCCACCACCGAGGTGATGTTGACGATGCGCCCGTAGCGCGCCTTCATCATGCCGCGCATCACCAGCCGGCTCATGCGGAACACGGCCTTGAGGTTGGTGTCGATGACCGCGTCCCACTCCTCGTCCTTCATGCGCATGGCGAGGTTGTCGCGGGTAATGCCGGCGTTGTTCACCAGCACCGCGACCGCGCCGAAGCGCTTTTCGATGTCGGCCACGGCGGCCTCGGCGGCTGCCGCGTCGGTCACGTTCAGCACCAGCCCGGCACCTTTCAGGCCGGCTTCGGCGACGGCCTTGTCGATGTCGGCGGCGCCGGCTTCCGAGGTCGCGGTACCCACCACGGTCGCGCCCAGGCGGCCGAGTTCGAGCAGCACCGCGCGGCCGATGCCGCGCGAGGCCCCGGTGACGAGGGCGACCTGCCCTTCCATGCTGAGAACATTGCTGCTCATCCCGCTTACCCCTTCACGGCCGCGATGGCCTGCTCCAGACTGGCGGCATCGTGGGCCGAGCCGCCTTCCACTTCCTTGGCAATGCGCTTGGTCATGCCGGCCAGCACCTTGCCCGGGCCGCACTCGATGACGTGGGAGAGGCCGCGGCGGCCCATCTCCTGCACGGTCTCGATCCAGCGCACCGGCGAGAAGGCCTGGCGCACCAGCGCGTCGCGGATTCTTTCGGGTTCGTCGTAGACCGCCACATCCACGTTGTTCAGCACCGCGATCCGCGGCGCGGCGATCGCCACGCCGGCCAGGCGCTCGGCCAGGCGCTCCGCGGCCGGCTTCATCAGCGCGCAATGGAAAGGCGCGGACACCGGCAGCAGCACGGCGCGCTTGGCGCCCTTGCCCTTGGCGACCTCCACCGCACGTTCCACCGCGGCCTTGGCGCCGGCGATGACGATCTGCCCCGGCGCGTTCAGGTTAGCGGCTTCCACCACCTCGCCCCGGGCGGCTTCGGCACAGGCCTCGCGCACCGCGTCGGCCTCCAGGCCCAGCAGCGCGGCCATGGCGCCTTCGCCGGCGGGCACCGCCTCCTGCATGGCCTGGGCGCGGAAACGCACCAGCGGCACGGCGTCGCGGAAGGCCAGCGCCCCGGCCGCGACCAGCGCAGAGTACTCGCCCAGGCTATGGCCGGCCACGATGGCCGGCACCGGGCCGCCCGCGGCCTGCCAGGCGCGCCACGCGGCCACGCCGGCGGTCAGCATCAGCGGCTGAGTGTTGACGGTGAGGGCCAGGCGCTCGGCCGGGCCGTCGTTCACCATCTGCCACAGGTCCTCGCCCAGCGCCTCGGACGCCTCGGCGAAGGTGCCGCGGATCACCGCACTCTCGCCGTAGCCGGTCATCATGCCGACGGACTGGGAACCCTGTCCCGGGAAAACCAGCGCAAAACTCATCTTGCCTCCCACGTTCGCCGCGGCGCACCGCCACAGCGTCATTCACATCGTCTTGATCAGAAGTCGAGCAGGGTCGCGCCCCAGGTGAAGCCGCCGCCCACGCCTTCGAGGATGATGCGGTGGCCGGGGCGGATGCGCCCGTCGCGCACCGCCAGGTCGAGGGCCAGCGGAATCGACGCCGCCGAGGTGTTGCCGTGCTGTTCCACGGTGGTGATGACCCGGTCCATGGACAGTCCCAGGCGCTTCGCCGTGGACTGGATGATGCGGATGTTGGCCTGGTGCGGGATCAGCCAGTCCACCTGGGCGGGCAGCGCGCCGGCCTGCTCCAGCACTTCGAGGGCCACGTCACCCAGCACCTTGACTGCGAACTTGAACACCGCCTGACCGTCCATGCGCAGGAAGGGGTCGCCGATCACCTGGCCGGCGGCCACCGTGCCCGGCACGTTGAGGATCTCGTGGTGGCTGCCGTCCGCATGCAGTGCGCTGGCGCGGATGCCGGGCACGGCACTCGCCTCCAGCACCACCGCGCCGGCGCCGTCGCCGAACAGCACGCAGGTGCCGCGGTCGGACCAGTCCAGAATGCGGGAGAACACCTCGGCACCCACCACCAGGGCGCGCTTGTGGCTGCCGGAGCGGATGAACTTCTCGGCCACCGTCAGCGCATACACGAAACCGCTGCACACCGCCTGCACGTCGAAGGCCGCGCCGCCGTTGCGGATGCCCAGCTTGGCCTGCAGCAGCGCGGCGGTGCTGGGGAAGATGAAGTCCGGCGTGGAGGTGGCGACGATGATCAGGTCGATGTCGTCGGCGCTACACCCGGCCGCTTCGATGGCCCGCTCGGAGGCGATGCGGGCCAGTTCGCTCGAACTCACGCCGGCCGGCGCCAGGTAGCGGGTGCGGATGCCGGTGCGCCCGACGATCCACTCGTCCGACGTATCCACTCCGCGCGCGACCAGATCGTCGTTGGAGACCGGTTCGCCCGGCAGATGGCTGCCGGTGCCGGCGATGCGTGCGTAGATCATGCTGTTTCCTCGTGGGCCAGGTTGGCCATGCGTTCGCCGATGCGTTCGATCAGGCGGTTGGCGGCGGCTTCGGCGGCACGATGGATGGCCTGCTCGAAAGCGTAGGCATCGGCCGAACCGTGGCTCTTGACCACCACGCCGCGCAGGCCAAGCAGGGCCGCGCCATTGTAGCGCCGGTGGTCCACCCGCTTCTTGAAGGCCTTGAGCACCGGCAGGGCGACCAGCGCCATCAGCTTCGCCAGCGGATTGCGGGTGAACTCCTGCTTGAGGATGGCGGTGAGCATCTGCGCCAGCCCCTCGGTGGTCTTCAGCGCCACGTTGCCCACGAAGCCGTCGCACACCACCACGTCGGCCGAGCCCCGGTAGATGTCTTCCACGTTGCCGCAGAAGTTCAGGTCGCTGGCGCGCAGCAGACCGAAGGCCTCCCGCACGACTTCGTTGCCCTTGATCTCTTCCTCGCCGATGTTGAGCAGGCCGACGCGGGGTCGGTCCACATGCTCCACGGCGGCCACGAGCTGGGCGCCCATGATGCCGAACTGCAGCAGGTGCTCGGCGCTGCAATCCACGTTGGCGCCCAGATCCAGCACGTAGACGCGCCCTTTCATCGACGGCAGCACGGTCGCGATGGCCGGGCGGTCGATGCCCGGCAGGGTCTTGAGTACGAAGCGCGAGATCGCCATCAGCGCACCGGTGTTGCCGGCCGAGACCGCGGCCTGGGCCTCGCCCTCCTTCACCAGGTTGATGGCGACCCGCATGGACGAATCTTTCTTGTTCTTCATGGCGACCGCCGGCGCCTCGTCCATGCCCACCACCTGGGAGGCAGGACGGATGCGCAGGCGCTCGCCGAAGCGTGCGGCGGCGTCGCCCACGGCCGGGCCGAGCACATCGGGCTGGCCGACCAGAACGACACGGGCGTCAGTGTGGCTGCGCAGGAAGGCCAGCGCGGCCGGCACGGTCACGCTCGGTCCGTGATCGCCACCCATGCAGTCGATTGCAACTGTGACACCCATCGGGTTTTCGTGTGGCATCGAACTCAAAATTCAGGACGAAAAAACGGCGCATGCGCCCGGGGCGCTGCGCCGCCTTGTATGCGAGGACGGATTCTTATTCGCCCTTGACCTTGACGACTTTCTTGCCGCGGTAGAAACCGTTCGGGCTGATGTGGTGGCGCAGGTGCACCTCGCCGGTGGTGGCTTCGACGGCCAGCGGCGGGTTGGTCAGAAAGTCGTGCGCACGGTGCATGCCACGCTTGGACGGGGACTTCTTGTTTTGCTGAACGGCCATGAATTGCTCCTAAACAATATCGTGCCTAGCGCGGGCCGGCTCCGGCCTTGAGACCGGCCAGCACCGCAAAAGGCGATTTCTTCGAGTCTCCGCCCTCGGGGCGCGGGACATCACATTCATCGTGTCGCGGGGCGATGGGCAGGGCGAGCAGAATCTCGTCCTCCAGCAGCGCCACCACATCCATGTCGGCCGCGGCCTCGATGGCATCCTGTTCGTCGTCTTCCAGCTCCTCCTCGGGAATCTCCTGCCCGACCGGCACCAGCAACAGCCGGGAGGACAGCGCCAGCGGCCAATCCAGTCCGCCCAGGCAGCGCTGGCAGCGCAGCCGCAGCGTCCCGTTGGCGGCCAGCAGCAGGCGCGGCTTGCGATCCTCGCCCGCCTGGCCCGTCAATTCCCACGCCACCGAGCCGGAAGCGTCGAACAACTGGTCTGCCAGCCGCCCGAGCCTGCCCACTGCCACCTGACCGCGCAACACGCGTGCATCCCGCGCGAACCTGATCGGGTCGGCAATGACGACCGGGGTGGAGCCTTCTTGCGACATAAGGGGCGCATGATATTATTTTTGGCTTCCCCTGTCAAAGCAGCCGCTTACCCCGTTCGGACGAGCTTCTGCCCGCCTTCGACTCCGCTCCCGTCCCGATGAAGATCGTCCTCGCCTCCACCTCGGCCTACCGCCGCATGCTGCTCGAACGCTTCGGCATCACCTTCGAAACCGACCGTCCGGAGGTGGACGAAGCCCCCCTCCCCGGCGAAACCCCACCCCAGACCGCGGAACGGCTGGCGGTGGAAAAGGCCCGCGCGGTCGCCGCGCGCCATCCCGATGCGCTGGTGATCGGCAGCGACCAGGTCGCCCACCTGGGCAGCGAGGTGTTCGGCAAGCCGGGCACGGTGGAGCGCGCCGTGGCCCAGTTGCAGCGCATGAGCGGCCGTACGGTGGTCTTCCACACGGCCCTGGCGGTCATCAACACCGCCACCGGCCGGGTGCATTGCGAAGGCGTACCCACCACGGTGCGCTTCCGGGAACTATCCGACGCCGAGATCGTGCGCTATGTGGACAAGGAGCGCCCGCTCGACTGTGCCGGCAGCGCCAAGTCGGAGGGGCTGGGCATCACGTTGCTCGATGCCCTGTCCGGCGATGATCCCACGGCGCTCGTCGGCCTGCCGCTGATCGCCCTGTCGCGCATGCTGCGCGCCGAGGGCGTCGAACTGCCTTGAACGACGACGTGACGCGCGGCGCGCTCTACCTGGTGCCGGTGAGCCTGGGCAACGCGCCCTGGGAGCATTTCCTGCCCCAGCAGGTGCAGCGGATCGCCGCCGGACTGCGCCACTTCGTGGTCGAGAACGCCAAGACCGCGCGCGCCCAGCTCAAGCTACTGGATTTCCCCGCCGCCCTGCGCGACACGGACATCCGCGAGCTGCCGCGGGAAGAGAGCCCCGCTGCCCTCGACGCCCTGCTCGCCCCTGCCCTCGGAGGCCACGACATGGGCCTGATGTCGGAAGCCGGCTGCCCCGCGGTGGCCGACCCCGGCGCCCGCCTGGTCGCCCGCGCCCACGCCCTGGGCATCCGCGTGGTGCCGCTGGTGGGCCCCTCCTCCATCCTGCTGGCGCTGATGGCTTCCGGGCTCAACGGCCAGAGTTTCGCCTTCCACGGCTATCTGCCGGTCGCCGAAGCCGAACGCGACGCCCGCCTGCGCGCGCTGGAAGACGAATCGCGCCGCCAGCAGTGCACACAGATCTTCATCGAGACGCCCTACCGCAACGACCGCATGCTGGACGCCCTGCTGCGCGTGTGCCGTGCCGAGACCCGGCTGTGCGTGGCGCGGGACCTGACCACCGCGGACGAATGGGTGGCGAGCCGCAGCATCGCCCAGTGGCGCAAGGCGCCGCACCCGGAGCTGGCGCGCCATCCGGCGCTGTTCCTGTTGCTGGCCTGAGTCAGGCTTCCTCGCGCACGAACACCGCGCCGTCACGTTCGAACACCTCCACCGCCTGCAGGCGCGCGCCCTTGCACGGCCCCATTGCACAGCGGCCGTCGCGCACGTCGTAGTGCGCGCCATGGGCGGCACAGATCAGGTAGTGGCCGGTGAGATCGAAAAAGCGTCCCAGCTCCCAGTCGAGCTCCACCGGCACATGGGCGCAGCGGTTCAGATAGGCGTACACCCGGCCGCAGTAGCGCACCGCGAAGGCCGGCTCGCACGCCCCGTGGCGGGCGACCTCGAAGCGCACGCCGTCGCCGCCGTCGGCCAGGGCGGCCGATGTGCAGATCAGGCGTTCTCGCGCAGCCACGCGGACAGGGCCTGGGGCGTGTCCAGGCAGGCGAGCGGCTGCTCGGCTTCCAGCACCGCGCGCGGATGGGCGCCGAAGCTTACCGCCAGTCCGGCCACGCCGGCGTTCTTCGCCATCTGCAGGTCATGGGTGGTGTCGCCCACCATCAGCGCCTGCGCCCGCAACACGCCCAGTTCGTCCAGCAGTTGTTCCAGCATGGCCGGATGCGGCTTGGAGAAGCATTCGTCGGCGCAGCGCGTGGCGTGGAAGAACGGCCCCAGCCCGGAATGTTCCAGCGCGCGGTTGAGTCCCACCCGGCTCTTGCCGGTGGCCACCGCCAGCATGCGCCCCCGCGCGGCGAGGGATTCCACCATCTCGAAGGCGCCGGGGAACAGCGCCAGTTCCTGATCGCGCGCAAGGTAATGATGGCGGTAGCGCTCCACCATGCGCGGGTAGTCGCTTTCCGGCAGTTCGGGCACGGCGTGGCGCAGCGCGTCGGCGAGCCCCAGGCCGATGACGTGGCGCGCGCGCGACTCCGGCGGCTCGGGCAGCCCCAGGTCGCGGCAGGCGGCAAGAATGGCGGCGACGATGGCGCCGGCCGAATCGAGCAGCGTGCCATCCCAATCGAAGACGATGAGTTCGAAGCGTTGTTCAGCCATGTTCCGGGGCATCCTCGGCGTCCAGATGATCGATGAATTGCTGCAACTCGTCCGGCAGCGGCGAGCTCAGGGCGATCTCCTCGCCCGTGAGCGGATGACGGAAGCGCAGGCTGGCCGCATGCAGGAACATGCGCTTCAGCCCCTCTCCTTCCAGTTGCTTGTTGAGGGCGAAGTCCCCGTACTTGTCGTCGCCGGCAAGGGGGAAACCCAAGTGGGTCAGATGCACCCTGATCTGATGGGTGCGGCCGGTTTTCAGTTCCACTTCCAGCAGGCTGAAGCGCCGCCAGCGCCGCAGCAGGCGCACGATGCTGTGGGAGGGCTTGCCCTCCTCGCTCACCCGCACCCGGCGCTCGCCCTCGGGCGTCAGGTACTTGTAGAGGGGCAGCTTCACATGCTGCAGCGGGTTGTTCCAGCGTCCGGCCACTAGCACCAGGTAACGCTTTTCCATGCGACCTTCGCGCATCATGTCGTGCAGCGTGATGAGGGCGGAACGCTTCTTGGCCACGATCAGCAGACCGGAGGTCTCCCGGTCCAGCCGGTGGGCGAGTTCCAGCATGCGCGCCTCGGGGCGCTGGCTGCGCAACTGCTCGATGACGCCGTAGCTCACCCCGCTGCCGCCGTGCACGGCCTTGCCGGCGGGCTTGTCCACCACCACCAGGGCGTCGTCCTCCCACACTACTGGCAAGGGCTTGCCGGCCGGCGCCGGGGCGCTGGCCATGCGCTCGGCGACGCGGATGGGCGGGATGCGCACCTCGTCGCCCTCGGCCAGGCGGTAGGTCTGCTGCACGCGGCGGCCGTTTACCCGCACCTCGCCTCCGCGCAGGATGCGGTAGATGTGGCTCTTGGGCACGCCCTTGGCGATGCGCATCAGCCAGTTGTCGATACGCTGGCCGGCCGACGCCTCGTCGATCCGCTCGTGCCGCACCGCAATCGCTTTGCCTTGTATCGTCATCCTGAAATATACTTGCCGCTCGGCTTGTTCCGGTTGCGTCGACGCCCCTGCTGCATGAACAGCGCAGGCGGTCGGACGACGATGAGCCCTACAGGTGAGCTCCCGAACTTCCGAAGCGCCGCGTCGGCGCCCAAAAAGGCGTCGATGTTAGCGCAAACCGCAATCTTCGACACACTCCAGCTTCACCGCTGGACCTTGACGCGTCACTCACACGCAGGAATCAAATGTTCCCGCGCGGCGGCCCGCACAGCGGCTGCGCCGGGGGAACAAGAGAATATCGACCAGCCGACCCATCACAGCCTGAACCCAGACGGATGCAAGTAGCCCTACCCAACCGCTCCTGATCCCGTAAAGCGCGATGGTGCGCGCCGTTCGTCCTGCCCGTGGGTGCTTCGCGGGAGAACGATCAAAAATGAAGCGCATGCTTTTCAATGCGACGCAGGCCGAGGAACTGCGCGTCGCAATCGTGGATGGTCAGAAACTGATCGACCTCGATATCGAATCGGCCGCCAAGGAACAACGCAAGAGCAACATCTACAAGGCGGTCATCACCCGCCTCGAGCCCAGCCTCGAAGCCGCCTTCGTGGATTACGGCGCCGAGCGCCACGGCTTCCTGCCGTTCAAGGAAATCGCCCGCAGCTACTACCAGCCCGGTGCCGACGCCAAGTCCAGCATCAAGGAAGCGCTGCGCGAAGGCCAGGAACTCATCGTCCAGGTGGAGAAGGACGAGCGCGGCAACAAGGGCGCCGCGCTGACCACCTACATCTCGCTGGCCGGCCGCTACCTGGTGCTGATGCCCAACAACCCCCGCGGCGGCGGCGTGTCGCGCCGGGTGGAAGGCGACGAGCGCGCCGAACTGCGCGAGGTCATGGACCAGCTCGAAGTGCCCAACGGCATGAGCCTGATCGCCCGCACCGCGGCCATCGGCCGCAGCGCCGAGGAACTGCAGTGGGACCTCAACTACCTGCTGCAACTGTGGCGCGCCATCGACGGCGCCGCCCAGCAGCAGGCCGGCGCCTTCCTGATCTACCAGGAAGGCAGCCTGGTGATCCGCGCCATCCGCGACTACTTCCAGCCCGACATCGGCGAAATCCTCATCGACACCGACGACGTCTTCGAGCAGGCGCGCCAGTTCATGGCGCACGTGATGCCGAACAACGTCAATCGCGTCAAGCGCTACAACGACGACGTGCCGCTGTTCTCGCGCTTCCAGATCGAGCACCAGATCGAGTCCGCCTACTCGCGCCAGGTGAACCTGCCCTCCGGCGGCGCGGTGGTCATCGACCACACCGAGGCCCTGGTGTCCATCGACGTGAACTCCGGCCGCGCCACCAAGGGTGCGGACATCGAGGAAACCGCCTTCCGCACCAACCTGGAAGCGGCCGACGAAATCGCCCGCCAACTGCGCCTGCGCGACCTGGGCGGCCTGATCGTCATCGACTTCATCGACATGGAGTCGCAGAAGAACCAGCGCGAGGTGGAAAACCGCCTGCGCGACGCCCTGCGCCACGACCGCGCCCGCGTGCAGACCGGCAAGATCAGCCGCTTCGGCCTGCTGGAACTCTCGCGCCAGCGCCTGCGCCCGGCGCTCGCCGAAACCAGCTACATCCCCTGCCCGCGCTGCAACGGCACCGGCCACATCCGCAGCACGGAATCGTCGGCCCTGCACATCCTGCGCATCCTCGAAGAGGAAGCGATGAAGGAGAACACCGGCGCCGTACACCTGCAGGTGCCGGTGGACGTGGGCACCTTCCTGCTCAACGAGAAGCGGGTGGACATCGCGCGCATCGAGATGCGCCACAAGATCCAGCTCATCATCGTCCCCAACCGTCACCTGGAGACGCCGCAGCACGAGATCATCCGCCTGCGCCACGACCAGCTCAACGCCGAGGACATCGCCCTGGCGAGCTACCAGATGGCGTCCAAGCCTGAAGAAGCGAGCGAGCGTCTGCCGGCCAAGCCGGGCGAAGGCAAGCCGGCCCGCCCGGAAGCCGCGGTCAAGGGCATTTCGCCCGAACAGCCGGCGCCCACCGTGGAACCCCGCCCCGCCGCCGCGGCGCCGCGCGCCGAAGCGGCGCAGGTCGGCCTGTTCGGCCGCCTGATGTCCTGGCTGCGCGGCGAACGCACGTCGGCCGCCGCAGCGCAGCCGGCCGCCCCGGCCACGCCCAAGCGCGAAACCCGCGGGCGCGGCGACAACCGCCGCGGCAGCCGCAACGGCCGGCGCGAAGGCCAGCGCGGCGAGCGCGAGGAAACTGCTGCCGGCCGTCCGGTCCGTGCCGAAAAGGCCGAACAGGCCGAACGCGAGAAGCCCCAGCGTCCGGAGCGCGCGGAACGGGGTGAGCGCGCCGAGCGCGGTGAACGTGCCGAAGGCAGCGGCCGCGGCCGCCAGGGCCGCGGCGGACGCGGTCAGCCGCGCAGTTCCGAAGCCGTCGCCGAGAAGGCCGCCGAGCTGCCGGTCATCGAAGCAGCCGACGTCGCCGCCGCCGCAGCCGTCGGTGCTGCCGCCGAAGTGGCCGGTGCACCGGCTGCCGAGGAAAACGGCGGTGAGAAGCGCCGCCGCCGCAGTCGCGGGCGCCGCGACCGTCGCGGCAACGGCGAACAGGCCCAGCTTGCCGCCGGCGAAGCCCCGGTGAACGAGGAAGGTGAACAGGCTGGCGCGCTGGTCGTTGCTGAGGCCGAGAGTGCTGCCACGCTCGCCGGAGAGGCTGCCGAAACCGCCGCGGCCGAACTGCCCGTGGTGGCCGGCACGGTCGAAGCGGTCAGCCCGGTCGGCGAAGCCGCGCCGCTGCCGCTGCCGGTGAAGGAAACCGCTGCCGAAGCGGTTCCCGCCGAGACGGCTGAAGTGCCGGTCGAAGCGCCTGCGGCTGCGACCCCCGCGGTCGAAGCCGCCGCGCCGGCTGCTGCGGAAGCACCGGCCGCCGAAACCCTCGCCGCCGGCGAAGCCGTGGAAGCCGTTGCAACGGCCGAGGCCGCCGAGGCCGTGGTCGAAGCGGAAGCGCCGGTTCCCGAAACCAGCGTGGAAGCCCCCCAGGAAGCGCCGGTCCAACCCGCCGCGTTTACCGAGGCGGTGCCGGCCGACACCGAGCCCTCGCGCTCGCCGGCCGCGCCCATCGATCTGGGCGACACGCTGGAACAGAGCGGCCTGGTGATGATCGAGACCAGCCACGACAAGGCCGCCGCCTTCCAGACCCAGCCGGCCGAACCGGCGCAGCCCCTCGGCCGCCGTCCGCGCCCGGCGCAACCGCTGCCGAACGAGCCGCTGCAGCAGGTGGAGACCGCGCACAAGGACTGAGCCACGTCCTAAAGGCGGGAAAGGAGGCGGGGATGACCCGCCTCTTTTCTTGCCCGCCGCGCTACGCTTCGTGGCCGACGCTCAGCGCCGCAGGGCGAGCGCGGCAAGCAGGCCCTGCACCGCGTCCTCGCACATGTCGAGCACGGCCTCGAAACCGGCCTCGCCGCCGTAGTAGGGATCGGGCACTTCGTCGAAATCGAAGCGCTGCGCGTAGCGCATGAAGAGATCGACCTTGGGGTGGTAGACCTCGGGGCTCATTTTGAGCATAGCCTCGTAGTGGCCCCGGTCCATCGCCAGCAGCAGGTCGAAGCGCTGGAAGTCGGCCGCCTCCAGGCGGCGGGCCACCAGGCGATCGAGATCGTAGCCGCGCCGCGTGGCCACCCTGCGGGCGCGCGGGTCGGGCGCTTCGCCCACGTGGTAGCCGTGCGTACCGGCCGAATCGACCTCGATCTCGCCGGCCAGCCCGGCGGCTTCGATGAAGTGCCGGGCCACACCTTCGGCGGTGGGCGATCTGCAGATGTTGCCGGTGCAGATGAACAATACCTTCATCATGAACCCCTCTCGGTCACAGGCTGCCGTGCTGGTCCGCGCCGAAGGCCTGGCGGCGCAGGCGGAACAGTTCGTCGCGGGCCGCAGCGGCCTTTTCGAATTCCAGGTTGCGGGCGTGCTCCTGCATGGCCTTTTCCAGCTTCTTGATCGCGCGGGCCAGCCCTTTTTCGTCCATCACTTCGTAGTCGGCGCCGGCTTCCGCCACCCGCGCGGCATCGCGCCTGTCGCCCTCGGCGGTGCTGTAAACGCCGTCGATGATGTCCTTGATGCGCTTGGTCACCGTCTTCGGCGTGATGCCGTTGGCCTCGTTGAAGGCGATCTGTTTGGCGCGGCGGCGTTCGGTCTCGCCGATGGCGGCCTTCATGGAGTCGGTCATCACGTCCGCGTAAAGGATGGCGGTGCCGTGGATGTGGCGCGCGGCGCGGCCTATGGTCTGGATCAGCGAGCGCACCGAACGCAGGAAGCCCTCCTTGTCCGCGTCCAGGATGGCCACCAGGGACACCTCGGGGATGTCCAGGCCCTCGCGCAACAGGTTGATGCCCACCAGCACGTCGAACTCGCCCAGGCGCAGGTCGCGGATGATCTCCACGCGCTCCACGGTGTCGATGTCCGAATGCAGGTAGCGCACGCGCACGCCGTGCTCGGCCAGGTAGTCGGTGAGATCCTCGGCCATGCGCTTGGTCAGCACGGTGACCAGCACGCGCTCTTCGGCGGTGACGCGGCGGCGGATCTCGCCCAGCAGGTCGTCCACCTGGGTGATCGCCGGACGCACCTCCACCACCGGATCGGTCAACCCCGTGGGGCGCACCACCTGCTCCACCACCTGGCCCTGGTGTTCTTCCTCGTAGGCCGCCGGCGTGGCGGAGACGAAGATGGTCTGCGGCATCAGGCGCTCGAACTCGTCGAACTTGAGCGGCCGGTTGTCCAGCGCCGAGGGCAGGCGGAAGCCGTATTCCACCAGGTTGTCCTTGCGCGAGCGGTCGCCCTTGTACATCCCGCCCACCTGGGGCACGGTCACGTGGGATTCATCCACGAACAACAGCGCGTCGGACGGCAGGTAGTCGATCAGCGTCGGCGGCGGCTCGCCCGGCGCGCGGCCCGAGAGATGGCGCGAGTAGTTCTCGATGCCCTTGCAGAAGCCCATTTCGTTGAGCATCTCCAGGTCGAAGCGGGTGCGCTGCTCGATGCGCTGCGCTTCCACCAGTTTGCCTTCGCGCTGGAAGAAGGACACCCGCTGGTTGAGCTCCTCCTTGATCGCCTCGACGGCCTTCAGCACCGTGGCGCGCGGGGTCACGTAATGGCTGGACGGATAGACGGTGAAGCGCACCATCTTCTGCTTGAGGTGGCCGGTGAGCGGGTCGAACAGGGTCAGATGCTCGATCTCGTCGTCGAACAGCTCGATGCGCACCGCCAGCTCCGCGTTTTCCGACGGGAACACGTCGATCACGTCGCCGCGCACGCGGAAGGTGCCGCGGCGGAAATCCATGTCCGCGCGGGTGTACTGCATCGCCACCAGGCGGGCGATGAGGTCGCGGTGGGCGATGCGCTCGCCCTCGCGCAGGTGCAGCACCATGCTGTGGTAGTCCACCGGGTCGCCGATGCCGTAGATGCAGGACACGGTGGCCACGATCACCACGTCGCGCCGCTCCATCAGGCTCTTGGTGGCCGACAGGCGCATCTGCTCGATGTGCTCGTTGATGCTGGAATCCTTCTCGATGAAGAGGTCGCGCGAGGGCACGTAGGCTTCCGGCTGGTAGTAGTCGTAGTAGGAGACGAAGTACTCCACCGCGTTCTCGGGCAGGAACTCCTTGAACTCCGAGTACAACTGCGCGGCCAGCGTCTTGTTGGGCGCCAGCACCAGGGCCGGCCGGCCGCACTGGGCGATGACGTTGGCCATGGTGTAGGTCTTGCCCGAGCCGGTCACGCCGAGCAGGGTCTGGAACATCAGGCCGTCCTGCAGCCCCTCCGCCAGTTGCGCGATCGCCACGGGCTGGTCGCCCGCCGGCGGGAACGGCTGGTGCAGGCGGAACGGGCTGCCCTCGAAGGTGATCACGCGGGCGCTGTCGGGGTTCGTCATGCTAGAATTTTCACTTTGTTTTCGGGTGCCTGCCGCAGGGTTTCCGGCGCGGTGGCAAACGAGGATTATTGATCATTTTGCGTGCCAAGGCACGGCATAGGGACCGCCCAAACGCAGTCCGGTTCGCCCGTCCGGCAGCACGCCCCACCCCTGACTGGAGCCGACATGCCCGCCTCGATCTTCGCCGCCGTCGAAATGGCACCCCGTGACCCGATCCTTGGCCTGAACGAGGCCTTCGCCGCCGACACCCGCGCCGAAAAGGTGAACCTGGGCGTCGGCGTGTACTACGACGACAACGGCAAGATCCCGCTGCTGGCCGCCGTGCGCGCCGCCGAGAAGGCCCGCCTGGAAGCCCAGCCGCCGCGCGGCTACCAGCCCATCGAAGGGCTGGCCGCGTACAACGGCGCGGTGCAGAACCTGCTGTTCGGCAAGGATTCCGCCCTCATCGCCAACGGCCAGGTCATCACCGTCGAGGCCCTGGGCGGCACCGGCGCGCTGAAGGTGGGCGCCGACTACCTGAAGCGCCTGCTGCCGGGCGCCACCGTGTACATCTCCGATCCGAGCTGGGAAAACCACCGCGCCCTGTTCGAATCCGCCGGCTTCCCGGTGGAAACCTACCCCTACTACGACGCCGCCACCCGCGGCGTGAACTTCGCCGGACTGAAGGCCAGGCTGGAATCGCTCGCCCCCGGCTCCGTCGTCGTGCTGCACGCCTGCTGCCACAATCCCACCGGCGCCGACCTCTCCGACGCCCAGTGGAACGAGGTGGTCGACGCCTGCCGCTCCCGCGGCCTGGTGCCCTTCCTGGACATGGCCTACCAGGGCTTCGCCGACGGCATAGCCGCCGACGCCGTGGCGGTGCGCGCCTTCTCCACCAGCGGCCTGCAGTTCTTCGTCTCCAGCTCCTTCTCCAAGAGTTTCTCCCTGTACGGCGAGCGTGTCGGGGCACTCTCCATCGTCACTGCCGGCAAGGACGAATCGGCGCGCGTGCTGTCGCAGGTCAAGCGCGTGGTCCGCACCAACTATTCCAACCCGCCGACCCACGGCGGCGCCGTCGTCGCCGCGGTGCTGAACTCCCCCGAACTGCGCCAGCAGTGGGAAGACGAACTGGCCGGCATGCGCGAGCGCATCCGCGCCATGCGCACCGGCCTGGTGGAGCAACTCAAAGCCGCAGGCGTGGCTCAGGACTTCTCCTTCGTCATCAAGCAGCGCGGCATGTTCTCCTACACCGGGCTGACCGCCGCCCAAGTGGAGAAGCTGAAGAGCGACTTCGGCATCTACGCCGTGTCCACCGGCCGCATCTGCCTGGCCGCGCTGAACTCGAAGAACATCGGCTACGTGGCCAAGGCGATTGCCGCAGTGGTCAAGGTCTGAAACCCGTCCGCAGGGCGGCGGCAAGCAGGAAAAAACGCCGCCCTCGCCTTGACGCCATACCGCGCCTTGCCTAGAATGCGCGGCTCTGTTCCTCGATAGCTCAGTCGGTAGAGCGCCGGACTGTTAATCCGTAGGTCCCTGGTTCGAGCCCAGGTCGGGGAGCCAAAGAATTCAGAAAAACCGCCGTCACGGCGGTTTTCAGCAAGCCTCCGATATGGTTTGCATCAAGCGTTTATTCCCCGATAGCTCAGTCGGTAGAGCGACGGACTGTTAATCCGCAGGTCCCTGGTTCGAGCCCAGGTCGGGGAGCCAGATCACGAAAGCCGGTCACTCGACCGGCTTTCGTGCGTTTACGCTCAGCCTCTCACCGGCGGGCGCGCCAGCTTGCGCTGCAGGGTGCGGCGGTGCATGTCGAGCGCGCGCGCGGTGGCCGATACGTTGCCGCCGTGTTCGGTCAGCACGCGCTGGATGTGCTCCCATTCGAGCCGGTCCACGGACAGCGGGCGCGTGTCGATCTCGTCCTCGACGACCAGTTCGGCGGCCTGCAGTGCCTTGACGATGGCCTCCACTTCGGCCGGCTTGGCCAGATACTGCACCGCCCCCAGCTTCACCGCATTGACCGCGGTGGCGATGCTGGCATAGCCAGTCAGCACCAGGATGCGCGCATGGGGGTTGATGCCCAGCAGCGGCGCGATCAGCTTGAGGCCGGATTCGCCGTCCAGGTTGAGGTCGAGCACGACGAACTCCGGTTCGTGCGCGTCGGCAAGCTGCAGGGCCTCGGCCTGGCTGTGGGCGCTGAACACGGCGAAGCCGCGCTGGGTCAGCGCGCGCGACAGCACGCGGTTGAACACCGCGTCGTCGTCGATGACGAGCAGATGGGGACGGGTTTCGTTCATGAGCGGATACGCTCCAGCGGCACACTCAGGCGGGCGATCGTACCACCACCCGCGCGCGGCAGCAGCGCCAGCGTGCCGCCCAGGCGGGCGAGCGCGGCATGGGCGAGGAAGAGGCCGATGCCCATGCCGTCCTCGTGCGCGCCCAGCGGGGCGCGCCCCAGTTCGGCCTGCAGCGCCGGCGCGATGCCGGGGCCGCGGTCGCGCACCTCGACGCGCAACGCGCCATCGGCCAGCCCGGCCTCGATCTCCACCGCCCCCGGGCTGGCGTCGGCGGCGTTGTTGATCAGCGTGTGCAGGGCTTCGCCCAGCGTCGCGTCGGCAACGATGCGCTCTCCGGCCAGACTCTCCGCGCAGGTCAGGCGGGCCGGCACGTGCGGGCGCAAGGCCTGCCAGCGGTCGACCACGGTGCGCATCCAGTCGTCGGCCGGCAGCGCGCCGCCGCCTTCGGCGCGCAAGGCCCCGGCGTCGGCGGTGAGCCCGCCGAGGATGCGCTTGCAGTGTTCGATCTGCGCGCGCATCAGTTCGAGGTCCTCACGCATGGCACCCGGTGGCGCGCTGCGTGCCAGTTCGTCGGCCAGGATGCGCAGCGTGCCCAGCGGCGTGCCCAGCTTGTGGGCGGCGCCGGCGGCGAGGTTGGCCAGCGCGAGGATCTGCTCGTCGCGCGCCTGCGCCTCGCGCGCCGCGGCCAGCTCGCGTTCGCGCCGGCGCAGAGCGGCGGTGGCGCGGGCCACGAACCACACCACCACCAGCGCCGAAAGGGCGAAGGTGATCCACATGCCGGTCAGGTGCCAGTGCATCGCATCCGCGGTGGCGCGGAAGGCTATGGGCCGGTTCACGTGCCACAGCAGCGAATAGGCCGCCACCGCCAGCGCCGCCAGCAGCCAGCCCTGGAACGCGGGCAGGATGGCCGCGCCGATCGCTACCAGGGGCAGGAACAGGGAGATGAGCGGATTGGTGGCGCCGCCGCTCAGGTAGAGGAACACGCTCCAGCCCGCAATATCCACCGCGAGATGGGTGAACAGCGCCCATGGGCCGGGCGGAGCCGGCCGCCCGGCCAGCCAGGCCAGTGTCCCCAGATTGCAGCCGGCCAGCACCACGGCCACCGCCAGCATGCGCGCCTGCGGCAATTCCACGCCGAGCAGCGGCGGCAGCGCCAGCGTGGCGGCCGCCATGGCAGCCACCGACAGCCAGCGCAACACCAGCAGGCGGGCGATCTGGCTGCGGCCGTGCCTGTGCGCGGGCGGAGGCGGGGCGGAAGGCGGATGCGGCATGGGCGCCATTATGCGCAGCACCCCGCCTCTCCGCGAGGCCGAACACCCCCGTTCCGGTGAGTTTCCCGTTCTTGTCGTAAATCAAGGCTTCCCCATGTTGGGTTGGATAGAGTCCATCTGCGACAAATCGTCGCAGCGTCAAATTGACGCAGGCGCGAGCCCCGGACCCGACTTCGGGCCGTGCCGGGACGATCACCGATCACCACTGTAGAAAGGGAGCGCAAAGCCATGAAGCACGATCACACCAACAACATGCTCGACGCCCAGCCCGATCCCGGTCGACGCAAGTTCCTGAACACCGCCGCCTTCGCCGGCCTGGCCGGCGCTGGCCTGTCGGTGGGCCTGTCCGCCTGCAAGCAGGAGCAGGCCGCCGCACCCGCACCGGCTCCCGCTGCCGGAAGCGTGACTGCCGCCAAGGCCGGCGGCAGCAAGTACCACCTCGCCCCGGGTGAACTGGACACCTATTACGGCCTGTGGTCCGGCGGCCACAACGGCGACCTGCGCGTGCTGGGCCTGCCCTCGGGCCGCGAACTGCACCGCATTCCGTGCTTCGTGCCGGATGCCCTGGTCGGCTGGGGCATCACCAACGAGTCCAAGGCCATCATGGGCACCAAGCCCGACGGCAGCCTGAAATACACCGTGGGCGACACCCACCACGTGCACGGCTCGTACAAGGACGGCAACTACGACGGCCGCTACGCCTGGATCAACGACAAGATCAACAGCCGCATCGCGCGCATCCGCCTGGATTACTTCGTCTGCGACAAGATCACCGAGATCCCGAACATCCAGGGCTTCCACGGCATCTTCCCGGACAAGCGCGATCCGGTCGATCCCGCCATCAACTACACCACCCGCGTTTTCGCCGGCGCCGAGTTCCACATTCCGCTGCCCAACGACGGCCGCGACGCGGACAACCCGGAAAAGTACCGCTCGCTGTTCACCTGCGTGGATGCCGAGACCATGGCGGTACGCTGGCAGGTACTGATCGACGGCAACTGCGACCTCACCGCGACCTCCTACGACGGCAAGCTGGCCGCCACCAACCAGTACAACATCGAGGGCGGCTACCACTATGAAGGCATGATGTCGTCCGAGCGCGACGCGTGCCTGTTCTTCAACATCGCGCGCATCGAGCAGGCGGTGAAGGACGGCAAGTTCGCCACCTATGGCGACTCCAAGGTGCCGGTGGTCGATGGCACCCGCGCGGCCAACGCGGACCCGGCCACGGCGCTCACCGCCTACGTTTCCGTGCCGAAGAACCCCCACGGCGTCAACGCCAGCCCGGACGGCAAGTACTTCATCTGCGCCGGCAAACTGTCGCCCACCGCCTCGGTGATCGAACTGGCCAAGGTGCTGGACTGGTTCGACGGCAAGCTGGACGACCCCGACAAGGCCATCGTCGCCGAAGTCGAACTGGGCCTCGGCCCCCTGCACACCGCCTTCGACGGCCGCGGCAACGCCTACACCACGCTGTTCCTGGACAGCCAGGTGGTCAAGTGGAACGTGGATGCGGCGATCAAGTTCCATAACGGCGACACCAGCGCGCAATACGTGGTGGACCGCCTGGACGTGCAGTACCAGCCGGGCCACCTCAACGCTTCGCAATCCGAGACGGCCTTCGCCGACGGCCAGTGGCTGTCGGTAGGGTGCAAGTTCTCCAAGGACCGCTACCTGCCGGTCGGCCCGCTGCACCCCGAGAACGAGCAACTGGTGGACATCTCCGGCGACAAGATGCACCTGTTCGCCGACCACCCGGTACGCCCGGAGCCGCACGACTTCATCATCTTCAAGCGCGAACTGCTCCAGCCCAAGCAGGTGTACTCGCTGGACGACTTCCCGCTGGCGGTGAAGGACCCGAAGGAAGGCGGCGTGTTCCGCAACGGCAACAAGGTCACGGTGAAGATCACCTCCCAGGCGCCGGCCTTCGATCCGCGCGAGTTCAAGGTCAAGCGTGGCGACGAGGTGACCATCATCCTGACCAACCTGGACAAGATCGAGGACCTCACCCACGGCTTCGCCGTGCCCAAGTACAACATCAACTTCATCGTCAATCCGCAGGAAACCGCGTCGGTCACCTTCAAGGCCGACAAGCCGGGCGTGTACTGGTACTACTGCAGCCACTTCTGCCACGCCCTGCACCTGGAAATGCGCGGCCGGATGATCGTGGAAGCCTGAACGGGCACCGCCATCCAATCCGCTGCGTCACCTGGCACCCGGCCGGGGCTCGCGCCCCGGCCAGTGCAAGCCGCTCCGCAAGGAGCGGGTCGATCGGGTGATCTCTTCGAGGGGCCCCGCGCCCCTCGCTTTTTTTCCGTCTGCCGGGCGTATCCTGAATCCCGCAAACCCGCAGCACACGATGCCGGCCGGGCGGAATTGATCGGGAACAAGTACAGCCCCGGCACCCGCTTCTAGAGTTGCCCCAAAAAAAGCGCGCAGCCGCCCCGGCGCGCAAGCCTTCACACCCCGATGCTGCAAGACGATCCGAAAATGAACATGCCAGCCCCCCTGAGAAAACTGCTCACCGGAGCAGCGCTGGCGCTGTGTTCCGCCCTCGCCCTGGCGGACGCCTACAACGCCGAACTGCCCGCGGAGCTCAACACCGCCCCCGACCTGTGCCGCCTTGCCCCCTGTACGGAAGTGCTGCCGGGCGCCACCGAATTCTCCGAACGCAAGGGCCGCCCCTTCTACGTCGAAGGCTACGCGCACAAGGACGGCCAGCGCGAGCTGGTAGGCTACGTGATGCTGTCCACCGACATCACCGACATCCCCGCCTATTCCGGCAAGCCGGTGATCACGCTGATCGGCATGGACAGCACCGGCCGCTTCGCCGGCGTGAAGATACTCAAACACTCCGAACCCATCCTGCTGCTGGGCATCCCCGAGTCCGCGCTGGTGAAGTTCAACGACCAGTACCTGGGCAAGTTCGTCGGCGACAAGATAGAGATCGGCCGCACCCGCCCGGAAGAGGAAATCATCGGCCTGGACGCCATCTCCGGCGCCACCGTCACGGTGATCGCCCAGAACCAGGTGATGATGACCTCCGGCACCGCCGTGGCGCGCCAGGTCGGCATCCTGGAGCCGGTGGTGCGCGAACCGGCGCGCTTCATCGAGACCGGCAGGACGCCGGACTGGGCCGCGCTGGTGAAGGAAGGCAGCGTGCAGCGCCTCACGGTGCGCCCCGAGGACGTCGGCCTGCCGCGCAATGGCGAACCCTTCATCGAACTGTGGTTCGGCTATCTCAACCAGCCCGACGTGGGCCGAGCCCTGCTGGGCGACGTTCCCTGGCGCAAGTTGATGGAGCGCCTGGGCGAGAACGAGCACGCGCTCTTCGTGATCCGCAGCGGCGGCAAGGAATCCTTCAAGGGTTCGGGCTTCGTGCGCGGCGGTATCTACGACCGCGTGCAGATCCGCCAGGGCGCGGACACCTTCACCTTCCGCGACCTGGACTACCTCAACCTGTACGGCCTGGCCGCCGCTGGTGCGCCGGCCTACGACGAATCGGCCATCTTCATCGTCCGCCCGGAACACCAGGCCGCGAGCTTTTCGGCGGCCTGGCCGTGGAAGTTTGCCTTTCTCGGCAACCGCGTGGACCGCGCCACCGGCCAGCGCAGCTTCGCCAGCTTCGATACGGAATACTGGCTGCCCGCCCACTACCTGCAAGGCGGACGCCCCCACATCGAACAGCCGGTGCCGCCCTGGCTGCGCGTATGGCAGACCCGGGCGCTGGAAATCGCCCTTTTCGCCGCGCTGCTGGTGGCCGTGGGTATCGTGTATGCCAACCGCGACCGCCTGACCCGCGCCTCGACCCACCTCAACAAGTGGCCGGTGAACGCCTTCAAGTACAGTGCCTGGCTGATCAGCATCGGCTACGTGGGCTTCCACTTGATGGCGCAGCCGTCCATCACCCAGGTGCTCACCTGGTTCCACGCCCTGCTGTTCCAGTGGAAGTGGGAGCTCTTCCTCACCGACCCCTTCATCTTCCTGTTCTGGATCTTCATCATCGTCACCGTCTTCCTGTGGGGGCGTGGGCTGTTCTGCGGCTGGCTGTGTCCCTTCGGCTCGCTGTCCGAACTGCTTTACAAGCTGGGCGGCGCCATCGGCCTGAAACGCTTCCAGTTCAAACTGAGCAAGCCCCTGCACGACAGGCTGAAGTGGGTGAAGTACGCGGTGTTCGCCGGCCTGCTGGGCGTGTCGGTGTTCTCTATGACGCTGGCCGAGATGCTGGCGGAGGTGGAGCCCTTCAAGACCACCTTCCTGGTCGGCCTGCTCAACCGCAGTTGGCCCTACACGCTGTTCGCCGCCGGGCTGCTGGGGCTGTCCGTGTTCATCGAGCGCCCGTTCTGCAAGTACCTGTGCCCGCTGGGCGCCTCGCTCGCCATGCCCAGCACCTTCCGCTGGTTCGGTCTCAGGCGCAAGCAGGAATGCGACACCTGCAAGGCCTGCGCCAAGGGCTGCGGGTCGTTGGCCATCGACAAGGACGGCCGCATCGACCAGCGTGAATGCCTGCTCTGCCTGGACTGCATGGTGCTCTACACTGACGGGCACGGCTGCCCGCCGCTGGCCCAGGAACGCAAGCGCCGCACCAAGGCGGGCCTGCCGCTCACGCCCATCGGCGCAGACGGCTACTACATCCCGATCAAGCCGGTCCCGGCGAAGACGCCGGCCACCGTTTGAGGAAAATAAGGAGAATCCCATGGTCAACCCGACGATGCCCACCGACCCGGTGGAACCACCCTACGCCGGCCACGGCGCCCTGGGCCTGATCGCCGCCGAAGTCTGGGACCACCTGTGGCCCTGGAGCCGCACCGGTTTCGCCCGCCAGAGGACGCTTCAGGCCGCCGGCCTGGCGCTGGCCGCCGGCGCCACGGTGATGTGGGTCCTCGCCGCCCTCGGCCGGCTGGATGCGGGTGCCGTCATCGGCTGGTGGTTCGGCTGGAGCGTGTTCGAAGTCATCGTGCGCCTCGGCTCCAAGCCCTACGTCAAGGAAGGCCCCTGGTGGGGCCGGCGCTACCGCAAGGCCACGCTCATGGACATGGTGTGCTACGTGGGCTTCAAGAACCTGCTGATCGGCGCGACGCTGTTCATCGCGCTCAAGTCCACCGGCGCCCTGGTGCTCTGAGGCGGGGCGCCGCCATGACGCCGCTTCCAGGCAGGTCCGTCCTGCTTCATCTGCTGCTCGCCTGCCTGCCGTCCCTCGCGGCGGCGGCGACGCTGCAGGTGCAGCCGGGCGATTCCATCCAGGCCGCCATCGAGCGCGCCGCCCCCGGCGACGTCATCGAGATCCACCGCGGACGCTACGTGGAGAACCTGCTCGTGGGCAAGACGCTCACCCTGCGTGGGCTAGACCGCCCCACGGTCAGCGGCGGGCTCAAGGGCGACACCATCCGCGTCACCGCCGAGGACGTGACCGTCGAAGGGCTGATCGTCACCGATTCCGGCGACAGCCTGCGCGAGCAGAACGCCGGCATCTACATCCGGCCCGGTGCGCACCGCGCCGTGGTGCGCCACTGCGACCTCACCTACAACCTGTTCGGCCTGTGGGTGGAGCAGGCCGACGACGTGCTCATCGAAAACAACGTGATCACCGGCAAGCGGGAATACCGCTCGCCCATGCGCGGCAACGGCATCCAGCTCTACAACACGCGCCGGGCGCGGGTGTTTGGCAACAACGTGAGCTTCGTGCGCGACGCGCTCTACGTGGACGTCACCCACGACGCCATCTTCCGCGGCAACAGGCTGCACCACAGCCGCTACGGCACCCACTACATGAACTCCTACCGCAACCTGTGGGAGGACAACGACGTGTGGATGAACCGGGGCGGCCTGGCGCTGATGGAGGTGCGCGACCAGGTGGTGCGCAACAACCGCGTGTGGGCCAATTCCGACCACGGCATCATGCTGCGCACCATCCAGGACGCGGTGGTGGAGAACAACGTCGTCGCCGGCAACTCGCGCGGCTTCTTCATCTACGATGCCGAATACAACACCCTGCGCGGCAATCTGATCACCGACAACGTGGTCGGCGTGCACCTGTGGGCCGGCTCCAAGAACAACGCCGTGGAGCACAACGACTTCATCGCCAACCGCGAGCAGGTACGCTACGTGGGCGCGCGCGACATGGTGTGGGGCGAAAAATCCGGCAACCACTGGAGCAACTACCTGGGCTGGGACCGCAACGGCGACGGACGGGGCGACGTGCCCTACGAAGCCAACGACCTGGTGGACCGCCTGTCCTGGCGCCACCCGCTGGTGAAGCTGCTGCTCGCCAGCCCCGCGGTGCAGACCCTGCGCCTGGTCGGCCAGCAATTCCCCCTGCTGCGTGCCCCCAGCGTGGTGGACCCGAACCCGCGCATGCAACCGAATGACGACAACTGGAGAAACTGGCGTGGAAAGCACTACCCCGGCAGCCGCTGAGGCCCTCGGCCAGGCCGCCGCCCGCCCGCCCCGCGACGCGGTGATCGAGGCGCGCGGCGCGGCCCGCCACTACGGCGCGGTGCGCGCGGTGGACGGCGTCGACCTGGCGGTGGCGCGCGGCGAGGTCTTCGGCCTCATCGGCCACAACGGTGCCGGCAAGAGCACGCTGTTCAGGATGATGCTGGGCCTGGTGCCGCCAAGCGCCGGCGAGATCCGCATAGCCGGCGCCGCCGTGGGCGGGCGCGACTTCCGCGCGGTGCGGCGCCGGATCGGCTATCTGCCGGAAAACGTCGTGCTCTACGACAACCTCACCGGGCTGGAAACGCTGCACTTCTTCGCCCGCCTCAAGGGCGTGCCGGCCGCGGGCTGCGGCGCGCTGCTGGACCGCGTCGGGCTGACCCATGCCGCCGCCCGCCGCGTCCGAGAATACTCCAAGGGCATGCGCCAGCGCCTGGGCTTCGCCCAGGCCCTGCTCGGCCGCCCGCAGATCCTCTTCCTCGACGAGCCGACCACCGGCCTCGATCCGGAAGCCATCCGCGAGTTCTACCTGATCCTGCGCGGCCTGCGGGCCGAGGGCGTGACCGTGGTCATCACCTCCCACATCCTGGCCGAGATCCAGGAGCGGGTGGACCGCCTGGCCATCATGGCCGCCGGCAGGGTGCAAGCGCTCGGCACGGTGCAGGAACTGCGCGAACAGATGGACCTGCCCCTGTGGTTCGAGGTGCGCGTGGCCGACGCCGACTTCGCCGCCGTGCGCGATGCGCTGGGCAGCCTGCCGGTGGCCGCCATCGAGGCCCGCGACGGCCACGTGGCGGTGCAGGTGCGGCGCGAGGCTAAGATGGCGGTGTTCGCCGCCCTCGCCACGCTGGGCGACCGGGTGCTGGACCTCTCGGTGCGCGAACCGTCGCTGGAAGACGTGTTCTTCGGTTTTTCGGACTGACGGGGGCAGACACCATGGAAATCTCGCAAGTCGCCACCATCGCCGGCAAGGAATTCTGGGACCGCATCCGCAACCGCTGGGTGCTGGCCGTGGCGCTGGTGTTCACCGTGTTCGCGCTGGTCATCGCCTACTTCGGCGCCGCCCAGCAGGGCGCGGTGGGCTTCCGCTCCATCGAGCTCACCATCGCCAGCCTGGTCAGCCTGGTGATCTACCTGATTCCGCTCATCGCCCTGCTGCTGGGCTTCGACGCCATCGTCGGCGAGCGCGAGCGGGGTTCGCTCGATCTCCTGCTGTCCATGCCCATCACCCGCTTCGAACTCATCCTCGGCAAGTACCTGGGGCTCGCCGCCGCCCTCACCTTCTCCACCGTGGCCGGCTTCGGCCTGGTGGCGCTGGTGCTGGCGCGCCAGATCGATCTGGCCGCGCTGGTGCACTACTTCGGCTTCATGGTGAGCTCGGTGCTGCTGGGCATGGCCTTCCTCAGCCTCGCGGTGATGCTGTCGGTGTTCGCCGCCGACCGCACCCGCGCCTCGGGGCTGGCCATCGCGCTGTGGTTCTTCTTCGTGCTGGTGTTCGACCTGCTACTGCTGGGCGCTCTCGTGTTCTCGGGCGGACAGGCCGGCGGCGAGGTGCTGCCCTGGCTGCTGCTGCTCAACCCGGCCGACGTGTTCCGCATCCTCAACATCTTCGGCATGGACGACGTGCGCACCCTGTACGGGCTGGCCACGGTATTCCCGCCGGCACTGGCCGAGCCCTGGCTGCTCACGCTGGTCATGCTGGGCTGGATCGCCGCCCCCCTGGGCGTGGCGAGCTGGCGCTTCCGCAAATAGAGACCGGCGACCAGCCGGCACCCCTCAGGAGAAAACCCATGTGTACCCATCACCACTGCATCAACCGCCGGCGCCTGCTGCTGGCCGGCGCCGCCTCCGGCCTGCTGGCCGCCTGCGGACGCTCGCCGGAGGGCGGCGGCGCGCTGGTGCCGGTCGAGATCGACCGCAGCACCTCGTGCGCGCTGGACGGCATGCTGCTCGCCGACTACCCCGGCCCCAAGGCGCAGATCCACTACGAGGGCCGCGCCGAGCCCGACTTCTTCTGCGACACGGTGGAGATGTTCTCCATCTACCTGAATCCCGAGCAGGTGCGCGCCGTGCGCGGCCTGTACGTGCAGGACATGGGCAAGGCGAACTGGGACGCGCCGGAGGGGCACTGGATCGACGCCCACGGCGCCTGGTACGTGGCCGGTTCGCGCCGCCACGGCTCCATGGGGCCGACCATCGCCTCCTTCGCCGAGGAGGCCGACGCGCGCAGGTTCGCCACGGAATTCGGCGGCAAGGTGCTGCGCTTCGCCGAGGTCACGCCGGACATGGTGGTGCTGGACGGCGGCGCCCTCCACGACCAGAGGATGTGAGCCCATGGAACCGCTCTTCGAAGCCCTGGAGCCCGAACGGGCCGCCGAAGTCGAACAGCTCGCGCGCATCATGTACGAGGCGCGCGAACACCGCCGGCTGATCCTGGAGCAGTACCGCACCGACGATCCCGCCGAACTGCTAGCCCGCATCGCCGCGCTGGCCGCCGCCAGCGACAGCGAACATCCGGCCTGGGAACACTACCTCGCCGTGCGCATCCTGGACGACACGCGCAGCACCGCGCGCAGCCTGATGGCCGCACGGCTGAAGGACGGCGACGCCCGCATCGAGGCGCCCTCAGCGCCCCACCTGGCGCTGCGCGAGGCGCTCGCGGCCGAGGTCGGCGGCCGCCTCGCCACCCCGCCCGAATTGCGCCAGGACGCCCTGCTGCTGCGCCTCACCAACGGCGTGGAACTCACCGTGTCCTGCGCCTCGCCGCTGGACTACTCCCTGCGCTGGAGAACGCCGGACGGCCTGGAACTGGGCATCGACACCGCGCCCGGCCACCGCGGCATCGCCAGCGGGCCACAGCACCTGCACCGGCCCGACGGCCGGGTAGTGGACGATCCCCTCACCCGCCCCGGCCTGCCGCCGTGGGAGAACCTGCAGGCGGTGATCGCGGCCCTGCTGGGCGACCCGCTGCTCACCGACCAGTCATGAACGCCCTGGTGAGGTCGCCGCGAGTACTCGGTTCCGTGGCCGTAGCATGCTTCGGCCTCGGGCTCGGCCTGGCCATGCTGCCGCGCAGCGCACCGCATGCGGTCGACTTCGTGCCGCCGGCGGAAGACGTGTGCATCGTGCCGCCGGCGCGGGTCGCCCCGGCCATGCCGTGGAACCCGGACTCCGGCCTGCCCATCCACGCGGCGCGCCCGGTGCCGGCCGAGGTGCGCTGCCCGGTATGCGGCATGTACCCGGCGCGCCACCCGCAGTGGGCCGCCCAGATCATCTTCGCCGACGGCGCGGCGCACTTCTTCGACTCGCCGGTCGGCCTGTTCATCTTCCTGGAAGACACCGAGCGCTACGACCCGGAACGCAAGGCCGACACCGTAGCCGCGCTCTACGTCACCGACTTCGCCGCCGGCGGCTGGATCCCCGCCCGGGAGGCCCGTTTCGTCATCGACTCGGCCGCCCGCGGGCCGATGCGGGTCGCCAATCTGCCGGCCTTCGCCGGTGTGGAGGCGGCCGCCGCCTTCGCCCGGGCGAACGGCGGCGAGGTCATCGGCTTCGCCGACATCACGCCGGAGCGCATCGCTGCGCTGCGTGCCGTCAACCACGCCGACTGAGACACAAAAGAGCAGGGGAGCCGATCCGGCTCCCCTGCTTCGCCTGTTCCGCCGGTTTCCCGGCCAGAGCGGTCCTTCCTTACTGCGCCGAGGCGGCCATGTAGTCCACCGCCGCCTTCACCTCGTCGTCGGACAGCGAGGCGCCGCCGCCACGCGGCGGCATCATGCCCTTCTCGCCGGTGAAGCCTTCGATCGCATGCTTGTACAGGGTATCATTGCCCTGCGCCAGACGCGGGCCCCAATCGGCCTTGTCGCGGAGCTTGGGCGCGCCGGCCACGCCGGCGGCATGACAGAGCGCGCAGGTCTTCTTGTAGACGCTCTCGCCGACCGCGTTCTGCGGTTGCGCCGGAGCAGGCGCGGGTGCGGGCGCAGCCGCCACCGGTGCCGGCGCGCTGGCGGGCGCCGCCGGCGGGGGTGCGTCCTGGCCGCAGGCCGCCAGCAGGACGGCAAGCGAAGCGGCAATGCCAAGGGTTCTGATTTTCATGGGAGTCTCCAGATCTGTCGGGGATGGCCGTACCACTACGGCCGACGTCGGCAATGCTAGCGAGGCGTGCCGGCAGTTTGATTGACCCCCGTCAATTCCGCAAACACCGCCGCACCGCCCTGCGCATGTGACGGCCGCCGCCGGGCTCGGCTACACTTCCTGCGCTGCGACAACAACGAGGATTCCCATGCGACGCATCCTGCAAACCATGGCACTGGCCGCCTGTCTCACCCCGCTCGGCGCCGCGGCCAACCCGCCGCCCGAAGTCGCGGCCATCTTCAAAGCCCACAATTGCACCGTCTGCCATCTGCTGGCCGGACGCACCGTGGTCGGCCCGGCCTACACCGAGATCGCCACGCGCTATGCCGACGACAAGACCGGCGCACTGCCGGTGCTGTCCGAGCGCGTGCGCAAGGGTTCCGACGCCAAACTGTGGGGGCAGGCACCGATGCCGCCCTCGCCCAACATCAGCGAGGCCGACGCCGACGCCGCGGTAAAGTGGATCCTCGGCCTCTGAGCCTGGTGCAGGTGCACGAAAAACGGCCAGTTCGACGAACTGGCCGTTGGGGATGCTTGGGGCGACATACCGGTTTCGAACCGGTGACCTTTGGAGCCACAATCCAACGCTCTACCAACTGAGCTAATGCCGCCACCATCAGGACCTCGGCATACGCCGCGGCCCGGAAACTTTCACTCTGGCCTGCCCGGCAGGGATCGAACCTGCAACCCCCGGCTTAGAAGGCCGGTGCTCTATCCAATTGAGCTACGGGCAGATTCCATGCGGGCATCCGGGGGTGAGCTGGTCGGGGTGGAGGGATTCGAACCCCCGACATCTTGCTCCCAAAGCAAGCGCGCTACCGGACTGCGCTACACCCCGAGAGCGGCGAATCATACACACTCGCCCGACCTCCGTCAAACACCTCCCGCACCCTTTCCAGCCCCGTCGGACGGGCGCGTCTGCCCGCCCCGGAGTGCATTTCCGGCACCATCGAACGGCTTGCCCGGACAGGGTGTTTCTGCTATTAAGTCGCTTCCCTCCAATCACGGAAGTCGTAGTCATGGCAGAAGAAACCCTGCACAAACAGTTCCCGCCTTACGTTCCCGCCAAAGGTGAGGACTACATGAGCGAGAATCAGTTGGCGCACTTCCGCGGCATCCTCGAAACGCTCAAGCGCGAACTGATGGAGGACATCGAGCGCACGGTGCACACTCTGCAGGACGAAGCCACCGTGTTCGCCGACCCCAACGACCGCGCCAGCCAAGAATCGGACATTGCGCTGGAACTGCGCAACCGCGACCGCGAACGCAAGCTGATCAAGAAGATCGACGAGGCGATCGGCCGCATCAACGACGGCGAATACGGCTACTGCGACAGTTGCGGCGTGGAGATCGGCCTGAAGCGCCTGGAAGCCCGCCCCACCGCCACGCTGTGCATCGACTGCAAGACACTGGAAGAAATGCGCGAGCGCCAGGTCGCCAAGTAAGAATCTTCTCCTCTCAAGGCGCCGGCCTGCAGCGCGGGCCGGCAAGAAAAAAGGGACGCCGCGGCGTCCCTTTTTGCTGCTGCACGAGAGCGGATCAGCCCGCGTTCTGCGGCTCCAGCAGCGCCTTCATGGAAAGGCGGATCTTGCCGCGCTCGTCGGTTTCCAGCACCTTGACGCGCACCACCTGGCCTTCCTTGACGTAGTCGGAGACGTTGTTCACGCGCTCGTTGGCGATCTGCGACACGTGCAGCAGGCCGTCACGGCCCGGCAGGATGTTCACGATGGCACCGAAGTCGAGCAGACGCACGACGGTGCCTTCGTAGACCTTGCCCACCTCGACTTCGGCCGTGATGTCCTCGATGCGCGCTTTCGCCTGCTGCGCGCCCTCGGAGGAGACCGACGAAATGGTGATGCTGCCGTCGTCCTCGATCTCGATGACGGTGCCGGTTTCTTCCTGCAGCCCACGGATCACCGCACCGCCCTTGCCGATCACGTCGCGGATCTTCTCCGGGTTGATCTTCATGGTGATCATGCGCGGGGCGAACTCGGAGACCTCGCCGCGGTGCGAACCGAGCGCCGTCTTCATCTTTTCCAGGATGTGGCGGCGGCCCTCGCCGGCCTGGGCCAGGGCAACCTGCATGATTTCCTTGGTGATGCCCTGGATCTTGATGTCCATCTGCAGCGCGGTGACGCCGTTGTCGGTACCGGCCACCTTGAAGTCCATGTCGCCCAGGTGGTCCTCGTCGCCGAGGATGTCGGTCAGCACCGCGAAGCGGTTGCCTTCCTTGATCAGGCCCATGGCGATGCCGGCCACGTGCGCCTTCATCGGCACGCCGGCGTCCATCAGCGCGAGCGAGCCGCCGCACACGGAGGCCATGGAACTGGAGCCGTTGGATTCGGTGATCTCGGACACCAGGCGGATGGTGTAGCTGAACTCCTCGTCGGCGGGCAGTGCGGCGATCAGCGCGCGCTTGGCCAGGCGGCCGTGGCCGACTTCGCGGCGCTTGGTGACGCCGAAGCGGCCGGTCTCGCCGGTGCAGAACGGCGGGAAGTTGTAGTGCAGCAGGAAGTTTTCGCGGTACTCGCCAGCGATGGCGTCGATGATCTGCTCGTCGCGCCCGGTGCCCAGGGTGGCGACCACCAGGGCCTGGGTTTCGCCACGGGTGAACAGCGCCGAACCGTGGGTGCGCGGCAGCACGCCGACACGGATGTCGATGGGGCGCACGGTGCGCGTGTCGCGCCCGTCGATGCGCGGCTCGCCGTTGAGGATGCGGCTGCGCACGATGTTCGATTCGAGGCCGAAGAAGATGTCCTTGATCTCGTTGACCGAGGGCGCGTTCTCCACGCCTTCGGTCAGCGCGGTGATGACGTTCTTCTCGATCTCGCCCAGCCGTGCGCTGCGCGCCTGCTTGCTGGTGATGTTGAAGGCCTGCTCCAGGTCGGCGCGCGCCAGTTCGGTGATGCGGGCGATCAGCGCCTCATTGGCGGGCGGCGGCTGCCAGTCCCACTCGGGCTTGCCGGCCACTTCCACCAGTTCGTTGATGGCGCGGATGGCGTGCTGCATCTGCTCGTGGCCGTAGACCACGGCGCCCAGCATGACCGCCTCGGACAGCTCCTCGGCTTCCGATTCGACCATCAGCACCGCGGTTTCGGTGCCGGCCACGACCAGGTTCAACTGACTGGTCTTGAGCTGTTCGGCGGTCGGGTTGAGCAGGTACTGGCCGTCGGCATAGCCCACGCGCGCGGCGCCGATGGGGCCGTTGAAGGGCACACCGGAGATCGCCAGCGCGGCCGAGGCGCCGATCATCGCCGGGATGTCCGGGTCGACCTCGGGGTTCAGCGACAGCACCGTGACGATGATCTGCACTTCGTTGTAGAAGCCGTCCGGGAAGAGCGGGCGGATGGGGCGGTCGATCAGGCGCGAGGTGAGGATTTCCTTCTCGCTCGGACGGCCTTCGCGCTTGAAGAAGCCGCCGGGAATGCGGCCCGCGGCGTAGAACTTTTCGACGTAATCGACGGTGAGCGGGAAGAAGTCCTGGCCCGGCTTGGCGTCCTTGGCGGCGACCACGGTGGCGAGCACCACGGTGTCGTCCATGTTGACGATGACGGCACCGCCGGCCTGGCGAGCGACTTCGCCGGTTTCGAGGGTGACGGTATGGGCGCCGTAGGCGAAGGTTTTCTTGATGGCGTTAGGCAAGGGGAATTCCTTTCTTGTTGGTGCAGCGGACTACAACTGCTTGGATGGGTGTCCGAGGCGCGAGTGTTTGGGCCAATGCGACAAAGCCGGGCCGGCCCGCATGGGCACGTCCCGGCTTTGCTGGCTAAGCGGCCGAATTCGGCGCTGTCGGACTCGTCACGACCGGCGGCTTACTTGCGCAGGCCCAGACGCTCGATCAGGTTGCGATAGCTGTCGGCGTTGGTGCGCTTCAGGTAGTCCAGCAGCTTGCGACGGCGGCTGACCATCTTGAGCAGGCCACGGCGGGAGTGATGATCCTTGGCGTTGGCCTTGAAGTGGCCGGTGAGGCCGTTGATGCGCGTGGTGAGCAGAGCCACCTGGACTTCCGGGGAGCCGGTATCGCCCTGAGCGCGCTGGTAATCGGCAACGACTTGCGCCTTGGTAGTGGTATCGAGAGCCATGTGCGTGTTTACTCGTTCATTTCTGTCAATCAGAAGCGGCGGATTATAGCCCACGCCGCGCCAGGAACTCAATCGAAATCATGCGGTGGTACCGGCCTCGCCGGTGGCGACGAGGCGTTTGGGCAACAGGCTGCCCTGGCCGTCGGTTTCGCCCAGTCCCAGGAAGCGTCCTGCCCCGTAGAGGCGCAGCAGTCCGGCCGAAGTCCCCGGCAGCGGAAGGCGGCGCCCCTGCAGCAGCGCCGCGGCGGCGGCCGGATCGAGTTCGAGCGCCGGCAGGTGGGCGACGAGCGCATCGACCGGCGCCAGCAGCGCGTCGCGCGCCTCGCCTTCCGGCGCCGCTGCGAGCGCGTCCAGCGTGACCGCCCGATCGACGCCGAAAGGACCGATGCGGGTGCGGCGCAGCGCGGCCAGATGCGCGCCGCAGCCCAGCGCCCGGCCGAGGTCCATGGCCAGGGTGCGGATGTAGGTGCCCTTGCTGCAGGCCACCCGAATGCGGAAGCTGTCGCCGGCGAAGGCGAGCAGTTCGAGTTCGTGGATGGTCACCGTGCGCGCCTTGCGCTCCACCTCGATGCCGGCGCGGGCGTATTCGTAGAGCGGCTTGCCGTCGCGCTTGAGGGCGGAGTGCATGGGCGGAATCTGCTCGATCTCACCGCGGAAGCGCGCCAGGGCGGCCTGCACCGCGGCCTCGTCTACCACCACCGGAGCCGTGGCGACAACCTGCCCTTCGGCGTCGCCGGTGTCGGTCTCCACCCCCAGGCGCACCTCGGCCTCGTAGGTTTTGTCGGCGTCGAGCAGCATCTGCGAGAACTTGGTGGCCTCGCCGAAGGTGAGCGGCAGCAGGCCCGTGGCCATCGGGTCCAGCGTGCCGGTGTGGCCGGCCTTGGCGGCTTCGAGCAGGCGGCGGGCCTTCTGCAGCGTGGTGTTGGAGCTCAGGCCCTGCGGCTTGTCGAGCAGCAGGACGCCGTCGACCGGGCGGCGCTTGTGGCGGAATTGCATGGTGGGAGCAGCGGAGAAAGCGGAAGGGCTCCGCCGGCAGGGCCGGCGGAGTCAGTCTTCCTTCTTGTCGTGGCGCGCTTCGTCCTCGCGCACCGCGTCGTCGATGAGGCGGGACAGGCGGCTGCCCTGCTCCAGCGACTTGTCGTAATGGAAGTGCAGTTCCGGCGTGGTATGGATGCGTACCCGCCGGCCCAGCTCGCGGCGCAGGAAGCCGCTCGCCCGGCGCAGGCCGGCGAGGATCTCGTCCAGCCCTTCCTCGCCGCTCATGGAGGTGAAATACACCTTGGCGTGGGCGTAGTCGGGCGTGATCTCCACGTCGGTCAGCGAGATGAAGCCGACGCGCGGGTCCTTCACCTCCAGCCGGATCAGCTCGGCCAGCTCGCGGCGGATCTGCTCCGCCACGCGCTGGCTGCGGGAAAACTCCTTTGGCATCGTCAGAGCGTCCGGGCGACTTCACGCACCTCGAATATCTCGAGCTGATCGCCTTCCTGGATGTCGTTGAAGTTCTTGAGCTGCAGACCGCATTCGTAGCCGGACTTGACTTCCTTGACGTCGTCCTTGAAGCGCTTGAGCGAGTCGAGTTCGCCGCTCCACACCACCACATGGTCGCGCAGCAGGCGCGCGGAGGAGCCGCGCCTGACCAGGCCTTCGAGCACGTAGCAGCCGGCCACCGCGCCGACCCGGGAGATGTTGAACACCTGGCGGATCTCCACCAGGCCGATGATCTCCTCGCGCTTCTCGGGCGCCAGCATGCCGGACAGGGCCGCCTTCACCTCATCCACGGCGTCGTAGATGATGTTGTAGTAGCGGATGTCCACGCCGAAGGTCTCGGCCAGCTTGCGCGCACCGGCATCGGCGCGGGTGTTGAAGCCGATGATGACCGCGCCGGAAGCCTGGGCCAGGTTCACGTCGGATTCCGAGATGGCGCCGACCGCGCCGTGGATGACGTTGACCCGCACCTCGTCGGTGGACAGCTTGTTGAGCGCATGCACCAGCGCTTCCTGGGAGCCCTGCACGTCGGCCTTGACGATGAGCGGCAAGGTCTTGACCTCGCCTTCGGCCATCTGTTCGAGCATGCTTTCCAGCTTGGCGGCCTGCTGCTTGGCGAGCTTGACGTCGCGGAACTTGCCCTGGCGGAAGAGCGCGATCTCGCGTGCCTTCTTCTCGTCCGCCAACACGATGGCCTCGTCGCCGGCGCCCGGCACGTCCGACAGGCCGAGGATTTCGACCGGGATGGACGGGCCCGCTTCGTCGACGGCCTTGCCGTTCTCGTCCAGCATCGCGCGGATGCGGCCGAAGGTGCCGCCCACCAGCAGCACGTCACCCTTCCTGAGCGTGCCGGACTGCACCAGCAGCGTGGCCACCGGGCCGCGGCCCTTGTCCAGGCGGGCTTCGATGATGATGCCCTTGGCCGGGGTGTCGTCCGGCGCCTTCAGCTCCAGCACTTCGGCCTGCAGCAGGATGGATTCGAGCAATTGATCGATGCCGGCGCCGGTCTTGGCGGACACGGGCACGAACATCACCTCGCCGCCGTACTCTTCCGGCACCACGCTCTCGGCCACCAGTTCCTGCTTGACGCGTTCCGGGTTGGCTTCGGGCTTGTCGATCTTGTTCACCGCCACCACCAGCGGCACGCCGGCGGCGTGGGCGTGGTGGATGGCTTCGCGGGTCTGGGGCATCACGCCGTCATCGGCCGCGACCACCAGCACCACGATGTCGGTGGCCTTGGCGCCGCGGGCACGCATGGCCGTGAAGGCCTCGTGGCCCGGGGTGTCCAGGAAGGTCAGCATGCCGCGGTCGGTCTCGACGTGGTACGCGCCGATGTGCTGGGTGATGCCGCCGTGTTCGCCGGCGGCCACCTTGGCGCGGCGGATGTAGTCGAGGAGCGAGGTCTTGCCGTGGTCCACGTGGCCCATGACGGTCACCACGGGGGCACGCGGCTTGAGCTCGGCGTCCTTCAGCTCGGCGCTTTCCTCCAGGAAGGCGTCCGGGTCGTCGAGCTTGGCGGCCATGGCCTTGTGGCCCATCTCCTCGACGATGATCATCGCGGTTTCCTGGTCCAGCACCTGGTTGATGGTCACCATGGAGCCCATCTTCATCAGGGCCTTGATGACCTCCGTGGCCTTGACCGCCATCTTGTGCGCCAGGTCGGCCACGGTGATGGTTTCGGGCACGTGCACTTCGCGCACCACCGGTTCGGTGGGCGCCTGGAAACCGGAGCGCTCTTCCGGCGCGTGGCGGGAGCCGTGCCGGCCGCCGCCCTTGGCGCCCTTCCAGCCGGCACCGCCGCCGACCTCGCCGCGGGTCTTGAGGCCGCGGCGCTTGGCGCTTTCGGCTTCGCGCGCGTCACGCGCGCCGCCACGCTTGGCATCCTTGGCACCCTTTTCCTCGACCTTGGCCGGACGGTGCAGGGTGCCGCTGGGCCCCTTGGCGGCCTTCGGCTCCTCGGCCGCCTTTTCGGCTTCGGCACGGGCACGGGCTTCCTCTTCCTGCTTGCGCGCCTCGGCCGCCGCACGCGCGGCGGCCTCCCGTTCCTGGCGGGCGCGGATGTCCGCGGCCTGGCGTTCCAGCAGCTCGCGCTGGCGGCGCGCTTCGGTTTCGCGCACGGCGCGTTCTTCGTCGCTCAGCAGCGTGGTGATGGATACCGGCGCAGCAGGCCGGGGGGGTTCTTCGGCCACGGCGGCGGGCGCGGATTCGGGCTCGGCCTGGGGTTCGGGTTGCGGCGCGGGTTCGGGTTCGGCCTGGGCCGCGACCACGGGGGCCGGCTCCGGCTCGGGTGCGGCGACCGGCGCCTCGGGCACCGGCGCAGCGGCCACTTCCTCGACGGCCGCAGCTTCTTCGGCCGGCGCTTCGGCCAGCAACTCGTCGCGCTTGACGAAGGTGCGCTTCTTGCGCACTTCCACCTGCACCGTGCGCGCGCGGCCGGTGGAGTCGGTGGCGCGAATCTCGGTGGTCTGCTTGCGGGTCAGAGTGATCTTGCCCTTGGGCTCGGTATCGCCGTGCGCCCGGCGCAGGTATTCGAGCAGCCGGGCCTTGTCCTGTTCGCTCAACAGGTCGTTGGCGCCGGATTTGTCGACGCCCGCCTTCTGCAACTGCTCGAGCAGTACCGCGGCCGGCATTTTCAGTTCGCCGGCGAACTGGGTCACGCTCATCTGTTCCATCGATGCCCTCCCATCATTCCTCGAACCAGTGGGCGCGCGCCGTGGAGATCAGCGCCTTGGCTCGCTCTTCGTCTATCCCGGAAAGTTCGACTAGCTCATCTACGGCGAGATCGGCCAGTTCGTCACGGGTGCGAATGCCCTTGCTCGCCAGTTCCGCGGCAAGCGGTTTGTCCATGCCTTCGAGACTGAGCAGATCGTCGGAGACCTTCTCCAACTGCTCTTCGGTGACGATGGCCTCGGTCAGCAGCACGTTGCGCGCGCGGTTGCGCAGCTCGTTCACCGTGTCTTCGTCGAAGGCTTCGATCTCGAGCATTTCCGCCAGCGGCACGTAGGCGATTTCCTCCAGCGAGGAGAAGCCCTCGTCGATGAGGATGTCGGCCACCTCGTCGTCCACGTCCAGCTTGCTCATGAACAGGCTGCGCAGGCCCGAACGCTCGCGCTCGGACTTCTCGGCCGACTGCTCTTCGCTCATCAGGTTGATGGTCCAGCCGGTCAGCTCGGAGGCGAGCTTGACGTTCTGGCCGCTGCGCCCGATGGCGATGGCGAGGTTGTTCTCGTCTACCACCACATCCATGGCGTGGGTTTCCTCATCGACGACGATGGACACCACCTCCGCCGGCTGCAGCGCGGCGATGACGAACTGGGCCGGGTCCTGCGCCCACACGATGATGTCGATCTGCTCGCCGCCGATCTCGTTGCGCACCGCGGTGACGCGGGAGCCGCGCAGGCCCACGCAGGTGCCGATCGGATCGATGCGCGGGTCGTTGGACTTGACCGCGATCTTGGCGCGCAGGCCGGGGTCGCGGGCGCAGGCCTTGATCTCCAGCAGGCCGTCCTCGATTTCCGGCACTTCCAGCTCGAACAGCTTCATCAGGAATTCGGGCGCGGTGCGCGACAGGATCAATTGCGGGCCGCGGGCGCCGCGGTCGATGCGCAGCAGGAAGGCCTTCACGCGGTCGCCCACGCGCAGGTTTTCCTTGGGGATCATCTGGTCGCGGGGCAGCACGGCTTCCATGCGGCCCACCTCGATGATGGCGTTGCCGCGCTCCATGCGCTTGATGGAGCCGGAGACCAGGAATTCCTTGCGCTCCAGGAAGTCGTTGAGCACCTGCTCGCGCTCGGCGTCGCGGATCTTCTGCAGAATCACCTGCTTGGCGGCCTGGGCGCCGATGCGGCCGAAGTCGATGGGCTCCAGCGGCTCCTCGATGTACTCGCCGAGCTGGATGTCCGCGTTGACCTCGCGGGCGTCGATGATGCCCATCTCGGCTTCGTCGTTGGTCACTTCCTCGTCGGGCATCACCACCCAGCGGCGCACGGATTCGTAATCGCCGGTATCGCGGTCGATGCGCACCACCACGTCGGCATCGTCGTGGATGCGCTTCTTGGTCGCGGAGGCGAGCGCCGACTCCAGCGCAGCGAACACGATGTCCTTGGCGACGTTCTTCTCGCGGGCCAGGGCATCCACAAGCAGCAGAATTTCGCGGCTCATTTCCTCAAAACCTCCACATCCGAATGCTCAAAACTTGGGAACAAGGCGTGCTTTCTCGATCTCGTCGAAGGGAAAGGCGAATTCGCCCTTCTCGGTGCGCAGCAGCACTGCGCCCTCCTTGACGCCGCCGAGCACGCCGACGAAATTTCTCTGGTTGCCGACCGGCAGCAGGAGACGGACCTGGGCCTCCTGGCCGGCAAAACGTTCGTAGTCGGCGAGTTTCTTGAGCGGGCGGTCCAGGCCGGGGGAGGACACCTCCAGGCGGTCGTAGTCGATGTTGTCGACCTCGAACGCGCGGGTGAGCTGGTTGCTGACCGTGGCGCAATCGTCCACGGTGACGCCACGCCCGATGTCGATGAAGACCCGCAGCAGCCGCCCCTTCGGCGACAGCTCGAAGTCCACCAGCTCGAAACCGAGACCATTGACGATCTGCTCGACCAGAGCTTCCAGATTCATTTGACCGCCCACAAATAAAAAATGGGCGAAACGCCCATCCCTGTTGAACTCAACCGGAAACAGCCGGACCCGCCTTGACGGGCGGGTCTAAAAAAGCCTTTGGATTATAACCGTTTGGTGCGGTGCAGGCAATTTCGGCGGTGGGCGCTAGCGAATGAACTCGCGGTTGACCGCCCCAAAGAGCTCGGTGCCGCCCCGTTGCAGCCATTCGAAGGCGACCATTTCCCGCGCAACGATCTCGATGCCGTGCTGGCGCATGCGCGCGAAGGCGAGATCGCGGTTGGCCGGATCCCGCGAACCGCAGGCGTCCGCCACCACGAACACCTCCTTGCCCGCCCAGCGCAGGTCCAGTGCGGTTTGCTGCACGCACACATGGGTCTCGGTGCCGCACACCACCACTTGGCGGCGGCGGTCCGCCTCGGTGCCGGCGAGGCAGCCGTCGGCCTGGGCGGAGAAATACTGCTTGGTCACGTAGCGGGCACCCTCGGTGGCCGCCTTGAGGGCGTCCAGGGTGGCGCCGAGCTTGTGGGGAAAGTGTTCGGTGACCACCACCGGCACGCCGATGCGCGCCGCCACGCCGGCCAGCCAGGCGCAGTTGTCCACCACCGCCGGGCCGTCGTGGATGGCCGGCGCCAGGCGGGACTGCACGTCGATGATCAGCAGCGTGGATTTGTCGGCGTTCATCAGCATGCGGGGACTCTCCTCAGCTCTGCAGTTCGGCGCGGCCGCGGAAGTGCTCCAGCGCCTCCGGGTTGGCCAGGGCCTCGATGTTCTTCACCGGCTGGCCATGGACGACGTTGCGCACCGCCAGTTCGACGATCTTGCCGCTCTTGGTGCGCGGAATGTCGAATACCTGCAGGGTTCTGGCCGGCACGTGGCGCGGCGTGGTGTTGTCGCGGATGGTCTTCTTGATGCGGGCGACCAGATCGTCGTCCAGGGCGAGCCCCTCGCGCAGCTTGACGAACAGCACCACGCGCACGTCCCCTTCCCAGTCCTGGCCGATCACCAGGGCTTCCACTACCTCCTCCAGCTTCTCCACCTGGCGGTAGATTTCGGCGGTGCCGATGCGCACCCCGCCCGGGTTCAGGGTGGCGTCCGAGCGCCCGTAGATGATCAGCCCGCCGTGGGCGGTGATCTCGCAGAAGTCGCCGTGGCACCAGACGTTGGGGAAGCGCTCGAAGTAGGCGGCGCGGTATTTCGCGCCGTCCGCGTCGTTCCAGAAACCGATGGGCATCACCGGGAAGGGCCGGGTGCACACCAGTTCGCCCTTCTCGCCGCGCACCGGCCGGCCGTCGTCGTCCCACACGTCCACCGCCATGCCCAGGCCCTTGCACTGGATCTCGCCGCGCCACACGGGCAGCGCCGGGTTGCCGAGCACGAAGCAGGAGATGATGTCGGTGCCGCCGGAGATGGACGACAGGCACACGTCGGCCTTGATCGCGCGATAGACGTAGTCGAAGCCTTCCGGCACCAGCGGGCTGCCGGTGCTCATGATGCTGCGCACCGTGGCGAGTTTGTGGCTCTTCGCGGGTTCCAGCCCGGTCTTGGCGATGGCGTCGATGAACTTGGCCGAAGTGCCGAAGTGGGTCATGCCCTCGGCGTCCGCATAGTCGAACAGGATGCTGCCCTGGCCGACGAAGGGCGAGCCGTCGTAGAGCAGCAGGGTCGCACCCGCGGCCAGCCCGGACGCCAGCCAGTTCCACATCATCCAGCCGCAGGTGGTGAAGTAGAACAGCCGGTCGCCCGGTTTCACGTCGGCGTGCAGCCTGTGTTCCTTCAGGTGCTGCAGCAGCGCGCCGCCGGCACCATGGACGATGCACTTGGGCACACCGGTGGTGCCCGAGGAATACATGATGTAGAGGGGATGATCGAAGGGTAGCGGCTCGAAGGGAATTTCCGTCACGGCGTGATGGGGCGTGACGAAATCCGCCAGCATGCGCCCGTGGGCGATGTGCGACAGGTCGTGCTCCGCATGCACGTAGGGCACGACGACGACGCGCTCGAGGGAAGGCAGGCGCGCGGCGATCTCCGCCAGCTTGTCCAGGCAATCGACCACCTTGCCGTTGTAGTAGTAACCGTCGCAGGCCACCAGCACCTTGGGCCCGGTCTGGCCGAAGCGGTCGAGCACGCCCTGCACGCCGAAGTCCGGCGAGGCCGAGGTGAAGATCGCGCCGATGCTGGCCGCGGCCAGCATGGCTACGATGGTCTCCGGCATGTTGGGCATGTAGGCCGCCACGCGGTCGCTCTTGCCCACGCCCTGCTCCCGCAGCGCGGCGGCAAAGTGCGCCACCGCGCGGTACAGCTCGCCGTGGGAGAGACGGTTCTTGACCCTGTCCTCGCCCCAGAACACCAGCGCGTCGCCCTCGTCCCGGCTGCGCAGCAGGTTCTGCGCGAAATTCAGGCGCGCCTCGGGGAACCACCGCGCGCCCGGCATGCGGTCGCCGTCCACCAGCACCGTCGCGCCGCGCTCGCCCACCACGTCGCCGTATTCCCACACGCTGGTCCAGAACTCCTCGGGCCGGTTCACCGACCAGGCATGCAGGGCCTCGTAGTCGGGCAGCGTCACGCCCCAGCGCGCTTCGGCGCGGCGGGCGAAGTCGGTGATGCCGGCGGCGGCGATGCGCTCCGCGGATGGCTGCCAGAGCGGTTGGTCGTTGTTGCTCATGCGGGTCTCCTCGCTTTTTATATGTAATCAGTCTGCAAACACGGCGCGCAGCTCGTCCGGCAGCGCCACGGACTTGCCGCTGCGGGTATCCATCCACACCACCTTGGCCGCCCCTTCCGCGTACAGGCGGTCGTCGCCTTCCACGTACAGCTCGTACCAGGTCATCACGCTGCTGCGCCCCGGCTCGCCGGCGTAGAGCCGTACCTCGACCGTGGCCGGGTAATTCACCGGCATCAGGAAGGTACAACTGGCGTTGATGATCACCGGCGCGCTTTCCTGGTCGGGGCGCACCGGGAAGGCCATCGCTTCCAGCCATTCGACGCGGGCCTGCTCGAAATAGCGGAAGTACACCGTGTTGTTGACGTGATTGTAGGCATCCATGTCACCCCAGCGCACCGGGATGCGGGTGGTGAGCAGATGCTTGCGCTCGGCATGCATGTCGTGTCTCCTCTATTGGTTCTTGGTATCGGGGTAATGTAACATACGCCACCGTATGTTCAACCCACCCGCTCCGGTGCGGATGGGGCGTATTACACTGCCGCGTGCGGCACGGCGGGCGAGACCAACAAACACGCGCAACACCGAGGAGAAGAGGATGGAACGCGAATCCATGGAGTTTGACGTCCTGATCGTGGGCGGCGGCCCGGCGGGCCTGGCGGCGGCGATCCGGCTCAAGCAGTTGGCGCAGGAAAAGGGCAGCGACGTCTCCGTGTGCCTGATCGAAAAGGGTGCCGAGATCGGCGCCCACATCCTCTCCGGCGCGGTCATCGACCCCCGCGCCCTCGACGAACTGATCCCCGACTGGCGCCAACAGGGGGCCCCGATCAAGACCGCAGTGACGGAAGACCGGGTGATCTTCCTGTCGGAAACCGGCGGGCGGCAGATTCCCAACGCCCTGCTGCCGGACAGCTTCCACAATGAGGGCAACTACATCGTGCGCCTGGGCCACGTGGCCAAGTGGCTGGGCGAACAGGCCGAGGCCCTGGGCGTGGAGGTCTATCCGGGCTTCGCCGGCGCCGAGGTGCTGTTCGACGAGAACAGCGCGGTCAAGGGCGTGGCCACCGGCGACATGGGTCTGCTGCGCGACGGCAGCCAGGGCCCCAACTACCAGCCCGGCATGGAGCTGCATGCCAAGTACACGCTGTTCGCCGAAGGCTGCCGCGGCCACCTGGGCAAGCAATTGGAAGCGAAATTCAATCTGCGCGACGGCGCCGACCCGCAGACCTACGGCATCGGCATCAAGGAACTGTGGGAAGTGCCGGCCGAGCGCCACGCGCCAGGCCTGGTGGTGCACACCGCCGGCTGGCCCATGGACAGCGCCACCTACGGCGGCGGCTTCGTCTACCACCTGGAAGACAATCTGGTGGCCGTCGGCTTCGTGGTCGGCCTCAACTACGCCAACCCGCATCTGTCACCCTTCGAGGAGATGCAGCGCTACAAGACGCATCCGGAAATCCGCAAGTTCCTGGAAGGCGGCAAGCGCCTGGCCTACGGCGCCCGGGCGATTGCCGCGGGCGGACTGCAGAGCCAGCCGAAACTGGCGTTCCCGGGTGGCGCGCTGATCGGCGACGATGCCGGCTTCCTCAACGCCGCGCGCATCAAGGGCACCCATGCGGCGATCAAGAGCGGCACGCTGGCGGCGGAAGCGGCCTTCGATGCGTTCGTTGCCGAACGCGGCCGCGACGAACTCACCGCCTTCCCCGAAGCCTTCCGCGCGAGCTGGCTGCACCAGGAGCTGCACAAGACGCGCAACTTCAAGCCCTACATGAAGAAGGGCCTGTGGCTGGGTTCGCTGCTGTTCGGCATCGACCAGAAGCTCTTCGGCGGCAAGGTGCCGTGGACGCTGCACAACACGGCCGACCACACCGCCCTCAGGTCCGCCGCCGAATGCCCGAAGATCGCGTACCCGAAGCCGGACGGCGTGCTGAGCTTCGACCGCTTGTCCTCGGTCTTCCTCTCCAACACCAACCACGAGGAAGACCAGCCCTGTCACCTGCAATTGAAGGACGCGGCGGTGCCGATCGCGGTGAACCTCGCCCGCTACGACGCCCCCGAGCAGCGTTACTGCCCGGCCGGGGTGTACGAGATCGTCGAGGAAGGCGACCAGCCGCGCCTGCAGATCAACGCCCAGAACTGCGTGCACTGCAAGACCTGCGACATCAAGGACCCCACCCAGAACATCAACTGGGTCGTGCCCCAGGGCGGCGAAGGACCGATCTATCAGGGCATGTAGGCACCCTGCCCCCCGCAGGGCACCCGGAAAAACGCCCCGGCGCCTTGCGGCGACCGGGGCGTTTCCTTCAGCACTGCCGCGGATCAGTGGCCGTGACCGTGGCCATGCTGGTTGCCGTTGGCCGGCGCGGCGAGGGGATGCACCGGGGCCTGCACCTCGATCTGCTCGCGCTTGCCGTCCTTGCCTTCGACCACCAGCGTGAGCGGCACCACCTCACCTTCCTTCACCTGGGCGTGCAGGTCGATCAGCATCACGTGATAGCCGCCCGGCTTGAGTTCGACCGTTTTGCCCGCGGGCAGGTCGAGGGCGGGCACGGCGCGCATCTTCATCACGTCGCCTTCCATCTTCATTTCATGGACCTCGACCACCTTGGCCACGGGCGACTGCGCCGCCACCAGGCGCGCATCCTCCTGGGAGGTGATCTTCAGGAAGGCGCCGGTCGAACGCTGCTGCGGAACGGTGGCGCGCACCCACGGCTCGGCCACGTGGACCTGGGCGAAAGCAGTCGAAGCGGTAAAGACGAACAGGGAAGCAAAGGCAAGACGTTTCATGGGAATCTCCTCAGCGGGAAAAGGACTGCAGCAGGGTTTTAAGGTCGGCGGCCAGGGCTTCTGCGCCCTGGGCATGGAGGACGGCCAGGCGCAGCCGGCCTGCGGGGTCGTACACGTAGCTGGTGGCAGTGTGGTCCATGGTGTAGGAATCGCCAGTGGGGACCTTGCGGTAGAAGATGCGGAACTCCTCGGCCACCCGGGCGGTGTTTTCCACCGTCGTGTACAGGCCGAGGACGTCCGCGCCGAAAGCCGCGGTGTATTCCCGCAGCACCGCGGGCGTGTCGCGCTCGGGGTCGAGGGTGACGAAGACCACCTGCAGGCGGCCGGCATCCGCGCCGAGCAGGCGCTTGACCTCGGCGGCGCGGATCAGCGCGGTCGGACACACGTCCGGACACTGGGTGAAGCCGAAGAACACCAGCACCGCCTTGCCGCGGAAATCCGCCAGGCTGCGGGTACGGCCGTCCGGGTCGAACAGGCGGAAATCTTGCCCGAAGGTGGCGCCGGTGATGTCGGTGGCGGTAAACATGGGCTCGTTGGTGCAGGCGCCCAGCAGCAGTGCGGCGCAGGCGGCGGCGAAAAGTTGCCGCCAGCATGAGGCACGGTTTGTTGCGAACATCGGCAACGCTCCTGATCGGTGACGAAATCCGGCCGGCGCCGCAGCGGCGCAGACCGTCGGACGGGGATCAGGCGGCGTGGGGCGGTGCGCGGGGCTGGATGCTCGCCCAGGCGAAGAGCGGCCGGGAAGCGTTGAGGAAGAGCGGCGGCAAGGGCTCGCCGCCTGCGGGCACCCGCAGCGCCGGCACATCGGCCGGCGGCAACGCGAAGCTGCCTGCATGGGGATGGCAATAGGGACAATGATCCACCTGCAGCCCGTTCAGGCCGCCGTCGGAAGAACCCGCGGGATCGCCGCCGTCGTCCGACACCGCCACCAGCTTCACGCCGGCCACGGTGCACACCTCCGTCCATTTCACCTGCGCGCCACTGACCCAGGACAGGGCATGGGTCAGCGTGGGCGCCAGCGCGGCCAGCATCACCGCGAAGGCGGCGATCCAGGCGATGGGACGCGGGCGGCGGATGGGGGACATGGCAGGCCGGGAGTTCAGGATGAACCCATTATAGCCGCCTCCCCGGCTGCTCCGGCCTGATCCCGTTCAGGACGGGAGGGCTCCCGGGGCAGCAGTTCGGCGAAGATTTCCGGCAGTTGGAGGGTCGCCAGCGTGCGCTGGGTGAAGAGGTAGCGCCCATCGACGACGAAGCCGAGTTCTTCCCACGGCACCGCGTCGTTGAGCAGGTCGACGGCGCGCGCGACGTCCATGCCCGCGACCTTGGGGAACAGCGCCAGGATGGAGCCGTCGTAGGCCTCGCACTTATTCGTGAAGAAGGGCCGCACGCGCCGCGTCTTGCCGTTGACGTAGATGCGCGGGCCGGGCGCGTCATGGTACGCCCGCCCCCATTTCCACCAGTTGCCCTCGTCGAAGTGGCGCACCCGCCGCGCCAGCAGCCGCGCCTTGTGCTGTTCCAGATGGGGATGCCGCAGATCGTAGATCATGCGCCGCTTCTCGCCGGTGGCGGCGGTCCTGGAGCAGACGAATTCGAGATTGCCGTCCGGGTGTTCGAAGATGTCGTCGGCACCGGAAACCGCGCCCACCTTGACCTCGAACAGCGCGGCCAGCGGCACTGTGAGGTGGGCGTGGGTGAAGGCGAGCTGGCCGCGGATATGCACCATCTCGCGCTCGTCCCAGGCGGCGTCGTTGATGCGGCGGTACAGGGTGCGGCGCGAGAAGTCGCCGCGCACGAAGCGGAAGATCGCGCAGTTGGGCACCGCGCCGGAGAAGATGCGGGTGTCGCCGGTCTCGATCCAGTGGGTGATGGTGCCCTGCTCGTAGAGCCAGTCGTTGAGCTTGGCCGCGGCGGTGAGCTTGATGAACTCGCGCGGGGTGATGAAGATCAGTTCGCCACCCTCGTCCAGGTGGCGCACGCTCTTCTCGATGAAGAACAGGAAGAGGTTGGAGCGCGCGTCGAAAAGCGTGGAATCGAGCCGCGCGCGGGTCTCGGGGGCGATGTCCTGATGGCGCACGTAGGGCGGATTGCCGATCACCGTGTCGAAGCGCTCGGCGAGCGGGTAGGCGAAGAAATCCATCACCCGCGCGTCGGATGGCGCGACGCGGGCGTCCATCTCGATGGCGACGCAGCCGGGCAGATGGCGCGAAAAGGCGCCGTCGCCGGCCGAGGGCTCCAGCACGCGGCCGCGGTTGGCGCGCAGGGCGAGCATGGTGGAGACGATGTCGGCGGGCGTGAACACCTGGCCCAGGGTGGCGACGTCGAGCAGCCTGCTCATGCGCGCGCTCCCCTCAGTCTGCGTCCAGCCCGCGCAGCCGGGGCGCGAGGGTCTCGCCGTAATAGCGCCAGGCTTCGGCGCGCAGGCGGAAGGTTTCGCCGAGCACGTCCAGCAGACGGGCCACGGCCTCACGTGGCGGCCGTTCCACGCGCTGCTGGTTGTCGCGCCAGGCGCACTGGAAAGGCGGGTTGTTGCCGTTGGGGACGACGCGGTCGATCTGTTTGAGGCTGGTCCAGAACACCTGCCCCACCTGATTCTTGGACACGACCAGGAAGTAGTAATCGGCCGCGGTGTCCGGGTCCAGGTGTTCCGCCACCGCTTCGCAGTAGCGCTCCCAGTTGTTGAGCCCGACCAGCTCCGGGCGCACGCCGGTCACGGCGTAGAACAGGCCCTCCTTGGAGGAGATGTTGTCCTGCCCGCGCATGGCCGTGACCTTGACGTTGACCGGCAGCCACACCGCGCCGTCCTCGCTCTTAACGAGAAAGTCGTACCAGCAGCGTGGTGGCGCGATCTCGATGGACAGGCCGCGCTGCTTGAAGGCCTGGTTGGCGTGCACGAAGAAGCGCAGGGCGGAGGAAATCCGGCGCTCGTCCTCGCTCGAATTGCTGCGCCCGTCGCCCTGGGCATTGGACAGGCGCAGATCGCCCGCGCGCAGCGCCGCCGCCAGGTAGCGCTCCAGTTCGCCGAGGATCGCCGCCGGTGACGAGAGCTCGCCGGCCTCGCGCACGATCCCCGTCACCCCAGCCAGACCCTTGCGTTGCGGAACATGCGCTGCCAGGGCGAGGCGTCCGGGCTGGTCTCCACCAGCCATTGCGGCGCCCAGGACATCTGTACTGCGCGGGCGGTGCGTTCCGGGTGCGGCATCATGATGGTGAAGCGGCCGTCGGCGGTGGTGAAGGCGGTCAGGCCGTCGGGCGAGCCGTTGGGGTTGAACGGGTAGGCGGCAGCGGGCTTGCCGTGGTTGTCCACGTAGCGCAAGGCGGCCAGCGCCTTGGCGCGATCGGATTCGTTGCCGAACACCGCCCTGCCCTCGCCGTGGCTGACCACGATGGGCATGCGGCTGCCGGCCATGCCAGTAAACAGGATGGAAGGCGATTCCAGCACCTCCGCCATCACGAAGCGGGCCTCGAACTGCTCGCTGCGGTTGCGGTGGAAGGTGGGCCATGCTTCCGCGCCGGGGATGATGGGCGCCAGGTGCGCCATCATCTGGCAGCCGTTGCACACGCCCAGGGCGAAGGTGTCCGTGCGGGCGAAGAAGGCGGCGAACTGTTCGCGCAGCGCTTCGTTGAACAGGATGGACTTGGCCCAGCCCTGCCCCGCGCCCAGCACGTCGCCGTAGGAAAAGCCGCCGCAGGCCGCCAGCCCGTGGAAGCCGGCCAGTTGCACGCGGCCGGACTGCAGGTCGGACATGTGCACGTCGAAGGGTGCAAAGCCGGCGCGCTCGAAGGCGGCGGCCATCTCGGCCTGGGAGTTCACCCCCTGCTCGCGCAGGATGGCGATCTTCGGCCTGACCCCGGTGGTGATGAAGGGCGCGGCCACGTCCTCGGTGACGTCGAAGCCGGTGTGCACCGACAGGCCCGGATTCCCGGCGTCGGCCAGGGCGTCGAATTCCTCCCGGGCGCAGGTGGCGTCGTCCCGCAGGCGGGCGATGCGGTAGCCGGTCTCCGCCCAGGTCTGCAGCAGTTCCGCGCGCGGTGCGCTGAACAGCAGCTTGCCGTTGCGCCACACGCGGATCTCGTCGCGCCCGTTGGGTTCGCCGACGAAGTGGTAGGTGAGGCCCGCTGCGCGCAGCGTCTCCGTGACGCGGGCACGTTCGTCGCGGCGGATCTGCACGACGGCCCCCGCCTCCTCGGCGAAGAGCGCGGCCAGCGCGCTGTCGGAGAAACGGCCCAGCAGGGTGTCCGGCTTCTTCTCCAGGCCGTCCACGTCGTTCATGTGGGGGTCGTAGCTCACCGTGTCGAGGATCAGCGACACCCCGCTGCGCGCGGCGAAGGCCATCTCCGCCGCGGTGGCGAAGAGCCCCCCGTCGGAGCGGTCGTGGTAGGCGAGCAGCAGGCCGTCGCGCCTGAGCTGCTGCACTGTGTGGAAGAAAGTGCGCAGTTCGCCCGGGTCCACGTCCGGGGCGTGCTCGCCCACCGAATTCCACGCCTGGGCCAGCACCGAGCCGCCGAGGCGGTTGCGGCCCTGCCCCAGGTCGATCAGCAGCAGTTCGGTTTCTGCGCCTTCCGGGAACTGGAGTTGCGGCGTGAGGGTGCGGCGGATGTCCCCCACCGGCGCGAAGGCGGTGGCGATCAGGGACAGCGGCGCCACCACCTGTTTGTCCTCCCCGGAGTCCTGCCAGGCCGTGCGCATGGAGAGCGAATCCTTGCCCACCGGGATGGAAAGCCCGGCCGCGACGCAGAAGTCGGACACTGCCTTGACCGTCTCGTAGAGACTGGCGTCCTCGCCGCGGTGGCCGGCGGCGGCCATCCAGTTGGCGGAGAGCTTGACCTCGCCCAGGTCGGCGATGTCCGCCGCGGCGATGTTGGTGACGGCCTCGGCGATGGCCATGCGGCCGGAGGCCGGCGCATCCACGCAGGCGAGCGGCGTGCGCTCGCCCAGGGCGAAGGCTTCGCCGGCGAAGCCGTGGAAGCTCATGGCAGTGACCGCCACGTCCGCCACCGGCACCTGCCAGGGGCCGACCATCTGGTCGCGCGCGGTGAGGCCGCCCACGGAGCGGTCGCCGATGGTGATGAGGAAATTCTTGCTCGCCACCGCCGGCATGCGCAGCACGCGACGGCAGGCTTCACCCACGTCGATGTCGGTGAGGTCGAAGGGCGGCAGATGCACGGCGCGGCGCGACACGTTGCGCGTCATCTTCGGCGGCTTGCCGAGCAGCACCTGCATGTCCATGTCCACCGGCTTGTTGCCGAAGTGGCGGTCGGTGACGGTCAGGTGGCCGTCGGCGGTGGCCGTGCCCAGCACCGCAAAGGGACAGCGCTCGCGTTCGCAGAAGGCGCGGAACTGCTCCAGGCGCTCCGGCGCCACGGCGAGCACGTAGCGCTCCTGGGACTCGTTGGACCAGATCTCGCGCGGGCTCATGCCCGGCTCCTCGATGTGCACCTCGCGCAGTTCGAAATGCGCGCCCAGGCCAGCGTGGTCGGCCAGTTCCGGCATGGCGTTGGAGAGCCCGCCCGCGCCCACGTCATGGATGGCGATGATGGGGTTGTCCTCGCCCTGCTGCCAGCAGGCGTCGATGACCTCCTGGCAGCGGCGCTGGATCTCCGGGTTGCCGCGCTGCACCGAGGCGAAGTCCAGGTCCGCGGTGTTGGTGCCGGTGGCCATGCTCGACGCCGCACCGCCCCCCAGGCCGATCAGCATGCCGGGGCCGCCCAACTGGATCAGCAGCGTGCCCGGCGGGAAGGTGGGTTTCTCGGCCTGTTGCGCCTGGATGTTGCCCACGCCGCCGGCGATCATGATGGGCTTGTGGTAGCCGCGCACCTCGCCCTGCACCGCCTGCTGGAAGCTGCGGAAGTAACCGGCCAGATTGGGGCGGCCGAACTCGTTGTTGAACGCGGCCGCGCCGATCGGCCCCTCGATCATGATGTCCAGCGCCGAGGCGATGCGCTCCGGCTTGCCGTAGGGCTGCTCCCAGGGTTGGGCGAAGTCCGGGATCTCCAGATTGGACACGGAGAAGCCGGCCAGGCCCGCCTTGGGCTTGGAACCGCGCCCGGTAGCGCCTTCGTCGCGGATTTCGCCGCCCGCGCCCGTGGCCGCGCCCGGGAAGGGGGAGATCGCGGTGGGGTGGTTGTGGGTCTCGACCTTGGCGAGGATGTGGGTGGCCTCGCTGCGGTAGCGCCACTGACCGTCCGCGTCCGGGTAGAAGCGGTCAACGGTGGCGCCCGCTATCACCGAGGCGTTGTCCGAGTAGGCCACCACGGTGCCCTGCGGGTGGGCCTTGTGGGTGTCCTTGATCATGCCGAACAGGCTTTTCTCCCTGGTCCGACCGTCGATCACCCAGTCGGCGTTGAAGATCTTGTGGCGGCAGTGCTCGGAGTTGGCCTGGGCGAACATCATCAGTTCCACGTCCGTGGGGTTGCGCCCGATGCGGCCGAAGTTGTCCACCAGGTAGTCGATCTCATCCTCGGACAGGGCCAGGCCCAGTTCGCCGTTGGCGGTTTCCAGCGCCGCGCGACCGCCGCCGATGACGTCCACGGTGGTCAGCGGCTGCGGCTCGTAGTGGTGGAACAGCGCCTCGGCGGCCTCCGCCGTGGGCAGCACCGCTTCGGTCATGCGGTCGTGCAGCAGGGGCAGCACGGCGGCGCGCTGGCGCTCGTCCAGTTCCTTGTGCGCCAGCGTGTAGGCGGTGCCGCGCTCGATGCGGACGATCTGATCGAAGCCGCACTGGCGGGCGATGTCGGTGGCCTTGGAGGACCAGGGGGAGATGGTGCCCAGGCGCGGCACCACCAGCAGCAACTGGCCTTGCGGCGCCTCGGCGGCGGCCGGGTGGGCACCCAGCAGGTCCACCAGGCGCTCGCGCCCGGCGGTATCCAGCGGCGCGGACAGTTCGACGAAATACCAGTGCTCGGCACTCACGCCCCTGCACTTGGGCAGGGCTTCGCCGAGGGGGCGCTGGAGACGTTCGAGACGGGAATCGGAAAGCGCCGCAGCGCCGCGCAGCTTGAGGATTTCGGTCATTTAGGCGACGGGGAAAGGGGCAAAACGCGCAGGCCGGCCGCGCACTGCAGCCACCGCCGGCGGAAAGGCGGGATTATACCCGACCCGCCCCCCTTTCCCGTCGCAACGCGGCAGTCAGCGCACGCCGGCCACCTGGTGGGAGGCACCGATATCGACGACCTTGGTGACGCCGCTCTCGGCGCCGGCCAGCCCTTCGCCGACGCGTTCGATCTTGCCCTCGATGGTGGCGCCGCACTCCATCTGCAACTGGCGGTAGCTGATGTTGCCGGACACGTGCGCCTTGGCTTGCAGTTCGAGGAAGTGTTCCACCTCCAGGTCGCCCGAGATGCTGCCATTGACCACCGCGTCGTAGACCCGCACCTGCCCCTTGATGCTGCCCTTTTCGCTCAGCACCAGCAGGCCGTGGGCGTCGCCCTTGTTGATCACGTTGCCTTCGATCTTGCCGTCGACCCGCAGGCCGCCGGAGAACATCACGTCGCCGACGATGTGCACGTTGTCGGCAATCAGGCTGGAGAGCTTGGTGGATTCGATCGACTTGCTGTGCTTCTTGCTGAACATCGTGCGATACCCCATGCGTTGTTGCGGGCCTAGTTGGGCTTTTTCGAGCCGTTGGCCTGCGAATTGAAGAATCCCAATTGGTGGTTGAGCTGGCTTACCCGCTCGTTGAGTTCAGCCACCTGGCGCTTGAGTTCGGCGCGCGTGGCGCGCTCCATTTCCAGTTCCATGCGCGTGCTGTCGAGTTCGCCGCGCAGCCGGTCGTTCTCGCCCTCGATTCTGGCCAACTGGGCGAAGGAGGCAAGCTGGGATTCGAAGTAGCGCACGCCGACGGCGCCGAGGACGACGAGGACCAGCACCACCAGGATGGCAATCAGGCCGTTGCGCCAGCGCCGGTCGGAGGTCAGTTCGAAACTGGTGCCGGTCAGGCGGTGGGTCGGTGAAGATTTCAGCAAGGGCATTTGGCGCCGTCAGTTGCTAGCAGTCAACGCGAGGTAGTGGCGCGGATCCACGTAGGCGCCGTTGCGGATGACCTCGAAATGCAAGTGCGGACCAGTGGAGCGCCCGGTGGAGCCTATCAGCGCGATACGTTGCTGCGGCATCACCAGTTCGCCGGCGCGGACGAGCAATTTGGAGGAGTGGGCATAGCGGGTGACCAGTCCGTTGCCGTGATCGATCTCGATCATGTAGCCGTAGTCGCGGTTGTAGCCGGCGCGCCGCACGCGCCCGCCCGCACTGGCCACGATGGGCGTGCCCTTGGGGGCGGGAAAATCGATGCCGGTATGCCGTGCGAGCTTGCGGGTGAAGGGGTCGAGGCGGTTGCCGAACCCGGAACCGATCCGCGGTTCCAGCACCGGCGAGCGGCTCGGGAAGGCCATGTTCTGCAGGTTGCGTTCGGTAGTCACCTGCTCGACGAAGGCGAAGGCCTCGTCGATGCGATCCATGTGGCGCTCCAGTTCCGCCAGTCCGGTACCGAAGTCGTCGTCGTGCGCCGACGTGCGCACGGCGAGGGCGGACAGGGTTTCACCGACGGGGGGCAGCAGCGGGCCGCCACTGGGCGACTCGGCGGTATCGGCCGTGCGCTGCGGCTTGGCCTGGGCGCCGACCTGTTCCTCGAATTCCTTCAGCACGCCGACGCGCTTGGCCAGCGCGACCGCTTCGCTCTCTAGACGGATCAGACGGCCGGTGAGTTCACCGACCCGCTCGATCAGCGCCCGTCCTTCCGGCTGGCCGAGGGTGAGCGGCGCGCTCGCCTCTTCGTTCACCGCCGGTGCGGCACTTTCCTGTGCCATGCGGTAACCGAGCATGCCGCCGCCGAACAGCGCTGCAAAGAGCACCGCGAAGGATGCCAACAGCACGGTTCGCGTCCTGACCGTGAGCAGTCGGGACTGGGTCAAACCGCCGGTCGAAAGAATGACGAATGCCACTCCTGAACCCTCCTCGATCGCGAGCGGCCGTCCGGTGCCATTGTCTTGTCATCCGGTGTCGCGCCCACGTGTATGCCTATCTCATGGAAAGCGCCGCGAACCGCCTGCAGACGGGCCTTTGCGGCCGGCGCGGGCTTGGATTCCAACGCATTTCATTTGCTCCAACACATAAATTTTCCGCGAAGTGTAACATTTTTCACACTTGGAATAATGATCACCGTCAACAAAAAAAGCGGCGACCGAAGCCGCCGCTTTCCCGGACCTGCTACCCGGATTGAATCAGGTCTTGCTGTGCGCCGCCAGTTGGAGCCAGGTATCCACCACCGTATCCGGATTCAGGGAGATGGTCTGGATGCCCTCGTCCATCAGCCATTCGGCGAAGTCCGCGTGGTCGGACGGGCCCTGGCCGCAGATGCCGACGTATTTGCCGAGCTTGTTGGCGCTGCGGATGGCCAGCGACAGCAACTGCTTGACCGCCGGGTCGCGCTCGTCGAAGGCGTGCGCCACCAGGCCGGAATCACGGTCCAGGCCCAGCGTGAGCTGGGTGAGGTCGTTGGAGCCGATGGAGAAACCGTCGAAATACTGCAGGAACTGATCGGCCAGCAGCGTGTTGGACGGGATCTCGCACATCATGATCAGCTTGAGGTCGTTCTCGCCGCGCTTGAGGCCGTGCTCGGCGAGCAGGTCCACAACGCCCGCCGCCTCTTCCAGATTGCGCACGAAGGGGATCATGATCTGCACGTTGGTCAGGCCCAGCTCGTTGCGGACCTTCTTCATCGCCGCCACTTCCAGCTCGAAGCAGTCGCGGAAGCTGTGGGCAATGTAGCGCGAGGCGCCGCGGAAGCCCAGCATGGGGTTCTCTTCCTCCGGCTCGTAGATCTCGCCGCCGAGCAGCTTGCGGTACTCGTTGGACTTGAAGTCCGACATGCGCACGATCACGGGCTTGGGATAGAAGGCCGCGGCGATGGTGGCCACGCCTTCGACCAGCTTCTCGATGAAGAACCGCTTGGGCGTCGTGTAGCCGCGCGAACGGCGGGTGATCTCGTCGCGCAGGCTGGCCGGCACCTGGGACAGTTCCAGGATGGCCTTGGGGTGGATGCCGATCATGTTGTTGATGACGAACTCCAGCCGCGCCAGGCCGACGCCGCCGTTGGGAATCTGCGCGAACTCGAAGGCGAGCTCCGGATTGCCCACGTTCATCATGATCTTCACCGGGATGTCGGGCAGGTTGCCCATGTCGGTGGTGACCACCTCGAAGTCCAGCTTGCCGCGATACACGTAGCCGGTGTCGCCCTCGGCGCAGGACACGGTGACCGAATCGCCCTCGTCCAGCACCTCGGTGGCGTTGCCGCAGCCGACGATGGCCGGGATGCCCAGTTCGCGAGCGATGATGGCGGCGTGGCAGGTCCGGCCGCCCCGGTTGGTGACGATGGCGCTGGCGCGCTTCATCACCGGCTCCCAGTTGGGGTCGGTCATGTCGGTGACCAGGATGTCGCCGGCCTGCACGCGGTTCATTTCGGTGGCATCGGCGACCACGCGCACGGTGCCGGCGCCGATCTTCTGGCCGATGGCGCGGCCGTGGGCCAGCGCCTTGCCGTACTGCTTGAGGCGGTATTTCTCCATCACCAGGCCGTTGCTCTGGCTCTTCACGGTCTCGGGGCGGGCCTGCAGGATGTAGAGCTTGCCGTCCACGCCGTCCTTGCCCCACTCGATGTCCATCGGGCGACCGTAGTGCTGCTCGATGATCACCGCGTAGCGGGCCAGTTCCAGCACGTCCTCGTCCGTGAGCGCGAAGCGGTTGCGGTCGGCTTCCGGCACGTCCACGGTGCGCACCGACTTGCCGGCCACGGCCTTGTCGGCGAACACCATCTTGATCAGCTTGGAGCCCAGGTTGCGGCGCACAACCGCCGGGCGACCCTGCGCCAGGGTGGGCTTGTGCACATAGAACTCGTCCGGATTCACCGCGCCCTGCACCACGGTCTCGCCCAGGCCGTAGGAGGCGGTGATGAAGACCACGTCCTTGAAGCCGGACTCGGTGTCGATGGTGAACATCACGCCCGAGGCGCCGGTGTCCGAGCGCACCATGCGCTGCACGCCGGCCGACAGCGCCACGTCGGCGTGGGCGAAGTTCTTGTGCACGCGGTAGGAGATGGCGCGGTCGTTGTAGAGGGACGCGAACACTTCCTTCATCGCGTGCAGGATGTTGTCGTAGCCGTGGATGTTGAGGAAGGTTTCCTGCTGGCCGGCGAAGGAGGCGTCCGGCAGGTCCTCGGCGGTGGCGGACGAACGCACGGCGAAGCTGCCTTCGCCCTCGGCGGTGATCTTGCCGTAGGCGGCCTTGATGTCGGCTTCGAGCGCGGCCGGGAACGGGGTGTCCACGATCCACTGGCGGATCTGCGCACCGGTCCGGGCCAGCGCATCCACGTCATCCACGTCCAGCGCGTCGAGCGCGGCGTTGATGCGCCCGGCCAGCCCGCCATGCGCGAGGAACTCGCGGTAGGCGGCGGCGGTGGTGGCGAAGCCGCCAGGCACGCGCACGCTGGACGGGAGCTGGCTGATCATTTCGCCCAGGCTGGCGTTCTTGCCGCCTACCTGTTCGACGTCGGTCATGCGCAGCTCAGCAAAGGGGATGACGTAACGAGTCATTGTGGCCTTCCGAAATTGATGGGGAGAAAGCAAAGTATAATTTTAGCGAATTTTGCTGCCCTGCCGCATAGGTGGGTTTGCCCCAATATCGGTTTTCCGCCGACGGAAGCCGCCCAGAGACCATGAACGACACCTCCGTCCGCACCGTCTTCTTCATTTCCGACGGTACCGGCATCACCTCCGAAACCCTTGGCCACAGCCTGCTCGCGCAGTTTCCCGACGCGCGCTTCCGCCAGGTGCGCATCCCCTTCGTGGACGACCTGGACAAGGCCATCGACTGCGCCAACCAGATCCGCGACGCCGCGGTGCGCGACGGCCTGCGCCCCATCGTGTTCAGCACCCTGGTGAACCCGGAGACGGTCGCCGGGCTGCGCCAGGCCGACGCACTGTTCATCGACCTCTTCGAGAAGTTCATCGGCCCGCTGGAGGCCGAACTGGGGCAACGCTCTACACACGCCGTGGGGCGCTTCCACGGCATCGCCGACAGCATGGACTACAAGAACCGCATCGAGGCGATCAACTTCGCCATGGCCCACGACGACGGCGTTTCCCACGACGGCGAGCTCACCGAGGCCGACGTGATCCTGGTGGGCGTGTCGCGCTCGGGCAAGACGCCCACCAGCCTGTACCTGGCCATGCAGTTCGGCGTCAAGGCGGCCAACTACCCGCTGATCCCCGAGGACTTCGAGCGCAACAAGCTGCCGGGCGAACTGCACGTGCACCGCGCCAAGCTGTTCGGCCTCACCATCGCCCCCGAGCGCCTCTCGCAGATCCGCCAGGAGCGCCGGCCCAACAGCCGCTACGCCTCGCTGGAAAACTGCCGTTACGAAATCGAGGCCGCGCAGAAGCTGATGCGGCGCGAAAACATCCGCTGGCTGGACTCCACCACCAAGTCCATCGAGGAAATCTCGGCCACCATCCTGCAGGCCGTGCGGCTGAACCGGCCGGCCTACTGAAACACCCACACGGAACACATCGACAATGAAAAGAACGCGCACCAAGCGCCGCGGCGGCCTTGCCCGTACGGCCGAACGGCTGGTCTGGCTGGCCACCGGGCTCGCCCAGTCCGGCTGCCGCGCCGAAGACCGCTACTGGGAAAACCTGCTCGCCGAAGCCATCGACACGCTGCTCGAGGAAGGCGACGAGGACACCCTCAACGACGCCCTCGACCACCTCTACGGCATCGATCTGCGCGCCTACGACGAACTCGCCGACTACGTGGAATCCCGCGCCGAAACGGCCGCTGCGACCTCGCCGCAACACGACATCCTGCTCGTCGCGGCCCCCGTGCTGGCCTGGTCGCGCTACCAGATTCCGGCGACCCCCATTTCCCAGGCCGTACTCGCCAACCTGCGCGTGCACCTGCAGGCGCACGTGCTGGCCGAGGGCGTCAAGCTCGGGCTGGCGGACTTCCTGTTCAGCCCCGACCAGTTGCCGCAGGGTTATTGCGCCACCGCGCGCTTCGCCGCCGACCTGGGCCGCGCCGCGCTGGCCGGCAAGGACCTGTCCATCGACACCGAGGGCATGCCGGAGACCGCGCACTTCCTGTCCGACACCCGTTATCTCCTCGGCGCCATCGCCGTGCCGCGCGGAAAGGCGCTGTTCCGCTGGCAGGAACCGGACGGCACGCGCGAACAGTCGCTCACCCAGTGGCGCGCCCAGGGCGGCGCCTGCCTCGCCCCGCTGCTGCCCGGCTGCGCCCTGGAAGTGGTGCTGCCGGAGGCCTACTTCGCCGCCAGCCGCCAGGCCGACCGCGCCAGCCGTCCCTACGCCGTGCGCGCCTCGGTAGCCTTCCTCGGCACCGCGCTGGACACCCCGGCGGTGCGCCTGCGGGCGGTGGTCGCGCCCTTCTACGACCGCGACCTGGAGGAATACCGCATCGGCTTCACCGTGCAGGGCAGCGACCGTGTGGTGCACGGCGTGGTGTGGCCGCTGCTCGGGCCCGAGGACGAGAATTCCGACTGCGTCGCCGAGATCGAGGCCGTGCTGCGCGAATGCGGCGTCACCGACATCGTGAACCTGGAGCACCGTTTCCCGCTCGAATACTGCGACGACTGCGGCGTGCCCATGTACCCCTCGCCCGACGGCGAGGTCGTGCATGCGGAGATGCCGGAGGAACAGGCCGAGCACGTGCCGCGCCACCTGCACTGAGGGCGCGGCGCGCACGGCACCACCCAGGAGGAAATCCGCCATGTCCCGCAAGGTGGAAAAACCGGACGCCGAATGGCGCGAGCACCTCACGCCCGAGCAGTACCACGTCACCCGCGAAAAGGGCACCGAGCGGCCCTTCAGCGGCGAATACTGGAACCGCTGGGACGACGGCACCTATGCCTGTGCCTGCTGCGGCGCGCCGCTGTTCCGCTCCGAGCACAAGTTCGACGCCGGCTGCGGCTGGCCCAGCTTCTGGACCGCGGCCGAACCGGGCAACATCGAGTCGGCCGAGGACGACAGCCACTTCATGCACCGCACCGAGGTGCTGTGCCAGCAGTGCGGGGCACACCTGGGCCACGTCTTCGACGATGGCCCGCAGCCCACCGGGCTGCGCTACTGCATCAACTCGGTGTCGATCCGCCTCGAACCGGACGACGGGAAGGAAAGCGGCTGATCAGCCGCCCGGTGCGAGCCGCGCCACGAAGCGCGCGATCGCCTCGACCACGGCCTCGGGCTGATCCCGGTGCGGGGAATGGCGGCAGTCGGCCAGCGCCAGCAACTCGGTGTCGGCCACGTGCTCGGCGATCACCTGGATCTGGCGCAGGGTGCCGTACTCGTCGTCCTCGCCCTGGATCGCCAGCACCGGGCAGGCGATGCGGTCCAGGCAGGCCTCGATGTTCCAGGCGCGGAATTCCGGCAGCAGCCAGGTGTCGTTCCAGGTGAAGAACACGTCCTTGGCGTCCGGATGGTAGCGGGCCAGGCGCTCGCGCAGCTTGGGGTCGTCGAACCAGGCCTGGCGCGCGTCGCGGATGCCCGCCAGGGTGAGTTCCTCGACGAACTCGTGGGGCGCCATGACCACCAGCCCGCGCACCCGGCGGCGCGCCTCGGCGGCGTGCAGCAGCGCGATCGAGCCGCCGTCGGAATGGCCCACCAGCACGGGATCGTGGATGTCCAGCGCATCGAGCAGCGCCGGCAGGACTTCCAGCGCCTCCACGTGCAGGTAATCGACCCCGCGCGGCGTGCTGCGCGGCTCCGAGCGCCCGTAGCCGTAGCGCGAATACACCAGCGCCGGACAGCCGGTGGCCGCCACCACCTGGGCGGGGAAATCGCGCCACATGTCGGCGCAGCCCAGCCCCTGGTGGAGGAACACCAGCGCCGGCGCGCCGGGACGCAGCCCCGGAATCCAGCAGGTTTCCAGGCGATGGCCGCCGGCATCGACGAAACGCGTCGGGTGGGGCAGCGGCAGACCGGCCGCGGGCGGCAATTCCGGACGGGTCATCGTGTCCCCCTCCCTTCCAGCAGAAAGTCTCGCACCACGCCGATCTGCGCCTCGTCCATCAGCGTCGGCGCGTGGCCCACGCCCTCGATCTCCACCAGGCGCGCGCGCGGGCCGCGCTCACCCATGGCCTGGTGGGCGCTGCGTTCGAGCAGATCCGATTCAGCGCCGCGGATGGCCAGCGTGGGGCAGCGGATGCCGTCGTACACCTGCCACAGGTCCACGTCCGCCACCAGCGGGGTGGTGCGGAAGGCGTCGCCGATGCCCGGATCGTAGATCATCGAGAAGCCGCCCTCCACCGGCCGCACCGAATGCGCCGTCAGGTGGTGCCACTGGGCGTCGGTAAGCGCACCGAAGGGCGCGCTGACCGCACGAACGTAGGCCTCGGCCTCTGCCATGCCGGCGAAGACCGGCGCGGTGCCGACGTACTGGCCGATGCGCTGCAGGGAGGCTGCGGTGATCACCGGCCCCACGTCGTTGAGCACCAGCCGGGTGATGGGCGTGTGCGGCTGGCTGGCGAGCAGCATGCCGATGATGCCGCCCATGGAGGTGCCCACCCAGTGCACGGTCTCCACGTCGAGGCGGGCGAGCAGCGTGATCATGTCCGCCACGTAGAGGGGAAAGCCGTAATCGGCCTTGACCCCCAGCCAGTCGCTGCGCCCGCGCCCGGGCACGTCCGGGCACACCACGCGGTAGTCGTCGGCCAGGGCCTGGGCGAGGAAATCGAAGTCGCGCCCGTTGCGCGTGAGCCCGTGGGCGCAGACCAGCACGCGCGGATTGTGGGGGTCGCCCCACTCCGTGTAGGCCATGCGGTGCAGGCCGTGGGGGCCGATGCATTGCACCGAGCGCTCGCGCAGGCCATGCCAGGGACGGGCGGGCCGGCGCTCGGGCCGGAAGAATTCGCGGAGGGCGTCCAGCACTTTCATGTTCTTGGCGTGGATGACGACCCCCGGAGTCTATCAGCGTCCATGCCAGTAGCGCGGCCGCCGTTCGCGCTCGGCCGTGATGGACACGCCGTCCACGCCCACCGCCACGCGGATCGCGCCCTGGCTGTCGGTGCGCCAGGCCTGCGCGCCGGCCGCCGCCCAGCGCGCCCATACGTCGGCGTGGGGATGCCCGAAGGCATTGCGGTAGCCCACCGAATACACCACCGCCTGGGGCCGGACCGCGGCGACGAGCGCCGGCGTCGAGGACGTGCGGCTGCCGTGGTGCGGCGCCACGATCACGTGGCTCGCCAGCCCCTCCCCCGCCCGTGCCAGCAGGGCCTGCTCGGCGACGCGTTCGACGTCGCTCGCCACCAGCACGGCGCCGCCCGCCGCGGCGATGCGCAGCACGCAGGCATTGTCGTTCTCCTTGCGCAGCCGGGCGCCGTCCGCGGCCGGGTGCAGCACCTCGAAGCGCACGCCGTCCCACTCCCAGTGCTCGCCGGCGCGGCAGGCATGCAGCGCCCGCCCGGCCCGCTCCGGCAGTCCATGCCCGGGCGCGAGGCTGCCGGCCAGCGCGGCCACTTCGATCCCCGCCAGCACGCTTGCCGCGCCGCCCGCGTGGTCTGAGTCGCCGTGGGACACCACCAGCCGGTCCAGCCGCCCCACGCCGCTCGCCAGCAGATAGGGCAGCACCACCCGCTCGCCGGCATCGGCCGCCGGCCCGTAGGGCGGCCCGGCATCCAGCAGCAGATCGCGGCCGGCGGTCTGCACGTGGATGGCCTGGCCCTGCCCCACGTCCAGCACCGTGGCGACGAAACCGCCGGGGGCCGGGCGCGGCGGGCTCCAGCCCAGCAGCGGCACCAGCGCCAGCAACGCCGCCCCGCGGGCGGGCGTGCCGCGTGGCAGCAGCAGCCAGCCCACCGCGGCCGCACCTGCCGCCACCAGCCAGCCGGGCGGCGCGGCCTGACGCCACACCGTGAGCGGCGAGGACGCCAGCCACTCCAGCCCCACCAGCAGCCAGCCGGCGAACCACGCCGCCAGATGCAGCAGCGCGTCCACCGGCAGCAGCGCCGCAGCCAGGGCCAGCGGCGTGAGGACGAAGCTCACCAGCGGGATCGCCAGCGCATTGGCGAGCGGCGACAGCAGCGAGAAGGACTGGAACAGCAACAGCAGCGCGGGCACCAGCGCCAGCGTGATCGCCAGTTGCACGCGGACCGCGGCGCGCCAGGCGGACGGGATGGCCAGCCGCCCGCCGAGCACCAGCACGATGACCCCCACCGCGGCGAAGGAGAGCCAGAACCCCGCCGCCAGCACCACCCACGGATCGGCCACCAGCACCGCCAGCAGGGCCAGCGCCAGCACCCGGCTGGCCGCCGCCTCGCGCCCGGTCAGCAAGGCCAGCGCCACCACGGCGAGCATGATCAGCGCGCGCTGCACCGGAATTTCCATGCCCGCCAGCAGCGCGTAGCCGGCCGCCGCCAGCAGGCCGGCCAGCGCCGCCGCGCGGCGCGCCGGCAGGCGCAGCGCCAGCGCGGGGATGCGGCGCCAGGCCAGCGCGGCGAGTCCGCCCACCAGCAGCGCCACCAGCGACACGTGTCCGCCGGAGATGACCATCAAATGGGTCACGCCCGTGCGGCGGAAGACCTCCCACTGGACGGGCGTGATGGCGTGCTGCTCGCCGGTCACCAGCGCGGTGACGATGCCCGCCTGCGGTGCGTCGCCCAGCACCGCCGCAAAGCGCTCGCCGATGGCCGCGCGGGCGCGATGCACCGCAGCCAGCGGCCCGCCCGCCCATTCGGCGAGACGCCGGTTGTCCGCCGCCGCGCGCACGTAGCCGGTGGCCCGCAGCCCGCGCATCAGCAGCCAGGCTTCGTAGTCGAAACCGTGGGGATTGACGAAGCCGTGGGGGCGCTTCAGGCGCACGGTCAGTTGCCAGCGTTCGCCCACCCGGGGCACGGGCGGCGCCACGTCCGTGCCCCGGGGGCCGTACCAGGACAATTGCAGCCGGCGCGGCACCGGGACTGCGGCCTCCTCGACCTGGAACACGAAGCGCACCCCGTCGTCGAGCCGGCGCGGCAGCCCGGCGATCACGCCGGTCAGCGCCACGTCGCGGCCTTCGAACTGCATGGGCAGTTCGTCCGCCAGGCGCCACTCGGCCCGCCAGCCGGCCCACAGGACCCCGGCCATGGCCGCCGACAGGCAGACCAACAGGAAGCCGGCGCGCGCATCGGAACGCCGGCACAGGCACACGGCGGCGCAGGCAGCCGCGGTCAACGCCACGCTGCCGCCCGCCAGCCACGTCACGGATGGCAGCGTGGGCAGTTGCTGGAAGGCCCACACCCCCAGCGCGAACATCGCGATTGCGGCACGCATACCCGATCATCATCGGACGAACGGCATGCCGACGGCAAGTGGCGGCGCAGTCCGGCCGCTCAACAGCGGTAGCTGAGTCGGCCCCCGTCCGCTTCGGTACAGGTGATGGTGGCGGTGCGGAAGTTGAGGTCCACGAACAGGTGGCAGTGATGTTCGCCCTTGTGCCAGCCCATGGCGACGCTGGAATCGTTGGAGTATTCCAGTTCGAACGCGCCGCCGAAGGCCGGATGGGTGGAGCGCAGTTCCATCAGGCGCAGCAGGCGCTGCGCCACCGGCGCGGCGAGCGCCGCTTCCGCCTCTGCCACGCTGTAGAAATGCCGGTTGATGTCGCGCGCCTCGCCGGTCTGCCGCATCAGTTCCCCGTCGTTGCCGCCGGCGAGCAGCCCGACATAATACACCTGCGGGATTCCGGGCGCGAAGAACTGCAGCGCCCGTGCGCAGATGTAGGCATCCTCGTTGCGCTGCAGGGCGTCGAAGAAGGTACAGGTGAGCTGGTAAATGGCCCCCACGCTATGCACGTTGGCCGCCGAGCGGCGCAGGATGGGGTCGGCGCTGCGTTCGGAAACGTTCCGGATCAGGGCTTCGATGTGGTAGCGCGGCAGGATGTCCTCCACGTCCGGGATGCAGATGCCGTCGTGGGTATCGAGCACGGTGACCTGATTGTGGGGACACATGCGCAGCCAGGCCTTGAGGTAATGGCTGTTCGCGTCGAGCAGCGAATACAGCACCAGCGGCGGCAGCGCAAAGCCGTAGGACCACATGCCGCGCTGGGCGATGGCGTGCTGCCAGCTCGGATGGTCGTGCACCTCGGGCAGCAGTTCCACGCCGTGGGCGGCGGCGGTACCGCGGAACCAGTCCAGTATCGCCCACACGTCGGGTTCCACCAGGAAGCAACTGGTGCCGATCTTCTTGGTGGTGTAGCCGAAGGCATCGAGGCGCAGCAGCCTGACCCCATGGGCAGCCAGCGCGGCGATGTTTCCGGCCATCAGCCGGTAAGTCTGAGGCGCCCCGTAGTCCAGGTCGATCTGGCGCTCGGTGAAGGTGCACCACACCCGCCCGCGCGTGCCGTCGGCGAAGACGACTTCGCGGAAGGGTTCCTTCTCCCTGCGGATGTGGATCCTGGCGAGGTCGTCCGGGCCGATCTCGCCCAGCGCATCCACATCCACGAAGAGGCCGGCATGGGCCGACGCCTTGCCGTGCCGCAGGTAGTCCTGGAACTCGGGGGATTCGTCGGCAATGTGGTTGAGCACCAGGTCCAGGCACAGGTCGTAGCGCGCGGACAGGCGCTCCACGTCCGCCCAGCCGCCGTAGGCCGGGTCGATGTCGTGGTGGGTCAGCGGCGAAAACCCCCCGTCCGCGTTCGACGGAAAAGGCGGCAGCAGGTGCAGGCCGCCCACCGCCGCCCCCAGCCGCCGCTCGACGAAATCGGCGAGATCCGCCAATCCATTCCCGATACGGTCCGGATAGACAATGAGTTGAACCCGGTTGGAGAGCGGCATGGGGCCATCTCTCCGCTACAGGCGGAAATGCCCGATTTCCTCGCGCAGCGTCCCGGCCAGTTGTTCCAGATGGGCTGCGGTGCTGGCCGCCTCGCCCACCGCGGCGTTGTTCTCCTCGGCCATCTGGGCGATCTGCTCCACGTTGCGCGCGATGTCGTTGCTGGCCGCGCTCTGTTCCCGGAGCGCCATGGAGATGTCGCTGACCGACTGCACCACGGTCTGCGCGCCGCTGCGGATCTCGTCCATCGCCGAGCCCGCGCGCCGGGTCAATTCCACGCCGTCGCGCACGCGCTTGACGCCGCGGTTCATGGACTGCACCGCCTCGCCGGTACCGCTCTGAATGGCCTGCACCATGGTGGAGATTTCCTGCGTGGCGCCGCTGGTACGCTCGGCGAGCTTCCTCACCTCGTCGGCCACCACCGCGAAGCCGCGCCCGGTCTCACCGGCACGGGCGGCCTCGATGGCCGCGTTGAGCGCCAGCAGATTGGTCTGGTCGGCGATCTCGCGGATCACGTTGACGATGCTGCTGATCTCTTCGGACGTCTTGCCCAGGGCCTCGATGGTGCCCGCGGTGGCATCCACCTCGCGCGCGATCAACTCCATCTCGGCCGCGGTCTGCTGCACCACCTGCGCACCGCTCTCGGAGATTTCGCCGGAACGGCTGGAGATGGCCTCGGCCTCGCTGGCGTGGCGGCCGATCTCGTCGATGCCCACGGTCATCTCCTCCACCGCGGCGGCCATGCTGGAGGCGGCCTCGCTCTGGTGGGCGGAGCTGCGGCTCACCTGGGTGGACGACGACGCCATCGACGCGGCGGCGTGGCTCACCTCGTCCGCACTGCGCTGCACGCGCTGCATGACCTCGGCAATGGATTGCGCCATGGCGTTGAAGCGCCCGGCCGCGATGCTGAGCTCGTCGCTCGAGCTCAGGGCAATGCGCGTGGTCAGATCGCCCTGGCCGAGCCGCTCGGCGCCCGCGCCCAGTTCATGCACCGACTGCTCGACGGCCAGGAACAGCGCCACGACGAAATAACCCAGCAGCAGGACGGCCACGACGGAAATGGCGACCACCGCATTCGAAGCCCGCAGCAGCCCGGCACGGCGCTCCTGCAGCAGCGTTTCGACGGTCGGCACGATGACCGCCGACGACTTGTCGAACGCCACCCTCAGCGCGGCGAAGGCTGCGTCGAAGAAGGCGATGGGCTCCTGCTGGAAGTACTCGGAAAGGATGTCGTCGATGACCCGGCCGCGGATCGATTCCACCGCCACCGCCAACTCGACGCGCAGGTCCTCCAGTTCCGTGCGCCGCTCGGGATTGGCCAGCGCCGCCCGCTCCAGCATCTCCTCGGCGGCCAGCATGGAGTGGTCGAGTTCGCCGATCTGCAGGGTCAGGTTCTGCCGCGTCGGCCCGTTGAGGTATTTTTCCGCCAGCACCGACGAGCCGAGCCCGTTCAGGCGCCCGATGCGCTCGGTGGCGTCCGGCACGGTCTCGGTGAGCAGGGAGATCAGGAAGGCGGTGTTGGCCTGCGGATCGAATGCCAGGCCGGTGCGCTCGGCCAGGTCGTGCAGCACCAGCACCACGTTCTTGATCATCAGCGTATGGCCGTCGAACACCCACTGCACCGTGGCGTTGATGTTGCGCGCCTTCTGGCTGCGGTACATCTCGCCGGCCTCGGTCCAGCGCGCGCGCCACTGGGTGCCTTCTCCGCCGTAGCTCGGCTCCAGCCCGGCCAGCATGCTTTCAGCCTGGGCCCAGGCCTCGTCCAGCGCCTGGGTGGCCGCCGGCAGGCGCGCCTTCATGGTGTCGTCGGCGTTGTCCAGCGCGCCGGCCGCCAATGCGCGGCGCAGTTGCACGGCCTCGACCACCTTGAGCAGGGGCCCCACCGCATGGAGGCCGTCGAGTTCGCGGTCCACGACGCCGACTTCGGTACGCAGCGACACGACGAGCGCCGCCAGCAGGTAGGCGATCGTCGCCGCGGAAACGATGCCCAGCAGCAGGAATTTCCAGCGGAACCGCAGCCGGTTGAGCAGGGCAATGGCGGGCGAAAACAGGAACGACATCGTCGGTTCTCCTCAAAGGGGGGAGCGGTCCGCTCCCCGCGGCAAGGGGCGGACATTTCTTGTTGGTATGCCTTGAACGGCCGCGCGGCGCATTTCTTTAGGCCATATGCCGCACGCGCCGCCGGGAGCGTAATGCACCCGCGGCACGTATGCCCATTGTGGGTAACGCGTACTACCGCCGCGCGGCGGCTCAGGCGAAGCGCCCGTCCTGCAGCCGCAGCGTGCGCTGGGCGCGCGCGGCCAGCGCCTCGTCGTGGGTGACGATGACGAAGCTGGTCGCCAGGCGCTCGTTGAGGGAGAGCATCAGGTCGAACACCGTTTCCGCCGTGCGCCGGTCCAGGTTGCCGGTGGGCTCGTCGGCCAGCACGCAGGCGGGCTGGGTGACCAGCGCCCGGGCGATGGCCGCGCGCTGGCGCTCGCCGCCGGACAGTTCGCCCGGAGCGTGGTCGAGGCGGTGGCCGAGGCCGACTTCCTTCAGCATCGCCGCGGCGCGCGCGTCCGCTTCCGCCCGCGCCATGCGGCGGATGTAGAGGGGCATGGCCACGTTCTCCAGGGCGGAGAACTCCGGCAGCAGGTGGTGGAACTGGTACACGAAACCCAGCGCGGCATTGCGCGCCTGCCCGCGCTCGGCGTCCGACATGCGGGAGAAATCCCGCCCCTGCAGGCGCACCGTGCCGGCGCCGGGCACGTCCAGCCCGCCCAGCAGATGCAGCAGCGTGCTCTTGCCCGAGCCCGAAGCGCCGACGATGGCGATGCGCTCGCCGCGCGCCACGGCGAAATCCACGCCGCGCAGCACTTCCACCGCATCCGCGCCCTCGCGGAAGGTCTTCACCAGCCCCTCGCAGGCCAGCACCGACGCGTTCGTCTGCGGATTCACCACGGCCTCACTCATAGCGCAGCGCCTCCGCCGGATTCACGCGCGAAGCGCGCCAACTCGGATACAGCGTGGCCACCAGGGTGAGCACGAAGGACACCGAGACGATGGTCACCACGTCCGCCGCCAGCACCTTGGAAGGCAGTTCGCTGATGTAGTAGATCTCCTTGTTCCACAACGTGGCGCCGGTCACCGACTCCAGGAAGGGGATCACCACGTCCAGGTTGTTGGCCAGCAGCAGCCCGGCCACAGTACCGCCGGCCAGGCCCACGAAGCCGATGATGGCCCCCTGCAGCACGAACACCGTCATGATGGAAGCGGGGCTCGCCCCCAAGGTGCGCAGGATGGCGATGTCCGCCTGCTTCTCCTGCACCGCCATGACCAGCGTGGACACGATGTTGAAGGCCGCCACCGCGACGATGAGGAACAGGATGATGGTCATCATCGTCTTCTCCAGCGCCACGGCGCGGAAGAAGTTGGCGTGGCTGCGGGTCCAGTCGGTGACCACCACCGGCTCGTCCATATAGCCGACCAGTTCCCGCGCCACCCGCGGCGCGGCGAAGAGGTCGGCGAGCTTCAGGCGCACGCCGCTCACCGCATCGTCCAGGCGGTACAGCACCTGGGCGTCGCGCAGGTGGATCAGCGCCAGCCCCGAGTCGTATTCATACATGCCGGCCTCGAAGACGCCCACCACCTGGAACTGGCGCACCCGCGGCAGCACCGCGGCCGGGGTCACCAGCCCCTGGGGGGCGATCAGCGTCACCTTGTCGCCCAGATGCACGCGCAGGGCCAGCGCCAAGTCGCGCCCCAGCACGATGCCGAAGCGCCCGGCCTGCAGTTCGTCCAGGCTGCCGGCCTTCATGTAGCGGGCGAAATCGGCCACGCGGTCCTCCTCGGCCGGCAACACGCCGCGCACCAGCGTGCCGCGCACCGCCTGGTCGAAGGACAGCATGCCCTGCTCCTGCACGTAGGGCGCAGCGGCCAGTACCTCCGGGTGGCGCGCGGCCCCGTCGGCCACGCGCTGCCAGGACTCCAGTTCGCCGCCATAGCCGCTCACCTGGATGTGGGAGGCCACGCCCAGGATGCGGGTGCGCAGCTCCTCCTGGAAGCCGTTCATCACCGACAGCACCACGATCAGCGCCGCCACGCCCAGGGCGGTGCCCAGCATGGAGACGGCGGAGATGAAGGAGATGAAGCGGTTGCGCCCCTGCGCGCGGCGCCGCGAGCGGGTATAGCGCAGACCGACCAGGAATTCGTATCGCATCGAGCGAAGCACTCGGGGGCCAAAGGGCGCCATTGTGCCGCAACGGGACGCCCAGCGGGCGCCCCGTTCCGCCTCGCCATCGTTTCAGCGCCATTCCCGGATTCGCCGGGCATGCAAATGTATCAAACCGTGACCCGGCAAAGCCCGTGCTAGACTGGCGCGCATCATATCTCCATACCGTCGTCATGCACTTCGAGCTCATGCTTCCCGGCCTGCTCCCGCCGACGCGCAAGCTGGCGGCGGGCCTGCATCTGCCGGCCTTCGAAACCATGCTCCGGTTCGCCCGGCTGTCCTGGGATGTCGGCACCAGCCACGAGAGTGCCGTCGCCAGCGCCTTCGGCCTGTCGCCCGACGACGTGCCGGTGGCCGCGCTGCGGCGCCTCGGCGAACGGGACGATGCCGCGGTGGACGGCTACTGGCTGTGTGCCGACCCGGTCCACCTGCACGGCTCCCACGATCACCCCATGCTGGACGACATCGGTGAAGCCCCCCTCTCCTCCACCGAGGCCACCTCGCTGCTGGAAGCCCTCAATGCCCATTTTCTGCCGGTGGAGAAGGGCTTCCTGCGCTTCGAGGCACGCTCGGCCCGGCGCTGGTATCTGCGCCTGAAAACACCGCCGGCCGTCAGCTTCGATTCCCTGCGGGAAGTGGTCGGCCGGCCGGTCGAACAGTTCCTGCCCCGGGGCGAGGATGCGCTGCACTGGAGACGGATCATCCACGAGGCCCAGGAGCTGCTGCGCAACCATCCGGTCAACCGGGCGCGCGAAGCCGCCGGGCGCCGCCCGTTCAACGGCCTGTGGTTCTGGGGCGCAGGCACCCTCCCGGAGCGCGCCCAGGCCCCGGCTTCCCTGATCCGCAGCAACGACAAGCTGACCCGCGGCCTGGCACGGCTGGCCGGCGCGCGGGTCGAAGCCCTGGGCCACCACCTGCCCGGCCGCAACAGCCTTATCGTCGACACCCGCCTGCTCCGCCCCGCCCAGCGTGGCGACGGGGACAAGTGGCGCAGCCGCCTGCGGGAAGTCGAATCGATCTGGTTCGCCCCCCTCCTCGCGGCCCTCGGAAGGAAGCAGCTATCCTCCCTGCACGTCGTTGCGCCCTGCGAGCAGGCCAGCCTGGACATCCACCTCCGGCCCCGGGATCTCCTCAAGCTCTGGCGCAGACACCAGCGCCTGGACCGGATACTTGCCCACCAGGGCTGACGCGGACACCCCGGCACCCCGCCACCGCGGCTGGTAGACTGCGCGCTTGCCGCAGCGACCCTCTTCCTCCATGCACCTTCACCTCGTCCTGCCCGGCCTGCTATGGCCCGGCACCCAGACTGCCGATCCGGCCGGGGGACTCGACCTGCCCGCCCTCGAACGCCTGCTCGGCCACGGCCGGCTGCGCACGTCCGCACCGACCGGAGCGGACGACTGGCTGCATGCCGCCTTCGCCCTCGATCCGCAGCAGGTTTCGGCCGCCGCGCTGCGCCGTCTTGGCGAGGAGGATGCCGGCACCCCATCCGGAGGCGCCGACTGGCTGTGCGCCGACCCGGTGGGCCTGAGTTTCGCCCGCGAACACCTGATCCTGGCGGACGCCTCCACGCTGGACATTGCCGCCGGCGAAGCCGCCGCGCTGATCGACGCCCTCAACGACACCTTCGCCGACGTGGGCCGCTTCGAGGCCGCCACGCCGGAACGCTGGTACCTGCGCCCGGCCGAACCGCCCGCGGCTCGCTTCGTCCCGCTCCTGCAGGCCGTCGGCCGCCCGGTGGCGCGCAGCCTGCCGGAAGGGGCGGACGCATCCCGCTGGCAGCGGGTGACGAGCGAAATCCAGATCATGCTGCACAACCATCCGGTCAACCGTGCCCGGGAGGAAGCGGGCCGGCCGCTCATCAACAGCCTGTGGCTGTGGGGCGGCGGCCATGTGCCGGCAAGCGCCCGCTCGCCCCTGCCCGCGGTGCAGGCGGCCTCCCCCGAAGTACGCGGTCTGGCCCGTGCCGCCGGCATCGACCCCCGCACGCCCAACCCCATCGATGCGCTGACCACCCCCACGCTGGTGGTCCTGGAGCACCTCGCCCGTCCCGCCCTCCACCTGGACCTGGACGCCTGGCGCAACGGCCTGGCAGCGCTGGAACGGGAATGGTACGTACCTGTACTGGACGCCCTGAAAACCGGACGCCTGAAAACGCTCATCCTCAGCGCCCCCGGCACACGCGCCACGCTGGAGCTCACGCTCTCTGCCCGCAACCTGTGGAAGTTCTGGCAGCGCCCCCGCAGCCTCGACGCCCTGCACAAGACCCTGCCCTGAGCCCTCCATGAACGCCCAGCCCCGCATCCATCCCCGCCCGGTGCCCCAGCGCGCGCTCGCCATGCTGACCCAGGCCGGCATCCACCCCCTGCTCGCCCGCCTGTACGCGGCGCGGGGCGTCGTCGCGCCGTCCGATCTCGATTACTCCCTCGGCGCCCTGCTGCCGCCCGACGCGCTCACCGGCACGCGGGAAGCCGCGGAACTCCTCGCCGACGCCATCGAAGCCGGCGCGCGCATGGTCATCGTGGCCGACTACGACTGCGACGGCGCCACCGCCTGCGCCGTGGGCGTGCGCGCCCTGCGCGCCTTCGGCGCCGACGTGCACTACCTGGTGCCGGACCGCGCCACCATGGGCTACGGCCTCACCCCGGCCATGGTGGAGCTGGCCGCGCGCATGGAGCCGGACCTGCTGATCACCGTGGACAACGGCATCGCCAGCGTGGAAGGCATCGCCGCCGCCCGCGCCCACGGCATGGCCACGCTGATCACCGACCACCACCTGCCCGGCGACGAACTGCCCGAGGCCGACGTGATCGTAAACCCCAACCAGCCCGGCTGCGACTTCCCCAGCAAGGCGCTGGCGGGCGTGGGGGTGATGTTCTACGTCATGCTCGCGCTACGCGCCGAACTGCGCGAGCGCGGCGCCTTCGCCGGAGGCAAGGAGCCCAACCTGGGCGACCTGCTGGATATCGTCGCGCTGGGCACCGTGGCCGACGTCGTGCAGCTCGACCGCAACAACCGTATCCTCGTCTCCCAGGGCCTCGCGCGCATGCGCGCTGGGCGCCTGCAGCCGGGCGTCCGTGCCCTGTTCGCCGCCGCCGGGCGCGACCCGGCGCGCGCCGCCAGCACGGATCTGGGCTTCCTCATCGGCCCGCGCCTGAACGCCGCCGGGCGGCTCTCGGACATGAGCCTGGGCATCGAATGCCTGATCACCGACGACGCCGGCCGGGCGCTCAACATCGCCCAGGAACTGGACAAGCTCAACCGGGAACGCCGCGCCATCGAGGCCGACATGCAGGAAGGGGCGCTGGCCCGCCTGGAAGGCTTCGACGCCGCCGAATCCGCCAGCGTCAGCCTGTACGAGCCGGACTGGCACCAGGGCGTGGTCGGCATCGTCGCCGGGCGCATCAAGGAACGCCTGCACCGCCCCACCATCGCCTTCGCCCCCGGCGCCGAGGGCGAGATCAAGGGCTCCGGCCGCTCCATCCCCGGCCTGCACCTGCGCGACGCCCTGGACCTGGTGAGCAAGCGTGCGCCGGACCTCATCCTGCGTTTCGGCGGCCACGCCATGGCCGCCGGGCTCGCCATCCGCACCGGAGACTTCGACCGCTTCAGCCAGGTGTTCGAGGAAGTGGTCGCCGGCCTGGTCAGCCCCGCCGACCTCACCCGCCGCATGGACACGGACGGCGCCCTGGAATCCGGCTGGATGAGCCTGGAAGGCGCGCGCCTGATCGAGCAGGACATCTGGGGCCAGGGCTTCCCCGCGCCGCTCTTCGACGACGTGTTCCGCGTCGAGAACCAGCGCCTGCTCAAGGACCGCCACCTGAAGCTGCAACTGGTGAGGGGCAGCACGCGTTTCGATGCCATCCGCTTCAACCACGCCGACGGCGCCCCGCCCGACCTGCGCGCCGCCTTCCGCCTGAGCATCAACGAGTACAACGGCGTGTCCAGCGTGCAACTGATGCTGGAGCATTTCGAGCCGGCCTGATCTCCCCGGAGCGGGTCCGAGGACTGCGGTATACTTTGCGGTTTTCCGCATTGCCCCGGAGCAGTCCCATGGAAGCCGAACGCCTCAACGCCATCGCCGAAAAACTGGCCGACCTCGCCGCGCGCGGCCGCGAACTGCGGAGGTATCTTTGACTACGATGCCAAGGCATCGAAGCTCGAAGAAGTAAATCGCGCCCTGGAAGACCCGGCGGTCTGGAACGACGCCGAACGCGCCCAGGAACTCGGCAAGGAGAAGCGCCAGCTCGAAGACGTGGTGCTGACCCTGCGCCACATCGACCAGCAGTCCACCGATCTCAAGGATCTCTTCGATCTCGCCGAAGCCGAGGACGACGAGGACACCCTGGCGGCGGTGGAAGCCGACCTGGGAGACCTGGAAGCGGGCGTGCACAAGCTCGAATTCCGCCGCATGTTCTCCAACCCCATGGACCCCAACGCCTGCTTCATCGAAATCCAGGCCGGCGCCGGCGGCACCGAGGCCCAGGACTGGGCCGGCATGCTGCTGCGCATGTATCTGCGCTACTGCGAGCGCAAGGGCTTCCAGACCGAGCTGCTGGAGGAGTCCGAAGGCGAAGTAGCCGGCATCAAGGGCGCCACCATCAAGGTCGCCGGCGACTATGCCTACGGCCATCTGCGCACCGAGACCGGCATCCACCGCCTGGTGCGCAAGAGCCCCTTCGACTCCAACGCGCGCCGCCACACCAGCTTCACCTCGGTGTTCGTGTACCCGGAAGTGGACGATTCCATCGAGATCGAGATCAACCCCGCGGACCTGCGCATCGACACCTACCGCGCCTCCGGCGCCGGCGGCCAGCACATCAACAAGACCGACTCCGCGGTGCGCATCACCCACGAGCCCACCGGCATCGTCGTGCAGTGCCAGAACGACCGCTCCCAGCACAAGAACAAGGCCGAGGCCATGTCCATGCTGAAGGCGCGCCTGTACGAAGCCGAACTGCGCAAGCGCCAGGCCGAGCAGCAGAAGCTGGAGGACAGCAAGAGCGACATCGGCTGGGGCCACCAGATTCGCAGCTACGTGCTGGACCAGTCGCGCATCAAGGACCTGCGCACCAACTACGAGGTGGGCAACACCCAGGCCGTACTGGACGGCGACCTGGACGACTTCATCGCGGCGAGCCTGAAGCAGGGGGTGTGAGCCAAGCGCCAGGAACACAAAGGACACTCCTCCCCCTTCAAGGGGGAGGCTGGGAGGGGAATGGGTTTCCCCGACGTGCTAGACCCATCCCCACCCCAACCCTCCCCTTGAAGGGGAGGGAGAACCCCCAATGACCGACCTGCATCGGTCATCTACCACACACCAGACACCATTGAACCCGCCCCTCGACCTCGCCGAATTCCTCGCCCCCGGCGTCGCCGCCGACGACGTGCCGGAACTCGCGCCGCTGGTCGCCGCGCGGCCGCTGCTGGACGCCTTCATCACCCTGTTCCGCGGCTCCGAGGCCGAGGTGCTGCTGCGCCTGCTGGTGCTGCGCGAGATCGGGCGCGAATCCGATAGCCCGCGCTGGTCGCCGGACGCCCTGCGCGCACGCTTCACCTACCTCGACCCGGTGAAGCTGGAAACGGTGCTCAAGCGCCTGCGCGACAACGCCCTGCTGGCCTTCGCCGACGACGGCCTGTACCACCTCTCCGACCTGGGCCGCAACGCGGTGGCGGCCATCGCCATGCTGCTGCGCTTCGCCGACGGGGAGGACGCGGAACTCGGCTTCCTCACCGCGCAACTGGCCGGCCTGCAGGCGGTGGGCAGCCTCACGCCGGAAGCACTCGGGCATCTCCTCTCCAAGCTCAACGACCTCACCTGGCATTTCGAGGAAGCCATCGCCTCCGGCTCGGAATTCCACATCCTCGCCGCACGGCGGCGCCTGTCGGCCAACGAGAAATGGCTGGCGCGGGGCACGGAAATCCTGCGCGAGCTGCTCGCGGACCCGGACGTGCCCTTCGAGATCGCCACCATCGCCCAGCGCATCGGCCTCGCCCAGTCGCGCCTGGCGCGCGCGGACGCGAGCTTCCAGCGCGCGCTGAACAAGATCGAGGCCCAGCGTGTAACGCTGGGCGCCTCGGGCATCTCCTCGTCCGACGTCTCCGCCTGGCTGCGCACGCTCACCGCCGAACGGCTGGCCGCCTTCGCCGACGAGGCGCTGGCCCTGGTGCCGGAGATCGCCCTGCTCGCCGGCGGCCACGAACTGCTGGACCGGGCGGAGGCCGTGCTCTCCGACGAAGTGCGTGCCCGGGAAGTGGACACCACCCTGCCCCCGCCGGACGCCGCCGAGGTCAACACCGCGCCGGAAACGGAGGACCTCGCCCTGCTGGAACACTTCGCCGGCCGCCTCGGCGCCGTCACCCGGCCCGCGTCCCTGGCCGAAGTGGTGGCCGGCGGCGGTTTCGCCCCGGCCGCCTACCGCCTGTCGCTGCTGGCCCTGCTGGCCGACGGCGAATCGTCCGGCCCCGCCGACGGCCCGGTTGGCGAGTTCATGCGCCTGCCGCTGGACGTGCTGTTCGGCGACACGCTGGAAGCAGTGAATGAAGACGAGATCGCGCTGATCTCCGCCGGCCGGGTCGCGCCGCGTGGCACATCCGATGGATACGATACCGTTCGCCCTGAGCCCCTCGACAGGCTCGGGACAGGCCCTGTCGAAGGGCGATTGCAACAAACGGGCTTCGACAGGCTCAGCCCGAACGGTCGTTGAAGACCAGGCCATTCATCCCATGGAACAGGACATCAAGACCCTCACCGCCCGCCTGCTCGCCAACCGCTGGCTGCCCCGCAGCGACCGCCTGGTGCGCCGCGCGCTGGTGGACGAGACCTTCCGCGTGGAACTGGACCACCGCCTGGCCGCGGTGGGCTTGCAACTGCAGGACAACCCCTACGCCGGACACGTGGCCGCCGCCCTCGCCGCGGAGATGGTGGAACCAGTGTTCGGCGCCAAGCGTGAATACGCCGCCAGCAACGTGGGCCTGACGCGGGACGAGATCGCCCTGCTGGTGGTCATCTGGTCCCTCATCGTGCTGCCCAAGCGGGAGCGCCAGGTCACCCGGCGCGAAGTCGCCGACGACGGCCAGGGCGACATGTTCGGCGCCGAGAAACCGGTGGAGCATGGCGACGCGGTTTCCGCCGGCATCCCGGAAGCCTCCCTGATCGCCGACTTCGGCCCCCTGCTGGGCGGACGCAGCCGGGTGAAGAACTTCATGCTCGGCAAGCTCGCCCGCCTGGGCTTCATCGAACGCCGCAACGGCATCGTCGCCGAAGGTCCGCTGCTGGACGTGGCGCTGGACTACCGCGTGCTGGCCGACCGCATCATCCACGGCACGCTGGCCGAAGTCATCGCCCGCGCCGGCCATCCCATGCCGGAAGCCAACGCCTTCGAGGTGGCCGACGTGCTGCCGGACGAGGACGAGACCGGGGAAGACGCCTGACATGTTCCACATCAAACAGCTCGAACTCGTCCACTGGGACTACTGGCGCCGCTTCTCCCTGCCGCTGGACGCCCAGATCATCACCATCGTCGGCCCCAACGGCTCGGGCAAGACCACCCTGCTCGACGCGCTCCGCACCCTGTTCGCCCTGCGCTGCTCGGGCAAGCGCGACTTCCGCCGCTACGTGCGCAGGGCCGACCGCAGCTTCGCGTGGATACGCGCCGTGGTCGCCAACCAGCCGGGCAGCACGGGGCGGCGGCCCTTCTTCCCCTGCCTCGCCGACGAAGTGACGCTCGCCTGCCGCATCCGCCGCGCCGGCGGCGAATGGACGCGGGACTACGCCATCGTGGACGGCGACCAGCCCATCGAGGCCCTGGAACGCACCGAAGACTGGATCGGCCTGCGCGACTACCAGAGCCGGCTCGCCTGGGGCGGGCTGACGCCGGCCATCGCCAAGGTGCTGGCCCTCGAACAGGGCGACACCGACAAGCTGTGCGAATACTCGCCCAAGGCCCTGCTGGAGCTGGTGTTCGACGTGTTCGGCGACAAGGAGGTGCTGGACAACTACGCCACCGCCCGCGAGGAACAGAAGAACGCCGAGCGCGAACTGGACGACCTGGGCCTGGACCTGGACCGCCTGCGCGCCCAGGCCGAAGCCCGCCGCCTGGAAGCCGACAACTACCTGCAGTGGAAGCAGCTCGACGACGAGGCCCAGGCCCTGGAAGCCGAGATCGTGCCCCGCCTGGAAGCCGCCGAACTGGCCCGCGACACCGCCGCAGAACGCCAGCAGCTCGCCGCCGAACGAACCGAGCGCGCCGCCCGCCAGAGCGAACGCCGCCAGGCCCTGCAGCGCCTGGACGAAGTACGCGCGGAAAAGACCGCGGCGGAAGCCGAACGCGCCCAGTTGAAGCAGGACGGCCAGGGCATCGAAACCGCCTACCTCGCCGCCCGCGACCGCGTGCGCGACCTGGAAAAACTGCTGGCCGAGCGCGACGCCCTGCGTGCCCAGCTCGCCGCTGAACACGGGGCCGACGCCGTCGCCCTGGAACGGGAGCACGAAGCGGCCGAAGCCGTCCTCGTCCGCCTGCGCGCCCAGGAGCGCGAGCTGGTCGCCCGCTTCGAGGAAAACTCCCACAGCCTGCGTGCCGCCCGGAGCCGCAGCGGCCCGCCCAGCGACCCGGACGTGGCCCTCTTCCGCGCCCTGCTGGATGAAGAGGGCATCGCCCACCGAGGCCTCGCCGAAGTCGTGGAAGTCACCGACGCCGGGTGGCAAGCCGCCCTGGAAGCCGTGCTGCGCCCCTACCGCCACGTGCTGCTGCTGGAGCGGGAATCCGACCGCCACGCCGCCTGGGCCCTGGGCGAGCGGGAACGCTTCCGCCACTTCGTCGTGCCGGAACGGGAAACCGCCCCGCCGCCGCGCCCCCAAAGCCTGGCCGAAGTGGTCAACTTCAGCGCCCCCGTACCGCGCTGGCTCACCGATCTGCTCAACCGCATCCGCCGCGTGGAGGACGTGGAAGCGGCCCGCGATCTGCCCCGCGACGTGGAATGGATCACCCGCGACGGCTACCACCGGGAACGCCGCGGCGCCCGCCACCTGGGCCGCCCGGCCGACTTCCACTTCGGCGAGTTGGCCCGCCAGGCCCGCATCGCCCGGCTGGAAGAAGACATCCGCGATCTGGACCGGGAACTCTCCGCCCTGCGCCCACGGGTACAGGAAGCCGCCGACCGCCTCACCGCCCTGCGCTCGCGCCTGCTCGGCCTGCAATCCGCACAACTCCTCGCCGCCAGGGCGGAAACCTACGCCGTGGCCGAAACCGAACTGCCCCAGGCCCGCAGCGAACTCGCCACCGCCGCCGAAGCGCGCGACCAGATCGAGACCCTGCACGAAGAACTCGGCGGCCAGCTTGCCGGCATCCAGATCGAAATCGAACGCCGCAACCGCGAGCTCGCCGCCATCGAACAGCGCCTGGCCGAACTCGACCGGGACACCGCCCCGCGCCGCCACGCCCAGGCCCAGCGCCTCATCCGCTTGCGGGCGCTCCGCCGTGGCATGCCGGCCCACTGGCGCGACCCGGCCGACATCGCCCTGCTCGCGGAACGATACGAATCCGCCGCCGGTGCCCGCCGCGAGCGCGACCGCCTGCGCACGCGGCTCGCGGAAGGCGACTGGGTCACCGACCCGGCCGTGCTCACCGTCTCCGAACGCCTCAAGGCCGACGTGGCCAAGCGCGAACAGGACTACCGGGAACGCCAGGGCTACTGCGCCACCACCCGCCGCCTCACCGAGGAAGCACGCAACGCCTACATCGCCAAACTGCGCGCCACCGTGCGCCAGTACGGCAAGAACCTCAAGGCCCTGGGCGAACTGGCCGGCGTGGGCGTGGACTGCCCGCCCCCGGCGCTCGGCACCGACGATCTGTCGCTCACCCAGGCCGGTCTGGAAGTGCGCTTCGACTTCGACCGCAAGGGCGCCGTGGGCCTCAACGACGGCGAAGCCTCCGGCGGCCAGCAGGTGATGAAGTCGCTGATCCTGCTCATCGCCCTGCTGATGGACGACGCCCGCCCCGGCGGCTTCGTCTTCATCGACGAACCCTTCGCCCACCTGGACGTGGCCAACATCGACCGCGTCGGCACCTTCCTGCGCGCCACCCGCGCCCAGTACCTCATCACCACCCCGGTCACCCACAACGCCAACGTCTTCGCCCCCGCGCAACTCACGCTGGTGACGCGCAAGAAGAAACCAGGGGACGACTGGGCGCCGACTATCGGGGTGCTGCAGCGGGCGGTGTAGCGCTCCCGACGCGCGTATCATTGCGCCGCGAGTCCGACGATATTCCGTGCCAGCGGCTTCCGGTTCTACTTCTTCTCGCGGGAACAACCGCGCATGCACGTTCACGTCCAAGGCCAGAACGGCGAGGCAAGATTCTGGCTGGAGCCTCCTGCCATCGAGCTGGCCCAGCATACGGGTCTTGCCCGCCAGGAGATCAACGAGGCGCTACGCCTGGTCCGGGAGCACGAACATGACATCCGCCGCGCTTGGCACCAGCACTTCCCCGGCTGAAGTCACCAATATTTCCGCGCATGGCCTCTGGATCCTGCTCGACGATGCGGAACTCTTCCTGCCGTTTACGGAGTTCCCCTGGTTCCGGGAAGCTCCCATCGGCAAGGTTCTGAACGTGGAACGGCCTTCGGTGAATCACCTGTACTGGCCCGATCTGGACGTGGACCTCGCCGTGGAGTCGATCCGCCATCCGGAACGCTTCCCGCTCGTCAGCCGCCAGCAATCGAACTGACCGGCAGCACACCACGTATTGCCGACGAAAAGAATGCCGGCCGTCACCGAACCCCACTGGCTCCCGCCCGACGCCCACGGCCTTTCCACCGCCTGGCTCACCGACCCCGCCCGCTCCACCCTGCGCGGCAAGCGCCTGCGCCGCGCCTTCGACCGTCCCCCCGCGGCGCTGGACACCTGGCCCGCCCCGTGGCGCGAACTGCTCGGCGCCTGGGTACGCCGTGCCACGCCGGACAAGCACTGCCGCCACGAAGCCCTGCTCAAGCAGGCCGGTGCCGGCCGCGCCAACACCGCGCTCGCCCTCTTCGAACGCCTGCTGGCCGACGGCCTCGCCGAAGTGGAAGAACGCCGCGCCCCGCCCCACGGCTGGCAGGCCCACAGCCTGCGCTTCATCGACCCCGCCGCATTGCGCCGCGCCCTCGGCCTGCCCGAACCCGACGCCGCCCGGCAGGAGTGGGCACAGCGCGTCCGAACCGCCTTCGACCGCCCCGACCTGGACGCCGCCCGCACCGCACTGGACACTCTGCCGCCTGCCAGCGCGCTCGCCCGCCTGCAACTGCTGGAAGCCCTGGCCGAATGGGCGCGGCAGAGCCGCGACGGCGGCAGCGCCACCCGGCGCGACCTCGCGTACTTCGCCCGCCAGGACACCAAGAAAATAACCGACGCCGAATGGCAATGGCTTGCGGACAACCTGGACCTCGCCGCCTTCGGCATTGCCGCCCACGCCCCGCTGCTGCTCATCGCCGCCGGCTGCCGGCTGGAAAGCGGAAACGGCACGCTCGATCTGGCCGCCCTGCCCGCCTTCATCGGCCTGCCGCCGCAAGCGGTGCAGGCCATCGCCCGCATCCACGCCCCGCCCCGGCGCTGGCGCCTGGTGGAAAACCGCAGCGCCTTCGAAAAAGCCGCCGCCGCCCGCGAACCCAATGAAGCCGTGCTCTGGCTGCCCGGCTACCCACCCGGCTGGTGGCGCGAGGCCGTCGCCCATCTGCTGGAACTCGCCCCCGCGCCAGCCGCCATCGCCTGCGACCCCGACCCGGACGGCATCGCCATCGCCCTGCAGGCCGCCGGACCGTGGCAAGCGGCCGGACAAGCCTGGGAACCCTGGCACATGGGCGGCGCGGACCTGCACCGCCTCGCCCACCGCCGCCCCCTCACCGAGCGCGACCGCGGCCAGCTCGAACGGCTGCGCCAGCGCGGCGACCTGCCCCCGGCACTCGCCGAGCTCGCCGATGCGATGCTGGAACTGGGCGAAAAAGGCGAGCAGGAAAGCCTCTTCTGGTGACATCAGGACCATCTCGCACCTGATCGGCATTCGAGACAAAAGCATTCATACGACTGCCCCACCCTGCTGATGACATTGATCTTCCACGCAGCGGAGACTAGAGTAGTGCAATACCAACCGCCACTCGGTAAGACCACTTCATGAACACCTTGACCATCAAGATTCCACCCGCCCTGGAACACGATCTGCAGCAGGCGAGTGAACAGGAACACGTCAGCAAGTCGGAACTGGTGCGCCGTGCGCTGACGATCTATCTCGGCCAGCGCACGGCCGCAGACTCCTTCATCTCCGCGCTGGATCTGGCTGGCGAACTGGCCGGCTGCTTTTCCGGCGGCCCTGCCGACCTGTCTTCCAACCCCCGCCATCTGGACGGGTTCGGACGCACGTGAGCGGCCACATCATCCTCGATACCGGCCCCTGGGTAGCACTGCTGTTCCGTGACGACACCCATCATGCCTGGGCGCGGGCGCAGTTCGCACAGTACCCCGGCCCCTTCCTGACCTGCGAGGCCGTTGTCGCCGAAACCTGCTTCCTGCTGGCCCGCTCCGGTTTCGATCCGGCCAGGGCGCTGGCACTGATCGAACGTGGCGCCGTACGGGTCGCAATGTCGCTGAACGAGCAGATCAGGGCCGTACGTGCATTGTTCGAACGCTACGACAACGTGCCCGCCTCACTTGCAGATGCCTGCCTGATAAGGCTATCGGAATGCCACGACCCGTGCCGCATCCTGACCCTCGACAGCGATTTCCATGTCTATCGCCGCCACGGCCGCAAGACCATCCCGCTGATCTCGCCCTTCCCCTGATCGCCGCGCCTCCCGATGCAGCTCGATCTCTTCGCCCACAGCCGTGACGTGATGCTGCGCAACGATCTGCTCGCGGCGCTCCGGTCCCGCGATGCCCCGGCCAGCGAACACGCACTCGCCGCGCTGGCTGCCGAATTTCCCCACGACCCTGCCTTGGCCCCGGCCCGTCTGCTGGCCGGCCGGCTCAGCCCGGACATCCCGCCCTTCCCCACGCACGCAGACGCACTGCAAACCATCGCGCGCCTCGAACGGGAAACCCGCCCGGCCGCCGCATCCCTGTTCGGCGAGCAACAGGCGGAACGCTGGCTGCACCCCGCCTGGCACGCCCTCGCTCACGCGGCCGCACACCTGCCCTACCATCCGGATGCGCCCGAAGCGCACGCCGCCCCACTGTTTCTGCGCGCCCGCCACTGGTGCGAAGCGGAACACCACGCAAGCGCCATCGAATCCTGGCGGCGCATTCCGCACCCGCTGGCCTGGACCGCGGAAGCCCGCTTTCACCTGCACGGCCTGGACACCGCATGGCCCCTGCTGGCCGAACTCGCCTGGCTCGATGCCGTGCGCTTCGGCGATCTTGCCCGCCGCCTGCCGTCGAAGGCGCTGACCGGCCTGCTCCTGCAATACGAACGGGAATTCGCCGACACCCCCGCCGACCACGCCTGGTTTCCCGCCTGGGCGCTGCTCGACCATCCCGAACTGCGCACCGTCCTGCAAACGGCCACCACCCCGCAGCGCACCCCGCAGGAAGAAGCCTGCCGAACCCTCATCCGCCTGCTCGCCCTCGAACGCCAGGGCCGCCACGCCGACATCGTCGAAGAGCGCAAACGCCTGCGCGCCCTCAACGGGGAACTCTTCGGCCTCTACATGCAGACCCGCACCTGAAACCGCCCGGCCCGCAAGAAACGGTCAAAACCTGTCCAGCGGACTCACCACCCCGAACCCACCCCGGTTGAGCACGTGCGTGTAGATCATCGTCGTCGCCACATCCGCATGCCCCAGCAACTCCTGCACCGTGCGGATGTCGTAGCCACCTTCCAGCAGATGGGTGGCAAACGAATGGCGCAAAGTATGCGGGCTGACCGGCTTGACGATGCCCGCCAACGCCGCCGCCCGCTTCACCGCCCGCTGAACCCGCCGTTCATCCAGGTGGTGGCGCCGCACCGCGCCCGAACGCGGATCGGTGGAAAAACCGTCCGCGGGAAACAAATACTGCCAGCCCGGCGACTTCGCCGCCGCCGGATACTTCGCCGCCAACGCGTGAGGCAGCCACACCTCGCCCCGCCCGGCCAACAGGTCGGCCCGATGCTGCGCCTCCACCTGCGCCGCCTGCGCGCGCAAAGGCTCGACCAGTCGGGCGGGCAGCACCGTCACCCTGTCCTTGCCGCCCTTGCCGTCCCTCACCATGATCTGCCCCTGCGCGAAATCCACGTCCTTCACACGCAGGCGCAGGCCTTCCAGCAGGCGCATCCCCGTGCCATACAGCAGGCGGATCACCAGTTCCATACGCCCATCGTCCACCGCGCCCATCAGGCGCCGCACTTCCTCCACAGACAACACCGAAGGCAGCCGCGCCGGCCGCTTCGCCCGCGTCACCTCGTCCAGCCACGGCAGCGGCTGCTCCAGCACCTCCCGGTACAAAAACAGGATCGCCGCCAGTGCCTGCGACTGCGTCGCCGCACTCACGTCTCGCTCCACCGCCAGCGCGGTCAGGAACGCCTCCACCTCCGCCTTGCCCATGTCGCGGGGATGGCGCTTGCCGTGGTGGATGATGTATCGTCTGATCCATCCCAGATATGCCTGCTCGGTACGCAGACTGTAGTGCTTGAGGCGGATGCGGTCGCGCACCACGTCGAGCAGGCGGGGAGCGGAAGGGAGTGACGTGCTAATCATGTTAGGCGACACCATGACATTGTCGTTGTTGAATCATACGAGAAAAATCAGAATGATACGGAAGACATTTCAACAAACCCGTATGTCGCATAACACCCTTACGCCGTCATTTGTCGTCTACTAAACGTTAGGGCGCTATTCCGCATGGACACGCAGACCATTGAACTGCTGGGCCGCAATCGGTTGGTGGATGAACTTCTTCTCGCCGGCCTCGAAGTTGCACTTCCGGCCAGAGATAGGGGTGTTGATCTAATTGCCTACGTTGATCTTGAATCGAAAGTTTCCAGTTTCGTCGCCGTCCCAATCCAGATGAAGGCTGCGTCTACTCGGGCGTTCTCCATTGACCGGAAGTACTCGAAGATCGCAAACCTTCTACTCGCGTATGTTTGGGGCCTCAAAGAACCTGAGCACGCTGTTACTTATGCGCTCACGTATCCCGAAGCACTCGCAGTAGCCAAAGCTATGGAATGGACAACTACGGCATCTTGGGAGAAAGGAACGTACTCCACCTCAGCCCCAAGCAAGAAGCTATGTGAGCTTCTCGCTCCGTACAAAATGTCGTCCGCCGCTTGGTGGCAGCGCATCTCGGGGAAACCAAATGCCGCGCCCTAACCCGGCAGTCAACCGGACCTGCGCGAAAAGCCGCGCAGGCCGGTTACTTCTACGTTAGCCCGCTACAAACATGGCCGATGCTCTTCGCCTTCAGTTCAAGCCCGATACGGACGGTACGGGCGAGTTGTTCGCTGAAGTCTTGTCCAACGGCTTTGCTGGTGCCGCTTCGGCCAGGTTTAGCGAAAGCGGCCTCGTTGAGCTTGCGAAGAAACTCGCCACCGCATTTCCGCTACCGGCCGATCCACCACTTGGAATCCGTGGTGGCTATTGGAGCAAGTCTGGTGAGGGCCTCGAGCAAGAGCATGTCGGCTTGACGTTCTACCCAGTTGGTTCCCTTGGTCGGGTCGGGTGCCGCGTCGTGCTGTCCACTCCCGTTCATCAACACAACCGGCCGGAAGGGCAATCGTCGTTGGCCGTTGATCTGCTCACGACCTACGAAAGCCTGGGCGCTTTTTCTCGGTCTCTGGAGTTACTCGCAACTGGAGGCGTTAATGAAGCAGTTCTCGAAGCAGCGGGCTAACCCTGCGATGCAGGGGACCTGGCGCATAAAGCCGCGCCAGGTCCCTGACCTTGAACGTTAGGAGAAGAAATCATGACCTTTAAGGTTGGAGATGTTGTCAAGCTAAAGAGCGGTGGCCCAGACATGACTGTCGACTATGTTGGAGAAGTGGAGTTTCCGCATGGAGGAAAAGCACCAACCGTCTCGTGCACTTGGTTTGTAGGCAAAAAGCTGGAGCGCAACAGCTTCAAGCCCGAGGTGTTGGCCCTTGCAAATTCTCCTAACTAGTCGCTCAACTCCGCTACCTTCGGTCGCTGGACGCTGCGCGATAAAACCGCGCAGCGCCGGTTAGCTCTACGTTAGAAGGCGGGCCGTTTTCCGAGCCAATTTTGTCGCCCACGCCCCACTTCAAGCACCACTCCCTGGCATACGCCGCCTCAAGTTCAGGCGCTTTGCCTCAAACAGCCACCGGTTCGCCACTTGGCGGCCAACCGAAAGGTAGCCATCTTCACCAAGTTAGCCGCCTCCAAAACCACTGCCTTCGCCATTTGTCCGCTCGCGCCCCAAATTCCCCCAAAGGCTTTTCTCCCGCCCACGCCTCATGCTAAATTCATCAGCATTTTCACCTTCTAACCTCTCGGTCAACCGGACGCCCGGCAAGCTGCGCTTGCCGGTCCCCTCCGCGCTTCGCGCTACGGTCGCCGGTTACCTCAAACTACAAGGGCTTCCCCATCTGTCAAGCAATAGCGTCCCGTGGCCGGCGGAGCGGCAGTGATTTTTCTTGCCAAACAAATACCTTCCGAGTGATCTGCAAACAAGGCGAGAACAACAAGGTGCGGACTGGCCAGACTACAAACGGTCACTCTTGCAGCGCTTCAGTGGCTGCGGACCCTGATGAAGGACGCACGCGGGGAACCCATTCGTTAGCCGGCGCTGATGCAGCCGCCCTTGAATTAATCGGTCACGCCCCGCGCAGGTCCAGACCTGTTGTCATCAACGCTTGCCGTCACACGGCGGTCAAATCGGTGCTTGTTGGTCGGTTGCAGGCTGGAACTGGATCAGGCTGGCAGCACAAAGGCTTCGCCTCGTCGCAGTACCGCCCAGGCCATGCGTGCGTTCTTGGCGGCAATGGCCACCACCGCCTTCCAGTAGCCTCGCCGCTGCTGCAATGCCATCGCCCAGCGACTCAATGTGTCGGTCTTGTTCCTGGCTGCCACCAACACGGCCCGGGCGCCCATGACCAGCAAGCTGCGCAGGTAAGGATCTCCTGCCTTGGTGATGCGCCCCAGTCGGGCCTTGCCGCCCGAACTGTACTGGCCGGGCACCAAACCCAGCCAGGCGGCGAACTGGCGGCCGCACTCGAAGTCATGACCATTGCCGATCAAGGCCACCAGGCAGGTGGCGGTGGTCTCGCCTACACCGCTCAGGCGGGTAAGGCGTTGAGCACGACTGTCCTGACGGGCAATTTCCCGGATGTGGCGGTCGTACTGCGCGATGCGTTCATCGATCCGGCCGACCTCGCTGAGCAGATCACCGATGACCGTATTGGCCCAGCCGGGCAGTTCCTCCAGGCATTCGCCCGCGCGCCTGCGCACCGTGGCGGCCTTGAGCGGCAGCACGATGCCGAACTCGGCCAGCAGACCCCGGATGCGGTTGAGCGTAGCGGTGCGTTGTTCGACAAAGCCTTGGCGGGCACGGTGCACCATCAGGTGCGATTGCTGATCGAGCGTCTTGATCGGCACGAAACGCATGTGTGGGCGCTGCACGGCCTCGCAGATCGCCGCGGCATCGGCCGCATCGTTCTTGCTGCGCCGCCCGCTCATGCGGTAAGGCGTCACGAATTTCGGCGCGATCAGACGAACAGTATGACCGGCCGCCTGAAACAACCGCGCCCAGTGGTGCGCGCCCGAGCACGCTTCCATGCCAACCACGCACGGCGGCAGGCTTGCGATGAGTTCATGCAGCTTCTCGCGCAGTACCGCCGGGCGTACCAACCCGGCACGGCCAGCCTCATTGACGCCATGCACGGCAAATACGTTCTTGGCGAGATCGATTCCAACGGTCACAATGCTCATGGACTTCCCCTTTCGGACGGATTGATGAGAGTTCGCACTTCCCATCGTGGCACTCAGGTGCCGATTACCGCAATGCGGTCAGGCCGGGACGGGGAAGTCCCTTTCATTCGTTGGGCCTCACAACCCGTATGAGCAATAGCCATTCCATCCCGTTGAACACATCCCTGCCAAAGCGGGTAGGCCCTTGGGTCATTGTGTCGTTTGTTGTGCTTGCTCTTGGCAGTGCGTTCGTATCGGTGGTCTTCTGGATACTTGGTGTTGGCGTCCCCCAGCACACCCACAACTTAATGGCTCTTTTGTTTGCCGCTATCAACATCACGTGCGTTGTCGTTGGTGCCCAGTGTCTAAAAAGAGGGCAGCGTCTAGTCGCAATAGCATCGGTTCTGTTGGCTGTTCCGGCATGCGTTGCCGCTGTAGCCGTGGCGGCATATGTATTCCATCTTTAGGCTCTGGGGAACAACCCACCGTGAGGCCCAACCCTGCAATCCACCGGACCTTGCGCGACAAGCCGCGCAAGGCCGGTGATTTTGAACGTTAGGCCTTTTACTCAATCTGTTCGCAACCTTTAAGGAAATCTTCGCATTGGACATCCCACGGATATTCAACATCACGGAAAGTGCGCACCGTATCCACAACCCGTTCACACCCGACAAGTTCGCTAGTCTCGGCGCTGCATTGCGTCTGGAGCCGGAGGCACGAGTGCTTGACCTTGGTAGCGGTTCGGGGGAGATGCTGTGCACCTGGGCACGCGATCACGGCATTATCGGCACCGGCATTGACATGAGTCCGTTGTTCACCGAGCAGGCGAAACAGCGCGCTGAAGAACTCGGTGTTGCCCATCAAGTCAAGTTCATTCACGACGATGCGGCAGGTTACGTCTCCGATGAGAAGGCCGACGTGGCCGCTTGTGTCGGTGCTACATGGATTGGCGGAGGCGTCGCCGGCACCATCGAGCTTCTGGCGCGCAGCCTACGCACCGGCGGAATCATTCTGATCGGTGAGCCTTATTGGCGGCAATTGCCGCCAACGGAAGACATTGCCAAGGAATGTCTTGCCAACTCAATCTCCAACTTCCTCACCCTTCCAGAACTTATCGCATCTTTCGATCAGCTCGGCTACGACGTTGTTGAAATGGTTCTGGCTAATCAAGACGGTTGGGACAGATACGAAGCGGCCAAATGGCTCACCATGCGCCGATGGCTTGAAGCCAATCCCGACGACGAGTTAACGAAAGAGGTTCGAGCCAAACTAACCTCGGAGCCTAAACGCCATGCCGCTTACACGCGCGAGTACCTAGGCTGGGGTGTGTTCGCACTCATGCCGCGATGAGCATTGGCGTCTTGGTCGCCGTCTCGCCAAAGCCGACTTTTGCGCTTTGGGCTATCGGCCTAACCCATCATTCCACCGGACCTGCGCGAAAAGCCGCGCAGGCCGGTGAATTCATTCGTTAGGGGATTGCATTGAGTGCCTTGGCTATAGGCGTAGTTTTGGTCATATCGTGCTGTGGTCTCGCTCCTGTGATCTATGCTGCGCGAAAACGCTTCTGGCGTGAAATTTCTATTTGGCTACTTGGCACACTTGCAGCAGTTTTGCTTACCTACCTTGTCTCACATGAAATTTTTCGGGCTGTAATGTCTGTTGCAATCATCCTGTTCGATTTATGGTTATGGAATATTGCGGAAAAACACAATGTTCCACCACACATCATCTCCTAACCCTACAATGCACCGGTTCTTCAAAAGCTGCGCTTTTGCCGCCCGGTGATTTCCACGTTAGCCCTCTTCATTTCCCACCTTTGCCATGACCACGAACTTCTCCACAGAATTCCCAATTGACTCCGGTAAGTCCGTTGCAGATGTCGTTCACCTTGCGTATCAGTGGGTATCTGGGAGTCCGCACACGAAGATACCCAAAGCCGAATTGGATGAACTACCGGTTGATGCAGAAAGAACCATATCTGCATTTTCCGAGCAGGTAACGACAGCCTGCGCAAACGGCCAAGACTTTGCGATAGGTGGCCTTCGCTACGTCCGCACGGAAAGTGGGTTGGAATGGACGACATCCATTGTTTCTCTCAAAACAAATGAACGTCATGTTCTTAGCCTTCAGGTCTCCTGCGAGGCTCTGAGTACCGCTGTCCGGCTTCCTCCCCCGAAAAAGCCCTATTTCATTCGGCAAGCCCTCGAAAAATTGGGTGGCGGAATGGATGGCGAAGTTCCAGTGACGGATAGACCATTCCGCCTTGCCGAAGGTGAGGCAAGCATCGCAGCCGCTTTGATAAGTGGCCTTGCAAGAAATAAGTTGCCTATCGTTTATGTCAGCGCGGGATTTGACGGCAACCTCCTCGTCAACCCGAATGAACTCGCGCAGTACGTTTCAGGAATGGCACACGTCGTGGTTGAGCCAAGCCGCGAATTCTCGTATCACCTTAAGACCCTTACCAATTCCCGCAATGCCTTTGGCGGCACGGTCGGCGTCTATTGGCCGGAGAGCGATGCCCGAAAGTCGTATTTCATCGACGAAGCCATGCCGAACCCGCGAGCCATCCAACTGGAGATTGCGAAAGACATCAGGCTAGCGCTTTCAAATCGGCGACTGCGCTCTACTTGCACATGGGCTCATTTGAAAGAAACGATTTCGCGCAAGCGATTCGATCTACTCAGGTCGCAAGGGTCTACTGCGCTACAGGAGTACATTGATGCATTCGACGCTGAACAAGCAGCGAAGGATGGAAAGCTAATAGAGGCCGAGCAAGAAATCTCCCGCCTGCATGCCGAGATTAAGCGCCTTGCATCTGCCAATCAATCATCTGTGGCGGGGCTTATCTCGCCCGGGAAAGAGCAAGACCTTTATCCCCATGAAATTCGTGACATTGCGATTGCGGCACTACAGGAAGCATTACGTACAACTCGAGAAAACAGCCGGCGCCAGCATGTCCTTACTGATCTACTCAATATAAACCAGCCATCACGCCACGCTGAGAGGATGCAGGAAGAAATCAAGTCGCTATTCAAAACCTACCGTGACATGGATGCGCCAACTCGGAGTGCATTGCTAAATCTTGGCTTTAGCATCTCCGAAGATGGAAAGCACTACAAAGTCGTGTTTCAGAGCGATGGCCGCTATACGTTCACTCTTCCCAAAACGAGCAGCGATCACCGCGCCGGAAAAAATATCGCGAGCGATATCAATAATGCACTCCTGTAAAAAAGGGCTAACCCTGCGGTGCAGGGGACGCTGCGCGATAAAGCCGCGCAGCGTCCCTGACCTTGAACGTTAGGTATTCAGAATGCTCAAATTTCTAGGCAAACTGTTCAACAGGGATCTCACAACTCCGGCAGAGCCCATTGATACGAATGTATCGGAGGACGAAATATGGGAAATTCTGCATCCCACGAACAAGGCCGAACTGTCCAAAAGAAAGAAGAATCTACAGCGGTTTCTGCAGTTCGCTACATCCCATTTGACCAAGACTGAATCTCAACGTCTATGCCGAATTGGGAAATCAGCCCTGAATGACACAGAAGACTCATTTGAAGCACTGAGTGAAGTAGCGTCAGGCGAAGATGGACAACGGAGAGGTAAGTGGGTGTTTATCCAATTAGATTGGAAAGCACGAGAGGAAATTACTTGGCAGGTTTCCGAAATTCTGAGCACACTCGGTTTCGGCGAACGCTGGGAACACGATTGCGAAGCGGAATTTCGTTCCGTTCACGAAGCACTGCTTTCCCTTTCGGAGTGGCTCACCGCAAGAGGCTTAGCACTTTTGCACTTCGAGACAAACTCCGATTTCTATTGCTCCTTCATTGTCAAATCATCGGATGTGGCGAGTGCCAAAGAGCTTGCAGCGGAGGCCCAACTCACGCTTTACGATCATGCTGAATTTTTACGCCAAAATACCTAAGGAAGTGCTGAACAAATGCCCGCGGACCGATTTCGAGCGCGTATCAGTGACGGGCTTTCGACTTTGATGGCGTTTTTCGCTTCCGATCGGGTCGTCCTCGGGCTGTTGCCCTCCGTTTTTGCT